>NZ_CM172794.1:4470000-4803307 GCF_057653825.1 Rhizobium sp. WSM409 | reverse complement strand
ATCCGCCTTTACTTCCGCCGCTTCCAGGCGAATGGAGCCGAACGCCTGCGGTGCCGCATCCCCATTGTCGAGCCCGCTCGTCGTCATCGTATTCATCTGCATAATGCCGCCTTTCAATTCCACCGGCCGGCATCCGCTAAAACGGCCGCCCGATCATTCCCCGCTTTGGCGGGCTGACGGATCCTCATGAGCCGCTCGCCTGCCGGTTCACTCAAACACTGCCCCTCACGGGACCGGCACAGAACTCCGTTGCAGGTGCCGCGCTCATGCGGCAACCTTCACCGGCTTTCCGTGCCAGGCTGGCGGTCGATCCTCGTTTTCGGCCGACCAGCCCGAACGCAATATTACTTTACCTTCTCCAGTGGTCTCGCCTTAAACGTGTGGCCACAGAAGGCACAAAACATCCCCGCTCCGTAACAGCCACGTTACGGCTCAAATCCGTCGAGTGCTTGAAAAGACGGAAGCGCAGGGCTCCGTAACAAAAGGCACAAACTCATCGCCCTGCCGACGTGGCAGTTAAAACCGAGCCTCTGCAGGTGATGTCCGCGCCCTCTGTTGGAAGCCATTTAGGCAGGATCAAACGGCAATATCAACGATGAATTTTACGCAAAATTAACAAGCGGCCATTGACTCGGCCTGCCCTTTTCGGGCGTCACACCAGCGTCAAAAAAGAATCGCAGTTGAATCAAAGAGATTCCCCCGTTCGGGCTATTTTGACACGCATTGAAAGAAAAAAAATAAAATCCTCTTGACTCCCCTGTGGTCCCGGAAGCGTGGGGCAGAGTCGCGCGGCGTGAAAGCATCCTTGCGCAAGCCATTGTTTTCAAACAATTTTTCCTGTCATGGCGCTGACACGAAACAGTCGCGGGATTAACCATGCAGGGGCTGATCGGCGGAATCGAAAAAGCCCGGTAAAATTACCGGGCTAATCATAAAGAAGAAGTCGTTAATGGAAGATTTACGCGGTCGTGGTGACCGAAAGAGCCTTCACACGAGCGGCCAGACGCGAGACCTTGCGCGATGCCGTGTTGGCATGCAGCACGCCCTTGCTGGCGGCGCGGGCAAGCTCGGGCTGAGCAGCCAGGAAAGCTTCCTTCGCCTTGGCGGCGTCACCGGATGCGATGGCCTCTTCGACCTGGCGAACGAAAGTACGAACGCGCGAGCGACGAGCCTTATTGACGTCGGTACGGCGGGCGATCTTGCGGGTCGCTTTTTTCGCCGAAGTTGTATTGGCCATGGATGCCTCTCTCAAGAATTCGAACAAACTCCGCCATTACCGCGGGCCCTGCGGCCACAAAATCCAGCAATGCGGGAGCAATCGCGGAAAACCAAACCGGCTTTCCGAACCGTGGGCGGGCATATAACTCTAAAGCCGGCCCACGTCAACGCGGATTTTCAAGCTTTACCACTGGCAGGCGCCGAAAAGCATTCAACGGTGCGTAAAAGCCGGTTTGCGCTTCTCGACGAAGGCCGCCATGCCTTCTTTCTGGTCTTCCGTGGCAAAGAGACTGTGAAACAGGCGGCGTTCGAAACGCAAGCCCTCCTCCAGCGTCGTCTCGAATCCGCGGTTGACCGCCTCCTTGGCCATCAAGACCGAGGGACGAGAAAGCGAAGCGATCTTTTCGGCCGCGGCAAAAGCCTCGTCGAGCAAACGTTCGGGCGCGACCACACGCGAAACGAGTCCCGATCGCTCCGCCTCGGCCGCATCCATCATGCGGCCGGTCAGGATGAGATCCATCGCCTTCGCCTTGCCGACAGCGCGCGTCAGCCGCTGCGAGCCGCCCATCCCGGGAATGACGCCCAGGGTGATTTCCGGTTGGCCGAACTTCGCCGTCTCCGAGGCGATGATGAAATCGCACATCATGGCGAGCTCGCAGCCGCCGCCGAGGGCAAAGCCGCTGACCGCAGCGATCACCGGCTTGCGCGCCTTGGCGACCTCATCCCAGCCGCTGATGAAATCACTCTTATAGATATCGGCGAACTCAAGCGGCTGCATCTCCTTGATATCGGCGCCGGCGGCAAAGGCGCGCTCGGAACCGGTCAGCACGATCGCCCCGACCGTCTCGTCGGCGTGGAAGGCGGCGTAGGCCTCTTTGAGTTCCTTCAGGACGGTGGAATTCAGCGCGTTCAGCGCCTGCGGGCGGTTCAGCGTGACGAGGCCAACATTGCCTCGGGTTTCGACGATCAGGGTCTCAAAGGCCATGCTGTTCTCCCGGTTTCTCACTCTTACTTCTGGCAGGCTTACTTCTGACAGGTGGCGCAATAGAAGGTGGAGCGACCCGCCTGGACGATGCGGGCGACCGTACCGCCGCAGCCGGGCGTGCGGCAAGCCTGACTTTCGCGATCATAGGCGGAGAAGGAATGCTGGAAATAGCCGAGCGATCCGTCGGTCTGGATATGGTCGCGCAGCGACGATCCGCCGGCGGCGATCGCATCGGCGATGACGTCGCGGATCGAGGCAACGAGCAGGTCGAGCTGCGCCTTCGGCCGGCCCCCTGGCGTCACCAGCGTGCCGGCGGCGCGGATCGGCGAAAGATGCGCGCGCCAAAGCGCCTCGCAGACATATATGTTGCCCAAACCGGCAATGTTCTTCTGGTCAAGCAGCGCGCTCTTCAGCGGCTGCGCCTTGTCGCGGAAGCGTTCAGCCAGATAGGCGGCGCCAAGCTCGTTTCCTGTCGGCTCCGGGCCGAGATCGCGGAAGAAGGGATGAGCGGCGAGATCGGCACGTCCCACCATATCCATGAAGCCGAAACGGCGAGGATCGTTATAGACGACACGACGCGGGCCGCTTGCGGCTTGCAGATGGAAGACGACGTGATCGTGCTTCTCGTCCTTCGAGCGGGCATGGTGGAATTCGCCCGGCATGCCGGAGACTGCACCCTCCTCGATGCGAAACGAACCGGACATGCCGAGATGCGAAATCAGCGTGTTGCCGTCGTCGAGATCGACCAGCAGATATTTGGCGCGGCGGCCAAGGCCAACGATGGTGCGGCCGGAAACCCTGTCTGCGAAAGCGTCGGGAAAGGGGAAGCGCAGATCGCCTCGGCGCAGCTCCAGCCTGGTGACGCGCGTGCCCTCCATCGCCGGCGTCAGGCCGCGTTTCACCGTTTCGACTTCTGGCAATTCCGGCATCTTAACCCATCTATCTCTAACGTGTTTCAACCGACGACGATGTGCGCTATAGCGCCAGTGTGCCGCGGAAAACGCGGCCCATAGATAACGTCGCGCGCGGTCTTTCGCTATGGCCGTCACGCCCGAATCTTCAGGAACGGAGCAGTCTGATGTCAGAAAGCCGCACTTCCGCCGACGGCGGCATGGAGACCGCCTACGGCTTCCGCGAGGTGCCTGACGGCGAGAAGCAGAGCCTGGTCAACCAGGTGTTCCACAAGGTCGCCAAGCGCTACGACATCATGAACGACGTCATGTCGATGGGCATGCACCGCGCCTGGAAGGATGCGATGATCTCGGCGCTGAACCCGCGCAAGGAGCCGGGCTACAAGGTGCTCGACGTGGCCGGCGGCACCGGCGATATCGCCTTCCGCATCGTCGAGGCTTCGGGCAGACAGGCGCATGCCACCGTGCTCGACATCAACGGCTCGATGCTCGGCGTCGGCGCCGAGCGGGCGGAAAAGAAGAAGCTTTCCGGCAATCTCACCTTCGTCGAGGCGAATGCCGAGGAACTGCCTTTCGAGACAGGCAGCTTCGACGCCTATACGATCGCCTTCGGCATCCGCAACGTGCCGAGGATCGATGCGGCGCTGTCTGAGGCCTATCGCGTCTTGAAGCGCGGCGGGCGGCTGCTGGTGCTGGAATTTTCCGAAGTCGATATGCCGCTTCTCGACAAGATCTACGACGCCTGGTCGTTCAATGCCATTCCACAATTCGGCAAGGCGATCACCGGCGATGCCGAACCCTATCAATATCTGGTGGAATCGATCCGCAAGTTCCCGAACCAGGAGAATTTCGCGGCAATGATCCGCCAGGCCGGCTTTTCGCGCGTCACCTTTACCAATTATACCGGCGGCATCGCCGCACTCCATTCCGGCTGGAAGCTCTGACGCATGACGCCGAAAAATGTAGAGCGGTTTTCGAATAGCGTCGCGCGAGAATCAAACAGAACATGAGTACTTTCGGCGCATATTTCCGCCTTTGGCGTGTCGGCTGGGTGCTCGTGCGTGAGGGCGTCGTATCAGCTCTTCCGTCCGAAGGGCTGCCGCCTCCGGTCGCACTCGCCAAATCCTTCGTCACGATTTTCGAGCGAAGCAAGGCGCGGCATCAGAAGCGCAGCGACCGATTGGCGCAGGCTGTCGAGCGGCTCGGTCCCTCCTATGTGAAGATCGGGCAGTTCCTGGCGACGCGGCCGGATGTGGTCGGCGTCGAATTCGCCAACGACCTGTCGCAGCTTCAGGACCGGATGGCCTTCTTTCCCTCGGCGGCGGCCAAGGCCAATATCGAAGGCTCACTCGGACGGCCGATTAGCGAACTCTATGCGAGCTTCGGCGATCCGATCGCCGCCGCCTCGATCGCGCAGGTGCATCCGGCCGAGGTTGAGTGCGCCGGAGGCCGGAAGAAAGTCGCCGTCAAGATCGTGCGGCCCGGCGTGCGCCAGCGCTTTGCCCATGACATCGAGGCGATGTATCTCGTTGCCCATATGCAGGAGCGTTTCCTGGCGTCCAGTCGGCGGCTGCGGCCGGTCGAGGTGACGAAGACGCTGGAGCAGACGACGAAGGTGGAGATGGATCTTCGCCTGGAGGCGGCCGCCCTTTCCGAGATCGCCGAGAATACCGAACGGGATCCCGGCTTCCGCGTGCCGAAGGTCGACTGGGAGCGCACCGGGCGCGACGTCATCACCATGGAGTGGATCGACGGCACGAGGATGTCTGACGTCGATGGCCTGCGCGCGGCAGGCCATGATCTCAACCTGCTTGCCGATACGCTGATCCAGTCGTTCCTGCGCCACACGCTGCGCGACGGCTTCTTCCATGCCGACATGCATCCCGGCAATCTCTTCGTCGATGCTGATGGCATGATCGTCGCCGTCGACATGGGCATCGTCGGGCGGCTGGGCAAGAAGGAGCGGCGGTTCCTCGCCGAAATCCTCTATGGCTTCATCACCCGCGACTATATCCGCGTCGCCGAGGTGCATTTCGAGGCGGGCTATGTGCCCGGCCACCACAATGTCGAAAGCTTCGCCCAGGCGATCCGGGCAATCGGTGAGCCGATCCATGGCCAGCCGGCCGAGACGATCTCGATGGGCAAGCTGCTGACGCTGCTGTTCGAGGTGACCGAGCTCTTCGACATGGAGACGCGGCCGGAACTGGTGATGCTGCAGAAGACCATGGTCGTGGTCGAGGGCGTATCGCGCATGCTCAATCCGCGCTTCAACATGTGGAAGGCCTCAGAGCCTGTCGTCGGCGACTGGATCCGCACCAATCTCGGACCGAAGCGGATCGCCACCGATCTCAAGGACGGGCTGAAGGCGGCGGTCAAGCTCGCCGAAGCCGTGCCGGAAATCGCGGCGAAGACCGAAAAATTCCACCATCAGCTGCTGCATATGAGCGAGCACGGCTTACGTTTCGACGCTGAGACGGCGGAGGCGATCGGCAAGGCCGAAGCGCGGCACAACCGCTCGGCCAAGATTGCTTTGTGGGTCATCGCATTGACGCTTCTCTACATTGCCTGGATGCTGAGCTGACCGTCTGCCAAAAACATGGTGTGTTCGGCATTTGGGATATCCCATGTGACGGAGGGCTCGCTTAGTCTCGTCTTCAAAGCATGATGCCGAAAAGTGTGAGCGACATCATGCTCTGACTCTTTAATTTAGAACAGGATTCAGATTTTCGGCCGATCCGGCCTAAAATCATCCCGTTCTAGGGAGATATGGCACATGAAGCACGAACGCCTTGGCATCGAACTTTCCGGACGACCGCTCGGTTTTGCCGAGATGGTGACGATCGGGGCGGGCAAGGCTGCGGTTTCGGCTTCGGCGACAGGCATGGCCCGCATCGCGATCGCCCGCGAGGTCGTCGAGGATGCCATTGCCTCCGGCATGCCCGTCTACGGCTCGACGACAGGCGTCGGCGCCATGAAGGATGTGGAGTGGTCGGCCGACGAACTCGACACCTTCAATCTCGGCCTGGTGCGGGCCCATCATTTCGGCACCGGCACCCCCTTTTCCTGCAATATCGTGCGCAATGCCATGGCGATCCGTATCAACACGGCGCTGACCGGCCAGGTCGGCTGCACGCCGGAATTGATCCAGGCCTATATCAGGATGCTCGAGGCCGATCTCATCCCGGTCGTGCGCCGCACCGGCTCGATCGGCTGTGCGGATATCGGCCTGATGGGACAGATCGGCGCAGTGCTGACCGGTGTCGGCGAAGCGATCTATCGCGGCAACCGGATGCAGGCGGCCGAGGCTTTCCAGGCGGCCGGGCTGGAACCGATGCGGATGGCGCCGCGCGACAGCCTCGCCTCGCTCAGCGTCAATGCGGTGAGCTTTGCCTCGGCGGCGGAAACGACGCGCAACGCCGCGGCCTCGATCCGCGTCCTGCTGGCAACGGCGATGATGGCGGCCGGCGCGCTCGGTGCTTCCCGCGATCCCTGGAAGGCGGTCCGGCATGTCGGAACGGCGCGCGAGGCGCTGATCGGCGCCTGGCTCTGCAACGCCTCCGACGAATGGGACTGGCCCGTCGCAACGCATGTGCAGGATCCGCTCAGCCTGCGCATGATCGCCCAGGTGTTCGGGGCGGTGATCGAAAACCTCTTATCGACCGGCCACAAGATCCTTGCCGCCACCGGGCGCTCCGACGACAATCCCGTCGTGGTCGAAGGCCGGGTGATGACGTCGGGTGGATCTCTGCCGCTCGATGTGACGATCCTGCTCGAATCGGCAGCACTCTGCATGGCGCATGCGGCGCGCAACGCCTTCAACCGCTGCGTCATTCTCGGCAACGGCCAGCGGCGCGACCTGCCGGTCAATCTCGTGCCGCCGGGGCGGATTGCCACCGGTTTCGGGCCGATCATCAAACTTGCCGGCGAGATCTTCTCGCGCGTGCTGTCGATGTCCAATCCCGTGTCGGCCCAGTCGCTGGTCGTCGCAGCCGGGCTGGAGGACGAGGCAGCCTTCCTGCCGCTCGTCATCGAACGCTTCGACCGGCAGATGCGGGCGCTGAAACGCCTCGCAGCCCTCGAGGCGCTGCTGTCTGCCCAAGCGATCGACATTCTCGGCGATAAACCGAAGGGTGTCGCCGCCATGCTCTACGAGGTCGTGCGCAAACATGCGGATTTCTATACGGTCGACCGGCCGCTTTCGGCTGAAGTGGAGGCGATCGAGGAGGAACTTGGTTCGGACGAATTCGTGACCAAGCTGACCGAGCAGGTTCCGATCGCCTCCTTCGACGATTTCTTCGCGCTCGGCTCGCTGGAGCGTATCGAGGAACGGCTAACCCATCACGAGCCGGCAGTCTGATTTTCCAGTTACGGAGGAAGCAGCATGGACTTCGATCTCGTTCTGCAGGGCACAGTGGTGCTGCCGGACCGCATTGTCGAAGAGGGCTATGTCGCCGTGCGCGACGGCAAGATCGCCGAAGTCGGCCTCGGCGTGCCGCCTGCGGGCCGCGAACGGCATCTGCTAGGAAAAGCGCTGATCCTGCCCGGCGCGATCGACGCGCAGGTGCATTCGCTTTCCCAAAAAGACCAGGAGGATTTCCTCTGGTCGACACGATCGGCAGCTGCCGGCGGCGTGACAACAATCGTTGACATGCCCTATGACGAAGGCAATCTCGTCTGCTCGGCAGCGGCAGTGAAGCGGAAGATCGACCATGCCGCCCCGCAGGCGCGCGTCGATTTCGCGCTTTACGGCACAGTCGATCCGGAAGAAGGCCCGACACGTATCCGCGAAATGGTGGAGGCAGGCGTCGCGGCCTTCAAGTTTTCGACCTTCGGCACCGACCCCAAGCGCTTTCCGCGCATTCCGCCGGCTCTGCTCGACGCCTGCTTTGCGGCAATCGCGCCGACAGGACTGACGGCGGGCGTGCACAATGAAGACGACGAGGCGGTGCGCACTTACACGGAACAGGTGAAGGCGAGTGGCATCACCGACTGGCGGGCGCACGGCCTGTCGCGGCCACCGATCACCGAACTGCTGGCGATGCATACGATCTTCGAGACCGGCGCCAATACCGGCTGCCCGGCGCATGTGGTGCACTGCTCGCTCGGGCGCGGCTACGATATCGCGCGCGCCTATCGCCGCGATGGCTTTGCGGCGACTGTGGAATGCTGCATCCACTACCTGACGCTCGACGAGGAAAACGATGTGAAACGCCTCGGCGGTAAGGCGAAGATCAATCCGCCGGTGCGGCCGCGCGCCGAGGTGGAGAGGCTCTGGCGGAAGGTGGCGGAGGGTGATGTCTGGCTGGTTTCGACCGATCACGTCAGCTGGTCGGAAAACCGCAAGACCAATCCCGACATGCTCGCCAACGCCTCCGGCGTTCCCGGCCTCGAGGTGATGGTGCCGCTTTTCGTGAAAGGTGCCACCGAACGCGGCATTCCGCTGACATGGGCAGCCAGGCTGATGGCGGAGAACCCGGCGAAGCATTTCCGGCTCGACCATATCAAAGGTGCGCTGACCCCGGGCAAGGATGCCGATATCGTCGTGCTCGAGCCGCGCGAAAGCGTCTATGATGCATCGGCAAGCGGCAACAACGTCATCGGCTGGAGCCCCTATAACGGCATCCGCCTGCCCTGGACCGTCTCCGCCACCTATCTGCGCGGCGAAAAGATTGCCGAGGGCGCGAAGGTGCTGGCTGAGCCCGGTACCGGCCGCTTCGTGCGGCCGCTGCCGCGCCAGGTCATTGCGGGAGCTGAAGCATGAGCCGCAATCTTCCCGTCAATGCCAGCCGGATCGCTGAAGACATCGATGCGCTGGCCGGGATTACCGAGCCGGGGCATCCCTGGACGCGGCGGGCGTTCTCGCCACTCTTTCTCGAAGGCCGGGCCTATATCGACGCGCGGATGAAGGCGGCGGGGCTGGAAACGCGGGTCGATGCCGCCGGCAATCTGATCGGCCGGCGGACTGGCCGGAAACCGTGGCTCGGCACGATCATGGTCGGCTCGCACTCCGACACGGTGCCGGACGGCGGCCGCTTCGATGGCATTGCCGGCGTGATCTCGGCGCTGGAGGTGGCGCGCGCGCTTGTTGACCAGAATATCGAGCTCGATCACGATCTCGAAATCGTCGATTTTCTTGCCGAGGAGGTCAGCATCTTCGGCGTGTCCTGCATCGGCAGCCGCGGCATGACCGGCCAACTGCCGGAGGTCTGGCTTTCGCGCGTCAGCGACGGAGGCGACCTGGCAGAGGGCATCGCGCAGGTCGGTGGCCGACCCTATGTGCTGATGCAGCAGAACAGGCCCGATATAGCCGGCTTTCTGGAGCTTCATATCGAACAGGGCCCGGTGCTCGAAGCCGAAAAGGAGGATATCGGCATCGTCACCGCGATATCAGGCATCACCCGGATCGAGATCACCGTCGAAGGGCGGGCCGACCATGCCGGCACGACGCCGATGGACCGGCGGGCGGATGCGTTGGTGGCGGCATCACAGCTGGTGCTCGACATCCGCAACGCCGCCGCAGAACTTGCCAAAACGCCGGGGCATTTCGCAGCGACGGTCGGCGAATTCCGGATCGAGCCGAATGCCGCCAATGTCGTGCCGTCGAAGGTGGTGCTGTTGATCGATGGCCGTGCCGAAATCCGCGCCGACATGGAGGCATTCTGCCGCTGGCTCGACGGTCATGTCGAGAAGCTGGCGGCGGCCTATGGCGTGACGATCAAGACCCCGAACCGGGTTTCCGACAATCAGCCGACGCCTGGTGATGCCGGGCTGCTGTCGACCTTGGAGGCTGCCTGCGAGCGGGTCGGCGCAAAACATCGGCGCATGGCCTCCGGCGCAGGACACGACACGGCCTGGATCGCCAAGGTGGCGCCGGCGGCGATGATCTTCGTGCCTTGCCGCGAAGGCCGCAGCCATTCGGCCGATGAATGGGCTGAGAATGACGATATCGCGCTCGGCGCCGCCGTGCTGTTCGAGGCGGTGCGCGAGATGGACAAAAGCTTGAATCAGGAGAAGGCGAATGGGACGCATACTCGTTGAGAAGGACGTGGAAGCTGCCGTCAAGGGCGGCTCCGTCTATGCCGCCGGCGGCGGCGGCTGGGCTGATCACGGGCGGATGCTTGGGCTTGCCGCCGTCAATGTCGGCAAGCCGGAGCTGGTCTCGATCGACGAGCTGAAGGACGAGGACTGGATTGCGACTGCGGCCGCGATCGGCGCGCCGGCCTCCACCACGCCCTGGGAAATGCAAGGCATCGACTATGTGAAGGCGGTGCAATTGCTGCAGGAGGCGCTCGGCGAAAAACTTTCCGGGCTGATCATCGGCCAGAACGGCAAATCCTCGACGCTGAACGGCTGGCTGCCGTCGGCAATCCTCGGCACCAAGGTGGTCGACGCGGTCGGCGATATCCGCGCACATCCGACGGGCGATATGGGCTCGATCGGCATGGCCGGCTCGCCCGAGCCGATGATCCAGACCGCCGTCGGCGGCAATCGCGCCGAAAACCGTTATATCGAACTGGTGGTGAAGGGGGCGACGGCAAAGATCTCGCCGGTACTGCGCGCCGCCGCCGACCAATCCGGCGGTTTCATCGCCAGTTGCCGCAATCCGCTCCGCGCCTCCTATGTCCGCAGCCATGCAGCACTCGGCGGCATCTCGATGGCGCTTGCGCTCGGCGAGGCAATCATCGCGGCGGAGAAGCGCAGCGGATCTGATGTCATCGACGCGATCTGCAAGACGACCGGCGGGCATATCCTTGCCGAGGGCGTCATTGCCCGCAAGGACGTCGTCTATACCAAGGAAGCCTTCGACATCGGCACGATCACCGTCGGCGCAGGCGAAACGTCGGTGACGCTGCATGTGATGAACGAATATATGGCGGTGGACGATGCGGATGGCGGGCGGCTAGCGACCTTCCCCGCGGTGATCACCACGCTTTCACCAGAGGGCGAGCCGCTGAGTGTCGGCCAGCTCAAGGAGGGCATGCATGTGTTCATCCTGCATGTGCCGATGGATATCATTCCGCTGTCGGCAAGCGTGCTCGATCCGACCGTCTATCCTGTCGTCGAAAAGGCGATGGGGATCGAGATCGCACGCTATGCACTGGCGACGAAGGCCTGAGCCATGGCGCGCGATCCCGGTCTCGAAGAACTGATGCGTGAGGAACTCGGCGATCGGCCCGGCCTTGCCGAAAAATCGATGTTCGGCGGCTGGGCCTTCATGCTGAACGGCAATCTTCTCTGCGGCGCGCGCAGTGACGGCATGCTGATCCGTCTCGGCAAGGGCAATGATGGCTGGGCGCTGGCACTGCCGGGCGTGATCCAGATGCTGTCGGGCGAGCGGGTGATGCATGGCTGGGTGCGAGGAGGTGCCGAGGTTTATGGCGACGATGCTCTGAGACGGCGTCTGCTTGATGCCGCGCTCGCCTATGTGGAATCGCTGCCGCGCAAATAACAAAACGAGGAACCCACGATGCCGAAGGCCAATCCACGTCATCCGAAATTTCCGATTCCCGGCGGCCCGGAACTGCGCGCCAAGGGCTGGCGGCAGGAGGCGCTGCTGCGGCTGCTCGAAAATGTGCTGTCGGTCGGCGAGGACCCCGACAACCTGATCGTCTATGCCGCGCTCGGCAAGGCGGCCCGCAACTGGGCGGCGCACAGGGGCATCGTCAAGGCGCTGACCGAGATGGAGGAGGACCAGACGCTGCTCATCCAGTCCGGCAAGCCGATCGGCCTCGTTCGAACGCATGCCAAGGCGCCGCTGGTCATCATGGCGAACTGCAATATCGTCGGGCAATGGGCAAAGGCCGAAGTGTTCTACGAGCTGCAGCGCAAGGGGCTGATCTGCTGGGGCGGGCTGACGGCCGGCGCCTGGCAATATATCGGCAGCCAGGGTGTCATCCAGGGCACGTATGAGATCTTCATGCGCATCGCCGAGCGGCGCTTCGGCGGCGATCTCCTCGGCCGGTTCGTGCTGACGGCCGGCCTCGGCGGCATGGGTGGGGCGCAGCCGCTCGCCGGCCGTATGGCAGGCGCTGCGATCCTCTGCGTCGACATCGATCCAGAGCGGGCCCGCAAGCGCCAGCAGATCGGTTATCTCCAGGAGATCGCCCCGGATCTCGACACCGCCCTTCAAATGATCGATGCGGCGGTGAAGGACAAGCGGGCGCTTTCCGTCGGCCTCGTCGGCAATGCGGCGGAGGTCTATCCGGAAATCGCCCGGCGCGGCATCGTGCCTGATATCGTCACCGACCAGACCTCGGCGCACGACCTCGTCTATGGCTACGTGCCGAAGGGCATGAACCTCGAGCAGGTCAAGGGTCTGCGCGATGATGGGCAGGGCCAGTTGATGGCGGCAAGCCGCGCCTCGATCGTCGAGCATGTGACGGCGATGCTGGAGTTTCAGAAAAAGGGCTCGGAAGTCTTCGACAATGGCAACCTGATTCGCACGCAGGCCAAAGAGGGTGGCGTCGCCAATGCCTTCGACATTCCGATCTTCACCGAGGCCTATCTCAGGCCGTTGTTTGCCCGGGCGATCGGCCCATTCCGCTGGATGGCTCTGTCAGGCGAGGAGAGCGACATCGCCCGCATCGACGACCTGCTGCTCGAAATGTTCCCCGACAACAAGATCATCACCAACTGGATCCGGCTGGCGCGCGAGCACGTGCCCTTCGAGGGGCTGCCGGCACGGATCGCCTGGCTCGGCCATGGCGAACGCACAGCACTCGCCCGGCGCGTCAATGCGCTGGTTGCAAGCGGCGAACTCAAAGGCCCGGTCGCCTTCTCCCGTGACCATCTCGATGCCGGCGCCATGGCGCATCCGAATATCATGACCGAGGGGATGAAGGACGGCTCGGATGCGATCGCCGACTGGCCGCTGATCGATGCGATGATGCTCTGCTCGTCGATGGCCGATCTCGTCGTCATTCATTCCGGCGGCGGCGGTTACGCCGGCTATATGACGAGCTGCGGCGTCACCGTCGTCGCCGACGGCACGGATGCCGCAGACGAACGGCTCGACCATGCGCTGACCAACGATACGGCGCTTGGCGTCATGCGCTACGCCGACGCCGGTTACGAGGAGGCGCTGGACGAGGTGGCGAAGAAGGACGTGCCCTATATCCGGCTTGGTTGATCAAAATTTGCTGTATATCCTCGTCACATCTCATCGGGAGCCGTGACATGGAAACAACGAAGATCTTCTGGTCGGGGCGCTCTCAAGCCGTCCTGCTGCCCAAGGAATTCCGTTTGGACGGCGACAGCGTCGCCATTCGACGGCAGGGGCGTGCGATCATTCTTGAGCCGATTTCCGATGATTGGGACTGGCTTGCCGACGTGGCCGGTCCGGTCGATCCCGATTTTGCAACAGCGGTGGAAGAACAGCCTGCTGGGCAGGAGTGATCCAGACATCCAAAAATGCGCAGCGGTTTTGGGACCGCGACAGCCATCAGATAAAAGATAAGCGTCCGGCTTAGATCCAATTCGATGCGCCACACTTTGGCTTCGCCACCTCAGGCGATCAGATTGGAGACTTCGATGAGATTGCCGTCGGGGTCCCTGAAATAGATCGAGCGCAGACGTCCGGTCGCACCGGTGCGTTCGACCGGACCCTCTTCGATGGCAACACCCAAGGCCTCCAGATGGGCGATGACATCGGCAATCGGCGTTTCGGCGATGAAACAGAGGTCACCGGAGCCGGGTGTGGGATGTTTCGCCTTGGGATCGAATTCGTGGCCGGCCTGATGCAGGTTGATCTTCTGCCCGCCGAATTTCAGTGCTTTTCGACCTTCCGCGAAGGTTTCGACCGACATGCCGAGGATGCGGGAATAGAAATCGCAGGTGGTGGCGATATCGGCGACAGTCAGCACGAGATGGTCGAGGCGGTCTATGCGGATCATGCTTTTCTCCTCGCGAATTGCTGGGCAAAACAGGCGGAGACAAAGGCCAGCCCCAGCATGGCAAGCGTGAAGATAACGACGGCGGCCCAGCCTTCAACCGCGTAGAACCAGCCGCCCGCCGAACCCATGAGGCTGGAGCCGACATAATAGGCGAGCATATAGAGCGATGAGGCGTGCCCTTTGGTGCCATGCGCCAGCTTGCCGACAAGGCCGCTGGCGATGGAATGGCTCATGAAAAAGCCGGTCGTCAGCACGATGATACCGAGGATAATCGCCGAGAGCGAGGCAAAGAGCGTCAGCGCGCTGCCGGCGGCGGTGAGTGCCAGACCGAAGAGAAGCACGGAAAAGTGCCCGATCCTGTCCCCGAGCAGGCCGCCGATCGAGGAGGCGCCGATGCCGAAGAGATAGACGGTGAAGATCAGGCCGAGTTCGGTCTGGTTGAGGCCGTAGGGCGGCGCCACAAGGCGGAAACCGGCGTAATTGTAGATCGTCACGAAGGAGCCCATTGCCAGGAAGGCGATGGCGAAGATGAAGGGCAACGCCGGATTGCTGAGATGGCCGAGCCAGGCTTTTGCATGAAAGCGCGGATCGAAGCCCGGCCGGCGGACGAAATTGCGTGACGGCGGCAGGAGGGCGATGAAGCCGATCGCGGCGGCAAGACCGATGGCGCCGATGAGAAAAAGCGCCGGACGCCAGGTGAGATATTCGGCAAAGATGCCGGTCAGCACGCGGCCGGACATGCCGCCGAAGGCCGTGCCGCCGACATAGAGGCCCATGGTGGCGCCAAGGTCGCGCGGATCGATTTCCTCGGCGAGATAGGCCATGGCGACAGCAGGCACGCCGCCGAGAACGAGGCCCTGCAGGGCGCGGATGACGAGCAGCAGGTGCCAATTCGGGGCAAAGGCGGTGGCGATGGTCAACAATGCCGCCCCGACCAGCGATATCGACATCAGGCTGCGACGGCCAAGGCCTTCCGAGACGGCGGCGGCGCAGACGATCGCGACCGCCAGGAAACCGGTGGAGAGCGACAGGGATAGCGAGCTTTCGGCCGGACTGACGGAGAATTGCTGCGAGAAGATCGGCAGCAGCGGCTGCACGCAATAGAGCAGCGAGAAGGTGGAGAAGCCGGACAGGAAGAGCGCCAGGCTGGCGCGGCGATAGGCGCCGGTGCCACGGGTAAGGTAGTGTTTTTGCCCTGGGATCGTGGTTGTCTCGGCGGTCTTCACGGCATGCACTGACGTCGGCATATCTTCATCCTTCCGACCTCCGATCTAGTCAACGCCGCTCCATTTGTCCAATATATGACACTGGCGATTTCGATAGGTTTTGGAGATGGCGATGGAGCTGCGGCATTTGAGATATTTTCTCGCGGTGGCGGAAGAAGGCAATTTCACCCGTGCCGCCGGCAAGCTCGGCATCGGGCAGCCGCCGCTCAGCCAGCAGATCCGCGACCTGGAAAGGGAAGTGGGCGCGGCGCTGTTTCACCGCGTGCCGCATGGGGCCGAATTGACGTCAGCGGGCGCGGCCTTCCTCGGCGAGGCAAAGGCTTCGCTGGCGGCTGCGGAAAAAGCAAAACTTGCGGCGCAAAGCGCCAATCGCGGCGAGACCGGCCGGCTGTCGCTCGGCTTCACCGCCTCCTCCGCCTTCAACCCCGTGGTCAGCACGTCGATCCGCCGGTTTCGCGCGCGCTGGCCGGAGGTGCAACTGTCGCTGACGGAAATGAATACGCTGGCGCTGATGCAGAAGCTGGAACGCGGCGAGCTCGACGCCACCTTCATGCGCCCCAGCCTCGACGATCCCACGGGCATCCGGCTGCGGCGGCTGCCGGACGAGCCGATGGTGATCGCCCTGCCCGCCAGCCATCTCCTGGCACGGCGCAGTAGCGTGCCGCTTGCGGCGCTGGCAGACGAACCCTTCATCCTCTTTCCGCGGCTCGTGGGCTTGAGCCTCTACGACGATGTCGTGCTTGCCTGCCGCAAGGCCGGATTCGAGCTGACCGTGGCACAGGAGGCACCGCAGATTTCCTCGGTCGTCAATCTGGTGGCGGCCGATCTCGGCGTCTCGATCGTGCCGGCTTCGATTTCGCAGATCAAGCTCGAAGGTGTGGCCTACCGGCCGATCGAGGGGCCGCCGGCCGTGGCGCGCCTGGCGCTGGCGATCCTGAAAACACATCGCTCGCCGGTCACCGAGAACCTGATCAGCTTGCTGAACTGATGAATTAACCCACCGGATCCCAATAGGGCGGATCACCAAAACTCTTCTTCAGGTGGTCGGCGATGGCACGGAGCTTGGCGGAGGGATTTCGGCCTTCGGGATGGGCCATATAGATGAATTCGGCCTCCGGCCTGTGGCCGACATCGATTTCGGCAAGCCGGCCCTCGCGGATGGCCGGGCCGGCGATGAAGGCAGGCAGCAGCGCGATGCCGAGCCCGGCAATCGCGGCGTCGCGGAGCATGTCACCATTGTTGATGCCGAGCGCCAGTTTCGCGCGGACGACGATCGCCCCGTCGGGCGTCTGGAAGCGCCAGTCGGCAACGCCGCGATTGGTGTAGAAGATGCCGCGATGGCTGTTGAGATCAGCCAGCGACGACGGAATTCCCTGGCGCGCGAGATAATCCGGCGACGCGCAGAGAAGACGGCGGCTGCGCGTGAGTTTCCAAGCGACCAGCCGGCTATCGGCGATCGGGCCGTTGCGGATAATGGCATCGTAGCCGTCCGAGGCGGCATCGACGCGCCGGTCATCGATGTCCAGGGTCAATTCGATCTCGGGATGTTCGGCAAGAAACGGATAAAGCGCCGGACCGAGATGCATGCGGCCGAAGGTGACGGGGGCGGCGATGCGGATCGGGCCGGACAGCGTTCCGCGCCGCTCCGCCATATCGGCAGCGGCTTCCTCGATCTCGCGCACGATGCGCGCGGCACGCTCGAGGAAGACCGTGCCATCCTCCGTCAAAGTGAGCTTGCGGGTCGTTCGATGCAGCAGCATGCCGCCGAGCGACTTCTCCAGTTCCGCCAGCCTTTCGCTGACGACAGATTTGGACAGCCGCAGACGCCGGGCCGCCTCGCTGACCGAGCCCGCCTCAACCACGGCGACGAAAGCCGCAATACCTTCGATCCTGATCATCGTTCGGCTTTTCCGAATTCGAGTTCCTCGATCTGGAGACTAATCCGAACGAAGGGAAAATGCCATCTTCCACTCATCGAAAGGGACGGCAGGGGCCGCCTCGCCTTAAATCTAGGAGATGGAACCATGAACCGCTTGAACAACAAGGTCGCAATCGTCACCGGCGCAAGCTCCGGAATCGGCCGCGCCACGGCAAAGCTCTTCGCCGCCGAAGGCGCCAAGGTCGTCGTCGGCGCCCGCCGCCAGGGCGAACTCGACAGTCTCGTCGCCGAGATCAAGGCAGAGGGGGGCGACGCCATCGCCATTGCCGGCGACGTGCGCTCGGAAGACTATCACAAGGCGCTGGTCGCCGCCGCCGTGACGAATTACGGCAAGCTCGACATCGCCTTCAACAATGCCGGCACGCTCGGCGAAGCCGGTCCGAGCACCGCCGTTTCCGAAGCAGGCTTCAGCGAGGCGGTGGCGATCAATCTGACGGCCTCCTTCCTCGCCGCCAAGCACCAGACCGGCGCAATGGTGGAGAATGGCGGCGGCTCGGTGATCTTCACCTCGACCTTCGTCGGCTACAGCTTCGCCTTTCCGGGCGTTGCCGCCTATGCCGCCAGCAAATCCGGGCTGATCGGCCTGACGCAGGCGCTTGCCGCCGAATTCGGCCAGCAGGGCGTGCGCGTCAATGCCATCCTGCCGGGTGCTGTTGATACCGACATGTATCGGGACATGAACGACACGCCCGAGAAGCAGGCCTTCGTTACCAACCTGCATGCGCTGAAGCGTGTCGCGACACCCGAAGAACTTGCCCGCTCGGTTCTCTATCTCGCCTCCGACGATGCGAGCTTCGTCACCGGCACGGCCTCGCTGGTCGACGGCGGCGCTTCGATCACCCGCACCTGAAATGGCTGGGCGCGATTAGGTTCGGGACTCTTCAACGCGCTGGCTTATCGCGCCGCTTTTTTCAGAGCATTCTCGCATCGAACAACAACGGGGCGCGGCCCAGCATTCGATCAAAGGAACGTCATCATGTCACGCCTGCAGAACAAGACAGCCCTCATCACCGGCGGCACCAGCGGCATCGGTCTCGAAACCGCCCGCCAGTTCATCGCCGATGGCGCCCGCGTCGTCGTTACCGGCAGCAGCGCGGCAAGCGTCGAGGCGGCCCGCGCCGAACTTGGCGGCAAAGCCACCGCCATCCAGGCCGATGCCGGCAATGCGGTCGGCCAGAAGGCCGTCGCCGATAGCGTGAGAGAGGCTTTCGGCACGCTCGACATCCTCTTCGTCAACGCCGGGGTCGCCGAATTCGGGCCGCTGGAACAGTGGAGCGAAGCCGCCTTCGACAAGTCTGTTGATATCAACGTCAAAGGACCGTTCTTCCTGATTCAGTCGCTGCTGCCGATTTTTTCGAAGCAGGCCGCGATCGTGCTCAACACCTCGATCAACGCCCATATCGGCATGCCGAACTCCAGCGTCTATTCGCTGACGAAGGGCGCGCTGCTGACGCTTGCCAAGACCCTGTCGGGCGAACTCATCGGTCGCGGCATCCGCGTCAACGCCGTCAGCCCGGGCCCGATCGCCACGCCGCTCTACAGCAAGCTCGGGGCGTCGGAAGCGGATTCCAAGGCGATGACCGCGCAGATCCAGTCCCAGATCCCCGTCGGCCGCTTCGGGAACCCCAGCGAAGTCGCGAAGACGATCGTCTTTCTCGCCTCCGATGAGGCCGCCTATATCGTCGGCAGCGAACTCATCATCGACGGCGGGATGAGTAACCTCTGAACCCACGAAAATGACGGCTGACGTCATGAACGGGGCGGCGCCCGCCGGCTGCGGCCGATGGGTGCCGTCCCCGCGATTGCATGTTCTCCGCCAAAGGCTTAGGGTCGAGGACGGTCAGAAAAGGCGACGGGTAGAAAGCCATGGCTCTCAGCGGCAAACGCATCCTCCTCATCATCTCCGGCGGCATCGCAGCCTATAAGAGCCTGGATCTGATCCGCCGGCTGCGCGAGCGCGGCGCCAGCGTGCGCCCTGTGATGACCAAAGGCGCCCAGGAATTCGTCACGCCGCTTGCCGTCGGTGCACTGGCGGCGGACCATGTCTATCTCGATCTGTTTTCGCGCCAGGACGAACAGGATATCGGCCATATCCGCCTGGCGCGCGACTGCGACCTCGTGCTGATCGCTCCTGCCACCGCAGATCTGATGGCGAAGATGGCGAACGGGCTTGCCGACGATCTCGCCTCGACCGTGCTTCTGGCGACGAACAGGCCGGTGCTTGCCGCACCGGCGATGAACCCCGCCATGTGGGCGCATCCGGCGACCCGGCGGAATGCCGCGATGCTCCGAGCCGACGGCATCCGCTTCATCGGGCCGATGGCCGGCGAGATGGCGGAAAGCCGGGAGGCCGGGCTTGGCCGGATGGCGGAACCGCTGGAGATCGTCACTGCTGCCGAAACCATGCTCGACGATGGAGAAAAGCCGCTGAGGGGACGCAAGGCGATCGTGACGTCAGGACCGACGCATGAGCCGATCGATCCGGTGCGCTATATCGCCAACCGCTCCTCCGGCCGGCAGGGGCATGCGATTGCCGCAGCCCTGGCGAAGCTCGGGGCGGAGGTGACGCTGGTATCGGGGCCGGTGACGATCGCCGACCCTGTCGGCGTCAATGTCGTCCATGTCGAGCGGGCGGAGGAAATGCGTGATGCCGTGCTTGCGGCGCTGCCGGCCGACATCGCCGTGATGGTCGCAGCCGTGGCGGACTGGCGCGTCGCCTCGGCGGCCGACCAGAAGCTGAAGAAACATCCCGGCGAATCCATTCCGACGCTGGCGCTGACCGAGAATCCGGACATCCTGAAAACCGTCGGCCATCATACGATGCGGCCGAAGCTGGTGATCGGCTTTGCCGCCGAGACGCAGGACGTCGAAAGCAATGCGAAGGCGAAACTCGAAAGGAAAGGCGCCGACATGATCGTCGCCAATGACGTTTCTCCCGCGACCGGCATCATGGGGGGCAGCCGCAACAGCGTCAAACTCATTCGCCGCGACGGCGTCGAGCAATGGCCTGACCTGGCGAAGGAAGAGGTGGCGGAACGGCTGGCGGCGCTGATCGCCAAGCAGTTCAGCTAAAGCCGAGGGATCAGGCTGGAACGACGACGCGCTGCGGTTTGACGGCCGCCCGTTTGCCCGGTCGAAAATCCGCGACGTCGATTCCTCCCACGCCGACCGTGACGGCGCTGCCGTTCGGGATCTCCGCCCAGGCATCGCCATCGTCGTTCAGCGGCTCCGACACAAGACAATAGCCCTTGCCGACCGGCGAGGCATAAAGCGTCGGCGCCTTGCGATCGGTCGCATAGCGGATGGCATAAAGCGCCTTGCCGTCGGAGAAGGCAGCGGTAAAGCGCAGCAGCACCGAGCCGATGGTGTTTTCCGCGAGGTCCTCGATGAAGCCGATCATTTCCGCCATCGCAGCGACCGGCGCCTCGCGCAGACCGAACTGCAGCGCCAGCAGGAACATCAGCTCGGAATCGGTCGTGCCGCCGCGGGCATTGAACAACTCGTCGTCGAGCATCGCCTCCATCGGCCGGCGCAGGCGCTCGAAGCCGGAGATCTGGCCGTTATGCATGAAGGACCAGATGCCATGGGTGAAGGGGTGGCAGTTGTCGCGGCGCGTGCCGCCGCCTGTGGCAGCGCGGACATGGGCGAGGAAGAGGGGCGAACGGATCTGACGCGCCAGGCTCTTCAGATTGCAATCCGACCAGGCGGGTAGGATATCGCGGTAGCGGCCGGGCTCTGGCCGATCACCATACCAGGCAATGCCGAAGCCATCGCCATTCGTCGCGGTCTTGGCGCGGGTGGCGCAATGCGACTGCTCGATCAGGGAATGGGCGGGCGAGGATACCAACTCCTCGAGATAGAGGGGGTCTCCGCGATAGGCTGCCCAGCGACACATGGCTCTTTGCTCCGGAACCCGCCGCATCGGCGGGAAATGCTGAAACGCAACTGAATTGTCGAATGTCGTCGCTAATAACAGCTTAACGCCCGGCCGGTTTGCAAGTGAAACATGACGATTTCTTGACGCCTGACCTCTTCAAATTCGGCGAAACGCTGTGTTCTTTTGTGAACACTGCGTTGTCTGCCCCGCAGACTTCGCGCCCGGCAGCCGGGCGGCTATAGTCGCCGCCAAGTTGAACCTCTAGGAGGACGCCATGTCGATCCGCCCCGTCAAGCACGAAAGTACTGCCACACCGACCATGGAAGGCGCCGGCGTCAAGCTGCACCGCGTCTTCGGCTTCGGCGATCCCGCGATGACCGATCCCTTCCTGATGATGGATGATTTCCGCAACAACAATCCGGCGGAATATATCCGCGGTTTTCCCTGGCATCCGCATCGCGGCATCGAGACGATCACCTATGTGCTCGCCGGCACCGTCGAGCACGGCGACAGCTTGGGCAATAGCGGCCTGCTCGGCGCCGGCGACATCCAGTGGATGACAGCCGGCAGCGGCATCATGCACCAGGAAATGCCGAAGGGCGATTTTGCCGGCCGTATGCACGGCTTCCAGCTCTGGGCGAACCTGCCCTCCTCGCTGAAGATGACGGCGCCGCGCTACCAGGACGTCAAATCCACCGATATTCCTGTCGTCGTCGATGATGACGGCACGGCGGTGCGGGTGATCTGCGGCGATTTCTGGGGCAAGGCCGGTCCGGTCGATGGCGTCGCCGCCGAGCCGATCTATCTCGACGTTTCGGTGCCGCCCGGCCGGAAGAAGCGCCTGCCGGTCGATACCTACCGCAATGCCTTCGCCTATATCTTCGCCGGCTCCGGCACCTTCCGCGATGCATCGAAACCCTTCGGCGTGCGCGTCGAGAAGGAAGTCGACGGCGAGGAATTGAATATCCGCGACATGTCCGGCAACCGCACGCTCGTGGTCTTCGACAGCGGCGACGAAGTGACGGTGCAGGCAGGCGACCAGGGCATCCGTTTCCTGCTTGTCTCCGGCAAGCCGATCGAGGAGCCGGTTGCCTGGCACGGCCCGATCGTGATGAATTCGCGCGAGGAAATCATGCAGGCGATGCGCGAACTGCAGAACGGCACCTTCATCAAAGCTGCGCACTGAACGCATTTCTCTCTTGCATCTGCGAAGAATCGGCCTAACTTTAAGTCATCAGCAACAGAACGAAAGGAAGGTGATCCAATGTCTAATGAGATTTCGGACCTCGTAACGGGCATGGAAGAGGTGATGAAGGCGAGGCAGCCCTCGCTCTAATCCCCACCTTCCTAGGGCTGCATAGACAGTCCAGGCCAGTTTGAGGCCAAACTCATGGAAAGGGTCGCTGAGGCGGCCCTTTTTTATTGTCTTGATGTCTTTATTGTCTTGATGTCAGGCGTTGACGAAAGATCGAAATCCCATTACTCATAAAGTCATCAGATGACTTTATGAGTAATGGGATGCGAGCGCTCAGCAAGACCAATCTCGCCGATGAGGCGATCGAGGCGATCCGCGGCGACATTCTCGGCAAACGCTGGGCGGTCGGCGAGAAATTGCCGAATGAAGCCTCGCTGTCGGCCATGCTGTCCGTCAGCCGGGGCACGGTGCGCGAGGCGGTGCGCGTTCTCGCCTCCCAGGGTTATCTCGAAACAAGGCAGGGTTCGGGAACCTATGTCCGCGCCACCAGCGATGCCGGCCGGCCGCTGACGATGGCGCGGCGCGCCAGCCTGCGCGACCAGTTCGAGGCGCGCCTGGCGCTCGACGTCGAGGCAGCCCGGCTGACGGCGATCCGCAAGACGCCGGAAACGGTTGCCGGGCTTCGCAGGCTGCTTGCCGAGCGCGGCAATTACGACGGCGGCAACCAGGCCGCCTTCATCGAACGCGACCTTGCCTTTCACAAGGCCATCATCGCCGCTTCGGGCAACCGGGCGATGATCGAGATCTACGATTTCTTCTCGGCGTCGATCGCCGACACCATTGCCGCGACGCTCGGCAAGGACATTCCGGAGCCAGATATGCAGGCGCATGCCGATATCGTCGACGCCATCGAAACCGGCGATCCCGACAAGGCGGATGCGGCGGTGCGCCGCTTCATGGCGCCCGTTCTTGCCGCGCTCGACCGGATGATCCTGTCATGAACACGCCGTCCAACAATGCCGCCAGCACGCTGGAGGCGGCCGACGAACTGCTTGTAGACGCCGAGGCCGGCAGCCTTCCGCCGCCGCAGGCAACGCCGGTGCGGGGAGTTGCGGATCGTTTTCTGCTGGGTGCAAGCCTGGTGCTGATCGCCTTCAACCTGCGCCCGGTCTTCTCCAGCGCCTCGGCGCTGCTGCCGGAAATCCGCTCGGAGCTCGGCCTCAGTGCGCTTGGCGCCAGCCTGCTGACGACGCTGCCGGTTGTCTGCCTCGGCGCCTTCTCGCCGCTTGCGCCTCGTCTTGCCCAGCGCTTCGGCACCGAACGCACGCTGCTCGGCGTTCTCCTGCTTCTGGCCCTCGGCATCGCATTGCGCGGGCTTTCTTCCGTGCCGCTGCTCTTCATCGGCACTGCCCTTGCGGGCGCCTGCATCGCCGTCGGCAACGTGCTGCTGCCGGGGCTGGTGAAGCGGGATTTCGCCGGGCGCGCGGCGCTGATGACCGGCTTCTATACGATGGCGCTCTGCGCCGGGGCGGCAAGTGCCGCCGGGCTGACACTGCCGATCGAGCATGGGCTCGGCGGCTCTCTCGAGGGCGCCCTCGCCGTCTGGGCGCTGCCGGCGCTCGCCGTCAGCCTGCTCTGGCTGCCTGAGGTTCTTCGCAGCGGCAGCCAGGCAAGACGAAACGGCTTCCACGTCAAAGGCCTCTGGCGCGACCGGCTCGCTTGGCAGGTGACGCTGTTCATGGGGCTGCAATCGGCACTTGCCTATTGCGTCTTCGGCTGGCTGGTTCCGATCTTGCGCGAACGCGGGCTCGACGGCGTCACCGCCGGGGCGATCGTTTCCCTGTCGGTGATGGTGCAGGCGGCATCCTGCCTGATCGTGCCGCATATCGCCGTGCGCGGACGGGACCAGCGGCTGATCAATGCG
Source organism: Rhizobium sp. WSM409 (assembly GCF_057653825.1). NCBI lineage: Bacteria > Pseudomonadati > Pseudomonadota > Alphaproteobacteria > Hyphomicrobiales > Rhizobiaceae > Rhizobium > Rhizobium sp. WSM409. The sequence continues at coordinate 4,779,140 of NZ_CM172794.1, read as the reverse complement.
AGCCTCTGCGGCGTCGCCGTCATTGCCCTGCTCGGCCTGCTCTTCGCGCCGCTTTCGACGGTCTGGCTGTGGGCGGTGCTGCAGGGCATCGGCCAGGGGGGACTGATCGCGGCGGCTATGACGACGATCGTACTGCGCTCGCGCGATCCCGATGTCGCCGCCCATCTTTCCGGCATGGCGCAATGTGTCGGTTACCTGCTCGCCGCCATTGGCCCGCTCATCGTCGGCCTCATCCGCGGCTGGACCGGAAGTTTTTCCTGGTGCGCGGCCCTCTTCGTCGCGCTCGGGCTGGGCGCGGCGATCAACGGCTGGAAGGCCGGCCGGGCGGTGGAGATCAATGTCCATGCGGTCGAAAAAGACGGCTGAGCCGTTCGCTCACCTATCCATCACCATCTCTTGATGCCGGTCGTCGGCCGCGGATGCTACGCTATCTCAGCCTCTCATCCCGACCGCCGGAGGAGATATCTTGCGCATACGAACCCTGTTTCTGCTCGCTACGATTATGGCGTCGCTGGCACCTGCCCTTTCCCATGCGCAGGAAAGCGATCCACCGAGGGCGAATGTCCAGAGCGGCGCACGCGACGGCGTGCTGAAGCTTCTGCCGGCCGATTCCGTCACCGAGCACGCCTCGACGATCGGCGGCCGGAAGATTGCCTATACCGCGACTGCCGGCACGCTGGATCTTTTCGGCCAGGACGGGGCGCAGACCGGCGCGATCTTCTACACCGCCTATGTCGCAAGGGATAGCGGGGCGAACCGGCCTCTGACCCTTGCGTTCAACGGCGGGCCGGGTGCTGCTTCCGCCTTCCTGCATCTCGGGCTGGTCGGGCCGAAGGTGCTCGATTTCGGGCCGGACGGACGCGACGGCGCCAATGCGAAACTCGTCGACAACCCACAGAGCTGGCTCGATTTCACCGACCTCGTGCTGATCGATCCGATCGGCACCGGCTGGAGCCGGACGGCGAAGGCCGACGACGCCTCCAATTATTATAACGTCAGTGCCGATGCTGAGAGCATCGCCAAGGCGATCGCGCTCTATGTCGCGCATAACAACCGCTCCAACTCGCCGAAATATCTTCTCGGCGAAAGTTATGGCGGCTTCCGCGCCGCCAAGGTCGCCTCGGCGCTGCAGGAAAGCCAGGGCATCATCGTCGCCGGCGCTGTCATGCTCTCACCGCTGCTCGAGGGCCAGCTGATGTTCAATGCCGATCAGTTCCCGCTCGGCGCCGCGCTGGAGCTGCCGTCGCTCGCCGCCGCCGAACTCGACCGGCACAAGGCCTTTGACGAAGAGAAGCAGAAGGCGGCCGAGAGCTTCGCGCTCGGGGACTATCTGACGACGCTGGCCGGGCCGCCGCCGACGGGTGCCGACGCCGCCGCCTTCTATGGAAGGATCGCCGCATTGACCGGCATTCCCGAGGATATCGTCACCCGCAACCGCGGCTTCCTCGGCAGTTCCTTCGTCAAACATTCGGACGCGGGCAGCGGCGAGGTGATGAGCTCATACGACGCCTCCTTTGCAGCACCCGATCCCTATCCGGAATCGGATTACGACCGCGGCGACGACGCAATCCTCGACGGCTTCACCCGCGCCTATGGCGGCGCCTTTGCCGACTACGCCCGCAACGAGCTCGGCTTCAAGACCGAGATGACCTATTCGCTGCTCGACGGCGATATCAGCCGACGCTGGGAATGGGGCGGCGGGCGCGGCGGCGGATCGCGATTCCAGGCCAGCGCCACCGACAACATCCGGCAGTTGCTCGCCGCAAACCCGGCCTTCCATCTGCTGATTGCGCATGGCTACAGCGATCTGGTGACGCCTTATGGCGTCAGCCGTTACGTGGTCGACCATCTGCCGCCCTCGCTCGCTGGCGGCCGCGTCGGGCTGAAGCTTTATCGCGGCGGCCATATGTTCTATACGAAAGCAGATCAACGGGCCGCCTTCACGGCGGATGCGAAGGCCCTCTACGCCACACATCCGGTCGCTCAGCCGGCGGACTAAAACGTGGCGATGTCTTTGTCGCTAAACCGCTGGACAGTTTTGCGCAACACGCTTTGGGGACTTGCCGATGCATATTACCGGAGGATGCCACTGCGGCGCGATCCGCTATCAGGCGGAGATCGACCCGGAGCGGGTCTCGATCTGCCATTGCACCGATTGCCAGCGGTTGACGGGCTCGGCCTATCGCATCACCGCGCCGGCGCGGCCGGGAAGTTTCACGCTCACTTCAGGCGAGCCGAGAGGCTACGCAAAATATGGCGATAGCGGTGGTCTCAGCCGGCAGTTCTTCTGCCCGAATTGCGGATCGCCACTCTACCGCACGGACGGCGACGGCGGCGGGTTCGGCATCCGCCTCGGCAGCATCGATCAGCGGCAGGAACTGGTGCCGAAGAAACAGATATGGTGCCGCTCGGCCCTGCCCGGGGTGGAGAATATCGAAACGCTTCCGCGCTTCGAGGGCGAGGATTAGGCTGGCCTCGGCTTAATACCCCGCCTTTATTCCGGCATAGGCATGTCCGGCCAGCTATCTGTCACGCCGGCCTGTACCGGGCGCTCCAGATAGGTGGATAGGGCGATATAGCTGCGGGTGCCGGTGACACCGGGAACGGCGTGGATCTGGGCGAGAAAAGCTTCCAAGGCCTGCGGGCTGGCGGTGCGGACCTTGAAGAGAACGCTGGCGTCGCCGGCGACCGAATGCATCTCCTCGACCTCGGGAAACTGCAGAACCTGCATCAGCCGCTCGCTCTTGCCCCAGCCGGCCGCCTCCACATGCACGAAGGCAAGCAGCGGCTTGCCAAGCGCTGCGCCATCCAGTGCGGCATGCACGCCTTTGATGGCACCGGATTGTCTCAGGCGGCGCACACGCTCATGCACGGCCGGCGCCGACAGGCCAACTGCTTCGCCAAGCCTGGCATAACTCTGGCTGCTGTCGGTGGCGAGCGCGGCTAATATTCTTCGGTCGAATGCATCGATGACCGGCTGCTGCCTGCGTCCCTGCCGAAGACCGTCTGTATTTTTCGCCATTCCGCAAACTCCGCTTTCTGCCGAAGAATAATCGCCGATACTGGCATTCTTCAACAGAATATTCGGAAGAGAGGAAAACTCATGGAGATGATCGCGCACAATCCGGCAAACGGGATCTATGCAGCGAGCCCTGATTACATCCATGCGCTGGAGGTCAGGCATCCATCCCGGCTGCTCTTCGTCAGCGGCACCATGGGTCTCGATCAACAGGGAATGGCGGCGGCCGATCTGGAAGGCCAGCTGGAGCTCATCTGGTCCAATCTGCGCGCCATCCTCACGTCCGCTGATATGACGGTGGACAATATCGTGCGACTGACGAGCTATCTCAGCGACGGCGCCTTTGTGGAGGCGAACCAGAATGCCCGTGTTCGGGCGCTTGGCGGCCGCGCCGTGCCGACCACGGCGATCATCGTCGAAACGCTGCGCGACGACTGGCTCGTCGAGATCGAGATCATCGCCGCCGGCTGACCGGCACATTGGCCATCGCACCCGAGGGGTGCGATGGCCGCGGCGATCAAGCCGCCTGTTTCAACAGGCCGAGCGCCTCGGCCAGATCGACCTCGCCGCGGAAACCGCCGCTGCTTTTCGCGTCCTGCCGATGCTCGATCGCATGGGCAAAACGCACGGCGGCCTCCTGCTGCATGCGCTCATAGAGGCGATGCAGGCCGGGGAACTGCCGGCGGTCGACGACCTTGTGAAAATCGTTCCAGCGGGCGATGCCGACGAAATAGGCGTCCGCCAGGCTTGGGCCATTGCCGAGAAGCCATTCGCGGCCGTCAAGCAGACGCTCCAGCGTATGATGCGCCTTTTCGACCGCGGCGATGCCATAGGCGGTGAGGGCCTGCTTCTGCTGCGGCTCCAGCGGATGCTCGATCGCATACCAGAGCGGGCCGAAGGCCTGGAAGAAGGTGGTGTTGAGAAAGGCCAGCATCTGGTTCAGGCGGTCGAAATCCGCCGAGCCCTGCGCAAAGCCCAGACCGCTGCCGACCGTGCGAGCGCCGACATGGTGGAGGATCGCCATGCTTTCGCTGATCGCCCTGCCATCTTCGAGCAGCAGCGACGGCGTTTCGCCGACCGCGTTAATCCGCCTATATTCTTCGCTGGAGACTACTTCCGGCATCTCGACGCGGCAGAGCCGATAGGGCAGGCCGGACCATTCCAGCGCGACGATCGAACCGAAGGAGCAGCCTTCAGGGACGCCGTAAAACAATATGGGTGACATCAATCGTTCCTTTCAGAATTGAACCCGTTTGGACGCGATGAATGTGAAGATATGGACGATCCCGCGGTAGAGGCTATAAATGCATCGCAATGTCCACATATCTGGAAGCTGGCGATGGCGCTCTTCAACCTCAACGACCTTCATCTTTTCGTGCAGGCCGTCGACAGCGGCAGCTTTACCGCCGCGGCGAGACATCTCGGCATTCCGAAATCGACGGTGAGCAAGCGGGTTGCAGAGCTGGAGGCACGGCTTGGCGTCCGGCTGATCCAGCGCACGTCGCGAAGCTTTGCGCTGACCGAGCTCGGTCGGGAATTCTTTCAGCATGCCCAGGCCTCGATCATCGAGGCGGAGATGGCCGAGGGCATCGTGCGGCGGCATCTGGCCGAACCCGCCGGCAGCGTTCGCCTGACCGCCTCGGTGCCGACGGCGCAGTTTACCTTGACGGAGCATCTGCCGGCGCTGGCTGTGCGCTATCCGAAGCTCCCGCTCTCCGTGCACGTGACGGACCGTTTCGTCGATATCGTCCAGGAAGGGTTCGATATCGCGCTGCGCAGCCACCGTGGGCCGCTGCCGGATTCGGCGCTGGTGCAGCGGAAGCTCGCCAGCCATCCCTTCTACATTCTCGCCTCGCCGGATTATATCAGCACCCATGGGCAGCCGCACCGGCCGGAGGAACTGGCGCAGCATGCGACGATCATGACGAGCCTGACGGAGGATCAGTGGCGGCTCTATTCGGGCGGCGATGAGGCTCTCGTCACGCTGCATTCCGTCATGGCGGCGGATGAGCCCTATGTCTTGATGGAAATGGCGGTGTCGGGGCTTGGCATTACCTGCTTGCCGACATCCGTCTGCCGCAAGGCGCTGGCGGACGGGCGGCTGGTGCGGGTGCTGCCGGACTGGACGGCCGGCAGCATCGAAACGACGATCCTGATGCCGCATCGGCGTGGCCAGTTGCCGGCAGTGCGCGCCGTCGTCGACTTCCTAGCGGAGCGGCTCGCTGGGTAGAGCCGCTTCGTACTTCCTGGAGTTAGCTATCACGCCGCCTTGGCGGCGTGATATTCCTTGATGGCGACCATCTTGATCGCCGGATGGCGCTCGGACTCGTAACGCAGCGAAAAGCCGTCCTGGGCGAGGAAGACCGGATCGCCGTCGAGATCGCGGGCGATATCGCCGCGTTTGACGGTGAGGAATTTTTCCAAATCGGCCGGCTGCTCGGCCGAGATCCAGCGGCAGACGGAGAAACGCGACATTTCGAAGGAGACCGGCAGGCCGTATTCGGCCATCAGCCGCTCCTTCAAGACGTCGAGCTGCAGGGCGCCGACGACGCCGACGATCGCCGGCGAGCCGTCTTCCGGCGAAAACAGCTGGACGACGCCTTCTTCGGCCATCTGCTGCAGGGCTTCCTTCAGCTTCTTCGCCTTCATCGCGTCTTCCAGGCGCACGCGGCGCAGGATTTCCGGCGAGAAGTTCGGTACACCCTGGAAGACCAGCGATTCACCCTCGGTCAGTGTATCGCCGATCCGGAGCGTGCCGTGGTTCGGAATGCCGACGACATCGCCGGCATAGGCGGTGTCGGCGAGCTGGCGCTGCGAGGCGAAGAAGAATTGCGGCGCCGTCAGGCCGAGCTGCTTGCCGGTGCGGGCGAGCCTTGCCTTCATGCCGCGCTCGAGCTTGCCGGAGCAGATGCGGGCAAAGGCGATGCGGTCGCGGTGGTTGGGGTCCATGTTCGCCTGGATCTTGAAGACGAAGGCCGTCATCTTGTCGTCGGTCGCGTGCACGGTCCTGGTATCGGCGATCTGGTCACGCGGCGGCGGCGCAAAATCGCCAAGCGCGTTGATGAGGTCGCGAACGCCGTAGTTGCGCAGCGCCGAGCCGAAAAAGACCGGCGTCATATGGCCTTCCAGGAAGGCCTGGCGGTCGAAGGGACGGCAGGCCTCGATCGCCAGCTCGGTCTCCTCGACGAAGACCTGGCGCTCGTTTTCCGGCAGCCTGCCGGCCACGCTTTGCGGGCCGTTGACCGGCGTTCCCTCGATTTCGGTATCCGAACCGCGCACCGTGTTGGCGGCGATATTGTACGAGCCGCAAAAGGTCTTTGAGCGGCCGATCGGCCAGGTGATCGGCGCCGTATCCAGCGCCAGCTTCTCTTCCACCTCGTCGAGGATCTCGAAGGGATCGCGGCTTTCGCGGTCCATCTTGTTGATGAAGGTGATGATCGGAATATCGCGCATGCGGCAGACTTCGAAGAGCTTCAGCGTGCGCGGCTCGATGCCCTTGGCGGCATCGATGACCATGACGGCGGCGTCGACGGCCGTCAGCGTGCGATAGGTATCGTCGGCGAAATCCTCGTGACCCGGCGTGTCGAGAATGTTGAAGACATTATCGTTATATTCGAAGGTCATCACCGAGGTGACGACGGAGATGCCGCGCTCGCGCTCGATCTTCATCCAGTCGGAACGCGTCTGCATGCGATCCTTCTTCGCCTTGACTTCGCCGGCAAGCTGAATGGCGCCGCCGAACAGCAGCAGCTTTTCGGTGAGCGTCGTCTTACCCGCGTCCGGGTGGGCGATAATAGCGAATGTGCGGCGGCGGGAGACCGCCTCGGCGAGACTTTCGGCCATGCTTGTGAATCCTGTGGAATTGCCGCGTATCTAGCGATTAAAGCCCGGCAATGCAATTGACCTCGGGCCTTCGGGCGCAAAGTAATGGGCCATGACCATTCATCACGATACGCGCCCGACGCTGAACCTGATCCGCTTAGCCAATGGCGACGGCCTCGATCTGCCCGCCTATGAAAGCAAGGGAGCGGCCGGCATGGACCTGCGCGCTGCCGTCGACGAGGCAGCACCGCTGACGCTTCTGCCCGGCAAGCGGGCGCTGGTGCCGACCGGCTTCATCTTCGAGATCCCCGAAGGATTCGAGGGACAGGTGCGGCCGCGCTCCGGTCTGGCCTTCAAAAACGGCATCACCTGCCTGAATTCGCCGGGCACCGTCGACAGCGACTATCGCGGCGAGGTGAAGGTACTGCTGGTCAATCTCGGCGAGGAAGCCTTTGTCATCTCGCGCGGCATGCGTATCGCCCAGATGGTGATCGCGCCGGTAACCCAGGCGCGGGTAGCGGAGATCACCGCGGCCAGCGAAACGGTGCGCGGCGCAGGCGGTTTCGGCTCCACCGGCGTCTGATGGCAGAGCGCCTCGACAGCGCGGGCCTGACCTTCCGGCAGGATTATTTCGGCGACCCCGCCGGCTGGGCGGCACTGGTCTGCCTGCTTAGGGATATTTTCGGCATCGATATCGGGCCGCTGCAACAGCTTGGCGGACCCGACCCCACCAGCATGCCGTTCGGCTGGTTTGATGCTGAAGGCGAACTTGCGGCCAATATCTCAGCTTTCTCACTGCCCTTCGTTCTCAATGGCAGGATCGTCCATGCCGCCGGGCTGCAATCGGGCGCAGTGCGGCCGCCATGGCGCGGCCGCGGGCTCTATCGCGACGTCACGGTGAAAGCGCTCGACTGGTGCGAGAAGCAAGGTTTTGAAGCCGTCATCCTCTATACCGACAAGCCGTCGCTCTACGAAGCCTACGGTTTCCACGCGATACCGCTGCACCGATATGAGGGAGCGGCGCCCGCCCCTTCGGCACCAGCCGCACCCGCCCGGCCGCTTTTGCCGACAAACGCGGATGATCTTGCCCTGCTGCAAGCGCTGCTGAAAAGACGAAGCCCGGTTTCGACCTCGCTGGCGGTCACGGTCAATGCGGCGATGTTTCTGATCAACACCCAGCTCGATCCCGACATCCGCATTAGCTTCCTGGAAGACAAACAGGCGGTCATCGCCTGGAAGATCGATGAGACGGGCCGCTTCAGCCTTCTCGATGTCGTGGCGGCTGATATGCCGTCGCTTGCAGCGATCCTTAGCGGGCTTAAGATCGCGCCCGCCTCCGCCGAGGTGCTTTTCCGTCCCGACAAGCTCGGCTGGGAGGGTGTCCCGCAACCGTTGGAAAGAGGCACGAGGCTGATGCTGCGCGGGCTCGGCGATGCCACCCCGGATTTTCCGGCGATGTTGTCACCGATGGCGGAATTCTAGAGCAGTTCGGTGGATGAACGGCGGGAGCGGTGTTTGTTGGAGGCGCTTATGTCATTTAGGAAAGCGCCATGGCGCTTGATTGCGGGACTAGCTACAGCGCTGATCGCGACACCGACGCTTGCGATCGATTCAACAAAGCTTCAGTCGATTCGCTCATCTCTGTCTTTGGAAGAAATAGTTGCGTTTGCGGTTTCCAAATCGACAGCGCCCATTCTCGATATCGACAAAACAATCGAAATGAACATCGTCCTCAACGTGAAGGGCATGGAGAAGCGCGATATTCAATCTTTGCAGATCGAGCTTTTGCGCGTGTTTTCTGCGATCGGGGCTTACGCGGAAATCAGTATCAATTTCGATGCTAGCCGATCCATCGATTACTCGCCTGCAGCGCCGTATGCGCCTTTCGGCGATCAGAACCAGCCGCCAAACACCCAGACTCTCGACGTGTTCATCGATCGTGATGCGCTTAAATTGGCAAAGTTGGGCCAAATAGCAGTTCACGACATAGACACGCTTCGAGGCAAGCCAGACACCTCGACATGCTATCACGAGAGCCAAATAGGAAACCCGGTTATCAATGTTATCGTCGACCGCGACATCAATCCGGTAGGCTGCGTTTATGGGGTTCTACTACAATCAATCGGACTTACCGATGCTTTTGGCCGAGCTGCCGCGACTTTCAGTCCCGGAAGGATTCCCGGCTTCAGGATCAACGCTGAAATGGCGGCAGCATATGCCGTTCGTGAGTGTCGGGATGTCGTTGAAAAAAGACCAACTTGAGAAATGTCTGAGAGGCGTTCTCAAGGAAGAGAACTGAGGATCGCGGTATTGGTCGACGCCACCTCGAATTTCCTTGTGATATGGCATCATCGCGGATTTCTTGGAGGTCGAGTCAGTTTCTACCTTTTCCGCGAAAGCGGCGGCAGGCGGCGCTTGACGGGCGAGGCTTTGATCATCGCGGTGTTGGTCTCCGCCCTTTCGGCAACCCGGTCCAGAATGCCGTCGAGGTCCGCCATCGAGCGGATGACCAGGCGAGCGATAAAACAATCATCACCCGTCACCTTGTCGCATTCGATGATTTCGGGAATTTCCTGGATGATCCGCTCGACGATGTGCAGCTGCCCTGGCAGCGGACGCACGCGCACGATCGCCTGCAGGGGATAACCGACGGCGGCGGGATCGAGATCGATGGTGAAGGCCTTGATGACGCCGCGCTCCTCCAGCCGGCGCAGACGCTCGGCGGCACTGGGCGAAGACAGGCCGACCTGCTGCGCCAGTTCCTTCAGCGAGATCCGCGCATTGCCGGCCAGCGCCTCCAGAATGGCCTGATCGATTTCGTCGAGCGATTGCACATCATTAGCCACGGCGAGTCATTCTCCTCTTATGATTAGGCAATTCCGGTCATGTTCCTTCTTATCATTATATAAAATCGCCTCTCGTCGCAATATTCTTATGCCATCGAAATGGAGGCAATCATGGGCAGCGACATCAAAAGAGGCACGGCGGAAATGACGGCAGCAATGCTGATCTCGGGGACGATCGGCTGGTTCGTCGTCATGTCGGGCCAGCCGGTCAGCGGCGTGGTCTTCTGGCGCTGCCTGTTCGGCGCGCTCACTTTGCTCGTCATCTGCGGCGCTCTCGGGCTGCTGCGGCCCGGCATCATCACGCTGCGCGCCTTTGGCATCGCCATTTTCGGCGGCGTCGCCATCGTCTTGAACTGGCTACTGCTGTTTGCCTCCTACTCGCATGCGACGATCTCGATCGCGACGACTGTCTATAACACCCAGCCTTTCATGCTGCTCGTGCTCGGCGCGCTCTTTCTCGGTGAGAAGATCACCGCGACCAAGCTGTTCTGGCTGGCGCTCGCCTTCGCCGGCATGGTGGCGATCGTCCAGGCAAAACCCGGTGCGGGGGGTGCTGCGTTCGACGGCTACGGCCTCGGCATTCTGATGGCGCTCGGTGCGGCCTTCTTCTACGCGCTCGCGGCCCTTGCCGCGAAATGGCTGAAAGGCACGCCGCCACATCTGATCGCGCTCATCCAGGTCGCAACCGGCATGCTGATGCTGGCGCCGATGACGGACTTTTCCCATCCGCCGGGGGATGTTGGGTCCTGGGCGATCCTGGTGACCGTCGGCGTCGTCCATACCGGGCTGATGTATGTGCTGCTCTACGGCGCGATCCAGAGGCTGCCGACGCATCTCACAGGCGCCCTGTCCTTCATTTATCCGATCGCGGCGATCGTCGTCGATCGGCTGGCCTTCGGTCATGCGCTGCAGCCGATGCAGATATTAGGTGCGGCGATCATCCTGCTTGCCGCCGCCGGCATGAATCTCGGCTGGACGCCGCGGTGGCTGCGGCCGCGGGCGCTTGAGAGCTGAGAACCGGGCGTCCCGATCGGGATGGCTGAGACGCCCGGTTGCCGACATTACCTCTGCGGGCGCGTCGTTTCGAACAGGAACCAGGTGCGGCGCTCGCCCTCGTCGATCCAGTTCTCGATCAGGCTGGCGGTTGCGACATCATTATGCTCGTCGCAAAGGCCATGCACCTCGCGCAGCAGCGAAACGAGCTGAACGTTATCCTCGCGCAGTTCCGACAACATGTCCTCGGGCGTGACGAAATCCGCGTCATTGTCCGAAAGGCGCTGCTGACGAGCGATCTGGCCGATGGAGCGCAGCGTCGTGCCGCCGATCTTGCGGGCACGCTCGGCAATGTCGTCGGTCATCGCGAAGATCTGTTCCGCCTGTTCGTCGAGCAGCAGATGATAGTCGCGAAAATGCGGGCCGGACATGTGCCAATGGAAATTCTTGGTCTTCACATAAAGCGTAAAGACATCGGCGAGCAGCGCGGTCAGTGCCGCCGAAATATCGGTAGTGGCGTTGGTCGACAAGCTGGACGGCGTCTTGAGTGGCGAAAGCCTGCGGGTTTCGGCTGGCGTATGGGACATTTAATCTCTCCTTGGTGATGAAAATCTCTAGCGCCACCGGCCGGGACAACCGCGGCGGGCCGCGCTGAACGCGCATTTGCAGAGAGAGAAATAGCAAGGCCGGGTCGCTTTCCAAGTGGATCATGGTCCAGCAGACCTATTCCTTATGGTTATGGACCGATCAGCGTCAAAGCATTGATGAGGAAGCGGCACTTGCCTATAGATGGGCGGCGGAAGCCCTGAGGGTTAAGAAGATGAGCCTCACCGTCCTGATCACCTATGCCGGAGCGCTGTTCATCGCCGCGGCCATTCCGGGACCCGGGATTACCGCGATCGTCGCGCGCGCGCTCGGCTCGAATTTCCGCGAGACCTTCTTCATGGGTCTCGGCCTGGTGCTCGGCGACATGGCCTATCTGACAGCGGTCATTCTCGGCCTTGCCTTCGTGGCGCAAACCTTCACCGAGGTGTTCATAACAATCAAGATCGCCGGCGTCCTCTATCTCGGCTACATCGCCTGGAAACTCTGGACGGCGGGGCTGCTGCCGCAGGATATCGCGGCGCGGAAATCCACCAATATCGGCATGTCCTTCCTCTCCGGCCTGCTGGTGACGCTCGGCAATCCGAAGACGATGCTCTTCTATGTCGCCCTGGTGCCGACGCTGATCGATATCGGCAATATCGGCCTGCGAGACTATGCGCTCCTGCTCACCGCCACCTTTGTCGTGCTGATCGTCGTGCTCCTGCCCTATATGCTGCTTGCCTCGCGGGCCCGCACGATGCTGAGAGAGCCGCGGGCCTTGCAGGCGCTGAACCGGGTTGCATCAGGCATCCTCGCCGGCACCGCAGCCTTCATCGCCACGCGGGCGGCCTGAAATAAACATTCGGCAAGAAACGGTTTTCAAAGGTTTTTTTCTCTCCTGATCGCTCCTCCAGGTCGAACGCGGTCTGGCCTAGACGGGCCTTTGACCCTATTCTCCCCCTCGATTTCAGGAGCAGGATTTCAAAGGGAGAGCACCCATGTCGCACAAGCCCGGCCGCGGCCGCATCTATTCCTCGATCACCGAGACCATCGGCGACACGCCGCTCGTGCGCTTCGACAAGCTGGCGCGGGAAAAGGGCGTCGTGGCGAACCTGATCGGCAAGCTCGAATTCTTCAACCCGATCGCCTCCGTCAAGGATCGCATCGGTGTCGCGATGATCGAAGGCCTCGAAGCCCAGGGCAAGATCACCCCCGGCAAGACGGTGCTGATCGAGCCGACCTCCGGCAATACCGGCATCGCGCTCGCCTTTGCCGCCGCCGCCAAGGGTTATCGGCTGATCCTCACCATGCCGGAAACGATGTCGGTCGAGCGCCGCAAGATGCTGGCGCTGCTCGGCGCCGAGCTGGTGCTGACCGAGGGACCAAAGGGCATGAAGGGCGCCATCGCCAAGGCCGAGGAACTGGCGTCCTCGCTTCCCGATGCCGTCATTCCGCAGCAGTTCGAAAACCCTGATAATCCCGAAATCCACCGCAAGACGACGGCCGAGGAAATCTGGAACGATACCGACGGCACGGTCGACATCGTCGTCTCCGGCATCGGCACCGGTGGCACGATCACCGGCGTCGGACAGGTGCTGAAGAGCCGTAAGCCCGAGATCAAGATCATCGCCGTCGAACCGGCCGATTCGCCGATCCTCTCCGGCGGCAATCCCGGCCCGCACAAGATCCAGGGCATCGGCGCCGGCTTCGCGCCGAAGATCCTCGATACCGGCATCTATGACGAGGTCGTCACCGTGACCAATGACGAGGCCTTCGAACAGGCGCGCCTCGTCGCCAGGCTCGAAGGCGTGCCGGTCGGCATCTCCTCGGGTGCGGCGCTGATGGCCGCAATCAAGGTCGGCGTCCGTCCCGAGAACGCCGGCAAGAACATCGTCATCATCATCCCCTCCTTTGCCGAGCGTTATCTGTCGACGGCGCTGTTTGAGGGGCTGGGGAGCTGAGACTGGCTTTGGGCCAGGACTTTCCCGGCTATCATCTTCACAGAGTATCGGGGCGCTTCGGCGCCCCGTCAGACTGCTGACAAAGCCGGCCAACGTCTCTTCCGTCATGCTCGGGCTTGTCCCGAGCATCTGTAGCCGGTTGATATGCAGCAGATCCTCGGCACGAGGCCGAGGATGACGACGAGCAAGGGACGAGGTTTTACAACAAATTGTCGGGTGCTTCGGCCCTACGCCGCCGCCGTCAACCTCTCACCCGCGATCCTGTAGGAGATCGCCTCAGCGAGATGGATGCGGCCGACCGTGGGCTTGCCGTCGAGATCGGCCAGCGTGCGGGCGACCTTCAGCACGCGGTGGTAACCGCGGGCGGAGAATTTCATTTTTTCGGCGGCGTCGCGCAGCAGCTGCAGGCCGCTGGCGTCGGGCTCGGCCAGTTTCTCGATCATCGCGGTGGAGCAGCGGGCATTGGTGCCGATGCCTTTTGCGCCGGTGCTTTCGAAGCGCTCCTGCTGGATCTTGCGGGCGCGGGCGACACGGCGGGCGACGTCGGCGCTGGTTTCGGCGGCCATCGGCCGGATCAGATCGGCGGCGGAGACGGCCGGTACGTCGATGCGGATATCGATACGGTCCATCAGCGGGCCGGAGATGCGGGCCTGGTAATCGCTCATGCAGCGCGGGCCGCGGGCGCAGGTATGGCCGGGCTCACCCGCCATGCCGCAGCGGCAGGGGTTCATCGCCGCGATCAGCTGGAATTTCGCCGGGTAGGAAACACGGTGATTGGCACGCGCAATGACGCATTCGCCGCCTTCGAGCGGCTGGCGCAGCGCATCGAGCGCCTGCGGCGTAAATTCGGGGAACTCGTCGAGAAAGAGCACGCCGTGATGGGCAAGCGAGGCTTCGCCCGGACGAGCGCGTATCCCGCCGCCGACGAGGGCGGCCATGGTGGCGGAATGATGCGGGGTGCGGAAGGGCCGGCGATCGGAAAGCTTGCCGCCGGAGAGTTGGCCGGCGATCGAATGGACCATCGACACTTCCAGCAGCTCGGCGGCCGAAAGCGGCGGCAGGATCGACGGCAGCCTGGCCGCCAGCATCGACTTGCCGGAGCCCGGAGGACCGACCATCAGAAGGTTATGACCGCCGGCGGCTGCGACCTCGAGCGCCCGCTTGGCGCTTTCCTGGCCCTTGATCTCGGCAAGGTCCGGCAGGTTTGCGGCATTGGCGCGGATCGACGCTTCCGGCCGGGACAGGACCTGCGTGCCGCGGAAATGATTGGCAAGGGCGATCAGGCTGCGGGGTGCGAGGATATCGACGTCCGAACCTGCCCAGGCGGCTTCGGCGCCGCTTTCGGCCGGGCAGATTAGCCCCTTGCCGAGCGCATTGGCGCCGATCGCAGCCGGCAACGCGCCGGATATGGCGGCGATCGTTCCATCGAGGTTGAGCTCGCCGACGACGACAAAATCCGACAGCGCATCGGCGGGAATGGCGCCGAGGGCGGCCATCAGGGCGAGCGCGATCGGCAGATCGAAATGCGAGCCCTCTTTCGGCAGGTCAGCAGGCGCCAGATTGACCGTCACGCGCTTGGCCGGCAGCGCCAGGCCGGAGGCGTGGAGGGCGGCCTGTACGCGCTCGCGGCTTTCGGCAACCGCCTTGTCAGGCAGGCCGACGATCTGCATGCCGACCTTACCGGGAGCGACCATGACCTGGACCTCGACCGGCACACCTTCGATACCCTGAAATGCAACCGTACTGACACGCGCGACCATAAGCCCATCCCTTGTCCCGCAAACTCTACCATACCGCCCTGCTGCCTTTGAAGGCCAGCGGTTGCAATTTGGCATGGACGAAGGAATAAAACAAGAACAATCAAAGAACGTAGTCAGGCATCCGCTGTGACCTTGGTTGTGCTCGGTCGCGGGACCAGAACGGTCATGGGCGGCTGGCTCAGCCGCGCTTGCGCTCGATCGCATCCCAAAGCAGGCTTGCTATATCGGCGCCGCCGAACTTCTTCACCTCGCGGATGCCGGTGGGAGAGGTGACGTTGATCTCGGTCATGTAATCGCCGATCACGTCGATGCCGACGAGCAGGAAGCCGCGCTCCCGCAGCGCCGGGCCGATGCGGGCGCAGATTTCCTGTTCACGCGCCGTCAGCTCGGTCGCCTCGGCGCGGCCGCCGACATGCATGTTGGAGCGGCTGTCGTGTTCGGCCGGCACGCGGTTGATGGCGCCGGCGAATTCACCGTCGACCAGGATGATGCGTTTGTCACCCTTGCGCACGTCGGGCAGATATTGCTGGGCGATGAAGGGCTCGCGGAAAAGCTGGCCGAACATTTCCAGCAGCGAAGAGAGATTGCGGTCGTCGCGGGTCGAATGGAAGACGCCGGCGCCGCCATTGCCGTAAAGCGGCTTCAGGATGATATCGCCCATCTCGTCGCGGAAACGGCGGATCTCGGCGGCATCCTTGGTGATCAGCGTCTTCGGCATCAGGTCGGAGAATTCGGTGACGAAGATCTTCTCCGGCGAATTGCGCACCCAGGCGGGATCGTTGACGACGAGCGTCTTCGGATGGATGCGCTCGAGCAGATGCGTCGAGGTGATGTAGGCCATGTCGAAGGGCGGGTCCTGGCGCAGCAGCACGACATCCATGGTCGCGAGATCGACGCGCTCCGGCACGCCAAGCTCGTAGTGATCGCCCTTGACGTCGCGCAGCACCATCGGCTCGACGCTGGCATAGAGCTTGCCGTCACGGAAGCTCAGGCGGTCGGGGGTATAATGGAAGAGCTTGTAGCCGCGCGCCTGGGCTTCCAGGCTCATGGCGAAGGTGGAATCACCTGCGATATTAATGCCTGCGACATGGTCCATCTGGACCGCTACATTGGTGATCTTGGCCATTTCCATCCCTCGCTGAATGCCGGACAGATGTAGGTCGGCCAGATGTCAAACGCAACGGTCAATCAAGGGCTTCCGGCACTGGAGCATTTTTGCTTTTGCGCAATTCCGGACGCAAAACCGCTGCACACATTTGCTGGAATTGCATTTCACCGCGTTTCGAGTTTCCGCATCAACCGGCCGCGATAGCTGTCGAGAATGACGGCGAGCACGATGACGGCACCGATGACGATCGGCTTGATATTATCGTCGGCGCCCAAGAGCTGCAATCCCGTCGACAGCACCTGCAGAATGCAGGCGCCGACCAGCGTGCCGACAATCGAGCCCTTGCCGCCCGAAAGGCTGGTTCCACCGATAATGACGGCGGCGATCGCATTCAACTCATAGCCGATACCCGCAACCGGGCTGCCGACATTGAGACGGAGCAGATAGACCATGGCGGCAATGCCGGCCGTCAGCCCTGAGATCGTGAAGACCGCAATCTTGTACCGTTTCGGCTCATGCCCCGACAGCCGGACAGCCTCTTCATTGGTGCCGATCGCGAAGACGAAGCGCCCGAAGACGGTGTAGCGCAACACGAACCAGCCGATGAGGACGACGACGATCGCAATCAGGAAGATCGAGGGAAATATGCCCCAGAAGATCAGGTTGCCGAAATCGACGAAAGGCTGAGGCAGGCCGGTGATCGTGGAATTGTCGCTGACCACGCGCGCCAGGCCGCTGGCGACGTTCAGCATGCCAAGGGTGACGATGAATGAGGGAAGCTTCCACTTCTCGCAAATCCAGCCGTTGACGGCGCCAAGGATGGCACCCGTGCCCATCGACGCAAGACATGCGAGGACAATCGCCTGCCATGGCGAAAACGCCGGATTGATCATGATCGTCGCACCGATCACGGTGCAAAGGGCAAGCAGCGACCCGACCGAGAGATCGATGCCGCCAACGAGGATGACGAAGGTCATGCCCGCAGCAAGCACGGTGTTGATGGCAATCTGCACGAAGATCTTCAGGAAGTTCTCCGGCGTTGCGAAATAGGGCGCCGTCGCCGAGAAAAACGCCAGGATCAGAATGAGGGCAATGGCGACGCCCGCCTCCTTCAGCGAAATCCGGACAAGCTTGTCCCAGACGCTCACCTCTTTCGCGTCGGTCTGTTTTTCAATGTTGGCGGACACGACTGTACTCCTTGTAGGCGAGCGAAAGGATCCTGCTCTCGTCAAACTGTTCCCGAACTATTTCGCCCGATATCTTGCCGTCGGAGAAGACGATGATGCGATGGCAAATGCCGATGAGCTCCGGCAGATCCGAAGAGACGACCAGAACGCCTTTTCCTTCGGCCGCAAACTTCCACAGAAGCTCGTAAATCTCGGCCTTTGCACCGACGTCGATTCCACGGGTCGGCTCATCGAAAATCAGAACTTTAGGGCCGCGGAACAGCCATTTTGCAATGACGACCTTTTGCTGGTTGCCGCCGGAAAAGGTTCTGACCGCCTGATGGATCGACGGGGTCTTGATGCGCAGTTCGCGCACGAGGCGCTGCGAATGATCGTCCTGCGCCCTTCGCATGATCAAACCGTTGCGGGAGATCTTGGCGAGATCGGTTATGGTGGCATTTTCAGCGCAGCTCATATCGAGCATCAAGCCCTGCGTCTTGCGGTCTTCGGTTGCCAGGCAGAGGCCGGCAGCAACGGCATCCTTCGGCGAATGGATCTCAACCGGATCGCCATTCACCCGAATTTCGCCGGCCGCTTTGGCATCGGCGCCGAATATTGCGCGAACCGCTTCCGTCCGGCCACTGCCGACAAGACCGGCAATACCGACGATTTCCCCCTTTGCCACGGAGAATGACAGTTCCGGGCTATTGCGCGTCACCTTCAGGCCGGACACGCCGAGCGCCTCGCCGGACACGGTGCTGTCGCTGCGAAAAATGCCATGATCCGAAAGCTTCCGCCCGACCATGAGTTCGACGATGTCAGGAATAGCAAGTCCGGACAGCGGACGCGTGATCACATGCTGGCCGTCGCGCAGCACCGTCACATCGTCGCCGACGTCAAAGATCTCCTCCAGCCTGTGCGAGATGTAGAGCGTGGTCACGCCACGCCGCTTCAGCCGCTTGAGAATCTCGAAGAGACGATCGACCTCCTTGGAGGTCAGGGTTGCCGTCGGTTCGTCGAGAACGAGAAGCTTGCTTTCGTAGCAAAGCGCCTTGGCGATCTCGACCAGTTGAAGCTGGGCGACGCTGAGGCGGCTCGCCAGTGTCGTCGGGGCGACGTCAAGGCCGACCTCTTCCAGGAGTTCCGCCGCTCTGCTGTTCATTTCCTTGTAGTTCACCAGGCCGTAGCGGCGCGGCAGATGCTCGAACAACAGGTTTTCCGCCACCGTCAGGTTGGAAAGCGGATGCAGCTCCTGGTGAATGACCCGGATGCCCGCCTTGAACGCCTCCAACGGCGAGGCCGGCTGGTATTGCTTGCCGTCGTACAGGATGTGACCGTCATCCGGCCTGAAGACACCGCCGAGCAGGTTGATCAGGGTCGATTTTCCAGCACCGTTCTCGCCGAGAAGAACGTGCCCCTTGCCGCGGCCGATCCGCATAGAGACATCCTTGAGCGCTACGACGCCCGGGAAGCGCTTGCCGATCCCTTCCAGCCTCAAAATGTCGTCATCTGCTGCGTCTGACACGTCGACCTCATGCACGCTCTGTTCGAACTCCGCGCAGCACGCATCCCAGCGGCTCGGAAACGAGCCTCACCTGAAGCGGTCAACGCGTCAATCGGTTGGTAGCGGTGAGCGCCGGCCGCAGCCGACGCTTCCTGTACAGTGCCGCGCATCTTGTCAGACGCGCGATGCGGGCGATCCCGACTATTTGAGATCCGCTGCGGTGACCAGCTTGATGTCGGTCTTGACCCAGCCGGTGAATTTCTCGCCGGCAAGTTCACGCATGCCATACTGGATGCCGAGGACCGCCATCTGCGCGCCATACTGTTCGACAGTGGCAAGCATCTTGCCATCCTTGATCAGCGGCTGAACCGGCGGAATGTTGTCGAAGCCGACAACCTTGATCTTGCCACTCTGGCCGGCCGCATCGAGCGCCTTGACAACGCCGAGAGCCATCGAGTCGTTGGCTGCCATAACGCCCTGAATATCCTTATACTTCGTCAGGAAATTCGTCATGACGGTATTGGCTTCCTCCGTCTCCCAATGGGCCGTCTTGCTGTCGAGAAGCTCAAGCTTGCCAGACTTGACGGAGTCCATGAAGCCTTCCTTGCGCTCCTTGGCATTGTCGGCCTCGGGGTTACCCTCGAGGATGACGACCTTGGCGCCAGGCCCCAGATCCTTGGCAAGCGCGTCGCCCGCAAGCGTCGCCCCGCCCTTATTGTCAGGCCCGAAGAAAGCGAGATCGATACCGGCTTTCTTCTTCGCATCGGCATCGAGCGGCACATCGATGTTGATGACCTTGACGCCAGCCTTAACTGCCTTTGCCAGCGGGGTTGCCATGGCCTTTGAATCGGCCGGCGCAACAACGATGATATCGTATTTCTGCGTGACGAAGTTTTCGACGGCATCGACCTGGGACGCGAAATCACGCTCATCCTTCATGCCGACGGCCTTGAAGTCGAACTTGTCCTTGTTTTCGGCCGCATATTTGTCGGCGCCGGCCTTCATCTGCTTGAAGAACTCATTGGACAAGGATTTCATGATCAGGCCGACCTTCGGCTTGCCGGCCGCAAAGGCGGGCGACACGCCACAGGACAGCGCAAGCACCAAGGTGCCGGCAAGTCCAAGCTTCAATGCCGCACGGCGCGGCGCATTGATCAAGACGGATTCACGCTTCATAAAATTGGACATTTTTTCCTCCCGAACGGCCCTGGGCTCAGCTCCACCTGAGTTGCCGGCGGCAATGAACCGTTTCCAACGGCATCTGGGTAGCACGCCCTTAGAAATTGTCAAGCTGCCGAAATTGAGCCAAACGTCAGCTTTGACTCCCAGGTTTGGCCTGTATCGGTGCGCATGTAATGAACCGTTTCCATTGAGCATTGGCCCACGCTCGTGCTATGGAGACTGGCGGTCAAAATTGAGATGCAGCCCTTTGACGAGGGCCGCAAAGACCATTAGCTGGAAGCTTCGATCAGGCGCTCTTCGGTGTCTTCCGAAGGCGCAGAGAAAGGGCCACTGTTTCCGTTATGTCAAAGGTCGGGATTCGAGAGGTTGCCAAGCTTGCGGAAGTTTCCACCGGGACCGTTTCGCGGGTTTTGAATGATCATCCCTCCGTGACGAAGGAATTGCGGGCGCGCGTCACAGCGATCATCAAAGACCTCGGCTATACGCCCGACCCGTCGGCGCGAAGCATGCGCGGCAAGGTCAGCCGGCTCATCGGCATCGTCATTCCGGATCTGACCAATCCGTTCTTCGCGGAGCTTGTCCAATCGGCGGAACAGGCGGCGGCAAATCACGGCTATAATATCATCGTCATGACGTCGTTTGATCATGCGGCCAAGGAGGCTGACCGCATCAAACAGCTGACAAGCCGAAAGGTCGACGGCATCATGCTGGTTCCCAGCAATGATTTCCATACACTCAAGCTGCCGAAGGGATTGCCGATCGTCGTCGTCGACCGTCTCATGCCAGGATATTCCGGTATTGCCGCCGATCACCGCAATGGCGTTCGCCTTGGCGTCGAGCATCTTTTGCAGCTCGGTCATCGCCGCATCGGCTTCATCTCGGGGCCCGGCCACTCCGTCCCCGCCAACGATCGCCTCAGGGGCTATCTCGATGCGATCGAGCAATCGGACGACAGCAAGCGAATGGCGGGCCCACCGCTGATCGCCGAGGCGGCTTTCGACTATGAAAGCGGCCGTGCCGCGGGAAATTATCTTCTGGCCCGTGCGCGCAACGAGCGGCCGACGGCGATCTTTGCAAGTTCGGACCAGCAGGCCATCGGCTGCATGCGGGCAGCCCATGATCTGGGGATCCCGATACCGGCAGCCCTTTCGATCCTCGGCTTCGACGGCATCCCGCTCGCAAGCATGACAACGCCACGGCTGACGACAGTGAAACAGCCGATTCAAGACATAGCCGCAGCGGCGGTGGCCGTTCTGTTGAACAAGCAAACCGCGCCCGACCTCGACAATCCGATCCTATTCGGCTGCGAGATCTTGAAGGGCGAAACAACCGCCCCGCCCCAGCCCGATTAGCGCATGGCGCGAACATCGAAGTCGTCAGGCGGCGATGCCCTGGTTGCCGTTGTTGCGCAGCATGTTGCGGAGACGGTAGGCGATCGCCAAGGGCTTCGGGAAGGGCTTGCGCAGGAAGGCGACCTTACGGACGTAATTGTCGACCCGCCAGCTTGCCCAGGTTCCGCCGGCGAAAAAGGCGACGTCGCCGACGCGCAGGGTTCGTTCGGTGCCATCCTCGGCGGTGATATGAACCTCGCCTTCGAGGATCATCACCGTCTCGTCCCAGCCGAAGCGCCAACGGAATTCGCCCGCCGTGCAGTCCCAGATCGCCGTCAGCGAGGCCTCGTCATGACCGCGCGAATGTTCGGCGGTGCGGGCCTGCGGATTGCCGTTGACGATCCAGTCCGGATTGATCGGTGTGGATTTCAGCGGCAGCAGATCGCTCGCATGCGCGACGAAGGATTTTCCGGTCGGCTTCGCCACCGCATACGGCACCGAGCGCGCGGCCATGGCGACCGCACTTGCAAGCATCAGCTTCCAGGCCATGAAACAACCCCCAATTGCTACCCTACCGAGTCGATAGCAGAGAGTCGTAAGGACCTGGTTCAAGCGGGGACTAAAATTTTAACGATCCGGAAATCCGATGGGGCGAAAGGAGGTCAGAAAGCATCAATAAAATGCCGCGGCAGCCGGCCCGGCATGATCGCCACGATATCATAACGCTGGGAAAGGCGAGCCTGATCCGCCTGACGGGCGAGCCAGAGATCGCTTGCCGCCCGTATGCGCTTCTGCGCGGCGATAGAGACAGCGTCGACCGCTGCGGCCTCGCCATGGCGGGCCTTGACCTCGACGAAGACGGCAAGATCGCCCTTGCGGGCGATGATGTCGATCTCGCCGAGCCGGGTGCGGTGGCGCAGCGCCAGGATGCGATAGCCCTTCAGCATCAGGAAGACGGCCGCGACATATTCCGACATGCGGCCCCGGCGCAGCGCCTTCCTTCTGATGGCGGTGAGATCGTTATCGCCCATCGGCGTTCTTGATCTCCAGCAGGCGCTGATAGAGCACCTTGCGCGGCAGGCCGGTGAGGCGGGCAGCCTCGGTCGCGGCCCCTGCCGTCGGCATCGACTTCGACAGGTCGGCCAGCATGGCTTCGACATCGGCCTCATCGGTCTCGACCGGCTCCGGCGGACCGATCACGAGGACGATCTCGCCCTTGACGTTTTCCACCTGTTGATAATGCGCCGCAAGGTCGCCAAGCGTGCCGCGGCGGAACTCTTCATAGGTCTTGGTCAGTTCGCGGCAGACGGAGGCGGGCCGAGCGCCGCCCAGCACATCGGCGGCGGCCAGAAGCGTTGCGCCGATGCGATGCGGCGATTCAAAGAAGATCAGCGTCGCGGGTGCTGCGGCAAGTTCACCCAGCCGGTCGCGGCGGGCCTTGTCCTTGGCCGGCAGGAAACCGGCGAAAAGAAAGGCATCGTTCGGCAGGCCGGAGCCGACAAGGGCTGCGAGCGGGGCGGAGGCGCCGGGAATGGGAATGACGCGGTAACCTGCCGCTATCGCCTGCTGCGCCAGCCGATAGCCGGGATCGGAGACCAGCGGCGTGCCGGCATCGGAAACCAGCGCCACCGAGCGCCCGGCTTCGAGCGCCTGCAGCAGCCTTGGACCGGCCTCGTCGGCATTGTGCTCGTGATAGGCAAAGGGGCGGTTCTGGATGCCGTAGCGGTCGAGCAGCACGCGGGTGACGCGCGTATCTTCGCAGGCAAGCACATCGGCGCCGGCCAGCGTTTCGAGCGCCCGCAGCGTGATATCGCCGAGATTGCCGATGGGAGTGGCGACGAGATAGAGCGCCGGCTCCAGCGGCCGCGCCGGCACCGTTGCATTGTGCAGGCGGAAGCTTCGCCGGCTGGCGGCGTCCGCTGTGGTTTCCTCATTCATGCCATTTGCTTTCGTCCCGCCGGCTCGTCGCCGGCATCGAACCCTTATGGGCGAGCCGCACCGCTTCGGCAAGGGTTCGGATTTCTGTGAGCATTGCTCTGGAAAACCGCAAATGCAGGGGTGCCGACGTCCATGCCTCTTGCAAAGCAATGCTGAAGTCTGCCATTTTGCCCGTCCACTCCCCCGGCCTCAAGCCGGGACAGCATTCTTCGGGTGCTCGACGCGCCCGGACAGTCACGGTCGAAAGCGGTAGCATCCCATGCGTATTACTATTGAGCGGTCAAACCTGTTGAAATCGCTGAACCACGTCCACCGCGTGGTCGAACGTCGCAACACGATCCCGATCCTGTCCAACGTATTGCTCAAAGCCGACGGCCAGAAGCTCGATATGAAGGCGACCGACCTCGACCTCGAAATCACCGAGGCGACACCTGCTAGCGTCGAGCAGCCCGGCGCCACCACCGTTCCCGCGCATCTTCTCTACGACATCGTGCGCAAGCTTTCCGACGGATCGGAAGTGCTGCTTGCCACCAGCCCCGATGGCGGCGCGATGACCGTGCAGTCCGGCCGCTCGAAATTCTCGCTGCAATGCCTGCCGGAATCGGACTTCCCTGATCTCACGGCCGGCACCTTCACGCATTCCTTCAAGCTGAAGGCGGCCGATCTGAAGATGCTGATCGACCGCACCCAATTCGCGATTTCGACGGAAGAGACGCGTTATTATCTGAACGGCATCTTCTTCCACACGATCGAGAGCAACGGCCAGCTGAAGCTCAGGGCGGTTGCGACCGACGGCCACCGGCTGGCGCGCGCCGATGTCGATGCGCCTTCCGGCTCCGAGGGGATGCCCGGCATCATCATTCCGCGCAAGACGGTCGGCGAGCTGCAGAAGCTGGTCGACAATCCCGAGGTAATGGTGACCGTCGAGGTCTCCGACGCCAAGATCCGGCTGACGATCGGCTCGATCGTCATGACCTCGAAACTGATCGACGGCACCTTCCCGGATTATCAGCGCGTCATCCCCACCGGCAACGACAAGGAAATGCGGGTCGACTGCACGAGTTTCGCACAGGCCGTCGACCGCGTCTCGACGATCTCCTCCGAGCGCGGCCGCGCCGTCAAGCTGGCGCTTTCCGAGGGGCAGTTGATGCTGACCGTCAACAATCCCGATTCCGGCAGCGCGACGGAAGAAGTTGCAGTCGGCTACGACACGGATGCGATGGAAATCGGCTTTAATGCCAAATACTTGCTCGACATCACCGCCCAGCTTTCCGGCGAGGAAGCGATCTTCCTGCTTGCCGATGCCGGCTCGCCGACGCTGATCCGCGACACGGCGGGCGACGATGCGCTCTACGTGCTGATGCCGATGCGCGTCTGACCGGAACGAAGGCCGCCCATTGCCGTTTTTCCTCCTGTCAAAACGGAGGATCCCATGACCAAAAAGACGGGAACGGTGCGCATCGGCATATCCGGCTGGACCTATGCGCCCTGGCGCGGTCAATTCTACCCGAAGGACCTGCCGCAGAAGCAGGAGCTTTCCTACGCCGCCCGGCACTTCCGGTCGATCGAGATCAACGGCACCTTCTACGGATTGCAGCGGCCCGAAAGCTTCGGCCGCTGGCGCGAGGAAACGCCGGAGGATTTCGTCTTCGCGGTCAAAGGACCGCGCTTCATCACCCATATGCTGCGGCTGCAGGATATCCAGACGGCGCTCGCCAATTTTCTCGCCTCCGGCGTTTTGCGGCTCGGCCCCAAGCTCGGGCCGATCCTCTGGCAATTCCCGCCGAACATGGTCTTCGACCCATCCCTTTTCGACAGCTTTTTGTCGCTGCTGCCGCACGACCGCGCCGCGGCGATAGCGCTTGCGAAACGGCACGACTGGCATATCAAGGGACCGGCCTGGCTTAAATGCGACGGGCACCAGCCGATCCGGCATGCGCTCGAGATCCGCCATGAGAGCTTCCGCTCACCCGCTTTCATCGAGATGCTCCGGCGGCACAGGGTCGCTCTCGTCTGCGCCGATACGGTGAAATGGCCGCTGCTGATGGATGTCACCGCC
This sequence comes from Rhizobium sp. WSM409, assembly GCF_057653825.1. Taxonomy (NCBI): domain Bacteria; kingdom Pseudomonadati; phylum Pseudomonadota; class Alphaproteobacteria; order Hyphomicrobiales; family Rhizobiaceae; genus Rhizobium; species Rhizobium sp. WSM409. The sequence goes on along the minus strand of NZ_CM172794.1, from coordinate 4,753,866 downwards.
GATTTCATCTACTGCCGCCTGCATGGTTCCGAAAAGCTCTATGTCAGCGGCTACGAGGGCGAAGCGCTCGACATATGGGCGCAACGCATCCGCGCCTGGGCCACGGGTGGAGAAGCTGAGAATGCGACGCGAGTGCTGGCGCCCGTAGCGGCGCGTAACAAGCGCCGCGACGTCTATCTCTATTTCGACAATACCGATGTAAAGCTGCGCGCCCCTATCGATGCCGACCATTTGAGCGAAAGGCTCGCCGATCTCATGCCTCGTTCAGCGCCCGAAGCTGCATGAACTGTTGATGCCGATGTCCTTGTTGCGAAAATCCTTGTCCCTTAAGCGACAAGCGGCATATTAAGGCATTCGATCAACATGCGGATGGGTGGAGAATGAGCTTACGGGTCAAGGTGAAGGAACGGTTGGGCAAGAAGTTCGACGACGAGATCCGCTTCTTCCGGGGCATGATGCAGGGGCCGAAGACGGTGGGCTCGATCGTGCCAACCTCCTCGATCACGGCGAAGCGCATGGCAAGCGTCGTCGATATCCATTCCGGGCTGCCGGTGCTTGAACTCGGACCGGGCACGGGTGCTATCACCAAGGCCATTCTCGGCCGCGGCGTCCGTCCGGAAAATCTCGTCGCAATCGAATATTCGACGGATTTTCATAAACATCTGCAGCGGACCTATCCCGGCGTGCACTTCATCAACGGCGACGCCTTCGATCTTCAGAGCACTCTTGGCAATTTCAGTGGCCTCACCTTCGATTCCGTCGTTTCGGGCATTCCGCTGCTGAATTTCCCGATGGCGAAGCGCATCTCGCTGCTTGAAAGCCTGCTCGATCGACTGCCGGCCGGCCGGCCGATGGTGCAGATTTCCTACGGCGCGATCTCGCCGATCGCCGCCAATCCCGACCGCTACCATATTCAGCATTTCGACTTCGTCATGCGCAATATTCCGCCGGCGCAGCTCTGGATCTATAAGCGCGGCTGAGATGTTCGGGATCTACATCACTCATCCGCAGGTCAGGATCGACCCCAACGTGCCGGTGCCGAAATGGGGGCTTTCCGATGTCGGCGCGGCGCGCGCCCGCAAAGCGGCAGAGAGCGGCTGGGCCAGGCAATTGCGGCGCATCGTATCCAGCGACGAGACGAAGGCGATCGAGACGGCCGAAATCCTGGCGGAAGCTTCCGGCGTGACGATCGAGATCGTCCACGCCATGCACGAGAACGACCGCACGGCCACCGGCTTCATGCCGCCGCCGCAATTCGAAGAGGCGGCCAACTGGTTCTTCGCTCATCCGGAACAAAGCTTCAACGGCTGGGAGCGCGCCGTCGACGCGCAGGCCCGCATCGTCGAGGCTGTGAACGCCGTTCTTGCCACGCATGATGCGATGGCGCCGATCGCCTTTGTCGGCCATGGCGGCGTCGGCACGCTGCTCAAATGCCATCTGGCGGGCAGCCCGATCGCGCGCGACCGCGACCAGCCCGGCGGCGGCGGCAATCTCTATGCTTTCGGTCTTGCGGATCACCGCTTATCATGCGACTGGACACCCATCGAAGACTGGCAGGGGTGACTTCAGATGGACGCACGCGAGCGGTTGATCGTCGGCCTGGATGTTCCAACGATCGGCGAGGCGGAAAGACTGGTTTCCACGCTCGGCGACGACATTCTCTTCTACAAGATCGGCTATCAGCTGGTCTTTGCCGGCGGCTTGGAATTCGCCCGCGATCTTGCCGCAAGCGGCAAGAAGATCTTTCTCGACATGAAGCTGCTCGACATCGACAACACCGTCGCCTCCGGCGTCGAGAACATCGCCAAGATGGGCATGTCGATGCTGACGCTGCATGCCTATCCGAAAGCCATGAAGGCGGCGGTCGAGGCCGCGGCCGGCTCCGGCCTCTGCCTGCTCGGCGTGACCGTGCTGACCTCGATGGATGCCGATGACCTTGTCGATGCCGGCTATAGCCAGGATCCGCACAGCCTGGTGCTGCGCCGCGCCGAACAGGCGCGCGCAGCCGGCATGGGCGGTATCGTCTGCTCGGCGGAGGAAGCAGCTGCTGTGCGCGAGATCGTCGGACCCGACATGGCAATCGTCACCCCCGGCATTCGCCCTGATGGTAGCGACAAGGGCGACCAGAAGCGGGTGATGACGCCTTTCGACGCGCTGAAAGCGGGAGCGACGCATCTTGTCGTCGGCCGGCCTGTCGTCAAGGCGCCCGATCCCAGAGATGCCGCCCGCGCGATCCTCAGCGAGATGGTGAGCGCGCTCTGGCCGGCAAATCGCTAAAGTTTCAACGACAAAAGGGAGAAAACCATGGCCAAAGGATACTGGATCGCCCGCGTCGACGTTCGCGATGCCGAGCGCTACAAGGATTACGTGGCGGCCGCCAAGCCGGCCTTCGAAAAATATGGCGCGAATTTCCTGGCGCGCGGCGGCGCCTTTACCGAACTCGAGGGCAAGGCGCGCGTCCGCAACGTAGTGATTGAATTCCCGTCGATGCAGCATGCGGTCGACTGCTACAATTCGCCGGAATATCAGATCGCCGCGAAAATCCGCCAGGAGGCCGCGGATGCGGAAATGGTCGTCGTCGAAGGCGTCTGATCGACGTTAAATCTTAAAAAACTGACGGCGTGATGGGCCTTCCCGTCGCGCAGGGATTCGGCTAAGACGAGAGCCAATTCAGCATCCCGCAAAGCCTTTCGAGGAGCCTGCCATGACCCTTGCCAACCTGCCGCCGCTCGTTACCGTGTTCGGAGGCTCCGGTTTCGTGGGCAGGCACGTGGTTCGGGCGCTGGCCAAGCGCGGTTATAACATCCGCGTCGCCGTGCGCCGTCCCGATCTCGCCGGCTTCCTGCAGCCGCTCGGCAATGTCGGCCAGATCTCCTTCGTGCAGGCGAACCTGCGCTACCGCAGCTCGATCGACCGCGCCGTCGACGGGGCAAGCCATGTCGTCAACTGCGTCGGCATTCTGCACGAGGCCGGCCGCAACACATTCGACGCCGTGCAGGAATTCGGCGGCCGTGCGGTTGCCGAAGCGGCGCGCGGCGCGGGTGCGACGCTGACGCATATTTCGGCGATCGGCGCCGACGCGAAATCCGATTCCGACTATGGCCGCACCAAGGGCCGCGCCGAAACGGCCATCCTGTCGGTCAAGGCCGATGCGGTGATCTTCCGTCCGTCGATCGTCTTCGGACCGGAGGACAGCTTCTTCAACAAGTTTGCCGAGATGGCACGCATGTCGCCGATCCTGCCGCTTATTGGCGGCGGCAAGACGAAATTCCAGCCTGTCTATGTCGAGGATATCGCCGAGGCCGTCGCCCGCGCCGTCGACGGCAAGGTCGCCGGCGGCAAGGTCTATGAGCTTGGCGGGCCTGAGGTGCTCAGCTTCCGTGAATGTCTCGAGACGATGCTGAAGGTAACGTGCCGTAAGAACCCGCTGGTATCCCTGCCCTTCGGCATCGCTTCGATGATCGGCAGCATCGCTTCGCTGGTCCCCTTCATAACGCCGCCGATCACGCCGGATCAGGTGCGCATGCTGAAGCGCGACAATGTCGTCTCCAAGGAAGCCGAGGCGGAAGGCCGCACGCTGAAGGGCCTCGGCATTGCGCCCACCATGGTGGCATCGGTGCTTGGCTCCTATCTCGTGCACTATCGTCCGCACGGCCAGTATACCGGCACCGGCAAGGCCGCCTGACCATCTTCTCCAACCGATCAGATTTGGCCGTCTGCGGATCCCGCGGGCGGCCTTTTGGCGTTGCCGTGTCCTGCAAAGCCCGGCGCAAGCCTGGGGTGTTTTGCTGTCCACCACATTGAGTTGCGTTGCATAAAAGACGCATCGGAATTTTTGTGGAATTAACGCGAAATTTAGCAGGAACGTTTATTGCTATTTGCCATTCCACTGACTACCAAACCCGCGCGTCTTCCAACGGACTCAACGCCTGCGGTCGCGCGCGGCAATCACTGTGAAAGGCAATTCTCGATGGGCAAGTCAATCGCGCTCCTGTTTGCGTGTGCGGCGCTGGTTATCCTTGCAGGCTCTTTCGTTGCGCCCGGTTCGGTCGCGGCGGTAAAGGGCGATTGCTCGCCGGCCTACGGCGTCGATCCTTGCTCGACGGCTTCGATCATCCATTGACGAAAAGCCGGCCCTCAGCCGGCATCCTGCTCAAGCAAGCAGTCGATCGGAACGCCTGAAACAGGGCGCTTCGAGATCACCGCTCAGTTTCGCCTGCTTCAAAGCGGCGGTGGGAGCGTATCCCCTCAATGACTAGCTGAAAAATTCGGCGCCTTGCCGGTAATCGAGTGCCTGTTTGTGTGCGGTCCGACGGGGCATTTGCATTCGCGCGCCGGGAGTTGCGCGAATGCAATGCAGGACGGATACCTCAGGCAATCAAGCCGGTCGCGGCCATGCCGAGCAGCAAGACGCCGAGAATGATGCGGTAGATGGCAAACAGGGTAAACCGGTTGCTTCTGATATAGGCAAGCAGCCATTTGACCGCGATGAAGGCGACGACGGTGGAGACGACGAAGGCGATGCCGAGCGCCGTCCAGTCTTCGCCTGCCGCTCCGCCATCCCTGAACGTCTTCAGCAATTCATAGGCGCTTGCCGCGTACATTGTGGGTATGCCGACGAGAAAGGCAAACTCGGTCGCCGCGGCGCGGTTGCCCGTGCCTGCCAGCATGGCGACGAAGATGGTGGCGCCGGAGCGCGAGGTTCCCGGGAAGACGCCGGCAACGATCTGGGCGATGCCGACCAGGATGGCGACAAGCCAGGTAATCTCTTTATGCGGCGGCCTGCGGGCGGCGGCCCATTCGGCAAAGATCATCCAGATACCGCCGATGATGAGCGCCCAGGCGATCGGTGTTGCGGTCTCCGGCAGTTCAAAGCCGAGCTTCTTGACGATAAGTCCGAGAATTGCGGTGATGAGAAACGCGACGATCAGCTTGGCGGCATAGTCGCGATTGACGGGATCACGCCAGCCAAGCACCAGATCCAGCAGACGACGCCAGTAGATGATGGTGACGGCGAGGATGGCGCCTGCCTGAATGACGATGTTGAACATGTCCGACCGATGTCCGAGCCATTGCTCGGCAATGATCAGGTGGCCGGTGCTCGAGATCGGCAGAAATTCGGTGATCCCCTCTATGACACCGAGAATTGCAGCATTTATATAATCCATACATTGTCTCCGGTTTAAAGTTCGGTCGGGCCTGAGCGCTTGGGCCGATCAGGCTGCCGCTTCCATTCGTTCGTTAGACCGTGTTTCGCCATTATCAGATGGCCTGAAAAATCCGATTCGCTTGTATTGGCGGGGCCAAACTCCTATAGCTTCAACCAATGAGTCATGACTAGGGCGCTATAATCGAGCTGCCACACAGTCCTGTAACAGCAATCACAAAGCCCGAGTATCGATGCCCACGCTTTATCATCATCCCATGTCATCCGCATCTCGCTTCGTCCGGCTGATCCTGGCGGAATACGGCTATCAGGCGGATCTGATCGAGGAGCAGACATGGGAGAAGCGCCGGGATTTCCTGGCGCTCAATCCGGCCGGCACGCTGCCGGTCTATGTCGACGACAGCATGCGCGCGCTCTGCGGCGCGAGCGTCATTTCCGAATATCTGGACGAGACGCACGGCGTCTTGAAGCGCGACCGGCGGCTGCTCGCCGAAGACCCTTTCCAGCGGGCGGAAATCCGCCGGCTGACCGAATGGTTCATGCAGAAGATGGAAAACGACGTGACCAAGCCGCTCGCCCGCGAGCGTGTCTACAAGTTGCAGATGACCGCCGATCAGGGCGGCGGCGCGCCGGATTCGAAGGTTTTACGCACGGCCCGCGCGAATATCCGTCAGCATATGCGTTATCTCACCTGGCTTGCCGGCTCGCGTCAGTGGCTGGCGGGCGAGCGGATGAGCTATGCCGACCTTGCCGCCGCGGCCTCGATCTCGATCCTCGATTATCTCGGCGAGATCGAGTGGGCGGATTCGCCCGTCGTCAAGGACTGGTACCAGCGGCTGAAGTCACGTCCCTCCTTCCGGCCGATGCTGACCGAGCGCGTGCGCGGCCTGACACCGGTTTCACACTATGCCGATCTGGATTTCTGACGAGGGCTCTTCATGCCCGAACCTGACAATGTCGACAAAGAGCGCCGCCGCCGCGACAATTTGACCGAGTTCGTTCGGGCGGAATCTGCCGCCAAGGGCTTCGATCTTTGCCGCATCACGCGACCGGACGCGATCCCTGAAGCGAAAGAGCGTCTCGGCCAGTTCATCGATGCCGGGCGTCACGGGACGATGGACTGGATGGCGGAGACGCGCGACCGGCGCGGCGATCCGCGCGCACTCTGGAGCGAGGTGCGCTCCGTCGTCGTCTTCGGCCTCAATTACGCTCCGGAAGAAGATCCCCGCGGCATTCTCGACAAGCCGGACAAGGCAGCGATATCAGTCTATGCCCGCAACCGCGATTATCACGACGTCATCAAGGGCCGGCTGAAGGAGATCGCCACGCGCTTTGCGGCGCGGGCAGGCGCCGATGTAAAGGTCTTCGTCGATACGGCGCCGGTGATGGAAAAGCCCTTAGCGGCGGCGGCCGGGCTCGGCTGGCAGGGGAAACATACCAATCTCGTCAGCCGCATGCACGGCTCCTGGTTGTTCCTCGGCACGATGTTCACCACCGCCGATCTTGTGATCGACGCGCCGGAGAGCGATCATTGCGGCACCTGCCGCGCCTGCCTCGACATCTGTCCGACGGCTGCCTTCCCGGCGCCTTACCAGATCGACGCGCGGCGCTGCATCTCTTATCTCACCATCGAGCACAAGGGACCGATCGACGCCGATTTGCGCATATTGATCGGCAATCGCATCTACGGCTGCGACGACTGTCTTGCCGCCTGTCCCTGGAACAAGTTCGCAAGCTCCGCCTCCGAGATGAAGCTACAGGCGCGGGAAGATCTGAAGGAGCCGTCGATCGCCTTTCTGCTGACGCTTGACGATGCCGCCTTCCGTGCCTTTTTCAGCGGCTCGCCGGTGAAGCGGATCGGCCGCGACCGTTTCGTCCGCAACGTGCTGATCGCCGCCGGCAATTCCGGCGACAAGGCGCTCATCGGGCCATGTCGCCGGCTTTCAGACGATCCCTCACCCGTGGTGCGCGGCATGGCGGTCTGGGCACTTTCGCGGCTGATGGAGGCCGGCGAATTTGCGGCCTTTGCCGCACAAAGGGCGGATGAGAGAGATGACGACGTCCTGAACGAATGGCGATTGGCGGGAGTGGGTTGATGCATGTGATGATTTTTGGCTGCGGCTATTCCGGCACGGCAATCGCCAAGGCCTTTGCCGGCGACGACGTGCGGGTTTCCGGCACCACGCGCTCACCTGACAAGATGGAGGCGCTCCGCCGGAACGGCATCGAAGCTTTCCTTTTCGACGGCGAGAGCATGGAAGCGGGGCTGCGGCGGGCTTTGACTGGTGTAACGCATCTGGTCCAGTCGATCGCCCCTGGAAGAGCCGACCCGCTGCTGCGGCTGCTTGATAAAGACGGCGCACGCCTGCTGCCGAAGCTCGAATGGATCGGTTATCTCTCCACGGTCGGCGTCTATGGCGATCACCAGGGCGCCTGGGTGAGTGAGGAAACGCCGTGCCTGCCCGTTTCCGGACGGTCGACCGAGCGGCTCGAGGCGGAAGAGGGCTGGCTGGCGATGGGCCGGGAGCGCGGCGTGCCGGCGGCGGTGCTGCGCCTTTCCGGCATCTATGGGCCGGGCCGCAACGCCTTCTGCAATCTGGACAAGGGCACGGCGCGACGGCTGATCAAGAAGGACCAGGTGTTCAACCGCATCCGCGTCGAAGATATTGGTGCTTCGACACGCTTCCTGTCGGAGCGCGGCCTCGGCGGCATCTATAATGTCACCGACGACCGGCCCGGCCCCCCGCAGGATGTGATCGTTGAGGCAGCCCGCCTGATGGGCGTCGAACCGCCGCCGGAGCAGGCGTTCGAGACCGCCGAATTGACGCCGATGGCGCGCACCTTTTACGGCGAGAACAAACGGGTTTCGAATGCGAAACTGAAGGCCGCCGGCTTCGCATTCTCCTTCCCGAACTATCCCATGTCGCTTGCGCAATTGTGGCGGGATGGACGCTGGTGGGGGGAGTAGAACTCAGTCCTGTTTGCGACGGATATGTTCACCCAAAATGAGTAGGAAATTCCTACTTTCCCGGTTTGGCCGGACAATTTTCGCCGCATCTTATGGTTAACGGCCTTTGAATTTGCCCAAATGTGGCAGTAAATATGGCGAAATGGGAAAAATATTTTCTCGATTTTCGTGAACGCCATGGCGTTAACTATCCCTTCGGAAAATTCGTTCGGATTTTAACTGATTTTATTAGGTTTTTTCCACGTTTTGGCGCGGCGCGCATTCCTGGAATCCCGACACCACACTCACGAATGTTACCGACTGTAATATTCCGTGAACAGTAGCGGCACTTTTTCGCCACTTTTTCGCAGATTTAAGCCCCGCCGCCTGCAAGGGCGTGAGTTCAATAGTTGAGGGATACTCTGTTTTGAAGAACATACGTCGTTCTATTGTCGCCGCTGTAACTATTGCAGCCTGTTCTTCCATGCTTCCGGCGGAAGGTTTTGCTGGCAATGGTTGTGGCGGTGCTTCATGGTACGCACTTCGCTCCAAAACTGCTTCCGGGGAACGTATGAACCCTGCCATCTTGACTGCCGCACATCGTTCGCTTGCTTTCGGCACCAAGGTGAAGGTCACCAACCGCAACAATGGCCGCACCGTCGTCGTTCGTATCAACGATCGTGGTCCGTTCATCCGTGGTCGTGTGATCGACCTGTCGCGCGCCGCCGCGCAGAATATCGGCATGGTGAGCTCCGGCACTGCGAAGGTCTGCTACCAGGTCGTCAGCTGAGGCCGCCACTGACTGCGCCGGAAGCGGCGCTTGCTCTTGCCGTCAATCGCGGTTACCACCCGGTTGAGACTTGTGAACAAACGACTGCGTGACACTCGCGTTTGCGCTGATCGTTCACACGCCACGGCAACAGGAGACATGTGAATGCGTCTGGGCGGCCGCCTCGAAGGGGCGATTTCTGTGCTCGCGGACATCGATGCCCGCAAGCGGCCTGTCGCCGACGCGCTGAAGGACTGGGGCCTTGCGCACCGCTTCGCCGGCTCCGGCGATCGTGCTGCGATCGGCAACATCGTCTATGACGCACTGCGCATGCGGCTTTCCCATGCATGGCTGATGGATGACGACAGTCCTGCTGCCATTGCCCATGCCGTCATGTTCCGCCAATGGGGTTTCACACCTGACCGTCTTGCCACTGAGCTGGCGGATGACAAATTTGCGCCGGCGCCGCTTTCAGCCGACGCTGTTGCGGCCTTTCAAAGCCGCTCGCTCGACGATGCGCCGCCGCATATCCGCGGCGATATTCCCGAATGGGTCCAACCCTCCTTCGAACAGGCCTTCGGCGCCGGATGGCTCGCCGAGGCACAGGCGCTCGCCGCCCGCCCGACGCTCGATCTGCGCGCCAACAGCCTCAAGGCGTCCCGCGACAAGGTCGTCAAGGCGCTCGAAAGAGCCAACGCGCATGCTGCGAAGATCGCCCGCTACGGCATCCGGATTGCCGCTGGCGAAGGCGCCTCGCGTCTTCCCAACGTGACAGCCGAGCTTTCGTTCCAGAAAGGCTGGTTCGAAGTTCAGGACGAGGGATCACAGATCGTCGCTGACCTGGTGCTCGCCCATGATGGCGAACAGGTTCTCGACTATTGCGCCGGCGGCGGCGGCAAGACGCTCGCCATGGCCGCGGCCATGCAGAACAAGGGACAGGTTCACGCCTATGACGCCGACCGCAAACGGCTGGCGCCGATCATCGAGCGGCTGAAGCGGGCGGGCACACGCAATGTCCAGGTGCATGACGATGCCAGGGCGCTCGCCGCCCTTGCCGGACGCTGCGACAAGGTGTTAGTCGACGCGCCCTGCACCGGCACCGGCACATGGCGCCGCCGCCCCGATACGAAATGGCGGCTGACGGCGAAGAACCTCGACGAACGCACCGCCCAGCAACAGGACGCGCTGGCGCAGGCGAGCAGCTTCGTCAAATCAGGCGGCGAACTGATCTATGTGACCTGCTCGGTCCTGCCCCAAGAGAACGAGGAACAGGCGCGCCGCTTCACGGCTGACAATCCTGATTTTCAGATCGTCAGTGCCCTGCCTGCCTGGGATCAGCTCTTCGGAAAGGACGCCCCGCGTCCGCACTCTTCCGACGGCCTGTCGGTGACTTTGACCCCCGCTTCCACCGATACAGACGGCTTCTTCTTCTGCCGCATGCAGCGGAAGGGCTGACGCGACTTAGCGGAGGCCTCAGCAACTGCCGGTTTTTCAAGCAAATGCCGTTCAAAAATGACCGGTTAGCCACGCCTGTCCGTTCTTAAAATCATTCCAAACTAGAGTGTTTGACACCAGTTTGCTTTTGCGCGAAGAGACGGAGCCCGATTACAGCGCCGCGCGTCTTATCAGACGCGCAAAGGACGCTGTAACACTTTGAATCGACGCATCGTGCTTTCCGAAAATCGATTCCGATTTTCGGGCCGATGCGGTAGACGGAAAATCCCGTCACAGGAGAGGATCATGAAGCTCAACACATTCCGCGCAGCCGTGCTGGCGATTGCCCCCGCCGCCCTGCTCGCCCTTCCTGCGCATGCCGCGACCGATGCTGCTAGCGTGGTGAAACACTATGCCGACGTGGCGCATGCAAAATACGAAGACTCGCTGACGACGGCCAAGGCGCTCGACGCCGCGATCGACGCCTTCCTGAAGGCGCCGACTGATGCGACGCTCAAGGCCGCCAGGGAGGCCTGGATCAAGGCGCGCGTCCCCTACCAGCAGACGGAAGTCTATCGCTTCGGCAATCCGATCGTCGACGACTGGGAAGGCAAGGTCAATGCGTGGCCGCTCGATGAAGGCCTGATCGACTATGTCGATGCTTCCTACGGCACCGAGAGCGACGAAAATTCTCTCTATGTGGCAAATGTCATCGCCAACAAGACGATCAAGATCGACGGCAAGGATGTCGACGCCTCCAAGCTGACGCCGGAATTCCTCTCCGGCACGCTGGCTGAGGCCGGCGGCATCGAAGCCAATGTCGCGACCGGCTATCACGCCATCGAATTCCTGCTCTGGGGTCAGGATCTGAACGGCACGGGTCCCGGCGCCGGCGACCGTCCGGCAACCGATTACGACCTCAAGAACTGCACGCACGGCAATTGCGACCGCCGCGCCGAATATCTGAAGTCCGCCTCCACGCTGCTCGTTACCGACCTGCAGGAAATGACCGACAACTGGACGCCGGACGGCGCTGCGACGAAGAACGTCGAAGCCGATCCGAAGGCCGGCCTCGTCGCGATCCTGACGGGCATGGGTTCGCTTTCCTACGGCGAGCTTGCCGGCGAGCGCATGAAGCTCGGCCTGCTGCTGCACGATCCCGAGGAAGAGCATGATTGCTTCTCGGACAATACCTACAACTCGCATCTCAACGACGCGATCGGGATCGCTGCTGCCTATACCGGCAACTATACCCGCGTCGACGGCACCAAGCTCAGCGGCCCGTCGCTGCATGATCTGGTGGCCGCCAAGGACAAGGCGCTCGATGCCGAAGTAGAAGGCAAGCTCAACAAGACGCTCGATGCGATGAATGCCATGGCAAAGCGCGGCGAGACCGTCGAGAAGTACGACCAGATGATCGGCGAAGGCAACAAGGAAGGCAATGCCGTCGTTCAGGCCGCCATTGACGGCCTGATCGATCAGACGAAATCGGTGCAGCGCGTTATTGCCGCACTCGATCTCGGTACGGTTCAGCTTGAAGGTTCCGACAGCTTGGATAATCCTAACGCCGTCTTCAAATAAGCAAAAAGGCGGGCCGCTTCGAAAGCCGGAGCGGCCCGGACCCTGAAATGTCGCATGCCCCGGCCCGCCGATTTTTCGCCAGCGTAGCGCTCTGCGCCACGATTGCCGGTTTTTCCGTCAGCATCGCCGCCGGTTTCGATCTGCCGCGGAAACGCACCGACCTCTCCGAGGCCGATCTGAAACGCGTCGCCGCCGTCACCCGACCGACAGCGGATTTCTCCAAGGCCGAACAATACGAAGCCATGCAGGCAGGGGCTACGACCTCGATAGACCCTGTCACCGAAGACAGCTTCTCGCATATTTCGGCCAATATCCCCTTCGAGGAAGAGCAGAATTTCAAGCTCGGCAACGCGCTCTTCCGCAAGCTCTGGGTGTCCGCTCCCTCCTCGACGCAGGCTTCCGATGGTCTCGGGCCGCTGTTCAACGCCCGCTCCTGCATGAGCTGCCATGTCAATGACGGCCGCGGCAAACCACCGGAGGGAGGCCCGAGCGCCACCTCGATGTTCCTGCGGCTTTCCCGCGCCGCCACGACGCCGGAGGAAGAAAAGGCGGTCGCAAGTGCCGATGTCGTCAATTTTCCCGATCCGGTCTACGGCCATCAGCTGCAGGACCTTGCCGTTCCCGGCCTTGCTGCAGAAGGAAAGATGGCGATCAGCTACCAGGAAGAGAGGGTGACGCTCGGCGACGGCGAGACCGTATCGCTGCGCCTGCCGAGTTATGCGGTGACGAACCTCGGTTATGGACCACTCCACCCCGCGACGACGATTTCGCCGCGTGTCGCCTCGGCGATGATCGGCCTCGGACTGATCGAGGCCATTCCCGAGGCCGATATCCTGGCCCATGCCGATCCTGATGATGCCGACGGCGACGGCATCTCCGGCAAGGCAGCAATCGTGCGCGACCACCGCAGCGGCAAGATCGCGCTCGGACGATTCGGCTGGAAGGCACAGAACGCCACGGTGCGCGACCAGAGTGCCGATGCCTTCGCCAACGATATCGGCATCTCGACGCCCGATCACCCGGATGCGCAGGGCGATTGCACCCGGGCCGAAGAGAAATGCCGTGATATGCCAACCGGCGTGCAGAAGCGGCTGGGCGCCGAAGAAGCGCCGGGGCCCATTCTCGACCTCGTCACCTTCTATTCCGGAAATCTTGCCGTTCCGGCGCGGCGCAAGGCGAGTTTCCCCGAGACGCTGCAGGGCAAGCGGATCTTCTACGAAAGCGGCTGTATTTCCTGCCATCTGCCGAAATTCGTCACCCGCCGGGATACGCCGGACAAGGCACAGTCCTTCCAGCTGATCTGGCCCTATTCCGACTTTCTTCTGCACGACATGGGCGACGGGCTTGCCGACGGGCAGCAGGTCGGCCTTGCAAGCGGACGTGAATGGCGCACGCCGCCGCTATGGGGTATAGGACTGACCCGAACTGTCAGCGGACACAGCTTTTTCCTGCATGACGGCCGTGCGCGTGATCTCACCGAAGCGATCCTCTGGCATGGCGGCGAAGCTGAAAAGGCCCGCAACGCTTTCTCCTCCCTGCCGAAAGACGACAGGGCGGCCCTGATTACATTCCTGGAGTCACTTTGATGCGCCTTTGGCACCCCCTGCTCTGCCTTACTCTGATCGGCCTCGCGACATCAGCGGTCGCCCAGACGGCCACTCCCCCGGCAGGGCTGAACGAGGATGCCGTTCCCGCCGTCATGCAGCGCGCCGTCGACGAGGTGATCCGTCCCGGCTATCGCAACATGCAACAATCGGCCGCTCGGCTGACGACGGCGATGAAGGATCTTTGCGCCGACGGCACGCAGCAGACGCTCGACAAGGCGAAGTCCACATTCGACGACACGATCCGCTATTGGTCGATCATCGAGATCGTCCAGACCGGACCTGTTATCCAGGACAATCTATTCGAGCACATCCTGTTTTATCCCGACCGTAAGGGCGTCGGCCTCAAGCAGGTGCAGGCGCTGATCGCCAAGGCCGACCCGAAGGATGCGACCGTTGATGCGATCGCCGGCAAGAGTGTTGCGTTGCAAGGCCTGACGGCGCTGGAATACGTCCTTTATGGCAACGGCTCCGACGATCTCGTCGGGCAGAAGGGCAGTTTCCGCTGCCTTTACGGCGAGGCAGTCGCCGGCAATATCCAGCGTGAGGCCGGCGAAGTCGTCGCCGCCTGGGAAAAGCCCGACGGCGTGCAGGCGAGCTGGAAACATCCAGGCCCGCAGAGCAATGATTTCATGGACAACAAGGAAGCGGTGACCGCGCTGCTCGGCATTCTGGTCCATGGTGCGGAAAATGTCCGCGACCAGCGGCTGGAGCAGTTCTACAAGGGCAAGGACACCGCGCCGCGGCCGCGTATGGCGATCTACTGGCGCTCCAAAAATACCTGGAAATCGATGGCCGCCAATCTGGAGGGCCTGCGCACGCTCTGGCAGAAGGCCGGCATGGCCGAACTTCTGCCGCCGGACAAACAGCCGATCGCCGCCGCGATCGACGAGGACTTCAAATCGCTGCTCGACAGCGTGCCGAAGCTCAATCCCGACATCGATGTCGCCACAAGCGATGCGGAGAAGGCCAAGCTCGATACGCTGCTTGCCGACAGCCGCGACCTGATCACCAGGATCAGCGACGAATATGGCGCGGCGATCGGCCTTTCGGCCGGCTTTTCCTTTTCGGACGGAGACTGAGACGATGATGCAAAGTGCCGCGATCGACCGACGCAGCTTCGTCAAGGCGGCGGGGCTCGGCTTCCTTGCCACCTTGACGCCAAGGTCGCTGATGGCGCTGGAGCGGGCCGATGCGGTCTATGCCTCGGGCATTAGGACAGCCGACGGCTCCTTTGCCATTGCGACCGTGACCGAGCGCGGCGAGATCGTCGATCAGGTGGCGCTTCCCGCCCGCGCCCACGGCATGGCCTTCAGCGCCAGCACCGGCAAGACGGTCGCCTTCGCGCGCCGGCCCGGCACCTATGCGATGATCTTCGATTCCTGGAACAAAAGCGAGCCGATCGTCATCAACTCCAGGGAGGACCGGCATTTCTACGGCCACGGCGCCTTCTCTCCTGACGGCCGTTTGCTCTACGCCAGCGAGAACGACTTCGACGGCAATCGCGGCATGATCGGCCTCTACGACGCCACCGACCGCTTCACCCGCATCGGCGAATTCGAAACCTACGGCATCGGTCCGCACGACATGACCGTGTCCGACGACGGACGCCTGCTGATCGTCGCCAATGGTGGCATCGAGACGCATCCGGATTTTGGCCGCACCAAGCTCAATCTCGGGGAGATGCAGCCGTCGCTGGTGCTGATCGATGCGGCGACCGGGGCGCTAGTCGAAAAACATGTGCTGCCGGCGGAATGGGCAGAACTCTCCACCCGCCATGTCGATCTCGATAGCGCGGGCCGCATCTGGTTCGCCTGCCAGTATGAAGGCCACCGCAAGGATTTGCCGCCGCTTGTCGGCCATTTCGCCAAGGGGGAAGATCTTTCCTTCATCGACCTGCCGGAGGAGACGACGCGCAGGCTTGCCAATTACGTCGGGGCGATCGCCGTCAATCGCAGCGAAGGTCTCGTCGGCATCACCTCGCCGAAGGGCGGCGCCTCGGTGACCATCGACGCAAGGACGGGCAAGATGCTGACTGAGACTTCCATTCCGGATGCGGCGGGCATCGCCCCGGCCAGAAGCGGCTTTGCCGTCTCCTCCTATGACGGCGATTTCCTGTCGACCCGCAGTGACGTCGCCTGGGATCAGCACATCGTGCGGATCTAATCACGGAAGCAGAGTTTTAGCTGGCACGCGAATAGGCTTTCTGCTCGGCGCTGACGCTCGATGCCGCGGCCCTTGCCGCCTCATGCAGCCATTCGTTTCCCCGCGCCGCCAAATCCTTCAGGATCGCCGCAACGGCCGCCGCATCGTCGGAATGGCAATTGGCGATCTCGAAGCCCATCAGTTCGAGCATCGTCGGCGAAAGCAGGATCTCGGGATGCCGGTCGACTTCGACCTTGCAGCTGTTCGGTGAGAGCCGGCGCACGAGGATGCGGCCGGAGACCCGGTAGTGCGGATCGGCTGAGCGCGCCCGCCCGTTGGCGATCTCTTCCGCATGGATCGCCATGTCCTGCGGGTTGTGGCGAAGCGACCAGGCGGACGGCAGCAGCGCCTTCGCCTCGCGCAGCACCGGCCCACCCTGCCATTCGGCATAGGCGACGAAACGCAGCCGACCGAGACTGCCGGTGCCGCCGCTGCGCGGCTTCGGCACGAAGGGTCCTGCCCCGGACGGCAGCGCGTCTGCGAGCGCCTTGGTGTAGGCTGATGGTGGCGGCTTGCTGCCGGGAAGCAACATATCGTATTTCTCCCAGAATTCTCGGCGTTCGGAATTCGGCAGCAGCAGCGCCTTGCGCAGCCATTTGTGGTCGCGCTCGAGGATGACGGGCAACGGATTTTCAAGGCCCCGGCGATAGCCGCTCAAGATCAATTCGCCGATCATGCGAACCGAGGGACCGTCGTCGCCGCGGGCCAGGACAGCGCTTGCCGCAAGGCGAACGAGATCAAATGCATAGGGCATCACCGCCGCGTCGTCGAAATCATTGACACCCCAGACGAGCCGGCCCTCGATATCGCGCCAGGTACCGAAATTCTCCAGATGCGTATCGCCGATCGCCAATATCTCAGGCGCGCCTTTAAGTTCCGGGCAGATATCGAGGATGATCTCGCACCAGCGCCAGTAGGTGGCGCGCAGGAAGACGAAATCGCCACTTCGCATCTTCTCGTGCTTTTCCCGGAGATCGTCCTTGACGAGATCGTCGCCGAGTTCGACGGCCAGCCAGGTCTCGAAATTGCGGACCGATTGCGATATCGTCGTCATGCCGGCACTCCATCATTTCGCGACGCGTGCGGAGAATACGCGCGCCGCGCGAAGCTGCAATCGTCTTCGCATCGGATCGCCACGATCCAGCGGTATTGGCCAGCGGTACTGACCAGCTGTATCGGCTTGCACGGCGACGGAAAGGTGAAAGGTTGCCTCGGCGACACGGTCCCGGGTTTCCATCGCCGCCCGGACCGATTTCAGCAATGTCCAGCTTGTCGAATGCGGCGCGCCATGCCAATTTCGCGGCTGCAAGAGGGGCAGACATGAGCGAGACTGACAGGGGCGATTTCCGCGCGCGAATCCGCCGTAATTTTGCGCGGCAGGCGGCGATGGAAACGATCGGCGCGGAGCTGACGCGCGTCGAGCACGGCGTCGTGGAGATCGAGCTACCCTTCGACGTCAAACTGACACAGCAGCACGGCATCCTGCATGCGGGCATCATTTCCGCAGCGCTCGATTCGGCCTGCGGCTTTGCCGCCTATAGCGTCATCGACCCGGAAGCCTCGATCCTGACGATCGAGTTCAAGGTCAATCTCATGTCGCCGGGGCGGGGCGATCGTTTCCTGTTTCGCGGGGAAATCACCAAACCCGGCTCCACCATCATCGTCGCCGACGGACGAGGCTACGCGATCAGCGACGGGCCGGCGAAACTCATCGCCTCCATGACCGGAACGATGATGGTGATCCGCGGTAGAGAGGGCATTACGGGATGAAGTTCGAACTGAAATCGGTCGCGGGGAAATCCATCCTTTTCGTCATGGCGGCGGAGGCCGAATACGGCCCCTTCCTGCGTTCGCGCATCGAACCTTTGATGACCGGCGTCGGCCCGGTCGAGGCAGCCATCGCGCTGAGCAAGACATTGGCGCGGCTGGATGCCGTCGACGACCTGCCCGATCTCGTCGTGTCTCTCGGCTCGGCCGGTTCGGCGAAACTGGAGCAGACCGAAATCTATCAGGTGACTTCGGTTTCCTACCGCGACATGGACGCTTCGCCGCTCGGCTTCGAAAAGGGCAAGACACCCTTCCTCGACCTGCCAGCAACGCTCGATCTGCCGCTGCGCATTCCCGGCATTGCCGAAGCAAGTCTTTCCACCGGCGGCAACATCATCTCGGGCGCCGCCTATACCGGCATCGACGCCGACATGGTCGACATGGAGACCTATGCGGTGCTGCGCGCCTGCCAGGGCTACAAGCTGCCGCTGATCGGCCTTCGCGGCATTTCCGACGGCGCCGTCGAGCTGCAGCATATTTCGGGCTGGACCGAATATCTGCACATCGTCGACCGCAAGCTCTCCTACGGCGTCGACAGCCTGTTCACGGCGCTGGAGGATGGGGTTTTCTGGTTCTGAGCCTCTGAATACGGGACAATTGGAACAATAAAAACCCGATGCCGCCGATTTCCCGGATTGCCAGGCGAGGCGCTTTTCATTAAAGCCTCGCCATGACCCAGACAGCACATCCCGACTCCGTTCTCATCGTCGATTTCGGCAGCCAGGTGACCCAGCTCATCGCACGACGCGTGCGCGAGGCCGGTGTCTATTGCGAGATCGTTCCCTTCCAATCGGCCGAAGAGGGCTTCCACCGCCTGCAGCCGAAGGCCGTGATCCTGTCCGGCAGCCCGGCTTCCACGGTGGACGAGGGATCGCCGCGAGCGCCTAACATCATCTTCGAGAGCGGCCTGCCGGTGTTCGGCATCTGCTACGGCCAGCAGACGATGTGCATGCAGCTCGGCGGCAAGGTCGAGAGCGGCCATCACCGCGAATTCGGCCGCGCCTTCCTCGAGGTCGACAGGGACTGCCAGCTGTTCGAGGGCCTCTGGTCCTCCGGCTCGCGCCACCAAGTCTGGATGAGCCATGGCGACCGCGTCACCGCGCTGCCGGATGGTTTCGAGGTGGTCGCCACCTCCTCCAACGCACCCTATGCCTTCATCGCCGACGAGAAGCGCAAATATTACGGCGTGCAGTTCCACCCCGAGGTCGTGCATACGCCTGATGGCGCCAAGCTGATCGGCAACTTCATTCACAATATTGCCGGCCTCAAGGGCGACTGGTCGATGTCAGCCTATCGCCAGAAGGCGGTCGAGCAGATCCGCGAACAGGTGGGCGACAAGCGCGTCATCTGCGCGCTTTCGGGCGGCGTCGACAGTTCCGTCGCAGCGCTGTTGATCCACGAGGCCGTCGGCGACCAGCTGACCTGCATCCTCGTCGACCACGGGCTGATGCGCAAGGACGAGGCGGCCGGCGTCGTCGCCATGTTCCGCGAGCACTACAATCTGCACCTGTTGCACGTCGATGCGGCCGATCGCTTCATCGGCGAACTCGAGGGTGTCAGCGACCCGGAAACCAAGCGCAAGATCATCGGCCGGCTGTTCATCGAGACCTTCGAGGAAGAGGCAAAGAAGCTCGGCGGCGCCGACTTCCTCGGCCAGGGCACGCTTTATCCCGACGTGATCGAGAGCGTTTCCTTCACCGGCGGCCCGTCGGTGACGATCAAGTCGCACCACAATGTCGGCGGTCTGCCGGAGCGCATGAAGATGCAGCTCGTCGAGCCGCTGCGCGAGCTCTTCAAGGACGAGGTGCGCGCACTCGGCCGCGAACTCGGCTTGCCCGACAGCTTCATCGGCCGTCACCCCTTCCCAGGCCCGGGCCTGGCGATCCGTTGCCCCGGCGGCATCACCCGCGAAAAGCTGGAGATCCTGCGCGAGGCCGATGCGATCTATCTCGACGAAATCCGTAAGGCCGGCCTCTACGACGCCATCTGGCAGGCCTTCGCCGTGCTGCTCCCCGTCCAGACCGTCGGCGTCATGGGCGATGGGCGCACCTACGAATTCGTCTGTGCGCTGCGCGCCGTCACCTCCGTCGACGGCATGACGGCGGACTTCTACCACTACGACATGGAATTCCTCGGCCGCGCCGCCACCCGCATCATCAACGAAGTGCGCGGCATCAACCGCGTGGTTTATGATGTGACGAGCAAGCCGCCCGGCACGATCGAGTGGGAGTGAGGGGAGTACCGCCGTCGGGCCCACCCCAACCTTCACGACTTTGTGGCCTTCAAATATTCGGTCGCGCGCTGCTCGAAGATGTTAGAGCGCCGTGAGTCCTTTCGGACGCACTGAAGGACGCTCTAACACTTTGAATCTACGCATCGTGCTAGCGCGCGCGACCAGTTCTCGGCGTCGATCACACGATCATAGATCGATTACTGCTCCTTCTTGAACAAATCCTGGAAGATGAGCTGGCCCCAAGTGCGGCCGCGTGCGTGCACCAGCGCGCCACCCTCGTTGAGCTTTCCCAGCTCGACGGGTGCGAACCCCAGTTGTTTGGCCAAATCCGCCACGGGAGCGATCGCGTCCTCGTCGTCGCTCGACAGAAAGACGACCCGGTGCCCGCCCTCGACGATCGGATCGGCAGCCAGGGTGGCCGCAATCAGGTGATTGAACCCTTTCACGAACTTGGCGCCGGTGAACGATTTCGCGACGAAGGCGGAGGACGGGAGGCCGTCCAGCTCTTCGGGGACGGGAAATGCGTTCGTCGCATCGATGACCGTCTTGCCTTTCCAGCTCGGCAGGGCATTCGCAACCTCGCGATGCTCGCCGAACGGGACTGCCAGGATGATCGTGTCGGCCTCGAGTGCATCCCGCAGCGACCTGGCGACGACCGTGGGTCCAATCGCCCGAGCCTGCGGCGCCAACACCTCGGACGGCCGGCGGCTCGCGACGGTCACGGCGATGTTTTTACGGGCGAAGGCGTGGGCGAGGGCCTGGCCTATCTTGCCGAATCCTACAATTGCGTAGCTCATAATGCTTCTCCGATATTGTGTTGATATTGATTTCCCGACCCTTAGCGGCGCTGGGTTATCTGCCGAGCCCTACAGAGCTCCGAATAATCGAATGGAGCGCCCGGCCGGGTGCAGCGCGTCACAGTTGCGCCAGGCCGCCGTCGACGGCGATCTCGCTGGCGGTCATGAAGCTGCTGTCCGACGACGCCAGAAAGGCGGCCACCGCCCCGATCTCCTCCGGATCGGCCATACGCTGGAGCGGCGTCATCGCGCCGTAGGCCTTCTGGCCTTCCTCGCCCAGCGCCTCTTTCGCGAGTTCTGTCGCCGTCGCCCCGGGTGACAGCACGTTGACCCGGATGCCGGTGCCCTTCAGGTCCTCAGCCCAGGTCCGCGCGAGGTTGCGCACTGCCGCCTTGCTTGCGCTGTAGGCCGTAAATCCCGGTGCGCCCGTGGTGCCGGCGCTCGATCCGGTCAGGATGATCGAACCGCCTGAGCCCATCAGCGGCAGCGCCTTCTGGACCGTGAAGATCGTGCCCTTCACATTGGTGTCGAAGGTCTCATCGATGTGCTCGGCGGTGATATTGCCGAGCGGAAGCGGGCTTCCGGCCCCGGCATTGGCA
Organism: Rhizobium sp. WSM409; assembly: GCF_057653825.1. Lineage (NCBI taxonomy): Bacteria > Pseudomonadati > Pseudomonadota > Alphaproteobacteria > Hyphomicrobiales > Rhizobiaceae > Rhizobium > Rhizobium sp. WSM409. Next base: position 4,732,703 of record NZ_CM172794.1, on the reverse strand, counting down.
AAGACGATGTCGAGCGTTCCGCGCTCTGCCTTCACCGCGGTGTAAAGCCGATCAAGGTCGGCCTCATCCGAGACCGAGCCCTTTACCGCCCGCGCATTGGCCCCGAGGTCCGCCACAGCGGCGTCAAGCGCCTCCTGCCGGCGGCCGAAGATGAAGACGAAAGCGCCCTCCTCGATGAAGCGCTTGGCTGCGGCGCGGCCGATGCCCGTAGCGCCGCCGGTGATCACGGCGGTCTTTCCATTCAGTCTGTTCATGTCATGCATCCTTTGGTCGTTCGGGGACGCCCCCGAGAGCCTCAAAATAGGTTCGCCAAAGTCAGGCGTTGAGTGCGGAAGCGCGCACATCGGTGGTGCAAAATCGATCCGGCCGGACGACTGACGCCAGCCGCGACGATCGGTGTGCGCCGTTTGGAATCGGGCCGTCCTTGCCTACATAGGCTATGATGACCGCCCGCACTGCTGTACGACGCGTTAGATACTGGCTTGGGAAGGCGCACCGCGCGGTGCCGGATTGCACCATGATTGACTGGGATGACATTCGCTACTTTCTGGCCGTGGCGCGCGGAGGCTCGGTGCGGGCTGCCGCCAAGGGCCTCGGAGTGAATCACGCGACCGTGCTGCGACGCATCGCACAGCTCGAGGAACGCCTCGGGGCGCAGATGTTCGAAAAGCTGCCTTCGGGCTACCGCCTGACGGCTGCGGGCGAGGAGGTCCTCGAGCTCGCGAACCAGATGGAAGCGTCGTCGCACGAACTGGAGACGCGCGTCTTCGGGCGCGACCAGAGCGTGCGCGGGCTTCTGCGGGTGACGTTGGCTCCGCCCCTCGCGACACACCTGCTCATGCCTGACTTCGCCGATTTCGCGCGTCTGCATCCTGATATCGAGATGGAAATCGTGTCGTCCGGCGAGCTGGCAAATCTGACCAACCGAGAGGCCGATGTGGCGATCCGCGTCGTTTACGACCGCAAAACCCTGCCGCTCAATCTTCACGGCCTGAAGGGACCGGATATATTCGGCGGCGTCTACATGTCCTGCGATCGACTAGCCGCTTGGCGTGCGGGTGCGCCTGATCCGATCCGGTGGATCGTCATAAGCATTCATGGAATTCCGGATTGGGCCAGCGAGGGTGAGATTCGCACCACGGGGGTTCCATTCAGGACCACGGACGGCGAGGCGCAGATCGTTGCTGTACGGCAAGGGCTCGGGATCACGACACTGCCCTGCTTCGTCGGAGATGCCGACCCCCTATTGGTGAGGGTGCCGGGCACCGACCTGCACATGTACGGAACGCTCTGGCTTCTCACACAAGGGGAGACACGCAAGACGAAGCGCGTGCGGCTCTTCACGGAGTTCGTATCCCGCAGGCTCTCCGCATACGCTCCGCTTCTCGCGGGGCTGCCCATATCCCGCGACTGACGCCCGGCAGGTCGCCGGCGACGCTTGCCGTCATCCGGTCGGAAGCCGAGCTGCGATTTCCATCTAGCGAGTCCCGAGATCAAGCCGGAACGTAGGTCAACCTGATCACATCCTCGCCAATCCGGTCATGAGCCATCAGGTGGAGCGGCGGCCGGGGTCCGGCGAAATATGGCTTGCCGTGACCGAGCACGACTGGGTGCAGGTAGATTCGATACTCATCGATCAGGCCAAGTTCGGTCAGGCTTTGCGCCAAATTGGGGCCGGCAACTTCGATCTCGCCGTCGCGTTCCGCCTTCAGTTCGCGGATCGCGGCCTCAAGATCTTCCCCAACAAGCGTGGCCTTGGGACCGACCGACGCCAATGAGCGCGAGACGACCCATTTCGGTTGGCTCCGCCACGCCGTCGCGAAAGCCTGTCGCTCTGCATCCCATTCAGGATGTTCGTCGTCCCAGTAGCGCATGACCTCATACATCTGACGACCGTACACACTACCCGCCTGCCGCTGAGCCTCTTCGATGAAGTGGCGGAAGAGTGTCGGGCTTGGCGCAAACGCCATATGATCGACGTAGCCGTCCAGGGACTGGTTCATTCCGAACACAAGCTTAGCCATCTTCACTTCCTTTCCTAAAACGGCATATCCGCGCGCAGACCTGCTTGCATTATGCAATCGGTTGGAAGTTAGCTCAACTGGTTTTATTTCGTAATTGGTTTTTGAAGTGCACAGCGATCCGCGATCCGATGGCCGCCAACCGGCCGGCCTGAGGTGGACAACGACCTGTCCACCTCATGCTATCAGCATAGACAAGCCGCCGTCAGAGGACGCTATTTCAGCGGCAGAAACAGCTCCGCCACCGCCTCATGCTCCGCCACCTCCGGGAAGAAGCTCAGCCGTTGGCAATAGATCGGGAAGTTGCGTGCTTCCTCGCCGCTGGCCGGAAGCCATTCGCGATAAAGGTAGAGCGCGGCGGGCTCCAGATTGTCGGTGTTGCCGACGACACGCAGCACCGCGCAGCGCCCGCCGGGGATCTCGCCGGCTTTGATCTCTTCGCCGTTCGCCTCGATTGGTTGGCTGATCCCGACACAAAGGTCGACGCTATAATCGGCAGGCGACTGAGGACGCCGCTCGGAGCGCCAGACGTTGAAGGTCGGACTTGTCCTGGGGTGCAGGCCAGCGGCCTTGCGCCAGGCGATGAACCGCTGGATGGTGGCGCCGAGCGACGCAGGGTCGCCCCGATGCTCCATGATCGCCACCGGCGTGGCAGGCACATTGCGAATTATCACGTCTTCAGCGATGAAAGTCTTCTGCATGAGCTTGCTCCTTGCATTGTCGAGAGGCCCGAAGGCGGCAAGCCACGGCTCCCATTCGGGAGATTTCCGGAACGACGAAGGCGATTGCCCGAACCGTTGCCGAAAGGCGCGGGCAAAGGCATCCGGTGCGTCGTAACCGGCATCCATCGCTATATCGGTGACGCGTTCTTCGTCCCTGTAAGCCAGCCGGTATGAAGCGCGCTTCATGCGGGCAAGCTGGATATAGCGATACACTGACAATCCGAAGGTCGCCGTGAACTGCCGGTGGAAATGAAATTTCGAGAAGGCTGCGACACTGCTCAAAACGTCAAGATCGAGATCGTCATCGAGGTGCCGGTCGACATAATCCAGCACTCGCTGCATCCGCTCATGATAGTTCCGAAGCGCTGCGGTCATTCGTCTTGGTCTCCGTGGCAGCTCAAACTAGATCCCTCAGGCAACGCAGCGCTCGACCGATCTTGCGGTTAGCCGGTGCCGCCCGATCGGAGCATCTTGCGATCCTCGCCTGGCACTGTTATTCGCATTTCCGTCTTAGAGGAGAATGCCTTTGTTTGCCGTCGCAACGATCCAGAACTCACCGGCTGCGGCGGTAGGGATAGAGGCGCTCGGCATCGTGACCGAGAGCTGATCCTCGCTCTATCGCTCGGCCTTTCGCGCGCCAATGCCGGCGCATGTCTAATGTCGAGAAGACTATGATTATCGAACTAACATCTCATGATTTTGACGCGCTGCTGAAGGGCATCGCCCCTGCTCATCTGCGCCTTGTCCAAGACAGCGCCATTGCACCTCCTGAAGTCCTGGCGATGTTGAGCCGCCTCGCCGCTGACATCGGCGCGGAATTTTCACCGTCGGCCTGGATGATCGTGGAGGATGACGAGATCGTCGGCCTTTGCTCTGTCATCAAGGTTCCGCGGGATGGCAATATCCATATCGGCTATGGGGTTGCGCCTTCCCGCCAAAGCCGTGGATGCGCCACGCGGGCGATAGGGCAGTTGCTTCAGTGGGCGCGGAACGACCATCGCGTGGCCTTAGTCTCTGCGGAGACCGGGGTCGACAACATCACGTCCCGGCGCGTTCTTGGACGCAATGGCTTTATCCGTATCGGCGAGCGTGTCGATGCCGAAGACGGTCCGTTGATCTGCTGGGAAGCAATGACCGTCTAGGTTTGCAGACCAGGGAAGCCCCAGACCGGAAACGACCGGCCAAGGTTCAATTACCTCGGCCGGCCGTTGTCATGAGGGGAATGACGACTGCGGATCCGAAGCCGGCTTCAGCGGCCGTAGGTCACCTCGACGGAGGCCTTGGCGAGCGTATTGGCCCTGACATAGAAGCCAACCATGGCAGCCGGGGCGGTCTCAGGAAGCGGGAGCTTGTCCACCGAGAGCGCATAGACGGTGAACTTGTAGTGGTGCGGCTGATCGCCGGCCGGCGGGCATGCGCCGCCATATCCGGACATGCCAAAATCCGTGTGACCTTCGACGGCGCCTGCCGGAAGCTTTTTGTCACCGCTGGCGCCGGTGGCAATCTCCGAGGCATTTGCGGGAATGTTGAACACCGACCAATGCCACCAGCCCGAGCCTGTGGGAGCATCCGGATCGTAAGCCATGATGGCGAAGCTCTTGGTCGCCTCAGGCGCACCCGACCAGGTCAGCTCCGGCGAGATGTTCTTGCCGGCGCAGCCGAAGCCGTTGAAGATCTGCGCGTCGGCCATGGACTTGCTGGCGACCAGATCCTTCGAGGTGAGCTTCATTTCGGCCTGTGCGGCCGTCGCGCCGAAGACGGACGTAGCGAGAAGTACTGCTGTGATGAAACGCATGCTGTTTTCCTGCGGTTGATAATGCCGGAAAACTATCGTCACCGCGCAAGCGCATCTGCCCCGCTACGCTCAACTTCTGCCCCGATCCGCTCAAAACGCTCAGAGCCACCCCGGACATGGCGCGGATTGACGCCGAACCGCTCTTTGAAACGCGCCGCGAATTGAGAAGGAGAGTCGTAACCGACCTCAAGCGCAATCTGCGCCATCGGCAGGGTTGTGGTTTGAATGAGGCCCAAGGCGCGGTTCATTCTTGTATCGCTCAAGATCTCAGTAAAGCCGGTACTTTCGGCGGCGAGCTTCCGCCTCAGCGTCGCTTCACTCATGTTGAACGAGCGCGCCGCGTGCCCCAGCGTCCAATCAAAGGCCGTATCGCTTTCAATCATCTGCCGCAGCCGGTCCTCGAGCCGAGGACTTTGGCATTGGCCCAGCACCGCTCCGCCGAGCGCAAACCAAGTGATGAGTTCGAGCAACCGCGCCTTGGCAATGGCGCCGGGAAGCCTCGTCAGATTGCCGGGCTGACAGCAATAGTCAAACAATGCCGCAGCTTCTTCCGGCAGGTCCGAGGTGACTGCCGGGACAGGCCTTGATGGGACGGCAATCGACCCCATCCTGCTGTAGGCTTCCTCGAACAGCTGTCGCGGAACGGGAAGCGCCAGGGTCTGATACTTCTGCGGCGCCTTGGGAATGTTCTCCATCGTCAACGGTCGATAGTCGGGCAGCAAGCCATAAGCGCCGGCTTCGAGGCGCAAAGCCTTATCATCGGCCATGACGATCTTGGTTCCCGACTGCACCTGTATCAACAAGGGGCTCGTATTGACGAGACGATAAAAACAGGCCCGCCCACCCTGACGGATCAAAGCCCTGGCCGGAACAGGAAAGACGTCGTCGAGCATATGTTCTCCGCAAAAGGATGGAAGCGCGGCGAGCGGTGGCGTCTATAGAGCGCGCGCCGCCTCGCTGGCCTCTATCATCGGGAATATCAAAGCCGGATGCCAGCGGCAACATCAGCCCAAGCCGCAGGATTTGAGCCCGTGCGACTGGCCTGAAATCGCCGTCGAGACTTACCAGCGGCGGCTTAAGCCCAGACCGCATTACCGCCGGTCGGAGCTGCGGACATAATCGACCAATGCGCGCAACTTCAGCGGCTGCCTCTGGCGCCTGGGGTAGTAGAGATAGAAGCCCGGAAAGGGTGGACAGAAATCCTCCAGCAGCGGCACGAGTTCGCCGCGGTCGATATAGGACTGGAAGGTTTCCGCCATGCCGAAGGTGATGCCTGCCCCCGCGCAGGCCATACGGATCATCATTCCCATGTCGTTGGTCGTAACAGTGGGATCGACGGAGACGTCGAAGTCGCGGTCGTTTTCGGTGAACTCCCAGCGATAGGGCGCCGTATCCGGGCGTGGGCGCCATCCGATGCAGGCGTGGTTCTGCAACTCGCGGGGATGGCGGGGATGGCCGCGGCGGTCGAGATAGCTGCGGGATGCCGCCGCGCATTGTCGCTGCTCTTCGGAGACGGAGATCGCGATCATGTCCTGCTCGATCACCTCGCCCAGCCGGACGCCCGCGTCGAACCCGGCCTCGACGATATCGAATTCGTCATCGGTGATGGTGATATCGAGTTTGATGTCAGGGCAGGCTTCCATGAAGCCGGCCAGCAAGGTGCCGGACAGGAAGTTCTCGGCGATCGAGGAAACGGTGATCCTCAGCAGGCCGCTCGGGCGCGCCTGCATTTCCCGGACCGTCTGCATCGCATCATTGACCTGCCGGACCGATGGACGAACCGCCTCGAAGAACACTTCGCCGGCTTCGGTCAGGCTGACGCTGCGCGTCGTGCGCTGGACCAGGGCGACTCCGACCCGATCCTCGAGGCGCTGCAGGGCCTGGCTGACGGCGGAACGGGTGACGCCAAGCCGCTCGCCGGCAAGCCGGAAGTTCCGCGCCTCCGCCACCGCAAGAAAGACTGAAATGCCTTCGAGATCGTCGACCATTGGTTAGCACTTCTAACCAAGGCATCATGGATTGGCAACTTAATCGCCGCGGATCGGCGCGCTATCTTTCAGGTCGAGGTCAACGCCAAGACCCACTCATCGGCAAATCTTCTTCGAAAGGCAAGGCAATGCGAAAGTTTTTCAAAAGCTCGGTCCTGCCGTTTTTCACGGCGATCACCCTGGCTGGCACGGCGATCAGTTCGTCAGCCGCCGATGCCATGAACCGCCAATCTCACCAGCAACAAACAAGCGAGAACGCTATGCAGCAACATTCCTATGTCGGCATGTGGGTTACGGATGATGGCCGCGTCCGCCACGAGCTTCTGCCGAATGGCCGTTACGACGAAGCCCGTGGCAGCAGAGAAAGCGCCTATCGAGGACGCTACGACGTCACCGGAAACCACATCGAATATTGGGATGACACGGGCTTCACAGCCGACGGCGATTTCGTCGACGGCAATACCCTCCATCACGGTGGCATGGTGCTTCGGCGCAAATGACGTGCCGCCCGAAAGGCAACACCACACAAGAAGGCCGCATTTGCCGGCCGGAAAGGATGACGATCATGTCTTCCCCAACACCCATCTGGTTCATCACCGGCGCATCGTCCGGCCTCGGCCGGGCGCTCGCCGAAGCCGTGCTGGCCCGTGGCTGGCGCGCCGCTGTTACAGCGCGCAGACCCGAGACCCTGGCAGATCTCACGGCGCAACACGGCGACCCCGCGCTTGCCCTTGCACTCGATGTGACGGACAGCCGCTCCATCGCCGGCGCGGTTCGTGACGCCGAAACGCATTTCGGTGCGATCGACGTCCTCGTCAACAATGCCGGTTACGGCTACTTCTCGGCGATCGAAGAGGGCGATGATGCCGAGATACGCGCCCAGTTCGAGACCAATGTCTTCGGACTGATCGCCGTCACCAAGCAGGTTCTGCCGGGCATGCGCCGACGCCGGCAAGGGCATATCTTCAACGTCTCTTCGCTCGGCGGGCTCGTCGCTTTTGCCGCAACCGGCTATTACCATGCCACCAAGTTCGCGGTCGAAGGCTTGTCGGAATCGCTTTCGCATGAGGTCAGGCCGCTTGGCATCGATGTGACGATCCTTGAACCGGGCGCCTTCCGCACGGATTGGGCCGGCCGGTCGATGGTCGAATCCAGCACGATCATCGAAGACTACGCCGAAACGTCAGGCAAGCGGCGCCAGGCCACCCGCTCGATCTCCGGCAACCAGCCGGGCGATCCCGCGCGCGCGGCAACCGCGATCATATCGGCGTTCGAAGCGGACGTGCCGCCGCTGCGCCTGCTGCTCGGTGCACCCGCCCTGAAGATCGCCCGCGAACGGCTCGATGCGCTGCGCACAAATTTCGACGCCTGGGCGGAGACGACGCTCAGCGCCGATTTTCCAAGCTAACCGTAACGAAAATCTCACCTGCAAAAATGGAGCTTGAAATGTCTGATATCAAAGGGAAAGTCATTGCCATCACCGGCGCCAGCAGCGGCATCGGAGAGGCCGCGGCAAAGGTGCTGGCTGCCGCAGGCGCCCATATCGTCATCGGCGCCCGCCGCACCGAGCGCCTGGAGGAACTCGCCGGCGAAATCGCCGCAAAGGGCGGGTCGGTGCGCCGGCGACAGCTTGACGTCACCGACCGTTCCCAGGTGGAAGCCTTTGCAGGCTTCGCCCGCTCCGAATTCGGACGGCTGGACGTTATCGTCAACAATGCCGGCGTCATGCCGCTGTCGCTACTCGACGCCCTCAAGGTCGACGAATGGGACCGGATGGTCGACGTCAATATCAAGGGTGTTCTCTATGGCGTTGCGGCGGCGCTTCCGATCATGAAGGCGCAGGGATCAGGGCAGATCATCAACCTGTCTTCGATCGGCGGCCACAGCGTCTCTCCGACGGCGGTTGTCTATTGCGCGACGAAATTCGCGGTACGGGCGATCTCGGACGGACTGCGGCAGGAGTCCGATCGTATCCGCGTCACCGTCATCTCTCCGGGCACGACGACATCGGAACTCGCCGACACCATCACCGATCCGACGGCGCGTGATGCCATGAAGGCTTTCAGGGCGATCACCATCAGCCCCGAGGCCGTCGCCAATTCGATCCTCTACGCCGTCAGCCAGCCTGATGATGTCGATGTCAGCGAGATCATCATCCGACCGACAGCCAGCCCCTATTGATCCGCTGAGATTGCTGCCAAAGTAATTCCAGCAAAAGTGTAGAGCGGTTTTGCCAGGCAAAGCGCGAAGCGATTTTGCCGGGAATTGCGGAAAACGAAAGAGCCTCCGCCGCCTAAAAACCCAGCGACTGCTGGGCGGGCGGCGGCGGTGCAAGGTTGACGCCTTCGAGCTCCAGCATGCGGGCCTTCGATGACGAACCGCCGGGCGCGGAGAAGCCCCCGATCTTGCCGCCGGCCGCAAGCACCCGGTGGCAGGGGATGATCAGGGCGACAGGGTTCTTCGCCATCGCCTGGCCGACGTCGCGGGCGGCTTCCGGCCCGACGCCGAGCTCCTTGGCCAGCGCGCCGTAAGTGGTGGTGCGGCCCCAGCCGACACGCCTTGCCGCCGCATAAATATCCCGGAAGAAGGCATCCTGGCCGGCAAGATCGAGTTCGACGCCGGAAAAATCCGTCTCCTCGCCCTGGAAGTAGCGTTTCACGGCGGCGACCGTCTCGAGCACGCCAGGCGTCGGCGCGCCGGCTTCGGCATCCGGCAGGCGGCGCAACAGCAACCGTTCCGTCGCTTCCGCTGACTTGGTCGGCAGTTGGAAACGGATGATGCCGGCGTCGCTCCAGGCAATACCGCAGAAACCGCCCGCGGTTTCGAAGATGAGATAGTGGTGCGTTGTCTCAGCCATGACACAGCCTCCGCGTTTTCGATGACCTTCAAAATCGTATGGGACGGCCGCTGTTTCAACCCGTTTCTTGCGCGCGCCAGGCTTCCAGGAAATATTGCGATGCGCCCCTGCATTGTCGACCGACTAGCCACTTCACCCGGTCCTGAGCGACGTTTCGGATAAGTGTGGCCCCGAGCATGTCGGGAAATTATGTTCTCTTTTTGTTCTTGATGTTGTTTCCTTGCAGAGTATCTTCGTCGCGTTTTGAAAACGACGAGGCGGGTCATGACGACCTGAAACTCCATGAACCAGATGCCCTTCGACTTCGGAGACGACAAAAATGGTCGCGGACGGCGGAACGAAAGCTACGTCAGCGGACACCGACTTTTCTTTGCGCTCTGCCCTCCTGATGCCGTCGAGCAGCAGGCGGCCGCAATCGCCGATGACTATCGTCGAGCCTTCTCCCTTTCCGGGATGCCGCGCCTGACGACATTGCATGTGTCGATCATCTGGGTCGGCGACTATCCGAGGCTGCCGGAGGATGTGGTCTTCGCGGCACGACAGGCCGGCGCCACAGTCGAGAGTGCCCCGATCGCAATAAGCTTCGACCGGATCATGCGATTCCCGCAGGCGCGTTCGCTTGTGCTTTGCGGCGAAGGCGGACGGAAACCACTGACACGGCTGCACGTCCAACTGGGCGTCGGCATGTACAATGCCGGCTTGCGGCACAATGTCGGCCGCGACTACAAGCCGCACATGACACTTCTCTATGACCGCAAAGCCGTGCCGCCGACGACCCTCGACACACCCGTTTCATGGACCGCGTCCGAATTCCTGCTCATCCACAGTGTTCTCGGAAAAACCGAACATCGGATCATCGATCGCTGGCCGCTGCTCGGCTGAGGCAATGATGTCTTCGGACCACGCTTGCGCTTGCCCCATTTCCGCTCATATAGCTCGGAATGCCTAACCGGGCGCTGGTTGTAAACGGGAACGAAGACAGCATGGACGTTTCAGAGATCATCATCCCTGGAGATACGCCGGGAACGGAGTGGCGGTTGCCGGTGCTGCGCTTTAAAGGCCACGATCCGAAGGCGCCGAAGGCCTATATCCAGGCGGCACTGCATGCCGGCGAGCTGCCGGGAACGGTGCTGCTGCATTTCCTCTGCGAAAGGCTGCGGCAGGCGGAAAGCCAAGGTGGGATCGCCGGCGACATCACCATCGTGCCGCAGGCCAATCCGATCGGTGCGGCGCAATCGCATTTCGGCGAGCTGCAGGGCCGTTTCGACCTGGGCTCACGCACCAATTTCAACCGGGATTTTCCGCTGATCTCGATTGTCGATCGCACCACGCTGACCGAAGATCTCGATGATTACCCGGCTACCGACAGATTGAAGAGGCAGCTGCTGCATATGGCGCTTGGCGCCGATCTCGTGCTCGACCTGCATTGCGACGACGAATCCCTGCAATATGCCTATATCGACGAGGCCTTCTGGCCGGAGGCCGCCGATCTTGCCGCTTCACTCGGCATGGAGGCCGTGCTGCTTTCGGATGGCGAAAGCTCGGCCTTCGAGGAGGCCGTCGGCTTTGCATGGAAATATGAGGTTCCCGGCGAACGCCGGCCCCGTCTGCCCGGCAAACTCTCCGTCACCGTCGAGCTGCGCGGCAAACGCGACGTCGATCCGGTGCTGGCGAAAAAGGATGCGGATGGGCTCTGGCACTTCCTCGCGGCACGGGGGACCGTTGGCGACGAAAAGCCCGCGGCAATGCCATTTTCCGGTCCGGCCGTGCCGCTCGACAATGTCGAGATCATCCGCACGCCAGAAGGCGGAGCCGTGCTCTTCCATCGCGACATCGGCGAGAGGGTTGCCGAAGGCGACCGCCTAGTGACGATCGTCACTAGGCCGGGGCAGCCGGGCGGCAGCATCGAGCTCACCGCGCCGCAGGACGGGCTGATCCTGACCCGAACCTCCGACAGGCTGGTGCGGCGGCGCGGCGACCTGATGAAGATCGCCTGTGACGAACCCAGCAAGGCTTCCCGCAAGGCCGGCACGCTGGAGAATTGAACGGGGCCGGTTTTGTCCGGCTGCGATTGTCGACGCGCTCGGGGATAAAACGTCGCACGGCGTTTGCGCCGGCCTTCGTGCATGTTATCTCGCTGCTATCACAGGGAGATCGATCGGGCATGGCCGTCACCATCTATGGCATCAAGAATTGCGACACGATGAAAAAGGCGCGCAGCTGGCTGGAAGAACATAGCGTCGCCTATGAGTTTCACGATTACAAGGCGCTCGGTATCGACCGCGCCCATCTCGAAGCCTGGATCGACCAGGCCGGCCTCGATACTGTGCTCAACCGCGCCGGCACTACCTTCCGCAAATTGCCCGACGCCGAGCGCGAGAACCTCACCCGGGAGAAGGCAATCGCCCTGATGCTCGACCAGCCGTCGATGATCAAGCGGCCGGTGCTGGAAGTGAAGGGCAAGCTGCTGGTCGGCTTCAAGCCGGAGATTTACGCCGGTACGTTCGGAGGCTGACAGGCGGCCCGCTGAACTCACGAGGGAAAGAGATGTCCAAGACTACGCGCGCGACACAGCTTCTTTCGCAGGCAGGCGTCGCCTTCACCGTTCATGCCTATGACTACGACCCCAATGCCGAGCGCGTCGGGCTGCAGGCGGCCGAAGCGCTCGGCGAGGCGCCGCATCGGGTGCTGAAGACGCTGATGGCGGAGGTGGACGGCAATCCGGTCTGCGTCGTCGTGCCGTCGGACCGCGAGGTCAGCATGAAGAAGCTTGCCAGCGCCTTTCACGGCAAATCGGCCAATATGATGAGGCCTGCCGATGCCGAGCGGCTGACGGGTTATCATGTCGGCGGCATCAGCCCGTTCGGCCAGAAAAAGACCGTGCCGACGGCGATCGAGGAAGCCGCACTTGGCGAACCGCTGGTCTATATCAATGGCGGGCAGCGCGGGCTGCAGGTGCGGCTCGATCCGAAGCATGCGTTGAAGGCACTGAAGGCTGTCGCCGCGCCGCTGATTGCCTGATCGGAGCATGATGCCGAAAAGTGTGAGCGGGTTTCGGACGACATCATGCTCTCACTATTGAATCTAGAGGAAGCGGTCGAGCAGGCCGGCGATCGCCTTCGCCTCGTTTTCGGCAAGCTTGCAGCCGATATGGGTCTCGATCGATTTGGCATAGACGATCCACATGCGCTCGCGAAGCTTTCGGCCGGCATCTGACATCACCACCCAGCGGCCGCGTCCATCCTCGGCGAAGACCTCGCGCCGGACCAAGCCCTCTCTTTCCAGCCGGTCGAGCAGGCGAGAGAGATTATACTGGGCCAGCAATGTCCGCTCTTCGATCTCGTAGGGGCGCAGTTTGCCGTCTTGCGAGCGCGCTAATTCCCACAGCACGTCATACCAGGCAAGCGGCGGCATGCCGGCCGTTTTCAGGTCGGCTTCGATGGCGCCAAGCAACCGCTCGCGGGCGCGCATGATGCTCGTCCAGGCAGAGGTAACCGCTTCGCTTGGATTCGACGGCTTTTCAGACATAAATGCAGTTACATCTATCTTGAATTCCGCCGCAAGCGTTATTAGATGCATTTACATCTATCATTGCCAAGGAGGCCCCCATGAGCAAGCTTACCCTCGTCAGCCATCATCTCTGCCCCTATGTGCAGCGCGCCGCGATCGCTCTGCTCGAAAAGGGCGTGCCCTTCGAGCGCATCAACATCGATCTTGCCGACAAGCCCGACTGGTTCCTGCAGATCTCGCCGCTGGGCAAAGTGCCACTGCTGCGGATCGAGGAGGAGGACGGCAGCGAGGCGGTGCTGTTCGAAAGCAGCGTCATCTGCGAATATCTGGAGGAAACGCAGCCGGGTGTCGCGCTGCATCCCAACGACGCGCTGACGCGTGCCCGCCATCGCGGCTGGATGGAATTCGGTTCCTCCGTGCTTTCCGATCTCTGGGGTTACGAGACCGCCGAGGATGCCGCGCAGTTGGAGGCCAAGCGCAAGGCGCTCATCGCCAAATTCGCAACTGTCGAGAAGATGTTGACGGACGGGCCGTATTTCGCCGGCAACGACTTCAGCCTCGTCGACGCCGTCTTCGCGCCGGTCTTTCGGTATTTCGATCTCTTCGAGACGCTCGGCGACAGCGGCATCTTCGAAGGGCTTGAGCGGGTGAAGCGCTGGCGCAAGGCTCTCTCCGAGCGGGCAAGCGTCAAGGCCGCCGTTGGCGAAGACTACCCGCAGCGGCTGATGGAATTCCTCGACAAGCATAACTCGATCCTGCTCAGGCAACCTGCCGCCGCCTGAAGCACGGCCGGCGGGCGGACATATATCCGGCCGCTTCAATTCGGCGGCGATACGCTTCATTTTCGCCGCAAACGGGTCTAAATCTTCCAGCCTCGCACCGTCGATGACAGAAGGCAGGTTGAACCATGACTTTCATGCCCCAGAGCCAGAACACAATTGATCCCGTCAAGCTGGAAAAACTTGCGGAAGTCGCCGTCAAGGTCGGGCTGCAGCTGCAAAAAGGTCAGGATCTGGTGATCACCGCGCCTGTCGTGGCGCTGCCGCTGGTTCGCCTGATCACCAAGCATGCCTATCTGGCCGGCGCCGGACTGGTCTCCGCCTTCTATTCCGACGAGGAAACGACGCTGGCGCGCTATCAATATGGCAGCGACGAGAGCTTCGACCGCGCCTCCGGCTGGCTCTACGAGGGCATGGCCAAGGCCTATGCCAACGGGGCGGCCCGTCTTGCGGTCGCCGGCGACAATCCGATGCTGCTGTCCGAGCAGGATGCCGGCAAGGTCGGCCGCGCCAATCGCGCCAACTCAACGGCCTACAAGCCGGCGCTGGAGAAGATCTCGAATTTCGACATCAACTGGAACATCGTCTCCTACCCGAACCCATCCTGGGCCAAGGTGGTCTTCCCCGACGATCCGGAACCGATTGCGATTGCCAAGCTCGCCAAGGCGATCTTTGCCGCCTCGCGCGTCGATGTCAGCGATCCCGTCGCCGCCTGGGCCGAGCACAATGCCAATCTTGGCAAGCGATCCGCCTGGCTGAACGGCGAGCGTTTCGCCTCGCTGCATTTCCAGGGACCGGGTACCGACCTGACGATCGGCCTTGCCGACGGGCATGAATGGCATGGCGGCGCTTCCACCGCCAAGAACGGCATTACCTGCAATCCGAACATCCCGACCGAGGAAGTCTTCACCACGCCGCATGCGCTGCGCGTCGAAGGCCATGTGTCGAGCACCAAGCCGCTCTCGCACCAGGGCACGTTGATCGACAATATCCAGGTACGTTTCGAGGGTGGGCGCATCGTCGAGGCCAAGGCCTCGCGCGGCGAAGAGGTCTTGAACAAGGTGCTCGATACCGACGAGGGCGCGCGCCGGCTCGGCGAAGTGGCGCTGGTGCCGCATTCCTCACCGATCTCGGCCAGCGGCATCCTGTTCTACAACACGCTGTTCGACGAAAACGCCTCGTGCCACATCGCACTCGGCCAGTGCTATTCCAAGTGCTTCCTCGATGGCGCGACACTGAGCCAGGAGCAGATCAAGGCGCAGGGCGGCAATTCCAGCCTGATCCATATCGACTGGATGATCGGCTCGGACAAAGTCGATATCGACGGCATCAAGCCGGATGGTTCACGGGTTCCGGTGATGCGGCAGGGCGAATGGGCCTGAGCGGCATCATCGTGCGCTGACTGGATAAAGCGCGCTGGTGCGGCCAGCCCCGTCCTTCGAGGCCCCTGCGGGGCACCTCAGGATGAGGCTGGAGAGGGCGTGCCAGAAGGATAGCGGCAGGCTCATCAGCCTGGGATGCCTGGAGCCTTGATCAGGTCACCAATCACACGGCACCACGATCAGCCCTCATCCTGAGGTGCGGAGGCCAAAGGCCGAAGCCTCGAAGGACGGGGGCGGGTGGCCCCGCGCTCACCGCAACGCCTGCATTGTTGGATGATACGCCGGCGGCCAGCCTCGTCCTTCGAGGACCCTGCGGGGCACCTCAGGATGAGGCTGGAGAGAGGGCCGCCAGAAGGACAGCGAAAGGCTGATCGGCCTGGGATGCCCGGAGCTTTGATCAGTCCACCAGCCTCACGGCACCACGATCAGACCTCATCCTGAGGTGCGCAGGCCGCAGGCCGGAGCCTCGAAGGACGGGGGCGGGTGGCCGTCCGCCACAACGCCTCATTGTTGCCGCCTTCACCCCATGCTAGCCTTCCGCCATGGAAGTCACCGTCTATATTCTCCGCTGTAGCGACGGCTCATATTATACCGGCCTCACCAAGCAGGAGATTGAGGCGCGTGTCTGGGAGCATAATGCCGGGACCTATGACGGCTATACCGCCAAGCGCCGCCCGGTCGAACTCGTCTTCAGCGAAACCTATGACCGCATCATCGACGCCATCGCCCGCGAGCGCCAGATCAAGGGCTGGTCGCGCCGAAAGAAGGAAGCGTTGATGGCAATGGATTACGAGGCCCTGCCTGATTTGTCGAAGCGCGGGCCGGTTAAAGCCGGGCGAGCTGCCCGTGGCCAGCCCCGTCCTTCGAGGCCCCTGCGGGGCACCTCAGGATGAGGCTGGAGGGAGGGCCGTGCCGGTTCCACGGCATCGCGAGCAGCTCTCATCCTATCTGTTTTTTCACGCAATTTTCGAACGCAAACCCGCTGCACGCTTTTGCTTTAGCGAATTGCCGATAGCAGCTTGCGCACGCGATAGAGATGCGCCCTGCGCTTCGCATCGGTGGCGCGGTCCATGTCGTGCAGGCTGAGCATCTTGAAATTCAATCCCTTCGAGCAGAAGGCGGCGATGCCGCGCTTCAGGAGCCGGCGCACCGGATCGCCCATATAGACACGCACCAGCCACCAGGGCGAGCCTGTCGTCGTCAGCGCATAGAGCAGCCTGATATTGGTCAGCTGCGGCACGATACGGCCGCCGGCAGCATCATGGCTGAAGGCAACGCCGGGGGCGAAGACACGGTCGAAGAAGCCCTTGAGGATGGCGGGGAAATTGAACCACCATTGCGGAAAGACGAGAATGAGGCCATCGGCAGCATTCAGGCGGGCAACGATGTCGGCTACGGCTGAGGTGTCGTAGGGCTGGTCGAAATAGCCGCCGCGCTCAGCCTTCGAAAGACGCGGATCGAAATTCTCAGCATAGAGATCGAGCAGATCGACAACATGGCCGGAGGCTTCCAGTGCTTCGCGCGCGGTCCTCGCCACGGCAGCGGCGAAACTATCCTCCAGCGGATGGGCAAGCACCAGCAGGATCCGCATCGTCAGAACAGGCTTCCCTGCTTCGGTGGGTCTGCGGGTCTTGCGCTGCGCTTCTTGGCCCCGGCCGGCGGTGCGCCGCCTTCCGTGGTCATGGCGCCGACACGGCCGTCGGCGAATTCGATGGCGATGCCCATGCCGGCGGAGAGCTGAGCAGCCTGCGAGACCGGCCTGTTATCCTCATCGCGAATGACGGCATAGCCGCGCTTCAGCACATTCTTGTAGGAGAGCGATTGCAGCACGCGGTCCTGCGAAGAAAGTTCGGCGCGCGCGCGGGTCAGCTGGTGGCGGACCGCCGTATCGGCATGGCGCGAAAGATTGCCGAGGCGTTCGCGACCGCGGTCGGTCTGGGTCTTCAGCCGGGCCGGCAGTGAGGCGAGGATGGCTTCGGCGCGGTCGACGCGCGATTTCGAACGGTCGATCAGCCGCTCAACCATGCGCTCGGCCCGGGCCATGCGCTCGTTCAGCGTCTGGCGGCGCTCGGCGATGCGGCCGGCGAGCAGATCGGGGCGCAGATGCGCGGCGACACGCTCGAAGCCGCGGCGCTTGTTGATAGTGTTGAGCTCCAGCCCGCGGCCGAGACCGGTTGCCGCCTCGTCGAAACGGCGGCGCGGCAAGGCGAGAAGCTGATCGAGCGACGGCAATGCCCGCATCAGAGCACGCACCGACTGGCGGCGCTGATCCATCTGCCGGTTCATGCAGCCCTGCAGGCGCGCGGCAAGAGCGGCGGCCTGCGCCTCGAGCTCCGCCTTGACCGGCACTGCCATTTCCGCTGCCCCCGTCGGCGTGGGCGCACGGACATCGGCGGCGTAGTCGATCAGCGTCCAGTCGGTCTCATGGCCGACGGCCGAGATCAGCGGTATCCGGCTTTCGGCCGCAGCACGCACGACGATTTCGTCGTTGAAGCTCCAGAGATCTTCCAGGCTGCCGCCGCCGCGTGCGACGATCAACACATCCGGGCGCGGGATGGCGCCTGAAGGTTCCAGCGCGTTGAAGCCGCGGATGGCGTTCGCCACCTCCTCGCCGGAGCCCTCGCCCTGGACCTTCACCGGCCAGACGAGGACATGCACAGGAAAACGATCGGAGATGCGGTGAAGGATATCGCGGATGACGGCGCCGGTCGGCGAGGTGACGACGCCGATTACGCCGGGCATGAAGGGCAGCCGCTTTTTGCGGGCGGCATCGAACAGGCCCTCGGCGCCGAGCTTGCGCTTGCGCTCCTCGATCAGCGCCATCAGCGCGCCGGCGCCGGCCGGCTCCAGCGTCTCGATGACGATCTGATATTTCGAGGAACCCGGAAAGGTGGTGACCTTGCCGGTGGCGATGACTTCCATGCCCTCTTCCGGACGGAACTTCAGTCGTGAGAAGGTGCCCTTCCAGATGACAGCGTCGATGCGGGCGCGATCGTCCTTCAGCGCGAAATAGGCATGGCCCGAGGAGTGCGGCCCACGATAGCCTGATATTTCGCCGCGCACGCGAACCTGGTCGAAGGCGGTTTCGACGGTGCGCTTGATCGAGCCGGAAAGTTCCGAAACCGAATATTCGGCAAGGTTGGTCGGCGAATCGCCGTCGAAGACGTTGCTCATCCCTCTTTGTATGTCGATCAGCGATAAACGGGAAGCTCGGCCTTGGCGCAGGAACCTGTTTTCCCGGCCGTTGAAATCGTTGTGGGGAGGGTTCGTCGCCATTGCATCAAGCGCGCTCGTCTCAACGCATCCTGCACATGCACTCGTTGCAGCCAGGTGGACAAACAACAAAATCGTGTAAATCTGTTTTGTTGCGGAACGGATAGTTAGAATATGCGTTTTAGCCGAAAGGGATTGCTAACCACCGTAATACAAAGGCTTTTCGGCGAAGATCGCCGGTAAATCTTTGTTAGTTGGCGCTTCCTATGCTTCCCCTCGTTCTCTCTGGGAAGGTGCTGAAATGATTATTCTCACAGCAGCAGCATTGGGCGTCAGCGCCGGGCAGACTCGTTCGGCTGGCGTGATCGCGCTGGTCGCCGCGCTGATCGGAATCACATTCGCGCTGGCGGCGATAACCTCGCCGGGGCCGGTGTCGATTCTGGCATTCGTCTATGCCGTGCTCGGCTATAATGGCGGCCTCATGCTCTTCGTACTCGGGCTTTATGCCAGTCAGCGTCTTCGCCGCGCCATGCGCGTTTCGCACTGACAGCGCGTTTTTCACACTGATAAGCGCATCGCGATCTTTCAGATTGGCTTCCCGCGCTTACGCTGTTTTTACGCATGTCGTTATCGCGACATGCTTATCCCGTCCTGAAGATTGCCGGCGTCAGTTCATCGCCGGCCGATAGCGAAAGAACTGAACGCCCACGTCCGCTGCCTTCGGAAGCGGTTCCAGATAGGGCGGGATATTGCCCTTGCCGAGCTCAGCATAGAGCCCATCCGGCTTCAGTTTGGCGATCTCGCGGGTCTGTAGGTCGCCGGGGCAGAAGGCAAGCACCGTTACGCCGGTCCCTTTCAAAAAGGCCTCCGCCTCCTGCGGCTCCGCCATACCGATATGCAGTTCCGTCAGCATGCCGCCCTGATTGCGATGATAGGGCGCGGAGAGAACCCGGTTCGCGGTGAAGCGGAGGATCGGCACGCCCATTTCCGACGGCGCGGAGACCAGTCCGGCCGGTAGCCCGGCGAGCGGCGCCAGCGCCGCTTGCGATGCGCAGGAAATCTTCTTTGCCGGCTCTGCCGCCTTCTTCTGCGCAGCATTCTCCATCTGCAGCGAGATAAACCCGCCGCCGACCGCCCAGGCGGCCGGAGCACTGGCGAGCACGGTGACGATGTAGACGAAGGCGGCGGCGACATTTTCGCCGTCGCCGTTGGAGATGCGGCGGACATCGATAATCAACAGGGCAAGCGGCAGGATGGAGATCAGGTTCGAGAACGTCGAACCGCGCACCTGGACCAGCGCGATTGCCCAGCTCGTCATCAGCAGGAAGAGCAAGACCAGGTGGATTTGCATGCGGTCACGCTGAAAGACACGGAAGATGCAGACGGCGATGCCGAACAGGCCGGCCGCATAGAAGCCACCGATCGAGAAGGGATCGGTGCGTCCGAGAGCGAAAATCGACTGCGCTTCCGAAACATTTCTCAGCCAGAGTTCGACCAGCATCGGGTCGAGACCGGCCAGCGGATCGCTCAGGCATTGCGGTGCGATCACGATCGCCGAACCGAGAACGCCGGCGCCGACGACGGCGAGTGCGGCAAAGCGCAAGGGCCGGCGCAGGTGGCTGGCAAAAACCGCCGAGAACAAAAGCAACCCGCCGCCGATCGCCGCCAGGCTGTAATAGCCGAGCGAGAGATTGTCGCAGGTGACCGTCGAATAAAGCCGGGGCGGCACCGTTGCAAAGAAGAGGATGCTGATCGCAATCGCCAGCGCCAGCCCGAAGGCCTTGGCGGCGGCGGCGAAATCTTCGCCTTCCCATGCCCAGAGCAGGGCAATGGTCAGGCAGACGGCGGCGACGAAGGGGGTCGTCTCGGCGCCGATGGCGATGGCAACGGCTGCCGCGACGCCGGCAACCGCATAGCTCCAGGCTCGACGCTCTGGATCCAGAAGCATCGCGATCATCGTCGCGACCAGCCCCAGCTGCGCATTGTGGTGATCGATGGCGCCAGGCGCGAAACGGTTTCCGGTGTAGATTGCAAGACCGGTCAAGCCGAGACTGATATGCATGGCGGCAACCCCGCCGATGCGCCGGCCGGCAACCGCCATGGCGAGCATGGCGGGCAGGATGAGCGATACCGGCCAGACAGCGAGCGCCAGCGCTTCGGCCGTCTCGCGGGGCGCAAACAGGCCGAAGAACCAGATCAGCGAGGCGATCGGCAGATCGATCAGCCGCGACCAATGCATCAGCGTACCGCCATCGAGGCCGAGACGGTATTGCATCAGATCGAACCAACCCTGCCCGGCCAGAAAATCGCGAGCTTCGACGAGACGCATTCCGTCATCATTGTCGGGGCCGACGTAATCGGTGGCGCCGGAAAGCTTGGTGATGAGGATGGCCGCAGCAAGGATGACGCTATAGGCGATGACGGTTGGCCAGAGACGCGTCAGCAGGTCGCGCAGCCCGCCCCTGGGAGCGGGCACCCCGCCCCTGGGAGCGTCGATCGCGGAGGATGCGTGGGGGATCGGCTGCACAGCGTTCATTGTGGTTAGCGCTTCGTTTCGATACCCGAACTTTAGCCGCCGCCGATCAAGAAAGTGTAAAGCCGTTTGTGGCAGCTGCTATTTTTGCCTGCGTCATAGGGTCTTATTAACGGCGCGTGATTTAGGCTGAGCGCGGCTTTAAGTGTAACGAGTAGAGTCATGGCCCGATCGCGCACCGATAATCTGAATATTGCCGTTCTGCTTCCCTGCTATAATGAAGCGGCGACGATCAGCGCTGTCGTGCAGGGCTTCCGGGCGACGCTGCCCGATGCTGCGATCCACGTCTACGACAACAATTCCACCGACGGCACCGCGCTGCAGGCAATGCTTGCCGGCGCGCATGTCGTGCGCGAGCGGCGTCAGGGCAAGGGCCATGTCGTGCGCCGGATGTTCGCCGATATCGACGCCGACATCTACATCATCGCCGACGGCGACGGCACCTATGCGCCTGAGGATGCCGAAGAACTGGTGCGCACGCTGCTCACCGAGCGCGCCGACATGGTGGTCGGCACCAGGCGCGGCGTGCACGCCGATGCCGGCCGTCAGGGCCATGCGCTCGGCAACCGGCTTTTCAACCTGCTCTACCGGATGATCTTCGGCCCCGACTTCACCGATATCTTTTCCGGCTACCGCGCGTTTTCGCGCCGCTTCGTCAAGAGTTTCCCGGCGGTATCCGGCGGCTTCGAGATCGAAACCGAGATGTCGGTGCATGCCTCCCGGCTGAAGCTGCCGGTCAGCGAGCTGGAGCTCGACTATGGCCGCCGGCCGGAAGGCTCGCATTCCAAGCTTTCGACATTCCGCGACGGCGCCAAGATCCTCTGGATGTTCGCGATGCTGATGAAGGAAACCCGGCCCTTCGCCTTTTTCAGCGCGATCAGCGCCACCTTCATGCTGGCGAGCCTCGGCTTCATGGCGCCGGTGCTGGCGGAATATTTCGAAACGGGTCTCGTCAGCCGCATGCCGACCTGGGTGCTGTCGACGGCGCTGCTGATGATCTCCTTCATGCTATTCACCGCCGGCGTCATTCTGGATTCCGTTGCGCGTGCCCGCGCCGAACAGCTTCGTATCCATTATATGGGCCTCGAAAGGCCGAGCGCGTTGAAGGCACCGCTCAGCGACGCAGGGCCGGTATCGCGTGCGCGTCCCGGCAAGGCGGATGCCGCATGAGAAAGCTCATCCGCTTCATCATCGCCGGCGGCATCGGCTTCCTCGTCGATGCCGGCATCCTGTCGGCGCTGCTTCATCTGACGCCGCTCGGGCCGTTTCTGGCGCGGCTCGTGGCGATCGCCTTCGCGATGGCCGCGACCTGGGCTTTCAATCGGAGCTTCACCTTCGATCGTTCCGGCCGTTCGCTTGCCGCCGAAGGCTTCCGCTACGGCTCCGTCGGGGTGACGGCAGCGCTCGTCAATTACGGGCTCTATTCCGCGCTTCTGCTGTCGCTGCCGGCGCTTCAGCCGCTGGCGGCCATGGTGATCGCCAGCATCGCCTCGATGATCTTCAGCTTCTTCGGCTATTCGCGCTTCGTCTTCCGCGCCGAGTGACTAGAGCGCCGCGCGTCCAATAGGACGCGCCAAGGACGCTCTAACCCTCTGAAGGGGCGCATAATCCTTTCCGAAAATCGATTCCGATTTTCGGGGCTGTGCGCTAGACTGCCTCCCAGCCGTCCTTCTCGCTGGCCCGGTAGATCGCGTCGATCACCTTCTGGTTCAGCTTCGAATTTTCGAGCGTGACGATCTCTTCCTTGCCGTTCGTCACCGCCCGGGCGAAGGCCTCGACCTGCCGCTTGTACTGGCGGCTGTCCTGAAAGCGGAAGATGCGCGATTCACTGTGGCTGCGGTCGGCAAGCTCGATCTCTTCCGGCCCCCAGCGATTGGCGTTGAACGGCGACTTGACTTCGATGTAGCCTTCGGTGCCGTGGAAGACCATGACCTGGCGGTTGGCCATCTGCGTCGAGATATAGAAGCTCAACTCGAAATCGCCGAAATCGGCCTTGACGCTCGAATAGATATCCGTGCCGAAATCCGCATCGCGCTCGGTGATCGCCTGGATCCAGAGCGGCTCCTTGCCCGTGGAAAAACGCGTGCCCATGACGGGATAGACGCCGATATCGGGAAGGCCGCCGCCGCCGAGCTCGGGAACGTTGCGCATGTTGGCGGGGTCGCGGTTGAAATAGGTGAAGGCGCCCTGCACATGCCGGAGCGAACCGATGGCGCCCTCGTCGATCAACGAGCGCACCTTCTGCCAGACCGGCGAATAGGTGATCATATAGGCTTCGCTGACCACCACCCGGTTGCGGTCGCGGGCGGCGATCACGTCGTCGATATCGTCTGCCTTCAGCGCCAACGGCTTTTCGCAGAGCACGTGCTTGCCGGCATCCGCCGCCTTGATCGACCATTCGATATGCTGCGAGGTCGGCAGCGGGATGTAGACGGCGTCGATGAGGTCGGAGGCCAGCATTTCCTCGTAGGAGCCGAAGGCATGCGGCACGGAGAAGCGGTCAGCCATCTCCCTTGCGCGCTTGAGATCACGGCTGGCAATCGCCGTGACGACACAATTCTCCGCATCCTGGATCGCCGGAACGACATTGTCGCGGCCGATCTTCGCCGTTGAAATGATACCGAAACGCAGCATGATCCAAGTCTCCCGAACTGATTTCCGCGAACCATATTCAGGCCCCAGCTGCGGCGCAATGGCGCAATCTGAAATCACGGAAGTTTGCCTTCCCGGATGCGCGGATCGCACTAAGTTGGTCAGGGCGGCGTTCTGCCGTATCCGCGATTTCAATTGCTTCACACTTCTGGAGAGCGTCATGGAAATGCGCCGGCTTGGAAAAACAGGTCTATCGGTCGCGCCGATCGTCATCGGCGGCAATGTCTTCGGCTGGACGGCCGACGAAAAAACATCCTTCGCCATTCTCGATGCCTTCTTCGACGCGGGCCTGAACACGATCGATACGGCCGATGTCTATTCCTCATGGGTTCCCGGCAACAAGGGCGGCGATTCCGAGGAGATCATCGGGCGCTGGCTAAGCCAAGCCAAGGTTTCTCGCGACAAGGCCGTCATCGTCACCAAGGTCGGCTCCGACATGGGACAGGGAAAGACGCTGAAGGAGACCTATATCCTGAAGGCGGTCGAGGATTCGCTGCGCCGGCTGCAGACCGACTATATCGACGTCTATCTCTCGCACTGGCCGGATGAAGATACGCCACACGAGGAAACGCTCGGCGCCTTTGCCAAGCTGAAGCAGCAGGGCAAGATCCGCGCCATCGGCTGCTCGAACTATGATGCGAAACTCCTCCAGGCTTCCTTCGACGCTGCTGAAAAGGCCGGATTGCCGCGGTACGATGTGTTGCAGCCGGAATATAATCTCTATGAGCGTTCGAGCTTCGAGGGGCCGCTTGCCGATCTCTGCGTCAAAGAGGACATCGGCGTCATCACCTATTTCAGTCTCGCCGCCGGCTTCCTCACCGGCAAATACCGCAGCAAATCCGATATGCAAGGCCGCGCACGCGAGGGCCGGGTTTCGAAATATCTCGACGACAAAGGCCTGCGCATCCTGGCCGCGCTCGACAGTGTTTCTGCCGAGACCGGTGCCAAGCCGGCGGAAATTTCGCTCGCCTGGCTGCTGCGCAAGAAGGGCGTGACGGCGCCGATCGCCAGCGCGACCAGCCTTTCGCAGCTTGAAAGCCTGGCGAAATCGGCGACACTTGCGCTTTCCGATGACGCGATGGCGCTGCTCGACGAAGCCGGTGCCTGAAAGAAAGTGACGCCATGACCGTTACGATACGTGATGCCCGCCCCGAGGACGAAGCCCGCTGGCGCGAGCTCTGGGCGGCCTATCTCGCCTTTTACGACGTCACGGTCGATGCCGATATCACCGAATCCACATGGCGCCGGGTCTTCGATCCGGCGTCGGCAATCGCGATACGTGTCGCCGAAATCGACGGCAGGGTGATGGGCTTTGCGCTCTATCTCACCCATGAGGGCACGTGGATCCGCGGCAGGGATTGCTATCTCGAAGACCTGTTCGTCGATGCCGATGCGCGCGGCAAAGGCGTCGGGCGGGCACTGATGGACGATCTCGTTTCGATCTGCAGAGCCAAGGGCTGGTCGCGGCTTTACTGGCATACGAGCGAGCAGAACAGAACCGCGCGAGCGCTCTATGACAGCTATGTCGAGAGCGATGGCCATATCCGCTATCGCATCAGCTTCACTGCATAATTCCCCAAATCGGAACCGATTTAAGGAATTATGCAGCAATTCAAAGTGTTACAGCGTCCTTTGCTCGTCTGAAAAGACGCGCGGCGCTGTAAGAGATGGAAAACCCGCATACCATTCGGAATGATCGCCTTCCCAATTGGCCATGCCCGGTTTGGTGAGGATGCCGCGCGGGCTGATATAACTCTGGATCACCCGTTTCGGCCGTTCGTGCCACTGGATATTGAAGGCCCCGAGCTTCGGGAAGAAGCAGAGCGAGGCATAAGGCAGGTGGTCGTGAATCCACCAGGCGAGCCGCTGCCAGTCGCTTTCGTCGCGGTAATGGTCGATCATCCATGGCACGGCAATGCAGACGGCGGCGCCCATGCAGCCGTCAAAATCCCTCATATCCCAGATGTGATGCGCCGCGGTGGACGCATTGGTCGAACAGTTCAGATTGTTCTCGTTGCCGAACCTGTTGACCGCAGGCGAACGATAGCCGGAACGGATATGCAGGCGCCCGAACGTTGCCTCTAGCGGCTCCAGCAATTCCTCGCAGAGCCTCCTGCCCGCCTCGACCGCCAGATCGGGATCCTCGGGGATATTGGGGATGCGGTAGAAATCGGCGATTTCGGAATGCAGGAAATCGCGGAGAAAGAAGTTTTGCGACAGCCGCACACGGCCGAGATCCTCCAGACCCTTCATCGAATTCGGCTTTCGCATGACGTCATTCTCCTGCGCATCGACGGCAGGAATCATCGCCCGGCGCCGATTTCCAGTCCACCCGAAATCGATCGGGAACAATTAGCGCGATCTTCGCTTCTTAATGTGTCGCCGCATTCGCGGTTTTCCCCAGAACAAGGATCGAGAAAATGGCCAAGGAAAAGACGTTGGAAGATCTCTTCTACGACACGCTGAAGGACATCTACTTCGCCGAACGGCAGATATTGCGCGCCCTGCCGAAGATGGCGCGCGCCGCCCAATCCCCCGAATTGAAGAAGGGCTTCGAAAAACACCGCGAGGAAACCGAAGGCCAGGTCGAGCGCCTGCAGCAGGTTTTCGAGCTGATCGGCAAACGCGCCCAGGGCAAGACCTGCGAGGCGATCCAGGGCATTATCGCCGAGGGCGAGGAAATCATGGAGGAATTCAAGGGCACGGCGGCTCTCGATGCCGGCTTGATTTCGGCTGCCCAGGCAGTCGAGCATTATGAAATCGCCCGTTACGGCACGCTGAAGACCTGGGCCGCAACGCTCGGCTTCAAGGAAGTCGTCGGCCTGCTCGACCAGACGCTGCAGCAGGAAACGGCCACCGACAAGACCCTCTCCCAGCTCGCCACCACGGCGGCAAACCAGAAGGCAAAGGCTGCCTGATGGAATGACGAGAACGGGCGGTCCGGTCCCCATTCCTTACCGGCCGCCCGTATCCTGTTCACTGTATCTGAAGAAATCGATGAAGGCGCGCAGCGCCGGCCGCATCTGCCGCCGGGTGGGGTAATAGAGAAATGGCCCGGCATAGGGCGCGCACCAATCTTCCAGCACCCGCACAAGTTTGCCGCTCGCCAGTTCGTCATAGACCCGCATGTCGAAGAGATAGGCAAGGCCGGCGCCGTTCAGCGCCGCAAGCAGGGCGAGTCGGTCCTCGCTGACGATAAGCGGCCCGTCGACTGAAACGACAAGTTCCTGCCCGTCCTTTTCGAATTCCCAGCGATAGATCGAGCCGTTGGTAAACCGCCGCTTGATACAGCGGTGATGGACGAGATCGCGCGGATGCTCGGGCTTTGGATGATGCTCGAAATATTCGGACGAAGCGGCGATCACCGTCGTCAGATTAGGCGAGATCCTGACCGCGATCATATCGGCCTCCAGGCTCTCTTCCAGCCGAATACCGGCATCGAAACCCTCCTTGACGATATCGGTGAAGCCGTCCTCATTGGCGATCTCCAGGGTGATATCGGGGTAGAGGTTGAGAAAGTCGCCGAGCCGCGGAGCGAGCAGCAGATCGGAGGCGAAGCGCGGCGCGGTGATGCGCAGGTTTCCGGCCGGCTTGGCGCGCGTATCGCGGACCGCCTCCAAGGCGATATCGATCTCCTCGAGTGCTGGACGAAGTCTTTCAAGCAGCAGGCGGCCCTCTTCCGTCGGCGCAACGCTGCGGGTGGTCCGCGCCAGGAGCCGCACCCCCAGACTTTCCTCGAGGCTCGATATCGCATGGCTGATGGCCGAAGGCGCGACGAGGAGTTCCTTCGCCGCCGCCCGGAAGCTGCGATGCTCCGAGACGGCGGCGAGAACGGCGAGTTGTGAAAGCTGGGTTCTGTTCATTGATCGAAATAATAGAACAACCTGTTAGAAACTGCATGTATTTTCTGATTGATAGCGCAGCGATATGGTCTGCCGGTACCGCAACCATCCAGAACAGGATGATTTCAGGCCGGGCGGCCTAAAATCTGAATCCTGTTCTGAATTAAATAGTTAGAGCATGATGATGCTCTGGCGGCTCAAAATCAGCTCAGAGGAGCACATCATGAAAACCCGGAAACTCGGAAACGATCTGACCGTCTCTGCCGTCGGCCTTGGCTGCATGGGCATGAGCTTTGCCTATGGCGCCAGCGACGATGCGGAATCGATCAAGACACTGCATCGCGCCATCGATCTCGGCGTCACTTTCTTCGACACCGCCGAAGTCTATGGTCCCTTCACCAACGAGGTTCTGCTCGGCAAAGCGCTGAAGCCGTTCCGCGACCGCGTGGTGATCGCCACCAAATTCGGCTTCAAGATCGATGCCAGCAAGCCGGGTACTGCCGCCATCGCCGGCGTCGACAGCCGCCCCGAGAATGTACGCGCGGTCGCCGAGGCTTCGCTGAAACGCCTCGGCATCGAGACCATCGACCTCTTCTACCAGCATCGGGTCGATCCCAACGTGCCGATCGAGGAGACCGTTGGCGTCATGGCGGAACTGGTGAAGGAAGGCAAAGTCCGGGCGCTCGGGCTTTCGGAAGCCGGCAGCGCCACCATTCGCCGCGCCCATGCGGTCCATCCGATCGCAGCCCTGCAGAGCGAATATTCGCTGTGGACGCGCGACCCGGAAGAGGAGGTGCTTGCCACCTGCCGCGAACTCGGCATCGGCTTCGTGCCCTACAGCCCGCTCGGCCGCGGCTTCCTGACCGGGTCGATCCGCAAAGTGGAAGATCTCGACGCGGACGATTTCCGCCGGCAGGTGCCGCGTTTCCAGGCGGAAAATTTCGACGCCAATGCCGCCCTCGTCTCGACTCTCGAGCGGCTTGCCGCCGAGAAGGACGTGACGGCGGCGCAGCTGGCGCTGGCCTGGGTGTTGAGCCAGGGCGACGACATCGTGCCGATCCCCGGCGCCCGCAAGCTTCACCACCTCGAACAGAATGCGGCCGCTGCCGATATCGTGCTGAGCCCGGCGGAACTCGAGCAGCTCAGCAACGCGATCCCCGCCGGACAGGTGGCCGGCAAGCGCTATTCGGACGCCTCGCTTGCCATGACGAACATCTGAACCCCTACCGAAACAAAGAGCGAAAGCCCGGTCGGCCACAACTGGCCGGGCTTGCCTTCGGGCCCGGCGAAACTATCTAACGCCATCTCTGAGAACGGGATGACAAAATGTCGGACAGGCAGGCAGTCGAACAGACGGTTCATCTCTATGTCGAAGGCATGGCCTTCGCCAATGAGGCAGCCTTGAAAAAGGCCTTTCATCCGAAAAGCTCGATCATCGGCCATTACGAAAATGCCGTCGAATGGCTGACGCGGGACGAATTCATTGCCGCGATCCTGCAAGAGGAGCCGGCGCCGCCCGGTACGCAGCCCTACATGGACATCCAGAGCGTCGACGTCGAGGGCGATGCGGCGAGCGTCAAGGTCACCGACGACTTTGCCGGCATGCGCTTTACCGATTATCTCTCGCTGCTGAAGATCGACGGTCGCTGGACGATCGTCAGCAAACTCTTCCATCTGCATCGCTGAAAAGACCGGCCGCTATTCGCGACCGGTCCATTATCTGGCGACGTTGGGTAAACTCAGCTTCTGAGGACACCGCCGGTGAATTTCGCAACACTGGCGACGATCTTCTGCGTCAGCGCTTCGAAATCCTCATCCGTCAGCGTGCGCTCGACCGGCTGGATCTGAACCTCGATCGCCACCGACTTTTTGCCGTCGCCAAGCGATGCGCCCTCGAAAATGTCGAAGACATTGACGCCGGTCACCAGCTTGCGGTCCGCGCCCGTGGCGGCCTTGACGATGGCGCCGGCTTCGACCGTCTTATCGACGACGAAGGCGAAGTCGCGCCGCACCACCTGGAACGGCGACAGTTCGAGTGCCGACTTGGTGCGCGTCGCCTTGCGCTTGGCCTCCGGCATGGCGTCGACATAGACCTCGAAACCGCAGAGCGCGCCGGAGACATCGAGCGCTTCCAGTGTCAGCGGATGGAATTCGCCGAAATAGCCGAGCACGACCTTCGGCCCCATCTTGATCGTGCCGGAGCGGCCGGGATGATACCATGCCGGCCCCCCCTGCTCGATCTGGATATTGCCCATCGGCAGGCCGCAGGCTTCGATGACGGCGAGCGCGTCGGCCTTGGCGTCGAAGACGTCGACCGGCTTGCCGCCGCCCTTGGCGGTGTTCGACCAGGCGCGACCAGCGCCGGCAAGTGAGGCTGTGCCGCGGCGGATGCCGCCGGCAACGCGGCGCTGACCCTCCGGCCTGTCGTTCTCATAAGTGCCGGAGACCTCGAAGAGGGCGACGTCGCCGTAACCCTTGTCGGCATTGCGCTGGGCGGCTGACAGCAGGCCCGGCAGCAGTGAGGGGCGCATATCCGACATTTCGGCGGCGATCGGATTGGCAAGCTTGAGGGTCGGCGAACCGCCGCCGAAGAGCTTTGCCTGGTCTTCAGGAATGAACGACCAGGTGACGGCTTCGAGCATGCCGCGCGCGGCGAGCGCCCGCTTGGCGAGGCGGGTGCGGATCTGCAGCGTCGTCAGGATCTTGCCGTTGACGGCCGCATGGCTTTCAAGCGGCGCCGGCTTGATATTGTCGACGCCGTGAATGCGCATGACCTCCTCGACGAGATCGGCCTTGCCGTCGACATCGGGACGCCAGGAGGGGACAGCGACGGAGACGCGCTCGCCGGAACCGGAGACGGTGAAGCCGAGGCGCGTCAGAATCGTGTTGCTTTCCTCATTCGAGACGTCGAGGCCTGTCAGGCGCTTGACCTCCGAATAGGGGAAATCGACGATCTTCGGTTCGTAACCCTGGTAGCCGACGATCTCGGCCCTGGCGGCCTTGCCACCGCAAAGCTCCAGCACCAGTTCCGTCGTGCGTTCGAGACCGGGGGCCATATAGTCCGGATCAACGCCGCGTTCGAAGCGGTAGCGTGCATCGGTGATGATGCCGAGGCTGCGGCCCGATTTGGCGATGTTCATCGGGTCCCACAGGGCGGATTCGATCAGCACGTCGACGGTATTCTCGTCGCAGCCGGAATGTTCGCAGCCCATGATGCCGCCGATCGATTCGATACCGTTTTCATCGGAGATGACGACGTTGTTCGGCGACAGCTTGTACTCGCGCTGGTCGAGCGCCAGCACCGTCTCGCCTTCGGCGGCACGGCGGACGGTCAGGTTGCCGTTGATCTTGGCGGCATCGAAGACGTGGATCGGCCGCCCCTGATCGAAGGTCATGTAGTTGGTGACATCGACAAGCGCGTTGATGGGGCGCAGGCCGATGGCGGTCAGCCGCTGCTGCATCCAGCGGGGGCTCGGGCCGTTCCTGACGCCGCGCACGAGGCGCAGCGCAAAGCCCGGGCAGAGCTTCGGATCGTCGAGATCGAGCGTCAGCTTCACCGGCGTCTCGCCTTCGACGGCGAAGGACGGTGCAGGCCGCGTCTTCAGCGTGCCGAGGCCGGAGGCGGCGAGATCGCGGGCGATGCCGTGGATCGAGGTGCAGTCCGGCCGGTTGGGCGTCAGATTGATCTCGATGAGGGGATCGTCGAGATGAGCATAGGCGGCATAACTCTGGCCGACAGGCGCATCGTCCGGCAGGTCGATAATGCCGTCGTGACTGTCGGAGATCTGCAGCTCCTTTTCGGAGCACATCATGCCATGGCTTTCGACGCCGCGGATATTGCCGACGGCGAGCGTCACGTCGATGCCGGGAACATAGGTTCCGGGCGCTGCGAAGGCGCCGATAAGGCCGGCGCGCGCATTCGGGGCGCCGCAGACGACCTGGACCGGCGCGCCGGAACCGGTATCGACCATCAGCACCTTCAGGCGATCGGCCTGCGGATGTTTTTCGGCCGAGACGACCCTGGCGATGACGAAGGGCTTGAAGGCCGCCTTGTCGTCGACATCCTCGACCTCCAGTCCGATCTCGGTGAGGCGCGTGCAGATTTCATCGAGGCCGGCATCCGTTTCCAGATGCTCTTTCAGCCAGGAGAGCGTGAATTTCATCGTCCCAATTCTCCGTTCAAGCGCTGAGGCCGCCGAACAGCGTCGGCATGTCGAGCGGGCGGAAGCCGTAATGCGTCATCCAACGGACGTCGGCGTTGAAGAAGTCGCGCAGGTCGGGCATGCCGTATTTCAGCATGGCAATGCGATCGAGGCCCATGCCCCAGGCAAAGCCCTGATATTCGTCCGGATCGAGCCCGCCGTGACGCAGCACGTTCGGGTGGACCATGCCGCAACCGAGGATTTCCATCCAGTCGGTCCCCTCGCCGAACTTGACGATCGGGCCAGAGCGGTCGCACTGGATATCGACCTCGAAAGAGGGCTCGGTGAAGGGGAAGAAGGACGGGCGAAAACGCATCGTCACGCTGTCGACCTCGAAGAAGGTCTTGCAGAATTCTTCCAGCACCCAGCGGAGGTTGGCGACATTGGCCTTCTTGTCGACGACCAGGCCTTCGACCTGATGGAACATCGGCGAATGGGTGGCGTCCGAGTCCTGGCGGTAGGTCTTGCCGGGAATGATGATGCGGATCGGCGGTGTCTGCGCCTCCATGGTGCGCACCTGCACCGGCGAGGTGTGGGTGCGCAGGACCTTGCGCTCGCCATTCTCATCCGGGTTGAAGAAGAAGGTGTCGTGCATCTCGCGGGCCGGATGGCCTTCGGGGAAATTCAACGCGGTGAAATTGTAATAATCAGTCTCGATGTCGGGACCTTCGGCGATCGAGAAGCCCATGTCGGCGAAGATCGCGGTGATTTCGTCGACGATTTGGCTGATCGGATGGATACGGCCGCGCTCGGCCGGCGAAGAGCGCACCGGCAGGCTGACATCGACCGTCTCGGCCTTCAGCCGCGCATCAATCGCCGCTTGCCGCAGCGTCGTCTTGCGGGTGGTGAGCGCCTCGGTCACCGCGTTCTTCAGAACGTTGATCGCCGCGCCCTTGCTTTGACGCTCTTCCGGCGTCATGGCGCCGAGCGTCTTCAACAATTCGGAGACGGAGCCCTTCTTGCCGAGGGCGGAAACGCGCACGGCTTCGAGCGCCGTCTCGTCATCGGCGGCAGCGATTTCGGCGAGCAGCGATGTGTTGAGCTGGTCGATATCTGACATTGTCACTTCTTTCCGTCCAGTATCAGGCGGGCGATCGGGAGGCAGGCGGCGCCAGCCGGCGCCAGGAATATAAAGAAAGAAAAACCCGCGCTAGCCCAAACCAGCGCGGGTTTCCCAAAATCATAAATTCAAAAGCTTGGGAAGCGCTGGTTACTTGACCGCGCCTTCAAACTCGTTCGTCGTGCCGGCTTCCTTGAGGTATTCAAGAGCCTTCTTGGCAGCGCTGACCAGCGCGCCGAATGCTTCCGGCTCGTGGATCGCCATGTCGGAGAGAACCTTGCGGTCGACTTCGATGCCAGCCTTGTTCAGGCCGTCGATGAAGCGGCCGTAGGTCAGGCCGAATTCACGCACAGCGGCGTTGATACGCTGGATCCAAAGCGCACGGAAGTTGCGCTTGTTGACCTTGCGGTCGCGGTAGGCGTACTGCTTCGAACGATCGACTGCAGCCTTGGCGGTACGGATGGTGTTCTTGCGGCGGCCGTAAAAGCCCTTTGCGGCCTTCAGAACCTTCTTGTGCTTGGCGTGAGAGGTGACGCCTCTTTTTACACGTGCCATATCATGATCTCCTTAAATCTAGCGTTCGCGGACGAGTCTCAGAGACCGTTCGGCAGGTAATTCTTGATAACCTTGCGGCCATCCGGTTCTGCGAGAACCATGGTGCCACGTGCATCGCGAATGAACTTGTTGGAACGCTTGATCATGCCATGGCGCTTGCCAGCAGCGGCAGCCTTGACCTTGCCTGACGCGGTGATCTTGAACCGCTTCTTGGCAGAGGACTTCGTCTTCATCTTGGGCATTTTGCTACTCCTTCTGTCCTCCCTGCGCGCTTCATCAAAAAAGCCCTTCCCGCGAAGTCCGGTTCTCCGGCCGTCGCAACAAGGTGCGGGAGCGTTTGTTGTTGATCTGCGGCATCGGCGACGAACCGTTCCGCAAGCATTCGAAACTGCCACGGCATGCCCTGCCGGTCAGTTCGGACGCGCGCTTATAACCGCAGCGTCATGAAAGTGCAACGGGGCCGCGGAGGAATCTTCGCGCCTCCCAAAATACACCGGCCCAAAGCAGAATGGCAGAAAGCACAAAAGCCGCCCTTGCGGACGGCCTTGGGCGAAAAACTGCCTGGCGCTTATTTCGGCGCCAGCACCATCATCATCTGGCGGCCTTCAAGCTTGGGTTCGGCTTCGACCTTGGCGAACTCGATCGTATCGGCCTTGACCTGCTGCAGAAGCTTCATGCCGAGTTCCTGGTGGGCCATTTCGCGGCCGCGGAACTTCAGCGTCACCTTGACCTTGTCGCCTTCGTCGAAGAAGCGACCCATCGCCTTCATCTTCACCTCATAATCATGGGTGTCGATGTTCGGGCGCATCTTGATTTCTTTGACTTCGACAATCTTCTGCTTCTTGCGCGCCTCGGCAGCCTTCTTCTGGTTGGCATATTTCAGCTTGCCCAGATCGAGGATCTTGCACACCGGCGGTTCGACATTGGGGGAAATTTCGACGAGATCGAGGCCGGCTTCTTCCGCCATTTTCAAAGCCTGGTCGGTGGGCACGATGCCGACATTCTGTCCATCAGCCCCGATCAGCTGAACTTTGGGAATGCGGATTTCACGGTTCGAGCGCGGTCCGTCCTTCACGGGCGCATCGGTTTTAAAAGGTCTGCGAATGGTCGTATTCTCCTCGCGTTGTTTTCGGAACGTTGCAGCCTCGCGCTCCCGATCAGGGGCACAAACGTGTCGCGTCATCGCTGCAACGGAGTCAATATCATCCTTTAGCGGAAAAATCACCCGCTGTCAGCCTGCCAAGAATCTGTTTTATAGGCCAAAACAACAGGAGGTTCGCCGATGTCCGATCAGATGCCCGATTCCGCGCCGCAGTTCCTGACGGTTGGCGAGGGCGAGGCGGCGCGTGAGATCGCCATGCTCGTCCGCCCGGCGCAGGCCGGCAATGGCGCGCCGGCGCTCGTCTGGCTGTCTGGATACCGCTCCGACATGAGCGGCACCAAGGCGGTGGAACTCGACGGGCTGGCGGCGGAACTTGGGCTCGCCTGCATCCGCCTCGACTATTCCGGCCACGGACTTTCCGGCGGCAATTTCGGCGAGGGCACGATCTCGCGCTGGCTGGAGGAGGCGCTTGCCGTCATCCGTCATGTCGCGCCCGATCGGGTGATCCTCGTCGGCTCGTCGATGGGCGGCTGGATCGCGCTCAGGCTGGCGCAGGAGCTTGCGCGGCAGGGCGGCGTGACGCTCCCAAAGCTCGCAGGCATGGTGCTGATTGCGCCGGCGCCCGATTTCACCTCGGAGCTGATCGAGCCGAACCTCAAGGCGAAAGAGCGCAAATCGCTGGCCGAGCGCGGCTATTTCGAAGAGCGTTCTCAATACAGCCCGGAACCCAACATCTATACGCGGGCGCTGATCGAGGACGGCCGAAAGAACCGGGTGCTCGACGGCATCATCGAAACCGGCTGCCCGGTGCACATTCTCCAGGGCATGAAAGACGCCGACGTGCCGCATGCGCATGCGATGAAACTGGTCGAACATCTTCCCGCCGACGACGTGGTGCTGACCTTCGTCCGCGACGGCGACCATCGCCTTTCACGCCCCGGCGATATCGCGCTTCTCCTGAGTGCCGTCAAAGGCATCATCCGTTCATCAACAAATAGGCAGATGCCCGCCTGAATGGCAGAGGCGGATAAATTCGCCTGCTGCAGGTCCCCAAGCCGTTGCATTTTAACCATGTCGGCGAGTCGCAAGGTCCTCCCAAGAAGTAACGATTGACTCTTTTGCGCCCTCTCCATTAACACTTTGTTAATAAATAAGGGGCGATGCAAGGAAAGAGCGGGCGTGCGGATCAAGGGTATCTTTGTGGCCATGATGGCCGTGTTTGCGATGGCGACGGCCGCCATACCGGCCCCAAGCAGAAATGCTTCAATGGTAACGGGCAATGCCACCTCACAGCCGATCGGCCACTACGATTTCTGTCAGATCCACCGCAGTGAATGCGGCGCAAACCGCAACGCAGGCCCGGTCGCCATGAACCCGGGGAAGTGGTCGCTCGTGCGTTCGGTCAACGCCACGGTCAATCGCACGATCACGCCGATGACCGACAAGGAAATCTACGGCAAGGATGAGGTCTGGGCCTATCCGACCACCGCCGGCGACTGCGAAGATTTCGCGCTCTTGAAGCGCCGCATGCTGATCCAGCGCGGCTTTTCGGCTGCCGACCTGCTGATGACCGTCGTGCGCAAGCCGGACGGCGAAGGCCATGCCGTGCTGACGCTGCGCACCGCCGAGGGCGATTTCGTGCTCGACAACCTCGCTTCCGACGTCAAGCCGTGGTTTGGGACGCCCTATTCCTTCGTCAAGCGCCAGTCGAGCTACAATGCCGGCCGCTGGGTCACCATCGAGAACGGCCGCGACGTCCTGGTCGGCGCGCTGCGGTAAGAGTTGCAATAGAGAATGTGGAAAGGCCGGCGGTTTGCCGGCCTTTTTGTTTTGTTGGTTTGGGATGCCGCACCGTCTCCCGGCCCTTCGCTTTGGGCTCAGGGCGTTCGTCGCTGCAATCGATTCGCTGGATCGATTGCTCGGGCTGCGCCCGACCGCTCCTCACCCATTCCCGATCAGGATACCGGCGCCGAGCACCAGACCGCCGCCGAGCACCACCTGGAAGGCGGCGCGCAGGAAGGGGGTTTCCATGTAGCGGTTCTGGATGAAGGCGATGGCCCAGAGCTCGAAGAAGACGACGACAGCAGCGGTGATCGTCGCCGTCCAGAAATGCGGAATCAGATAAGGCAGTGCGTGGCCGAGGCCGCCGAGCGCCGTCATGATGCCGCAGGCAAGTCCGCGCTTGACCGGCGAGCCTCTGCCGGAGATCTTTCCGTCGTCATGGGCGGCTTCGGTGAAGCCCATCGAGATGCCGGCGCCGACGGAGGCCGAAAGACCGACGAGAAAGGTCTGCCAGGTATCCTGGGTGGCAAAGGCGGCGGCGAAGATCGGCGCCAGCGTCGAGACCGAGCCGTCCATCAGTCCGGCAAGGCCCGGCTGCACATAGGTCAGCACGAATTGCCGATGCACCGTCGCGTCCTCGTCGTGCTTGACGTCTTCGGGCGTATGTTTGTCGCCTAGCATGCGGGCGATATCCTCATGTCCCTGTTCGGCGAGGGCGAGATCGCCGAGAAGCTCACGCGTCGAGGCGTCCGAGGTGCGTTTTGCCGCCTCGACATAGAAACGATAGGCCTGCTCCTCCATCGCCTCGGTTTCTTGCCGCATCGCATCCAGCGAAAGGTTTGCCCTGAGCCAGTCGGGCTTGCGTTCGTAAAAACCCTGCACATGCTCGCGCCGGATCAGTGGGATGCGCTCGCCGAAACGCTGGCGATGGATTTCGATCAACGATTTTCGGTGCGTATCCTCGACCTCGGCCATATCCTCGAAGACCTTGGCCGAGGCCGGAAAATCGCGGCGTAGCCTGTCGGCATAAGCAAGATAGATGCGGGCATCGTCTTCCTCGGAGGCGATCCCAAGGGCAAGGATCTCCTGCTCGGACAGCGATTCGAAGGATCGTTTCGAGGATCTGAAAAACCGCGCCAGCATGATCTTCTCCAATTTTTAGAATTATTCTAAATCTAAAGAGCGCGGCGGTGGCGGTCAAGTGCGTGGGGCAATTCAAAGTGCTACAGCGTCCTTTTGCGCGGCTCGAAAAAACGCGCGGCGCCGCAGGCTGCTGACAGATTGCCGCAAGCGGCGCGGACGACTTTGGCGCGCTGCCATAAATACCTATATGAGAGGGCGCCGCATCACGCGGCGCCGGGGTTTTGGAATGGACAATGACATTCAGGGCCGCCCTGCCCATGTCGCGGCGATCCGCGAAAGGGCGGAGGCGGAGATGCGGGAAATGGGCGTCGACGCGGCCTTCATCGACAGGCTGGTCGAGACCTTTTACGGGCGCGTGCTCGCGCATCCCGATCTCGGCCCGGTGTTCGACGCCAGGCTATCCGGGCGCTGGCCGGAGCATATGGCGAAAATGAAGAGCTTCTGGTCGGCCGTTGCCTTCCGCAGCGGCGCCTATGGTGGCAAGCCGGTGCAGGCGCATACGGGTGTCCAGAACCTGACACCCGATCTCTTTCCGAAGTGGCTGTCGCTGTTTGCCGCAACGCTTGACGATATCGCGCCAACGCCGGAGGCCAAGGCCTGGTTTATGGCAACGGCGGAGCGGATCGCCAAGAGCCTGATACTGTCGCTGTTCTACAATCCGGCGCTCGACGATCCCGCCCGCAAACCCGCCTGATCCATCTTGTAGAGACGGCGTTCCCAAAAACGCTGACACTTTTCTAGCTCTTCGCCGCCGAGGCGGTGGCGCCGGCGCTGGCCGCCACGACGAGCGCAGTACCCAGCATCTGCAGCGCGGTCATCGGCTGGGCGAGGATCAGAAAGCCGGCGAGAGCGCCGAGCGCCGGTTCGAGGCTCATCAAGATGCCGAATGATGCCGACGGCATGCGCCGCAGCGCCACCATCTCCAGCGCATAGGGCAAGAGCGGCACAAGAATGGCAAGGCCGAGAACCTCGACCAGTCCCTTCAGCGTGAAAGCGCCCCCTGTCTCGGCAAGACCGAAAGGAGTTGCGACGAGGCCGGCAACGAGCAGTGACATCGAGAGACCTTCCAGCCCCTTGAAGGCGGCGCCGACCTTCTTCGTCAGCAGAATATAGACCGCCCATCCCACAGCCGAGCCGAGGGCGAAGAGGACGCCTGAGGAATTGCCGACCCAGCCTTCGCCGTCATGGGCGAGGAAGAGAATGCCGGCCGCAGCGATCAACGGCCAGGTGAGCCGCCAGGTCAGGCCATAGCCGAAGACGGCGACCGAGAGCGGCCCAAGAAAATCGATGGCGATCGCCAGACCGAGCGGCAGCCGCTGGATCGCAGCGAAGAAGCAGAGCGTCATGGCAGCCGTCGTCGTGCCGAGCAGCAATGTCGCCCGCCATTGGGCGCCGCTATAACGCAGCACCGAAGGCCTGATGACGGCGGCAAGGATGATCGCCGCGAAAGCAAGCCGCAGCCAGGTGGCGCCGGCAACGCCATAGGTCGCAATGGCTGACGAAGACAGTGCCGCGCCGAACTGGATCGACGACATCGACATCAGGCACATCGCGACACCGGCCGCCAAGCCGCCCGAAGCCGACGATACGCCCGGCTGCGCAATCAAGGCTGCGCTATCCGTGCCGGTCTCGATATTCTTGATGTCCATGTGGCCCCCGATCCTGGCGCGGTTCTAAGCCGAAGACGGGGGAGAACCAAATTCAATCTTTTCATGCCGGGATCAAGAGCGCTGATGCTGAGGCACCAAAGATCGGCCGGCGAGGATGACCTCTTCCGCGTCTTCGAAGCTCATGTCGAAGATCTTCCTGCCGATATCGAAGCTGAAGCCGTTGCGGGCGAAAGCCGAAAGCTCTTTGGCCTTTCGCTTTTCGTCAAGCTCGACCCGGCGGAAGGGGCCGAAGGCGCGCTTGCGGGCAAATATCGCTGCGGCATAGAGATCGTCAGCCTCTTCAAGTGCAGCCCCAACCTTGTCGCTGGAGACGCCCTTGGCAGCTAGCTTCTGGGCGATCGCGCGCTTCGATTTACCGCCGCGCACGGCAGAGCGCGTGCTGATCTCCGCATAGGCGCTGTCGTCGAGCACCTTGTTGTCATAGGCAAATTTGACCGCGAAATCGGCGATGGCCTTGAGTTGCGCCGCGCTGATATCCTCGAATTTCTCCTTCGCCTTGCGGCTGATGGCGTCAAACAGCTGCTTTTCCGTCATCATCCGTCGCTCCAGGCGATAGATAGCGGAGTTGCGCGCCCAGCTCAGCATGCGGGATGTCGGGATATCGGATGGAACGGTCTCGTCGGTCATCGGCGGTGATCAGGCTTCCAGACCCTTGAGGACGTTGGCGACGTTAAGGCCGATCTCCGGCACGCCGTAACCGCCCTCCATGCAGGCGAGCACCGGCAAGCCGGTGGCTGATATCATCGCGCCCATGCGGGTGAAATCGTCCGAGGTGAGGCTGAAGAAGGAGATCGGATCGCGCTCGAAGGTATCGACGCCGAGCGCCACGACGACCGCCTCGGCGCCGAATG
The DNA here is from genome assembly GCF_057653825.1 of Rhizobium sp. WSM409. Taxonomy (NCBI): domain Bacteria; kingdom Pseudomonadati; phylum Pseudomonadota; class Alphaproteobacteria; order Hyphomicrobiales; family Rhizobiaceae; genus Rhizobium; species Rhizobium sp. WSM409. Next base: position 4,693,044 of record NZ_CM172794.1, on the reverse strand, counting down.
TCTTGATGCGGGTGAGCGCATCGGCAAGGGCCGAAGACCAGACATCCCAAGGCGTGCCCGGCGGCATCGGATAGTTGCGGTTGCTACCTTCGCCCTCGCCCTCGCCTTCCTCGTCGGCATGGCCGAGGAAATAGGGAAAGGCATGCATGGGATCACCATGCAGCGAGGCGGTGAAGACATCGCCGCGGCGATAGAAGATATCCTGGGTGCCGTTGCCATGGTGGAAATCGACATCCAGCACCGCGACTTTCCTCGCACCGCTATCGAGCAGCCGCTGTGCCGCGACGCCCGAATTGTTGATGAAGCAATAGCCGCCGAAGAGATCGATGCCGGCATGGTGCCCGGGCGGGCGGCAGAGCGCGAAGGCGAAGCGATTGCCCTGCGTCAGCCAGTCGGCGCCTGATATAGCACAGCGCATGGAAGCGATCGCCGCCTCGTAGGAGCCCTTGGTGATCGAGGTATCGGCGGCATTGGCGTAGTGGCCGATCGCGCCGACGATATTGTCGGGTACACGCTGGCTGGTGCGGCGAACGGCAAAGGAATTGGCGATCGCCTCGCCGGTGAAACCAGCCGCCACCCAGCGGTCCCATACGGTGGCGAGAAAATCCAGATAGGCGGGATCATGTACTTTTCGAGCCGTTTCCAGTCCGTGCGGATCGGGCGCCACGACGTCGGTGAAGCCCGCCTGCTTGACCGCCGCAAGAATCCATTCGGCGCGGAACGGCGCCTCGAAGGGCGTCACCAGTTGGCCGGCGTGCAGCTCGGTCCTGGCATCGCGCAGCTTGTGATCTTCGGAATAGATGACGCGCATTTCAGATCTTGCCCTTGATTGACAATGGAGATTTACACGGCTCGGCCCCGACAAAAAAGCCGCGCGACCTCTTGATCGTCTGGAATAATGACGCCACCTTCGCCGGTGATTTGAGAACGAGGAAATTTTCCGCATGAAAGTGCTGATGGTCGATGTCGACGGCGTGCTCATTCATGGTCGCCCGACCGATGGCCTGCCTCTCTTCACCTATCTCGAGCGCGATCTCGGGCTGCGCCTCGACCTGCTGCAGCAGGAATTCTTCCAGACCCACTGGGGCGATATCATCATCGGCCGCGCGGCGCTGGAGCCGAGGCTCGCCGGCGTTCTCGCAAAGATCGCGCCCCACCTCAGCGCTGAAACGCTGATCGACTACTGGTTCGAAAACGATTCCCGCCTCGATCGCAATCTGCTGGAAGAACTCGCCGCTCTCAGGCAAAGCGGCATCACTCTCCTGCTGGCGACCAACCAGGAGCATAGGCGGGCGCGCTACCTGATGGAGCAGATCGGCCTTAACGCACATTTCGACGACATCATTTATTCCGCAGCACTCGGGCACAGCAAACCTTCGCCTGACTTTTTCCGAATGGCGACCGAGCGGGCCGGCGTGCTGCCCGGCGAAATCGCTTTCATTGACGATATGGCGGTGAATGTCGAAGCGGCGCGGCAATTCGGCTGGAATGCCGCGCAATGGACGGCGGGCGCGACGCTTGGCGGCGCGTTTCCGGTCTTCGCCAGGCCGGCATGAGCGGGACCGGCGCAATCAGGCGAGCCGTTTGTAGAACAGGGTGGTGGCGCAGAAGCCGCCTTCCGGCCACAGCGCATAATCGGGGATGACGCCGACGCGCTGCCAGCCCAAGCGCGGATAGATCGCCTCGGCATCGCTGCCGGTTGCCGTGTCGAGCACGAGCAGGGTCTTGCCGCGGCTTGCTGCCTCGCGTTCGGCGGCATCCATCAGCAGCCGGGCGAGCCCCCTGCCGCGGGCCGAGCGATGCACCAGCAGCTTCTTCAGATCGCCGCGATGCGGCTGGTTCGGCATCTGCGCGGCACCCACCTGGACGGTGCCGACGATCCTGCCGTCGAGTTCAGCGACCAGTAGCAGATTGCCGCCGGTGGCAACGGCATCGGCGACATCACACCAATAGGGCTCGGCGTCCTCAGGCCCATAGGGCTGCATGAAGCCGACGGAGGCACCGCCCGCGACGCAATCGACAAGCACTTGCGAAAGGGCCGGAACGGCAGCGCGGGCCTCCTCGGCGGAAAGGATACGAATAGCGGGCATACTGTTCTCCTGAAATGAAAGCTGTTATCGGCCGCCGCGATCGAGCACGACGCAATAGCGTGCCGGCATATTGCCGGGATTGTGGAAGACGTGACCCTCGCCGACCGGCATGAAGAGGCAATCCCCCGGGCGCAGCCGGTAGACAGTCTCAGCCGCCGTCATCTCCAGCTCGCCGTCGAACAGCCAGATATGCTGCGTCATGCCATGGACGCTCGCATGCGGGGGGAAGCTGACGCGGGCGCCGGCCGGGAATTCAACCTCGACGATATCGACATCCGAAGCCGTGCCCGGGGGTGAAACAGACCGGCGCATATATCCCGTCTCCGGATCGCGCCAGACCTGCTGTTCCTGCCTCCGGGCGAGCGGCGAGGCCTGCCCGTCTTCCGCAAAGAAGGCCGACAGCGACAGGCCAAGCGCGGCGCAGATCCTGGCCAGCAGCGAGGCGGTCGGGCTCGCCTCCGCCCGCTCGATGCGCGAGATCATCGCCCGGCTGACGCCGGAGGCCGCAGCAAGATCATCGAGCGTCAAAGCCTTTTCCTGCCGCAGCGTGCGGATGCGGATGCCGATCGCCTGTTCGAGTTCCGGTTCCATTTTCCCGTCCAATTTACCAGTCCAATGATTCCACTATAAGAGAAATACATTATCTGATAATGGAATCAAGTGCCTACGAAAAGCGGCCAAACGCGCCTTGCTTTCGCCGCTGCGCCGTCCATATATGGCGGCGTAATCCGAGGAGAGAGTGATGGACGCCAGCACGCAGAGCACGGAACTGACGGGAAGCTTCACGGCTGCCGCCTGGGACAGGATCGCGCCGATCATGGCTGAAATCGAGGCCTTGCCGCTGCTGCAGCGGCTTTCGGACGGCACGCTACCGCCGGAGGTTTTCCGCCATTACATCCTGCAGGATGCGCTCTACCTCAAGCATTATGCGCGATGCCTTGCGATCGTCGCGGCCAAGGCACCCGACAATGCGCAGGTCCTGCGCTTCCTCGGTTCGGCACAGAAGGCAATCACCGTCGAGCAGGGCCTGCATGCCGGCTTCCTCACCCAGTTCGGCATCACGTCTGCCGACGTCACATCAGCCGAACCCTCGCCTGCCGGCTTTGCCTATACCAACTTCCTGCTTGCCACCGCCTATCACAGCTCCTACGCGGTGGCGCTGTCCTCCATCCTTCCCTGCTTCTGGATCTACTGGCATGTCGGCGAAGCGATCAAGAACCGGCCTGCTATCGAAGGCAATGCTTTCCAGGCCTGGATCAACACCTATGGCGATCCGCAATTTGCCGCCGGTGCCCGCGAAGTGATCGCGCTGACCGACATCGCCGCCCGCGCCGCATCGCCGGTGGAGCGGGCGCAAATGACCGATGTCTTCGTGCGCGCCTCGCAATATGAATGGATGTTCTGGGATTCGGCCTGGCGGCTGGAGACGTGGCCGGTCTGATCGGCGCCCGGCACAGGACGAAATAGCGTAAACAGCAGGATAATTACCGCTTTGCGGCAGGGGGCGGCGCTGCTATATGGCGCGCATGAGCACCAATTCCACCACTCCGCTGTCCCATATCCGCAACTTTTCGATCGTGGCCCATATCGACCACGGCAAATCGACGCTGGCCGACCGCCTGATCCAGACGACGGGCGGCCTTGCCGAGCGAGAAATGTCCGAGCAGGTGCTCGACAATATGGATATCGAGCGCGAGCGCGGCATCACCATCAAGGCCCAGACCGTGCGCCTGCATTACCAGGCGAACAACGGCGAGAAATACATTCTCAACCTGATCGACACGCCCGGCCACGTCGACTTCGCCTATGAAGTCTCACGGTCGCTGTCGGCCTGCGAGGGCTCGTTGCTCGTCGTCGACGCCAGCCAGGGCGTCGAAGCGCAGACGCTTGCCAACGTCTACCAGGCGATCGACAACAACCACGAGATCGTCACCGTCCTCAACAAGATCGACCTGCCGGCCGCCGAACCCGACCGCATCAAGGAACAGATCGAGGAGGTGATCGGCATCGACGCTTCGGAGGCGGTGCTGATTTCGGCAAAGACCGGCCTCGGCATTCCCGATGTGCTGGAAGCGATCGTCCACAGGCTACCGGCGCCGAAGAGCCCCGGCGGCGAAAAGGCGCCGTTGAAGGCGCTGCTCGTCGACAGCTGGTACGACGCCTATCTCGGCGTCATGGTTCTCGTCCGCGTCATCGACGGCGTGCTGACCAAGGGCCAGACGGTGCGGATGATGGGCACCGATGCGAAATACCAGGTGGAGCGCGTCGGCGTGCTGACGCCGAAGATGGTCAATATCGACCGCCTCGGCCCCGGCGAGATCGGCTTCATCACCGCCTCGATCAAGGAAGTGGCCGATACCCGCGTCGGCGACACGATCACCGAGGACAAGCGGCCGACGGCCCAGGCGCTGCCGGGCTTCAAGCCGGCGCAGCCGGTGGTGTTCTGCGGCCTCTTCCCGGTCGACGCCGCCGATTTCGAGGATCTGCGCGCCGCCATGGGCAAGCTTCGCCTCAACGACGCCTCCTTCTCCTTCGAAATGGAATCGTCGGCGGCTCTCGGTTTCGGCTTCCGCTGCGGCTTCCTCGGCCTGCTGCATCTGGAAATCATCCAGGAACGGCTGGAGCGCGAGTTCGACCTCGACCTCATCGCCACCGCACCCTCGGTCGTCTACAAGATGTTTATGACCGACGGCACGGAGCGCGAGTTGCACAATCCGGCCGACATGCCCGATGTCGTCAAAATCTCGGAAATCCACGAGCCGTGGATCCGCGCGACAATCCTGACACCCGACGATTATCTCGGCAGCATCCTGAAGCTCTGCCAGGACCGGCGCGGCATCCAGATCGAGCTTACCTATGTCGGCACGCGTGCGATGCTGACCTACGACCTGCCGCTCAACGAAGTCGTCTTCGATTTCTACGACCGGCTGAAGTCGATCTCGAAGGGTTATGCCTCCTTCGACTACACGCTGACCGACCACCGCGAGGGCAACCTCGTGAAGATGTCGATCCTCGTCAACGGCGAACCGGTCGACGCGCTGTCGATGATGGTGCACCGGACGGCCGCCGAAAAGCGCGGCCGCGACATGTGCGAGAAGCTCAAGGAGCTGATCCCGAAGCACATGTTCAAGATCCCGATCCAGGCGGCGATCGGCGGCAACGTCATTGCCCGCGAGACGATCTCGGCGCTGCGAAAGGACGTGACCGCGAAATGCTACGGCGGCGACGCTACCCGCAAGCGCAAGCTGCTCGACAAGCAGAAGGCCGGCAAGAAGCGCATGCGCCAGTTCGGCAAGGTGGAAATTCCGCAGGAAGCGTTCATCGCAGCGCTGAAGATGGGCGACGAATAACGCTTCTCAACGGTATTTTATGCGCATATCATCTGCGCATAAAATTGAGGAGATCGTTATGGCTCAGCAGACGAGAAAAGCAGCGAACCTGTCTCTTGACGAAAATCTGGTCTCCCAGGCGCGCGCGCTTCAGATCAACATATCCCGGGCGGCGGAAGACGGCATCGCACAGGCCATAAAGGCGGAGCGCGAGCGGCTTTGGCGTATCGAGAACGCTGAGGCTATCCGTCTGGAGAACGAATATGTTGAAAAGCACGGCTTGCCCTTCGCCAAATACCGTCAGTTTTAATGGCACGCTTTCACGTCTATCGCCTTAAAAGCGGAAATCTCCTGGCCATCGATCTTCAAGCCAATCTGCTTGACGATCTGCCTTCGCGCGTCATGGTTCCGTTGCATCCAGTACAGGAACTGAGCTGGTCGATCTCGCGACTGAACCCACGCTTTCCTATTGAGGGTGAAACCTATGTGATGGCCACCCAGCGCATGGCATCGGTCCCGACCGCGGAAATTGGAAAAGTGGTGGCGGATCTATCGGGCAAAAGCGATGCCATCATCGGCGCCACGGACTTTCTCTTCCAGGGCTTCTGAGATCAACTTCGCGCCATATACTCCTTCACCAGCCCCTCATAGGCCTCCATCTCGGGCAACGCCTCGTAGCTGTGCACCGCGCCAGTCTCGGCGAAGGACAGTTTCTCGCTCGTCCATGTCTCGATGAAGGGGGTGAACCAGCTCGGATCGTCGAGCATGGTCGCGCGCAGATTGACGAACCAGTCCATGCCTTCCGGCCGGGTGAACATCCAGCTCATGCAATGCGGGCAGAAATAATGCTTCGTGATGCCATGCAGGCCGCCGATCACCGGCTCGCCTTGGGTCACCTCGAAGCCTTCGCTCGGGATGGCCGCACTCAGCGAATAGGCGCTTGATGTCATCTTCTGGCACCCGGTGCAATGACAGGCCATGGTGAGCAGCGGCGGGGCGCTGATCTTCAACCGCACCCGGCCGCAACGGCAGCCGCCTTCGGTGGGTAAGGTTCGCTCGCTCATGATGTCCTCCCGTTTTGCCTTTTGATCTAGCGGAACTTTCGTCGCTGTCGAGATGGCGAGGTCATCGCGGCCGCTTTGCCGGCGTTATCGGATGCGGGCTGGATTGCCGACCACGGTTGCGCCGGCCCGGCACATCCCTGGTCACCACTGCACCGGCGCCGACGATCGCACCGTCGCCGATCGTGACGCCGCCGAGGACGATGGCGCTGCCGCCGATCCAGACGTCATTGCCGATCGTCACTGGCCGGGCGATCTCGATGCCGGTGCTGCGCAGTGCCGGCTCCTTGTGATGCTCGGCGCAATAGATCTGCACTCCAGGGCCGAACATGCTGCGATCGCCGATGCTCACACGGCCGGAATCGAGAATGGTGCAGCCGGCATTGAAATAGACGCGTTCGCCGAGAGTGATATTGATGCCGTAGGAGCAGTGAAACGGCGCTTCGATGAAGACATTGAGTGCTGCATGCGCAAAGAGCGCCCTCAGGGCCGGCGCGACGACGCCACGCTCATCCGGCGGCAGCGTGTTATGCGCGTGGACGGCTAAGCGCGCCTGCCGGCGCAAGAGATCAAGCTCGTCATCGAGGCAGCAATACCATTCGCCCGCCGCCATCTTCTCGCGTTCGCTGGCCGGCATCGCATCACCCCTCAAGCCGAGGCCTGCGACAGCATTTCGACCTCTTCCCGCTCGATCAGGCTGACCCAGGCGCGTGCGATGGCAAGGCCCGCGGCATCGGCTGCACCGGCGTGTCTTGCCGCCAGTTCGGCATGGTTCTCCAGCCAGCCCGGCGCAATGCGCGCGATCGTATCGGGAAATTCGGCCTTCCATTGCGCGACGACCTCCGAATTGGCCTCGAAATGGAACTGGGTGCCATAGACGGCGCGGCCGATGCGGAAGGCCTGGTTCTCTGCAACGGGGCTCGAGGCGAGGCGCGCCGCGCCCTCAGGCAGGGAAAACGTATCGGCATGCCATTCGAAGATGGTGAATTCGCCGCCAAGCGCCGACAGCAGCGGATCGGTCCGGCCCTCGGCGGTGACGCCGATCCCGTGCCAGCCGAATTCGCGGGCGATTCCTAAGTGATTGTCGGCGCCATAGGCGCGGGCGAGGATCTGGCTGCCGAGGCAGATGCCAAGCACGGCCTTGCCGGCATCGCCGAAGCGGCGGGTGAGCCGGACGAGTTCCGGCAGATAGGGGTGGGTTTGGTCATCCAGCGCGCTCTGCTCGCCGCCAAGAACGACCAGCGCGTCATGGCCGGATATATCTTTCGGCAGGATGCCGTCCTGCCACACCCGGAACCACTCGATCTCCGCTCCCGCCTCGTCGAGGGCCGCGGCAAGCGCGCCGAGGCCGGTATTCCGCATGTTTTCGATGACTGCGACGCGCATAAGTTCTTCCCGGTATGGCCGACCACGGGAAGAGACCATGGCGGAGGGCGGCGCGCAAGACGCCAGAACAGGATTGAGGCTTTAGGCCGGTTCGGCCCAAAATCTGAATCCTGTTCTTAATTAAATAGTTAGAGCATGATGTCGCCCGAAAACCGCTCACACTTTTCGGCATCATGCTCTGCGAGGGCGATTGCGCGCACGCGCCACAGGGCTTAAATCTCAGCAAACGAAAGGACATCGCCATGACCGAAAAAGCCCGCGTCACGATCCTCTACTGCACCCAGTGCAACTGGCTGCTGCGCGCCAGCTGGATGGCGCAGGAGCTGCTGCATACTTTTTCCGACAGCCTCGGCGAAGTGGCGCTGATCCCCGCCACCGGCGGCAATTTCGAGATCCGCGTCAATGGCGATCTGATCTGGGAGCGCAAGCGCGACGGCGGTTTTCCCGGGCCGAAGGAGCTGAAACAGCGGGTCCGCGACATCGTCGAGCCCGGCCGCGATCTCGGCCATGTCGACCGCGCCTCGCTCGAAAGCTGACAGCTCAGCGGTAGGGCGAGCGGCAGGTCTTGTAGATGCCCTCATAGGTGAGGAAACGGTCGGTCCGCGGATTGTAGGAGCGGTACTCGTTGCTGCACCAGGCGGCATGGCTGTTCATGTCACGCGGCTTCGGCTGCACCCTGCGCACCGGCGGCGGATCATAGGTCAGTTGCGGCGGTCCGGCAGCGCCCGGCCGATAATAGGTCGGCCCCGCGCCGCGTGGACGGTAGTTCGGCTGGACATAGGCGGGACGATGCCATTGCTGCGGCCCGAAACCGAAGCAACCGCGAAAATCGCAGAGCGTCGATCCCGTGTTCAGCGGCCCGACCCCCGGCTTGCCCAGCTTCAGCGAATCGGCCCCGGCGATTGCGGGCGATAGAAGAGCTAAAAGACTGGCGAGCAGAAGCGTACGAGCAATAGGCATGTGGCATTCCTTTCGATATTTCCTTTATATAGGGCGTGACCACCGAAGCGCTATGCCCCGCCTAGCGCCACTCCCGCCCATGTGATCAGCGGCTTTCTCGCCAACTGTCAGAAAAACTTCAAAAACCCAGTTGACAGTCAGGAGCCACCCCCTTACATCGCTCTCCGTCGCCCAGATGGCGGAATTGGTAGACGCGCCAGCTTCAGGTGCTGGTACCCGAAAGGGTGTGGAGGTTCGAGTCCTCTTCTGGGCACCATTCCATTCTTGATCACTACCAAGATCAAGGAGTTAAGCCTTTCCAACTAGAGTTGCGCAGGTGCCTTGCAACAAAGGCCAATCGCGATGCGCTCAAAGGCTTGTTCGCTCAATAGCTCCCAAGATCTCTCCGAAGCCCTCATTTCTAGATGTTTATTCCTGCCGCTCTTGATAGCTGGCCTGCATTGACTCCCTCACTCCCAAATGCGAACATAAAGCGAACAGATGGAGTTTTGCTGATGATCCGATTCGCCACAACCCCAGCCAGCACCCCCGAGCCTATAAAGGCCCGCGAGGTGTCAGCTGCCAAGCCGGCCATTGAAATGCCGAAGCCGAAGCCGGTCATTGAGGTAGCCGCTACGGGGCCTGCGGTCGGCCTGTTGGTGCCCAGCTCCGAGGCAGACGAGCTCGGCTCCGACACTCGGCCGAAAACCACCAAGCCAGCACGCCGTGCGGCAACAAAGCGTAAGCCCAAGGTCGTCGAGGCAGACGACGCTTCCTTCCAGCTTCGTCTGGAGGCATAACCGCACACGATCCGGCCAAGGTTTGGCGGCGCGGGGGGACTCCCACCATAATCTATATAGCACTTCGGAATCCCGAAATTGGCTGCGGGATTGAAATCATTGGATGTTTCTCCACGGCGACAGCCCGCGAAAGGCGTCGAATTTCGGAATCCCGAAGCGGGGGAATTTCGGGATTCCGAAGTGGGATTTTTTCTTCCCGCCGACGCGCCGGGCCTTTGCCCGGGGGCAATCGGCCGGCTATCTGACGCTTTACTATCAGGATCGGCCGCTTCTGGTCGGATCAATTGCGCCCGCTTGGCGCTCCTCGTAAAACTGGAAGGACGTGCCTTCGGCCGAACGGGATGTGCCGAACGGCAAGCTGCTCCATTGCTCAACGCACGGCCTGCGAAACGCGCGGCTCCCGTTCCGACACCCCCGCAAGCCTCGCACAAGAACGAAATCGGATACCGGGGCAAGGATGAACATACGGCCGTTCCGCCTGTCGAGAGCCCGGATGGCTCCGAGGGCGGTCTGCCGGAGCTTGACGAGACACTCTGGAGTTCGCTTGGGATGAAAGTCGTAATTCTTGCCGGTGGCCTTGGCTCGCGCCTTGCCGAGGAAACCAGTATCCGACCCAAGCCTCTGGTCGAAATCGGGGGCATGCCGATCCTCTGGCACATCATGAGCATCTATGCTCATCACGGGCTCAATGATTTCATCATCTGCGCCGGCTATAAGGGTTATTTGATCAAGGAATATTTCGTAAACCTTGTTCTGCACCACAACGACATCACCGTCGACCTCGCCTCCAACAGCATCAACTATCACGGCGGCACACGACCGAACTGGCGCGTGACCGTGGTCGATACCGGCATGCATTCGATGACCGGCGGCCGTCTCGGGCGCATTCGCGACCATCTGACGCCAGGCGAACCCTTCTGCATGACCTATGGCGACGGCGTCGGCGACATCGATATCGCCGCCGAGGTCGCTTTCCATCGCAGCCATGGCCTGAAGGCGACGATGTGCGCGGTCACTCCGCCCGGACGTTACGGCGCCACGAATATCGAGGGACAGTACATCACCTCCTTCATCGAGAAGCCGAGGGGCGACGGCCAGCGCATCAACGGCGGCTTCTTCGTGCTCGACCCCTCGGTGGTCGATCTCATCCCGGGCGACGACACGATCTGGGAAGCCGGACCGTTGGAATGGCTCGCCGCCAACAACCAGCTCGCCGCCTTCAAGCATGATGGCTTCTGGCAGCCGATGGATACACTCCGCGAGCGCAACCAGCTCGAGGAGCTCTGGAGTTCCGGAAAGGCACCGTGGAAGCTATGGGCCTGACGGACTTCTGGAATGGGCGGCGGGTTTTCCTGACCGGACATACCGGCTTCAAGGGATCGTGGCTCTCCCTGTGGCTGGAGCGGCTCGGCGCCGAGGTTTCCGCGGTGTCGCTGGCGCCCGAGACCGAACCATCGCTCTATCGCAAGCTCGCTCCCTGGGACGATCGCAGCCATCACATCGTCGATATCCGCGACGCCGAGGCGCTTCTTAATCTCTCCAGGCGTTTCGAGCCAGAGATCGTTATCCATATGGCGGCGCAAGCTCTGGTGCGGCGCTCTTATGAGAACCCGGCCGAGACCTTTTCGACCAACGTCATGGGAACGGCCAATGTTCTCGACGCGGTCAGGCAGACGCCCTCCGTCAAGACCGTGCTGGTCATCACCTCCGACAAGGTTTACGCCAATAACGGCAGCGGCATACCCTTCGTCGAGACCGATACGCTCGGTGGCAAGGACCCCTACAGCAATTCAAAAGCCTGCACGGAACTCGTCTGCCAGAGCTACCGCGACAGTTTCTTCAAAGGGCGAGATCTCAGGCTCGCCACGGTCCGCGCCGGCAATGTCATCGGCGGCGGCGACTGGTCGAAGGACCGGCTGATCCCGGATTTCATCCGCGCTTTCGAAGGCGGTGAACCGATCATGCTGCGCTATCCCGCGGCGATCCGCCCCTGGCAGCATGTGCTGGAGCCGCTTGGCGGTTATCTGAGCTTCGCTGAGGTGCTGACGCAGCAGCGCGGCAGGGATCTGCCGGATGCACTGAATTTCGGTCCGCATCCCGAAAGCTTCGCCACTGTTTCCGAACTCGCCGAAGCGCTCGGACGCGCGCACTGCGTCGAAGACGTGTGGCGGCTTGCGCCCGGCGAACATCTGCCGGAAGCTCCGGCGCTGACGCTGAGCTCGGCGCTTGCGCTCGACACCATCGGCTGGCGCCCGCGGCTCAGCCTGCAACAGACAATCGACTGGACTGCCGCCTGGTACAAGGCCAACCGCGAGGGCGTAGACATGCGCGCCTTCTCGCTCGGCCAGATCGCGGCATATGAGGAAACAGTATCATGACAGCGCACAATTGCCGGTTCTGCAACGCTCCGCTGAAGCATCGTTTCGTCGATCTGGGTTCGACGCCGCTCGCCAACGCCTATCTGACGGAAGAGCAGCTCAACAAGCCGGAGCCCTCCTATCCGCTGCGCGCCTTCGTCTGCTCTGAATGCTGGCTGGTGCAGGCCGATGCCTTCGTTCCGCCGGAGGATATCTTCAGCCACTATGCCTATTTCTCCTCCTACAGCGACGGCTGGGTGGAGCATGCCCGCCAGTTTACGATCATGGCGCGCAAGCGCTTCGGTCTCAGCGAGACATCGCAGGTGATCGAGGTGGCGAGCAATGATGGCTACCTCCTCAAGCATTTCGTCGAAGCCGGCGTGCCGGTGCTCGGCATCGAGCCGGCCGAGAACGTCGCGGAAGTGGCACGGCAGATCGGCGTTCCCACGGAAGCGCGCTTCTTCGGCAGGGAAACCGCTGCCGATCTCGTCTCCCGCGGCCTTGCCTCCGACATTGTCATCGGCAACAACGTGCTGGCGCATGTGCCCGACATCAACGATTTCGTCGGCGGACTTTCGGCCGTACTGAAGCCGGACGGCGTCGTCAGCGTCGAATTCCCGCACCTTCTGCGGCTGATGGAAAATATCCAGTTCGACACTGTCTACCACGAGCATTTCTACTATCTGTCGCTGCTCGCCGTCGAAAAGGTCTTCGCGGCGCACGGCCTCAAGATCTTTGACGTTGAAGAATTGCCGACTCATGGCGGGAGTCTCCGCGTGCTTGCCTGCCGCGCAACGTCCATGGTTCACGCAATCGGCCGCGGACTTGCCAAGGTCCGCACCGATGAGGCAGCCGCCGGTTTCGACAAGGTCGAGACCTACGAGGCTTTCCAGAGCCGCGTAGCGCCGATCAAGGATGGGCTGCTCGCCTTCCTCGCGGAAGCCAAACGCAGCGGCAAGAAGGTCGCCGCCTATGGCGCTGCCGCCAAGGGCAACACGCTGCTGAATTTCTGCGGCGTCGGCACCGACCTCATCGAATATGTCGTCGACCGCAATCCGCACAAGCAGGGGCATTTCCTGCCGGGGAGCAAACTGCCGATCTACGCCCCGGAGAAGATGGACGAAACGCAGCCGGATTACGTGCTCATCCTGCCTTGGAACATCAAGAACGAGGTCGTTGCGGCCAACAGCAGGGTCGGTGCCTGGGGGGGACGCTTCGCGGTCGCCGTGCCGGAACTGACGGTGCTCGGTTGAAATTCCTTCCGACCGCGGTTTCGGGCGCCTTTGTCGTGGAAGTCGACGCGCGCTCCGACGACCGGGGAATGTTCGCACGAACCTTCGACGCGCAGACCTTTGCGGCGCAAGGTCTCGTCCCCGTCTACCCGCAGTGCAATATCTCGCAGAACCACAAGCGCGGGACGCTGCGCGGTATGCACTACCAAGCCCAACCGCGGCCGGAGATCAAGCTGGTGCGCGCCACGCGCGGCAGGGTATTCGACGTGGCTGTTGATCTGAGGCCGGATTCGCCGAGCTATCTCAAATGGGCCTCCGTCGAGCTCGATGCCATCAATCACAACGCCTTCTACATACCTGCCGGATGCGCGCACGGCTTCCTGACGCTCGAGGATGATTGCGAGCTCTTCTACCAGATGTCGGAAGCCTATGTGCCGGAACTTGCCCGTGGCGTCCGCTGGGACGATCCCGCCTTTTCCATCGCCTGGCCGTTCACGCCGAGCATCATCAGCGAGCGCGACGCCGCGCTTGACAGCTACGGCCAGGAGACAAGCCTTTGAGCGGTATCAAACTCAGCATCTGCATCCCGACCTATAACCGCGAAGCCTATCTCAGAAACGCGCTGACCTACTGCGAGAACGATTACAAGTTCGACTTTCCCTTCGAAATCGTGATCTGTGACAATGCCTCCACGGATGGCACGCAGCAGGTGGTCGAGGAATTCATCGCCCGCGGGCTGCCGATCCGCTACTACAAGCGTGAAACCAATGCCGGCGCCGCGGCAAACGTCACGAGCGCTCTGCGCCTCGGCAAGGGCGAATACCTCATCTATCTCGCCGACGATGACATCCTGATTGCCGATGCGGTGGCCGAAACCATCAGATATCTCGACAACAATCAGGAGGTGACCTGCGCCCATGCGCCGTGGTTCCTCTACGACGAAGTCGCCAAAACCGACATCACGAAGTTCTACAATGTCAACGAGGATCGGAAGTTTCCGCAGGGAAGTTTCGGCGACGTCTTCCAGTATATCTGCGAACGCCACATCTTTCCGGAAATCGCGATCTACCGCTCGTCGACCCTGCGGTCGGCCTGGATCCCGCGGGAATTCTGCTTCTATCCGTTCCCGTTCCTTGCGCATTTCCTCGATCAGGGCGCGGTCTCCTTCCTGCAGCGCCTGTTCTACCGTTCCATCGCCAATTCGGCGATCGTCCGCGACCGTCCGCAAGAAGGCACCAACGACGTCATGACGAGCTGGGATCGCTATCGCGGCGGGCTTGAATATTTTCTCTATACGGGAGCCAGGCGCGGGGCGCTGAACCTGACGCCCGAGACGCATCTCAAGTATGACGAGATGTGCAAGATCTTCACTCTCAATCGCATGGCGGTCGCCTTTCGCTTCTGGGCGGAGCGCAAGAACTTCATCAAGGCCTATGAACTCTATACCCGCATCATGTGGGGCGGGATGCTCGACCACCCGGAAATTCGCAGTTTCCGTGAAAGGCTGCCCCTGATGGTCGCCATCCAGACGCTGGTGAGCGAAGTGAATTCGGCAATCGGCATCGATACGCTGCTTCTCGGCGGTTTCCCGGAAATCACCGCGCTCGAAGGCCTGATGCGCGAACTCGGCCTCAGCGAAAAGGTGAAGGTGACAGTGAAACTCAGCGACAGTCCGCTGGAAAGCACCGCCGTCTTCGTCAGCGCCGACAACGACCGGGAGTATTTCGTAGCACTCGGCTACCTGCCCAATCTCGTGTTCCACCAGCACGATGTCGCCCGGCATATCATCATGTGAGCCTCGCGCCAGTTTCAAAAACTAGCGTCGTGGCGGGCGCCTGCGTTTTGATTTCAATTCAACAGAAATTAGCGGCATGACAGACAGGATCTTCTACACCAAGCCTTCGATCACCCAGCTCGAAACGGATTATGCTGCCGATGCCGCCGCCACCGGCTGGGGCGCGAGGTTGCCGTCCACAATCTCGACCGCTTCAGCGCGTGGATCACGCTCTGCGGGGCGATAGCTTGCCTATCAGGCCTGTGATGCTCGCAGTTCTTTCTCAAGGATCAGAAGATTTTGAGATCTATCGCGTAAACGCCTGACGGGGATACCAGCGTATACTCCCCATGCAGGGAGAGACTTATTTACGAGAGATAGGCTACCTACAGAACTTCCCTCCTCAATTGTTACCTTAGGCAAAACGACCGAGTTGGAGCCGATAATCACATGTTTGCGGAGGACGACTTTCCCAGCAGGGCCGCCAATAAGATGGCGCGGCAGAGTCGGGTTGGTCATCTTTTCACCCGTGTAGTCATCGCTTGAGGTGTAGATTTTGACACCTGGTGCCAAACCCGAAAAGTCCTCCATGACGAAGCCGTCACTCCCAGATATATAACACTGTGACGCGATGTGCACATTACATCCAATCTCAACGTGTTCCCTACTTGCCACAATGATGGTGAAATCATCGATCCGCGCGTCATCCATGATGGAGATATTCTCCACGAAAAAAAGTCCGGCGGTTCTTTTAATCTTTACGTTCGACCCAAGATGCCGGAACGGCAGGGATCTTAGTTCAGTCTCGTCGTAAAATGTCGAGCCTAAATGCATCCGATACCTCCATACTCCGTCGGCCCCAAAGTACGTCGACTAATCGACGAGAATTTTTGATTTGATCGCATTAATCGCATGCTTAGGACCGCACACATCGAAGATAGCCGCCCGGAGAACTGGAGAGAACGAGCTTTCCATTGATGACGGTATCCAACTCGAAACGATCCGTTTCCTGCAAGTAATCATTGAGGGCAACCAAGGGCTCATCGCCAGGTAAGAGAACCTTGGAGCGTTTGGTCGGGACCTGGGAAGGTTCGTAACGGCCAAGGATCGTATCGGCAACGACGAGATACTGGCCGTCTGTCACCAGCGGCGCGTAATTGCGTAATTCATCCAGTACATGCGCCTTGCTATGATCGCTGTCGAGAATGACCATGACCGAGGCCCCTTCAGGGATAGACGCCTTGACCTTCGCCATGGTTTCGGCGGAGGTGGATGGCCCTTCGATCAGTTCGACGCGATGCGCCATCGGATGGGATTCGATCGCCTGACGGTTATGGGCGCGAATGTCGATATCTACGCCGACCACCTTGCCCTTGCCAATCAGTTGTAGCATGGCAGCCTGGAAGATCATCGATCCGCCACGCGCCACGCCCGTCTCAACGATCACGTCTGGCTTGGTGGCCCAGATAACTTCCTGGGTGGCCATCACATCGGCGGGCATTTGGATGATTGGCATGCCCATCCAAGACCACAGATAGGAATAGTCGTATTTGTCCAGGCTCACCAGAGTATCGAGCGTCTGACGGAAGACATCCGTGTCACGACCTAGAGCGAGGCTCATTTCGCGCTTGCTGGCCTCGAACTCCTGCCTATCATCCTTGGTGGTCATGAACTTTACAAACCTTCCTACCTGAACAAGTGGCGCATTTGCGGCGGACGTCCTTGCGAAGGGCAAGCGGGCACAAATGTCTCATTTTCCATCTTTCATCGGAACCTTATGTGAGGCTGGAGCGATCACGGTCAACAGCGTAGCACTCGGGCTACCTGCCCAATCTCGTGTTCCACGAGCACGATCTCGCCCGGCACATCATCATGTGAGCCTCGCGCCAGCTTCGAAAACTAGCGTCGTGGCGGGCGCCTGCGTCTTGATTTCAATTCAACAGAAATTAGCGGCATGACAAACAGGATCTTCTACACCAAGCCTTCCATCACCCAGCTTGAAACCGATTATGCCGCAGATGCGGCAGCGACCGGCTGGGGCGCACACTGCTACGACTACATCAACCGCTTCGAACGCGACTTCAAGACCTATCTCGGCAGCGGCTTCGCCATCGCGACCTCGAGCTGCACCGGCGCCATGCACATGGGCCTGGCCGCGCTCGGCGTCGGCGAAGGCGACGAAGTGATCCTCGCTGACACCAACTGGGTCGCCACCGTCTCGCCGATCGTCCATCTCGGCGCCAAGCCGGTTTTCGTCGACGTGCTGCCGGATTCCTGGTGCATCGATCCGGGCGAGGTCGAGCGCCATATCACGCCGAAGACGAAGGCCATCATCGCCACGCATCTCTACGGTAATCTCTGCGACATGGACGCACTGCTGGAGATCGGCAGGCGGACGGGCATTCCGGTGATCGAAGATGCGGCCGAAGCGGTCGGCTCCGTCTGGCACGGCCGCCGCGCCGGCTCGATGGGCGCCTTCGGCACTTTCTCATTCCACGGCACAAAGACATTGACGACGGGCGAAGGCGGCATGTTCGTCACCAACGACGCCGCGCTTTACGAACGGGTGCTGACGCTCAGCAATCACGGCCGGGCTCGCGGCCAAACCAAGCAGTTCTGGCCCGACGAGATCGGCTTCAAGTACAAGATGTCCAACATCCAGGCTGCCATCGGCTGCGCACAGCTCGAACGCATCGAAGAGCTCGTCGCCCGCAAGCGGGAGATCCTCGCGGCCTATATGGTCCGGCTTTCCGCCCTGCCCGGCATCTCGATGAACCCGGAATATAGCGGCACGATCAACGGTGCGTGGATGCCGACCGCAGTCTTTCATCCGTCGACGGGTACCACCCGCGAGATGATGCAGCAGGCCTTCGAGGCCGCCAATATCGACGCGCGCGTCTTCTTCTATCCCCTCTCCAGCCTCTCCATGTTTGAGGATCGGCCACAGAACGTGAACGCCTGGAGCATTCCGGGCCGCGCGATCAACCTGCCCAGCTATCACGACATGAGCGAAGCCGATATCGACCGGGTGGCGGCAACGCTGCTCGATGTGGCGGCCGGGCGGATCTATCACAACAGCACAGCATTGCGGCAGTCGGTCTAAGACAGCCCCACAGCGAAGGACAAAGAATAGTCATGACCACGAAGGACGATCGTCTCGAATTCGAAGCCCACAAGCGGGAAATGTCGCTTGCGCTCGGCAAGGATGAGGCAAGTTTCCAACAATCGCTGAACACGCTGATCGGGCTCGACAAGTTCGACTATTCCTATCTCTGGTCATGGATGGGCGTACCGATCATCCAGCTTCCGGTCGATATCCTGGCGACCCAGGAAGTCATCTGGGCGACCAAGCCCGATGTCATCATCGAAACCGGCATCGCGCGCGGCGGCTCGCTGATCTTCATGGCGTCGATCCTCGCCGCCATGGGCAACGACGCGGCCAAGGTTGTCGGCATCGACATCGACATCCGCGCCCATAATCGCGAGTCGATCGAATCCCATCCGATGTCGAGCCGCATCAAGATGATCCAGGGCGGTTCGGTCGACGACGACGTGCTTGCCGCCGTGAAGGCCGAGATCCCGCCGGGGGCCCGGGTGATGGTGGTGCTCGACAGCGACCATTCCTACGAGCATGTTCTGGCGGAATGCCGCGCCTACGGTCCGCTGGTAACGGAAGGCTGCTACCTCGTCGTCGCCGACACGTTCATCGGCCACCTGACCGAGGAACAGGCCTTCACAAAGCGCTCCAAGGTATGGCTGCGCGGCAATGAGCCGCTGAAGGCCGTCACCGACTATCTGGCGGAAACCGACCGCTTCGAAGTCGATCCGGTTCTGAACGGCAAGCTCGTGCTGTCCTCCTCTCCGGGCGGCTACTGTGTCTGCCGCAAGGCGTGAGCGGAATCAGGGATAGTCGTTCATGGCGCAGGTCGATATCGTCAGTCTCAAGGACAAGTCGGATCCGGCCAGACGGCTCCGACTTGGGTCGAAACCGCCGCGTTGCACGTCTTCTGCCACAATGAAAAAGCGATCGGCCTATAAAAGCGGCTGGGCTTTGCGGCAGCCGAAAGCCTGCCGCTGCGGCGCGCGGAGGAAGAGGGCATGGTCAAGTATTCGATCGTCGATCGATCGGAAGCGAATGCCGGCTTCGACTATCTCAGGATGGAGCTTCCGATCGAATGTTTCAGACAGGCGCATCCATCGGCTTTGCTGACCGCCTGAAACCCCTCACCGCACCGGCTGATAGTGGCCGCGGAGCGGAACCTTGTCGTCCATCGAGATGAAGCCGTCGCGTTCGCAGACATACATCAGCGTCGGCATGCCGCCCGAACGGAAGATCTCGTCATAGCGGCGGCGGATCTGCACGGTTTCGGTGCGGCAATTGTAGGATTCCTCTTCCTTCTTGTCCGGCTGCGCCTTGACGCCGGGAAGACCTTTGTAGGGATAAAGAGGTTGAACGCCCGGATCGACGGATTTCGTCCAGTCGACGGCAAAGGCGGACGCCGGGGCGAGGCTCGATACTGCAACGAGCAATATCAGAAGCATCATCATTGGCCGCATGGGAACTCTCCTGCCGGCAATAGGCCGCTTCCCCGATGTAGGAAAACCGACGACCGTCATCAAGCGGCCGCAGCGGGAGACTTCCTGAAATAACTTCTGATGACGGGATGGCTGAAGAGGCCGGCGAGAATCGCAAAGCCCGCGCCGACGACGAAACCGGCGAGAAAACCGCCGATGACGCCGGCAACCAATAGAATCGTCTTTCCGGGACCGTCTCCCTTGACCGGCGGCTCGGCCGGCGAAATGACGCGAATGTTACTCCGGTTGAAGTTTTGCTCCTCGCTCGTCTGGCTAGAGCGTTTCAGCACCGTCTCGTAAATATCGCGCGCCGCCGTCGCCTTGCGCTGTAATTCGTTCAATTCCACCTGCTTGTCGGAGGTACTCGCCTGCAACGCCTTCTGCACGGCAAGTTCCTTGGCGATGCTGTCCTCGGCGGCCTTTGCCTGCTCGTATTCGCCCCTTGCCGAGGTGACGAGACGCTGCAATTCGCCCTTGATTTCGCCGCCAATGCTCTGCAGCGAGGAGCGGGCGGCCTGCAGGCGCGGATGACGCGTGCCCATCTGGCTTTCGAGGCTGCCGACGGCGGCGGCCTGGGTGGCATATTGCTGACGCAGGCTGACGAGCGGCGAGGTGACGCCGCCCTCCGCCTGGTTGCCGGCGACGATGTCCTCGACGCGGAGGTTGGCGACGGCATCGGCGCGCGCCTTTGCCTGGATGGTCTTTTCCTGTGCCGTCACCAGCATCGTGTTCAGCGAAACGAGCCGCTGATCGGAAATCAGGTTGCCCTCGGTCGCGGCCATGTCGTTGTCGGCGCGGAAGGTTTCGACAGCCTGCTCGGCCTCCAGCACCTTCTGGCGCAGGTCGTTGAGGCGACCGTCGAGCGTTGAGGAGGTATTTTCGTAAATGCCGTTCGAGGCACTGTTCTCCTCCTCGGTGAAGGAGGTGACGACCTGGTTGGCAAGCCTTGCGGATTTTTCGGGATCGTTGGTCGTGGCGGCAAGCGAGACGACATAGGTGCTGGCCTCACGGGTGATGACCAGCGCCTTCTGCAGAGTGCCGATCACGGCGGCGCCATCCGTGCGGCCGCCGGTGAATTCGGGATCTTGGTCGAGCTTCATGGCTTCGGCGACGCGGCGCAGCACATTGCCCGAGGTCAGGATCTGCACCTGGCTGTCGATCAGCGCCGAGATCATTTCCGGCGAGGGACCCGACGATTGCGCGCCGGCATCGGCAAGGCCGATCTGGCGCGGATCGAAATAGAGGCTGCTGATGGCGGTGAATTTCTGGGCGATGCGCGGCGCCACCGCCCCGCCGGCGAGGGCTCCGAGAAGCGCCAAACCCAGCACGATCAGTCGCCGGCTCCAGATCGCGGCGATACTGGAGCGGAGGTCGAGAAGCGGTGCGGCCGGCGCGGACTCTGCATTCGGCGGCGCGTCCGCGACAGGCTGTCTTGCAGGCTGAGGCTGAGGTGCCGGACGCTCATATTGGCGGGTTTCCGCAATGCTTGCCGGCGGCACGAAGGGGGGCGGGGCAGGTTCGGGCGATGGCCGGACGAAATCATCCGGGCGGACGACGGGACTGCGCATGCCCACGCCTTCCGGCGCAGTCTGAGACGGCTCAAAACTGCGCCAGCCAGGGAGCCGGCTTATCCTGTTCCTGTCATACTGGTTCATACGCGCACTCGTGTCCCGCCCAGCGTGAAAGACTGAAGCCGAGGTGCCGATACTTTAGAAATTCTTAGCTAACGGACCGTTAAAATAACGTCAGCGACGCCGATGTTGCGATTTGCCGCGATTGCGAGGATGCCATGAGGACGACACGACATCTGACAGCGCTGCTGCTTGCGGCCGCTCTCACCCCGTCGCCGGTCCTTGCGGCTGAGGCCCCTTGCTACCGCGGCGTCAATTTGTCCGGCGGTGAATATGGCGAGCGCGGCGGCATCTACGGCACCAACTACACCTACCCGAGCGAAGACACGATCGGCTATTTCGCCAAGAAGGGCATGACGATTATCCGGCTGCCCTTCCGCTGGGAGCGGCTGCAGCCCGCACTCGGCGGGCGGCTCGACGAGGATGAGCTCAAGCGGATCAAAGATACGATCGGCCTGATCCGCAAGCACGGCATGGCGGTTCTGCTCGACCCGCATAATTTCGGCTATTACGACAAGACCCAGGTCGGCACAGCGCCGGCGACGGATGCCGCCTTCGGTGACTTCTGGGCAAGGCTCGCCGTCGAATTCGCCAATCAGGACGGCGTTCTCTTCGGCCTGATGAACGAACCGCACGACATCAAGGCGACCGACTGGCTGGATGCGGCCAATGCGGCGATCCGCAGCATCCGCGCTGTCGGCGCGCGCAACCTCATCTTGGTGCCGGGCACCGCCTGGAGCGGCGCGGGCAGCTGGGAAAAGGATGTGATCGGCGGCGCCAACGGCACGGTGATGCTCGGTGTGCGCGATCCGCTCAATTTCTACGCCTATGAGGTCCACCAGTATCTCGATGCCGATTCCTCCGGCACCCATCCGACCTGTGAAGGTGCGTCCGCCGCGGTCGCGGCGATCAACGGCGTTACCGCCTGGTTGAAGCAGAACCACAAGCGCGGTTTTCTCGGCGAATTTGGCGCCTCCACCGACAAGGACTGCATGAGCGGGCTGACCGAAATCTACGCCACCATGTCCGGCAATAGCGATGTGTGGCTCGGCTGGTCCTACTGGGCGGCCGGCGATTGGTGGCCGGCGGACGAGCCGTTCAACGTCCAGCCGCGCAAGGGCCCTGAGCGGCCGCAGATGCGGCTTCTTGCCGAGGCGGCAAAAGCCGGTGCCGGCATTTGCTCCGCCGTCAAACCCGCGGGGAAATGAGCATGGCGGTCGTCGATCAGAGGACAGCGACATTCACTGTGGCCGGCACTGTCGCCGGCAACCGGCTCGATGCCGCCGGCAGGGCATCGCGCACCGATCATACGGTGCTCTGGCTCGGGCTGCTCTCCGTGCTCTACAACGGCATTCTCGCCTTCATCAACCACAACATTGTGCCGCTCTCGATGACGCATGTCGCCGCCAGCGAAGGCCTGATCATGGCGAGCGCCATCATCTATATCCTGCACAAGGGGATCTACGAGACCGATCTGCCGGCCTTCCTGTTCCTGCTGTTCACGCTCGTCGTGACCATCTATGTCAGCGTGCTCAACCGCATGCTGTTCATCGATCACTTCCGCAACGTGCTGATCATCTTCTGCTTTACCGGGCTCGGCGGCTGGAGCAACGAGAAAACGATGAAGCTCGCCTTTCGCTGGGCAAGTCTTGCCGTCATGATCTTCCTGATCTTCGAGATCGTCAGCGTGCCGTTCTATGTCAGCATCGTCCACCCGTCCGATTATTTCGCCAATACGCGCGGGCTGCTGCCGCTGAGCTACAATACGACGGGCCTCTTCCAGAACGCGCTCGGCTTTCCCGAGCGCTTCTCTTTCGGCATCATCGACCACCGTTCCTCCTCGATCTTCCTCGAGCAGGTGTCGCTCGCCAATTTCTGCGGCGTGATCGCGGTCTACCTGATTTCGATGTGGGAGAGGCTTGGCCGCTGGGACCGGTTGCTGATGGTCGGCACGGCCGTGCTGATCCTGGTGACGAACGACACGCGCACGATGCTGATCTTCTGCTGTGCCTGCATCGTCGGTTACTTCGTCTTTCCGAAGATCCCGAAGAATTTCAATCTGGCGCTGATGCCGCTGATCGTCGCCGCCGGCTTCCTCGTCTACGTGATGAAACCCAATGCGACGGGCGACAATTTCACCGGCCGCATCAACCTGACGATGAAGAAGATCATGGAGCTCGATCCGCTTGCCATCCTCGGGCTTTCGGTCGACCGGGTCGCCGAATTCGCCGACAGCGGCTATGTCTACCTGATCTACGCGGCGACAATCTTCGGCGTCATCGCCTTGTGGCTGTTCGTCTGCCTCTTTCCCGCCGGGCGCACGGCGGCACAGCGGCGCTGCGCCCATTCACTTTCTCTTTTCATTTTTCTGAATATGATGATCGGGGGAACCGCGGTCTTCTCGATGAAGATCGCCGGTCTCCTCTGGTTCGTCGTCGGATATATGCGCTTCCATGACAGCCCGCGCATCCGGCAGGGTCGTCGGGCAGATGTATTGAGTTGACCGCAGCGGCGCCTGTCCGCGCGAGCCCTAGAAAAGGATGATTTTAGGCCGGATTGGCCTAAAGTCTGAATCCTGTTCTAAATCAAAGAAATAGAGCATGATTTCGTCCGAAAACCACCCACACTTTTCGGCATCATGCTCTGGGGAGCAAGACGCTCGATGCTTGTCCAGCTTCAATATCTGCGCGCCATCGCGGCGCTGATGGTCGTCTATTTCCACGCGGTATTGCAGCTTGCCAAGGTCAATCCCGCGATCGATGCCACCGCCTTCATCTATGGCGAAACCGGCGTCGACATCTTCTTCGTCTTGAGCGGCTTCGTGATGTGGCTGACGACGAGCGGACGCGCGATGAGCCCGATCGATTTCGCCCGCCGACGCATCAAGAGGATCGTGCCGCTCTACTGGCTGGCGACGCTATTTTCGGCGACTGTGGCGCTGGTCGCTCCATCATTGCTGAAATCGACGGTGTTCGACCTGCCGCATCTCATCGCCTCGCTGTTCTTCCTGCCATGGAGCAATCCTGCCGATCCGAGCACGATCACGCCGGTGGTCGTTCCCGGCTGGACGCTGAATTACGAAATGTTCTTCTACTTCGTCTTCGCGCTGTTATTGCCGCTACAGGAAGTTCGGCGCATCCCGGCGATGTTTGCCGTCTTTGCCGTCATCCTGATTGCCTGCCGGCTGCTGCCGGAAACGACGGTGACCCGGTTCTACGGCGAGCCGATCATGCTGGAGTTTCTCGCCGGTGTCGTGCTCGGCTGGCTCTACGGACAGAAGGTGCTTCTGCCGAACCGCTGGGCTTGGGCGGCCCTTGCCATGGGCTTTGCGTTTCTGTTCATCAACGAGGCGCTGATGCCACCGGAAAGCCGGTTCTATGCCTGGGGAATCCCGGCGATCTTCATCGTCTACGGCGCGATCTCCATCGATTTTTCCAGGCTGCCGGTAGTGGGATGGCTGAACTATCTCGGCGACTGCTCCTACAGCATCTATATCACCCACGCCTTCACCCTGGCTTTTCTCAGGGTCGCCGCGGACCGTCTGCCGATCGGCATCCTGCAGCAGCCGGTGCTCTTCGTGATGCTCTCGCTGGTGCTCTCGTCGATCGGCGGTGCGATCATCCATGAGATCACCTCGCCGCGCCGCCGGAAGGTTGCGGTGGCGAGTCGGCCGCCAGCCTAAAGCGCGTCGAAGGCGAGATTACGCATCCAAGCGGCGCTGACGGTACAGTTTTTCGCGCAACTTCTCCTAAGCTTCAGACTGGGCAATGAGAGAACTTGCGCAAAGGTGATGGTTTCTCTTGCAATTTGTCGCATGAATGAAAGTGCGCCGGCCTGTTCGCGGTCCGGGCTTTGATCTAAGCACGGCGGCGGCCTTGGAGAGGGAAGAGGGAAAGACATGACAAGTTACGTATTGACGGTATCCTGCAAGTCTACGCGCGGCATCGTGGCGGCGATTTCGAGCTATCTGGCAGACAAGGGCTGCAACATCGTCGACAGCTCGCAGTTCGACGATCTCGATACCGGCAGGTTCTTCACGCGCGTCAGCTTCATCTCCGAGGAAGGCGTGCCGCTTGCCGAACTCAAGGAAGGCTTCGAGCCGATCTGCAAGCGGTTCGCCATGGATGCCGAGATCCATGACGGCAGTGCCCGCATGAAGGTGCTCTTGATGGTGTCGCGCTTCGGCCATTGTCTGAACGACCTGCTTTACCGCTGGAAGATCGGCGCCCTGCCGATCGATATCGTCGGCGTCGTCTCCAACCATTTCGATTACCAGAAAGTCGTGGTCAACCACGACATTCCCTTCCACCACATCAAGGTGACGAAGGAGAACAAACTGCAGGCTGAAGGCCAGATCATGGATATCGTCGAACAGACCGGAACCGAGCTGATCGTGCTGGCGCGCTACATGCAGGTGCTTTCGGATGCGATGTGCCAGAAGATGTCCGGGAAGATCATCAACATCCACCATTCCTTCCTGCCGAGCTTCAAGGGCGCCAACCCTTACAAGCAGGCCTATCAACGCGGCGTGAAGCTGATCGGGGCGACGGCGCATTACGTCACCGCCGATCTCGACGAAGGCCCGATCATCGAGCAGGACACGGCGCGTATCACCCATGCGCAGTCGCCCGACGACTACGTCTCGATCGGCCGCGATGTCGAAAGCCAGGTGCTGGCGCGCGCCATCCATGCGCATATCCATCACCGCACCTTCCTGAACGGCAACCGCACCGTGGTCTTCCCGGCAAGCCCCGGCGGCTACGCCTCCGAACGCATGGGCTGAGCGCAGCCCTGCATCTCTTTTGCTGGCAAACGACAATCCCCGTTGCCTGCCAGCGGCAAGTACTTGATTATCTCGTTCAATAGGTAATCGAATCATGCTGCGGGAGGGGTGTCATGACCGACGAGGCGCTTGTTGATCGCATGGCGCTGCCGCGCCCCGATGTGACCGCCACCGATGCGGAAGAGATCCTCCTTGCTCATTACAGCCTATCCGGCACGCTTGCCGAACTCGGCAGCCAGCAGGATCGAAACTATCGCGTCGATAGCGAGAGGGGTCGCTACGTCCTGAAGATCTGCCACGCCGCCTACGAGATCCGCGAGCTCGAAGCGCAGAATGCGGCGATCCGTCACCTCAATAGCCGGCAAGATGCGCCGCGCGTTCCGAAGGTGATCCCCACCAATGAGGGGCGGGAGATCGTCGTCCTTACCGTGCGCGGGCAGGGCTATCAGGTCCGGCTGCTGGAGTATCTGGAAGGCCAGGGGCTGACGGAGCTGATCTATCTGGCGCCGGCTTCCGTGGCGGCGCTGGGCGCGCTCTGCGCCAGGCTGGCGCAGGCGCTTGCCGATTTCAACCATCCCGGTCTCGACCGCAGCCTGCAATGGGATCTCAGACGGGCAGGTCCCGTTGCCGTGCAGCTGCTTTCGGCCATCACCGACAGTGCGGCGCGCGACCGGATCGCCAAGACCATGGTGATGGCCGTCCGCCGCATCCAGCCGTTGGCGCCGGCGCTTCGGCTACAGGCCGTGCATCACGACGTCACCGGCGACAATGTCGTCGGCCACCGTGACGCCCATGGCCATATCATCCCCGACGGGGTGATCGATTTCGGCGACATCATCCGCGGCTGGCTGGTCGGCGATCTCGCCGTCACCTGCGCTTCGCTGCTGCATCAGGCCGATGGCGACCCCTTTCACATCCTGCCCGCCGTCACCGCCTATCAGGCGATCTATCCGCTGAGCGAGGAGGAACTGAAGGCGCTCTGGCCGCTGATCGTCGCACGCGCGGTCATTCTCGTCGCCAGCGGCGAGCAGCAGATTTCGGTCGATCCCGACAATGACTATGTCCGCGACAATCTCGACCGCGAGCGGGCGATCTTCGATACGGCGATGTCGGTTCCCTTCGATCTCATGGAAGCCGCGATCCTCAAGGCAGCCGGCGTAGATGTCACCGCGCCGGAAACATCGGGATGGCTGCCGTTGCTGCCTGACATCGATCCCGCCGGGATCGCCTATGTCGATCTTGGGGTACGGAGCCCGCATTTTTCCGCCGGCAACTGGCTGAATACGGACATGGACTGGCGGCTGCTTGCCCGCATGGCAACCGAAAACGGTACGGCAGCGACGCGCTACGGCGAATATCGGCTTTCCCGCGCGGGAACCGCGAAGGGACAGGCGACCTGCGCTCTGCATGTCGACATATGCCTTGCCGCAGGCAGCGCGATTGCCGCGCCCTTTGCCGGCCGCATCGGCTGGAAGGACCAGCATCTGACGCTCGCCAGCGACAACATGACCCTGCATCTCGATGGGCTCGACCTCTCCGTCGAGGATGGAGCCGAGATCGCCGCCGGCGATTCGCTCGGCACTGTTTTCGGAGAGGCGTCGTCGCTCGGCGGGCTGCGCGTCCAGCTTTGCAGCGTCGCCGGTCTCGAACCGCCGCTTTTTGCGACGCCGCGCACGGCGGCGGCCTGGTCGGTGCTCTGCCCTTCGCCTTCGCTGCTTCTCAGCCCGCAAGCGGATGCGCCGCAACCTGAAACCGCCAAACTCTTCGCCAGGCGGCGGGCGCATCTCGCAAGGCCGCAGAAGAATTATTATGCGGCGCCGCCGCAGATCGAGCGCGGCTGGAAGGAGCATTTGTTCGATGTCGAGGGCCGCGCCTATCTCGACATGGTCAACAACGTCACCATTCTCGGCCATGGCCATCCCAAGCTCGCGGCGGCGATCAGCGCGCAATGGCTGCGGCTCAACACGAATTCGCGCTTTCACTACGCCGCGATCACGGAATTTTCCGAACGCATCGCCGCCCTGTCGCCGGATGGGCTCGATGCGGTCTTCCTGGTCAACAGCGGCTCGGAGGCGAACGATCTGGCGCTTCGGCTGGCGCAAGCCCATAGCGGCGCGCGCAACATGCTCTGCCTGCTCGAAGCCTATCATGGCTGGTCAGCGGCGAGCGACGCCGTCTCCACCTCGATCGCCGACAATCCGCAGGCACCGACCACCCGGCCGGACTGGGTGCATACCATCGTTTCGCCGAACACCTATCGCGGCGACTTCCGTGGTCCCGATACGGCAGCGGATTATCTCGGCATGGCGACGCCGGTGCTGGAGGCAATAGATGCTGCGGGCGAAGGCCTTGCGGGCTTCATCGCCGAATCGGTCTACGGCAATGCCGGCGGCATTCCATTGCCGGAAGGCTATCTCAAGGAGCTCTATGCGCAGGTACGCGCTCGCGGCGGCGTCTGCATCGCCGACGAAGTGCAGGTCGGCTATGCCAGGCTCGGGCACTATTTCTGGGGCTTCGAGCAGCAGGGCGTCGTGCCTGATATCATCACCGTCGCCAAGGGCATGGGCAACGGCCATCCGCTCGGCGCCGTCATCACCACGCGGGAGATTGCGCAATCGCTGGAGAAGGAGGGCACTTTCTTTTCCTCCACCGGCGGCAGCCCCGTCAGTTGCATCGCCGGCATGACGGTGCTCGACATCATGGCCGAGGAAAAGTTGCAGGAAAATGCCCGGGCGGTCGGCGATCATCTGAAGGCGCGGCTCGCCGCGCTGATCGACCGCCATCCGATTGCGGGCGCCGTGCACGGCATGGGCCTCTATCTCGGCCTCGAATTCGTCCGCGACAGAACGACGCTGGAACCGGCGACGGAAGAGACGGCTGCAATCTGCGACCGGCTTCTCGACCTCGGCGTCATCATGCAGCCGACCGGCGATCACCAAAATGTGCTGAAGATCAAACCGCCGCTCTGCCTCAGCATCGACAGCGCGGATTTTTTCGCGGACATGCTGGAGAAGGTGCTCGAAGAAGGCTGGTGACACAGGGCTTCCAGCATTAACCAAATCGGTCATTTCGAGGCATTTCGATTTTTAATGAAACGGGGCATTGCCTCATACAGCAAGGCTTCTTATGTCTGCCGCTGTGATCGATCGAAGTTCGATTCTGTCATGCGAATTTAACGAAGAGCTGATATGTTTCTTTCTGTAAGTTCGGGCTGTGACGGAATGAATTTTTTCGGATCGTCGATATTTTGACACGTTTCGGAATATGTTTCTGACAGGCTATCAGATAATCTCTACTAAGTTAGTGGATTATAGAAGACAGCCTTCACCGGCCCCGGGCTCTACCGGGACCACTCAAGTGCAACGCCAACACAAGGAACGAGCATGATAGACATCGATATTCTCGCCGATCTCCTTGGGCGATCTGTGCTTGGCAATGACCGTCCGGGCGCCCTCTCCCGCCCGAACTGTCGAATGTGACGTTCGTCCTCCTTTCAACGGTACCAGACAAGTCAATTCGCCATGGCTGCGCATGTCGCGCGGCAGGAGTTCTATCTATGAAGAAGCAAGTTATCGAATATGCAGGCGTTCCCGTCGGGATCGTCATTCCCGATGAAGATCGGCTGAAGTTCATCGCCGTGAAATTTCATGTCCACGACCTCGACGAGCAGCGTTTCGGCTCGCCCGATGAGGTGCGGTTAGCCATCCATGACCTGATGACCCGCCGTCATCCGAAGCCGCTTCATGCCTGAGGGCATGAGGCCGCGATTAGCATTCGCGGCTTTTCCCGATGTCCGACCGGTCCCGCCACATGGGGCCGGTCTTGTTTTTTGAGGGCATTGCAGCGCCGCGCGTCTTTATGAACGCGCAAAGGCTGTAACACTTTGAATTGCTGCATAATTTTGTCCTTAAATCGATTCCGATTTAAGAAATTATGCAGTACAGTCCTACCGGCCGCCTTCCCGCATAAGGATCCGCCCTTGCCCGATCTTCTCAATCTCATCACCGATATCGAAGGTCTTTCCATTGGCCATGCGACCGACCTTGCGCTCGGTTCCGGCGTCACGGTCATCGTCTTCGACGAACCGGCCGTCGCATCCGGCACGGTGCTCGGCGGTGCGCCGGGCGGGCGCGACACCGGCCTGCTCGATCCGTCGATGACCGTCAATGCCGTGGATGCCTTCGTGCTCTCCGGCGGCTCGGCTTTCGGGCTGGATGCCGCCGGCGGCGTGCAGGCGGGCCTGCGCGAGCGCGGCCGCGGCTTTGCCGTCGGGTCGGTGCGCATCCCGATCGTGCCGCAGGCGATCCTGATGGACCTGCTGAATGGCGGCGACAAGGATTGGGGCCTTCACTCCCCCTATCGCGACATGGGCTATACGGCACTGCAGGCTGCGGCCAAGGGCACATTCGCGCTCGGCACGACAGGTGCAGGCACAGGGGCGACGACGGCCACCGTCAAGGGCGGGCTCGGCTCGGCCAGCGCCGTCAGCAGCACCGGGCATCGCATCGCGGCGATCGTCGCAGTCAATGCGCTCGGCTCCGCAACGATCGGCGACGGGCCGCATTTCTGGGCAGCACCTTTCGAAAAAGACGCGGAATTCGGCGGGCTCGGCATGCCTGATGTGGCCGACCACCGGATGCGGCTCAAGGGCATGAACACGCCGGCAACGACGATCGGCGCGGTGGTGACCGACGCGCAGCTGACGAAGGCCGAGGCGCACAGGCTTTCGCTCGCCGGCCATGACGGCCTTGCCAGGGCACTGCTGCCAGCGCACCTGCCACTCGACGGCGATACCGTCTTTGCCGCTTCGACGGCCAAGCATCGAAGAGACGACATGGCGAGCCTGATGGAGCTTTGCCACCTTGCGACCATCGTCATGGCGCGGGCGATCGCCCGTGGCGTCTACGCGGCGACCGCCCTTCCGGTCGAGGGCGCGCAAATGGCATGGCGCGACCGCTATCCGAATGGTCGTTGACTGAGATCTTTGTTTTTATCCATGTCGTTGTCCCAAAACCGCTGCGCACTTTCGGGCGACATGCTTTAGGGTCGGAACCGGAACCCCAACGTGCCAAAAGGCGGAGAGACGTGAATGCAGATCCGGGCGCTGATGTATTTCGACGAGCTGGTCAGGACCAATTCTATGCGCCAGGCGGCCGAGAATCTCAATGTCGCGCCGACGGCGATCAGCCGGCAGATCGAGAACCTCGAATATCATTTCGGCGCGCCGCTCGTCGAACGCAGCGCCCGCGGCGTCAAGCTGACGGCCGCCGGCGAACTGCTTGCCGCCCGCGCCGGCCGGACGTTGCGCGAGCTCGATCATGTGCAGCAGCTGATCGAAGACCTGAAGGGCCTGCAGCGCGGCCGTGTCAGCATCTATGCCAATGGCGCCACCGTCGCCAATCTGCTGGCGCCGGCGCTTGCCGAATTCAGCCTGAAATATCCGAAGCTGCGTTTTACCGTGACGATCACCAGCGCGCGGCAGGCGGTGGATGCCGTCAACAGCGCCGAGGCGGATATTGCGGTGACGCTGTTTGCGCCACCGATGTCCGGCACCAAGGTGCGGCTACGCTCCGAGATCGCCTATGATCTCATCGCCACGCCGCTGCATCCGGCGGCCGCGCATGCCGAGATCCCGCTAAGGACGCTTGCCGACTACGCCTTGGCACTGCCGGATCAATCCTTCGGCTTCCGCCAGGCCTTCGACGCGCTGTTCGAGAAGGAAGGGCTGAGCCTCGATCCCGTCTTCGTCACCAGCTCGCTCGAAATGCTGAAGGAACTCGTGCTCAGCGGGGCTGCGGTCACGCTGCTGCCGGCACTGACCGTCCGCCGCGAGATCGAGGCGGGTCAGCTCCTTGCCATTCCGCTGGCCGGCAAGACCGGCATCCGCACCCATGTCGATCTCTGCGTCGCGCCGGACCGGCAGCTGTCCTTCGCCGCGACGAAACTGCTCGACTTCATCGAGAGGTTCATGCGCGAGCGCACGAACCGCCGGACCGAGACGAAAGACTGACGCTTCGAGCTTGCATTGCCCGCGGATTTACGGTGTAGCTTTTTCGGCCACACTGAGCACACAATATCGTCATTGTGTGTGCACTAGCATAGTGCCACTCTATTCGCAAAAGGCCTTCGTCATCGACGCGCGGCCAGACAAGGGAACATGATGATCAAGTTTTCGTTTGCGCCTTCCGCGCGTTTGGCCCGTCGGCTTTCGCTCAGTGCTGCGCTTTCGGCCGGCCTGGTGATGACGACGATGACGCCGGCCGAGGCGGCGAAGACCACGCTCAATCTCGGCATGAGCGTCGAGCCGACCGGTCTCGACCCGACGATCGCGGCACCCGTCGCAATCGGCCAGGTGACCTGGCAGAACGTGTTCGAAGGGCTGGTGACGATCGACCAGTCCGGCAAGATCCAGCCGCAGCTGGCAAAAAACTGGGAGATCTCTCCCGATGGCCTGACCTATACGTTCAAGCTGCAGACCGGCGTCAAATTCCATGACGGCGAGGCCTTCGATGCCACTGCCGCCAAGTTTTCGCTCGACCGTGCCCGTGGCGCCGATTCGGTCAATCCGCAGAAGCGCTTCTTCGCTTCGATCGCCTCGATCGATACGCCGGATGCCGAAACGCTGGTGCTGCATCTCTCTGCGCCGACCGGCAGCCTGATCTACTGGCTCGGCTGGCCAGCCTCTGTGATGGTCGCACCGAAGACGGCTGCCGACGACAAGACGACGCCAGTGGGGACCGGCCCCTTCAGATTCGCCAGTTGGGCGAAGGGCGACAAGGTCGAACTCGCCAGGAATGCCGATTATTGGAACAAGGATGCGGCCGCCAAGCTCGACAAGGTGACCTTCCGGTTTATCGCCGATCCGCAGGCGCAGGCGGCAGCGCTGAAATCCGGCGATCTCGATGCCTTTCCGGAATTTGCCGCGCCTGAGCTGATGAGTTCTTTCGACGGCGATGCGAGGCTCGTCACCAAGATCGGCAATACCGAGCTCAAGGTCGTTGCCGGCATGAACACTGCCAAGAAGCCGTTCGACGACAAACGCGTCCGCCAGGCGCTGATGATGGCGATCGACCGCAAGACGGTGATCGACGGCGCATGGTCGGGCCTCGGCACGCCGATCGGCAGCCACTACACGCCGAACGATCCGGGCTATCAGGACATGACAGGCGTGCTGCCTTACGACGTCGAGAAGGCGAAGGCGCTGCTTGCCGAAGCAGGCTACCCCAACGGTTTCACCTTCACGATCAAATCGCCGCAGATGGCTTATGCGCCGCGCAGCGCCCAGGTGATGCAGGCGATGTTTGCCGAGATCGGCGTGACGATGAATATCGAGCCGACGGAATTTCCGGCGAAATGGGTCCAGGACATCATGAAGGACCGCAACTTCGACATGACGATCGTCGCCCATGCCGAACCGCTCGACATCGACATCTATGCGCGCGATCCCTATTATTTCAATTATAAGAACCCCGCTTTCAACGCGCTGATGAAGAAGGTTCAGGAGACGACCGATCCCGCCGCGCAGAATGCGATCTATGGCGAAGCGCAGAAGATCCTCGCCGAGGACGTGCCGGCGCTCTACCTCTTCGTCATGCCGAAACTCGGCGTCTGGGACAAGAAGCTGAAGGGCCTGTGGGAGAACGAGCCTATCCCTTCCAACGTGCTGACTGGTGTTTCCTGGGACGAGTGAGAGGGGTAGGTCAGGCGCGATGTGATGAGGTGATGGCCTTGGCGCCGGAAGCAGAACAGTCGGATATGGTCGACTCACGCGAACCTCTCGCTCCCTCATTCCTGTGCTTGTCACAGGAATCCAGTGCGCCCAAGTCCTTGGGCGCGGGAGAACCAGCTACTCATCGCATGAGAGTTATTCACGGCGCAGACGCCCCGTGGCTGGATTCCTGTGACGAGCACAGGAATGAGGGCGGGCGGGGGAGCCGCCAGGCCACATCGAAAGCGTGGCACGCATGATCCCACTCCTCGCCCGCCGCTTCGCCGGTCTCATCGTCACGCTCGTCGTCGTCTCGCTGCTGATCTTCGCCGTCATGGACCTTCTGCCAGGCGATCCCGCCTCGATCATGCTCGGCACCTCGGCAACGCCGGAGACGCTTGCGGCGCTGCGTCACAGTCTCGGCCTCGAGCAGCCGCTGCTGCTGCGTTACGGGCAATGGTTGATCGGCGTGCTATCAGGCGATCTCGGCAATTCCCTGACCTATGGCGTACCGGTCGCGGGGTTGATCGTCGAGCGGCTGGCGGTAACGCTGCCACTGGCGCTGATGGCGATCGTGCTTTCGGTGGCGATTGCCCTGCCGCTCGGCGTGCTGGCCGCCTCGCGCCGCGGCGGTGTCTTCGACATCATGGCGACGCTGTTTTCGCAGATCAGCATCGCCGTGCCCGCCTTCTGGGTGGCGCTGCTGTTGATCATCCTGTTTTCGACGATGCTCGGGCTGATGCCGGCCGGTGGCTTCCCGGGCTGGGGCGCCGGCCTGCTGCCGGCATTGCAGGCGCTGGTTATGCCCGCCGTCGCGCTGGCGATGCCGCAGGCGGGTGTGTTGACGCGGGTGGCGCGCTCAGCGGTGCTCGACACGATGCACGAGGATTTTGCCCGCACTGCCGTCGCCAAGGGGCTTTCCCGCAGTGCGGTGCTGTGGCGGCATATCGTGCCGAATGCGCTGATCCCCATCCTGACGATGATCGGGCTGCAATTCACCTTTCTCGTCGCCGGCGCGGTGCTGGTTGAAAACGTCTTCAACCTTCCCGGCCTCGGACGGCTCGCGCTGCAGGCGCTCTCCCAGCGCGATGTCATCGTCATGCAGGATGTCGTGCTATTCTTCGCAGGCCTTGTCATCGTGATGAATTTCATCGTCGATCTCTCCTATCTGGCGATTGATCCCAGGATGAGAAAGGCGGCCTGAAACCATGGCACCGATCGCATCCACCGCAATTGCCAGCCGCCGTCGGGTCTTTAGACTTAGCCGGCGACTGAACCTGATTTCAGGAGCTGTCATCATCGGCCTGCTGGTCGCGTTTGCGCTGCTGTCGCTCGTCTGGACGCCGCTGCCGCCGGCGAAAATGCAGATCATCCACAAGCTGCAGCCGCCGCTTGCCTTCGGCCTGCTCGGCACGGACCAGTTCGGCCGCGACGTGCTTTCGATGCTGATGGCAGGTTGCTGGAATTCGCTGTCGATCGCCATCACAGCGGTTATGATCGGCGGGACGCTGGGTTCGATATCAGGTATTTCAGCCGCGGCGATCCGCGGTCCCTTCGAAGCGCTGCTGATGCGCATCTGCGACGTCATCTTCGCCTTGCCGCCGATCCTGTCCGCCATGATGCTCGGCGCCTTTCTCGGACCAGGGCGGTTCACCGCGATCACCGCGATTGCCGTCTTCATGATTCCGGTCTTTGCCCGCGTCACCCTCGCAACCTCGCTGCAGGCCTGGAGCCGCGACTATGTGACGGCAGCGCGCGCCATCGGCAATACGCGACTGACCATTTCGCTGCGCCATGTGCTGCCGAATATCATCAGCCAGATCATCGTGCATGGCGCGATCCAGCTGGGGCTGGCGATCCTCACCGAAGCGGGTCTTAGCTTCCTCGGGCTCGGCATGGCGCCGCCGGCGCCGACCTGGGGCCGGATGCTTGCCGATGCGCAAACCTATCTGGCGCTCGCCCCCTGGCTGGCGATCCTGCCCGGTCTTGCCATCGCGCTCACCGTCTTCGGCTTCAACATGCTCGGCGACGGTTTGCGCGATCTGCTCGACCCGCGCGAGGCAAGCCGCTGATGTCCTCCCAAGACGAAGAGCCCGAAAGACCATGCCATGACCGAAACCGACCTTACCATCCGCGAACTCAGGCAACGCTTCGCCGATAAGAGCCTCTCCCCCCTGGAATACTGGCTGTCTCTCGAGGATCATATAGCAGCCTGGGAGCCGTCGATTTCGGCACTCTACCTCTACGATCCGGAATCGGCGCGCGCGCAGGCGAAAGCGTCGACGGAGCGCTGGGCGAAGGGAGAAACGCTTGGCTCCCTCGACGGCATCCCGGTGACGCTGAAGGAACTGATCGCCACGAAGGGCCAGCCGGTGCCATCAGGCACGAGGGCGGTGGAACTGAGGCCCGCGGACGCCGATGCGCCGGCCGCCGCCCGGCTGCGGGAAGATGGCGCGGTGATCTTCGCCAAGACCACCTGCCCCGATTACGGCATGCTTTCCTCCGGGCTTTCGAGCTTTCATCCTCTCAGCCGCAATCCCTGGAACACCACGCAGAATCCCGGCGGATCGAGTGCCGGGGCTTCCGCAGCGGCGGCGGCCGGCTACGGACCACTGCATATCGGCACCGATATCGGCGGTTCGGTGCGCCTTCCCGCCGGCTGGACCGGCATCTTCGGCTTCAAACCGAGCCATGGACGCATTCCGGCCGATCCCTATTATGTCGGGCGCTGCGTCGGGCCGATGGCGCGCACCGTCGAAGATGCGGCCTTTTCGATGGCGACGCTGTCACGCCCTGACTGGCGCGACGGCACCAGCCTGCCGCCGAACGATTTCAACTGGATGGATCTCGACATCGACCTGTCGGGCATGAAAATCGGGTTGATGCTCGATGCCGGCTGCGGCCTTGCGGTGGAGGACGAGATCAGGGCCGCGGTCGAAACGGCGGCGAAACAGTTCGAGGCGGCCGGCGCGACCATTCTATCGGTCCAGCCGGTGCTAACCCGCGCGATGCTGGATGGCCTCGACAATTTCTGGCGGTCCCGGTTCTGGGGCGATATCGCGGATCTCGACGACAACAGGCGCGACAGCATCCTGCCCTATATCAGGGATTGGGCGACGGGCGGCGCCGACATCAGCGGCGTCGATGCGGTCAAGGGCTTCAATCAGACGATCGAGATGCGCAAGAGCTGCGGACGGCTGTTTACCGAGGTCGACGCCCTGCTTTCGCCGACCAATCCGATCATCTCCTATCCGGCCGAATGGGCATCTCCGACCAATGATCCGGCCCTGCCGTTTGAGCATATCGGTTTCACGGTGCCGTGGAACATGTCGGAGCAGCCGGCCGCCTCGATCAATTGCGGTTTCTCCCGATCGGGCATGCCGATCGGGTTGCAGATCGTCGGGCCGCGCTTCGACGACATGCGGGTGCTGAGACTGTCGAAAGCCTTCGAGGACTGGACGGGCGGAGTGAGATCCTGGCCGCAGCCTCCGATCAGTTGATCGGGCGGCGATAGCCGGTCGGTTGCTCATAGAGCCAGCCGATGCGCTCGACCGCGGCCGCGAAATTCTCGCGCGCCACCGTCATGCTATGACCGTTGGCGTGCAGGATGGTTTCCGGATCTTCGAAGACGGCGACATGGCCCTTCCAGAAGACCAGGTCGCCACGGCGGATTTCGGAGCGATCGATCGGCTGGCCGAGGCCTGCCGCTTGCAGGTCGGTATCGCGCGGCGCAGCTCTGCCTGTCATCAGCATCGCCAACTGGACGAGGCCGGAGCAATCGATGCCGAGGCCGGAACGCCCGCCCCAAAGATAGGGCGTTTCCAGGAAACGGGCGACGATCTCCACATAATCGGCGCCATCGAGCGCGCCGATCGGCTGGACGTGCTTGGCGAATATCGCAGTTCCGTCCTCGAGCACGACATAGCGATTGCCGCGCGCCTCCGCCTCGCCGGCGACGTGGACGCGGCTTCCCATCGACAGGATGGCCTGGTGGGGCTTGCGCAGTTCCGGTTCCGGATAGAGGAAGGTGCGCTGCACGGTGACGATATGGGTCGGCGCCGGCCGGCCTTCCAAGAGCGCGTCTGCCTTGACATAGCCGACATACCCGTCCGAAGCGGCTTTCACCCAGCACCAGCCGCCGGCGCGATCGAAAACCGTCACATCCTCGCCGAGAAGCAGTTCCGTATCGATTCCGCGGGCAAGGTCCGGTTCAGGGCGCACGGCCAGGACAGGAACGGCGACACGCGCCGGCGCGCCTTCCGTAAAACGTGACGCCTCAACCTTGCCTTCGAGCCCCGCTTCCGCGAGATCAGACCTGTAAGCATGCAGGCGGCGGTCGAGCATCGTCATTCGCATTCCTTTCAGATCGGCAGCCGGCGGGCCTGATCTCGGATGAGATCGCCGAGCTTTTCCAGGTAGAGCGCACCGCCGACGGTGCGCTTGATGATCACGTTGCGCCGGTCGGCATCGTCACGCACACGATCGACCAGGCCCATCTCACCCATCGTATCCAAGGCGCGGGTAATGACCGGCTTGGTGACATCAAGCGTGGCGGCAAGCCCGCGCACCGTGTGCGGCGGCGGCACCAGATAAATATGCAGCAGGATCGCCATCTGACGCAACGTCAAATCGCGGTCATCGTGGCGGACCTGATCGAGCGCCGCGCCATGCCAGAGCCCCAGCGCCTGCGAGGCGGTCAGTTCGATCGGCACGGCCCCTCCGGAAGATCGTTACGCTAACGTTCCATTTTCCGGCAGTTGCTGTGGACATGCAAGAGGCGCTGGAAATTGCTGTCCGGCAAGGTGAATAAAATTTTAACGATCGGCAGCGAGGCGCAACGCGTGAACACGCGGCGCGCCTCAACGCTTTTCTGCGGATGGCGTCAGCGCAGGCTCTCGCGGATATGGTGAAAGAGTGCGCGGATCGCCTGTGCCTCGCCGCCGCCCGGCGAATGCGGCCGTTCGGACGGAGCCCAGCCGAAAATATCGAAATGCACCCAGCTCTTCGCCTTGCTGACGAAACGCTTGAGGAAGAGGGCCGCGGTGATCGCCCCCGCCATGCCACCGGCCGGCGCATTGGTGAGATCGGCGAATTTGGTGCGGATATCCTTTTCGTAGCCGGAATAGAGCGGTAGGCGCCAGAGCGGATCATCGGTTTCCAGGCTTGCTTCGGTCAGGTCATGCGCCAGATTGGCGTCGTCGGTGAAGAAGGGCGGGAGATCCGGGCCAAGCGCAACGCGGGCAGCGCCGGTCAGCGTCGCCATGTCGATCAAGAGCTCGGGCTCTTCCTCGTCGGCATAGGCAAGCGCATCGGCAAGGATCAGCCGGCCTTCAGCGTCGGTATTGTCGATCTGGACGGTCAGGCCCTTGCGGCTCCGGTAGATGTCGCCGGGGCGGAAGGCATTGGACGAGATCGCGTTTTCGACGACCGGAACGATAACGCGCAGATCGACCTTCAGCTTGGCGTCCATGATCATCAGGGCAAGCCCCATGACATTCGCCGCGCCGCCCATGTCTTTCTTCATCAGCAGCATCGAGGCGGCAGGCTTGATGTCGAGACCGCCGGTATCGAAGCAGACACCCTTGCCGACGAGCGTCACCTTGCGATGACCCTTCTTGCCCCAGCGCAGCTCAAGCAGGCGCGGCGCATCGGCGCTGGCGCGGCCGACGGTATGGACCAGCGGAAAGTTCTGCTTGAGCAGGTCGTCGCCCGATATAACCGATATCTCAGCCTTGTAATGTTCGGCCAGGCCACGGAAAACGGCCTCGAGCTGGCTCGGCCCCATGTCGTTCGTCGGTGTATTGATCAGATCGCGGGCGAGAAAGACGCCGGCAAGCTGGCGCTTGATATCGGCTGCGTCGGCATCGCGGGGGATCATCAGCGTCGCCGCCGGCGACTTTTCGGATTTGTAACGGTCGAAACGGTAGCTGCCGAGCCCAAAGCCGAGGGCCAGGCGATTTGCCGTCAGCGGCGCGGTCTCGATGTGCCAGTCGCCGGCCGGCAGCGCACGGGCGAGCCTGCCGGTGATGTAAGGCTGCTCGGATGGATTGGTGCCGAGGCCGTAAAGCGCGCCGCCGAGATGGCCTTCGGCCGTCGGGATCAGCAGCAGCGACCCGCTTTCGGCCTTGTAGCCTGCCCTGCGCGCCCAATTGAGCGCGATCGGATCGATCGTGCCGGTCTCGATATGGGCAGGCGTAACGGCAAAGATCGGCAGCGTCGAACCGCCCTTCGTGTTGAAAGGAGTCGGTCTCTCGATAAACTGATAGGGGGCCATGATTGTCCTTCGGCGGTCGCAAGGAATCGTTCCTTAACGGTCTGTTAGGGTTAACAGACTATTGCTGGAGCGAAGATTACGCGTCAAACCTTTCCCTGTTCCGCTTCGAGGTCAGGCGCCGATTTCGGAATCCAGGAACGCGCCATGCCTGCCTCGCTCACCACCGCATTCACGAATCGTATCCTGCAGGGCGCTGCGGCATCGCTGCTCGTCCTGGCACTTGCCGGTTGCTCGACGACCAAGGACCGGATGACAACGGGCTCGGTCCCGAAACTCACCAAGCCGGTCGAAGAGATGGACGCGACCGAGCTGCGCTCAGCGACGGACCGGCTCGGCCAGGCCTATGAAAAGAACCCGCGCGATCCCGTCACCGGCGTCAACTACGCCAATCTGCTGCGCATGAACGGTCGCGACACGCAGGCGCTCGCCGTCATGCAGCAGGTGGCGATCGCCAATCCCGCCGACCGCAACGTGCTGGCCGCCTACGGCAAGGCGCAGGCGGCGGCCGGCCAGTTTCAGCAGGCGCTCGACACGATCGGCCGCGCCCAGACGCCCGACCGTCCTGACTGGAAGCTGATCTCCGCCCAAGGCGCGATCCTCGACCAGATGGGCCGGGCAAGTGATGCCCGGCAGCGCTACCGCGACGCGCTCGACATCCAGCCGAACGAGCCCTCCATCCTTTCCAACCTCGGCATGTCCTACGTGCTGACCGGCGATCTGCGCACGGCCGAAACCTACCTGCGTTCCGCCGCCAGCCAGCCGACTGCCGACAGCCGCGTCAGGCAGAACCTTGCCCTGGTCGTCGGCCTACAGGGGCGTTTCCCGGAAGCCGAGCAGATAGCCCGGCGCGAACTTTCGCCGCAGCAGGCCGATGCCAATGTCGCCTATCTCAGAGGCATGCTCTCGCAGCAGAATTCCTGGCAGAAACTCGCCGCCAAGGACAAGACGCCGCAAGCAGCAGGCGACAGCAACACCAACTGACCGAATCATGTCGTCGGAAAGGCTTACGCCTTCAGACAGATCCTGATCTTAGCGGGCGCTCAGGCCTGAAAGAATGAGACGCAAACCCAGGCCGCCCATGACGGCACCAGCGGCCCGGTCAATCCAGCCCTTGGCGGCAAGATAGAGGCGCCGCGGATGGCGGGCCGAAAAGGCGAAGGCCACGATCGAATACCACCCCGCCTCCACGGCAAAGACGCCGAGCGGCAGCGCGACGATGAGATCGAGCGGCACCGTCCTCGGCAGAAGTGCCGCAAAGAGGCTGGCATAGACGATGATGGTCTTCGGGTTGCTGAGCTGGGTCAGCAGCGCATTCATGAAGCTCAATCTCAGCGCGCGGTTGCCGTTGACGGTGTCAGAGACTTCGAGCGGCTGACCGGCACTCCTCCAGATATTGACGGCGATATAGACGAGATAGGCGCCGCCTGCGATCTTTAGCAGGACATAGAGCCATTCGAACTGAGACAGCAGCGCCGTCAGCCCGGCAAGCGCCAGCACGGCAAAAACGACACCGCCGGCGCCCATGCCGAGTGCGGCCGCAAGGCCATCCAGCCTGGAACGCGAGATGGCGATCCTGGAGACGACGACGAAGCTCGGCCCAGGGCTCATCGCGCCGACGGCCAAGGCTGCCAAGATGCTGATGAAAATGCCCGCAGAAGACATCGGAGACCTCTCTTTTGGATTGAACGCGCGCCAGGGGCACTGCGGTTGCATCCGCTTGCCGATGGTCGTCCGTCCCGTTTACCAGCTATGCCGGTGCTGGTCACGCGTGTTTGAAGGCTCCGGCTCGGCCGACGGTCTTTGAGGCAACATCGTCTTCTGCCGAAAGCGGCATCCGCTTTCCGGCGCCGGCGCAACCGTCAGAACTTGTCTGCCACCTGAATGCCGGCCGGACCGAGAATGACGGCGATCAGCACCGGCAGGAAGAACAGGATCATCGGCACCGTCAGCTTCGGCGGCAGGGCGGCAGCCTTTTTTTCCGCCTCGTTCATGCGCTCGTCGCGTCCTTCCTGGGCAAGAACGCGCAGCGCCTGTGCAACCG
Organism: Rhizobium sp. WSM409; assembly: GCF_057653825.1. Lineage (NCBI taxonomy): Bacteria > Pseudomonadati > Pseudomonadota > Alphaproteobacteria > Hyphomicrobiales > Rhizobiaceae > Rhizobium > Rhizobium sp. WSM409. Next base: position 4,651,064 of record NZ_CM172794.1, on the reverse strand, counting down.
GCGTACCGTAGCGATCGGCCTGGATCAGCGCCTGAGTCACCGATCGAACCAGCTCGATCTGGGTGCGCGTGGCAAGATTTTCGAGCGCCGCACGGCGATCCGGCAGGAAGGAAAGCTCGGCCGTGGTCAGCACCATCTCCTCGGCAAGCGCCGGCGACTGCTCGCCGAGCTCTTCCGACACACGGCGCATCGCGGCCTCGATCGAGATGCCGGATTCAACGCAGATCAGCATCAGGTCCAGCGCATCCGGCCAGGCGCGCTTGATCGAGTGCTGGCGCTTGCCCATGCGGTTCGAGATGAAGATATTCGGCGCGTAGAAGCCGAGATAACCGACGCCGATGACGGCGAAGAGGCGGATCGGCGTGCCCTTTTCGGCGAGATTGCCGAGGCCGAAGACCCAGACAGCGGCAAGCGTCAGGAACAGGAAAGGCAGCAGGAAACGCGCCACCAGGAAGGTATTCAGCGCATTCTCCGATCGGAAGCCGGCGGCACGCAGCTTGTTGACCGTGTTTTCGTCGACCAGCGCCTTGCGCAGGTTGAAGCGCTCGACGATCTGACGGACCGAGCGGTTGTTCTGGTTCCTGAGCGAGGCCTTGCCGGCGCCGGTTTCCGTGTTCATGCGGGCGCGTTCGCGGGCACGGATCTGCTCGCGCTCCGTGGAAACAGCCTTCATGCGCTTGTTCAAATCGCCGCGCTCGAAAAAGGGAATGGCGATCGTGTAAAAAGTGGCGAAGACGGCAATCGCGACGAAGAGGGCGATCAGCATGCTCGGATTGGTCAGCGTTGCGGCAAGATCCTGCGACATGGTGCGTCCTTCCGGCTAGATGTCAAAATTGACCATGTTGCGCATGACGAAGATGCCGATCGACATCCAGATCGCCGAGACACCCATGATGAAATGGCCGCGCGGATCGGTGAAAAGGATCATCATGTAGTTCGGCGACGTCATGTAGACGAGCGTCGCGACGATGAAGGGCAGAGCCCCGATAATGACGGCCGACGCCTTGGCTTCCATCGAGAGCGCCTGGACCTTGGCCTTCATCTTCCTGCGCTCACGCAGCACCTTGGAGAGGTTGCCGATCGCTTCCGACAGATTGCCGCCGGCCTGCGACTGGATGGCGATGACGATGGCGAAGAAGTTGACTTCCTGGAGCGGCATGTGGATCGTCATGCGCGCGCAGGCGTCGGGGATACTCAGGCCTACCTGCTGCGCCTCGATCACCCGCAGGAACTCGCTCTTGACAGGCTCGGTGCCTTCGGTGGCAATAAGGCGGATCGCATCGTTGAGCGGCAGGCCCGATTTGATTGAGCGCGTAATAACGTCAAGCGCATTGGGGAGTTCGTTCAAAAACTTGGTCTGGCGGCGCTTGATCAGGAAGCCAACGACCCAGCGCGGCAGGCCGAGACCGGCGACGACGGCGATACCGACCATGACCATCCACGATGCGCCGACGACCAAGGCGACGAGAAGCAGCATGGAGGCGAAGACGGCGCTGATGAGATAGAATTTCGCCGCCGTGATCGTCAGGCCGGCCTGCACCAGCCGCGCCTTCATCGACACGGTCTTCTTGGTCTTTTCGTGCTGGCGCTTTTCCAGATCCTTCAGATTGTCCTGCACCGATTTACGGCGCTTCGACAGCTCTTGCACCCGGTCACGGGCAGCCTTGACCTTGACCCGGTCGCTTTCGGCCGATTTGACGCGATTGATGCGGCTTGCCGATTTCTTGTCGGCCTCGATCTTCGAAAACAACAGGGCATAGGCGACCGCCGCCGCGGAGACGGCGGCGAGGACGACGATTGCCAATACTATCGGATCGAACCCGAACATCTCGCCTATTCCTTCGTTTTCGCTTCCATCGCGTCGAGGGCGGCGGCAAGACGCTTTTCCTCGTTGAAGTAGCGGGCGCGATCCCAGAAATGCGGCTTGCCGACGCCGGTCGACATGTGCCGGCCGATCAGGCGGCCATTCGCATCCTCGCCATCGATCTCGTAGCGCATCAAGTCCTGGGTGATGATGACGTCGCCTTCCATGCCGATCACCTCGGTGATCTGGGTGATGCGGCGCGAACCGTCGCGAAGGCGTGCCGCCTGAATGACGACATCGACCGAGCTGGAAATGATCTCGCGCACCGTCTTTGCCGGCAGGGTAAAGCCCCCCATGGCGATCATCGATTCAATACGGCTCAGGCATTCGCGCGGTGTGTTGGCGTGGATGGTGCCCATCGAACCGTCGTGACCGGTGTTCATCGCCTGCAGCAGGTCGAAAACTTCAGGTCCGCGCACTTCGCCGACGATGATGCGCTCGGGACGCATACGCAGGCAGTTCTTGACGAGATCGCGCATGGTGATCTCGCCCTCGCCTTCGATATTCGGCGGGCGCGTTTCGAGACGCACGACATGCGGCTGCTGCAGTTGCAGTTCGGCCGTATCCTCGCAGGTGATGACGCGTTCGTCCCTGTCGATATAGTTGGTGAGGCAGTTCAGAAGCGTGGTTTTACCCGAGCCGGTGCCGCCTGAAATGACGACATTGCAGCGCACGCGCCCGATGATCTGCAGCACGGTTGCACCTTCCGGCGTGATCGCGCCGAAACGGACGAGCTGATCGAGGGTCAGCTTGTCCTTCTTGAACTTGCGGATGGTGAGCGCCGGCCCGTCGATCGACAGCGGCGGCGCGATGACGTTGACGCGCGAGCCATCCGGCAGGCGGGCGTCGCAGATCGGGCTCGATTCGTCGACGCGGCGTCCGACCTGGCTGACGATGCGCTGACAGATCGAGAGAAGCTGTGCATTGTCGCGGAAGCGTATTTCCGATTCGATCGTCTTGCCGCCGACTTCGATGAACGTCTGACCGGCGCCGTTGACCATGATGTCGGCGATGTCGTCGCGCGCCAGCAACGGCTCCAGCGGGCCGTAGCCGAGGACGTCGTTGCAGATATCCTCGAGCAGTTCTTCCTGCTCGGAGATCGACATCGCAAAGTTCTTGATGGTGATGATGTCGTTGACGATGTCGCGGATTTCCTCGCGGGCGCTTTCGCCGTCGAGCTTGGAAAGTTGCGAGAGATCGATCGTGTCGATCAGCGCGGAAAAGACCTGCGCCTTGGTGTCGTAATATTCATCGGTGCGGGCCGGGCGCTTGCGCTGCGGCGTCTGCATCGGCGGCGGCGTCACCTGCTGGCGTGCGGACTCGCGCGAGGGTTCGACCAGAATGGAGGGGGAAGAGGCCGCAGAGGCGGCGGCCGGAGCCGGCGGCGGAGGAGCAATCGCCCCCCCGACCTTTCCGGAACCCTCATTTCCGCGTTTTCCAAACATGCCACTCGATCCAATCTGCTCGTTCTAGAGCATTTCCCGATCTCTCCGAGTCATGGAAATGCTCTATCTGTTCGTTTTCACGCAATTGCGGACGCAAAGCCGCTTCCCGCTTTTGCTGGAATTGCTCATCGTCTACTTGCGCTTTAGGAGGCCCAGCAGGCCGCCCTTCCTCGCCTTCTTGATCGCGACACGGCCGGTGACGATGTGCGATATCTGCGAAAAGGTTTCCGCCGTCGGCGACTTCGGGTCGACTTCCGAGATCATCCGGCCACTGTTGGCGGCGTTGCCGAAAAGATGGATGTCGAAGGGAATGATCGCGATCGGATCGATCTCCAGCGGCTCACAGAAATCCGACGGCGAAATTTCCGGCCGTTTCGGCATGCCGACCTGATTGAGGATGAGATGCGGCGGCCGGTCGTTCGGCCGCATCTTGCGCAGCGCGTCGAGCATATTCTTGGCGTTGCGCAGGTTGGCGAGATCGGGAACCGCTGCGATGACCACCTCGTCGACACTCGACAGCACCGAGCGCGTCCATTCCGACCATGCATGCGGGACATCGAGCACTGTGACGGGCGCGCTGCGCTGCAGAACATCGAGCACCGGCTGGAAGGCCTGGCCGTCGAAATCATAGGCACGGTCGAGCAGCGAGGGTGCGGCAAGCAGCGACAGATGCTCGGAGCATTTCGTCAACAGGCGGTCGAGGAAGACCTCGTCGAGACGATCGGGTGCGAAGACCGCTTCAGCGATGCCCTGGGCCGGATCCTGGTCGAAATCGATGTTCGCCGTGCCATAAGGCAGGTCGAGATCGGCGAGGATCGTCTCGGTGGAGAAGAGATTGGAAATGCCGAAGGCGCAATTATGCGCGATGGTCGAAGCGCCGGTGCCGCCCTTCGAGCCGATGAAGGCGATGCTGCGGCCAAGCGGCTCGGCTTCCGGATCGACGAAGATCGAGGCCATCGCCGCAAGGATATCGGGCATGGCGACGGGCTGGACCATATATTCGGAAATGCCGTTGCGGATGAGTTCGCGATAAAGCCCGATATCGTTGTAATAGCCGATAATGACGACCTTGGTCGTCGGATCGCAGACGGCGGCGAGCGGTGCGAGTTCGCCGAGCAGGTTCGCGGCATTCGCCTTGGTCTCGAGGATGATGAGGTTCGGCGTCGGGGCGCCGGAAAACATATTGGCGGCAGCGGCGATGCCGCCGCTGGTGATGCGCATGCTGACTTTCGCCACGCGCCGATCATTGGCGCAGCGTTCCATGACATGCTGCAGGACCTCGCTCTCGCAGAAGGCGTGGACGGAGATGCGCGGCAACGGCCGCATGTTTTCCAGATCCGCCATGCGCACCGCCTCCTCGGCGTTGCGAAGCTCGCTGGGGTTTTTGATTTCGTATTCGATCGCGCTCATCGTCCCGTTCCGCCTCAGAAGCTGCTGTCGCTGCCGACATCTTCGATTGTCGATGTCGTCGTGCGGTATTCCTGGATGGCATTGTTGCGCCGCTGTGCGTCGATCGGGGTCATGCCGCGGGGTGCCACCAGATCCTCCGGATTGGCAATCTGGGCGGCAAGGTTGTTCTGTGAGGCGCAGCCGAAATTATAATAATTCTGGTTGGTCAAATCGTTCGAGATGTCCTTCGGCCACTGACCGCATTGCGTGGTGACCGCGGTGGTGCCGGTAAAGCTCAGCCGGATCGGCGCCGCATCGCCGGGACCGGCGGCGGCATAGGAGGTGTTGACGATTTTCGAGCTTGCGATCCCCCTCGATGTCAGCTCGGCACGGACCTGATTGCGCAGCTGATAGGCTGCCGCCGAATTCGGCGAGCCTTGCGGAGACAGCACATAAACCGGCCCCGAGGCGCGCGAGATGTAGTTTGTGGCAAAGCCGCGGATGAGGTCGCGCTGGGCGATGGTCAGGCGGCGATCGGTGGAGGCGACGGGTATATCCACCGTCTGCTCCGCCTCCGTGACGATGATCGGGTGGCGGGCGCGGTAATCGTCCGGAATGCCGCCGGTCGTCAGCTGGTCATGCGGGCCGGCGCATCCGGAAAGGATTGCCATCGACATGGCGGCCATCGCAAAAAACGCCTTCGAGATTCCGAAGCGGGGTGTCGTCGCAATCATATGGGCCATCGCCTGATCTCTGTTTTCTGCCATTGCTGCCGATCGTGCCCCGCTCATTTGTAGATGAACCCGATCGAGCCGTGGAACTGCGCGTCTGCAACGGGCGCCTCGCGGCGGCCATAGACCTTGTTGACACGGTTGAGGAAGAAGGTCGCACCGTCGTTCTCAGGGCTGAAATTGTCGTCCGGCCGGTTGAGCTGGTTGCGCGCCACCGGGCGCACCAGATAGGGCGTGGCGATGATGACGAGCTCGGTTTCCTGACGCTCGAAACCCTTCTGGCGGAAGAGCGTCCCGAGTAGCGGGATCTTCGAGACACCGGGCGTGCCGCCCATCGTCTGGGAAACATTGTCGCGGATAAGGCCGGCGAGCGCGATCGAGCCGCCCGAAGGCAGCTCCACCGAGGTTTCCGCCGAGCGGCGCTGATAGGTGGCGTTGCCGCTGCCGGCCACCGGTTCGGAGACGTTGGTCTTGATCTGCAGGCTGATGCGGCCCGATGACAGCACGACCGGTTTGAAGGCGAGGCTGATACCGTAGTTAAACGGTACGACGGTGACATTGCCGTCGCTGTCGGTCGTCGAATAAAGCTGCTGGCCACCGGAATTGAAGGTCGCGGCCTGGCCCGATATCGCCGTCAGCGTCGGTTCTGCGAGCGTCTTGACGACCTTGGCCTGTTCCAGCGCGTTGAGGTAGGTCGAAATGTCGTATTTGCCGATCGAGCTCTTGAAGAGCGCCGCCAGACCGCCACCGACCGTCGACGCGGCGCTGTCGGCGCTGGGACTGCCGAGCTGAGCGACCGTCATGCCGGAAGAATTGGAAACCAGATTGTCGAAGCCGAGCTGCTTCAGCACCTCGCGGCGGACCTCGGCGATCGTCACCTTGAGGGTGACCTGGTCCTCGCCCTCGATCTGCAGCAGGTTGACGACCTGGGAACTCTGGCGACCTTCGGCAAAAAGCGCCACAGAGCTGTCGCCGCCGGTGCCGGATGCCGTTTCGGTTCTGGTCGTCGCCTCGCCGCCCTTCAGGAAGACCTGTGCCAGATCGGCGGCCTGTGTGGCATCCTGCGGCGTGCGCACGGTGCCGGTCAGCACGATGTTGTCGGAGACGATTTCGACGTTGATGTTGGAGTCGGGAATGAAGCGGCGGAGATTGACTTCGAGGCCGGAGACGTCGCGCTCGATCTCGATGTCGAGATTGACGATCTCCTGTCCACCGGCGCCGAAGACGAAGATATTCGTCTGGCCGACCTTCTTGCCGAACAGGTAGATGCGCCGCGAGGTGCGGGTCACGGCATCAGCCATGGTCGGATCGGAGACGAGGATATCATGCGCATCCTCCGGCAGATCGACAACGACGGCCTTGTTGAGCCCGAGCTTCAGCCGGCGATGGGCATTGGAGCCGGTCTGCGAGATCCGGACCAGGCTATCGGAATCGGCGCGCGCTTCGCCTGCACCGAAGAGTGGGGCGAAAGAGGCCGGCACCATACCAGAGGCGCCGATTGCCAGCGAAAGGCAACCTGTCAGGAGAGGTCCGGCGCGCCGCGTTGAATTGCCCATTTGCACGTCCTTACTCCGCCTTCGGCGCGGCGCCCGCATCCGTGACGATGGCGCCCGATTTGATGACCTGGATGATCGCACTGCCGTTGTCGCCGCTCAGCAGATAGTCGGCGGCGCTGGTATCCTGCTCCTGCGCATCGGCGACCGAACGCAGCGCGAGCGACAGCCGGTCCGCCATCTGCTGGGCGACGGCAAGAACCTTCGTTTGATCGGGCGTAAGCTCGAGCGTCGCGGTCGTGCCGACCACCGATTTCGAGCCGTCGTCCTTTTCCTGGATCTGCTGGTCGATGGCGAGGACGCGGACATTGCTCAGCACGGTTTCGGTGATGAGCTTGTCGGCCTCCGCGCCCTTGCGGACCATGATGACGTCGACGCGATCATTCGGCAGGATGAAACCGCCTGCGCCCGTTGCCACCGATATCTCGGTCGCGACGGCGCGCTTGCCGGCCGGCAACAGCGAGGAGAGGATGCGGCTGCTGGAATCGGCGATCTTTTCCGGCCGGATCGGTTCGCCTTCGAAGATCGGCAGACGCACGACGGCGCCCTGCAGATCCTTGATCGCATCCGGCTTGTCGGTTTCGGTGATGAGGCCGGGAACGACGCCGCCCTGCGGCCAGGCCATCCAATGCACCGCCTGGTCATCCAGCCTTGCGCCGACCGACAGATTGCCGCTCGAGACGAGGACGTTGACGGTCGGTTCCTTCTCGACGACCGAGCGGACCTGGGTAACGACACCGCCACTGCCCGCCATTTGCATTGCCAGGAGGCCGGCGAGGCCGGCTGCCACCACGGCGACAGCTAGGATTATAAGGCGAGCCGGTTTCATCGATCATTCCTCAGGGCACGATATGTTCGCCCTGTAGAATGCTCAGCAATTGGTATAATTATGGTTAATGGAATGCTTACATTTTAAGTTAACGGGCATTTAAAATGCCGCTATTTCAAGCCTTCAAGCGCGGCGAGGAACAGCGGCGAGGAAGGGAAGGCCATGAAGCCGCCGATCGCGATCGCGATGCCGTAGGGGATCTTCTTGGCGAGCAGGACCGAGTTCGGTATCGGCAGACCGATGGCGAGGATGGCATTGGACTGCGTTCTCACGAGCAGGATCAGCAGGGTGATGAGGCCACCGATCATGGCGACGTCGATCATCAGGAAAAGCAGGGATTCATTCAGACCGAACCAGAGCGCCGTGGCGCTCAACAGCTTGGCGTCGCCGCCGCCCATCACATTGAATGCAAAGAGAGCAAAGCAGGCGCTGAAGACAATGGCGGCGCCAGTAAGATGCATGCCGATCATTTCCAAACCCAAGCCGGAAAACGGCGCGAGGACGAGGAAAGAGGCGATCAGGATCACGGAAATGCGGTTCGGGATCGTCATGGTGAACAGATCCGAGAAAGCCGCCATGGCAAGGCAGAGTGGCAGTATTACGAAGACTGCAGCTGCGATCATGCGTATACCCGATCGTGACTTTATGCGAAAAGGCTCACGGCCGTTCAGCCTGTGAGCCCACTCTATAATTCGGCCAAAGCGAATTTGGCCGGCATTATTCGACGCCGCTGAGAACGCTTAGGTTACTTGGCCGCCGTAGTGGCCGCGTTGCTCATCTTGGTGCTCAAGGCGGTGAACGTGTTGCCGATGTTGGTGCCGAGGCTCGTTGCACCGGTGATGAGCGCTACGGAAATGAGAGCGGCGATCAGGCCGTATTCGATTGCGGTCGCGCCGGATTCGTCCTTCAGAAAACGGCTAAAAAGCTTGGTCATGGTAACTCCTAACTCCAGTTGATGTTCAGCACGTCCGCCAACTGTTTGCCGTTGATCGGATGACTGCAACCTAGCGAAGGGCCGTTTCCATCGGCTTAAGGAAAAGAGTTAACGACATGTGAACGAGACAGCAGGCCTTTGTAGAGTCAGTATTTTCTTACGCGCTTCGCTCAATATTTAACGATATTCCTGGAATAACCGCTACATTCATCCGGAAATAGCACATATTCTGCTTCCAACCGGGGCGTGCGCCGTCCTAAAGCCGTACCAAATCGGATCATTACGCTTCATCCCAGAACAGAGTGGTGAGCTTAAGGCTTCGTTCACCATTTTTTTCCATTCTATACGGATATTGCGCTGTGATTGTGAAAGAGGACCCAATGTCATCGAGCGGCAAAACCATTTTCTTTGCCGGTATGATCGCCGTTTTCGGTATTTCGGGAGTGTCCGCGGCCGCAGACGATGACATGCTGCGCGTCTATATGGATCACGCGCGCGTATTGAAGCTCGATCGCCCTGTCAGCAAGGTGATTGTCGGCAATGCCGCAGTCGCCGATGCGACGGTCGCCGACGCCAAGACCATCGTGCTCACAGGACGCAGCTTCGGCACCACCAATCTGGTCCTCCTCGATGCCGACGGCAATGCGATCCTCGACGAACGCATCCTGGTGTCGATCGACGAGGGCAATACGGTGCGTGTCTACCGGCAGACGCAGCGCTCCGTGCTGTCCTGTACGCCGAATTGCGAGCAGCATGCGCAGCAAGCGACCGCCGGCTCACCCTAACGCTCTCTTTTCAAATTCCTCGACCATTCGTTAAAATCGTCGTGTCAGGTTGAAACGGAAAATCAACGAACGGACCTTAGTCTGACGACTGGAAAATGTCGCTCGGGTCCAGGCAATGACGGTAATTGATCAGAAGACGGATAAGGGGCGCGCTTTTGCGCCGTTCCGTTTCTTACGGTTTCGCGCTCTCGCCCGCTCACGCGAGGGTGCTGCGGCGATCGAATTCGCGCTGCTCGCCATTCCCTATTTCTTGGTGATTTTCGCAATCCTGGAAACTTTCGTCGCCTTCGCCGCCGAGGAACTCGTCTCCAATGCCGTCGATACGATGAGCCGCCGGATGCGAACCGGGCAGATCACCTATAATCTTGGCCGCACGACCGACATGAACCAGGCGCAATTCCGCCAGGCTTTCTGCGATGAGATCTCGATCCTGATCCGCTGCTCGGCGACCGAAGTTGCCACGCCGAGCAAGCTTTACCTGGATGTGCAGACGTTCAGCACCTTTTCGGCCATTCCGACGACGATCCCCAAGGTTTCCACCGACAAATATGCCGACATCAACACGGCGGCCTTCAAATATGCGCCGGGCGGCGCCGGCACGATCAACATGCTGCGCGCTTACTATCGCTGGGAAATCACCGCGGACCTGGTCCGGCCTTACATCACCACCATACGTCCCACCGACGCTTCGATGCCGAGGCAATATCTGATCGTCGCGACTGCGGCCTTCCAGAACGAGCAGTATCCATAATGGCGTTGCGCAACCCGTTCACCAGATTGGTCCTGACGCTGCGGCGGCTGGCCCGCGACCGCAAGGGCGCCGGAGCGATCGAATTCGCGATCCTCTTTCCCGTGCTCGTCATGCTCTATATCGGCGCTTTCGAGATTACGGTCGGCCTTAGCGTCAGCAAGCGGGTGACACGCGCCGCAGGAACGGTGGCCGACCTCGTCACCCAGCAGCAATCCGTCACCAAGAGTGCGCTTGCGCAAATGCCATCGGTCGCAAACGCAATCTTCCTGCCCTACAACACGACGTCGCTGACGATGAAGATCACCGGGATTAGCATCGACGCTGGCGCCAATGCGAAAGTGCTCTGGTCCTGGGCTCAAGACGGGACGGTGCCCTATGCCAAGAACGCGACAGTGGCCGACGTGCCGTCCGATATGAAGACGGCGAACAGTTTCCTGGTCCGGACTGAGCTCAGCATCCCCTATACGATGTTCCTGTTTGCGCCGAACTTCATGCCGGACGGCATGCGCACGATCACCATCAGCCGCAGTTATTTCTACCGCCAGCGGCAAGGCGACTCGATCCCCTGCGGCGACTGCTGACGGCGCTTCCCGCTCTTCTGCATAACTCCCTTAATCCTAATCGATTGGGGAGTTATGCGGAAATTCAAAGTGTTGCAGCGTCCTTTGCGCGTCTGGAAAAGACGCGCGGCGCTGTAATTTGCCAAGCCGGCCGCAGCATTATATGGCTGGATCTCAGCCGCCTCCGATATTGCAGAGGCCGCGATCGGCTTTCTCGGGTGTTAAATGGCGCGTGCCTTTCTTTTCGTTCTGGATTCCTTCGGCATTGGCGGAGCGCCGGATGCGGCGGCCTATGGCGACGAGGGCGCCGATACACTTGGCCATATCGCCGAGTTCTGCGCAGCCGGAGCCGGAGACCGCGCCGGGTTGCGCGAAGGGCCGCTTTCCCTGCCCAACATGTCGGAACTCGGGCTGATGCAGATCGCGCGATCCGCCTCCGGCCGGTTTCCGCCCGGCATGCCCGTCCCGGAAAAGGTCTACGGCATTTATGGCGCCGCCACCGAAATCTCCCGCGGCAAGGATACGCCGTCGGGTCATTGGGAAATCGCGGGAACACCGGTCAGTTTCGATTGGGGTTATTTCCCGATAGAGGGCGACGCCTTTCCTGCCGAATTCATCGAGGCGCTATGCGGGGAGGCTGACGTGCCCGGCATCCTCGGCAACTGCCATGCTTCGGGAACGGAGATCATCGCCCGGCTCGGCGAAGACCATATCCGCACCGGCAAGCCGATCTGCTACACCTCCTCGGATTCCGTCTTTCAGGTTGCGGCGCACGAGGTACATTTCGGCCTCGATCGTCTGCTCGCCTTCTGCCGTTTGGCCCGGGGGCTGCTCGATCCCTACAATATCGGCCGTGTCATCGCCCGGCCCTTTATTGGCCAGTCCGCCCCTACTTTCCAGCGCACCGGAAACCGGCGCGACTTCTCCGTGCTGCCGCCGGAGCCGACGCTGCTCGACCGGCTGATCGAGCATGGCCGGCATGTGCATGCTGTGGGAAAGATCGGCGATATATTCGCGCATCAGGGCATTTCCAGGGTCGTCAAGGCGAACGGCAACGAGGCACTAATGGATGCGTCGCTCGCGGCGATCGACGAGGCTGAGGACGGCGATCTCGTTTTCACCAATTTCGTCGATTTCGACATGATCTACGGTCATCGCCGCGACGTGCCGGGTTATGCCGCGGCACTCGAAGCCTTCGATGCGCGCTTGCCTGAAGTCCACAAGAAACTGAAGCCCGGCGATCTCGTCGTGCTCACCGCCGATCATGGCTGCGATCCGACCTGGCGCGGCACGGACCATACGCGCGAGCGTGTGCCTGTCATCGCCTATGGCCCCGGCATCCGGTCGCGTTCGATCGGCGTGCGCCGCAGCTATGCCGATATCGGCGAGAGCATCGCCCGGCATCTCGGCATCCCGGCTGGACCGCACGGAAGGAGTTTTCTGTGACATCGCATTTGAAGAAGGTCGAGCTGCACTGCCATCTGGAGGGTGCGGCACCGCCAGCTCTGACCGCGGCGCAGGCGCGGAAATACGGCGTCGACATCAGTGCACAGCTTCGCGACGGCGCCTATGTCTGGCATGATTTCGCAAGCTTCCTCGAATGTTACGACAAGGTTTCCGAGGTCTACAAGACCGAGGAGGACTATGCGCTTCTGACCGAAACCTATCTCGACGAACTCGCCGGCATCGATACGATCTACAGCGAGCTCATCGTTTCGCCCGACCACGGCAAGCGCATCGGGCTCGGCGCCGATGCCTATATATCCGGTATCTGCGAAGGCATCCGGCGGGCCAAGGAAAAGAACGGCATCGAGGCCCGGCTGATCGTCACCGGCGAGCGGCATTTCGGTCCTGAGAGCGTGATTGGTGCTGCCGAATATGCGGCAAAGGCTGGCAATCCTTTGATTACCGGCTTCAACCTTGCCGGCGAGGAGCGCATGGGCCGCGTCGCCGACTATGCCCGCGCCTTCGATATCGCCCGCGACGCCGGCCTCGGGCTCACCATCCATGCCGGCGAGGTCTGCGGCGCCTTCAGCGTCGCGGATGCGCTCGATGCTGTGCGCCCATCGCGCATCGGCCACGGGGTGCGCGCCATCGAGGATGTCGATCTGGTGACGCGGCTTGCCGATCTCGGCACCGTGCTCGAGATCTGCACGGGCTCCAATATCGCGCTCGGGGTCTTTCCCGATTTCGCCTCCCATCCGCTGCGCCGGCTGAAGGACGCGGGCGTCAGGGTGACGATCAGCTCGGACGATCCGCCTTTCTTTCAGACTTCGCTCAAGCGGGAATACGAACTTGCCGCCGGGACCTTCGGCTTCAGCGACGCCGAGATCGATGCCATGACGCGCACGGCGATCGAAGCCGCCTTCGTCGACGATGAGACACGCAAGGCCCTGCTCGCCCGAATTTGAGGGCGAGAGGCTGGGGAAGATTGGCCGCCACTCTTGCGGTCGGGCCGATTTCCGTGAAAGAAACATTCGATAGAAAGAATGAAAGGCTTCCCCATGGACGGCGTCACGGTCATCGATCATCCGCTTGTGCAGCACAAGCTCACCATCATGCGGCGCAAGGAGACATCGACGGGAAGTTTCCGGCGCTTGCTGCGCGAAATCTCGACGCTGCTCTGTTACGAGGTGACCCGCGATCTCGAACTGACGATGGAAACGATCGAGACGCCGCTGCAGACGATGGAATCGCCGATCCTCGAGGGCAAGAAGCTGGTCTTCGCCTCGATCCTGCGCGCCGGCAACGGACTGCTCGAAGGCATGCTCGATCTCGTGCCGTCCGCGCGCGTCTCGCATATCGGCGTCTACCGCGACCACGAGACGCTGCAGCCGGTCGAATATTACTTCAAGGCGCCGGAGGACGTGGCCGAACGGCTGATCATCGTCGTTGACCCGATGCTTGCGACCGGCAATTCCTCGATCGCGGCAATCGACAAACTCAAGGAACGCGGCGCCCACAATATCCGCTTCCTCTGCCTGCTTGCCGCCCCGGAAGGCATCCGCAACTTTCGCGCCGCGCATCCCGATGTTCCGGTCTTCACCGCGTCGATCGATAGCCATCTCAACGAGAAGGGCTATATCGTGCCCGGTCTCGGCGATGCCGGCGACCGCATGTACGGCACCAAGTAATTTCAACCTTCTTTTACCAAATCGAAAGACTTTGCGGCCCGGTGGTTCAAGCCGGGCCTTTTGTCGTCGATATTAGCAACTTATCAGCACTTGAGGTTTAGGAAGCCTGAAGCATGAGGCCCTGCATGATGCCGGGTTTATACAGGAAGGATTTCTGTTTCATGCTCGTGCGTACCGTCCTATTCGCCAGCATCGCCGCGGTGCTCGCCACACAGGTGCCTTCCTTCTTCGGAAGCACCAGCCAGCAGCCTGCTGACGCTCTCTCCGCCAATTACGTATCGACCGAAAGCGATGAGGCCGCAGTACCCGCGCCCGTCTCTGGCAGCAATGCGATCCGGCTGCAGGCCGATGCGCAGGGCCACTATACCGGCAGCTTCAAGATCAACGGCAAGCCGGTGCAGGGCCTGATCGATACCGGCGCCACCTATGTGGCGCTCAACGAGACGCTGGCCCGCCGGCTGGGCTTCACCGCCAACCAACTCGATTTCCGTTACGGGGTGAACACTGCGAACGGCCAGACGAAGGCCGCGCATGTGACACTCGACCGGGTCGAAATCGGCGGCATTCGCGTGCGCGATGTCGAAGCCTTCGTCCTGAGGGACAATGCGCTGACGACGGCGCTGGTCGGCATGAGTTTCCTGCAGAAGCTCGCCTCCTATTCCGTCGCCGACGGTTCGCTCAGCCTCAAGCAGTAAACCGCGTCAGATCAGGCCCGCAATCACCGGTGTCAGCTCCGGCTTGTCCTCGGTGATGCGGTAATGCATGGCAAGTGCCGCAGCCGCCCTCTCCGCCGCTGCGTCGTCGGCGGCGTGAACCAGCGCGATCGGTTCGCCGGCATTGACGCGGGTGCCCAGCGGCAGGAGTTCGGAAAAGCCGACGCGATGATCGATCCGGGCCGCCGGATGGCGTCTTCCGCCGCCGAGATCGATGACACTGACGCCGATACCGCGCGCATCGCAGGCGGCAAGCCAGCCGGACCGGGCGGCCGGGACAGGCTTTTCCACAGGCGCCCTGACTAGATATCGGTCGGGATTTTCGATGAGATCGGCCGGGCCGCCGAGCATCGATACCATACGCGCGAAGACTTCCGCCGCCTTTCCCGACGACAAGGCCCGCCGCGCCATTCCTTCAGCTTCATCAGGCGAAGCGGCGATACCGGATTTCACCAGCATCTCGGCGGCGAAGGCAAAGACGACGATATCAAGCCGCGTGTCTCTTTTCCTGCCTGCCAGGAAGTCCAGGCAGTTGCGCATCTCGACCGCGTTGCCGGCACTGTCGGCGAGCGGCTGGTTCATGTCGGTGATCAGGGCCGAGGTCTTCACGCCTGCACCATTGGCCACCTCGACCAGCGACTGCGCGAGGATCTCCGCCTGGCCGCGATCGGCCATGAAGGCGCCATTGCCGACCTTGACGTCGAGCACCAGCGTCTCGAGCCCCGCCGCAAGTTTCTTCGAGAGGATCGAGGCGGTGATGAGGGGAATGGAATCGACCGTGGCGGTTACGTCGCGCACGGCATAGAGCCTGCCGTCGGCGGGCGCCAAGGTGCCGGTCTGGCCGATGATGGCGCATCCCGCCTCCTTCACGACCTTGTGGAACAGGTCAGCATCCGGGGTGATCAGATAGCCGGGAATGGATTCGAGCTTATCCAGCGTGCCGCCGGTATGGCCGAGGCCGCGCCCGGAGATCATCGGAACGGCGAGGCCGCAGGCAGCGGCGATCGGCGCCAGCATCAGCGAAACATTGTCGCCGACGCCGCCGGTCGAATGCTTGTCGGCGATCGGGCGGTCGATATCGGCCCATTGCAGCCTGTCACCGGAATCGGCCATCGCCAGCGTCAAGGCCACGATTTCGGCCCGCGACATGCCCTTGAACCAGACGGCCATGGCGAATGCGCCGATCTGGCCTTCCGACAATCGACCGGCAGCGAGTGCCGCGATGAAGGAGCTGATATCGGCGGCGGCGAGTTCGTCGCCATCGCGCTTACGCCGAATGATCTCCTGCGGAATCATTTCAGTAGCTCGACGCTGCAGCCGGTGCCGACTGTGTTCCACTTAGAACCGCCAGGATATCGTCGAGCAGGTCGGAAGCGCCGAAGCGGAACGTCGACGGCATCGCCCAGTCCGGTGTCATGATGGTTTCGGCAAGGCTCAGATAGAGTGCGGCATCGGCCACCGAGCCGATACCGCCTGCCGGCTTGAAGCCGACCTTGCGGCCGCTTTCGCGGATAGCGCGGATCATGATGTCGGCGGCTTCGAGCGTCGCGTTGACGGCGACTTTGCCGGTGGAGGTCTTGATGAAATCGGCGCCGGCTTCGATGGCGAGTTCGGAGGCACGGCGGATCAATGCCGCATCCTTCAGCTCGCCAGTCTCGATGATGACCTTCAGAAGAACGGGGCCAGCGCATTCGGCGCGCACGGCCTTGACCATATCGGTCACCGCCTTCTCGTTGCCGGCCAGCAGCTTGCGGTAGGGGATGACTAGATCGATCTCATCGGCGCCATCGGCAATCGCCTCGCGGGCTTCAGCGGCGACATCGGCGACTTCCATATCGCCGGAAGGGAGGTTGACGACGGTCGCGATACGCACGGCGTGCCCGGTGCCAAGGATATTGCGGGCCTGAGCGACGAACCGCGGCCAGATGCAGATCGCAGCGCTGCTGCCGTAGGGCGTCTGCGCACGGGCGCAGAGCGCGTCGATCTGCGCCTCGGTGCAATCATCCCTCAAATTGGTAAGATCGAGAAGAGAAAGGGCGACAGCCGCCGTCTCCCGGTTGGAATGGCTATTCATCTTCGCTTCCTCTCGAGCATGATGCCGAAAAGTGTGAGCGGTTTCGGACGACATCATGCTCTCACGATATAATGTAGAACAGGATTCAGATTTTAGGCCGACCCGGCCTAAAATCATCCTGTTCCAGCCGCAATCATGTCTTTCAATATGGCGGCGAGACGGGCGCCGCCGATGGGCGCCATGTCCTTGGTTTCTTCATGGCTGAGCTCATTGCCGGTCATGCCTGCCCCATAGTTGGTGATAACAGAGGCGGCTGCAACCCTCAGGCCCAGCATTCTTGCGATGATGACCTCGGGCACCGTCGACATGCCAACGGCATCGGCGCCAAGGATGCGCGCCATGCGGATTTCCGCCGGCGTTTCAAAGCTTGGACCGGAGAACCACATATAGACACCCTGCGCCAGCTCGATTTTAAGCTTTGCCGCTGCCCTCTGCATCGCTGCGGCAAGCCCTGAATCATAGGCATTGGTCATGCCGACGAAACGGTGATCGCTTTCCTCGCCGATCAGCGGGTTCATGCCGGAATAGTTGATGTGATCGGTGATCTGCATCACCGAACCGGGCGGCATGTCGTCGCGCAGCGATCCGGCCGAATTGGTCAGAATCAGCGCTTCGACGCCGAGCGCCTTCAGCACCTCAATCGGCAGGCGCATAGCGTTGGCATCGCCCTTCTCGTAATAATGCACGCGGCCGGAAAGCATGATAACGGGCACGCCGCCGAGGCGGCCGGCGACGACTTCGCCGGCATGTCCGGAGACGGCGCTAACGGGAAAGCCCGGCAGGTCGCGATAGGGAACACGAACGGCGCCGTCGAGCGCACCGACGAGAGAGCCGAGACCGGAGCCGAGCACGATGCCGTGGCGCGGCTTGATCCCGCCGAGCAGTGCCGCGAGCAGGTTGACCGTCGCCTTCATCCGAGTTCAGTCTCGAAGCTGAAGGGAAGAAGCTCTTCCATCGTCATGGTCTTCTTGACGCCCGCTTCATCGCAAAGGTAGATCTTCGTCTCCTTGGAGGCGAATTCGGAGATCTTCTGACGGCAGCCGCCACAGGGCGGGCAGAGCGGCAGTTTCTCGGAAATGACCGCCATTTCGACGATCTTCTTCGCGCCGCCCATGATCATCGCGCCGATCGCCGTCGGCTCGGCGCACCATCCTTGCGGGAAGGAGAGATTTTCGATGTTGGCGCCGGTATAGACCTTGCCGTCTTCGGCGCGGATCGCCGCGCCGACCGGGAATTTCGAATAGGGCGCATGGGCAAAGGCCATGGCGCCGCGGGCGGCTTCGAACAGATCGTGAGACATATCAACGCTCCTTCGTATAGGGCACGCCACCGGCTTTCGGCGGGGTCGCGACGCCGATGAAGCCGGCAAGCAGGACGCAGGTCAAGACATAGGGCAGCGCCTGGAAAACCTGAACCGGCACTTCGCCGATCAGCGGCACCTGCTTGCCCTGCATGAAATTTGCCAGCGCATCGAGGAAGCCGAAGAGTAGGCAGGCAAACATGACGGGTACCGGCTTCCACTTGGCGAAGACGAGAGCTGCGAGCGCGATATAGCCCTTGCCGGCCGACATGTCCTTGATGAAGGCTGCGGACTGGGCGATGGCCAGATAGGTGCCGGCAAAGCCGCAGAGGATGCCGGCGCACATGACGGCACGGTAACGCAGCCAGGCGACCGAGATGCCGGCCGTATCGACCGCGCCCGGATTTTCGCCGACGGCGCGCAGCCGCAGGCCGAAGCGTGTGCGGTAAAGCACCCACCAGGAAAACGGCACGGCGAGAAAGGCGAGGTAGGTGAGGACATTGTTGCCCGATATGACATTGGCATAGAGCGGGCCGATGATCGGTATGTCGCGGGCGGCATCGGCGCCCGGCAGGATGATCGGCGCAAAGCGCGACTCCGGCGCCAGCTGCGGCGTGCGTCCGCCCTGGCCGAACCAGGCCTGACCGAGCACGATGGTGATACCGGCGATGAAGAAGTTGATGGCGACGCCTGAGACAATCTGGTTGCCGCGGTTGGTGATCGAGGCGAAACCGTGCACCAGGCTCAGCGCCACCGAGCAGAGGATGCCGGCACCGAGGCCGAGCCAGGCCGAATCGGTGAGATAGGCAACGCAGGCGGCGGCAAAGGCCGAGCCCAGCATCTTGCCCTCCAGGCCGATATCGAAGATACCGGCGCGCTCCGAAAACAGACCGGCAAGGGCGGTGAAGATCAGCGGGATCGACAAGCGGATGGTCGAACTCAGAACGCTGATGAAGATGTCATAATAATCCATCGCCCGCTCCTTAACCGCGCTTGAACTGTTGGTAGAGACGCACCATCGCCGGTCGGAACATGTATTCCAGTGCGCCGGCAAAGAGGATTACCAGACCCTGGATGACGAGGATCATCTCGCGGGTGATGTTCGGCATTTCGAAGGAAATCCAGTCGCCGCCCTGGTAGAGGATACCGAAGAGGATCGCGGCCATGATGATGCCGAGCGGATGGTTGCGTCCCATCAGCGAGACGGCGATGCCGACGAAGCCGGCACCACCGACGAATTCCACCTGCAGACGGGCCGACGAACCCATGACCGGGTTGAGCGCCATCATGCCGGCGAGCGCGCCGGAGAGCAGCATGGCGATGATCACGGTGCGGGCATAGGGAATACCGGCATAGGCCGCCGCCGTCGGGCTGACGCCCAGCGTGCGCATCTCGAAACCGAGCTTGGTGCGCCAGACGAGCAGCCAGACGAGGTAGCCGACGACGAGCGCAATGATGAAGGAGACGTTGAACGGGGCAGCCCCCAGCTTGGCGCCGAACAGCTGCATGACCCAGCCGAGCTTCGGCAATTGGCCGCCCTCCAGGAAGGTGCGGGTTTCCGGCGCCATTTTGCCCGGCACGATCAGCACATGCACCAGAAGGTACACCATCAGTGCCGCACCGATATAGTTGAACATGATCGTCGTAATGACGATGTGGCTGCCGCGTTTTGCCTGCAGGAAGGCCGGGATGAAGGCCCAGGCCGCGCCGAACAGGCCGGCGCCGATGACGGCGATCGGCATCGTTACATACCATGGCACGTAACGATCGAGCGCCAGCGCCACCAGAGCGCAGCCGAGGCCGCCGACATAGGCCTGGCCTTCGGAACCGATGTTGAAGAGGCCGGCATGGATCGCCACCGCGACGGAGAGGCCGGTGAAGATGAAGCTCGTCGCATAATACAGCGTGAAGCCGATTCCTTCGCCATTGCCGAGCGCGCCCTGGATCAGCAGCGACAGTGCATCGAGCGGGCTCTCGCCAATCAGCCAGACGACGAAGCCGGAGATCAGGAAGGCGACGGTGAGGTTCAAAAGCGGGATGAGGCCGTAGTTGATCCAGTTTGGTAGCGGAACGGAAGCAGTGCTCATAAAGGCCTCACGCGGCAATGCCGGCCATCATCAGGCCGAGGGTCTGTTCACCGGCATCGGGCGTCTTCTCGCCGACGACATGGCCGGCAAACATGACAAGGATACGGTCCGAAAGGGAGCGGATTTCATCAAGTTCGACGGAGACGAGCAGAATCGCCTTGCCCGCGTCGCGCATTTCGATGATCCGTCGGTGGATGAATTCGATGGCGCCGATATCGACGCCGCGCGTCGGCTGGCCGATGATCAGCATCTTCGGATCGCGTTCGATCTCGCGGGCGACGACGATCTTCTGCTGATTGCCGCCGGAAAAATTCGCCGTCTTCAGCCGCGGGTTCGGCGGGCGGATGTCATATTTCTCGATCTTCTCCATCGCATCCTTGCGGATCGCTTCGAGATCGAGCAGCGGGCCTTTGCTGTAGGCCGGGCGGCGATGATAGCCGAGCACGGAATTTTCATATTCCTCGAATTTCAGCACCAGGCCCATATGGTGCCGGTCCTCGGGAATATGCGCGAGGCCGAGATCCCGCAGGCGGGCGGGATCGGCCTTGTCGATCGTCTGTCCATCGAACAGGATTTCACCGGAGGTCGGCTTGCGGATGCCGGCAATCGCCTCCAGCAATTCGGACTGGCCATTGCCGGCGACACCGGCGATGCCGACGATCTCACCGGCGCGCACGTCGAAGGAGACGTTGTCGACCATGGTGACGCCGCGATTGTCCTTGACCGTCAGGTTGCGGACGGACAGCACGGCGGCCCCAGGGTTCGCCTCGCCCTTCTGCACGCGCAGCAGCACGCGGCGGCCGACCATCAGTTCGGCGAGTTCCTCCACCGTCGTCTCCGACGTCTTGCGGGTCGCGACCATTTCGCCGCGGCGCATGACCGAAACCGTATCGGTGATCGCCATGATCTCGCGCAGCTTGTGGGTGATGAGGATGATCGTCTTGCCCTGATCGCGCAGCACCTTGAGGATGCGGAAGAGATGATCGGCCTCCGCCGGCGTCAGGACGCCCGTCGGCTCGTCGAGGATAAGGATCTCGGCGCCGCGATACATGGCTTTCAGGATCTCGACACGCTGCTGCAGGCCGACCGGCAGCTCCTCGATCAGCGCGTCCGGATCGACCTCCAGGCCATATTCCGTTTCCAGCCGCTTGAGCTCGGCGCGGGCCGAGGCGACGCCCCTGGCCAGCAGCATGCCGCCTTCGGCGCCAAGCATGATGTTTTCAAGCACCGTGAAATTGTCGACCAGCATGAAATGCTGGTGCACCATGCCGATGCCGGTGGCGATCGCCGCCTGGCTGTCACGGATGGTGACGGGATTGCCGTTGACGCGGATCTCGCCGCTGTCGGCATGGTAGAAACCATAGATGATCGACATCAGGGTCGACTTGCCGGCGCCGTTTTCGCCGATGATGCCGTGGATCGTCCCCTTGGCAACGGTAAGGTTGATGTCCTTGTTGGCGTGGACGGCACCGAATTTCTTGTCGATGCCGACAAGCTCGATAGCGGGCTTATCTGTCACTGCAGACTCCAAATAAGAAAAGGGCGTATGGCGAAAATCCCCTCCGCCATACGCCCGATCTCAATCGTCGATCACATTCGGGCGCGGATCACTTCGGGCAAGCGCTGTCCGAGGTGTAATCGTGAACCTTGACGGTTCCCGCGATGATGTCGGCCTTGGCCTTGTCGACAGCAGCCTGCATTTCCGGCGTGATCAGCGATTTGTTATGCTCGTCGATCGCAGCGCCGACACCGTCTTCCTTGACGCCGAGCGCCTGGACACCACCGGTGAACTTGTCGTTCTTGGTGTCGTTGTAGGCATTGTAGACGGCGAGGTCGACGCGCTTGACCATCGAGGTCAGGACCGAGCCCGGATGCAGATAGTTCTGGTTGGAGTCGACGCCGATCGACAGCTTCTTGTTGTCCGCAGCCGTCTGCAGAACGCCGAGACCGGTGGCACCGGCTGCCGCATAAACGACGTCGGCGCCCTGGTCGATCTGGTTCTTGGTGAGCTCGCCGCCGCGGACCGGGTCATTCCAGGCAGCGCCCGTGGTGCCGGTCATGTTCTGGAAGACCTCGATATCAGCCTTGACGGAACGTGCGCCCTGCTCGTAGCCACATTCGAACTTGCGGATCAGCGGAATATCCATGCCGCCGACGAAGCCGACCTTGCCCGACTTCGACGCCATGCCGGCGAGAACGCCGACGAGGTAGGAGCCTTCTTCTTCCTTGTAGACAACCGAGCGGACGTTCGGCTTGTCGACGACGGAGTCAACGATGATGAACTTGGTATCGGGGAATTCGGCTGCAACCTTCTCGATGGCCGAGGTCCAGGCGAAGGAAACGGCAACCACCGGATTGAAACCGCGGCTGGCGAAGTTGCGGATGGCCTGTTCGCCCTGGGTGTCGCCCGTCGGCTCGAAGTCGCGATAGGCAATGCCGGTCTCGGCCTTGAACTTCTCGGCGCCGTTATAGGCCGCCTCGTTGAAGGACTTATCGAACTTCCCGCCGGTGCCGTAAACCAGCGCCGGCTTGACGTCGGCAGCAAGCGCCGTCGTCGACATGGCAGCCACGGCAAAGAGAGTGAGAAGGGATTTTTTCATTGTGCAGCCCTGTTGTTGCTATTCGTTAGGGGTCCTCCCGCAAGCCCTTTTCGGGCATGTCTGCGGAACCACCGACCTCCCCCCGGAGGCCTGGCTGCGTGCATCCTTGCATGGCTCACGGAAAAATTCACCAGAAATTTTTCAGCTGGTAAAGATTTGCAGCGATTGCCGAAAATCAGCTCTTCGGGGCTGATTTTTGGACATTCTCTCCATCAGAATGCGGATTTTCTAGCCAATCCGACGGCAAATGCCGACGCAGCAGAGGGGTGACAGCCAACCGGATTAACTGCGTTTTTTATGCGGTGAAGCGACCGGCCACCGGCGGCTTCTTGTAGCCGATCATCCACAGAAGCAGCGCGATCACCAGGAAAACGGCAAAGGCCGGCTGGAGCATCAGCCACTGGAAGATGACGGTGTAGAACCGCGGGTGGATATAATAGGAAAGGGAGGATTGCAGTGACGTCAGGGTTGTCGGGCTGACATCCTGCCAGGCATCGGAGATCGGCGTCGTCACCACGGAGGACGCCGCAACCGATTGGATCGAATCGATGGTCCCGGCAATAACGGCCGCCGCAAGCGCGACAAGACTCGCCAGACGCAACAGGAAACGCATCAATTCCTCCGACGCTCGATATGCCGGACAATTCCGGCCGGCCGCGCCATTCTCCACCTTAGAGAATTACATAGTCGTCGATGAGGTGAAGCACAATGGAGTGGCCGAGGCGAGTTTTATCGCAAGAAGTCAAAAAACTGTTAGATTTCGGTTGATCGACAAAAATTCATCGGTATATATCGCGCCGTTCCGACGATTTGCTCCTATCCGGGCGCGAACGCCAAAAAAAGGACAGGTGGCCGAGTGGTTTAAGGCGCACGCCTGGAACGCGTGTGTACGTGAAAGCGTACCGTGGGTTCGAATCCCACCCTGTCCGCCATATCCCTCGTTTTTCAATATTGATTCAAACCGTATCGAGAGCGGGACGCGGAAGCATTTTTGGCGGCACGCTTCGATAGAACAAGCCGGTCGTCCGCATATTCTCAAACTCGCTGCAGCAGGGCGCGTCCAATCGGCTTCGGATTCTCGCCGCGCAACACCAGAGATGTCGTCACGGCTCCAAAACGCGCGATCGTGTCAACGATCGTTTCCAGCTCTCCCGGCGACGGAACCAGCACCTTCAAGAGAAAACAATCCTCTCCGGTGAGGCGCAATACTTCCATGACCTGCGGCATCTCCGCGAATTGTTTCAGACAGGGTTTGATATGCTCATGCGTCGTGCGTAGGCGAAGCACTGCCGTCATTCCAATTCCCAAAGCGGTGGGGTCGATACGGGCGGAGTAACCGACAATGATGCCGCGGTCTTCCAGCCGCTTGACCCGTTCTGATGCTGCCGGCTGAGAGAGCCCGACCCGTCGCCCGAGTTCGGAAATCGCAATGCGTCCATTTTCCTGCATCGCTTCGATAATCGAAATATCGGTTGGATCGAGCAGTACCCGATTGTTTTCCTGAAAAGCCATGGGATCACCTTGAAATCATCGGAGAGGGACGCGGTTTTCCGATGATCATTTATTCCGAAACAAATGAAAATGCATCATTTTCACCGGCATGGATGATCAGAGGAAAAGACATGAAGGACATCATCATATTGCCGGGGATTGGCGGTTCGGGCGAGGCTCATTGGCAAACACGCTGGGAAAGGTCGAACCCGGACATGCGGCGTTTTCAACCAGCCGATTGGGAAAAACCCGACCTGGCGGACTGGATTTCAGCCCTGGAGCGCGCCGTCGGCGCATCGGCAACGCCTCCCCTGCTGGTCGCCCACAGCCTTGCCTGTCTGCTGGTCGCTCATTGGCAGCAGGTTTCTTCGCTTGCCGTTGCCGGAGCGTTTCTTGTGGCGGTCCCGGATCCGCAGTCAGCGTCATTCCCTGCGGAGGCGGCCGGCTTCGCAGACGCGCCATCGCAAAAGATGCGCTTCCCCACTCTGATCATCGCAAGCGCCGATGATCCCTTCGGCACGCTCGACCATGCGCATGCGCGAGCGGATCTGTGGGACAGCGGCCTTGTCGCGATCGGTCCTTTCGGCCATATCAACGGGCAAAGCGGCCTTGAGGACTGGGTCCCAGGAAAGGCCTTGCTGACGGCCTTCTCTGCCGGATTGGCGAAATCTGATCGGGCTTGATCTTGTTTTCGAGTTCACGATCAAATGGCTCAAACAGGCCTTTGCCTGTGCCGGACGTGTCAAGACGTGGAAACGAACTGCCTGCTCGCAAGCGTGCGAACCGAGGCCCATCGAACCCGTCGCTCCGGCGGCGCGGCGAGGTTCAAAGCGTCGAAAGATTCCTGAATTTTTACCATGCGGCTTCACCGCGTCTTTGCACGTTTGGGTTTACCGTCTGCCAAAATCAAAAAGCAGAGGTAAAAACAGGTGGAAGAACTTTCGGTAACGTCGAAGATCATCAAATCCGTCTATTTCAGCCAGGACGACGGACGGCTCAGGATTTGTTTCAAGAATGGCGAGGAACGTCTATTTGCAGGTGTTCCCTCCTCGGAAGTGCACGCGATGACGGTGGCGCCGTCTCCCGGCCATTATTATCTCGACCGGATCAGAACCCGGTTTCGCAGATTGGCAGCCTGAAAAACCCGAAGGATAGCTTGTGCGAAATCGGGACATGGCCGGTGGATATTAACCGGCTGTTAGCCCTCGGTATCATCTGGGTTGGATCGCCTCTGCCGGAAAGCGGCAACCTGTCGGCGCTGCCGGCCTGTTCAAGGTCGGCCAGCCGGGAGGCTCGGCGGCGGACCCCAGCCAGGAAGTCGAGCCTCCCCGTCACGGGTGCTAGTGGACCGTGATGGTGAAAGGCATGGACGGCTCTCGGACGCCGCCATGCTCTGCTTGTCTGATGAAATGCCCCGGAACGGCTGCGACCTCATCATCCCCTCAACTAGCGAATTGGGGCTAATCCTGTGAACAACCCGAATTGCCGCATCCGGACTCGACAATGCTTTATTAGCATGATTGCATAAATCGGGATAAAGACGGGGGTAATGATGTTCGAGAATCTGCTTGAGATGCAGGAGCGTGGCGCACGGGATCGTGCGCGTGGCCGCAGCCTGGCCGACAATCCGATGTCGAAGCCGGATATCCTGCCGATCACTGATTTTCAGGAATGGTACTCGATGTTCGACGCCTGGCGCTTCGGTTGGTCGATCGAGGATGCGATGGCGGGGCACA
This sequence comes from Rhizobium sp. WSM409, assembly GCF_057653825.1. Classification (NCBI taxonomy): domain Bacteria; kingdom Pseudomonadati; phylum Pseudomonadota; class Alphaproteobacteria; order Hyphomicrobiales; family Rhizobiaceae; genus Rhizobium; species Rhizobium sp. WSM409. Next base: position 4,625,088 of record NZ_CM172794.1, on the reverse strand, counting down.
TCAATATGCCCCGGGATAGCGGCACATTGGCCCAGACCTACACCAGAACCGTCTGATCAATCCTGTCCTCGGCGCCGAAGAATTTCAGGTAGCGTTCGACCTCGGCCGGGTCGCCGGTCGCCTTCTGCGGGTTGTCGGAGAGCTTCACCGCCGGACGGCCGTTGGCGTCGCTGACCTTGCAGACGACGGAGATTGGGTTGAGGCCGGAGATCTCGATCGGCGCGCAGCCGGAAAAATCGTTCGTCAGGTTCGTGCCCCAGCCGAAGCTCATGCGCACGCGGCCTTCGAAATGCCGGTAGGTATCGATGATGGCGTCGACATCGAGGCCGTCGGAGAAGATCAGCAGCTTCTGGCGCGGATCGCGGCCCATCTTCTTCCACCAGTCGATAATCTTCTCGCCGCCTTCGATCGGCGGGGCGCTGTCCGGGCGGAAACCGGTCCAGTCCGCGACCCATTCCGGCGCATCGCGCAGGAAGGCGGCGGTGCCGAAGGCATCCGGCAGGACGATCAGAAGGTTGCCGCCATAGAGCTTGTTCCAGTCACGCAGGATCTTGTAGGGCGCGTTGCGCAACTGCTCATCGGTTTCGGCAAGGGCGGCGGCCACCATCGGCAGCTCGTGGGCATTGGTGCCGACGGCCTCGAGATCGGAATCCATCGCCAGCAATACATTGCTTGTACCGGCAAAGGCCGGGCCGATGCCTTCCTTCAGTGCCTCGACGCACCAGCGTTGCCAGAGGAAACTGTGACGGCGACGGGTGCCGAAATCGGAGATGCGCAGGCCCGGCAATTCTTTCAGCCGTTCGACCTTCGACCACATCTTCGCCTTGGCCCTGGCATAGAGCACATCGAGGGTGAAGGGACCGAGCGCCTTCATCGCCGAGCGCGACCGCAGCTCGTTGACGATGGCGAGCGCCGGGATTTCCCACATGGTGGTTTCCTTCCACGATCCGTGGAAATCCAGCACATATTGCCCGTCCTTCTTCGACAGCTCGTATTCGGGCAGCTGGAAGTTGGAAAGCCAGGCAAGGAATTCCGGCTCGAAGATCTGGGCGCGGCCGTAGAAGCTGTTACCCGCAAGCCAGATCATCTCCTTCTTGGAGAGCCTCAGCGTGCGGGCATGATCGAGCTGCTCGCGCAATTCGCCTTCATCGAGCTCATCGGCGAGACGCACCCGTTTGGTGCGGTTAATCAGGGTGAAGGATGCGTTCACATCAGGATAAAGCTTCCAGATCATCTGCAGCATCAGGAGCTTGTAGAAATCGGTATCGATCAAGCTGCGGATGATCGGATCGAGTTTCCAGGCGTGATTGTAGACGCGTCTTGCGATATCGGTCCTGGCCATGAAATTCCTGCCCCTGTCCACTCCGGTCAGGTGCCGCCAAAATCCCGGGTATTACCAAGTGCCGGGCCGGCGCACGAAACCGGCTCGTGCGCCTTCTTATCGAAAAATCGACGGACAAAGTCCAGACAAAACAATAAACGCCCCGCCGCAGTATGGCGGCGGGGCGTGAATATAGTTTTGGCGACGATTATTGGGCCGGAGCTGCGGGCGCCACATTCGGAGCGGCCGGCGTGGTGTTCGGCGTTTCGGTTGGAACGGCAGTGCCGTTCTGTAGCGCCGGCGCGGGGGCCGGAGCGGGCTGCTGCGACTGAAGCTGCTGGCCTGGCTGCTGCGGCGCCACCTCGTTCGCCTCGCGCTTACCCCAAATCTCGACCGGTATCCACACCACGAAAGCAAGCACCAGCGCGACGATCAGCACCGTCAGGATGCGATAGCCCGTGCGTCCCTGCCTTGCCTTCACGGGCGGGATCAGCTCTTCCTTGTGAAGCTTGCCGTCGGACTTTTCCCAGCGTGTTTCCGTCTGATGCGCCATCATCGTCTCCTTCCGCTGTCTTAACCGGCCTCGCCGGCCGCAAGAATTTCCGCAAAGGAAACGGGTGACTGTCTGGAAGGTTCCGAAAGCTCAATAGCCGGCGGCGCGGTCGACCATAAATTGCAGCGGCTCGCCACGCTCGAAACGGGCGATCTGCGTCTCGACATGACGGAACAGCGCGTTTTCTTCGGAGACGGCCGCGTCGTGCGGCGTGAGGAAGATGTTCTGCAAGTCCCACAATGGGTTGTCTGATGCAAGCGGCTCCGCCTCGAAGACATCGAGCGAAGCGCCGCCGAGGATACCGTTACGGATGGCGGAAACGATATCGGCCTCGACCTGGCTCTTACCGCGGCCGGCATTGATGAAGACCGGTTGCCCGAGCGCACCGTTGCGGCGCAGCTTCGCAAACAGCCCGGCGTCATAGAAGCCTGATGTTTCAGGCGTCAACGGCAGCAGGCCGACGAGGATGTCGGTGCTTGCGAGAAAGCTGTCCAATTCGCTGGCGTCGAAGGTTTCGACGCCGTCGATCTGTTTGCGGCTGCGCGACCAGCCGATGACGTTAAAACCAATCACTCTCAGCTTGGCGACCGCATCCTGCCCGAGAATGCCGAGACCCATGACGCCGACCGTCACCTCAGCCGCCTCCGGCGCGATCAGCTTGGCCCATTCACGTTGCCGCTGGTGGCTGTCATGGGCGTATTGCCCGCGCAGATGCATCAGGCATTGCATGACCACCCATTCACTCATGCGGGTCGTCAGGCTGCGGTCGACAAAGCGGACGATTGGGATCTCGGGCAGGCCGGCCATGCCGATGATGTGGTCGACGCCGGCGCCGCCTGAGAAGATCACTTTCAGGTTCGGCGCCCGCGCGAAAAGGTCGGCATCCGGTTTCCACAGAAGCGCGTATTCGACCGCGCGGAGATCGCGTGCCTGATTGGCCGGATCGGCGAGATTGATGCTGCCGCGGTCGGCAAAGGCCGTCTTCAGCACGCGGGCGACGCCTTCGTGATTGAACTTGATATCGACGAGAACGGGAGGGCTTGCGGGCATGATCTTCTTTACTGCTGCACGGCGAGCGTCGGCACCGCCTCGATGTTGAAAGCGGCGGCCATCAGCGCCCTGGTGTAATCGTCCTTCGGCGCGCGGAAGATGTCCGCTGACGGGCCCTGCTCCACCACCTTGCCGAACCGCATGACGATGACGTCGTTGGCGAGCGCCTTCACCACTTTCAGGTCGTGGCTGATGAAGAGATAGGCAAGGTCGTGCTTCTTCTGCAGATCGCGCAGGAGATCGACCACCTGCGCCTGGACGCTCATGTCGAGCGCGGAGGTCGGCTCGTCGAGCATGACGAAGCGCGGCTTCAGCACCATGGCCCGGGCGATGGCAATGCGCTGGCGCTGGCCGCCGGAGAATTCGTGTGGATAACGCCAGCGGGTCAGCGGATCGAGACCCACCTCCTCCAGCGCCCAGCAGACACGCTGGTCGCGTTCTTCTGCAGTCAGGGAGCGCTCATGCACTTTCAGCCCCTCGGCGACGATATCGCCGACCGACATGCGGGGGCTGAGCGATCCGTAGGGATCCTGGAAGACGACCTGCAGCTGGTTGCGCAACGGCCGCATCTCATTGAATGAATAGCCAGCTATGTCCTTGCCGACGAAGGCGATCCGCCCTTGCGAGGAAATCAGCCGGGTGAGCGCCAGGCCGAGCGTGGTCTTGCCCGAGCCGGATTCGCCGACGACGCCGAGCGTCTGGCCGGCGCGCAGCGAAAGATCGATGCCGTCGACCGCCTTGACGTGATCGACGACACGGCGCATCAGCCCAGCCTTGATCGGGAACCAGACACGGATATCCGAACCTTCCATCACCATCGGTTTCGACGGATCGGCGAGCGGCGGCTCGCCGCGCGGTTCGGAGGCAAGGAGATGCCGGGTATAGTCATGCTTCGGATTGGCGAAGACGTCCTCGACGGTGCCGGTTTCGACGATCCTGCCCTTGGTCATGACGCAGACGCGATCAGCGAATTTGCGGACGATGCCGAGATCATGAGTGATGAACAGCATCGACATGCCGTGGACGGCTTTTAACTGCCGGAGCAATTCGAGGATCTGCGCCTGCACGGTGACGTCGAGGGCGGTGGTCGGCTCGTCGGCGATCAGCAATTCCGGCCGGTTGGCGAGCGCCATGGCGATCATGACGCGCTGGCGCTGGCCGCCTGACAGTTCATGCGGATAGGCCTTCAACCGCCTCTCCGGCTCGCGGATGCCGACCTGGTTCAGCAATTCCAGCACGCGCTCACGCGCCGGCTGACCGGTAAGGCCCTGATGCAGGGCGAGGATCTCGGCGATCTGCTTCTCGATCGTATGAAGCGGATTGAGCGAGGTCATCGGCTCCTGGAAGATCATGGTGATGTCGTTGCCGCGCACTTCCCGCAGTTCCCGCTCCGACGCCTTCAAGAGGTCCTTACCCTTGAAGAGGATTTCGCCGGAGGGATGGCTTGCCGAGGGATAAGGCAAAAGTCGCAGGATCGAGTTGGCCGAGACCGACTTGCCGGAGCCGGATTCGCCGACGAGCGCCACGACCTCGCCTTTGGCGATATCGAAGGAGATGTGATCGACGGCGAGCGAGGTCTCGCCGCCCTGATGAAAGGCAACCGAGAGATCGCGGACGGAAAGCAGCGGTTCTGTCATGTCACTCATTGAAACGTCTTCCTCGGATCGAAGGCATCGCGCACGGCTTCGCCGATGAAGATCAGCAGGGAAAGCATGATCGACATGGCAAAGAAGGCCGTCAGCCCGAGCCACGGCGCCTGCAGATTGGTCTTGCCCTGGGCGATCATCTCGCCGAGCGAGGGGGAGCCCGGCGGCATGCCGAAGCCGAGGAAATCGAGCGAGGTCAGCGTCGTGATCGAGCCGGAGAGGATGAAGGGCAGGAAGGTCAGCGTCGCGACCATGGCGTTCGGCAGCAGGTGCCGCCACATGATGGTGCGATTGTTGACGCCGAGCGCGCGGGCGGCGCGGACATATTCGAAATTGCGGGCGCGCAGGAATTCGGCGCGCACGATGCCGACGAAACCGACCCAGGAGAACAGCAGCATGATGCCGAGCAGCACGAAGAAGCCGGGCGGCAGGAGTGCGGCGATGATCAGCAGGATGTAGAGCACCGGCATCGACGACCAGATCTCGATGAAGCGCTGCAACAGCAGATCTGTCCAGCCGCCGAAATAGCCTTGCACCGCACCGGCCGTCACGCCGATGACCGCCGAGCAGATGGTCAGCACCAGGCCGAAGAGCACCGATATGCGAAAGCCGTAGATAACGCGCGCCAGCACGTCTCGCGCCTGGTCGTCAGTGCCGAGCCAGTTGAGATTGCCGAGGGTGCAATCCGGATCGTTCACCCCTTGCGGATAACCGGCGCAACGCTCCTCCTTCGTCATCAGCCAGAAGGGAGCGGTGGGGGCCGAATGCGGAATGTTGGAATTGACCGAGCGGTAGGAATAGCGGATCGGCGGCCAGATCATCCAGCCATTGGCATTGATCTCGTCCGTTATGACCGAGGAACGGTAGTCGGTTTCGGCCAGGAAGCCGCCGAACTTCTCCTCGGGATAATCGACGAGGACAGGGAACAGGATCTCGCCCTTGTAGGAAGCGATGATCGGCCGGTCGTTGGCGAGGAACTCGGCAAACAGGCTGAGGATAAACAAGACCATGAACAGCCACAGCGCCCAGTAACCGCGGCCGTTCGCGCGGAAATTCTGCCAGCGGCGAATGTTGGTCGGCGAGAGCAGGCCTTTGCGCGGCGGCTTGACGGGCGTCGTGACAGCGGGATTTGCGGCGGCGTCCATCAGACATCCCTCCGCTCGAAATCGATGCGCGGATCGATCCAGGTGTAGATCAGGTCGGAAACCAGGCTGACAACGAGGCCGAGCAGCGAGAAGATGTAGAGCGTGGCGAAGACGATCGGATAATCCCGGTTGATGACCGAGAGATAGCCGAGACGGCCGAGGCCATCGAGCGAGAAGATGTTTTCGATCAGCAGCGAGCCGGTGAAGAAAGCGGAAATGAAGGCGCCGGGAAAACCGGCAATGATGATCAGCATGGCGTTACGGAAGACATGGCCATAGAGCACCTGCCGCTGGTTCAGGCCCTTGGCGCGGGCGGTGACGACATATTGCTTCTTGATCTCCTCGATGAAGGAATTCTTGGTCAAAAGCGTCGTCGTCGCAAAGGCGGACAGGGAAAGCGAGATCAGCGGCAGAGTGAGGTGCCAGAAATAGTCGAGCGGCTTCTGCCACCAGGTAAGCTGGTCGAAATTGTCGGAGACCAGGCCACGCAACGGAAACCAGTCGTAGAACGAGCCGCCGGCGAAGAGCACGATCAGGAGAATGCCGAACAGGAAGCTCGGGACGGCATAGCCGACGACGATGACGCCTGACGTCCAGACGTCGAAGGTCGATCCGTCCTTGACCGCCTTGCGGATGCCGAGCGGGATGGAAATGGCATAGGAGAAGATCAGGATCCAGATGCCGAGCGAGATCGACACCGGCAGCTTTTCTTTAACGAGTTCGAGCACGGAGGTGTTGCGGAAGAAACTCTCGCCGAAATCGAAGCGGATGTAATTCCACATCATCTCGCCAAAACGGGTCAGCGGCGGCTTGTCGAAGCCGAACTGCTTTTCGAGCTTGGCGATCAGTTCCGGGTCGAGCCCCTGGGCACCGCGATATTTCGAGCCTTCATCGCTGCCGCCGCCGCTGAGAAGATCGCCACCGCCAGACAGGCGCTGGTCGGCACTGTCGGCCTGACCGGTCAATTGGGCGATCACCTGCTCGACGGGGCCGCCGGGCGCGAACTGGATGACGATGAAGGAAATCGCCATGATGCCGACGATGGTCGGGATCATCAGAAGCAGGCGGCGAAGGATATAGGCGCCCATCAGCCTTCAGCCTCCGGCAATGTTTTTCCTGTCTGCCTGCCGTCCAGTCTCATGCCGCTCAATCCGTCAGCCTTCCCTTGCCGGCCCTGCCGGCTTGTCGTGATTCGCTCGTGCCATTTGGAGCCGAGGGCCCCTGCATTGCAAGCCCGCTCATTTTGCCGAGGTCGACCACCAGGCATCGGGGAAGCCAAGGCTGTAGGCCGGAAACTCGGCCGGATGCGTGACCGTGTTCCAATAGGCGATGTTATAGGTATCGCGGTAGAACAGCGGGATGACGTAGTGATTTGCAAGCAAGACCCGATCCATGGCCTTGATTGCTGCGATCTGCTCGCCGCGGTTCGGCGCGAAGATAATCATGCGAATGAGCTCATCAACGGCTTGGTTGGCAATGCCGGCATAATTGCGGGAACCCTGCTGATTGACCGAACCGGATCCCCAATAGTCGGCTTGTTCGTTGCCCGGATTCATGGTCTCCGCCCAGACATTCCAGATCATATCGTAGTCGAAGCTGCGTTCACGATTGACAGATTGCGACGCATCGACTGTCCGGATCCGCGCATCGATGCCGATTTTCCTGAGATTGTTGGCATAGGGCACCGCCCAGCGCTCCAGCATGGGGCTAGACAACAGGATCTCGAAACTCATCGGCTGGCCAGTCTTGGTATTGACCATGCGATTGCCCTTGAGCTCCCAGCCGGCTTCTTTGAAAAGCGCAATCGCCTTGCGGAGGTTGTCGCGGCTCTTTTGCGGATCGCCGCCGACGGGATTGGTATAGGGCGTGGTGAAGACTTCGGGCGGAACCTTATCCTTCATGCCCTGCAGAATTTCCAGTTCTTTACCCTGCGGCAGGCCGGAGGAGGCGAGTTCGGTATTCCAGAAATAGCTGTCGATGCGTTTGTAACTATTAAAGGCAACGGTGCGGTTCAGCTCCTCAAAATCCAGACCGTAGTTCAGCGCCTCGCGGACCCTGATGTCCTTGAAGAGGTCACGTCGCATGTTGGGCACGAGAGCTTGCATGATGCCGGTGGCGCGCAGGGGGTTTGCAACCTCCTCTTTTTTGACACGTCCTTCCTTCACCGCGGGAAAATCATATCCCGTCGCCCAGCGGGCAGCCGTGGTTTCCTGCCAGTAGTCGCTGTTGCCAGCGCGAAAGGCCTCGAACTCGACATCCCGATCACCGAAATAGGTGTAGTTGACGTTGCGGAAATTGTTCTGGCCGACATTCACATTGAGGTCCTTGCCCCAATAGTCGTCACGCAATTCATAACGGATCGTTGCGCCAGGCGAGAAGGAAGCGATCTTGTACGGCCCCGAACCCATCACGGGCTCCAGCGTCGTTTTAGAAATGTCGCGCGGCTTGCCATCCGGTCCGGGCGCTTCCCACCAATGCTTCGGCACGACCATCAACTGGCCGAGAATATTCGGCAGTTCGCGGTTGTTCTTCTCATCGAAGGTGAAGGTGACGTCACGCTCGCCGGTCTTTTCCGCTTTGACAACGTGGTGGTAATAGTTCGAGGCGAGGGGATTTAATTCCTTGGTCTTGTCCAGACTGAAGATGACGTCTTCCGGCGTGACCGGCTGACCATCCGCCCATTTTGCTTCCTTGCGCAGGCGGAAGGTCGCGCTCGAGACGTCCGCGGGAAAAGACAATCCCTCGGCAAGCAGACCGTAGGAGACGAGCAGCTCGTCGTCGGCGGGCTTCATCAACGTGTCGTAAACGAGCGTCAGGCCCACTGCCGCCTGGCCTTTGGCAAGCAGCGGGTTGAAGGTGTCGAAGGCGCCGCTTGCGGAGAGGCGCAGGTCTCCGCCTTTTGGTGCATCGGGATTGACGTGGTCGAAATGCGCAAAACCCGGCTTGTACTTCATCTCGCTGATGACCGAGCTTCCGATCTGAAAGGGCTGGTCCTGACCCGTTGCCGACATTGGCGCCAGAGCACCCGCAAGCGATAGAAACAAACCGATCTTCGACCACAGAGCCGCCATTCACGCTTTCCCCTGATTATTGATGGGTTCGACAATACGAAAAATACCGGCGAAAAACAGGAGAGAGTTTGGCTTTTGCCGGGCGCGCGCAATTTTGAGCCATCGGGACCTTTCACGGCGTCGCCTCTGCGAGCCGCCTTCGCAACATGCGGCGCAACTCGTCGACGAGGGATCGTAGGCGGCGGCACCGACGATGCGGCAATCCGCCACCACCGCTTGCCCGCACCGCCAGCCAAAACATCGATTCACCTAAATTGCTTTTCACGATAGGTTCGATCGCAAATCACTTCGGCAGCGGTTCAAGGGAACAGTATGGCTTTCGGCTTCGCTCAGGCTTTCAGGACATTCGGCAAACTGACGCTTGCCGGCGCAATCGGCGCAAGCCTTGCCGCCGACGACGTCGGCGCCCAGCAGAAGACGCCGAGCCCGGGCAGCGCCAAGGGGCAATTCGGCGCCGTCGGCCTGCCGACGCAGGGACCGGCACAGCCGATCGGTTTTTACGCAAAGGGCTGCATGACGGGTGCGGTGGCGCTGCCGACCGATGGGCCGACCTGGCAGGCGATGCGACTTTCGCGCAATCGCCGCTGGGGCAATCCGGCGATGATCGCGCTGCTCGAACGTCTTTCTGAGGACGGGGTCAAATATGCCGGCTGGCCGGGCATTCTCGTCGGCGACATTGCGCAGCCGCGTGGTGGGCCGATGCTGAACGGCCATGCCTCGCACCAGATCGGTCTTGATGCCGACATCTGGTTTACGCCGATGCCCACGCGCCGCATGACGGCCGAGGAGCGCCAGGATCTGCCCTTCACCACCATGCTGCAGAAGGGCAAGTTCCTGACCGTCGACCCCAAGGTGTGGACGCAGTCGCACGCGCGGCTGCTGATGCTGGCGGCAAGCTATCCCGAGGTGGAGCGTATCTTCGTCAATCCGGCGATCAAGAAGAAGATGTGCGATACGTGGACCGGCGACCGCACCAATCTTGGCAAGCTCCGGCCGGAATATGGCCATGACTCGCATTTCCACATCCGCATCAAGTGCCCGCCAGGAGCCAAGGGATGCACGCCGCAGGCCCCGGTCGTTGCCGGCGACGGCTGCGACAAGTCACTCGCCTGGTGGTTCACGCCGGCGCCCTGGGCACCGCCGAAACCGCCGAAGCCCGGCGCCAAGCCGCCGCAGCCGCCGCGCGAGATGATGGTCTCCGACCTGCCCAAGGCCTGCGCCGCCGTGCTCGATGCTACTTCCGCCGCCTCGATGCAGGCCGCCACCTATGGCGGACCTTCCGCCGCCAGCGCACTCACCGCCGCGCCGGCCGCAGCGCCTGCCGCCGACGCCGATGGCGCTCTGCCCGATGTCGGCCCGGTTCCGAACGACAAGCCGGCGATACAATGATCGAGGTCATGGGACCGCGCCTTCAGACCAAACCCGGGGACGGAGACCCCGAATGCGCTGTCTTTCAAATCGGAAATTCTTGGTATAAAGCGGTCAAATCGATTGAATTGTTCGGGCGGAGAGGTTGATGGCCGGCGGCAAATGCCTTGCATTGATTGCGCATGACCAGAAGAAAGACGATATGGCGGATTTCGCCCGCGCCCACAGGGACGTTCTCTCCCGTTGGAAGATCGTCGCCACCGGCACCACCGGCGGGCGCGTGCTCGACGCTGCCCCCGACCTCAACGTCACCAGGCTGAAAAGCGGGCCGCACGGCGGCGACCAGCAGATCGGCGCCTTGATTTCGACCGGCGAGGTCGACGCCCTGATCTTCTTCGTCGACCCTTTGACGCCGATGCCGCACGATGTCGACGTGAAGGCGCTGATGCGGCTGGCGATCGTCTATGATATTCCGATGGCGCTCAACCACGCGACCGCTATAAAACTTCTTCCCACACTCGAAGCCTGATCAGCACGGAACCGGCCATGCCAAAACTGAACAACAGCACCGCTCCGATGCCTTTCCCGATCCTGATCGGCGATATCGGCGGCACGAATGCCCGCTTCTCCGTCCTGAGCGATGCCTATGCCGAGCCGAAGCAGTTTCCGAACGTGCGCACGGCGGATTTCGCCACGATCGACGAAGCGATCCAGCAAGGCGTTCTCGACAAGACCGCCGTGCAGCCGCGCTCGGCGATCCTCGCCGTCGCCGGCCCGATCAGCGACGACGAGATCCCGCTGACCAATTGCGACTGGGTGGTGCGGCCGAAGACGATGATCGAGGGCCTCGGCATAGAGGATGTGCTCGTCGTCAACGATTTCGAGGCGCAGGCGCTGGCGATCGCCGCGCTTTCGGATGAAAACCGCGAGCGCATCGGCGACGCCACCGGCGACATGATCGCCTCCCGCGTCGTGCTCGGACCCGGCACCGGCCTCGGCGTCGGCGGGCTCGTGCATGCCCAGCACAGCTGGATCCCGGTTCCCGGCGAAGGCGGCCATGTCGATCTCGGACCGCGCAGTAAGCGCGACTATGACATCTTCCCGCATATCGAGACGATCGAAGGCCGCGTTTCGGCCGAGCAGATCCTCTGCGGCCGCGGCCTCGTCAACCTCTACCATGCCATCTGCATTGTCGACGGCATCCAGCCGACGATGAAGGATCCGGCCGACATCACCTCGCACGCGCTTGCCGGCAGCGACAAGGCGGCCATCGAGACTGTCTCGCTGTTTGCCACCTATCTCGGCCGCGTGGCGGGCGACATGGCGATGGTGTTCATGGCGCGCGGCGGAGTCTATCTCTCCGGCGGCATCTCGCAGAAGATCATCCCGGCGCTAAAGAGACCGGAATTCCGCATCGCCTTCGAGGACAAGGCACCGCATACGGCGCTGCTTCGCACCATCCCGACCTATGTGGTGACGCATCCGCTGGCAGCGCTCGCTGGGCTTTCCTCCTATGCGCGCATGCCGGCGAATTTCGGCGTCTCGACCGAGGGCCGCCGCTGGCGCCGTTAGGCCCGGCACGCAAAGCAAATAGAGCGTCCTTGGCGCGTCCTATCCGGGCGCGCGGCGCTCTAGCCAAACCGCTCCCAACTCTTTATAGACCCCGGCAAATGTGCGCGTCGCCTTCGCGGGGCGCTTGGTCCGAGACAGGAAACCTCATTTTTGGAAGCGGCGGAAAGCAGAACGCAGAGCGTCAGCAGCGATACCGTAACCGGCATCCTGAAGCGCATCATCGCTGAAAACGGCCGCGACCATCTGTGGGGCTATGTCTTTGCGATCGCCTGCCTCATCGTGGTGGCGCTTTCGACGGCGTTCACCGCCTGGATCATGCGAGCGATCATCGACGAGGCCTTCGCCAATCGGCGCGCCGACGTCGTCTGGATCATCTGTCTTTCGATCTTCATCGCCTTCGTGCTGCGCGGTTTTGCGAGCTACGGTCAGGCGGTGGCGCTGTCCAAGGTCGGCAACGATATCGTCGCCCGCTACCAGCGCCGGCTCTATGCGCATCTGATGACGCTTTCGGTCGGCTTCTTCAGCGAGGCGCGCTCTGCCCATATCGCCGCGCAGGTGAGCCAGAACGTCAGCGGCATCCGCGACGTGCTCAACCTGACGATCACCTCGACAGTGCGCGACCTGCTGACCTTCGTTTCGCTGCTCGCCGTGATGATCCTCCAGGATCCGCTGCTCAGCCTTGCCGTGTTCATCATGGCCCCGCCGCTGCTTTATGCGCTGCGTTATGTTTCCAAGCGGCTGCGCTCGGCGACGCGCGAGGCCGTGCATCTGAACAGCCACGTTCTCGGCGCCATGCAGGAAACGATCCAGGGTATCGCCATCGTGAAAGCCTTCACGATGGAAGAAGAACTGGAAGGCAAGGTCAACAAACTCATCAAGGGCGCCGAAAGCCGGGCGAACCGGATTGCCCGGCTTTCCGAACGCACTTCTCCTCTGACGGAAAGTTTCGCGGGCTTTGCCGTCGCCAGCGTGCTTGCCTATGCCGCCTACCGCTCGATCTATAACAATGTGCCGCCAGGCGCCTTCTTCTCCTTCGTCACGGCGCTGCTGCTTGCCTATGATCCGGCCCGCCGGCTTGCCCGCCTGCAGGTGCAGATGGAGCGCGCCGTCGTCAATGCGCGGATGATCTATGAATTGCTCGACATGGAACCGCGCCAGCGCGACCTGCCGGATGCCCGGCCGCTGACGGTGACGCAGGCAAGGATCGAATTCCGCAATGTGTCCTTCGCCTACGGCAATGAGAGCGTGCTCAGCGGCGTCAGTTTCATCGCCGAGGGCGGTGCGACCACCGCACTTGTCGGTCCCTCCGGCGCCGGCAAATCCACCGTCATCAGCCTCATTCCGCGCTTCTACGATCCGCGCGAGGGCGAGATCCTCATCGACGGGCAGGACATCGCCCACATCACCAAGAAGTCGCTGCGCCAGCAGCTCGCCTATGTCTCGCAGCAGCCCTACCTGTTCGAGGGCACGATCCGCGACAATATCCGCTATGGCCGGCCGGAAGCGACCGATGCCGAGGTGGAAGAAGCGGCGCGGCTTGCCTATGCGCATGACTTCATCTCAGCACAGCCGCAGGGTTACGAGACGGCGGTCGGCGAAAACGGCGTGACGCTTTCCGGCGGCCAGCGCCAGCGGCTGTCGATCGCACGCGCCCTGGTGCGCAATGCGCCGATCCTGCTTCTCGACGAGGCGACCTCGGCCCTCGACACCGAATCCGAAGCAGCCGTGCAGAAGGCGCTCGACGAAGCGATGAGCGGACGCACCGTCGTCGTCATCGCCCACCGGCTTTCGACCGTGGTGCGCGCCGACAAGATCGTCGTCATGCAGCAGGGCCGCGTCGTCGAGGAAGGCAATCACGAGACGCTTGCGAAGGTCAGCGACGGTCTTTACGCTCGCCTCAACAATCTGCAGAGGCCTTCGGCCTCCGATTCAAACTGACCTGGCGAGACTGACATGAGCGATGCTGCGATGAAACTGGTGGTAGTTGGCGCAGCCGGACGCATGGGGCAGACGCTGATCCGGCTCATCCATTCCATCGAACGTGTCACGCTACATGCCGCGGTCGAGCGTGCCGGCTCGCCCTTCGTCGGCAAGGATGCCGGCGAGATCGCCGGTCTCGGCCCGACCGGCGTCATCATCGGCGACGATCCGCTCAATGCCTTTCTCGATGCCGAAGGCGTGCTCGACTTCACCTCGCCCGCTGCAACAGTAGAATTCTCAGGCCTCGCCGCGCAGGCCCGCATCGTCCATGTCATTGGCACGACGGGCTGTTTACCCGACGACAATGCCAAGATCGCCGCAGCGGCCCGCCATGCCCGCATCGTCAAGTCGGGCAATATGAGCCTCGGGGTCAATCTGCTCAGCGTGCTCGCAGAGCAGGCAGCGCGTGCGCTCGATCCTGATGACTGGGATATCGAGATCCTGGAAATGCACCACAAGCACAAGGTGGATGCGCCTTCCGGCACCGCCCTTCTGTTCGGCGAGGCCGCGGCAAAGGGGCGCAGCATCGATCTGGCCGCGAAGTCGGTCCGGGTGCGCGACGGCCATACCGGCGCCCGTGAAGCGGGCACGATCGGCTTTGCGACGCTGCGCGGCGGCTCCGTCATCGGCGAGCATTCCGTGCTTTTTGCCGGCGAAGGTGAAATCGTCACCCTATCGCACAGTGCGGCCGACCGCTCTATCTTCGCGCGTGGCGCCATCAAGGCGGCCCTTTGGGCACGCGACAAGAAGCCGGGTCTCTATTCCATGCTCGACGTGCTCGGGCTTTCTTCCTCATAACGATACTACGGAGGCATATTCATGAGCGGTACCCTCGTCCTCGTTCGCCACGGCCAGAGTGACTGGAACCTGAAGAATCTCTTCACCGGCTGGAAGGATCCCGATCTGACCGAGCTCGGCGTCCAGGAAGCTAATGCAGGCGGGGCTGCGCTCGCCGAATACGGGATTAAATTCGACGTCGCCTATACCTCGGTGCTGGTGCGCGCGCAGCACACGCTGAAGCTCATCCTCGACAAGGTCGGCCAGCCCGATCTCCAGACGATCCGAGACCAGGCGCTGAACGAGCGCGACTACGGCGACCTCTCCGGCCTCAACAAGGATGATGCACGCGCCAAGTGGGGCGAGGAACAGGTGCATATCTGGCGCCGTTCCTATGACGTGCCGCCTCCCGGCGGTGAAAGCCTGCGCGACACCGGCGCCCGCGTCTGGCCCTACTACCTCACCGAAATCCTGCCGCGCGTCCTCAGAGGCGAAAAGGTGCTGGTTGCCGCACACGGCAATTCGCTGCGCTCGCTGGTGATGGTGCTCGACAAGCTGAGCAAAGAAGGCGTGCTCGCCCTCAATCTCGCCACCGGCGTGCCCATGGTCTACACGCTGAAGGCGGATTCCACCGTCGCTTCCAAGGAAGTGCTCGGCGACATGTCCGGCGCACATTGATCTCAGCTGATCTTTCCCCGCTTCGGCGGGGAAAGGCGCTCAATTCTCGATGGTGAACTGTACCCGGTCGGCCGCGAAGCGGCTGATCGAATATTGCACCGGCACACCTTCAAGATCGGTATTCATCGCCTTGGCGATCAGCAGGATCGCGCCGGGAGTGAGTTCGAGGTCGGCCATATCGGCTGCACTCGCATGGGCGGCCGTCACTTCGGTCGTCGCCCGGACATAATCCGGCAGGCCGAGTTCGGCGAAAGCCTTGGTGATCGATTCCGCCGTCCGGTAAGCCGCACCGATACCGGCAAAGCGTTCGGCGGGAAACCAGCTCGTCGCCCTTGAAACCGGCCGCTTGTCTGCCTGGCGCAGCGTTTCCAGGCGGATCACCTGATCTCCTTGCTTCAGGCCCAGCCAGCGGGCGATCTCGGCACTCGCTTCCTCCTTTGCCTCATCGAGCAGAAGGCCGCGCATTTCACGCGCCTGATCGCCGATGCCGGCGGTGAAACGCGTGCGCCGCGTGATCGGGAAATTCAGCCGCTCCTTGCGCTCGATCAGCGTGCCGCGACCTTGTACCGCGCGGACGATACCCTCCTGCGCCAGCGCCGCCAGCGCACTGCGCACGGTATGCCGGTTGACGCCAAATTGCAGCGCCAGCATGGTTTCCGGCGGCACCATTCCCGTTTCGTCATAGGCGCCGCTGCTGATCGCCTCGCGAATCCGATCGGCGATCTGGCGCCAGAGCGCCACGCCGGTTTGCCTTTGCACCTGCTTCAATCCCGCCATTCCGCCCCTGCCCACCCATTTACACTCACGATGTCACACGCTTGTCACGACATCGATTTAGAGCTAAATGTATCTTGTATGGTTGTCTATATCAATAGACATTTTAAGGGAAGCGGCGATGATATCAGCTGACAGCAAAGCCCCTGCGTCACAGACGGCATCCGGGCGCAAACGCGCCGCCGATCTGCTGGCGCGCGCGGAACGCAGCGAACTCTTGGCGGTCTTCGATGCGTTGCCGGAAAAGCCTGTGGCTCATCAGGTGCGCGGACCGGAGACCGGGCTGGTGATGGTGCGCGGACGCATCGGCGGCGGCGGCGCTCCCTTCAATCTTGGCGAAGTGACGGTGACGCGGGCGACGGTCCGGCTCGACTCCGGTTCGGTCGGCCATGCGCAGGCGCTCGGCACCGACCGCGAGAAGGCCAGGCTTGCGGCGATCTTCGACGCGCTCTGGCAGGAGGAAGCGACGAAGGACTTCGTCGAACAGGCCCTGCTTTTGCCGATCACTGAGCGGATCGCCGATGCCGAACGCCGCAAGGCGGACGAGACGGCGGCAACCCGCGTCGATTTCTTCACCATGGTGCGGGGAGACAACTGATGGGCCTGAAGACAGAAGCTTTGACCGGCGGCTTTGCCGAGCCGGTCTTCCATGCCCAAAGCGTCTTCAAGATGCTGATGGACGGTATGGCCCGCCCCGGCACGATCCAGACTGTTCAGCCCGATGTCGCTCCGCCGGCACCGCTCGGCATCGCCGCCGGCACGATCGCGCTGACGCTTTGCGACCACGACACACCCGTCTGGCTTTCCCAGGGACTGGCGAAATCGGCCGTGCCGGAGTGGCTCGGCTTCCACACCGGCGCGCCGTTGACCAGCGAAAAGGCCGAGGCGCGTTTTGCCTTCACCGAGGCCGGCACCGCACTTTCCTCCTTCGGCCTCTTTGCATCCGGCACGCAGGAATATCCCGACCGCTCGACGACCCTCATCATCGAGCTCGCCGAACTTGAGGGCGGCCGCAGGCTGGCGCTGATGGGTCCGGGCATCCAGAGCGTAGCGGAGATGACGCCTATCGGCCTGCCGGAGACTTTCCTGCGGCTCTGGACTGAGAACCGTGCGCTCTTTCCGCGCGGCGTCGACATCGTGCTGACATCGGGCAGACGTTTCCTCTGCCTGCCGCGCACCACCAAGATCACAGCAACGGAGATCTGAGCTCATGTATGTTGCCGTCAAGGGTGGCGAGGCCGCCATCGCCAATGCCCACCGCCTGCTCGCCGACCGCCGCCGCGGCGACCGTTCGCTGCCGGCGATCGGCATCGAACAGATCGTGGCGCAGCTGGCGCTCGCCGTCGACCGTGTCATGGCCGAGGCCTCGCTTTTCGATCGCACGCTCGCAGCCCTTGCCATCCGCCAATCGCGCGGTGACATGATCGAGGCGATCTTCCTGCTGCGCGCCTACCGAACGACGCTGCCGCGTTTCGGCTATTCGAAGCCGCTCGACACGGCTGATATGACGATCGAACGCCGCATCTCGGCGACCTACAAGGATCTGCCGGGCGGCCAGCTTCTTGGGCCTACCTTCGACTATACCCACCGCCTGCTCGATCCCTCGCTACTTTCGGACGAGGCGGTCGAGACGCCCGCTCAGCGCGCCGCCGAGACCGGCCGCGTCATGCGCGTCTCCGAGATCCTCGGCGAGGAAGGCCTGATCGAGGCCGACGGCGACATGCCGGAAGACCACGAGATCGGCGACTTGACCCGCGAGCCGATGGAATTCCCGATGACCCGCGATCTGCGCCTGCAGGCGCTTGCCCGCGGCGACGAGGGCTTCCTGCTGGCGCTCGGTTATTCCACCCAGCGCGGCTACGGCCGCAACCACCCCTTCACCGGTGAAATCCGCATCGGCGACGTCGAGGTGGAATTCGACGTGCCGGAACTCGGTTTCGCCGTCTCGCTCGGCACGATCCAGATCACCGAATGCCAGATGGTCAACCAGTTCAAGGGTTCGGCCAAGGCGCCGCCGCAATTCACCCGCGGCTACGGCCTGGTCTTCGGCCAGAGCGAGCGCAAGGCGATGGCGATGTCGCTGGTCGACCGGGCGCTTCGCGCCGAAGAGCTCGGCGAGGATATCACCGCACCGGCACAGGATGAGGAATTCGTTATCTCGCACTCCGACAACGTCCAGGCGACGGGCTTCGTCGAGCACCTGAAGCTTCCGCATTATGTGGACTTCCAGGCCGAACTCGATCTCGTCCGCCGTATGCGCCGCGAATTCGAAGCCGCCCGCAACGGTGGCGAAGACATGAAGGAAGCCGCCGAATGACCGATCTGGCCAGCTACAACTTCGCCTATCTCGACGAACAGACCAAGCGGATGATCCGCCGCGCCATCCTGAAGGCGATCGCCATTCCGGGTTACCAGGTGCCCTTCGCCTCGCGCGAAATGCCGATGCCCTATGGCTGGGGCACCGGCGGCGTGCAGGTGACGGCCTCGATCATCGGACCCGATGACGTGCTGAAGGTCATCGACCAGGGCGCCGACGACACGACCAACGCCGTTTCCATCCGCGCCTTCTTCCAGAAGGTCGCCAATGTCGCGGTGACGACGCATACCAAGGATGCGACGATCATCCAGACGCGCCACCGCATTCCCGAAGAAAAGCTCGGGGTCGGGCAGGTGCTCGTCTACCAGGTGCCGATCCCCGAGCCGCTGCGCTTCCTCGAGCCGCGCGAAACCGAGACGCGCAAGATGCACGCTCTCGAAGAATACGGCCTCATGCATGTGAAGCTGTACGAGGATATCGCCCATAACGGCCGCATCTCACGGACTTACGCCTATCCGGTGAAGGTCCACGGCCGCTATGTCATGGACCCGTCGCCGACGCCGAAATTCGACAATCCGAAGATGCATATGTCGGATGCGCTGCAGCTCTTCGGCGCCGGGCGCGAGAAACGCATCTATGCGGTTCCGCCCTATACCGACGTCGTCAGCCTGGATTTCGAGGATTATCCCTTCGATATCCAGCGTTTCGATAAACCCTGCGCCCTTTGCGGTGCGGAGGAAGTCTATCTCGACGAGGTGGTTCTCGACGACAAGGGCGGGCGGATGTTCGTCTGCTCCGACACCGATCATTGCGAAGACCGCCGCGCGCACGGACATGCCGGCGAGATGCTGGCCCGGGAGGCTGCAGAATGAGTGATACCCCGCTTCTCAAAGTTCACGACGTTTCAAAATTCTACGGCAACCGCATCGGCTGCCGCGACGTCTCCTTCGAGCTCTGGCCCGGCGAAGTGCTCGCCATCGTCGGCGAGTCCGGCTCCGGTAAGACGACGCTGCTCAACTGCCTCTCCACCCGGCTGCTGCCGAGCACCGGCAGCGTCGAATATCACATGCGCGACGGCAGCTACCGCGATCTCTACCGCATGAACGAGGCCGAGCGACGTTTCCTGATGCGCACCGACTGGGGCTTCGTGCATCAGAACCCGGCAGACGGCCTGCGCATGACCGTTTCTGCCGGCGCCAATGTCGGCGAACGGTTGATGGCGATCGGCGACCGGCATTACGGCAAGATCCGCGCTTCAGCGATCGACTGGCTCGAACGCGTCGAGATCGACGCCGACCGCATCGACGACCAGCCGCGCGCCTTTTCCGGCGGCATGCGCCAGCGATTGCAGATCGCCCGCAACCTCGTCACCGGCCCGCGCCTCGTCTTCATGGACGAGCCGACCGGCGGCCTCGACGTCTCGGTGCAGGCGCGCCTGCTCGATCTCGTGCGCGGCCTCGTCAACGATCTCGGCCTCTCGGCCATCATCGTCACCCACGATCTCGCCGTCGCCCGCCTGCTTTCGCACCGGATGATGGTGATGAAGGACGGCTACGTCATCGAACACGGGCTCACCGACCGCGTGCTCGACGACCCGCGCGAACCCTATACGCAGCTGCTCGTCTCCTCGATCCTGCAAGTCTGAGGCCCAAAACCAAGGAAGAAGAAATCATGGCAACGCCCCTCGTCGTTTCCGAAGTCTCGAAGAGCTTCACCATGCATCTGCGCGATGGCATCAAGTTGCCCGTCGTCTCCGATGTCGCCTTCTCGGTCGCATCGGGCGAATGCGTCGTGCTCGGTGGCCCATCGGGCATCGGCAAGAGCTCGCTGCTCAAGATGATCTACGGCAATTATGCCGTCGACACCGGCCAGATCCTCATCCGCCACGACGGACGCATCGTCGATCTCGCCTCCACCGATCCGCGCACCGTGCTCAACGTCCGCCGCAATACGCTCGGCTATGTCAGCCAGTTCCTGCGCACCGTGCCGCGCGTCGCGGCGATCGACGTGGTTGCCGAACCGCTGGTGGCACGCGGTGAGGACGCCGTCACGGCACGGGAAAAGGCGGGCGCCCTGCTCGCCAGGCTCAATCTGCCGGAAACGCTCTGGCAGCTTCCGCCCGCCACCTTCTCCGGCGGCGAGCAGCAACGCGTCAACATCGCGCGCGGTTTCATCACTGAGCATACGATCCTGCTTCTCGACGAACCCACAGCCTCGCTCGACGCCAGGAACCGCGCCGTCGTCGTCGGCATGATCGCGGAAAAGAAGAAGGCGGGTGTGGCCCTTCTCGGCATCTTCCACGACGAAGAAGTGCGCGAAGCCGTCGCCGACCGCATCCTCGACGTCCAGCAATTCTCACCCAGAAAGATCGCCGCATGAGCCGCAAGCTGGGTATCGAGCCCTATTTTCATGAGACGGCAACCGTCAGCGATTCCACCTTCGGGCGCTATACCGAGGTTTCCGAACGCTGCCGCATCAGCGAGGCCACGTTCGGCGACTATTCCTACATCATGCAGGATGGTTCCGTCTGGTGTGCGACGATCGGCAAATTCGTCAATATCGCCGCCGCCGTGCGCATCAACGCCACCAACCATCCGACCTGGCGCGCGACGCTGCATCATTTTACCTATCGCGCCGCCGACTACTGGCCGGACGGCGACATGGAGACGGACTTCTTCGCCTGGCGGCGGGCAAACCGCGTGACGATCGGCAACGACGTCTGGATAGGCCACGGGGCGACGATCCTGCCCGGCGTCAACGTCGGCAACGGCGCGGTGATCGGAGCCGGCGCCGTCGTGTCTAAGGACGTCGCGCCCTATGCGATCGTCGGCGGCGTACCGGCCAAACTCATCCGCGAGCGCTTTCCAAGAGAGGTCGGCGAACGGATGGACAGGCTTGCGTGGTGGGACTGGGAGCACGACCGGCTGCGCCAGGCACTCCAGGATTTCCGCAACCTGAACGCGGAAGATTTCCTGTCCCGTTACCACGGTTAAACCCCCGATATAGGGGCGGAGAATTGTGACAGGACTTACACAAAAACGACATGCGAGGTTCATCAAGCGGGACTAATGCGATGCTGACCAAAGCCTGGATCGCAAGGGAAGAGCATGATGTTCGAGCTGAAGAATGTCACACGTCGTTTCGGAAAAAAGCTCGCCGTCGATTCCGTCACGCTCGCCATTCCCCAGGGCCAGATGGTCGGCATCATCGGCCGCTCCGGCGCCGGCAAGTCGACGCTGCTGCGCATGATCAATCGCCTTCAGGAGCCGAGCTCCGGCTCCGTTCATTTCGCCGGTGTCGAGGTCTCCGGGCTTCGCGGCCAGGCGTTGCGCAACTGGCAGCGCGACTGCGCGATGATCTTCCAGCAGTTCAACCTGGTGCCGCGCCTCGACGTTCTCACCAATGTCATGCTCGGCCGCCTCAACCACCGCTCGACGCTGATGAGCCTGCTCAACATCTTCACCCGCGAGGAACGTGTGCATGCCATCGCGGCACTCGAACGTCTCGGCATCGAGCAGACGGCGCTGCAGGCAGCCGGCACGCTTTCCGGCGGCCAGCAGCAGCGCGTGGCGATCGCCCGGGCGCTGTTGCAGAACCCGAAAATGGTTCTCGCCGACGAGCCGATCGCCTCTCTCGACCCGCTGAACGCCAAGATCGTCATGGATGCGTTGCGCGACATCAACGAGCGCGAGGGCATCACCGTCATCACCAACCTTCACACGCTCGACACCGCCCGCAACTATTGTGAGCGCATCGTCGGCATGGCCGGCGGCCGCGTCGTCTTCGACGGCAAGCCCGCGGAACTGACCGCCGAAGCGGTGAAGGAGATCTACGGGACGGACAAGGACGGCGCCGGCATCGATGAAACGGTGACCTCGACATCAATCAATATCGCCCCTGAGCGGGCAGACAATCAATCCGCCGGCACACAGCCGCTGGCGCTGGCCGGCCTCTGAGAGAGGCAGCCGCGATCGAGCGCCCGCGTCAAGGGCACACTTCTTCGTAACGGGAAGGCCGGGGACACCGGTCAATAGGAGAGAACATGTTGAAGAAAGCACTCTTTGCGGCAACGGCGCTCTTCGCGCTCGCCGGCGCTGCCCACGCTGCAGACCTCAAGGAATTCCGCATCGGCATCCTCGGCGGCGAAAACGAAACCGACCGCCTGCGCAACTATGCCTGCCTTGCCGACCACCTGAAACAGGAATTCGGCTTCGAGAAGGTTTCGCTCTTCCCGGCCGCCGACTATGACGGCGTGATCCAGGGCCTGCTCGGTGGCACGCTCGACTTCGCCGAACTCGGCGCCTCCGGCTATGCCGCCGTCTACATCAAGGAGCCGAAGGCTGTCACGCCGATCCTGACGACGCAGCAGAAGGACGGCTCGACGGGCTATTACTCGATCGGCCTCGCTCTGAAGTCCTCCGGCATCAAGTCCATCAAGGACGCCAAGGGCAAGAAGCTCGGCTACGCCGATCCTGATTCCACCTCCGGTTACCTCGTTCCGCTGACGCAGATCCCGAAGGACACGGGCATGCCGAACGACAAGTTCTTCGCCTCGACCCAGTTCAACGGCGGCCACGAGAACAACCTTCTCGCTGCCTATGACGGCAAGGTCGACATTGCCGTCGACGATAGCTCCGGCATCGGCGACTTCAAGGACGGCTACACCTCCGGTACCTTCCGCAAGGAAGTCGACAAGGGCGCCGTCGATCCGAACAAGCTGGTCGAAGTATGGCGTTCGCCGCTGATCCCGAACGGCCCGCTCGTCGTTCGCAACGCTCTCGGCGAAGAGTGGCAGACGAAGCTTGCAGCCTTCTTCACGGCTCTGCCGGAAAAGGACCACAAGTGCTTCGCCGCTGTCGAAGGCGGCGACTACAAGGGTTACGCCCCCGTCAAGCACGACTTCTACAATGCCGTCGTCGACGTCCGCAAAGCTGCCATCGGCGGCTGATGGGGTTTTTCGAATGCAGGGCGGCCGGAAACGGCCGCCCTTTATCTTGTGACTAGAACTGTGCGCGTCCTTTCGAGAGCCGCAAAGGACGCTGAAGCACTTTGAATTGCGCAGTAGGCGAGGCGTTGATGACTATTGCCAATACACAGCCGCAGATGCAGAGCACCAAGGAGATCGGCACCGCCTGGGACCGGATGGTCGCCAAGCGCCGCTTCTATACCGTTCTCGGCCTGGTTATCCTGATTGCGGCTTTCGTCAGCTCTGTCCGCTTCGCCGATGAGAGCAATGCCGGCCATTTCTTCGACCGCCTGCCGCATCTCTTCGACTTCCTGAGCTGGCTCATCCCCAAGGATTGGCACGACGTCTGGCGCGCGCTGTTTGATATAGCGAGCGTCAACGACAAGGGCGGCGAGGAATTCAATTTCGACAGGGGCCGCGTCTATGTCTGGGGCGCCTTCTACATTCCCGAATATTTCGAGCTAATGATCGTCACGATCAACGTCGCGTTGATTTCGACCATCATCGCCTTCGTCTTTGCCGTCCCCTTGAGCTTCTTTGCCGCTCGCAACCTGACAAATTCATGGCCGCTGCGCATCGTCACCAAGCGGCTGATGGAATTCCTGCGCGCCTTCCCGGAAATCGTCATTGCCGGGCTGTTTTCGGCGATCCTGTCGATCGGGCCGGTCGCCGCCATCATCGCCATCACCCTGCACACGATCGGCGCGCTCGGAAAACTCTTCTACGAAGTGGCCGAGAATATCGACATGAAGCCGCATGAGGGCATGAAGGCCGTCGGCGCCAACTGGTGGGAGCGTATCCGCTTTGCCGCCCTGCCGCAGGTGTTGCCGAATTTCACCTCCTATGCGCTGCTGCGCCTTGAGATCAACGTGCGCGCCTCGACCATCATCGGCGCCGTCGGCGGCGGCGGCATCGGCGAGGAGCTGAAGCTTTCGATTTCGCGCGGCTTCGGCGCCAAGACGGTGGCGCTCGTTCTCCTGCTGTTCGTGACGATCGTCGCCGTCGACCAGTTCTCCGCATGGCTGCGCCGCCGCCTTGTCGGCGAGCACGCCTTCCTCCTGCAACATTGAGGCCGCCATGACGGTGATCGACGCAAACCGCATGCACGAGATAGAAACGCGCTATCCGGAATATTTCCACCGGTCGTTCCGCCAGCGTTTCGGCGGGCTGATGATCCTCATCGCAACGCTGCTCTACAGCCTCTATGCCGTCTGGTTCTTCGACTTGCCCAAGCTTTTCGCCGAAGCGCATTGGGAGCGCGTCGGCATCTATCTCAGCCAATGGGTGAGCTACGATGTCCAGCCGGAATTCCGCATCGAGGATGACGGCTCGATCGACATCCGTTATCCGCGTTTCTCGCCGCTCGGCGACAATCCGCATCCGGACTGGCTGGTCAACAACCCCGACGGCAGCATCACCGTTTCGATCAGCGGCACCAGCCGCAGCGTCACCGTCTCGAAGAGCGAGACGATCGTGACCGCGCATGGCGTCAGCGTCCCGGTGGACGTTTCGAGCGGTGCGCCGAAAGTCGTCGGACCCGTGCCCGGCTGGATGACTGTTTATGACGACAACGTGCTGGCCGATCTCGGCTTTGCCGGCAATGTCAGCATTTCCGTCGACCGGGTGAAGATCCGCAAACGTTTCATCGGCTGGGCGAATTTCATCTTCGACACGCAATCATCCTTCTTCGACAAGCCGGTCGGCGAGGTCGTCAGCCTCATCGTCTCCGGTCCGCGCATCAAGCCCGACCAATCCAACCTGTCGCTCGCCTTCGACGATATTTGGAACAACAGCGAATGGCAGCACGGCGACGTCTGGACCAAGCTTTTCCAGACGATCGTCATGGCATTCCTCGGCACGCTGCTCGGCTCGCTTACCGCCTTCCCGCTCGCCTTCCTGGCAGCGCGCAACATCACGCCGAACCGCCTGTTGAACCAGATCCTGAAGCGCTTCTTCGATTTCCTGCGCTCGGTCGACATGCTGATCTGGGCGCTGTTCCTGACGCGCGCCTTCGGGCCCGGCCCGCTTGCCGGCAGCGGTGCGATCTTCCTCACCGAGACCGGCACGCTCGGCAAGCTCTATTCCGAAGGCCTCGAGAATATCGACAACAAGCCGCGGGAAGGCATCAAATCAACAGGCGCTCAGACCGTGCTCGTGCATCGTTATGGCATTATGCCGCAGATCGTTCCCGTCTTCGTCAGCCAGACGCTCTACCAATGGGAATCGAACGTGCGCGGCGCGACTATTATCGGCGCTGTCGGCGCCGGCGGCATCGGCCTCAAACTGTGGGAGGCCATGCGCACCAATGCCAATTGGGAAAACGTCGCCTACATGGTCATTCTGATCCTGATCGTCGTCTTCATTTTCGACACCGCCTCGAACGCGTTGCGCCACCGGCTGATGGGCACGAAAGCCCACTGATCCATCCGTCAAAGCAGTGTCGGCGTTGCCGCCATCATCATTCTGTCACGGAAATCTTTTAGCCGGGAGCCTGCTTGCGGTTCGCCGCCAAATCACTGCACAGTGCCCTCCCCGTTTGGACGATCTCCAGGATAAAAGCCTTGCGCTACGCTCTCTATTTCTCGCCGCCGAAGGATGATCCCCTGACCGGCGCGGCCTCGCTCTGGCTCGGCCGCAATGCTTTCACCGGCGAGACCTATCCGGCACCGGAATATGAGCAACTGGGTGCTGCAGAACAGTTCGAGCTGACCGCCGACCCCCGCCGCTACGGCTTTCATGCCACGATCAAGGCGCCGTTTTCGCTCGCCTCTTCCGTCACCGAGAAAGATCTCATGACCGTTGCCGAGGATTTTGCCCAGCGCACGCAAGCCTTCGAGATTCCTGAACTCGTACTTGGCCAGCTCGGCCGTTTTTTTGCCCTCGTTCCCGGTTCTCTTCATCAACCTCTTCAGGATTTCGCCGCGAAGGTGGTAAGGTCCTTCGAACCGTTCCGCGCAGCGCTTTCCGAGGCCGATATGGCGCGGCGCAATCCGGAGAAGCTCAGCGACAGCCAGCGCGCCCATCTGCAGCGCTGGGGTTATCCTTACGTCATGGAGGATTTCGGCTTTCACATGACGCTGAGCGGCCAAGTGCCCGAGACACGCGCCGCAGTGATGAAAGCGATCCTGACCGAGCGGTTTGCCGATTTCACCGGCCGGCCGCTTTCGATTTCCGGCCTTGCCGTCTTCATCGAGGAGACGCGCGGCGCCCCATTCAAAGTTCATTCCTGGCTGCCGCTTGCCGGCGCCAAAAGCTGAAAGACCTGACGACATGAGCAAAGAGACCGTGTTTTCCAACGCCCGCATCGTTCTCGAGGACGACATCCTCTCGGGCTCGATCCTCATCCGCGACGGGAAGATCGCCGACATCTCCGGGGGTAACTCGGTAGCCGGCGAAGATTTCGAAGGCGACTACGTCATTCCCGGCCTCGTCGAGCTGCACACCGATCATCTCGAAGGCCATTATCAGCCGCGCCCCGGCATTCGCTGGAACAAGACCGCCGCCATCCAGGCGCATGACGCCCAGATCGTCACCTCAGGCATTACCACGGTGTTCGACTGCCTGCGCATGGGTGCGGACGAGGACGGCGGCTTCGAACATGGCGAGATGCGCGAGATGGCCGATGCCATCCAGTCGGCAGAGACGGAAGGCAGGCTGCGTGCCGAGCACCTGCTTCATTTGCGCTGCGAGGTCTCGGCCGACAATGTGCTCGAACATTTCGCCGACTTCGAAAACGACCGGCATGTGCGGCTCGTCTCGCTGATGGATCATGCGCCCGGCCAGCGTCAGTTCCAGACGATGGATCAATATATCTTCTACTACCAGAAGAAGCGGGGCCTCAGCGACGAGGCCTTCGCCCGTTTCGTCGCCAAGCGCCAGGCAGAATCGGCGCGTAATTCGACGCCACACCGCAACGCCATCGCCAAGGTCTGCGCCGAGCGCGGTATCACCGTGGCAAGCCATGACGATGCGACGCTCTCGCACGTCGACGAGGCGATCGACAACGGTGTGCGCTTGGCCGAGTTCCCGACCAGCTTCGACGCCGCCCGGGCGTCGCACGGACATGGCATGAGCGTGCTGATGGGCGCGCCGAACATCGTGCGTGGCAAATCCCATTCCGGCAATATCGCCGCCCGCGACCTTGCCGAGATGGGGGTGCTCGACGTGCTTTCCTCCGACTACGTACCGCTCAGCCTGCTGCATGCGCCGTTCATCCTCGCCGACGAGGTCGAGAGCATCAGCCTGCCGAAGGCGATCGCCATGGTGACGTCGACGCCCGCCCGCACCGTCGGCCTCGATGACCGCGGCCGGATCGCGACGGGGCTGCGCGCCGATCTCGTCCGCGTCCACCGTTCGCACGGCGTGCCGGTGACACGCTCCGTATGGCGCCAGGGACGCCGTGTCGCATGACGATGTCGCACGAACCCCACGCAGGAGCCGGAGCCGAGCGCGGCATCATGGTCGTCGTCGTCGGACCGAGCGGCGCCGGCAAGGACACGCTGATGAACCTCGCGGCCCGGCGTTTCAAGGGCCGCGACAATGTGCACTTCGTCCGCCGCGTCATCACCCGTCACCGTGACGCCGGCGGCGAAGACCATCTTTCCGTCTCCCTCGAAGGTTTTGCCGCCATGGAGCAGTCAGGCTCCTTCGCCGTCTGGTGGGAAGCGCACGGGCTGAAATACGGCATTCCGGCCGAGGTCTCGGTGGCGCTGTCGAGAGGCCATGTCGTCGTCGCCAACGGCTCGCGCTCGGCACTTCACCGGTTCCAGGCAGCCTTCCCGCGGCTGAAGGTCATCAATGTCACCGCCCGCCCTGAGGTGCTCGCCGGCCGGCTGGAGGCGCGCGGCCGCGAGACGCATGAAGATATCATGGCCCGGCTTGCCCGCGGACCGCTGACGGTGCGCGGCGAATACGACGTGGTGGAGCTCGACAATAGCGGCTCGCTCGAAGAGGCCGAGCAGAAGATGATCGAAATCCTCGACGGATTGCTGACCAAGGCGCCCTGACGAGCGGCTGCAGACATTCACGAGGTGCCAGGAGCCCCCTCACCCTGCCCTCTCCCCGAGGGGAGAGGGGATGTCGGAGCAAGCGGCGTACTCCTTCCGCGCCTTCGCCAGAATTACTCGCCGTCGCCCCGTCCCGAGACGATCTCGCGCTTGCCGACATGGTTGGCCGGGCCGACGAGGCCTTCTTTTTCCATGCGCTCCACCAATGAGGCGGCACGGTTGTAGCCGATGCCAAGGCGGCGCTGGATGTAGGAGGTCGAGCATTTCTTGTCGCGCATGACGACCTTGACAGCCTGCTCGTAGAGCTCGTTGCCATCCTCGGAGGCCATGGCGCTCTTGTCGAAGACGGCGCCGGCTTCTTCCTCTTCCGTCTCTTCCTCCTCATCGGCGGTGACGGTGTCGAGATATTCCGGGCGGCCCTGGGTTTTCAGGTGGGCAACGACCTTTTCGACCTCGACATCCGAGACGAAGGGTCCGTGGACGCGGGAAATCCGCCCGCCGCCCTGCATGTGCAGCATATCGCCCTGACCGAGCAGCTGCTCGGCGCCTTGTTCGCCGAGAATGGTGCGGCTGTCGATCTTCGACGTCACCTGGAAGGAAATGCGGGTCGGGAAGTTTGCCTTGATCGTGCCGGTGATGACGTCGACCGACGGACGTTGTGTCGCCATGATCAGGTGGATGCCGGCGGCGCGCGCCATCTGGGCGAGGCGCTGGATCGCACCTTCGATGTCCTTGCCGGCGACCATCATCAGGTCGGCCATCTCGTCGACGATGACGACGATATAAGGCATCGGCGTCAGGTCCAGCGCCTGGCTTTCCTCGATCGGAGTGCCGGTTCCTTTGTCGAAGCCGACCTGGACCATGACATGGATGGTCTCGCCCTTTTCGCGGGCCTGTGCCATGCGATCGTTGTAACCGTCGATGTTGCGGACACCGAGGCGCGACATCTTGCGATAGCGCTCTTCCATTTCGCGCACGGCCCATTTCAGCGCCATGACCGCCTTCTTCGGATCGGTGACGACTGGCGTCAGCAGATGCGGGATGCCGTCATAGACGGACAGTTCGAGCATCTTCGGGTCGACCATGATCAGGCGGCACTGTTCCGGCGTCATGCGGTAGAGCAGCGACAGGATCATCGTATTGATGGCGACCGACTTGCCGGAACCGGTGGTGCCGGCGACAAGCAGATGCGGCATCTTGGCGAGCTCGGCAATGACAGGCTCGCCGCCGATGGTCTTGCCGAGGCCGAGCGCCAGCTTGTAGCCGCTCTTCTCGAAATCCTGGCTCTCGATCATCTCGCGGAAATAAACGGTTTCGCGCGTGACATTCGGTAGTTCGATGCCGATGACGTTGCGGCCGGGCACCACGGCAACGCGAGCCGAGAGCGCCGACATTGAGCGGGCGATATCATCGGCAAGGCCGATGACGCGCGACGATTTCACGCCCGGCGCCGGCTCGAATTCATAGAGGGTGACGACAGGGCCGGGGCGGACATGGATGATTTCGCCCTTGATGCCGAAATCTTCCAGCACGCTTTCCAGAAGCCCGGCATTCTGCTCCAGCGTCTCTTGCGACATGATCTCGCCAAGGCGTTCCGGCGGTTCCTGCAACAGGGCACGCGGCGGGAATTCATAGCCGGATGCGTCGATCCTTTCGGGCCTCACGGCCAGCCGCGGCGACGGCAGGACCGCGGCGACGGGCGGCGTGCGCTGCGGCGCCGGCGCTGCCTGAGGGGCTGATGCAATTTGAGGGGCTGGCGCGACCTGAGTGGCTGGCGCAGCCTGAGGTGCCAGCATGACCGGTGCCTCGACAATAATGCGCCTGGGCTTTTCCAGGGACGGGGCGGCCGCAGGGCGCGCGGCAACCTTCACGGAGACCGCGGCGGGCTGCGGGGCCGGGCGGGAGACGACGGGAGCGGGGGCCGGCCGGCCGGGGCGCCATTCCATAATCCGGAACAGCGACGTGATCGATTCGGGCGAGGTCTCGGTCTTCGGGAACGATATCAACGGCGGCGCGCGAACCGGCTCTGCCTCTTCGAAGGCCATAACTTCCCAGAAGGCGAAATCCGAAATGGAGGAAAGCTCGGCGCTGGCGCGGAAAGCCGGCGCGCCGGCCTCATCAAGCAAAGGTGACTGCTGCAGTTCGATCCTGTGCGGTGCTGCGGAAATTTCGTCCGGCTCCGGCAGATAGATATCGAACGGCACGTCGACGGCAACCGGCTCTATCCGTATTGCCTGCTGTCCAATCTGCGAATCATCGCGAACGGGCTCATTCGGCGCACGCCGCCTGCTGATCAGCGTTTCCGGCGTGCGGGTGAAACGCACATTCGGCGCGAGGGAAAAGTTGCTCTGCCAGATGGGTGCCGCCGGCTTCTCCCCTGGGTTTTCCTCCGGAAGGTCCGTTTCAATCTCGCTGGAAAAATCTCCGGCATCCGTCAAATTGGTTCTAGGAAAACGCATGCGTCCGCTACTCACTCATGCTTTGCAAATTACGACCCTACCGGGATAGAAAAGGAAGGTTAATAAGTTCCTTCCTGCCGTATCGTTCCGATACGCCCCCTTGGGATAAATCGCTGCAGTTTCAATGAGTTCTGGCAGTGAGAAAAATCTTTGCCAATTTTGGGGAGGTGCTCTGATCGCTCCTCGCGCTTTAGGCTTTATTTCCGCGCAAGTCGTTGTCGCAAAGACCGCCGCACAGTTTTGCGCGACATGCTTTAGTGCGCCTCGTCCCAATTGGTGGCGGCGCGGGCATCGACCCTCAGCGGCACGCGCATTTCCAGCGCCGGCATGGTGGCGTTTTCCATGACCGAGACGATGACCGGCATCGCCTTTTCGACATCCTCGTCCTCGACCTCGAAGATGAGTTCGTCATGCACCTGCAGCAGCATGCGGACGCGATCGGCAAGGCCGACTTCAACAAGCGCCGGCTCTATCTTGATCATCGCCCGGCGGATGACGTCGGCAGCCGAGCCCTGGATCGGCGCGTTGATCGCCGCACGCTCGTTAAAGGCACGCACGGATGGATTGGAAGAGCGGATTTCGGGATAGTTGATGCGGCGACCGAAGATCGTTTCGACATAACCCTTGTCGCGCGCCATGGCCTTTCGGCTTTCCATATAATCGCGGATGCCGGGGAAACGCTCGAAATACTTCTTGATGTAGTCGCCGGCTTCCGAACGCTCGATCGAAAGCTGATTGGCAAGCCCGAAGGCCGAGATGCCGTAGATGATGCCGAAATTGATCGCCTTGGCGCGGCGGCGCACCTCGCCCGGCATGCCTTCCACCGGCACGCCGAACATTTCCGACGCCGTCATGGCATGGATGTCGACGCCATCTTCGAAGGCCTTGGTCAGCTGCGGGATTTCGGCCACATGGGCAAGCACGCGCAGTTCGATCTGGCTGTAGTCGGCGGAGATCAGCTTGTGGCGGGGCGTCGAGATGAAGGCGGTGCGGATCTTGCGGCCTTCTGCGGTGCGCACCGGAATATTCTGCAAGTTCGGCTCGGACGATGACAGGCGTCCCGTGGTCGTCGATGCCAGCGAGTAGGAGGTGTGGACCCGCTTTGTCTCGGGGTGAACGTAACCCGGAAGCGCGTCGGTATAGGTGGATTTCAGCTTGGTGACCTGGCGCCAGTCGACGATCTTGCGCGGCAATTCGAAACCGGCGGCGGCCAGATCCTCGAGCACCTGGGCGGAGGTGGACCATTGGCCGGTCTTCGTCTTGCTGCCGCCGGAAAGGCCCATCTTGCCGAACAGGATATCGCCCAGCTGCTTCGGCGAACCGATATTGAAACGCTCGCCGGCCAGCACGTAGATCTCGTCCTCCAGCCTTGCTGCACTCTGGGCCAGCTCGCCGGAGAGGCGCGACAGGATCTGCCGGTCGACGGTGATGCCGCGCGCTTCCATGCGCGCCAGCACCGGCAATAGCGGCCGCTCCAGCCGTTCATAGACGCTGGTCAATCCCGCCGCCGCCAGCCGGGGCTTCAGCACCAGCCAGAGGCGCAACGTCACCTCGGCATCTTCGGCGGCATAGTGGGTGGCGCGGTCGATATCGACCAGATCGAAGGTGACGTTCGCCTTGCCGCTGCCGGCCACGTCCTTGTAGGGAATCGGGGTATGGCCGAGGAATTTTTCCGAGAGCGGGTCCATGCCATGCGCGCCGGTGCCGGCATCGAGCACGTAGGAGATCAGCATCGTGTCGTCGAAACTCCTGGTCTCGATGCCGTAGCGCTTCAACAGCAGGTAGTCGTATTTCAGGTTCTGGGCGACCTTGAGAACCGCTTCGTCCTCCAGCAATGCCTTCAGTCGTGGCAGAGCATCGCGCATCGGGATCTGGTTTTCGGCAAGGCCGCCGCCGAGCAGATCGCCGACGCCGTTCTTGTGGACGAGCGGCACATAGGCGGCACGGATCTTCGTGCCGGTGGGATCGGCGGTATTGTCGGCGATCGCCAGCGAAAAGCCGACAAGTTCGGCCTGCATCGCATCCAGCGACGTGGTCTCGGTATCGAAAGCAACGAGGCCGGTGACGCGTGCATCGGCAATCCATCGGTCGAGTGTCGCCAGGTCGCGGATCGTGACATAGGCCGAATGATCGAAGGGCAGCGTCGCAAAGACCTCGGCCCGCGCCTTGGCAAGATCGGCGGGCGAAAAGGCGCCTTCGACCGCGGTCTTCGCCTTTGCACGCGGCGGCACCGGCACGGATTCGCCGGAAACGTCGGGGATGCCGCCGGCAACAGGCTCGGGCGCGGCCGCATCGAGATCCGGGCCGCGGGCCGTCTCACCCCATTCGACACGGACGATCGCCGGTTCGATGGCGCCGGCATCGCAATTGCAGGCTTCGGCGACGCGGCGCGTCAGCGTGGTGAATTCCATCGTCTTGAGGAAGCCGATCAGCTTCGGACCGTTCTGCGGTTCCAGCACCAGCGCGTCGAGATCGAGATCGAGCGGCACGTCTATGCGCAACCGCACGAGGTCGCGCGAGAGCCTGGCCATGTCGATATTGGCGAGGATCGTCTCACGGCGCTTGACCTGCTTGATCTCGGTGGCGCGTTCGAGCAGCGTATCGAGATCGCCGTATTCCTCGAGCAGCTGGGCGGCGGTTTTCGGACCGATGCCGGGAATGCCGGGAACATTGTCGACTGAATCGCCGGTCATCGCCTGCAGGTCGATCATCTTTTCCGGCGGCACGCCCCATTTCTCGATGACATCGGGAATGCCGATCTGCTTGTCCTTCATGCTGTCATACATATGGACATTGGGGCTGACGAGCTGCATCAGATCCTTGTCGGAGGAGACAATGGTGACATCGGCGCCGGTCGCTTCGGCCTGGCGGGCATAGGTGGCGATGATGTCGTCGGCCTCGAAGCCTTCGGTCTCGATGCAGGGCAGATTGAAGGCGCGGGTCGCCTCTCTTATAAGGCCGAATTGCGGGATGAGCTCTTCAGGCGGGGCGGAGCGGTTCGCCTTGTAAGCGTCGTAGAGATCCTTGCGAAACGTCTTGGCGGAATAATCGAAGATGACGGCAAGATGTGTCGGCGTGACGCCGACATCGGTATTGCGCGCATCCCTCAGCAGTTTCCACAGCATGTTGCAGAAACCGGACACGGCGCCGATCGGCAGGCCGTCGGTCTTGCGGGTCAGCGGCGGCAATGCATGAAACGCCCGGAAGATGAATCCGGAACCATCGACTAGGAAGAGGTGATCGCCTTTTTTCATGCGTGCATGGATAGCGCGGGCATGGGACGAGGTCCATATGGAGTTCGGCATAAAGTTCGGCGCGCGAAAAGGTTTATGGCGCTCGGAGCGTCACACAGCGCCGCGCGTCTTTTCGGACGTGCAAAGGACGCTGAGCACTTGGCTTTGCTGCATAATTTTATCCTTCCATCGATTCCGATCTCAGGAATTGTGCGGCAGGAATTCCGGCTCACCAAACTGTTACCGATTTGTAACGATCGCCCTCCCTTGAAAAACCACATTCTGAGCCACAAATCCATGTCACCGGCGCTTGATCGCGTCGCGGGTCTGATTACCGGCTTGTCCCCCGCCGCGTCAGGCTTGGACAAAGGCCTTATCCCCCTCTCCGGGCCTTTGTCCCCACTTTAAAGTCGCCATGGCCAACCTCCAGGCCATGGCGACTTTTGTTTTTCCAGGCACTCGCAATTATCATCACGGCTTGCATGTTTAGGAGCATCGTATGCGATTTGTTGCATTGTCTCCGGCATGGTTTTGAGCCTAATTTGCAATCATGGGATTTAACCGCATGGATTCGGGAGCCTACCTTGCCAGCCAGCTGGCGAAGGGTTTTGCCCGCTCGCTGCACCAGCGCGCGGTCGGGCTCGGTTTTTCTCCGGGCCAGTTCCCCATTCTGCTGGAACTCTGGGCCGAGGACGGGCTGACCCAGAAACAGCTTCTCGAGCGAGTCGATATCGAGCAGGCGACCATGGCCAATACGCTTTCGCGCATGGTCCGCGACGGGCTGATCGAGCGCCGGCCGCATCCATCCGACAAGCGGGCGCAACTGCTCTTCCTGACGCCGAGGGCGCGCGCCATGGAGGCCGAGGCGATTGAGACCGCGCGTGAGGCCGATCTTGCGCTGTTTAAAGGTTTCCGGGTTTTCGAACGCGAGCTGACGCTTGAATATATCCGCCGGCTTCTGGAAAACGCCAAGGCGCTCTGACCACTGCATAATTCCTTAAATCGGAATCGACAGCGTCCTTTGCGCGTCTGAAAAGACGCGCGGCGCTGTAAGATCACTCGCCAGCACCCTGTGCGCGTCGCAGCGACGGCACGCCGGTTTAGATCTGCGCGGTCAGCACGTTTTCGTGGGCGGCAAGCTTGATGCTCGGCTCGATATCCGGCTTGCCGAGTAAAAGGCCCTGTACTTGCGTGCAGCCTTCCTCGACGACGATCCGGCGCTGCATCTCGGTTTCCACGCCCTCCGTCACGACAGGCATGCCGAGGCTATGACCAAGGCCGATGATGGCGCGCACGATCGAGCGCGCCGCCGCATCATGTTCCAGCACGCCGGTGAAACTGCGGTCGACCTTGATCTTGTCGAAAGGGAATGAACGCAGGTTGGAAAGCGAGGAAAAACCGGTGCCGAAATCATCCATGACGATGTGCACACCGAGCTTGTGCAGCCGCAGCAGCGTCGTCATTACCCGGTCGCGATCGCGAATGAGGGCCGCCTCGGTGATCTCGAGCTCCAGCCGGCTGGGCGCAAGCCCGGTTTCGGCGAGAATCGCCTCGATCCGCTCGCAGAGGTTCGGCAGCATGAATTGCACCGGCGAGAGATTGACGGCGATCATCAACGGCAGCGGCCAGCGCACAGCCTCCCTGCAGGCCTGCTGCAACACCCATTCGCCGAGTTGGACGATCGAGCCGCTTTCCTCGGCGATCGGGATGAAGATATCGGGCTCGGTCAAGCCGTGACCTGGCCGGTTCCAGCGCATCAGGGCCTCGTAGCCACCGATCTCGCCGCTCAGCGCATCGAGGATCGGCTGATAGCTGACATGGATCTGGTTGCGGACGATCGCATGGCGCAGTTCGCTTTCGATCTGGCGGCGGTTCCGTGCCGCCTTATCCATTTCCGCGTCGAAGAAACAGACCTTGCCGCGACCGTCATGCTTGACGCGGTAGAGTGCAGTATCGGCATTGTTGCAGAGTTCTTCAGCAGCCATGCCATCCGCGGGATAGAGTGCGATGCCGACACTGACGCCGACGGCGGTCGGGTCACGTGCCGTGTCCATCTCGGCGGCGAATTCGCCGAGGATATCAGCCGCAAGCTTTTGCGCCGCCGCCGGCTGCTGCCCGGCGAGCTGAATGATGGCGAATTCATCGCCGCCGAGGCGGGCGATCGTATCGCTCTCATCGGCCACGCGGCGCAGGATCGAGGCGACCTTACGGAGAATGCGGTCGCCTTCAGCATGACCGAAGATATCGTTGACGGCCTTGAAGCGATCGAGGTCGAGATAGAAGAGGGCAACCTCGCTGTTCTTTCGTTCGGCCATCTGCAGTGCCTGCCGGATGCGGGTATCGAACAGCGACCTGTTCGGCAAATCGGTGAGCACGTCGTGGTGGGCGAGATGCTCGATCATCTCCTCGGCCTGCCTGCGCTCGGTGAGATCACGCACCGCCAGCACCTCACAATTATGCCCGCGATAGACGATCCTGCTCGTGGTCACTTCGACGGCGATCTCCCTGCCGTTCCTGGTGTTGAGCAGCGTCTCGCTGGATCTGTTCTGCCCAGTCCCCTGAACAGCGGTCAAAACAGCCGAGGGCGCCTTACCGGCAAGACCGGCAAGCTTCCAGCCGGAAAGCCCCTGGAAGCGTTCATTGGCATCGATGATCCGGCCTTCCCGCAGAATCAGCAGCCCTTCCTGCGAGGCATTCGCGAGCCCCCTCAGATCCGTCAGGTGGCTTTCGACAAAGACCACGGCGAGCGCAATCAGAATGAGCATCGTTGCCGCCACCACGACGATCGCAGCAAGCAGGCTGGCGTCGAGCACCGTTGCCGGAACCTCTTTCCCGAGATCCGGCACGAGCGTGATGCTAGCCATCGAGATGAAATGGAGCGCGCAGATCGCAAGGACGAAAGTGATTGACGAGGCGAGGAGCCGCCGCAGTCCCTTCAATTGGAAAAAGGTGTGGAAGGCGGCGCTCGACAACAGCGCTCCTGCGAGAACCGCACTCAGCGTCATGAAGGGATCATAAAGGATGACCGCCTGCGTTTCGATCGCCTGCATGCCGGTCAGGTGCATGGAGGCGATGCCGAGCGCCATCAGGACCCCGCCGCGGATACGAGAAAACCTGCCGCGGCTTTCCGAAGCGACGAGGATCGCCGCCCACGAACCGACAACCGACAGGAGGAAAGAAAGCGTCGTCAGGCCCAGTTGGTAGCCGATCGGCATGCCGCCGTCATAGGCCAGCATCGCGATGAAGTGCGTTGCCCATACGCCGGTGCCAAAAGCGAAGGCCGAGGCGCCGATCCAGAGCTTGCGCCGCCCGGCATCGCATTCCTGGGCACGGGAAAGCAGCAGCATAGCCGCCATAGCGCCGACCAGGCAGACGGCGGCCGCCGCAAGCACCAGCCGCCAATCGTGGTTGTCCCGAATACATGTAATGACCGAAAACATCTGCCCCTCGCACAGCTGAATTCGGTCAGGCTATTTAGCTTGTGCTAAATAACGGTAAATTGAATTAGAATTCTCGTTTATATTATCCAGCAAATCTTCTTGATATTAGTCTATGCCCCGCCGGTCTTTCGCGCCGCCGATTTTTTGTTTTTCCGCCTCGCCTGCCTTTCTGGTTTGGTCTATCGTCCGGCCGAATTTCAAAAAGGAGTCGAAAATGACCGATGTACGTCAGGTGCTTGCGCGCGCGGATCAGAACCTTCCATCGAGCCTCGACAAGCTGTTCGAGCTTCTGCGGATCCAGTCGATATCCACCGATCCCGCTTTTAAAGCCGAATGCCGAAAGGCTGCGGAATGGCTCGTCGCTTATCTCGGGACGCTCGGCTTTATGGCCTCGGTGCGCGATACGCCAGGCCATCCGATGGTCGTCGCCCATCATGCTGGCGCGTCCGCCGATGCGCCGCATGTTCTCTTCTACGGCCATTACGACGTTCAGCCGGTCGACCCAATCGAACTCTGGGAAAACGACCCCTTCGAGCCATCGATCAAGGATGTCGGCGAGGGCCGCAAGATCCTGACCGGCCGCGGCACCTCCGACGACAAGGGCCAGTTGATGACCTTCGTCGAGGCTTGCCGGGCCTATAAGGAGATCAACGGCGCGCTTCCCTGCCGCGTCACCATCCTCTTCGAGGGCGAGGAGGAGTCCGGCTCGCCGTCCCTGAAGCCCTTCCTCGAAGCCAATGCCGCCGAGCTCAAGGCCGATTATGCGCTGGTCTGCGATACCGGCATGTGGGACCGCGACACGCCGGCGATCGCCGCAGCGCTGCGCGGCCTCGTCGGCGAGGAAGTGGTCGTGACGGCCGCCGACCGCGACCTGCATTCCGGTCTCTTCGGCGGCGCGGCCGCCAATCCGATCCATATTCTCGTCGAGGCTCTTGCCGGCCTGCATGACGAGACGGGCCGCATTACGCTTGACGGTTTCTATGAAGGCGTCGAGGAAACGCCTGAAAACATCAAGGCGTCATGGGAGACGCTCGGCAAGACCGCGGAGAGCTTCCTCGGCGAAGTCGGCCTCTCCATTCCATCCGGCGAAAAGGGCCGTTCGGTGCTGGAACTCACCTGGGCGCGGCCGACCGCCGAAATCAACGGCATCTGGGGCGGTTATACCGGCGAAGGCTTCAAGACGGTGATCGCCGCCAAGGCTTCGGCCAAGGTTTCGTTCCGTCTCGTCGGCACGCAGGATCCGGCCGCCATTCGCGAGGCCTTCCGCAGCTATATCAGCGCGAAGATTCCCGCCGATTGCTCGGTCGAGTTCCATCCGCATGGCGGCTCGCCGGCGATCCACCTCTCCTATGATTCACCTGTTCTGACCAAGGCCAAGAACGCGCTTTCCGACGAGTGGCCGAAACCCGCCATTGTCATCGGCATGGGTGGGTCGATCCCGATCGTCGGAGATTTCCAGAAGATGCTCGGCATGGAA
Source organism: Rhizobium sp. WSM409 (assembly GCF_057653825.1). Taxonomy (NCBI): domain Bacteria; kingdom Pseudomonadati; phylum Pseudomonadota; class Alphaproteobacteria; order Hyphomicrobiales; family Rhizobiaceae; genus Rhizobium; species Rhizobium sp. WSM409. Next base: position 4,586,255 of record NZ_CM172794.1, on the reverse strand, counting down.
TCGCTGCTCGTCGGCTTCGGCCTCAGCGATGATCGCATCCACTCGCCGAACGAGAAATACGAACTCGTCTCCTACCACAAGGGCATCCGCTCCTGGGTGCGGATTCTTCAGGCGCTCGCCGCCTGAACAGACGTGGCTCGCCTTGCAAGCCGGCGCTCTAGCAAAATCGCAAGAAACAAAAAGGCCGGTTCGACCCGGCCTTTCGTCATCCGCTCACCTCAGTGCCAGTTCATCCGTGGTCAAAGAGCAAGCGGGTATTGCAACGAGATTGCCGCCGAAAGGTTAACGAACCGTTAACAAAGCCCGACAGCACCACTCGCGGCTCCAAGGCGCTGACAGACATTCGCCGTTCAAGCTGCGTTCATCGCGAGCGACATATAAGCCATTGAAAGATAAGGTGAATGATAGCCCCTTACACCTGCGGGCGATCGCTCTGTCTTTTGTTTCAATGGCATATGCCAAGGAAACGCGGCCAAGCGCTGCCTGAAAAACGTGCCAACAAGGACTGAGAAGCGTGAAAAATCTCATCGTTAAAATCGCAGCCGCCGGCATGCTTATGCTGGCTCCCGCCATAGCGCAGGCTGCCGAGGGCTATTCGACGGCGAACGTCAACATGCGTGCCGGTCCGAGCACCCGATATCCTGCCGTTACCGTCATACCCGCCGGTTCCTCCGTCGAGATCCGCGGATGCCTTTCCGACGTCAACTGGTGCGACGTGGAATTCTACGGCGGCCGCGGCTGGGTTTCCGGCCAGTATGTGCAGGCCCTCTACCAGCAGCGCCGCGTCTATGTCGGCCCGCAATATTACCGTCCGCTCGGCATTCCGATGATTCGCTTCAGCGTCGACAATTATTGGGACCGTTACTACCGCAACCGCGATTTCTATCGCGACCGTGACCGCTGGAGCCGCGGCCCGGATTATTACTACCGCGACCGCGACAATCGGGATCGGGATCGCGACCGAGATCGGGATAACCGGGATCGCGACCGTAACTGGCGCGAGCGGGATGGCGACCGAGATGGGCGCGACCGCGATCACGACTGGCGCGGCGACAATCAAAGGGACGATCGGCAACGGGACGATCGGCAAAGAGGTGAACGGCAGAGGGACGACCGGAGAGGCGATGATCGCAGGCCGGACCGCAGGGACTTTGATTGCCGCCCCGGCGATCCCTCCTGCGACGAATGAAACAGAAAGGGCACGGCAGCGCCGTCCTCTTTTGAGGTTTGCCAAGCCAAAGGGAAACACCCAAGAAAAAGCCCGGCGCTCCCTTGGGAGGGATGCACCGGGCCTGATGTCGATCGGCGCGCGTTGAGGGGAGACGGCCGATCATTCGCGGGACGTGAGGGGTTGTCCCGCTTCTCCATAAACAATCGCGAAGCCTATTGGTTCCGCCTGCTGCATAATTCCTTAAATCGGAGCGTCCTTTAGGCGTCTCGAAAAGACGCGCGGCGCGGTAATGTATGTCGTATCGCACGTAACTCACGCCACAGACTTCGGGCCTTTGTTTTCACGACGCGCGCCGCTTCGCCGGCGAGCGCAAGACAGGCGCCGCGGGGGAAGCATCGATCCCCGAATGCGGTCACCGACAATTTGATGTGAAGCCATCGCGAGGCTCTTGTTTTGCGGAATTCTTTAATGCAGTTTTGTGAAGTTGCGGATTGATTTTAATCCGTTCGAGGCTGGACCCTGATGACGCAAGACTACCTGGCTTTCTTCGGGCTTTTCGCCCCTCGGGCAGCCGCCATAGATGTTACCGTTTGGCATAAACATAACACACTCCTGCCTGTACGCCTTACCGATGGGGCGAACCTCAACCCTTCCGGCCAGATCTGGCGTCGCTTTCATCTGGGCGAGTGGGAATATAAGCAGGACCCGGAAACGCTCGACGATTACGAGGCCCGGCAGTTCTGAAGGCCAATACTGTCGCCCGGCGCGATATGCTTTACTTTCCATTGTTAACACCCCGTTAAATCGCCGCATTTACAGTTCAGTCGGGTGATCACGGTGCCTGCTGCAGCGCGCTTTGTGCGTCTGGAAAGACGCGCGGCGCTGCAGAAGAGGATCGTTATGCGAAGTTGGCTTCGCGATCGAACATGGGGTGTGACCGGTCCGCGATGGCAGGCAGAGGCAGATCAGGCGACAGAATAGAACCCTCCTTCAGCGGCCGCCCGGCGCGCGACGATGACGAATTCTCGCTCGATGCCGACGATCGCATCGCCGGAGGCCGATCTCAGCGCCGCGGCGGCTCGAAACCCCCGCCGCAACGCGCCGCCCCCCGGCGGCGGCGCGAGCCGCGGGAGCGTGAAGGCGGCGTTTTTTTCGGCTTCCTGCGCCGTGTGATCTACTGGTGCGTCGTGCTTTTCATCTGGGCCGGCATCGGCGTTGCCGGGCTTGTGGTCTATTATGGCTCGCGCATGCCGAGCGCCAGCACATGGGCAATCCCGGAGCGGCCGCCGAACGTCAAGATCACCGCCGTCGACGGTAGCGTCATCGCCAATCGCGGTGCCACCGGCGGCGAGGCGCTGTCGCTCGAAAACATGTCGCCCTATATTCCGGAAGCCGTCATCGCCATCGAAGATCGGCGTTTCTATTCGCATTTCGGCGTCGATCCGCTCGGCCTCGGCCGGGCTGTCGTGACCAATCTCACGGCTGGTCACATGGTGCAGGGTGGCTCGACGCTGACGCAGCAGCTTGCCAAGAACCTCTTCCTCTCCCCCGAGAGAACGCTGGAACGCAAGGTGCAGGAAGTGCTGCTGTCGCTCTGGCTGGAGCAGAAATACACCAAGGACCAGATCCTTGCCATGTATCTCAACCGGGTGTTCTTCGGATCGAACGCCTATGGCGTCGAGGCCGCCTCGCGCCGGTACTTCAACAAATCGGCGCGTGACGTAAACCTCGGCGAGGCCGCGGTGCTGGCCGGCCTGCTCAAGGCGCCGTCGCGGCTTTCACCGGCCCGCGATGCCGATGCGGCGAATGCCCGCGCCCAGCTCGTGCTCGCGGCGATGCGCGAGCAGGGTTTCATCACCGATTCCGAGGTCAAGACGGCGATGTCGCAGACCCCGGCTTCGGCCAAGAGCTACTGGTCGGGCGCCGGGCACTATGTCGCCGACATGGTGATGGACGAGCTGCCGGGTCTGATCGGCGACGTCAAGGAAGACGTCATCGTCGATACGACCATCGACAAGTCGCTGGAAAAGAAGGCCGAGCAATCGCTGGTCGACGTACTGGACAAGGAGGGCGGCAAGCTCGACGCCTCGCAGGCGGCCCTCGTCTCGATCGACGGCACCGGCGCGATCCGAGCGCTCGTCGGCGGCAGGGATTATGCGACGAGCCAGTTCAACCGCGCCGTCAAGGCCAAACGCCAGCCGGGTTCCTCGTTCAAGCCCTTCGTCTATGCCGCAGCACTCGAGAAGGGGCTGACGCCGTATTCGGTGTTCAACGACGCGCCGATCCGGATCGGCGACTGGACGCCCGAAAATTACGAAAAAAAATACAATGGCGAAGTGACGCTGGCGACCGCGCTTGCCAAATCGCTGAACACGGTGGCTGCGCAGCTGGTGATGTATGACGGGCCGGATCAGGTGATCAAGCTTGCCCACCGGCTCGGCATCGAAAGCGAGCTGCAGCCTAATGCCTCGATCGCGCTCGGCACGTCCGAAGTGTCGCTGATGGAACTCACCGCCTCCTATGCCGCCTTCATGAACGGCGGCTACAAGGCGACGCCGCACGTCATCCGCCGGGTGACGACGGCCGAGGGCAAGGTTCTCTACGAAAATACCTATGACAGCCCGCCGCGCGTGCTCTCCGAGCAGATCGTCGCCCAGATGGATACGATGATGATGGGCGTCATCGAGAGCGGCACCGGGAAAAGCGCCAAGATCCCCGGTTGGCAGGCGGCGGGAAAGACCGGCACGACGCAGAATTCGCGCGACGCGCTCTTCGTCGGTTTCACCAGCAACCTGACCACGGGCGTCTGGTTCGGCAATGACGACGGCAAGCCGATGAAGAAGGTGACCGGCGGCGGCTTGCCCGCCAAGGCCTGGAAGGAATTCATGATCGCCGCCCACAAGGGTCTTTCGCCGGCACCTCTCTTCGGCAACGGCCAGTTGATCGCCGATCCGAACAATGGTCAGCCAATGGCTGAGGCACCGGGCAATGGGCAGTTGGGCAGCGGGCAACCGATGACGGCCGAAGCGCCGCCTTCGACGATCGGCGGCATTATTTCCGGCGTCTTCGGCGGCGACGACAATGCAAACCGCTATCCGCAAGCGCCTGCCCGGCAGCAAGGGGCAAGCTTCGGCAATGGCGGCCCGGTTCCGCCCGCAGACATTGCCGAAGGCGGGGGTCCGAACTATGAGGGCATGGTTCCACCCGGCGATGTCGGGGGCGCGCAGACAACCTCTTCCGTCCAGCCGCGGCGCACGACGCTGCTCGATCTGATCATGGGCCAGTGAGATCTTTGCTGCATGTCCGGCACACGCCCGATGCTTTAAAGCGCGCCGCAATCTTTCAGATTCGCGCCTCGCGCTTAAGGTCTTTGTTTTACGCATGTCGTTGTCGCAAAACCGCCACACAGTTTTGCGCGACATGCCGTAAAAAACGACCGCTTTCCGGACATGGGGCGACCTCTTTCCCGGCTACTGTAAAAATTGAACGCAACACATTCGTTTTGCTGGATTCCGGGGCATTTCTCGCCTTGCAGTCCAGAAAACCGCTCCTTATATACGCCGCATCACCGCAATCACGATTGCGTAATCTCAAGTAGACCCATCCCGTAAGGGGCTGTCAGGGAAATGCCTTCTCGGGGTTCCGACAGCTTGCTTCAAGGAGAGAATGACATGGCAAAAGTAATTGGTATCGACCTTGGAACGACGAATTCCTGCGTCGCAGTCATGGACGGCAAGGACGCGAAGGTTATCGAGAATGCGGAAGGTGCACGCACGACCCCTTCCATGGTGGCATTTTCCGAAGATGGCGAACGCCTCGTCGGCCAGCCGGCCAAGCGCCAGGCAGTCACCAACCCGACGAACACGCTCTTTGCAGTCAAGCGCCTGATCGGCCGCCGATACGAAGATCCGACCGTCGAGAAGGACAAGCACCTCGTTCCCTTCACCATCGTCAAGGGCGACAATGGCGACGCCTGGGTCGAAGCCAATGGCAAGGGCTACTCGCCCGCACAGATTTCCGCGATGATCCTTCAGAAGATGAAGGAAACCGCCGAATCCTATCTCGGCGAAAAGGTCGAGAAGGCCGTCATCACCGTTCCCGCCTACTTCAACGACGCGCAGCGCCAGGCCACCAAGGATGCCGGCCGCATCGCTGGTCTTGAAGTCCTGCGCATCATCAACGAGCCGACCGCCGCAGCGCTAGCCTACGGCCTCGACAAGAAAGAAGGCAAGACGATTGCCGTCTACGACCTTGGCGGCGGCACCTTCGATATTTCGATCCTCGAGATCGGTGACGGCGTCTTCGAAGTGAAGTCCACCAACGGCGATACTTTCCTCGGCGGTGAAGACTTCGACATGCGTCTCGTCGAATATCTCGTCGGTGAGTTCAAGAGGGACAACGGCATCGACCTGAAGAACGACAAGCTTGCCCTGCAGCGCCTCAAGGAAGCTGCGGAAAAGGCAAAGATCGAGCTTTCGTCCTCGCAGCAGACCGAAATCAACCTGCCGTTCATCACCGCCGACGCCTCCGGCCCGAAGCATCTGACGCTGAAGCTGACCCGCGCCAAGCTCGAGAGCCTGGTCGACGATCTCGTCCAGCGCACGATCGCGCCGTGCAAGGCAGCGCTCAAGGATGCCGGTGTCACCGCTGCCGAAATCGACGAAGTGGTTCTCGTCGGCGGCATGAGCCGCATGCCGAAGGTGCAAGAAGTCGTCAAGCAGCTGTTCGGCAAAGAGCCGCACAAGGGCGTCAACCCGGATGAAGTCGTGGCGCTTGGCGCCGCCATCCAGGCCGGCGTTCTGCAGGGCGACGTCAAGGACGTCCTGCTCCTCGACGTGACGCCGCTGTCGCTCGGCATCGAGACGCTCGGCGGTGTCTTCACCCGCCTGATCGAACGCAACACGACGATCCCGACGAAGAAGAGCCAGACGTTTTCGACCGCCGAAGACAACCAGCAGGCTGTGACCATCCGCGTTTCGCAGGGCGAGCGTGAAATGGCTGCCGACAACAAGCTGCTCGGCCAGTTCGACCTCGTCGGCCTGCCGCCGTCGCCGCGCGGCATGCCGCAGATCGAAGTCACCTTCGACATCGACGCCAATGGCATCGTGCAGGTTTCAGCCAAGGACAAGGGCACCGGCAAGGAACAGCAGATCCGCATCCAGGCTTCCGGCGGTCTTTCCGACTCCGACATCGAGAAGATGGTGAAGGATGCCGAAGCCCATGCCAGCGAAGACAAGAAGCGCCGCGAGGCGGTCGAAGCCCGGAACCAGGCTGAAAGCCTGATCCATTCCTCGGAAAAGTCGCTGAAGGATTATGGCGACAAGGTTTCCGAGGCCGACCGCACCGCGATCTCGGATGCGATCGCCGCGCTGAAGACGGCGTCGGAAGCATCGGAGCCCGATGCCGACGACATCAAGGCCAAGACCCAGACGCTGATGGAAGTGTCGATGAAGCTCGGCCAGGCGATCTATGAAGCACAACAGGCCGAAGGCGGCGCTGCTGGCGATGCCTCCGCGGAAGGCGGCGACAATGTCGTCGATGCCGACTACGAGGAAATCAAGGACGACGACCGCAAGAAGTCCGCGTAATCCGCGACGGCGTGGTTATGCTTCAACACCTGATCCGGCTGCTCACCATGGCAGCCGGAAAATCCATTTCCGGGGTTTAATCCTTAATGGCAAAAGCGGACTTTTACGAAACTCTGGGTGTAGCCAAGACGGCGGACGAGAAAGAGCTGAAAAGCGCCTTTCGCAAATTGGCGATGAAATTCCATCCGGACAAGAACCCGGATGACAAGGACGCCGAGCGGAAGTTCAAGGAAATCAACGAAGCCTACGAGATGCTCAAGGACCCGCAGAAGCGGGCGGCCTATGATCGCTATGGCCATGCGGCCTTCGAGCATGGCGGAATGGGCGGCGGTGGCGGCGGATTTGCCGGCGGCGGTTTCTCCGACATTTTCGAGGATATCTTCGGCGAGATGATGGGTGGTGGGCGCGCGCGCCAGCGCTCGTCGGGCGGCCGCGAGCGTGGCGCCGATCTTCGCTACAACATGGAAATAACGCTGGAAGAATCTTTCTCCGGCAAGACGGCGCAGATCCGCGTTCCGACATCGATCACCTGCGACGTCTGTTCCGGTTCAGGCGCCAAGCCCGGCACGCAGCCGAAGAACTGCGGCACCTGCCAGGGAACGGGACGCGTGCGCGCGGCACAGGGCTTCTTCTCGATCGAGCGGACCTGCCCGACCTGCCACGGCCGCGGCCAGATCATTCCCGATCCCTGCCCAAAGTGCCACGGCCAGGGCCGGGTGACGGAAGAGCGTTCGCTCTCGGTCAATATTCCCGCCGGCATCGAGGACGGCACCCGCATCCGCCTGCAGGGCGAAGGCGAGGCCGGCGCCCGGGGCGGACCGGCGGGCGATCTCTATATCTTCCTGTCCGTCAAACCGCATGAATTCTATCAGCGCGACGGAGCCGATCTCTATTGCGCCGTTCCGATCTCGATGACGACGGCGGCGCTCGGCGGCACCTTCGACGTGGCGACGCTCGACGGCACCAAGTCGCGCGTGACGGTGCCCGAGGGCACGCAGGTCGGCAAACAGTTTCGACTCAAGAGCAAGGGCATGCCGGTGCTGCGTTCGGTGCAGACGGGCGACCTCTACATACAGATCCAGATCGAGACGCCGCAAAAGCTCACCAAGCGCCAACGCGAACTGCTTCAGGAATTCGAGCAGCTTTCCTCCAAGGAGAATAATCCCGAATCGACGGGCTTCTTTGCCCGCATGAAAGAATTCTTCGAAGGCTGAGCCGCGACCGACATGCCCATTAAGAAAAGCCGGGACGGAAACGTTTCCGGCTTTTTTGTTTTAAGAATCCTGATTTGCGACATTCGCCGTCCATGCCGGCGAATCTGTCCCGGATCGATACGGCGGCGGGCGGGACGACGACTTGCGTTAACGCAGCCAGATGATGCCGCTTGCAAGTTTTCCAAATGAATTCAGTCTCTGCCGTCAGTGCATGACCCCGAGAATCGGAATCGATTTCGGGGTCATGCACCAAATCAAAGTGATAGAGCGTCCTTAGCGCTAGCGGGAACAAACAAACCAAGGGTATCGACCATGGCGCCAGCCTATTCATCTCAGTCCGAAGACGTCGACGTTCTCGCCGGCGCCATCTACACATGGTGCGCCGAGCGCAACATCAAGCTTCGCAGCCAGCAAGGCCTTTCCATCGCCAGCATCGCGATCGACCTCTATCATGCCGGCCACCAGACGCAGGACGATCTGCTGATGGCGCTGCACGAATGCGAGATTCACTGAAGCGCGCGGCATCGAACCTCAATCAGGCGGTCTGCTACCGGTCTTTGTCCTGATGCACGTCATCCCTCCAAGACCACATGCACACCTGCACGTGTCCGGAAATCATCCAGATCTTGAATAGGTCGTGCTTTTCCGTGGGAATCCTGATTGCCCAGTGGAATCAGGCGGCGGTTTCGGCCGCTTCGCCCGTCATGAGGGTGACGATCGTCTTGACCGCTTCCTTGCCTGCCGGTGAGTTCAGCTTGTCGTAGCTCAGCGCGAGCGCATAGGCGTCGGGGCTGAGTTCGACGCGGCTGCCGAATGGCGACATGCCGGCACCCTCGAAGAGAGCAGAGATCTCGACGTCGAGAAAAACCGCGATCTGATGCAGCTTGCTGGCGGAAACGCGGTTCGCCCCCTTTTCGTATTTCTGGATCTGCTGGAAAGTCAGTCCGAGTGCTTCGCCAAGCTCGAGCTGGGAAACACGGCGAAGGGCGCGAAACTGTCTGACGTTGCGACCGACGATAATATCAACCGGATCTGGCACTTCATCACTCTCTTATACATAAACGGTTCGTTTACCATATCGTCTGCGCCAGATAACTCAACCCTGCAGTTGCAAAATTCAACCGACTTTTTTTGGGCATTACGTAACGTCAATAGCCTTAAGGGATGGCGGCAAACCTTGAATATCCGGCGCTGGAAGACATTGCCAATGACTGTCGACGGGATCGGTTTGGCGATGTCAAACCATCTCCGGTGGTTGTATTTTTAACCGAATTTCGAAAGTGCCATGGCTGTCGTTCCATCGGGGGGATGTCGGACACAAGGGCTTTGGTCACGGGATCATCTGGAATATATGTCCTGTGTGGCGCCAGCCGCTGCGTCCCTACATACCATCAAAGACTTAATTTCCCGCAGCGCCGATGGTGCGCGATCCACGGCCAAAGAGCTGCCAGCCTTGCCATCAGCGCCGCTTCGGCTTAGCTGTCACGCTTTACGATTCCGGACATTCGATGCCGCACAAGGTTTCTCTTTCCCGTCTGAAGCTGACAGACTTCCGCAACTATGCGGCGGCGGCCCTTACCCTTGATGGTCGGCATGCCGTACTGACGGGAGACAACGGCGCCGGCAAGACCAATCTCATGGAGGCAGTTTCTCTGCTTTCGCCTGGCCGCGGTCTGCGCCGCGCGGCCTATGGCGACATTACCCGTGTCGGCGCCGCCGGCGGTTTTTCGATCTTCGCCGCACTCGACGGCATGGAAGGCGACGTCGAGATCGGCACCGGCATCGAAACGAGCGAGGAGACCACCGCCCGCAGGCTGCGCATCAATGGCACGACGGCAAAGACTGCCGACGAACTCACCGACCATCTGCGCCTTCTCTGGCTGACACCGGCAATGGACGGCCTCTTTACCGGCGCCTCTTCCGACCGACGCCGCTTTCTCGACCGGCTGGTGCTGTCGCTCGATCCCGCCCATGGCCGCCGCGCCAGCGATTTCGAGCGCGCCATGCGCAGCCGCAACAAATTGCTGGACGAAGGGCGCTTTGATCCCTCCTGGCTTGCTGGCATCGAGGAGCAGATGGCAAGCCTCGGCATCGCCATGGCGCTCGCCCGGCAGGAGATGCTCGGCCTGCTGACCCGGCTGATCGAGGAAACACGGGAAAGCTCGCCCTTCCCTTCGGCAGCGCTGCAGCTCTCGGGCTTCATGGACGGTCAGTTCTCGCGCCCCTCGGTCGACCTCGAAGATGACTACGCGGCGATGCTGGCGGAGAGCCGCTACCGCGATGCCGGCGCAGGGCGCACGCTCGAGGGGCCGCATCGGGCCGATCTCATCGTGCATCACCGCGAAAAGGCGATGGAGGCGGAGCGTTGCTCCACCGGCGAGCAGAAAGCGCTGCTAGTCGGCCTGGTGCTTGCGCATGCGCGGCTCGTCGGCAACCTCACCGGCCATGCGCCGATTCTGCTGCTCGACGAGATCGCGGCGCATCTCGATGAGGGCCGCCGCGCCGCGCTATTCGACCTTATCGACGGGCTCGGCGGCCAGTCCTTCATGACCGGAACGGATCGCGCGATGTTTGCGGCACTCGGCGACAGGGCGCAGTTTTTCACGGTTTCCGACGGAAGAGTGTTCGAATGACGGAGGCAGCTTTTCCCGGCGTCGGGCGTCATGATAACATCGGCGCCATGGAACCGCTCAGCCCGGAAGAAATCGCGCGCTATCACCGCCATATCCTGCTGCCCGAGATCGGCGGCGCCGGCCAGCAGAAACTGAAAGCCGCCCGGGTGCTGGTGATCGGCGCCGGCGGTCTCGGTGCGCCGGTCCTGCAATATCTGGCCGCAGCCGGCGTCGGCACGCTCGGTATCGTCGACGACGACCGGGTGTCGCTGTCGAACCTGCAGCGCCAGGTGATCCATGATTCCGGCACGATCGGCGAATTGAAGACGGAGAGTGCCGCCTTCGCCATCGCCAGGCTCAATCCGCATGTCCGGTTGATCCGCTTCGAGGAACGCTTCTCCCCGGAGGCGGGCCGCCGTCAGCTCTCCGGTTTCGATCTGCTGATCGACGGCTCCGACAATTTCGACACCCGTTATGCCGCCGCGGATGCCGCGGATGAAGGGCGCATCCCGCTCGTCACCGGCGCCGTCGGGCGCTTCGACGGTTCGCTGACTGTTCTCAAGCCCTATGAGACGGCTGAGGACGGAACGCCCAACCCCAGATATCGTGACCTGTTTCCGGAAGCGCCGCCGGCCGGGTTGATTCCCGCCTGCGCCGAGGCCGGGATCATCGGCGCGCTGACCGGCGTCATCGGCACGATGATGGCAATGGAGGCAATCAAGCTCGTCACGGGCACCGGTGAACCGCTGGTCGGACGGTTGCTGCTCTACGACGCGCTCTCGGCCCGGTTCGACACCATCCGCTACAAACGACGCCGTACGACACAGAGACAGGCCGGATGACGATTATTTCTCTTAATCAGACCTTCACGCGCTGGGACGAATTGCTGACACTCATCCTCGCCTCCTTCGCCTCGATGAACGGCAGGATCGACCCGCCATCTTCGGCGCTCAAGCTGACGACGGAATCACTGGCCGAAAAGGCCAGGACCGAGATCGGCCATGTCGCCATCGACGGCGAAAAACTGATCGGCTGCCTCTTCCTGCGGCCGGAGGCCGATTGTCTCTATGTCGGCAAGCTCGCCGTCCTGCCTGAGGTACAGGGCAAGGGCCTCGGCAAGCGGCTGCTGACGATTGCCGAGGAGACGGCTGCGGCGCTCGGCCTTCCCGCCTTGCGGCTGGAAACGCGCATCGAACTCACCGACAATCACGCCGTCTTTGCCGCCTGGGGATTTTCCAGAACCGCCGAAAAGGCGCATCCCGGTTTTGCCAGGACGACGTTCGTCGAAATGCGCAAGGTTCTTGCGCCTCCAATCTGCGTCGCCTGACTTACAGCATTCTTCAACGACCCGGCAGTACCCGATTCGGCGGCCTGTGACCGTCGATGAAGGTGCGGATATTGATGATGACCTTGTCGCCCATGTCGATGCGGCCTTCGATCGTCGCCGAACTCATATGCGGCAGCAGCACGACCTTGCCCTCATTGGCGAGCTTGATGAGCCTCGGGTTGACGGCGGGCTCGTTTTCGAAGACGTCGAGGCCGGCGCCGGCGATCCGGCCCTCCCTCAGGCACTTGATCAGTGCAGCTTCATCGACCACGTCGCCGCGCGCAGTGTTGACGAGATAGGCTGTCGGCTGCAGCAGCGCCAGACGGCGGGCCGAGATCAGGTGGAAGGTCGCCGGCGTCGACGGACAATTGATCGAAACGATGTCGACGCGGGCGAGCATCTGGTCGAGGCTTTCCCAATAGGTCGCCTCCAGTTCGTCCTCGACGGCCGGATTGACGCGCTTGCGGTTGTGATAGTGGATCGACAGGCCGAAAGCCTTGGCACGGCGGGCCACTGCCGTGCCGATGCGGCCCATACCGACGATGCCGATGCGCTTGCCGTGAATGCGCCGGCCGAGCATCCAGGTGGGAGACCAGCCTGCCCACTCGCCCGGCTTGTCGGTCAGCACGCGCGCACCTTCGCCGAGCCTTCTCGGAACAGCGAGAATCAGCGCCATGGTCATATCGGCGGTGTCCTCTGTCAGGACGTTCGGCGTGTTGGTGACGGTGATGCCCTTGCGCGCCGCCGCCTCGACGTCGATGTGATCGGTGCCGTTGGAGAAGCTCGCAATCAGCTTCATCTGCGGTCCCGCCTCTTCGATCAGCGCCGCGTCGATGCGATCGGTGACGGTCGGCACCAGCACGTCGGCGGTCTTGACCGCGGCGATCAGCTCGGCAACGGAGCGCGGCGCGTCGTCGATGTTCAGCTCGGCGTCGAAGAGTTCGCGCATCCGGGTTTCGACGGCATCCGGCAGCTTGCGGGTGATGTAGACCTTGGGTTTTTTCTTCGCTGTCATGGCTGCCTGTGGTGCCTTGTTCAGAGGTCTTTAACCAAGAGGGGTGATAATTTTCCCATCCGGGCATTTTCTACCAGACCCGCACGCGAAGACAAACAAAACTCGTGGTGCAGCCGGGGAATGTCAGAGCCCGGACCGCGAACAGGCCGGGCCTGCCCGCGAATTCGAGCAAACGGAAACTTCCATGCGCAGCAAAGTCCTGACGTCCTGCCTCGCCCTTGCCATCGTTCTGGCTGCATCCATGGGAAGCGTCGAGTTCGCCCATGCGCAGGCGGCCAAGGGGCCAAGCGGGCTGCCATTGCCGCGTTTCGTCACGCTGAAATCCAAGCGCGTCAACCTGCGCATCGGTCCGGGAACGGATTACGCCGTGTCGTGGATGTACCTGAAATCTGGCCTGCCGGTGGAGATTATCCAGGAATACGACAATTGGCGCCGTATCCGCGATGCCGACGGCACCGAAGGCTGGGTCAACCAGTCGCTGCTGTCAGGCCAGCGCGCGGCGATCGCCGCCCCGTGGATGAAGACCAAGGGCAAGGGCATCTATGTCAATCTGCGCCGCGAGGCGCAGCCCTCCGCCTCGATCGTCGCGAAGCTCGAACCCGGCGTGATGCTGACGATCGGCGAATGCAACGGCGACTGGTGCCGCGCCGAATCCGACGGCGCCTCTGGCTGGGTGGCGCAGTCGGAGATCTGGGGCGCCTATCCCGGCGAAGCCTTCAAATAAGCCCTGCCTGTTTGGCGGCCTCGGAAAGCGAGCTCATCGGACGCGGGCCGATCTGCTGGATGACGATGCCGGCAGCCAGGCAACCGAGCTTGCCGCAATCCTCAAGTGAACGGCCCTGCGTATAGCCATAGAGGAAGCCGGAGGCGAACAGATCGCCGGCGCCTGTCGTATCGACCACTTCCCTGATCCTGATGGCGTCGACGTAATAACGCTCTTTGCCCTGGAGGATGACGGCACCGTCCTCGCTCATCGTGACGGCGGCGATCTTGCAATCGGCCGCGATCCTGTTCAGCGCCTCTTCGAAATCGTCGGTCTCGTAGAGTGACAGCGCCTCCTGGCGATTGGCGAAGACGATATCGACCTTGCCTGAGCGCATCAGATCGAGGAATTCGTCGCGATAGCGGCCGACGCAAAAGCTGTCCGACAGCGTCATCGACACTTCGCGGCCGTTTTCATGGGCGATGCGGGCACAATCGAGGATCGCTTCCTTGGCGCGTGGCGGATCCCAGAGATATCCTTCGAAATAGGTAACCTTGGCGTCGGCCACGACGTCGGTCTCGACATCCTCCGGGCCGAGCTCGACGCAAGCGCCGAGATAGGTGTTCATCGAACGCTCGCCGTCCTCGGTGACGAAGATCATCGAACGCGCCGTCGGCGGGAAGGTGCCCTTCGGCCGGGTCTGGTAGTGGACGCCCTGGGCGCGGATGTCGTGCGCGAAGATGTCGCCGAGCTGGTCTTGGGCGACATTGCCGAAATAGGCAGCCTTGCCGCCGAGGCTGGCAACGCCCGCCGCCGTGTTGCCGGCGCTGCCGCCGGAAGCTTCGAGCGCCGGTCCCATGCGCGAATACAAGAGTTCGGCGCGTTCGGCATCGATGAGGTTCATCGCCGCCTTGGTGATCTGGTTGTCAATGAGGAACTGGTCGTCGCAACGGGCAATGATATCCACGATTGCGTTGCCGACTGTCAGAACATCGAATCTTGTCATGAAATGGGGGGTCCCGGAGTTTGTGATAGCCGGGGTTTGGTCTTAGCGAAATTTCCGCGGTTTGGAAGGATAAATGGTGGATGGCCTCTCTATTTCTTCGCAAAAGTGCCGCCTATTCGTCATGTCCCTGTCACTTTCGAAATCTAGAAATGCTCGCAAGAAGACCGGCATGAGCAGCTTTCAGTTGCAGCCGGGCGCACGAGGGATGATCCCTTCGATCTTACCGGCGCGTTGCTGACCACGGATGAACTGGCAGCTTCGTGATCCGGGTATCCGGCAAGGCCGGAGCGGAAAAGCGGGCTATGCCCGCTTTTTTTGTTTTGCCGATGCGCCTGATTGGACGGCGGTTGCCTTTTCAATCCAAGCAGTTTGCTGCTACTGCATAATTCCTTAAATCGGAATCGATTTAAGGAATTATGCAGCAATTCAAAGTGCTACAGCGTCCTTTGCGCGCCTGAAAAGACGCGCGGCGCTGTAGACGTCGAATATTCCCCCGCGCAGAGCAGCCTCCCCTATGTCAGCCATCATTCTCGACGTCCTTCCCATCTTCATCCTGATTCTCATCGGCTGGGTGATCGTCCGCAGCGGGTTGATGGCGTCGAATGTCGGCGAAGCGCTCAGCGAATTCGTCTTCAAGATCGCCGTGCCGCTTCTACTTTTCCGCACCATCGCCGAGGCGGATTTTCATGGCGCCTCGCCTTTTCGTCTCTGGGTCGTCTACTTTTCCGGCGTCGCCATCACCTGGACAGCCGGCCATATCGCCGCGACACGGCTCTTCGGCCGCGACGAACGTATCGGCGTGCTGGCCGGCGTCTCCTCGGCCTTCGCCAACAATATCTTCATCGGCCTGCCGCTCGTCGAGCGGACCGTCGGCGACGAAGGGCTGGTGGCGCTGTCGATCCTGCTTGCCGTGCATCTGCCCGTGATGATGGTCGCCGGCACGGTGTTGATGGAGCATGCGGAGCGCAAGATCGCCGGCAAAAGCGATCGCAGCATGATGCTCGTGCTCCGCCAGATCGCGGTCAATCTCGTGCGCAACCCGCTGGTGATCGGCCTTGCGGCCGGCATGGCCATGCACCTTTCCGGTCTCACCATGCCGACGACGCTGGCAACGGTCGTCGGGCAGATCGCCGGCATTGCCGGCCCGGCGGCGCTGATATCGCTCGGCATGGCGCTGGAGAGATACGGTGTCTCCGGCAATCTCGGCATCGCCAGCGTCACCTCAAGCCTGAAGCTGCTGCTGCTGCCTGGCTGCGTGTGGGCGGCGAGCCGTCTCCTCGGTCTCAGCCCCGAATGGACGGCAGCGATCGTGCTGACCTCCTCCGTCCCGACAGGCGTCAACGCCTGGCTGATCGCCAATCGCTTCGGCGTCGGTCACAGCCTCGCCGCCTCGACGATCACCGTGACGACGGCGCTCGGCGCCATCACGGTCTCGCTCTGGGCCTATTTCCTCGGCGCCTGAAGCGCGTCGTAGTCTAAAAACGGCTGCACAGTTTTGCGCGACATGTTTTAATTGGTTCTCTGCACAGCAAAAAGCCCGGCTTGCGGGCCGGGCTTCGATGTCATCCGATTGTCTGCCGCGTCACTGGGTCGCGGCGTTCGGATCCGGCAGCGGCACCGGCGAATCGGCGAGCGTGTGCAGGTAGAGAATGACGTTGGCGCGGTCCTGATCCTTCGCCAAACCGGCAAAGCCCATGGCGGTGCCCGGGACGTCCTTCTTCGGTGCCAGCAGGAACTTGTTGAGATATTCGAAGGTCCACTTCTCGCTGCTGCCCTTGGAGAAATCCTTCATGGGAGCGGAATAGGCGAAGCCTGCATGCGAGGCGATCGGGCGATCTACGACACCAAAGAGGTTGGGACCGACCTTGTTCGGTCCCCCTTTGGTGCCGTCATGACAGGCCTGACACTTCTTGAAGACCGTTTCACCGGCCTTGGCATCTGCAGAAGCGAGCAATTGCGCGATCGGAACGGCAACGGCAGGCGCAGCCTCGCCGCCAGCGGCGGGCGCCTCTTCGGCAACGATCGCGAAACCTTCCTTTTCCGGTGCTTCGGAATGGAAGATCCCTTCGGACGCGATGGAGACCGACATCAGAACGAAAATCGTTCCGAGCAGCGCCCCGACGGCCGTATTGACGTATGAATTCATCTGCAATGCTCCCCTTGCAGCCGGCAGACCATAAACCGGACCATCTTGAAATCGCGCGGAACCTATGTCTTTTGGTTGATCGTTGCAACTGTCTAAATGGTCTTGTGCGTGAGACTTTTTGACACTTTTCAGCCCGGAATAGAAGGCCCGAACAATGAGTGATTCAAATTTAGACGGTGTGCTCGTATTGATCCCGGCGCGCATGGCCTCCACCCGGCTTCCGGGCAAGCCGTTGGCCGATATTTGCGGTCTGCCGATGATCGTTCAGGTGGCGCTGCGCGCCAGGGAGGCAGCCATCGGCCGTGTCGTCGTCGCCGTCGACGACGCCCGAGTGTTCGATGCGGTGGCCGCCGCCGGCTTCGAAGTCGTCATGACCAGCACGGATCACCAGTCGGGTTCCGATCGGATCTTTGAGGCGCTGACGAAAGTCGATCCGGAGGGCAAGGCGAAAATCATCGTCAACGTCCAGGGCGATCTGCCGACGATCGATCCGGAAACAGTGCGCGCGGCTTTGCGCCCGCTCGAGAACGAGGCGGTCGATATCGGAACGCTGACAACCGAAATCGACAACGACGAGGACAAGACCGCGCCGCACATCGTCAAGATTGTCGGCTCGCCGATTTCCGGCAACCGGCTGCACGCGCTCTACTTCACGCGCGCAACCGCGCCTTACGGCCAGGGGCCGCTCTACCATCATATCGGCCTTTATGCCTATCGGCGTACGGCACTGGAACGGTTCGTCTCGCTCGGTCCCTCGACACTCGAAAAGCGCGAATCGCTGGAGCAGCTGCGGGCGCTGGAAGCCGGCATGCGCATCGACGCCGAGATCGTTGACACGGTTCCGCTCGGTGTCGATACTCCCGCCGACCTCGAAAAAGCGCGGCGCATCCTCTCCGCAAAGTCGAACTGACGGAACCATCATGAACATCAAGACCAACAGGATCGCCTTCCAGGGCGAATTCGGCGCCAATTCCGACATGGCCAGCCGCGACATGTTTCCGACCATGGAGCCGCTGCCCTGCCAGACCTTCGAGGATGCGTTCACGGCGGTCGACAACGGCGATGCCGATATCGGGATGATCCCGATCGAGAACACGATCGCCGGGCGCGTCGCCGATATCCACCATCTGCTGCCGGAGTCGCGGCTGCACATCATCGGCGAATATTTCATGCCGATTCGCTTCCAGCTGATGGTACTGCCCGGTGTTACCAAGGACGAGATCCGCACGGTCCACAGCCATATCCACGCGCTCGGCCAGTGCCGCAAGATTGTTCGCGCCAATGGCTGGAAACCGGTGATCGCCGGCGATACCGCAGGGGCGGCAAAGCTCGTGCAGGAAACCGGCGACCGCTCGATGGCCGCCTTGGCGCCCCGCCTTGCCGCCGATCTCTACGGGCTCGAGATCATCGCCGAAAATGTCGAGGATACGGAAAACAATGTGACCCGTTTCGTCGTTCTGTCCCGCGACGAGGAATGGGCGCAACGGAATTCGGCGGAAGAAAAGGTCGTCACCACCTTCGTCTTCAACGTCCGCAACATTCCGGCCGCGCTCTACAAGGCGCTCGGAGGTTTTGCCACCAACAACATCAACATGACGAAGCTCGAAAGCTACCAGCTCGGCGGAAAATTCGTGGCGACGCAGTTTTACGCCGATATCGAAGGCCATCCGAACGATCCGAACGTGCGCCGGGCATTGGAGGAACTGCGGTTCTTTTCCGAGAAAGTGCGCATCCTCGGCGTCTACAAGGGGCATGCGATGCGAGGCCTGCTTTAGACAGGATGATTTCAGGCCGGGTCGGCCTAAAATCATCCTGTCTAAATTAATAGTTGGAGCATGATGTTGTCCGAAAACCGCTCACACTTTTCGGCATCATGCTCTCGACAGGCCTCGCGTGTCCCTTAAATTATTTATCCGGCTCACAGACACGCAGCCGATGCCCATCCGGATCGAGCACGACGAAGGTCGGGCCGAAATCCAGTTCGGTCAGTTCCTGGGCGATCGGCAGGCCGCGCTGGCGCCAGTCTTCGTAGTGCCTGGCGACAGCATTTTCTCCCTCGACCATGAAGGCCACTTCGCCGCGATTGCCGATGGCGGAGGGCTGCGGTTCGACCTTGCTGCGCCGCCAGAGACCGAGCGTGAAGCCGCCCTCAAGCGGAAAAGCGACGAAATTCGGCGCCTCCACGGCCGGTTCGCGATTAAGCAGGTTCCGGTAGAAGCTGGCGCTTTCACCTGGGTCCTTGACGTAAAGAATAATGAGATTGGGGCTGGTCATTTCGGTTCTCCCGTTGTTGTAGAATGGCGCCGCGAGGGATCACCTGCTGACAATGGATGGCAGCAGAGTGCAGAGGGCGCAGCGGTCGCAACGCCCCCGTTCTCGTCGGGTGGAATGTTGATAAGGCTAGGGTGGCCTAAAGCGTCGCGATCTTCAGATTCGCTCCTGGCGCTTTAGGTCTTTGTTTTTACGCATGTCGTTGTCGCAAAACCGCGGCGCACTTTTGCGCGACATGATTTAGAGCGGGTAACGGTCCTCGCAATGCGGGTCGCGTCCATCCATGAAGCCAAGGTCGCGCTTCAGGTAGTCCGGAGTCGCGTCAAGGTCGAGGCTGGTGCGCTCTCCCCTGCGAAATCGGAAAACGTTCATCAACAAGTCCAGCAGGCCGGAGCGCGCTGACTGGCGGACATCGGCAAAAGTCTCGGCCGAAATGACATCGGCAAAGGACTCGGCAGTAAAACGGTCGTTCGCGAAATGAATGGCTGGAGGCGTTACCATGATCAGTACTCCTTTCCTGTTGGATTGGTACTGATAATAACCCCTCCTGCTGACAGTTTATGGCAGCAGCGTTCAGCTCTCGATCGGTACGTCCTGCGTCTCGCGCCATTCCTTGAGGAGCACCGTGCGGCGGCGCGGATAGCGCCCCTCATGCAACGCCATGTCGATGATGCGGTCGGTGCGGAAATGGCGAAAATCCTGGCGCAGTTCGCACCAGGCCATGAGGACGCGCACATGCTCATAATAGCCGAGCCCGAAAGGCCAGACGCGGCGGCGTGAGATACGGCCTTGCTCGTCGCCATAATGCAGTTCGAGGATACGCTCCAGGCGGATCGCCCTGCGGATGGCCGAAACGTCAGCCTTGTCCTCGTCCCTGCGTTTGGGACCGACAAAAAGCGCTGCCGAATCGATCATCTCGCGCATATCGGCCGGCAGCACGGCGGCAATCTTGGCCAGTGCATCGGCGCCGGCACCGGCAAGGCGCGGCTCGGCGGCGCGGGCCACCCAGCGCGAGCCGAGCACCAATGCCTCCAGCTCTTCTTCGGAAAACATCATCGGCGGCAGCATGAAGCCGGGCTTCAGCACATAGCCGATGCCGGCTTCGCCTTCGATCATCGCGCCCTGGGCCTGCAGGCTGGCAATATCGCGATAGAGCGTGCGCAGGCTCACCCCGGTCTCTTGTGCCAGCACCGTTCCGGTCACCGGTCGCCGGTAACGCCGGAGCGTCTGGAGCAGCGTCAGCAGCCGTTCCGAGCGGGCGACCGGCATGGCGCTAGCGCTTCCACTCCACCCAGTCGCGCATCAGGCGGTGGGCGATCGCCCCTTTCGGCGGCGAGGCCTTGCCTGTCGCGCTCGGGCGTTCCAGCATCTCGATCGTTTCCTCGCGGGTGAACCAGCGGCAATCTTCCAGCTCGGTCTCGTCGCGGCTGATTTCGGTCGATTTCGCCTCGGCATAACAGCCGATCATCAGGGAATGCGGCATCGGCCAGGGCTGCGAGGCATGATAGCGGATGCGGCCGGTGCGGATGCCGGATTCCTCCAGCGTTTCCCGACGCACGGCGTTCTCGATGGTCTCGCCGGGTTCGAGGAAGCCGGCAAGACAGGAATACATACCGGGCGCAAAATGCGGGCTGCGGCCGAGCAGGCAGAGGTCGCGCTGCTCGTCAACCGTCAGCATGATGACGACGGGGTCGGTGCGGGGGAAGATCATGTGCTCGCAGGCGGCACAGACGCGCTTATAGCCGCCGATGTGGATCTCCGTCGCCGAGCCGCAGCGGCCGCAGAAGCGGTTGTCACCGTTCCAGCGGATGAGGCTCGCGGCCTGGGCGAATTCGCCGAGCAACACCTCGTCGATCAGCATTTCGCGAAACAGCGTGCGGCCGTCGGCAGGCTTGTACTGGCTGGTGAGGTCGTCGACATCGATGCCGACGGGAACGGCAAGGCGCGGCTCGCCGGTCTTGCGGTAGCCGAGAAGCACCGTTGCATCCCAATCCGGCTGCAATCCCTGCAGCTCATAGCGGGCAAAGAGCGGGTCGAGCACCTGGCCGTCATGCTTCAGCACCAGCTTATCCCCCGCGAAGGCAAAGATATGGGTGCCTTCCTTGGCCAGCGCCTTTTCGACGGATTGTTCGTCGCGATGCTCGGAATCGCGGTTGAGGTCGTTGGCGGCAAAGGCCGTGAGATTGCTGGGTTCCGGATGCGGCACATCCGAATCGAAAAGCGAATGACTCATGATGAAAGGGCTTCCCGCAGCTTCGCTATAAATTCGTCTCTCTTTCCGTCTTCGTAGGGTTCCGCGCGCCCGAAGCCCCAGACGGGACCCGGCCAATTGGCATCGCCTTCGAAGCGGGCAATGACATGAACATGAAGCTGGCGGACGATATTGCCAAGAGCCCCGACATTGATTTTTGTCGCGCCGGTGATCTCCTTCAGCGCCTTGGCGACCAGCTCCGTCTCGAAGGCAAGCAGCACCTGGTCGAGCGGCGTCAGCTCGAAGATTTCGGTGATGTCAGCCCGGCGCGGCACGAGAATGAGCCAGGGCCAGCGGGCGTCCCTCGACAATCTCAGGTCACAGAGACCGGTGACCATGATGCTGACGCTGTCGTTTTCCAGCCGGGGATCGAGCGCGAAACCTTTCAAAGGGCATTCTCCTCATGTTTTCCAACGACTAGCAGTTTTTTCGCATGTTGGCTTGCTTTTGATGACGATATTGCCGATATGTGCATCCGGGAGGTTGGTGGTGGACGAGCCACTCGCCAACCGGGTCAGGTCCGGAAGGAAGCAGCCCTAACGAGCCCGGCACGGGTCATCGTGCCAGCCTCCCACCTTCTCTCCACGAAGTGCCCGATAGCCGGGCGACAAGCAGGGCGATGAGCGACACCGAGCGACAATCAAAAGATGCCGCCTCGACGGGCACCGGATACCGAGTGCTGGCTCGCAAATACCGCCCCAAGGATTTCACGGACCTGATGGTCGGCCAGGAGCCGATGGTCCGCACCCTCACCAACGCCTTCGAGACCGGTCGCATCGCCCAAGCCTACATGCTGACCGGCGTGCGCGGCGTCGGCAAGACGACGACGGCGCGCATCCTGGCGCGGGCGCTGAACTACAAGACATCAGAAATCGACAAGCCGACGATCGACCTTCGCACGCCGGGCGAGCACTGCCAGGCAATCATGGAAGGCCGGCATGTCGACGTGATCGAGATGGATGCCGCTTCCCATACCGGTATCGACGATATCCGCGAGATCATCGAGCAGGTGCGCTACCGGCCGGTTTCGGCGCGCTACAAGGTCTATATCATCGACGAAGTGCATATGCTGTCGACGCAGGCCTTCAACGGCCTGTTAAAGACGCTGGAAGAGCCGCCGGAGCATGTGAAGTTCATCTTCGCCACCACCGAGATCCGCAAGGTACCGATCACCGTGCTGTCGCGCTGCCAGCGTTTCGACCTGCGCCGCATAAGCGCCTCGGATCTCGTTGGGCTGTTCACGACGATCGCGGCCAAGGAAGGCATCGAGGCGGAAGCCGACGCGCTGGCGATGATCGCGCGTGCTGCCGAAGGCTCGGCGCGCGACGGCCTGTCGCTGCTCGACCAGGCGATCGCCCATGGCGCGGGCGTCGTGCAGGCGGAAGCCGTGCGCAGCATGCTCGGCCTTGCCGATCGCGCCCGGATCGTCGATCTCTTCCAGCATATCGTCAAGGGCGATGTGGCCGCCGCACTCGGCGAGTTCCAGAACCAATACGAAGCTGGCGCCAATCCGGTGGTAGTGCTGACCGATCTTGCCGATTTCACCCATCTGGTGACGCGGCTGAAATATGTGCCGGATGCGGCCAACGACCCTTCGCTCAGCGAGGTCGAGCGCACCAAAGCGGCTGAATTTGCCAAGGGCGTTGCGGTGACGACGCTGTCGCGGATCTGGCAGATGCTGCTCAAGGGCATTCCGGAAACGGAAGGCTCGTCACGGACGGCAGGGGCCGCCGAGATGGTGCTGATCCGGCTTGCACATGCCGCCCATCTGCCGGCGCCTGAGGATGCGGCGCGGCGACTTGCCGAATTTTCCGGCGACAATGCCGGCCCGCGGCCCGCGGCTCCGCCGTCCGGCAATGGCGGCGGCAACGGGACACGGGTTTCCTATCAGAACAGTGTCGCGGCGCGCGCCGCGGAAACCGCACCGAGCCCGCCGCAGCCTTCCGCGCCGGTGGCGATGCTGCGTGCCGTGCCGAGCAGCCAGCCCGAGACCATGTCTGTCGGGCGGATCGAGCCAAAGCCCGCGGAAGCCCTGAAGCCGCTCGTCCCGGTCAATTCGGTCAATGATATCGTCAACCTCGCCACCGAGAAACGCGATCCGAAGCTGAAGGCGATGGTGCGCACCTTCCTGCGCCCGGTCCGGATCGAAGCCGGCCGGCTCGACGTCAGCCTGGCTCCCGGTGCGCCGACGACGCTGCTCAACGAGCTTGCCGTCAAGCTGAAGGAATGGACCGGCATCCACTGGATCGTCAGCCTCAGCCGCGACGAGGGCCAGCCGACGCTTGTCGAAGCGGAGGCCAGGACGCGGGAACAGCATGTGATCGACGCGCGCCAGGACCCTGACGTGGCGGCGATCCTTGCGCATTTTCCGGGTGCCAAGATCATCGACGTGCGCGTGCGGGCGCCCGAACCGGAGGAGGAAGGCGAGGCGACGCCGCCGGCCGCCGCCGAATCCGAGGAAGGTGACATCCTGCCGGGCGACGATATAGAATTCTAGGTTTAAGAAGGAGCGAGACGATGCGCGACATCATGGGCATGATGGGCAAAGTCAAGGAAATGCAGGCCAAGATGGAGCAGATGCAGGCGGAGATCGCCGAGCTCACGGCCGAAGGCAAGGCGGGCGGCGGTCTCGTTGCCGTCGTCATATCGGGCAAGGGCGAGCTGAAGAGCCTGAAGATCGATCCGTCGCTGTTCAAGGAAGACGATGTCGAGATCCTCGAGGACCTGATCGTCGCCGCCCACAAGGACGCCAAGGACAAGGCCGAGGCACTCGCCGCCGAAAAGACCAAGGCACTGACCGCAGGCCTGCCGATCCCGCCCGGCTTCAAGCTGCCGTTCTGAGGCGGTCCACATATCAAGGTGTGTGAGCTAGTGTGCTTCGTCGGCTTGGGATTCCAGCATGGCCCGAAGCTTGTAGTGAATTGGGGCCGCGAGATATCGCGCCCGATCTGCGCCCTGAAGCCTTCGGCCGAAGGTCTCCATTAGCTCGGGCATCGTAATCTTGTCTCCCGAAAAAGACGTGTATTCCATCGGCATCCCGGGCTCGACCACGCCGCCTCGGATGACGCGGCAATAGATGCCGGGACGGGCGGCGGCGGTATAACGCTTGACGAATTTCGGATCGACCATCCTGGCGGCGAAGGTGGCGCAGGGCATACGGCATGCAGTGACCTCGAGGATGAGATCGCCAGCGGCGAAGCGGTCACCGACGGCGACGTCGCGATTGTCGAGATCTGATATCACCATGTTCTCGCCGAAAGTACCCGCCTCGTAGGGTCGGCCCAGTTCCTGCGCCCACCAGTCGAGCGTTAGCGATCCCTCGACATAGACCGCCTGGTCGACGCCGCCATGGTGTTTGCGGTTACAGATCGCATCGCCGACAAGACCTTCGGCGTCGATCATCACCGCGCCGTTGACGGCATGTTTGAAGATGCCGGTCTTGTAGCTCTTGCCCGGCAGTCTTTCCGGATTGCCGGTGCACAAGGCCAGGATTTTCATGGGACGGGCAATCCTTCCGCGATTCCGTTTTCGTCCCATATCAGTTAAGAACGGCGCATGGCAAAACGAGTCACCGGCCCCGAAATCGAAAAACTCATCCAGCTTCTGGCGAAGGTGCCGGGCCTCGGGCCGCGCTCGGCGCGCCGGGCGGCACTGCATCTGATCAAGAAGAAGGACCAACTGCTCGGCCCGCTGTCGAATGCAATGGGCGAGGCCTATGACAAGGTGAAGATCTGCTCGCGCTGCGGCAATGTCGATACGGTCGATCCCTGCATTGTCTGCACCGACGTCCAACGCGATCAATCCGTCATCATCGTCGTCGAGGACGTCTCGGATCTCTGGGCGCTGGAACGGGCAGGCGCGATGAACGCCGCCTATCACGTGCTCGGCGGCACGCTGTCACCACTCGACGGGGTCGGTCCTGACGATCTCAATATTCGCGGGCTGATCGACAGGGTCGGCGAAGGCGGCATCCGGGAACTGATCATCGCGGTCAATGCCACCGTCGAGGGACAGACGACAGCGCACTACATCACCGACCAGTTGCAGGGGCTCGATGTGAAGATCACCCGGCTGGCGCATGGCGTGCCTGTCGGCGGCGAACTCGACTATCTCGACGAGGGCACCCTTGCGGCGGCACTTCGGGCGCGGACGGTGATATAGGGAGGCTTGCGTATGTTGCACCACACCCCCCTCTGCCCTGCCGGGCATCTCCCCCACAAGGGGGGAGATCACAAGTGGCTTTGGTTTCCCGCTTCATTGTCAGCTTGCCGCGCAGAAACGTCGATTGTCGGCGGAAACCTCCGCGCCCAGCCGATCTCCCCACCTGTGGGGGAGATACCCGGCAGGGCAGAGGGGGGTGTTCCACGGCGGCTGCGGATATTCGCACTCACATTGGCGGCAGCTCTCCTGCCCCTCTCCTGTTACGCGGCCCCTTCGAAAGCCGATGTCGAGGCGCAGTTCGAGAAATGGGTGCAGAGTGACCTCTGGCCGGAGGCGAAGGCGAACGGCATTTCGGAGAAGGTCTTTCAAGCCGCTTTCTCCGGCATCACGTTGAACTGGAACCTGCCCGATCTCGCCCCGCCCGGTTTCCCGCCGCCGAAGGAGCAGAAGCAGACGCAGGCCGAATTTTCCTCGCCCGCTCCCTATTTCAACGAAGACCAGCTGAAGAAACTTGCCGCAACAGGTCGCGGCTTTGCCGCCCAATACGGCTCGACGCTGAAGCGGATCGAAAAGACCTATGGCGTGCCGGGCTCGATCGTGCTGGCCATCTGGGGCCGTGAGACCGGCTTCGGTGCGGCGAAGATCCCGAATTCGGCGATCGAGGTGCTGGCGACCAAGGCCTTCATGTCGACGCGCAAGGAGATGTTCCGCACCGAGCTGGTGGCCGCACTCCATATTCTCGACGGCGGTGACGTCACACCTGCTAATTTCAAGGGTTCGTGGGCGGGCGCACTCGGCCAGCCGCAATTCATGCCGACCAGCTATCTGAAATATGCCGTGGATTTCGATGGCGACGGCCACCGCAATATCTGGACCTCGGTGCCCGATACGCTCGCCTCGATCGCCAATTACCTGGTCAAGAAAGGTTGGCAGCGCGGCCGCGACTGGGGCTTCGAGGTGTCGATACCGGAGGCGGTTTCCTGCGCGCAGGAAGGACCCGATCTGGCAAAGCCGCTGTCGCACTGGGCCTCGCTCGGCATCGACCGCATCTCCGGCAAGGGCTTTCCCTCCGGCGAGATGAAGGCTGAGGGCATGATGCTGGTTCCGGCCGGCCGCGACGGACCGGAATTCATCGTCACGCCGAATTTCTACATCATCAAGGAATACAATAATTCCGATCTCTACGCGCTCTATATCGGCAACCTCGCCGACCGGATCGCCCATAATGACGGCGCCTTCCAGGGCAGATGGGGTGATGTCGGCAAGATGCTGCGCTCGGATGTCACCGCCATGCAGAAGGCGCTGGAACGGCAGGGCTATGATGTCGGCGGTTCCGACGGTCTGCCGGGCTACAAGACCCGGCGTTCAATCGGCCAGTGGCAGGCAAAGAACGATATGAAGCCGACATGCTTTCCGGAGGCGACGATGAAGGGCAAGCTGAAGTAACCGGCTTCAGAGATTGCGTTTCAAACCTTCATGGCTGGCGACGAAACCGAGCCTCTCGTAGAAGTGGATGGCATCCCCTCGCGTCTTGTCCGATGTCAGCTGCACCAATCCGCAGCCGCGCTCGGCGCATTGGGCGATCGCCCATTCGATGAATTGCGCGCCGAGGCCAGAACCGCGAAGATCGCTTGCCACACGCACGCTTTCAACCTGGCCGCGCCACCTACCCGTCCTCGAAAGACCGGGAACAAAACTCAGCTGCAGGCAGCCGACGACCCGATCGGTCGCATCGCTTGCGACGGCCAGAAGCTGATTGGCGTCCGCCTCGATTGCGGCAAAGGCCGAGAGATAACGCGCGTCGACAGGATCCGAAACGATCTCCCTGCTGCCGCCAAGATCGTCATCGGCCAGAAGCCGGATGATGGCGGCCAGATCGGATTGGCGGGCGAGCCTGAATCTATACATTTTTGATCTCTGCTAGCTAGTCTCAATGATGCAGATCGATCGGCGCCTTGTGGAAGACGTCGTCGCCGGGCGGAATGGCCTGGCGTTCGATCATGCGGTGGACATGCAGCGGACCTTCGCCGCGGTGAAGCGCACGCAGCCTGTCGGTATTTTCGGCATCGGCCTGCGTGCGCCGCTGGTTGTGTCTAATATATTCGACCCAGGTCGGCGTGTGGTAGGTTTCCGTCCAAAGGCTGGGATTTTCGAGATCACGCATCAGCGCCCAGTTGCG
Organism: Rhizobium sp. WSM409; assembly: GCF_057653825.1. Lineage (NCBI taxonomy): Bacteria > Pseudomonadati > Pseudomonadota > Alphaproteobacteria > Hyphomicrobiales > Rhizobiaceae > Rhizobium > Rhizobium sp. WSM409. Next base: position 4,558,611 of record NZ_CM172794.1, on the reverse strand, counting down.
GGCGCCGTCGCGGATGCGGATGCGTCGGCGTTCCCCCATCAATTCCATGAACTCGGCAAGGTCCTCATCGGCGATCTCGTAATCGACCTGGATGACGATCGGGCCGCTGCGCGGTGTAATGTCGAGACTGAGGGCCGGCTCGGTGAAGCGATTCAGTGGATCGAGATTGAGCGAGGCGAAGGCCGGCATCGAAAAACGCAGGCCGATGGCGATGCCGAGCAGCATGACGACGGATGACATCAGCAGCGCATCGGCAACGCCGTAACGATCGGCGGCGACGCCCCACAGCCAGCTGCCGCCGGCAATGCCGCCGAAGGTGACGGTCTGGTAGAGCGACAGCGCCCGGCCGACCACCCAGCGCGGCGTCGAAAGCTGGACGATGGTGTTGAAGAGCGAAAGTGCGGAGACCCAGCAGGCGCCGGAAACGAGCAGCCCGGCAGAGGTCAGGACGGCGCTCGGACTCACGGCTGCGATGACCGCGCTCAATGCGAAGCCGGCAAAGGAGAGGCGGATAATCATCTCGCTGGAAAGCACCTGGCGAAGCCTGGCATTCAGCACCGCACCGCCAATCGCGCCGATGCCGAAGGCGCCGAGCATGAAACCATAGGTCAGCGGCCCGCCGGCAACGAGATCGAGGGCGACGACCGGCAGCAGCGCCAGGATCGAGCTGGCGCCGATGCCGAAGAGCAGTCCCCTGACAAGGACCTTTTCGAGATTGGGCGACATCGAGACATAACGCAGGCCGGCAAAGATGGCGCTGCCGAGCGCCTCGCGCGGCAGGGTCGAGACGGGCGCGGCTGGACGCCAGCGCAGCAGGGCATAGATCAAGGCGAGGTAACTCAGCGTATTCACCGCGAAGGCCGCGGCCGCGCCGGCGGCCGCGACGATGACGCCGCCGATCGCCGGGCCGACGCTGCGGGTGATGTTGAAACCCATGCTGTTCAGCGTGACCGCGGCCGGCAGATCGGCACGCGGCACCATATCGCCGACCGAGGCCTGCCAGGAGGGATTATTGAGCGCGGTGCCGCAGCCGATCAGAAAGGTGAAAAAGAGCAGCAGCCAGGGCGTGATCCAGCCGAGAAGGGCTGAGGCCGTCAGCAACGCCGAGACGGTGAGCATCATGCACTGCGCCGTCAGCATAACCCGGCGGCGGTCATAATTGTCGGCGAGCGCACCCGATATCAGCGAAAACAGCATGATCGGCAGCGCCGTCGAGGTCTGCACCAGCGCCACCATGTCCTCCGAGGCGGTGATCGTCGTCATCATCCAGGCGGCGCCGACCGCCTGGATCAGGCCGCCGAAATTCGAGGAAAGGCTCGCGAACCAGATGGTGCGGTAGGTATCGTGCCGCAAAGGCGCCAATGTCGAGGAAGTGTAGGCCACGATTTCTCCCGCTTTTGTTATTGCGCGCCAACGGCAATATATGCGCAAGACCGGCGCTGGCCATAGGCCTCATCACGTCGCCGGAAGCGAATTGGCCGAATCGGTCGCAGACCTTGCAATTTCGGAAAAACCCGACTATATGCCTCTCAAATTCTTGATCGCTTGATGAAGAGTGGGCCGCAAGGACCCGCTCTTTTTTATTAGCGTGATCGCCAAAAAAGCATGAAATTGCGAGGAGCGCACCGCTTGTCGGATCTGACAAACGCAGACAACGAACGTGAGCCGCGGCTGATTACCGAAACCGGGCTCGACCAGCGTCTTGCCGATATCATCGAACCCGTTCTCGTCGACCTGGGATTCCGGCTTATCCGCGTCCGCATGATGAACCAGAACGGCGCGACGATGCAGGTCATGGCCGAACGCGACGACGGCACGATGACGGTCCAGGATTGCGAAGAAGTCTCGATGGCGATTTCTCCCGTCCTCGATGTGGAAGATCCGGTCGATAAAGAGTATCATCTGGAAGTGTCTTCGCCCGGCATCGACCGTCCGATGGTGCGGAAATCTGATTTCGTCCGCTGGCAGGGCCACCTTGTGAAATGCGAGACGTCGATCTTGATCGACAATCGCAAGCGCTTCCGCGGCAAGATCGTCGAAGCAGGCACAGATGGTTTCACGCTCGAGCGTGACCAGATCGCCTATGGGGAAGAGCAGAAGGTCACCATTCCCTTCACGGCGCTTAGCGATGCGAAGCTCATTCTGACCGACGACCTGATCCGCGACGCGTTGCGCGCCGACAAGCTGGCGAAAGCCCAGGCCGCCAACCAGAACGAAGCGGACGACGAAGAATAACCGATCAACAGACCGCTCCAGGGACGGGAACCCTGGAGTAAAGACGGAGAAACAAGACAATGGCAGTCAGTGCGAACCGGCTCGAACTTCTGCAGATCGCAGATGCAGTGGCGCGCGAAAAAGTCATCGACCGCGAGATCGTGCTGGCCGCAATGGCCGATGCCATCCAGAAGGCGGCACGCTCCCGTTACGGCACCGAGTCCAACATCCGAGCCGACATCAATCCGAAGACCGGCGAAATCCGCCTGCAGCGCTTGCTCGAAGTCGTCGAGAAGGCCGAGGATTATTCGACGCAGATCCCGCTGGAGCTGGCCCGCGACCGCAACCCGGACGCCGCACTCGGCGATTTCATCGCCGATCCGCTGCCGCCGATGGATTTCGGCCGCATCGCCGCACAGTCGGCCAAGCAGGTGATCGTGCAGAAGGTGCGTGAAGCCGAGCGCGACCGCCAGTTCGACGAATTCAAGGATCGCGTCGGCGAAATCGTCAACGGTACCGTCAAGCGCGTCGAATACGGCAACGTTATCGTCGATCTCGGCCGTGGCGAAGGCATTATCCGCCGCGACGAAATGATCCCGCGCGAAAACGTCCGTTATGGCGATCGCGTCCGTGCCTATGTCTATGATGTCCGTCGCGAGCAGCGCGGCCCGCAGATCTTCCTGTCGCGCACGCATCCGCAATTCATGGTGAAGCTCTTCACCATGGAAGTGCCGGAGATCTACGACGGCATCATCCAGGTGAAATCGGTCGCCCGCGACCCGGGTTCGCGCGCCAAGATCGCGGTGATCTCGAACGACAGTTCGATCGATCCGGTCGGTGCCTGCGTCGGTATGCGCGGCTCACGCGTTCAGGCCGTGGTCGGCGAGCTTCAGGGCGAAAAGATCGACATCATCCCGTGGAGCCAGGACCCGGCGACCTTCGTCGTCAACGCCCTGCAGCCGGCCGAAGTCGCCAAGGTCGTTCTCGACGAGGATGCCGAGCGTATCGAAGTGGTCGTTCCCGACGAGCAGCTGTCGCTTGCGATCGGCCGCCGCGGCCAGAACGTCCGCCTCGCTTCGCAGCTGACCGGCTGGGATATCGACATCATGACGGAGGCCGAGGAATCGGAACGCCGCCAGAAGGAATTCAACGAGCGCACCAACCTGTTCATGGATTCGCTCGATGTCGACGAGATGGTCGGCCAGGTTCTGGCTTCGGAAGGTTTTGCCGCAGTTGAAGAACTGGCTTATGTCGATCTCGACGAAATCTCCTCGATCGACGGTTTCGACGAGGAGACGGCGCAGGAAATCCAGCAGCGCGCCCGCGAATTCCTCGAGCGTCTCGAAGCCGAGATGGACGAGAAGCGCAAGGCGCTCGGTGTCCAGGACGAACTGCGTGAAATCAACGGCATGACCGCCCAGATGATGGTGGCGCTCGGCGAAGACGGCATCAAGTCGATCGAGGACTTTGCCGGCTGCGCTGCCGACGATCTCGTGGGCTGGTCGGAACGCAAGAACGGCGAAACGAAGAAGTTCGAGGGCCTGTTCTCGAAGTTCGACGTCTCACGCGTCGAAGCAGAACAGATGATCGTCCAGGCCCGCCTTTCGGCTGGCTGGATCACGCAAGAGGACCTGGATAAGGGGACCGAAGAAGAGGTCACCGAAGCCGAACAAGAAGCATGATGACCGCGCATGAACCGGACGCTCCTCTCGAGGACGACGATCTTGCAGGTTATGACGTGAACGGACGTATGTGCATCGTGACGCGCGAAAGCGGATCGCCGGAAGAGCTGATCCGCTTCGTCGCCGCTCCCGATGGAACAGTTGTCGCCGATCTGAAGCGCGAGCTTCCGGGACGCGGATGCTGGGTGAAGATCGACCGGTCGCTGGTCGACAGGGCAGTGGCGAAGAAGCTCTTCGCCCGCGCGCTGAAGACGGATGTAAAGGCGGCGGACGATCTCGGCGCGAGTGTCGATCGGCTGCTCGCGGCGCAATTGATGCAGATGATGAACATGGCGCGGAAAGCCGGCCAGTTCGTCAGCGGCTCCTCGAAAGTGGATGCCGCGGTCAGAAGTGGAGCAGCCCTTGCGGTGTTCCACGCGACTGGTGCAGCGGACGACGGCGTCCGGAAAATCGACCAGGCCCGCAAGGCCTGGCACCTCGGAATGGAGACCGAGGAGGAGATACCTTCCTTCCGTCTCTTCTCGGAGAGCGAAATGGAAGGCCTGATGGGCCAGAATGCTTTTATCCATGCCGCAGTGCTTGCAGGGCAGGCGGGTGAAGGTGTAGTGAAGCGCGCAAAGATGCTCGAACAGTACCGTATTGGCGGTCAGTCCCGGGCAGCGGGCGGCGCTGGCCGGCTAAAACAATGAGGCGGTCACCGGCATCGGCCGGTCCCATCCTCATTGATCGACAGTATTGAACGACAGGGTCTGATCTAGTCATCGCTCCCTGTCCGAAGGAACGGGAACGAATGACCGATAGTAACGACGACAAGACAATCAGCGTAGCGGGCAAAAAGACACTCACCCTGAAACCATCGGGGATGAGCCAGGGTACCGTTCGCCAGGATATGGGTCGAGGTCGCACCAAGGCGGTCGTCGTCGAGACCCGTAAGCGGCGCCCGATGCGCCCGGAAGACGAAAAGCCGGTCACGCCCGTCGCTCCGGCGGCCCCCGTGCGCGCAGCCGAACCGGCGCCCGCGCCCGTGCAGGCGCGTCCGCAGCAGCCGACGCCGGCACCGCGGGTTCAGCAGGGCAACAACAACCAGACGAACCAGCGTCCGCCGCAGCAGTCTCACCAGCCGCCGCGCCAGAACGATCGTCCGCGCCCGGTGGTGCTGAACCATCTGTCGCCGGAAGAGATGGACGCCCGCCGCCGCGCGCTTGCCGACTCCCAGGCGCGTGACGCGCAGGATGCGATCCGCCGCGCCGAGGAAGAAAAGCTCCGTGCCGCCGAAGAGGTTATCCGCAAGGCAGCCGAAGCGGAAGAAGCTGTCCGCCGGGCCGCTGAAGAGGCTATCCGGCAGGCTGAGGCACCCGCTGTTGCTGAACCTGCAGCCGCAGAACCGGCTCCGGCCGAAGCACGCACCGACGTGGCACGGCCGCAGCAGCCCGCATCGTCGGCACCGGCCGCACGCCGGCCCGATGCGGCTGGAGCACCTGCTGCCCGTCCGGCAGCCGGCGCTGCCGTCCCTGGGGCCGTTCGCGGCCGCCGCGACGAAAAGGAAGAAGACGATCGTGGCGCAGCGCGTGGCGGCCCAGTCCGTGGCCGCGTCGTTCGCCCGGAACCCGCAAAGCCGGTCACGACTCGTCCGAAGACGGATGAAGAGCGCCGTCGCGGCAAGTTGACGATCACCACTGCCAACGTCGACGGCGAGGACAATGCCCGCGGTCGTTCGCTCTCGGCGATGCGTCGCCGGCAGGAGAAGTTCCGCCGCGGTCAGATGCAGGAAACCCGCGAGAAAATCTCCCGCGAGGTGGTTCTGCCCGAGACCATCACCATTCAGGAGCTGTCGCAGCGCATGTCCGAACGCGCCGTCGACGTCATCAAGTACCTGATGAAGGAAGGCCAGATGATGAAGCCGGGCGACGTCATCGACGCCGACCTTGCCGAAATCATCGCCGGCGAATTCGGCCATACGGTCAGGCGCGTGTCGGAATCCGACGTCGAACTCGGCATCTTCAACGTGTCCGACGACGATGGCGAACTGGTTTCGCGCCCGCCCGTCGTTACCATCATGGGCCATGTCGACCACGGCAAGACCTCGCTGCTCGACGCCATCCGTCATGCCAACGTAGTCTCCGGCGAAGCCGGTGGCATCACCCAGCATATCGGCGCCTATCAGGTGGAGCAGAACGGTCAGAAGATCACCTTCATCGATACGCCCGGCCACGCCGCCTTCACGGCAATGCGTGCCCGTGGTGCGCAGGCGACCGACATTGCGATCCTGGTCGTCGCAGCCGACGACAGCGTGATGCCGCAGACGATCGAATCGATCAACCACGCCAAGGCGGCCGGTGTCCCGATCATCGTGGCGATCAACAAGGTCGACAAGCACGAGGCTGATCCGCAGAAGGTCCGTAACCAGCTGCTGCAGCACGAAGTTTTCGTGGAATCCATGGGCGGCGAAGTGCTTGACGTCGAGGTTTCGGCCAAGACCGGCAAGAACCTCGACAAACTGCTCGAGGCGATCCTGCTGCAAGCGGAAATTCTCGATCTCAAGGCCAATGCGAACCGGACGGCGGAAGGCACTGTCATCGAAGCCCAGCTCGATCGTGGCCGTGGTTCGGTCGCGACCGTGCTCGTGCAGAAGGGCACGCTGCGTCCCGGCCAGATCATCGTCGCCGGCGACGTCTGGGGCCGCGTGCGCGCTCTCGTCACCGACAAGGGCGACCATGTGAAGGAAGCCGGTCCGGCAACGCCGGTCGAGGTTCTCGGTCTTTCCGGCACGCCGCAGGCGGGCGACAAGTTCGCCGTCGTCGAAAGCGAAAGCCGCGCCCGCGAAATCTCGGAATATCGTCAGCGTCTGGCCCGCGACAAGGCGGCTGCCCGCCAGTCGGGACAGCGCGGTTCGCTGGAACAGATGATGATGCAACGCCAGAGCGTCGGCATCAAGGAGTTCCCGCTGGTCATCAAGGGTGACGTGCAGGGCTCGATCGAAGCGATTGCCGGTGCGCTGGAGAAGCTTGGCACCGACGAAGTGCGCGCCCGCATCGTCCATTCGGGCGCCGGCGGCATCACCGAGTCGGATATCTCGCTCGCCGAAGCCTCGAACGCGGCCATCATCGGCTTCAACGTCCGTGCAAATACGCAGGCACGCCAGTTCGCCGAACGCGAAGGCATCGAAATCCGCTACTACAACATCATCTACGACCTCGTGGATGATGTGAAGGCAGCGATGTCGGGCCTCTTGTCTCCGGAGCGGCGCGAAACCTTCATCGGCAATGCCGAGATCCTCGAGGTGTTCAACATCACCAAGGTCGGCAAGGTCGCAGGCTGCCGTGTCGTCGAAGGCAAGGTCGAACGTGGTGCGGGCGTCCGCCTCATCCGCAACGACGTCGTCGTTCACGAAGGCAAGCTCAAGACGCTCAAGCGCTTCAAGGACGAAGTGTCCGAAGTGCCGATGGGTCAGGAATGCGGCATGGCCTTCGAAAACTACGAGGACATGCGCGCCGGCGACGTCATCGAGTGCTTCCGCGTCGAGCATATCACGCGCACGCTCTAAGCTGCTGCGCCTGAACTTTTCCGAAAGCCATCCGCCAGCCGGCGGATGGCTTTCGGGCATCTGCTGACTTGACCTTTTGGACCAAAAGAGTCATGGACGCTCTCCTTTGACGGGTTCGATTCCCAGCCGCATCGGCAAATAGAGATAACAATGACCAGACCAACTTCTTCCGCGCCTTCGCAGCGCATGCTGCGCATTGGCGAACAGGTTCGCGCCGCTCTCACCCAGGTGCTGCAGCGCGGCGAAGTGCGTGACGAAATCATCGAGGCGACCGTGATCTCGATCTCGGAAGTGCGCATGTCGACGGACCTCAAGATCGCTACCGCCTATGTGACGCCGCTCGGCGTTTCAGACCACAGCATCGTCATCAAGGCGTTGAACCGCCATGCAAGGTTCATCCGTGGCCGGCTCGGGCCGCAGCTTCGGCAGATGAAATACATGCCGGAGGTACGCTTCCGCGACGATACCAGCTTCGACAACTACAAGAAGATCGACGAGCTGCTGCGTTCGCCCGAGGTGAGCCGCGACCTCGACGGCGATAATGACGAACAATAAACAGAAGAGACGCATGTCCAAACCACGCAAACCCAAAGGCCGGCCGATTTCCGGCTGGCTGATCCTCGACAAGCCGGTGGATTTCGGCTCGACGGAAGCCGTCTCCAAGATCAAGTGGCTCTATAAGGCTGAGAAGGCCGGTCATGCCGGCACGCTCGATCCGCTCGCCTCCGGCATGCTGCCGATCGCGCTTGGCGACGCGACGAAGACCGTCCCCTACGTGATGGACGGCCGCAAGATCTATGAATTCACGGTGAGCTGGGGCGAGGAGCGGGCGACCGACGATCTCGAGGGCGAAGTGACGGAGAGTTCGGACAAACGCCCGAGCGAACAGCAGATCCGCGACATCCTGCCTGGATATATCGGTACCATCAGCCAGGTGCCGCCGCAGTTTTCCGCTATCAAGATCGCAGGTGAACGCGCCTATGATCTGGCGCGCGAAGGCGAAACCGTCGAAATCCCCTCGCGTGAGGTCGATATCTTCCGGCTGACCTTGATTGCCTGCCCGGACGCCGATAGCGCGCATTTCGAAGTGGAATGCGGCAAGGGTACCTATGTCAGGGCGCTGGCGCGCGATTTCGGGCGCGAGCTCGGCTGCTACGGCCATGTGTCCGGGCTGCGGCGCACCTTCGTCGCGCCTTTCGCGGAAGAGGCCATGGTGCCGCTCGCTGATCTCGTGGCGCTGGAGGCGATCGAGGATATGGACGAGCGCCTGGCGGCCCTCGACGCGCTGCTGATCAACACCTGCGAAGCGCTATCCTCCCTGCCCCATCTGGTCATCAATGACGACCAGGCGCACCGGCTGAAGATGGGCAACCCGATCCTGGTGCGTGGCCGCGATGCGCCGGTTGCCGAAAGCGAAGCCTATGCGACGGCCCGCGGCAAGCTGATCGCGATCGGCGAGATCGGCCAGGGCGAGTTTCGCCCGAAGCGGGTTTTCGCCTGAGCCTATCTGGCTTTCCGACAAGACAGCGATTGTCAGCCGGTCGCGATGCGATATCTTCCCTGTCGGGCAGCCATAGCGGCCCGAGGGGCCATGGGGGCCTGACAGAGGGAAAGATTATGCGCGTAACTGCTATCGGAATCCTGACGTTCTTTTCGATGTTTCTCGCCGTCACCGGCGCTCAATCCGCCGAGCGCTGGGCCGAGCTTCCGGCCTTTCCTTCGATGCCGGTGGCAAAGACGAGCGGCATGGCCGAGGTGAACGACATCAAGATGTATTACGCCGAATACGGCGAAGGCGACCCCATCCTGTTCATTCATGGCGGTCTTGGAAATGCCGAGGTCTGGGGTCACCAGGTCGCCGATTTTGCCAAGGATCATCGGGTCATCGTTGCCGACAGCCGCGGCCATGGACGTTCGACGCGCAGCCAGCAGCCCTTCGGCTATGACCTGATGACATCGGATTATGTGGCACTTCTCGACTATCTGAAGATCGACAAGGTGACGCTTGTCGGATGGTCGGACGGCGGCATCATCGGCATCGACATGGCGATGAAACACCCGGAAAAATTGACCCGCGTCATTGCCCAGGCAGCCAACGTCACAACAGACGGCGTCAAGGCTGACGTCATGGACAACAAGACCTTCAACGACTACATCAACGTCGCCGGCGAGCAGTACCGGAAGCTTTCGCCGACGCCGAACGAATACGACGCCTTCGTCAAGCAGATCTCCGAAATGTGGGCAACCCAGCCGGCCTGGACGGCCGCCGATCTTGGCAAGATCTCGGTGCCGGTCACACTTGCCATCGGCGATCATGATGAAGCCGTAAAGCTCGACCATACGGAAATGATGGCAAAACAGATTCCGGGCGCCAAACTCGTTATCCTGAAAGATGTGAGCCATTTCGCCATGCTGCAGGATCCTGCAGCCTATGACGGGATGGTCCGGGGCGCCATGGCGGGCCGTTGAAGCCGCCAAGGACGACCCCTCTTTCCATCGATCCATATTTGGTTTATAGGCAGCGCCAGCATCGGGTACGCCCGTTTGCATTCACGGCCAAAGCTGGACGACATCCCGGCTTTTGGCGACTTTATCTCCTCCTCTTAGAAAGGATAACCCGATGTCGATCACTGCTGAGCGCAAGTCTGCGCTGATCAAGGAATATGCGACCGTTGAAGGCGATACCGGTTCTCCGGAAGTCCAGGTCGCTATCCTGACCGAACGCATCAATAACCTGACCGAACACTTCAAGGACCACAAGAAGGATAACCATTCCCGCCGTGGCCTGTTGACGATGGTTTCGAGCCGCCGCTCGCTTCTTGATTATCTCAAGAAGAAGGATGAAGGCCGCTATTCCAAGCTGATCACCAGCCTGGGTATCCGCCGCTAAGATTGTCCGGCGGGCGCTTTCCGAGCGCCCGCCGGATCTGTTTCGGGACACGTCTCCCGATGAAATGTTCCAGCCGCGCCCTATCTTTTAGCGGTGGAAAGACCGGCAGACCCGGATGGGCCGGTTCTGCCAAACCAACCGTTGACCTGTCATGGGGCAGGATTGCCGGATGCTTTCGGCCAAGGCTTGTCAATGAGCTTTGGCCCGGTTTCTCAGGAATGCCTGAGGAAACCGAGGATGAAAAGCCTCCCGTTGTCTTGCCCGTGATACGTCACATTGATTGCGGTCGACTGTGCGCTGCGCCTTGATATCGGCGATGGCGCGTGCTCCCGCATTGAAGGACAAGACATGTTTGATACACACACAGTGGAAATCGAGTGGGCTGGCCGCCCGCTGAAACTCGAAACCGGCAAGATCGCCCGTCAGGCCGACGGCGCCGTTCTCGCCACCTACGGCGAAACCGTCGTTCTCGCCACCGTCGTTTCGGCCAAGGCGCCGAAGGCCGGCCAGGACTTCTTTCCGCTCACCGTCAACTACCAGGAAAAGACCTATGCCGCCGGCAAGATCCCCGGCGGCTATTTCAAGCGCGAAGGCCGTCCGAGCGAAAAGGAAACCCTGGTTTCCCGCCTGATCGACCGCCCGATCCGCCCGCTCTTCCCTGAGGGCTACAAGAACGACACGCAGGTTGTCGTTACCGTTATCCAGCATGACCTCGAAAACGATCCCGACGTGCTGTCGATGGTTGCCACCTCGGCTGCGCTGACGCTGTCCGGCGTTCCCTTCATGGGCCCCGTCGGCGGTGCGCGCGTCGGCTACATCAACGGCGAATACGTTCTCAACCCGCATCTCGACGAGATGGACGAATCGAGCCTCGACCTCGTCGTCGCCGGCACCTATGACGCCGTGCTGATGGTGGAATCCGAAGCCAAGGAACTTAACGAAGACATCATGCTCGGCGCCGTCATGTTCGGCCACAAGGGCTTCCAGCCGGTTCTCGACGCGATCATCAAGCTCGCCGAAGTGGCCGCCAAGGAGCCGCGCGACTTCCAGCCGGCAGACTACTCCGCTCTCGAAACCGAAATGCTCGGCCTTGCCGAAGGTGAACTTCGCGAAGCCTACAAGATCACCCAGAAGGCTGATCGCTACGCCGCCGTCGACGCCGTCAAGGCGAAGGTGAAGGCGCATTTCCTCCCCGAGGAAGGCGAAGCCAAGTACACGGCCGAGGAAGTCGGCGCGATCTTCAAGCATCTGCAGGCGAAGATCGTCCGCTGGAACATCCTCGACACCAAGAGCCGCATCGACGGCCGCAACCTCGAAACCGTTCGTCCGATCGTTTCGGAAGTCGGCCTTCTGCCGCGCACCCACGGTTCGGCACTCTTCACCCGCGGCGAAACCCAGGCGATCGTGGTTGCCACGCTCGGCACCGGCGAAGACGAGCAGTATGTCGACAGTCTGACGGGCATGTACAAGGAGCGCTTCCTGCTCCATTACAACTTCCCTCCCTACTCGGTTGGCGAGACCGGCCGCATGGGCTCCCCGGGTCGCCGCGAAATCGGCCACGGCAAGCTCGCATGGCGCGCGATCCGTCCGATGCTGCCGACGCCTGAGCAATTCCCCTACACGCTGCGCGTCGTCTCCGAGATCACCGAGTCGAATGGTTCGTCCTCGATGGCGACCGTCTGCGGTACCTCGCTCGCTTTGATGGACGCCGGCGTTCCGCTGGCAAAGCCGGTTGCCGGTATCGCCATGGGTCTGATCCTGGAAGGCGATCGCTTCGCTGTCCTGTCCGACATTCTCGGTGACGAAGACCACCTCGGCGATATGGACTTCAAGGTCGCCGGTACCGCCGACGGCATCACCTCGCTGCAGATGGACATCAAGATCACCGGTATCACCGAAGAGATCATGAAGGTCGCCCTTGGCCAAGCCCAGGGCGGTCGTGTCCACATCCTCGGCGAAATGTCCAAGGCCATCACCGAAAGCCGCGGCCAGCTCGGCGAATTCGCTCCGCGCATCGAAGTCATGAACATCCCGGTCGACAAGATCCGTGAAGTCATCGGCTCCGGCGGCAAGGTCATTCGCGAAATCGTCGAAAAGACCGGCGCGAAGATCAACATCGAGGATGACGGCACCGTCAAGATCGCCTCGTCTTCGGGCAAGGAAATCGAAGCGGCCCGCAAGTGGATCCACTCGATCGTCGCCGAGCCTGAGATCGGCCAGGTCTACGAAGGCACGGTCGTCAAGACCGCCGACTTCGGCGCCTTCGTCAACTTCTTCGGTGCCCGTGACGGCCTCGTCCACATCTCGCAGCTCGCTTCCGAGCGTGTTGCTAAGACGCAGGACGTCGTCAAGGAAGGCGACAAGGTCTGGGTCAAGCTGCTCGGCTTCGACGAACGCGGCAAGGTTCGCCTGTCGATGAAGGTCGTCGACCAGGCCACCGGCCAGGAAATCCCGAACGAGAAGAAGAAGGAAGAAGCGGCCGAATAAGCCGCCTTCGAGATTCAATACCGGGCGCGGGAATGCTTCCGCGCCCTTTTTTGTATCCTAAAGCGCGGCGCGATCTTTCAGATCGCTAGCGCATAACCCCGAAAGTCGGAATCGATTTTCGGAAAGGGTTATGCGCAGATTCAAAGTGATAGAGCGTCCTTAGCGCGTCTGAAAAGACGCGCGGCGCTCTAGCCGCACTTCAGGTCTTTGGTTTTGCGCATGTCGTGCTCGCAAAACCGCTGAACACTTTTGCGCGACATGCTTTAGGACGAGACGAGACCATGAGCAGCGAGACGCTGAAGACCCTGTTCCATCCCTTTGCCAGCGGCACAGTCGCGGCGCCCGGCGAGGGCGAGCGCGTGCTCTTCCTCGGCGCCGAGGCAGGCTTTGCGCTGCCGGAAGGCTTTGCCGCCTCGCTCAGCGCCGTCCAGGGCTTCCGGCCGCTCTATCGGCAGCTGCTGGCCCAGCGGATCGAAGCGAAGCCGGAGATCGACGGCGAAGACTACGATGCGGCTCTGGTGCTCTGCACCAAGCACAAGGGCGAGAACGAGGCCAATCTCGCCGCTGCGATCGCCCGCACCCGGCTCGGCGGCCTGATCGTCGTTGCCGGCGCCAAGGAAGACGGCATCCAGCCGCTACGCAAGCGGATGGAAGGTTTCAATATTGCCGTCGACTATATGCCGAAATATCACGGCGTCGCCTTCTGGTTCGGCCGGCCGGCGGATGCAGACGAGATTATCTCCAAGCTGGCAAAGGCGCCGGTCCGCGTCGATGGTCGTTTCCAAGCGACTCCAGGCATGTTCTCGCATGACCGCATCGATGCAGGATCGGAGCTGCTGGCGTCGCGCCTGCCTGAGGATTTCACCGGCGACGTTGCGGATTTCGGCGCCGGATGGGGCTATCTCTCCGTCGAGCAGGCGCAGAAGTCGCGTGGACTGACGCGTCTCGACCTCTACGAGGCCGATCACGCGGCTTTGGAGGCTGCCAGGGGTAATCTGGCTAAGAACTGCCCGAACGCGCCTGCACGCTTCTTCTGGCACGATCTGGCGGGTGAGCCGGTCAAAGACAAATACGATCTCGTCATCATGAACCCACCCTTCCATGAGGGACACGCGGCCGATCCGGCGCTCGGCCAGGCAATGATCAAGACGGCCGCATCCGCCCTTCGCGGCGGCGGCCGCCTGCTGCTCGTCGCCAATCGCGGCCTGCCATACGAGCCAGTTCTGGCGGCGAATTTCAAGGAAAGCGGCGAAACCTGCCGCAACGCCCGGTTCAAGGTTCTCTGGGCGAAGAAATAGGGCTCAGGCGGCTTCGACGCTGATCCTATCATCGAACAACAAAAAGGCCGTGCGCATCATCTGCGCACGGCCTTTGAGTTTCAAATGGGGTAGCCGTTTACTCGACGTCCGCTTTGCTCAGCGTTTCCAGCGTCGGCATGGAGGTGACGTTGAAGCCGGCGTCGACGAAGTGGATTTCGCCGGTGACGCCGGAGGAAAGGTCGGAGAGCAGGTAGAGAGCCGAGTTGCCGACCTGATCGATGGTCACGGTCTTGCGCAGCGGCGCATTGCGCTGGTTCCAGGAGAGGATCGCGCGCGCATCGGAGATGCCGGCGCCGGCAAGCGTACGGATCGGGCCGGCGGAAATGGCATTGACGCGGATGCCGCGCGGGCCGTAGTCGGCAGCGAGATAACGCACCGAAGCCTCGAGCGCTGCCTTGGCAACCCCCATGACGTTGTAGTTCGGGATGACGCGCGTCGAGCCATTATAGGTCAGCGTCAGCATCGCACCACCATCTTCCATCAACGGAGCGCAGCGCTTGGCGATCTCGGTGAAGGAGAAACAGGAAATGACCATGGTGCGGCTGAAATTCTCCCGCGTCGTATCGGCGTAGAGACCCTTCAGCTCGTTCTTGTCGGAAAAACCGATGGCATGGACGATGAAATCGAGCTTGCCCCAGCGCTCCTTGATCGCGTCGACCACGGCATCGACCGAGGCGACGTCCTCGACGTCGCAGGGCAGCACGAAATCCGAGTTGACCTCGGCAGCAAGCGGCTTGACGCGCTTGCCGAGCGCATCGCCCTGATAGGTGAAGGCGAGTTCCGCACCCTGTGCGGCGAGAGCTTTTGAAATCCCCCAGGCGATCGAGTGGTTATTGGCGACGCCCATAACGAGCCCGCGCTTACCCTGCATGAATCCCGTCATATTATTATCCGTTATAACGCTGGAAGACGAGCGTGGCGTTGGTGCCACCGAAGCCGAAGGAATTGGAGAGGGCAATGTCGATCTTGGCGTCGTCGATGCGCTTGCGCACGATCGGGACACCTTCGAATTCGGGATCGAGCTCGGTGATATGAGCGCTTTCGCCGATGAAGCCTTGCTGCATCATCAGCAGGGAATAGATCGATTCCTGCACCCCGGCAGCGCCAAGCGAATGGCCGGTCAGCGACTTGGTCGACTGGATATGCGGGATCTTCGAGCCGAACACTTCGCGGATGGCGCCGATTTCCTTGCTGTCGCCGACCGGCGTCGATGTGCCGTGGGTGTTGACGTAGTCGACGTCGCCTTTGACGGTGGCGAGCGCCTGGCGCATGCAGCGGATAGCGCCTTCGCCCGAGGGGGCGACCATGTCGTAGCCGTCCGAGGTTGCGCCGTAGCCGACGATTTCTGCGTAGATCTTGGCACCGCGGGCCTTAGCGCGCTCCAGCTCCTCAAGCACCAGCACGCCGGCGCCGCCGGCGATGACGAAACCGTCGCGGTTGACATCATAGGCGCGCGAGGCGCTGTCCGGCGTGTCGTTATATTTGGAGGACATGGCGCCCATGGCGTCGAAGAGGTTGGACATCGTCCAGTCGAGATCCTCGTGGCCGCCGGCGAACATCACGTCCTGCTTGCCCCACTGGATCATCTCGGCGGCGTTGCCGATGCAATGCGCCGAGGTCGAGCAGGCCGACGAGATCGAATAATTTACGCCGTGGATCTTGAACCAGGTGGCGAGCGTGGCCGATGCGGTCGAGGACATCGCCTTCGGCACGGCGAAGGGGCCGATGCGTTTCGGGCTGTTATTTTTTATGGTGATCTCGGCAGCTTCGATCAGGGTGCGGGTGGACGGACCGCCGGAGCCCATGATGATGCCGGTACGCTCGTTCTGAGCGTAGTCTTTCTCTTCCAGGCCGGAATCGGCAAGTGCCTGTTTCATGGCGACATGGTTCCAGGCGCCGCCCTGCGACAGGAAGCGCATGGCGCGGCGGTCGACCAGTTCGGCAAGTTCCGCCGAACCGAGCTTCGGACTGCCCCAGACCTGGCACTTGAACCCATGTTCGGCGAAATCGCTCGAAAAGGAGATACCCGACTTTGCCTGCCGCAAGGATTCGGTGACTTCGGCCGCGTCGTTTCCGATCGAGGACACGACACCCAGGCCCGTGACAACTACCCGTCTCATCTGATCAAACCTTTGTTGTTTTCGTCAGCCGCTCGAAATGCGGTTTCAGGCCGCCTTGTCTTTCGATAGACCGACGCGAAGGTCGGCCGCCTGATATATGGTCTCGCCGTCCGCCTTTAGCCAGCCGTCGGCCGTGCCGAGGACCAGACGGCCGCGCATGACACGCTTGAAGTCGATGCCATATTCGATCAGCTTCGTCTGTGGCCGGACCATGCCCTTGAATTTCACTTCGCCGGTCGAAAGCGCCATGCCTCGGCCTTGCTCGCCGAGCCAGCCTAGAAAGAAACCGGTCAGCTGCCACATTCCGTCGAGACCGAGGCAGCCCGGCATGATCGGATTGCCTTCGAAATGGCAGGGGAAATACCAGTCGTCGGGGCGTACGTCGTATTCGGCCCGGAGGTAGCCCTTATCGAAGGTGCCGCCCGTTTCGGAAATGTCCGTGATGCGGTGAACCATCAGCATGGGCGGCAGGGGCAGCTGCGCATTGCCGGGCCCGAACAGCTCGCCATGTGCGCAAGCGATGAGTTCTTCATACGAGAAGCTGGACTGTCTGGTCGTCATAAAGTTTCTTTTCCTCCCGCATCAAGCCGATGGATGTGAACGTGTAGTCCAAGTTCTTCAGAAAATGAAGCACGAGCAAGGCAGCTTCATTCATCGCCCCGGACCAGGCTTGCGCCATTATTTGGTGGTCGCATACAGGAAGGCTAGGGCCGGGACCAGACCTATTTGCGTCAAAAGCCCGTTTTTGCCGCGTTTATCAGGCTCCTGTCCCCATTGAACTATTGAAAGGCTCCGATGCAAAAGTTATACCCCTTAAAGAAACATGATTGCTTTATGCCAGAATAACCGGAGTTGGTTTTGATGACGGGTGCACTCCCGATCGCAATAGAGGTAAGGCTGCGCGGTGCAGGCCTGCGCCCCACCCGCCAGCGTGTCGCGCTCGGCGACCTCCTGTTTGCCAAGGGCGATCGGCATTTGACCGTCGAGGAACTGCATGAGGAGGCGGTTGCCGCCGGCGTGCCAGTCTCCTTGGCAACCGTCTACAACACGCTGCACCAATTCACCGAAGCCGGTCTCATCCGGGTTCTCGCCGTCGAGAGCGCCAAGACCTATTTCGACACCAATATATCCGACCATCACCATTTCTTCGTCGAAGGCGAGAACGAGGTGCTCGACATTCCCGTCAGCAACCTGACGATCGCCAATCTGCCGGAACCGCCGGAGGGCATGGAGATCGCCCATGTCGACGTGGTGATCCGCCTGCGAGCGAAGCAGGGCTGACGACTAAAGCGCATCGCACCGCATCGGGCTAATACGACGCCCTTTAAATCTTTATTTTTATGCATATTGTTGTCCCAAAACCGCTGCGCACTTTTGGGCGACATGCATTAGGCTTCACATGACATCGTCGGGATGCCGGCCGGGCTTGTGCCTGTAGGTCGGGAAGGTCCAGCCGAACCACAGGGCTCCACCGCGAGCGGCAAAGGCCGCCACGACGCCGCAGGCAGACGCCAGATAGAGCTGCATTCCGAGCGCATTCGCGGCCGTGAACACGCCGGCGCCGATAAGGGCTGCGGTCACGTAGATTTCCGGCCTCAACAACACCGAAGGCTCGTTTGCCATCAGATCGCGCAGGATGCCGCCGAAGGTCGCCGTCAGCGTGCCGGTGACGATCGCGATGGTCGGCGAACCGGTGGCGGCGAGGCCCTTGGCGGCGCCGATCACGCAATAGGCGGCAAGGCCGATCGCATCCAGCCAGATCAGCAGGCGATAGCGCGATTCCAGCAGATGGGCGGTGAAAAAAACGATGACGCCGACGATGCAGCAGACGAGGATATAGGCGGGGTTCAGCACCCAGAAGACCGGCACACGGCCGAGCACGATATCGCGTACGGTGCCGCCGCCCGTTCCCGTCACCATGGCGAAAAACAAAAAACCGATCAGGTCCAGTTGCTTGCGCGAGGCGGCGAGCGCGCCTGTTGCTGCAAACAGCGCAATGCCGGCATAATCGAGATAGACGAGCAGAGACATGCGAGCCCCGGAACCGGCGGAAGTTTTGCGGAATCAATCACGGCGGCAAGGGCGGCGCAAGGCGGCGCGGCCATAAAGCTGAAGTCTTTGATATAATGCATGTCGTTGTCCCAAAACCGCTGCACAGTTTTGGGCGACATGCATTAGGAGCCTTTATCCAAAGAGGAAAGCCGTGAAAACGCTGGTGCTCGCCGTTCTGAATATCGTCCTGCTGCTTGCCATGCCGGCTGTCGCCCTCAGTCAGCAATCGCTGATTTCCGATCCTGAGATCTACGAGAAGAAACATTTTCAGGAGCAGTGCAAGACGGCTGAATTTGCCGACGGCTTCATCATCCGGCAGGACATCAACAATGACGGCCTGATCGACGCCGTGGTCAACGAGGGCCAACTGACCTGCGACGGGCAGAAGGGGCCGCAATGCAATGACGACGGCTGCACCTATAATTTCTACCTGCAGGTTGCCGAAGGCGGTTATTTCATGATCGCGACCGCACAGATCTATGGCTACGATTTCGTCCAGCGCTTCGGCAACATGGTGCTGGCGATGAAGATGCATCCGCGTTTCTGCGACCGCACCGAAGGTGATCCCTGCATCGTGACGGCGCGTGTCCGCGGCACGAAATTCGTCACCATCTCGAAAAAGTAAATTTCAGCGCATAATCCCGAAAGATTTTCGGGATTATGCGCGAATTCAAAGTGATAGAGCGTCCTTTGCGCGTCCTATCGGACGCGCGGCGGTCTATTGCGGATAAAGTTCGGATGTGCGGCCGGCGAGATAATATCCTACCAGCCCGTACCATTCGCGGATCGCCGTCGCCATGTTCTGCGCATTGAGGTTCGGCTGAGTGAAATCGAGCCCGAGCCTCACCTGGCCGTCGGTGCGATAATCGGTCGGCCAGGGCACGATATCGATGCCGAGCTTGCGGAAGATGCCGACGGAGCGCGGCATGTGGAAACCCGATGTGATCAGCAGGCAATTTGAAAGACCCTGGCTTGCCAGGAATTCCTTGGTGTTGACGGCGTTTTCGAAGGTCGTGCGCGATTGCCTCTCCTCGATCAGGCGATCCCTGCCGACGCCGAAGAGCGGGAAGAAACGCTCGGATGCCGCCGCATCACCTTCATAGATGCCTGACATGGAGCCGTCGCCGCCCGACACCAGAATGCGCGACTGCGGAAATTTCTGCGCGAGCCGCAGGGCTTCGATGAAGCGATCGGCTCCGCCGTTGAATTCTATGCCGTGGCGCGCCGTGTTCACCTCGTTTTCGAAGCCGCCGCCGAGCACGATCATGCATTGCAGGCTATCGGGATCTGCGGCAGGCTTTGCGAAGCGCTGCTCGAGACCTTGCATCAGCAGGTTGCCGGCCGTGGTGTAGAGCGTGACGAAGAGGATGAGGGCTGAACCGGCTGCGCCGAGGATACTTAAGATACGCCAGCGCAGAAGGCCGGCAAGCAGGGCAAGGAAGACGAGGAAGAATGCCAGCGACAGCGGCTGAGCAAAAATCCAGACAAGCTTCGAAATCAGGAACAAGACCCACTCCTTGAGGATTGGCGGCGATCCTTCCTATCCGATTCGACGGTGACAGGAATGCGACGGTTTTATTTCGCGCGCGTGATGGCCGATCCGCTCGGTGCAACCTTCTGATTGAAGCGGCGCTGAAGCGGCCGCGGGATGAGCGTGGCGGCAAGTGCAAGCAGCATGGCGAAGAGGGAGACCAGCCACAGCGCGTGCGCACCGGTCAGCCGCGTCAGGACGGCGCCGGCGATCGCGCCGAGCACCATGCCGCCCCAGGGCACGATCTGGATCGTCCATTCGACACGACGATCGCCGATGATCCAGCGGCCGATGCCCCGGCCGAAGCGCGACAGGGCGCCGGTCACATAGGTCAGCCCGATCGGCAGGCCTTCGATATGCTCGACGGCAGCGTTCACCATGCCCATGGAAAAGACGATCATGTAGAACCGCGCGAACAGCATGTTCTGCACCGTCATCATCGAGGCGAGCGCCAGAACCAGCCCGACGCAGCCGAGCACCACAAAGATCCGGCGCTCGGAGACATGGGAGATGACGACGCCAGCCGCATTGCCGAGCACGAAAACGACGATGGCGGAGATCAGGACAGCCGCGTGATAAAGATTGCCCTCACTCAAGGCCAGTGCGGCCCGCGTCGTGTTCCCCGTCATGAAGGAGACAAAGTCGCCGGTCAGCAGAAGACCAGTCGCATCGGTCATGCCAGCCAGAAACGAGATCGAGCCGACCAGGGCGAGCCCGGTCAGGGTTCGTCGAGTCCGGATGATGCGGCGGCGTCTTGCTCTGGTCATTGGCTGAGGGTCCTGGAGCCGAATCGCTGAGATTCCAGCAACGAACATACATCCTCTCATTGAGGAATTGGCAAAGGCGATCCGAAGGGGATGGGGTGGACTTGAACGGCAACACATTTTCGGCCATAGAAACGGCGTTGCTTCAGATCGAAGCTCCGTAAGCGTTTACGTCAATCAACGCGCAACCCGCCGATCGGCGCTGCGCAATTGCCTGATCGGCACCTTACGGAGATCAAAATGCCCAAAGGCAAACTCCCCAAACGTTACAATACGATCGTCATGCCGCTCATTCTCTCGCTGCTGATGACATCAGTCGTCTCAGCGATCAGCATCGTCAGAGCACAGGGCCTGACCGCCCCTGCCCTTGCCATGTGGCCCTCCGCTTGGGCGCTCTCCTGGGCGATCGCCTTTCCCGTCCTGCTATTGATGCTGCCGGTGGTAAAGCGGGTGACGGCTGTTATCGTCGAGATGTGAGGTGCGAGGCGCCGGCGGGCTGTGAGAGCGGCCTGCCGGAGGTGATGTAGGGCGGCGCGATTTCAGGTTACTCGTCACGCCAACCTCGCCCAGACAAGCCTACCCCAGGCCTCAGATCATATACTCCGGTTCAGACAAGGTCTGGTCCATCGTGATGCCCGGGAGGTTGAAGTGGCGCTTGCCCACCTGCCTCGCCGGAATGCCGGCGACCGATGTGTAGGCTGCAACAGCATTTATGACCACGCTGCCTGCACCCACCTTGGCGCCGACACCAATTTCGATGTTGCCGAGAATCTTGGCCCCCGCTCCGATCAGAGCGCCGCGCCGTACCTTGGGGTGCCGGTCGCCGGTCTCCTTGCCCGTCCCTCCCAACGTGACGTTCTGGAGTATCGATACATCGTCTTCGACAACAGCCGTTTCGCCGATGACCAGGCCGCTCCCATGATCGAGCATGATGCTCCTGCCCATCTTTGCGGCGGGATGAATATCGACGCCGAAAACTTCAGAAATTCGGCTCTGGATGTGGCGCGCCAAATGGAGGCGGTCATGATGCCAAAGCCAGTGAGCGACGCGTTGTCCCTGCAGAGCCACAAAGCCCTTGAAATAGAGGAATGGCGTCAGGATTTCCGTGTTCGATGGATCGCGTTCCTTGATCGCGGTGAGGTCCGCCGCAGCATCGGCGACAATATTGCGATTGCCGACGAACGCCTGGGCAATCACCGCCAGCAGCTCGTCATGGTCGAGGTCGTGATTGGCCAGTTTGATCGCGACCCGCTGAGCGAGCGCCTGGGCGAAACTCGCATGATAAAGCACCGCGGAATTCATGGCGCGCGTGAGTGCTGCATCCTTGGCCGAAGCATTGACGGCCTCCGCGCAAAGAGCCTCCCATATCGCGGCGACCTGAGGCGAGGGGGATGGCTCCGTCGACAGATTGCTCAAGCTGACCAGTGGAACCGTCATGCTAGCTTCCTTCTGCATGCGGGATGTCGCGACATCCAGCATGCAGACGTTAGGTTAATCTGGCCGGCGATAGATGGTCTAAAATTACGTGGATCTTTGTAGCCGCTCTAAAATTCCTCTCTTTTTTCGCCGGAACCGGGAAAAAATTTCCAAGTCGCTGTATCGCCCGTCAGCCGTGCTCCGGAATGCGTAAAGCCGGCAGCCGGAAGGGAGGCCAAGGCCCGCCAGCCGCCAAAACCGCCCAGTCATCATTTCAAGTCGAATGGTGCTTGCGTTCGGGACATGGTTGTCTATTATTTTGATAGAGAATTATGCGACTGGTCGGATCGGGCGAATTTATGCCGACCGGTCCAACGCAGAAGGAGCCGATGAATGACTCTTCTCTCGTCACGTTCTTCGAATTCGGAGACCCAGGAAGCGGACCATCTCGCAAGGATTGCGATTGTCGGCCGAGGCTTCACGGGGATCATGACCGCAATCGCTCTGTTCAAAAGAGTTGAGCGGCCTTTCCATCTGGTGATGTTCGATCCGCGAGCAAAGATAGATATCGGCGAGGGCATAAGTCAGCCCGCGTCGACGGTGCTGACCAGCCGCGTTCGCGACCTTTCTGTTGATCCCGGCCTGCCGGATGATTTTCGTCGATGGCTCGAAACCGATGACACGTGGCGCGATCGCCTGATCTCGGATCCTGCAGGTCTCGAACACGCCTTTGTGCCCGGAGAAATTTTCAGCACCTATGTGTACAAACGCTTCTCCGAAGCTCTGACCCATCGGCCTGATGTCATCGTCCAGTTTGGCTCGGATACCGTAACGGCGATCGATAGGCATCTGGACGGAGGATATTCGGTTTTCCTTGGAGCGGAGCAGCGAACCCGCTTTGACGCTGTGTTTCTCGCGACTGGTTACGGAATGCGGGAAAGTTCGGACGTGGCTCCTGCCAGTGGAACGCAAAACGCTGTCGTGATCGGCGGCGGCATCCACGCGGTCGACAGGGCGCTCGGATTGCTGGCCGACGCGAAGATTTCCCATGTCACTTTGATCTCGGAATCGGGCTTTCTGCCTCAGTCGCATGCTCCTGCCGCCGTTGGATCTGTTGTCACCGACCAACCCATGCCGGGGACGCTCCGCGGCGCATTCCGTTTCCTGCGTGAGGCCGCCAACAGAGCCGATCTGGAAGGTTCGGGATGGCAAGGCATTATGAACGGCTTTCGTTCACGTGCGCGTGACCTTTGGGTGGGACTGACGCCGGAAGAGCGCGCACGGTTCAAACGCCATGTGAAGGCTATTTACGACAGTCATCGCAACCGCTTGCCGCCGGAGCACTATCAGCGCCTGCATCATGCGATCGCCAGCGGCGCGATCGCCGTGAGGAAGGGAAAAGTGAATTGCATCGCCACAAACGGCGTGCTGTTTTCGGCCCCGACCGGGCTTGAGGTCCTTCCCGCGGACCTGACGATAGACTGCCGCTTCCGGCCGTCCGGGACCGATAGTCCGCTTGTCCGTTCGCTTATCGTTGCGGGGCTTGCAACGCGTGACGAACTCGAGATCGGTATCGTCGTAGATGAATGCGGGCGGACCAAGGCGAGCGCGTTGCATGGGCTGTTCGCAATGGGACCGCTCGGCCTGGGCAGCCTTCCGGATATCGATCTGGTGCCTCAGATCGTCTCGCAAAGCCATGCGGCAGCGTCATTGCTCAACGGTTGGATTGGTGACGTGGCTAAAAGCGCAGCACGTCGTCAAAGCCTGTGACGACGTGGGAGAGTTATTGTTCCAACCTGTGAATGGACGGCAACAGCCGGCCAAAGCCGCATCGCCGCTCGGAGCGATGCGCTGGGTCGGGAATGGCTTGCCGTCAGGCCGTTCGCGATGCCCGGATGACTGTCGGCGGCGCAAGCGGCGGCAGTTCCAGATTGGAGCGGAAATCCTCTCCGACATAATCGGTGTCGATCAGTTGACGGCGCCGGAGCTCAGGAAGCAAACCGTTTACCTGGAGGTCCTCCTGGTCGGGATTGCCGAAGCCGTGCATCGATAAGACATCGAGAACACCTGACTTGACGCGCTCTTCGATCGCATCCGTCAGCTGTTCCGGCAACCGACCAGTGGCCGGTTTCCTGCGTTTGAATGATCAGTTCGCGCAGCGTCAGTCCCTGGCGCGCGCAGCGTCGAAAGATTTCCACTCTCCCGCGCCCGGAATGAGTCTCGCTGGGAGGAGACAGACGAAAGCCTCGCCATCCTGCCGACAGCACCGCATCGAGCAATTGTCTCGCAGATCTTCTCGCTGGCCGGTAACTCAGATCTTAAAGTGGGCATCACGCCTTGCCCTTGCGGACAACGTCGGCAATCGTCACCTCCTTGGGAATGAGCTTCAGTTTGAAAAAGGTGTCGGCGATGTTCTGCTGCTGCGCGACGACGGTGTCGTCCAGGCTCTTGACCCCGTAGGACTGGCGCTCGAGCGCCTTGACGAGGACAGGTTCGGGGATGCCGACCGATGGTGAGAGCTCCGCAGCCGCAGCCGCGGTGTCGGACTTGGTCCATTCGTCGATCTCGGAAATGGCGTCGATCACGACATCGATCGCCTCGGCGTGACCGTCGACCAGCGACTTGGTGCCGAGATAGAACTGGTGATTGGGGACGATGCCTTCGCCGTTTCTGAGTTCTCGCGCTTCGACCGCGACTTCCGCCGCGGCCTGGAAGGGATCCCAGATGACCCAAGCATCAACCGCGCCCTTTTCGAAGGCTGCGCGGCCGTCGGCCGGAGCGAGGAAGGATGATTCGACGTCCTCATAGGTCAAGCCGGCTTCTTCGAGCGCCTTGACGAGCAGGTAATGCACGTTCGAGCCCTTGTTGAAGGCGACCTTCTTGCCTTTCAGTTCCGCGACGGACTTTATGGGGCTGTCCTTCGGGACCAGTATGGCTTCTCCGCGCGGGGCGGGCGGCTCGTGTGCGATATAGACAAGCGGAGCGTTTGCGGCCTGGGCGAAGATCGGCGGCGTTTCGCCGGTCGATCCGAAATCGACAGCACCAGCGTTCAGGGCCTCGAGCAATTGAGGACCGCCCGGAAACTCGGTCCATTCAACGGTGTAGCCGATGGGTTCCAGTTTCTTCTCCAGCGTGCCTTTGCCCTTGAGAAGCACCAGCGTTCCATATTTCTGGTAGCCGATACGCACGGCCTTGTCAGCGGCGCCGGCCAGCCGAACGTGGGTCAAAGGTGTCGCGATGGCACCTGCCACCACTGCAGTGAAAGCTCGCCTTGTGATCTTCATCATACCCTCCGGAATAAGACGAGACCAAATTAAAGTGTCTCTATATTTTTGATAGAATATATGTGCTCCGGTGTCGGCCTCTTCGGGATTCGCTTTTTTGTTCTGTTCCGACCGTGAGCAAAAAGAACTGCGCCGCGAAATAGAGAACGCCGAGGCTATGTTCGGGGCGCGACGCGCACGATCAGCTTTCCGAAATTTTTCCCTTCCAGGAGGCCAAGGAAAGCCTCGGGAGCGTTTTCAAGGCCGTCAACGAGATCTTCCTTGTACTTGAGCCGCCCTTCCGAGATCCACGCTCCGGCCTGATGGGAGAAGTCGGGACGCTGGTCGGCAAATTCGCGCTGTATGAAGCCTCGTATGGTGAGGCTTTTCCGCAGGATGGCACGCATCACCGCAGGAAGCTGATCACCTCCGTTCGAGACAGAGGATCCTTCGTTGTAATGCGCGATGAGGCCACAGACCGGTATCCGCGCGAAGTCGTTCAGCAATGGAAACACCGCGCTCCAGACGTGGCCACCAACATTCTCGAAATAGACATCGATTCCGTTCGGACAGGCGGCTGCGAGTTGTGCCGGAAAATCGCTCGAATGATGGTCTATCGCGACATCGAAGCCGAGCTCTTGGCGTAAGTGGTCACATTTCTTGGACCCGCCTGCGATTCCGACAACACGCGCACCGTATTAGTCGTTGACAGCGTAGTGCTGGGTCGCGCGATTATCCCAGATTGCGACGTCACCGGCTCTCCAGTGCCAGCGCACGGTATTTTCCGGCGCGGTAACATAGGACTGGAACACCTCGTAGAGTTTTGCGGAGTCGCTCTTCGACAAGCCGACGAGACGCTGAACGAAATTGCCGAGCAGCAGCGATCTTTCGCCGGTTTCGGGATGGACACGCACGACTGGATGCTCGGTCTCGTAGATGGTCGACGTGAAAACTTCCTCGAAATGCTTCTTCTCGTCAGCGGTGGCGCGAGGGCGCACGGCTGCGTAGTCATAGGCATTGCTGTGAATGGCCCACAAATTGTCCGCCAGCAATTTGAGCGATGCTGGCAGACTTTCGTATGCGGCATGGGTGTTGGACCAGATCGTATCACCTCCAGCCGCCGGAATGACGACGCCGCGAAGGACCGAGAATTTGGGATAGGCATCCACGAAGGTGACGTCGGTGTGCCACTGGTCCGCCCTGCCGCCTCCGCGGCTGGAATCGAGATTGAGGATGGAAGCCGTGCCGGCCACCGGACCCTGAGTTGGATGAGGCACAAGGTCGCCCAGGCGGCGCGCGAACGATTCCTGTTCGGAATCGCCAAGATGGTCCTGATCGCGGAAAAAGATGACTTTGTGTTTCAGGAGAAGCTGGTTGATGGCTGCGACCGTCGCGTCGGAAAGGTCTCCGCCGAGGCGAATACCCCTGATTTCGGCTCCGACGCGGCCGGTCAGCGGCACGACATCGGACTCGGGAATGATCTGATTGACGAGAACTGGATTGCTCATGGATATCTCCTGGCTGATCTTGGAAGAAGACGGCAAGTCACATGCGCCCAACGACGCATTCGCCGGACGTTCGAAAATCTTATTGTTAAAATCGACAGGGCTATGGAACGCTATAATCCATCAAATCAATAGACAAAATATTCTAATTTTGACTGTTTGCCCGAAACAGCCGCCTTCGATATTTTCTTATTGCCGGTGAATTCTCACTTGGGCCTTCAGCGATGCATCTTTCGATAGCCAAGCGGCTTGCGCGTGGATGCCTCGTACGGGGCTCTCATTCATCGCGGTTCCAGCCTTTGCTTTCGGCTGTCTTTGTGACGCGCACCAAAGGATGCGGCAGCGCGTTTTAGTCCGCCTTGGAAGGTTGCGTCATCAAGGCCGCTATAAGGCTCTCCTTCGGAATTCGTCACATTGAGGAAGATCTGTTCGTCTCCGAACGCGGTATATCCGCCGCCCAAGCCCTTTTCGTTGCGTCTGCTGCCTCGAAGAATTTCTGCACGACGGTGGCGGAGATCAGGACCGCCGCGTGATAAAGATTGCCCTCACTCAAGGCCAGTGCGGCCGCGTCGTGTTGCCTGTCATGAAGGAGATGAAATCGCCGGTCAGCAAGGCGCCGGCGGGCTGTGGAGGCGTCCTGCCGGAGTTGAGGTGGGCCGGCTAGAGTCTTTTCTTTGCGAAAGCTCTGCCTCAAGCCGACTTCAGATATTTCTCGAAAGCGAAGGCCTGCGTTTCATCGGAGAAAGCGAGATAGGTCTTGAGAGACCAAGGAAGATATTTCGAGGTGTGAGAAACCTCGCCGGCGTTGTGTTTTGCCAAGCGCGACTTCAGATCACTCGTCACGCCAACATAATAGCGATCCGGAAATTCAGTGCTATGGAGAATGTAGACGTACTTCATGGAAGGATCGTAGCCCGCTATGTTGCTTCGCAACTTCGGCGCGGCAGCCTCCGCTTCCTTCTCGCCCTCGTCCCGTCAAGCCTGCCGGCTTGCCGAGCCGAAGCTCGAAGAGCGTAGGCTGGTGGAGCTAAGCGGGATCGAACCGCTGACCTCTTGCATGCCATGCAAGCGCTCTCCCAGCTGAGCTATAGCCCCATCAAGGTGGTCCGGCTCGCGGCCGGTCCTGGGATACTCCTCAAGGCGTGCCCTTCGGAGTGGCGGCTTATTACTTCCGGATTCCGGAGATAGCAAGCCTAAAAAATCTGGCCCGGAGAATTTTTTCCTCGCCGGGCCGAAATGCGGTCTCAGACTTCGTCGTCGTCGCCGGTCACGCCGATGATGTCGCTCATGTCGTCATCATCGTCATCCTCGTCGGGTGTGAGGAAGGTATCGTCGTCGTCGTCGCCTTCGATTTCGACATCGTCATCGCCGATATCGGGGATGTCGTCACCGCTGGCGGCGTCATCGGCATCTTCCAGCGAAACCAGTTCGACTTCGGTGTTTTCAGTATCGACTTCCGCGACCTCCTCTTCCTCGGCAACTTCGGCGATCGCCGAGGTTTCTTCGAAGAAGGACAGAGGGTAGGACTTGCCGGTATAAGGAGAGACGATCGGATCCCGGTTCAGATCATAAAACTTCTTGCCGGTTTCCGGATCGGTACGCTTGGTTCCAAGTTCCGCTTTCGCCACTATAAGCCTCGTGTGAATGACCGAATGCAAGATTCGGCAAATGCCGATCAAGCCGGCGTTCCATCGGAATTTATAAGCCGGTCCCCTTAATCGCTGTGGCTTCCCATGTCAAAGCCAAACTTTGCGAGCCGGGCGCCGGGTTTTTGGCAAGCCGACGGATGACCGCCCGGCGCGTTTATGTTAACGAGCCGCAACAGCTGCAGAAGCGGACGGGAATTGCGACCGGCCAAGCCTGTCTCGCGGCAAAAATAGACTGCATTTGCAAAGGATTGCGCCATGCTGAACGGCTCCGCGCCAAAGCCCGCCACCGCCCGCAAATCCGCCGGTCTTACGGGCAGCGTCCGTATTCCGGGCGACAAGTCGATCTCGCATCGTTCCTTCATGTTCGGCGGGCTCGCCTCCGGCGAAACGCGGATCACCGGTCTGCTCGAAGGCGAGGACGTGATCAATACCGGCCGGGCGATGCAGGCGATGGGCGCCAGGATCCGCAAAGAAGGCGAACAATGGGTGATCGACGGCACCGGCAACGGTGCACTGCTTGCGCCTGACGCGCCGCTCGACTTCGGCAATGCCGGCACCGGCGTACGTCTGACCATGGGCCTCGTCGGCACCTACGATTTTCGCTCCACCTTCACAGGCGACGCCTCGCTTTCGAAACGGCCGATGGGCCGCGTGCTCAATCCACTGCGCGAAATGGGCGTGCAGGTCAGCGCCTCCGAGGGCGACAGGCTGCCGGTGACGCTCAGAGGCCCGGGAACGCCGAGCCCGATCCGCTATCGGGTGCCGATGGCATCCGCCCAGGTGAAATCGGCCGTGCTGCTTGCCGGCCTCAATACGCCGGGTATCACCACGGTCATCGAGCCGGTGATGACGCGCGACCATACCGAAAAGATGCTGCAGGGTTTTGGTGCTGCCCTGTCCGTCGAGACCGATAGCGAGGGTGTGCGCACAATCCGGCTCGAAGGGCGCGGCAAGCTGGCGGGCCAGGTGATCGACGTTCCGGGCGACCCCTCCTCCACCGCCTTCCCGCTGGTTGCGGCGCTGCTTGTTCCCGGCTCCGACATCACCATCGTCAACGTGCTGATGAACCCGACCCGCACCGGGCTGATCCTGACGCTGCAGGAGATGGGGGCCGACATCGAGGTGGCGAATGCGCGTCTTGCCGGCGGCGAGGACGTGGCGGATCTGCGCGTGCGCCATTCCGAACTCAAGGGCGTCACCGTTCCCGAAGAACGTGCGCCGTCGATGATCGATGAATATCCTATCCTCGCCGTCGCTGCCTGTTTCGCCGAGGGCGCGACGATCATGAAGGGGCTGGAGGAACTGCGCGTCAAGGAGTCCGACCGTCTTTCCGCCGTCGCCGATGGCCTCAAACTCAATGGCGTCGACTGCGACGAAGGCGAGGATTTTCTCATCGTGCGCGGCCGGCCAGACGGCAAGGGCCTCGGCAATGCTGCCGACGGCAGGGTCAGCACACATCTCGACCATCGCATCGCCATGAGTTTCCTTGTCATGGGGCTTGCCTCGGAGCATCCTGTCACGATCGACGACGCGGCGATGATCGCGACCAGTTTTCCGGAATTCATGCAGCTGATGACCGGCCTTGGAGCGAAGATCGCGGAGGTGCCGGAATGATCTACCGGCCGCGGCAATCCGCGAAGACAAACTCATTCGCCGTTTCGGCGCTGCCGCAGGATTGATCGTATGACGAACGAGACCTTCACCATCGCCATCGATGGCCCGGCGGCGGCGGGCAAGGGCACTCTCTCGCGCCTCATCGCAGAGCGCTACGGATATCACCATCTTGATACCGGCCTGACCTATCGCGCCACAGCCAAGGCGCTGCTCGATGCCGGCCTGCCTCTCGACGACGAGGCGGTGGCGGAAAAGATCGCAAGAGAGGTTGAACTCGCCGGATTGGATCGCGATATACTTTCCAAACATGAGATCGGCGAAGCCGCCTCGAAGATTGCCGTCATGCCGGCGGTGCGCCGGGCGCTGGTCGAGGCGCAGCGACGGTTTTCGACGAAAGCGCCGGGAACGGTGCTCGATGGGCGCGATATCGGCACGGTCGTCTGCCCGAATGCGGCGGTGAAATTCTATGTGACGGCGTCGCCGGCAGTCCGCGCAAGACGCCGTTATGACGAGATCCTCGGCAAAGGCCTGACTGTGGATTTCGATGCGATCTTCGAGGACGTCAAGCGGCGCGACGAACGCGACATGGGACGGGCCGACAGCCCTTTGAAACCAGCTGATGATGCGCACTTGCTTGATACGTCGGAAATGAGTATAGAGGCCGCGTTTCAAGCTGCTCAATCGATCATCGATGCGGTCTTGAGCCGAAATGCCTAAATTCAAGCGATTTTGCGTGCTCTGAGCATGGATCGCTTCTAATACAGCAAGCCTGAAATTCCGTCCAAGCGCCGGATTGCCTTCGTCAGAGAGGGCGGACTGGGTTCAGGCCCGTTCAACGCAAACCAACCGGCGCATACGTGTCCGCTTCCATTTCAGGACACGCAGGAGATTTTATGTCAGTAGCTACCCCCTCCCGCGAGGATTTCGCGGCTCTTCTCGAAGAGTCCTTTGCCAAGAACGACCTGGCCGAAGGCTATGTCACCAAGGGCATCGTCACGGGCATCGAGAAGGACGTCGCCGTTGTCGACGTCGGCCTGAAGGTTGAAGGCCGCATCGCGCTGAAGGAATTCGGCGCGCGCGCCAAGGACGGCCTGTTGAAGGTCGGCGATGAAGTCGAAGTTTATGTCGAGCGCATCGAAAACGCGCTTGGCGAAGCCGTTCTGTCGCGCGAGAAGGCTCGCCGCGAAGAAAGCTGGGTCAAGCTCGAAGCCAAGTTCGAAGCTGGCGAGCGCGTCGAAGGCGTGATCTTCAACCAGGTCAAGGGCGGCTTCACGGTCGACCTCGACGGTGCGATCGCCTTCCTGCCGCGTTCTCAGGTCGATATTCGTCCGATCCGCGACGTGACCCCGCTGATGCACAACCCGCAGCCCTTCGAAATCCTCAAGATGGACAAGCGCCGCGGCAACATCGTGGTTTCGCGCCGTACGGTTCTGGAAGAATCCCGTGCCGAGCAGCGTTCTGAAATCGTTCAGAACCTCGAAGAAGGCCAGGTTGTTGACGGCGTCGTCAAGAACATCACCGATTACGGTGCGTTCGTTGACCTCGGCGGCATCGACGGCCTGCTGCACGTCACCGACATGGCATGGCGCCGTGTGAACCATCCGTCGGAAATCCTGAACATCGGCCAGCAGGTCAAGGTTCAGATCATCCGCATCAACCAGGAAACCCACCGTATCTCGCTCGGCATGAAGCAGCTCGAGAGCGATCCGTGGGATGGCATCCAGGCCAAGTATCCGGAAGGCAAGAAGATTTCCGGTACCGTCACGAATATCACCGATTACGGTGCATTCGTCGAGCTGGAGCCGGGCATCGAAGGCCTGATCCACATCTCGGAAATGTCCTGGACCAAGAAGAACGTTCACCCCGGCAAGATCCTGTCCACGAGCCAGGAAGTCGAAGTCGTCGTTCTCGAAGTCGACCCGTCCAAGCGCCGTATTTCGCTCGGCCTCAAGCAGACGCTGGAAAATCCGTGGGCAGCATTTGCCCGCAGCCATCCGGCCGGCACTGAAGTCGAAGGCGAAGTCAAGAACAAGACCGAATTCGGCCTGTTCATCGGTCTCGACGGCGATGTCGACGGCATGGTGCACCTCTCCGACCTCGACTGGAACCGTCCGGGCGAACAGGTCATCGAGGAGTTCAACAAGGGTGACGTCGTCAAGGCCGTCGTTCTCGACGTCGATGTCGAGAAGGAACGCATCTCGCTCGGCATCAAGCAGCTCGGCAAGGATGCAGTCGGCGACGCCGCTGCTTCCGGCGACCTGCGCAAGAATGCAGTCGTTTCCTGCGAAGTGATCGCGGTCAACGACGGCGGTGTCGAAGTGAAGCTCGTCAACCACGAGGACATCACTTCCTTCATCCGCCGTGCCGACCTCGCCCGCGACCGCGACGAGCAGCGCCCCGAGCGCTTCTCGGTCGGCCAGGTGTTCGACGCCCGCGTTACCAACTTCTCCAAGAAGGACCGCAAGATCATGCTGTCCATCAAGGCTCTGGAGATTGCGGAAGAGAAGGAAGCCGTTGCCCAGTTCGGTTCGTCCGACAGCGGCGCTTCGCTCGGCGACATCCTGGGCGCAGCCCTGAAGAACCGCGGCGGCGAATAAGCCTCGCATCCGCCTTTGAATTGAAGAACCCGCCGGAGCGATCCGGCGGGTTCTTCATTTTCAGCCAATGAAAATGTTATTCCCAACCGACCATGCGCTGATAGAGCGCGTAGACCGGGTCATCGTCCGGGCGACCTGGCTGATAAGCCGACGGTTCGGCATCAATCATCCTCGGCGTCCTGCGTTCGGGTGCCGCATCGGTCGTTTCGGCATCGGGCTCGGCATCCTCGCCACCGGACTGTGCCTGTTGCTGATCCTCGGACCCGTCGTCGCGTTGGTGCTGATGCTGGTGGTGCGTTTCGCCTGCCTTCTCGTTCGACGGTGTATCCTTGGCGAATTGGTAGGGCAGCTGGCTATAGGCAAATCCCTCCGGCATCCTTGCCGCCAGCGGCAGATAGGAAGCCTCGGACGTCTCGGGTATCGGCATCATCTGCGGTCGCGCGGAGATTTCTTTCGGCTGACGGGCTGCCGCCGCCGCGGCCTCATCCATCTGCGGTGGGCGGAGTGCTGCTGATTGGCGGGGATCGGGTGCGGTGAATTCGACCGGCTGCCTGGTCAAGGTCTCGGTCGCATCGCTGATGACGGCGTCGTCGAGGATCGTGTCGATCTCCACTGCCGCCTCGACGGGAACATCGTCCTGCACGGTTTCGACGTCTTGCTCGCGGATGATCGTGGCGATCAGCTCGGAGACTTCTTCGGTCATGGAGGCAACAATTCCTGCCCAGTTCCTGGGAATGACAGGATCGACCTTTTCCGACATCGCACTGGTTTGGATGGCAGGCGGCTCCGGCGTTGCCTGCGTATCGTCGGCTGCTGCGGCTTCCGTCGGCAGCGGTTGCCCGGCTTCGATCTCCTGCGGCGCAGATTTTTCCGGGGCGATCTCTCTTGCCGTCGCCGGGGCGGATTGAGCCCGGTTCTCAGCCTTCGGCGCTTCCGGATCGGCAGCTTCCACGGCTTCGGCGATGACCGCCTCTTCGGCCGCCGCCGATGCTGCGGCTTCGATAAGCGAATCGGCCGGCACGGGCAGCTTGTCTGCCGGCTGGCGCAAGGCGGCAGGCAGGCTGTCCTCATGCAGCCGGATCTCGGGCAGCCGGATCTCGGGGCGAGGTTCGGCGCGCATCGGCGATGCATCGTTCTGGCCATAGGAGCGGACGACCGCGCGGGCGGCGAGATCGCGATCCTTATAGCGGACAATCTCCAGATAGGCGACGATGCGAGCGGCTTCAGGGCCTGTCGGGTTCTTCAGGGCCTCGGCGATCGTCCGGAGCGGCACGCTATGCCCATTCTCGGTGAGCTGGCGCTCGACCTCGTCGATTCTCGCGGCCGGCAGCCGCCGGATCGCATCGGCAAGCCGGGAGGCGAAGGCAAGATTGCTCTCATCATCTCCACGATCCAGCGAAATCGAGCGGCCTGCCGCATCAATGACATCGAGAAGGGCTTCGACCATGCGCTCGCGCGCCGCAAGGAGCAGAATATTGAGTTTGCCGGCAATGGCGGAATTGAGGTCCGCGGCTTCGACGGCGTTGACAGGCGCGGGGGCAATCACCGAGTGGCCGAGACCACTGGCGACGATCGCCGCTGTCTGACCCTGGGACGAAAAGCTTGCATTGGACGCTGCACGAACGGGAGTCAACATGGCATGCTCCTTTCGTAAAGTGACGATGAAAGCAGGCTCTAGAAAAGGACCGCGCTCATCCGGTCCCCTTGCATCCCAGCAGATCCTCCTGTCCGCATGACGCAGTTCCGGCGCCATCGAATGCATAAAAATTAACAGGAATGTTAATAAACAGGCGTTAATGAATCGCTAACGGCCGCGGACAAGTCTGCCGCGCGGTTATTAGCAAACGCAGAATGAAAGCAATTCGCTCAGCTATGGGCGAAGATATCGGCCTCTTCCCAGCCGAGCAGGTCGAGCTTGGCGCGGGTCGGCAGGAATTCGAAGCAGGCCGTCGCATGATCATAGCGGCCGTCGCGGATCAGGCGTTCCGTCAGCTTATCGCGCAACGCATGCAGATAAAGCACGTCGGAGGCGGCATATTCGAGCTGCGCCGGAGACAGCCTCTCGGCCGCCCAATCGGAAGATTGCTGCGCCTTGGAGACGTCGACGTCGAGCATCTCCTTGAGATTGTCCTTGAGGCCGTGGCGATCCGTATAGGTCCGGATCAGACGCGAGGCGATCTTGGTGCAGAACACCGGGGTCGCGGTGACGCCGAAGGTATGGAAGAGCACGGCAATATCGAAGCGGCCGTAATGAAAGATCTTTTGATGGGTGGGGTCTTCAAGCAGGGCGACGAGATTGCGCGCCTCTTTCTGACCGGCGGCGATGCGGATGATATCGGCGGTGCCGTCACCCGGCGAAAGCTGGACGACGCAGAGCCGATCGCGGCGCGGCACCAGACCGAGCGTTTCGGTGTCGATCGCGATCGCGCCGGTGTAGCGGGCGGCATCGGCCGCGGAAATATCGCCTTCGTGATAACGTATGGTCGCCGCCATGAGACTGTCTTTCGTTCGATGCATCCCCTACAGCGCCGTAGCACTTTGAATGGCTGCATTATTTTATCCTTAAATCGATTCCGATTTAAGGAATTATGCAGCAGCGCTATAGCGCAAAGGCGCAGAGCGCGAAACCGCTTTCCCGCCGCTAGAGCGCCGTGCGTCCTCTTGGACGCACATAGGACGCTCTCCCTCTTTTATCTCCGCATCAAAATGTTGGCGGCGTATTGATCCAGAGAAGCACGGTTTCGCCGTCGTGACGGTTGCGCCAGGAATGATCGCGGCGGCTTTCGAAATAGAGTGAATCGCCGGGGCCGAGATCGAAGAACTGATCGCCGTCGAGCACCAGTTCGAGCCGACCGGACAGAACATGCATGAATTCCTCGCCCTCGTGGCGATAGGCGCCCTCGCTGGCAGCACCCGGCGCCAACACGAAACGATGGCAATCCATCATCCGGCGACCTTCGGCGAGGAGCTGCACCGCGACACCCGGCGTCGTTTCCGGCCAGGCGCGCCATTCGCCGGCGCGCACATGCGCCGATACCTCCCCGCTTTCCTCACCGGAGAGGCGGGAGACGGTGGTGCCGTAATATTCGGCGAGATCATGCAGCGTCTTGAAGCTGACGCCCTGCGAGGTGCGCTCCAGCGTCGAGAGCGTCGACGAGGTGACGCCGATGTCGCCGGCCACCTGATCGAGCGTCTTGCCGCTCGCATGCCGCAGGCTGCGCAGCTTGCGGCCGAGGCCGGTATCCTGGCTTGCCTCGGCGCCATCGGCGGAAGGTTCCTCGCTCTCCAACGCCTCGCGGATTGCCGCGGGATTGAGCCCGCGCTCGACACGATACCAGGAGATGCGCTTCAACCGCGCCACATCGTCGGCGCTGTATTGCCGATGGCCGGTTTCGGAACGACCGGGAACCACCAGACCCTGGCTTTCCCAGAGGCGCAGCGTCGAGGCCGAAACACCCGCCAGCCGCGCGGCTTCCGCCACCTTGTAGC
Source organism: Rhizobium sp. WSM409 (assembly GCF_057653825.1). Classification (NCBI taxonomy): domain Bacteria; kingdom Pseudomonadati; phylum Pseudomonadota; class Alphaproteobacteria; order Hyphomicrobiales; family Rhizobiaceae; genus Rhizobium; species Rhizobium sp. WSM409. Next base: position 4,522,475 of record NZ_CM172794.1, on the reverse strand, counting down.
GTACAGGCCCATTATCGTTCATTCGAAACTATCCCCGATTCCAATCCCCCCAGAACCTCCATTAAAAAGCGTGATGTTTGAAGCAAAAAATGCCTCTTGTTTTCTTGCAGGAAAAATGTAGGAGTTTTATATAGATCTTGCAGAAATTATACAAGATAGCTTTCCAACCCTTTCAGCGCAGGAGCCATCGATGACCGCGACAAGCCTTACCGACCGGAAGAACGCCGCTATTTCACGCGGCGTCGGCATGACCACTCAGATCTATGCCGATCGCGCAGAGAATGCGGAGATCTGGGACAAGGAAGGCCGGCGTTACATCGATTTCGCCGCCGGCATCGCCGTTCTCAATACCGGCCACCGCCACCCCCGGGTCATCGCAGCGGTCAAGGACCAGCTCGACCGCTTCACCCATACCTGCCATCAGGTAGTTCCCTATGAGAGCTACGTACACCTTGCCGAACGGCTGAACGCGCTGCTGCCTGGTGATTTCGAGAAGAAGACGATCTTCGTCACGACGGGCGCCGAAGCGGTTGAGAACGCCGTCAAGATTGCGCGCGCCGCAACCGGCCGCTCGGCCGTCATCGCCTTTGGCGGCGGCTTCCATGGCCGCACCTTCATGGGCATGGCGCTGACCGGCAAGGTCGTGCCCTACAAGGTCGGCTTCGGCGCGATGCCTGGCGACGTGTTCCATATTCCTTTCCCGGTCGAGCTGCACGGCGTCACCGCCGATCAGTCGCTGGCGGCGCTGAAGAAGCTCTTTGCCGCCGATGTCGATCCGCAGCGCGTCGCCGCCATCATCATCGAGCCGGTGCAGGGCGAAGGCGGCTTCTATGCGGCCCCCGCCGCCTTCATGAAGGCGCTGCGCGAGCTCTGCGACCAGCACGGCATCCTGCTGATTGCCGACGAGGTGCAGACCGGTTTTGCCCGCACCGGCAGGATGTTCGCGATGGATCATCACGAGGTGGCGCCCGACCTGACGACGATGGCAAAGAGCCTGGCCGGCGGCTTTCCGCTCGCCGCCGTCACCGGCCGCGCCGAAATCATGGATGCGCCGGGACCGGGCGGGCTCGGCGGCACCTATGGCGGCAATCCGCTCGGGATCGCCGCCGCCCATGCCGTGCTCGACGTCATTGTCGATGAGAATCTCTGCAATCGCGCCAACCAGCTTGGCGGACGGCTGAAGCAGCGGCTGGAATCGTTGCGCGAGACGGTGCCCGAGATCGTCGATATTCGCGGACCGGGCTTCATGAATGCGGTTGAATTCAACGACCGGACGACGGGACTGCCGAGCGCGGAATTCGCCAACCAGGTGCGGCTGATCGCGCTCGATAAGGGCCTGATCCTGCTCACCTGCGGCGTCCACGGAAATGTCATCCGCTTCCTCGCGCCGATCACCATCCAGGACGAGATCTTCGGCGAAGCGCTCGATATTCTCGAGGCCTCCATGCTGCAAGCAAGCGCGGCCAAGTGATCGCACCCTAGAGCGGTTCAGCTTTTCACGGAAGCGCAGAACCGCTCTAACTTTTTGTTTTACGCAATTCCGGACGGAAAACCGCTGCGCACTTTTCCTGGAATTGCTCTAGCCGGATTTCAATGGCTGCCGGCAACCGGCAGCCGCACTCCCAAGGAGGATATGACATGGCTTTCACCAGCGCACTGACCAAGCACGTTCCCTTCTCCTCGCCCCTGCTGCGCGATGCCGGCTATATCGACGGCGTCTGGACATCAGGCGATGCCACTCGGACTTTCGACGTGCTGAACCCGGCAACCGGCGAGTTGCTCGCCTCACTGCCCGATATGGGCGCGGCCGAGACGCGGACGGCAATCGATGCGGCCCATGCCGCCCAGCCGGGCTGGGCGGCCCGTCCGGCCAAGGAGCGCAGCACGATCCTGCGCAAATGGTTCGACCTGATGGTCGCCAATGCCGACGAACTCGCGGCGATCCTGACCGCCGAAATGGGCAAGCCGTTCCCGGAAGCGCGCGGCGAGATCCTTTATGCCGCGGCCTATATCGAATGGTATGCGGAAGAGGCCAAACGCATCTATGGCGAGACGATCCCCGCGCCTTCCGACGATAAACGGATGATCGTCATCCGGCAGCCAGTCGGCGTCGTCGGTACGATCACGCCGTGGAACTTCCCGGCGGCGATGATCACCCGCAAGATCGCCCCGGCGCTTGCCGTCGGCTGCACCGTGGTCTCGAAGCCGGCCGAACAGACGCCGCTGACGGCGATCGCGCTTGCCGTGCTCGCCGAGCAGGCCGGCATTCCGGCCGGCGTCTTCAACGTCATCGTCGGCGTGGATGGCCCGGCGATCGGCCGCGAACTCTGCGGCAATGAAAAGGTGCGCAAGATCAGCTTCACCGGCTCGACCGAGGTCGGCCGTATCCTGATGCGGCAGTGCGCCGACCAGATCAAGAAGGTGAGCCTGGAGCTCGGCGGCAACGCGCCCTTCATCGTCTTCGACGATGCCGATCTCGACGCTGCCGTCGAAGGCGCGATCGCCTCCAAATACCGCAATGCCGGCCAGACCTGCGTCTGCGCCAACCGCCTCTACGTCCAGTCGAACGTCTATGACGCCTTCGCCGCCAAGCTTGCCGCCAAGGTCGCCGAGATGTCGGTCGGCGACGGCTTCAAGCCGGGTGTCGTGATCGGGCCGCTGATCGACGAGCAAGGCCTTGCCAAGGTGGAGGACCATGTCAGCGACGCGCTTGCCAAGGGCGCCAAGGTACTGACCGGCGGCAAGCGCATCGACGGCGCCGGCACCTTCTTCACGCCGACGGTCCTGACAGGCGTTGCGCGCGGCATGAAGGTAGCGCGCGAGGAGACCTTCGGGCCGGTGGCGCCGCTCTTTCGCTTCGAGACGGTCGAGGATGTCATCGCCCAAGCCAATGATACGGAATTCGGCCTCGCCGCCTATTTCTACGCCGGCGACCTGAAGAAGGTCTGGCGGGTGGCGGAAGCGCTGGAATACGGCATGATCGGCATCAATACCGGCCTGATGTCATCCGAGACGGCACCCTTCGGCGGCATCAAGCAATCCGGCCTCGGCCGCGAGGGCTCGCGGCACGGCGCCGACGACTATCTGGAAATGAAATATCTCTGCATCGGCGGCGTCTGATTGATCATCCTAATGAGACGGGCACGCGGCATTGCGCCGCGTGCCGTCAATAATGCGGCGGGCGGGTAATGCCAGGCGCTTCCAATGACTGCTCTTCCAGCGACAGGAAGCGTTCGGTGAGCCGGTCGAGCTTGGTGCGCATCTGCTCGACCGTCTTCCATTGCTCGGCGAGCTGATCGGAAAGCTCTTCGATCGTCTTTGCCTGGTGGGCCAGCATTTCTTCCAGCTGGGTGATGCGGTTCGTCTCGTCGGACATCGATCCTCCTTTGCCGAATCCGGCAGAACAGATGGTTCTGCAAATCGGAAATAGGCCGCCGCGTCAATGCTTTCCATGCCCGACGCGGCCATGCGCAAAACTGTACCGTTTGGTTACTAAAAGACCTTGCCGCGCCGGATGTTGTGGGGTAGGCCGTTATCCATCTGGGAGGAATACTGATGGATGCAGGAAACGGCTTTCTTCATCCGGACCGGCTTTTTCCGGCTGATCCGGCAACACGGACCATCGCGCGAGATCTCTACGAGACGGTGCGCAATCTTCCGATCGTCAGTCCGCATGGGCATACTGAACCCTCCTGGTTCGCCGACGACAAGCCCTTTGAAGACGCGGCCTCGCTGCTGGTCATTCCCGATCACTATCTCTTCCGCATGCTGCACAGCGTCGGCGTCACGTTAGACGAGCTCGGCGTGCCGCGGCTCGACGGCAAACCTGACGCAACGGGACGGGCGATATGGCGGACTTTTGCCGCGCATTATCACCTTTTCCGCGGGACGCCTTCGAGCCTTTGGGTCGACCACGCCATGTCGGCCGTACTCGGCTGCACCGAGCCGCTGACATCTGACAATGCCGATGCGCTCTACGACCATATCAATGCCCAGCTTGCCCTTCCCGAATTCCGCCCGCGGGCGCTGCATCAGCGATTCGGCATCGAAACGATCGCGACGACGGATGGGGCGCTCGATCCTCTGGCGCATCACCAGAAGATGGCGGCCGACGGCTGGATCGGCAAGGTGCGCACCACCTACAGGCCAGACGGCGTCACCGATCCCGACGCCGTCGGCTTCCGCGACAATCTCGTCAAGCTCGGAGAGATCACCGGCACTGAGGTAACGCGCTGGGACGGCCTGATCGAGGCGCATCGGCGCCGGCGCGCCTATTTCCGCCAGTTCGGCGCCACCGCGACCGATCACGGCGTGCCCACAGCCTTCACCGCCGACTTGCCGCTCGCCGAAAAACAGGCGCTGCTCGAGAAGGCGCTGAAGGGCCCGCTTTCGGCCGGGGAGGCCGAGCTCTTCCGCGGCCAGATGATGACCGAGATGGCCGGGCTTTCGGCCGAGGATGGCATGGTGATGCAGATCCATGCCGGCTCCAGACGCAATACCGACCGCGGACTTTTCTCGACCCGGGGTCCCAATATGGGCGCCGATATCCCGACAAGCAGCGACTGGGTCGGCGGCCTGAATGCGCTGCTTTCCAGATACGGCCATGCGCCGGGGCTGCGCGTGCTGCTCTTCACGCTCGACGAGACGACCTATGCGCGCGAGATGGCGCCAATGGTCGGCCATTGGCCCTGCCTGATGATCGGACCGCCCTGGTGGTTCCACGACAGCCCGAACGGCATCCGCCGCTACCTCGACCAAGTCGTCGAGACGGCGGGCTTTGCCAATATGGCGGGTTTCAACGACGATACGCGGGCGCTGCTTTCGATCCCCGCGCGGCATGACGTCTGGCGCCGCGAAGTCTGCCGCTTCCTTGCCCAGCTTGCCGCCGAGCACCGAATTTCGAAGCGGGAAGCCGAGATCGTCGCGGGCGAGCTCTCCTATGGCAATGCAAAGAAGGCCTACAAGCTGTGACCGAACGACTGCAGACCCTTTCCGGCCTCGCCTCGACGGCGAAGCTTCCCGCCTATGACCGCGACCAGCTGAAAAGCGGCATCCTGCATCTTGGGCCAGGCGCCTTTTTCCGCGCGCATTTCGCGCCGTTTACCGATGCCGCACTTGCCGCAGTGGGCGGAGACTGGGGCATCGAGGTGGCAAGTCTGCGCACTGCTGATGTCGCCGATCACCTGAACGAACAGAACGGCCTCTATACGATGCTGATCCGCGATACGTCGGGCACGGTGGCGCAGGTGATCGGCCCCATTTTGCGGGCACATGTGGCGACACGCGATCCGTCAGGACTGCTGGATCGTCTGGAAGATCCGACCATCCGCATCGTCAGCCTGACGGTGACGGAAAAAGCCTATGGCATGGATACCGCGACGGGAGGGCTCGATCTCAACCATGCCGATGTGGCGGCCGACCTTGCCAACCGCCATGCGCCGCGCGGCGTCATCGGCTATCTGGTCGAGGGACTGTCCCGGCGCCGGGCGAAGGGCATCGCCCCCTTCACACCGCTCAGCTGTGACAATCTTCCGAGCAACGGCGCCGTCCTGAAGCGGCTGGTTCTCGATTTTGCCGAACGCGTCGACCCCTCGCTTCGTCAATGGATCGAGGCAAATGTGCCCTTCCCCTCGACCATGGTCGATCGCATCACGCCGGCCAGCACCGAGGCGACTTACCAGGATGCCGAACGGCTGACCGGACGGCAGGATCTGGCGGCGATCGAGACCGAACCCTTCACGCAATGGGTGATCGAGGATGATTTCGCCAATGGCCGGCCGGCCTGGGACAAGGCCGGCGCGCTGATGGTCACCGATGTTTCGGCTTACGAGAAGATGAAGCTCCGGATGCTGAACGGCGCGCATTCACTGCTCGCCTATCTCGGTTATATCGGCGGCTATGAATTCATCCGCGACGTGATGGATGATGCCGGCCTGGCGGCCCTTGCCTACCGCCACATGCATGCGGCGGCGAGAACGCTCGATGCGGTTCCCGGCATCGACCTCGATGACTATGCCAGCGAATTGATAGCGCGCTTTGCAAACAAGGCCATCGCGCATCGCACCTATCAGATCGCCATGGACGGCACGCAGAAACTGCCGCAGCGGCTGCTGGAACCGGCAACCGAGGCACTGGCGCATGGCGACAAGGCGGAGACCTATGCGATCGCCGTTGCGGCATGGATGCGCTATGCGATCGGCGAGCACGGCAACGGCGAGCGCTATGAACTGCGCGATCCCCGTGCTGGCGAAATCGCCGCTCTCATCGCCGATGTTCCACGCACCGGCCTGGCGATTTCGGCCGCTCTCTTCACCCTTCCGGGACTCTTCCCGGCAGCTTTGACAGAAAATCGGGCGTGGACGCAGGATGTCTCCGACAAGCTGGAGATCCTGATCCAAGACGACCGGCTGCCGCTGTTCTGAGGCTTGGAGCCTCTGGCTCAGGCTCTTCTTTAGCCGAGGAGAGTCGTTTTCCGCAAATATAGTAGGTCACGCCAACGCGGGGTGGCTGGGTTCTTGTAATGAGAGGGCGTGCCGCGGTCGCCCCCCTCTGCCCTGTGTCCGGCCGATAGATGGGTAACAGATTGAACCGGATAGATGGGTTACAGTTCTCCCCCTTGTAAACCAGTGTCCGCCCCTGCGCCGGCTGGTCGGGGTTGCAGGGCGCTGGGGCGGACAAGCCGCTTGGTCTTCTTGTCGATGATGCCGAGCGGATGGGCATGGAAGCGTAGCGTCCAGATGCCCGCTTCACTCTCCTCGATCGCCACGACCTCGCCGGCCAGCGCTGCTGCGACATAGACGAGGTCACCGTTCCATTTGATCTCGCCATTGGAGCGCACCCGGCGCACCGCCGCCTCGGCCGGATAGTCCGGTTCAGGCAGGCGGTCGGGCAGGCGCCGCAGTGATGGTCGGTAATGATCAGCAGGCACGTCCATAGCGAGCGCCTCGTGTGGACGCTCGGCGTTGTAATTCTGGCGAAATGCGTCAAAGACCGCCTGCTGCGCGGCATGGTCGACCTCCGGCGCCATGGCCAGCGGCAGCATCGTCAGATGGAAGCGTTCGTGGCGGCCGTTCTGCTGCGGTTTGCCCGGCTGGATGCGCTCCAGGCCGATGCCGAGCTTGATGAACCGTACAGCAAGCGTCGTCAGCCCGGTGACGCCGATCGCCACGAAGGGCGAACCGTTGTCGCTGCGAAAGCGCTCCGGCAGTCCGTGCTCGGCAAACAGCCGCTCGAACACCGGCCAGGCCTCTACCTCGGCCGGCGTCGCGCAGGCTTCCAGCGCCAGCAGAAAGCGGCTCGCCGTATCCATCACCGTCAGTGGCTCGCAGCGCCGCCCATCGCGGGTCCTGAACCAGCCCTTGTAATCGGCGCTCCACACCGCATTGGGCCCGTTGGCCGGCGCGAACGGGCCGCAACCAGCCGCCCGCCAGCGATGCCGCCGGCGCCCGACCAGCCCGTGTCGCTTCAGGATCTCGCCTATCGTCGAGGCCGCCGGCCAGCAAAGCTGCGGCGCCGACCGCTTCAGCCGCGCCAGCACCTTCTTCGGCCCCCACTGCGGATTCGCCTCCTTCTCCGCCACGATCCGCGCCACCAGCTCCGCCGCCGTTGCCCGCCCGTGCTCAAGCGGCGCCCGCGGCAGGTCGATAAGCCCCGCAGGGCCGAGCGCCCGATACCGCTCCAACCATTTGTAGCCCGTCTTGCGCGATATCCCGTAGGCCGCACACAGCGCCGTCATCGTCTCCTCGCCCGCAAGACATTCCCCAACAAAGCGCAGCCGCTCGTCCATGATGCCAGTCTCTCTCCAAACCATCGCCGGGCCCTCCCGGCTGCTAGAGAACTGTCACCTATGTAAACGGTCCGTTCTGTTACCTATCTATCCGGGTCCGACACCTGCCGGGCATCTCCCCCACAGGTGGGGAGATTGGCTGGGCGCGACGGCTTCCCCAAACAACTGGTGTCACAGCAGGGCGAAACGGTAGATGGGCACGAAGGTTTAGCCACTTGTGATCTCCCCACCTGTGGGGGAGATGCCTGGCAGGGCAGAGGGGGCTCACACGGCGTGCCCTCTCCTCGTCATCTCTGTTCAAAGCTTCGCTCGAAAGCAAAGAATGAGAGAGTTCCGATCGTCAGGCCTTCACCCGCGCCATATCGGGATCGTAGAGCGGCGATAGCGACACCTTGCAGGGGATGCGTTGCCGCGCGACATCAAGCTCATAGGTGCCGGAGAGGACGAAATCTTCCGTCACTCCCTCGGGGCTGCGGACGTAGCCGTAGCCGATGGGCTTGCCCAGCGTGTAGCCGAAGCCGCCGCTCGACAGCCAGCCGACGCGCTTGCCGTCGCGATAGATCGTTTCGCGGCCGAGCAGCACAGCATCGGCATCCTCCGGAATGAAACAGGCGAGGCGCTTCTTGACGCCTCCCGAAAGCTGCCGCTCGATCGCCTCGCGGCCGCGGAACGGAATATTCTTGCGCATTTTCACCGCCCAGCCGAGACCGGCTTCAACAGGCGTATGGTCGGGACCTATATCCGAACCCCAGGCGCGATAACCTTTTTCCAGGCGGCAGCTCTCAATGGCGCGGTAGCCGGCATTGACGAGGCCGAGCTCACCACCCGCGGCCATCAGCACGTCGTAGACCGTGGTCGCATATTCAATGGGAATATGCAGTTCGTAGCCGAGCTCGCCGACATAGGTGATGCGCAACGCCCGCACCGGGCAACCTGCAATGCCGATGGTCACGGTCTTGCCGAAGGGGAAGGCAGCATTCGAGACGTCGCTGCCCGTCACCTTTTCCAACACGGCGCGAGAATTCGGTCCCATCAGCGACAGCACGGAATAGGCAGATGTGACGTCGACCAGCTCGGCATGCATCTCCGCCGGGATATTGCGTGCGATCCAGTCGAAGTCATGGGTGGCGAAACCGGTACCAGTGACGACGTAAAATTCGTTCTCGGCGATGCGGGCGACCGTCACGTCGCATTCGATGCCGCCCTTGTCGTTCAGCATCTGCGTGTAGACAAGCGAGCCGACCGGCCTTGCGACATCGTTGGCGGCGATCCAGGACAAGGCTGCCTCGGCATCCCTGCCCTTCAGGACGAATTTGGCAAAGGAGGTCTGGTCGAAGATGACGGCCGCTTCGCGCACGGCCTTATGTTCGCGGCCGACGGCGTCGAACCAGTTCTGCCTGGTGTAGCTGTAGACATCCTTCGGCTCCTCGTTGGCGAAGAGATCGGCAAACCAGTTCGGCCGTTCCCAGCCGAGCTTTTCGCCGAAACAGGCGCCCTGCGCCTTCAGCCGGTCATAGAGCGGTGATTTGCGGCAAGGGCGCCCGCTCGAATGTTCCTCGAACGGCCAGGCCATGGTGTAATGTTTGCCATAGGCTTCGAGCGTGCGCGTGCGCACCCAGTCGGTATCGAAATGCGGCCGGCCGAAACGGCGGATATCGACCGGCCAGAGATCATAAGGCGGTTCGCCCTTCGTCACCCATTCGGCAAGCGCCATGCCGGCGCCGCCGGCCGAGGCAATGCCGAAGGCGTTGAAACCGGCGCCGACAAAGAAATTCTTCAGCTCCGGGGCCTCGCCGAGAATGAAGTTGCCATCCGGCGTGAAGCTTTCCGGGCCGTTCAGCAACTGCTTGACGCCGACGCTCTCCAGCGCCGGAACGCGGCCGAGCGCCTGTTCCATGATCTGTTCGAAATGGTCGAAATTGCTGTCGAGCAGCGTGTAGTGGAAACCTTCGGGGATGCCGGCTTTCGCCCAGGGAATGGGGTTCGGCTCGTAACCGCCCATGACGATGCCACCGACCTCCTCCTTATAGTAGGTCAGGCGATCGGGATCGCGCAGCGTCGGCAGGTTGGAGGGCGCGCCGAAGGATTCGGTGATGATGTATTGATGCTCGACCGAGACCAGCGGCACGTTGACGCCGAAGCGGGCGGCGAAGGCGCGCGTCCATTGGCCGGCGCAGACGACGACGCGCTCGCATTCGATGCGCCCTTGCGCCGTGACGACGGCACGAATCCTTCCCTTGTCGATTTCAAGGTCGAGGACTTCGGTATCCTCGAAGATCGAAACGCCTGACATGCGGGCGCCCTTTGCCAGCGCCTGGGTGATGTCGGAGGGGTTGGCCTGGCCGTCGGTCGGGAGGAAGGCAGCGCCGACGAGATCGTCCACCGTCATCAGCGGCCAGAGATCGAAGGCTTCCTGCGGCGTCAGCAATTGCATTTCGAGACCGAAGGACTGGGCGGTGGTCGCCTGGCGCCTGACCTCGGTCCAGCGTTCCTCATTGCAGGCAAGGCGCAGGCCGCCATTCATCTTCCAGCCGGTGCCGAGACCCGTTTCCGCCTCCAGCCGTTTGTAGAGATCGACGGAATAGCCGAGAAGCTGGGTGATGTTGGCGCTGGTGCGCAGCTGGCCGACGAGGCCGGCGGCGTGGAAGGTGGTGCCCGAGGTAAGCTTCTTGCGCTCCAGCAGGACAGTATCGGTCCAGCCGAGCTTGCCGAGATGATAGGCTGTCGAGCAGCCGATGATGCCGCCACCGATGACCACGGCTTTCGCCGTCTTCGGTAATTCCTTCGTCATTTATTGGTCCTGTTCAAAGGCTTGATAGGCGCGCTCGAAGCGCGCGAGATTTTCGGCCGTGTAGCCGGCGTAATCGAAATCGATGGTGGAATGGATTTCCGAAATCATGCTCCAGAGCGTCTCGCGCAGCAGCGAGGCGCATTTCATCGCGGTATAGCGCCGGCTGAGATTATCGGTCAGCGGCCGGTCGAAATAGGTTTCCAGCATCGCGCGCTCGGCCGCTTGCGAGAGTTCGTTGTTGGAGGCCAATCCGCCGAGATCGAAAAGCGGCGTGTTGAAACCGGCATAGTCCCAGTCGATCAGCCAGAGCCTCTTGCCGTCATCGAGAAAGTTGGCGGCCAACAGATCGTTGTGGCCGAAGGCGATCTCGAAAGGCCCTGCCGCTTCTTCCAGCGTCTCAGCCCTGCCGATGAGCCCCGACAGCAGAGGGAGATAGGCACTCTCCGACGCCTTCAGATTGGCGGCATAATCGCGGATGACGTGGAAGACCCAGAAGATCATCGCCTGGCCGCGGAAATGCCGGGCGATGTCGCGATGGCAGGCGCGGACGAGCGGAACGACCCGGGCGAGCGTATCAGGTGTCCTGATATCCTCCGGCGAAAGCGCTCTCGCCTCGATATATTCGAGCACCAGGACGCCCGGCGAATGGTGGATGACCGCCGGCGAAATGCCGGCTGCATGGGCGGCACGGCTTGCGGCAAGCTCGTTCTGCCTGGTGATGTGATGGATCGGAATATCGGTGCCGAGCCTGACCACACAGCGCGCGACGGCATCGCTGACCAGATAATTCCTGTTGGTGATGCCGCCTGCTATCGGCGAAATTTCGATCGGGCCCTGCCAGATGCCAAGTGCATGAATCCTATCTTCAGGCGTCATGCTCATCCCCTTCTGCCCCTTCCGAAATGATGGGGCAGAGGAGGATCTGATGTCAAGCGGCGGTGCGCTTAGATCGTCTTGCCGGCCGCGTCGAAGACGTGGCAGCGGGCCGGATCGAAGGAAGCCTTCACATTGGCGCCGCGCTCCACCTTCTGCTGGCCGTCAAGCGCGACGGTCAGGAGCTGGTTATCCGGCGTCGTGGTGTAGAGCATGGTGGCGCCGCCGAGATTTTCGACGAGATCGACGTTGACGGTCGAGAGCGCGATTGCGCCTTCGGCCAGCGAAAGATGCTCGGGACGGATGCCGAAGGTGACCTCCTCTCCGGCTCCGCCTTTCAGCCGGCGCGGCAGGCGGACGGAATTGCCGCAGACATGGATGCTGGTTTCGGTCTCGCCGACCTGCTCGATGCGGGCCTTCAAAAAATTCATCTTCGGGCTGCCGATGAAGCCGGCGACGAAGCGGTTGGCCGGGTTGTTATAGAGATCGAGCGGCGCGCCGACCTGCTCGATGCGGCCGGAATTCAACACCACGATCTTGTCCGCCATCGTCATGGCTTCGACCTGGTCATGCGTGACATAGATCATCGTATTGCCGAGGCTGCGATGCAGGCGGGAGATCTCGACGCGCATCTGCACGCGCAGTTCGGCATCGAGGTTCGACAGCGGCTCGTCGAACAGGAAGATCCGCGGCTCGCGCACGATGGCGCGGCCGATGGCGACACGCTGGCGCTGGCCGCCGGAGAGCGCCTTCGGCTTGCGCTCCAGCAGCTTCTCGATCTGCAGGATCTCGGCGGCGCGCTTCACCTTCGGCTGGATATCGGCCTTCTTGTAACCCGCCGTCTCCAGGCCGAAGGCGAGGTTCTTGTAGACCGACATATGGGGATAGAGCGCATAGGACTGGAAGACCATGGCGATGCCGCGCTTGGCAGGCGCCACCTCGTTCATGCGTTCGTTGTCGAGCAGCAGCCCGCCGCCGGTGATCTCCTCGAGACCGGCGATCATGCGCAGAAGGGTCGATTTTCCGCAGCCCGAGGGACCGACAAAAACGACGAATTCGCCGGGATCGATCGTCAGATCGATGCCATGGATCACATCCAGCGAGCCGTAGCGCTTCTCGACCTTCTGAAGAACGACACTGGTTGCCATCTTCTCAAAACCCTCTCTTCTTGTTTTATCGGTTACTTCGTTCTTGCGCGCCAATCGGCGTATTTCGGACTGTCGGGACCGACCGGCAGCGGCACGTCAGCGCCGCTGTCGGAAGATTGGTAGATGGCGGTGACGAGTTCCAGCGCCCGGCGCGCGTCCCAGCTCGTTACCGGCAGCGGCGCATGGCCACTCAAAAAGGCATGGAACTGGCCCATCTGCGTGGTGAAACGCGGCGCGACCGGCTGCCAGTCGCCAACCACCCGTTCGATCTTTTCCCGCACGTCGTCATTCGCGGCGATGATCTTCCAGGGGTCCTTGCCGGGGGTATAGGGTTCGTGGCTGCTTTCGAAAGTGACGTTCTCGAAGTGCAGCCTGAGCCGGCTAATCTGCTCCTGCGAACCAAGCGTGCAAGACAGCGAGACAAAGGCGCCGTTTTCCATCAGCAGGCTGGCGGAGGCACAATCCTCGACCTCGATATCGTTGACTCGGGTGGCGACGCGGCCGAAGACCCTTGCCGCCGGACCCATCAGATGCATGAGCATGTCGTGCAGATGCAGGGCATGGGTGACGAGCACGCCGCCAAGCTCCGTCGCCCATTTACCGCGCCAAGGCACAGCGTAATATTCCGGCTTGCGCAGCCAGAAGGTTTCGACCGAAGCGGTATAGGGCTTGCCGGCAATACCGGCGTCGATGATCCGCTTGGCCTTCTGAATGCCGTCACCGTAACGATACTGGAAGATCGGCATCAGCACGCCTTTGGCGGTCTTTTCCGCTTCCATGATGGTATCGACGGCGGCAAGCGAGCCTGTCAGCGGCTTTTCGCAGACGACATGTTTGCCGGCAGCCAGGGCCGCGACCACCTGTTCCAGATGGATGCCGGGAGGGGTGCAGATATCGATGATGTCGATCGTGTCGTCGGCCAGCAGTTCCGCAAAAGAGGTGGTGCGCCGTTCGATGCCGAACTCGTCGCCGACCGCCGCCATGCGCTGCTCGTTCAGGTCGCAGATCGCCACGACCTTGAACTTATCGGAATGCGGCAGGTAACCCTCGACGATGTGGGAGCGGCCGATACCGCAACCAACGATCGCCACCGTCCTGATGCTCATGTCGCTCTTTCCCGTTACCGCCATCAACGCTTCATACCCGTCGTGGCAATGCCCTCGATCAGCAGGCGCTGGAAGAACAGGAAGAAGAAGAACACCGGCACGAGCGTCAGCGTCGACATGGCGAACAAACCGCCCCAATCCGATGCACTGGTGGAATCGACGAAGGTGCGCAGGCCGAGCTGGATCGTATAAGTGTTCATATCGTTCAGGTAGATCAGCGGACCGAAGAAATCGTCCCAGGTCCAGATGAAGGAGAAGATCGCAGCCGTTGCCATCACCGGCAGCGACAGTGGCAGCATGATCTTCCAGTAGATGCGCCAAGCGCTGCAGCCATCCATCATCGCCGCCTCATCGAGTTCGCGCGGGATGCCGCGGAAGAACTGCACCATCAGGAAGATGAAGAAGGCATCGCTTGCCAGGAACTTCGGCACGACAAGCGGCAGGATGGTGTTGACCCAGCCGAGATCGAGAAAGAGCACATATTGCGGGATCAGCGTCACGTGATAGGGGATCATCAACGTGCCGAGCATGATCGCGAACCAGAAGTTCCGGCCGACAAAACGCAGCCGCGCAAAGGCGAAGGCTGTCAGCGAACAAGCGATGACATTGCCTGTCACCACCAGCAGCGAGATGACCAGCGAATTCCAGAAGAACCGGCCGAAGCTGACATCGAGGCCGACCCAACCGCGCGCATAGGAGGAGAAATCGATCGACGACGGGATGAGCGAGGTCGACGAGAAGATCTCGTTTTCCGGCCTGACCGATGCCGAAACCATCCACAACAGCGGATAAAGCATCAACAGTGAAGCAGCGATCAGCAGGGCGTGGATGATCAGCGACGCCGGCAGGCTGCGTTTGGTGATGTCGGATGGCGGCCTGGCCGCAGTGACGGAAGCGGTCATCTCAGTCATCGTAGTGCACCCAATAACGCGAGGTCAGGAAGGAGAAGGCGGTGAAGATCGCGATGATCACCACCAGGATCCAGGCGAGCGCCGAGGCGTAGCCCATGCGGAAATTGCCGAAGGCTTCCTGATAGAGGTAGAGCGTGTAGAACAGCGTCGAGTTGATCGGACCGCCGGTGCCGCCTGATATGATGAAGGCCGGCGTGAAGGCCTTGAAAGCATCAATCGTCTGAACGACGGCATTGAAAAAGATCACCGGCGTCAGAAGCGGCAGCGTGATCTTGTAGAATTGCCGGAACTTGGAGGCGCCATCGAGGCTCGCGGCCTCATACATATCCTGCGGGATCTGGCGCAGGCCGGCCAGGAAAATAATCATCGGCGAGCCGAACTGCCAGACGGAAAGAGCCACCAGCGTGTAGATCGAATAGTTCGGATGCGAGATCCAGCTTGGACCTTCGATACCGAAATATGAAAGCGCGGCATTGACGAGGCCATCGCTGGCGAAAAGCTGACGCCAGAGCACGGCGATCGCCACGCTACCGCCCAGCAGTGACGGCAGATAGAAGATGGCACGATAGACCGACAGCCCACGCAAGCCGCGGTTCAGCGCCATGGCGACCAGCAATGCGAAGGTCAGCTTGAACGGCACCGAGAAGACGACATAGGTCAGGGTGACATGCATGGCGGCCGAGAATTTCGGGTCCGCCGTGGCGATGCGCACGTAATTCGCCATTCCCACCCACCGCGGCGACTGAAGCATGTCGAAGTCGGTGAAGGAAAGGTAGAGCGAAATCAGGGCCGGCCCGAGCGTCAGCCCGAAAAAGCCGATGAGCCATGGAAGAAGGAAGAGATAGCCGGGAGCATTGGCATTCCAGAGACGCCTGAAGCGTCCTTCGGCCACGGCCCCCTGATATCTTTCCACATTGATGGCCCCTGCGGGCGTGCGCATCGCATTGCTCATACGGGATCAGCCTCGTGCGAGAATCTGCGTGATTTCAGCGACAAGCTGTTTGCCGCCGTCGGAGGGAGACAGCTGTCCGAAGCCGACCTGTTCGGCGATGTTGCGTAACATCAACTCACCTTCACCGGCGCCGGCAGGCGGCGGCGGCGGCAATTTGCCGGCGAGATCGCCCAGGCCGCTGACATAGGCCAGCGCAACCTTGCCGTTCTCATCAAGCTTCGCCGCGACGACCTCACGCATGGCGCTCGATTCCGGAATGCCGCGTTCGACATCCAGAAGCAGCGCTGCCTCGGGGTTCTTGACGAAGAAATTGACGTAGTCCACGGCCAGGTCCACGGCTTTCGACTGGGCGGAGACCGAGAAGAACATCGAAGGCTTGCGATAGTGGCCGCCCTTCGATTCCGGCTTAATGCGCATGTAGTTGGTCAGCGCCAGCTTGTCCTTGTTCATTGCCTGATAGGCGACGAACTGGTTGGAATGGGCAAAACCGGCGGCCGACTTGCCGAGCGAAACCGTGTTGGTGTCGATATCGTTCTTGTCGAGAGCCTGGACATCGGCAGGAACGCAGGCGCCGGCCGCACGGAACTTGGCCCACATGTCGTACCATTCGGAGGCATCGTCCACGTCGAAGGCGATCTTGCCGTCGGCGGTATAAAGCGCCTTGCCGCGCTGACGCAGCCAGTTTTCGAACAGCGGTTCGCCGCCGCTGCCGTCGGCCAAGCCGAACATGCCCTTGCGTTTGCCTGCCTTGGTGATCTCCGCACCCATGCGGGCGAACTCTTCCCAGGTGGTCGCCTGGGTCGGCAGATCGACGCCGGCCTCCTTGAAGGCGGTGGTGTTCAGGACCGTGGCGGCCGAATTCGCCCCGAGGCTGACGCCGTAGAGATGGCCGTCGACGCTGCCGCCTTCGATCTGCGCCTTGTCGAAATCGTCGAGGTTGAGTTTGGCCGGCATATAGGATTCGAGCGGGGCGAGCGCGCCGCGCCGCGCATACTGGACGATATAGCGATAATCCATCTGGATGACGTCGGGCGCGTTGCGGCCGGCGACCTGGGTCGCAAGGCGCGGCCAGTAGTCGCCCCAGCCGAGGAATTCGCCGGTCACCGAGGTGCCTGGCTTCTTCGACTGATAGAGCTGCGACACCTTGTTGGTGCGATCCGCACGCGGCTGCGAGCCCCACCACAGGAGACGCAAGCGCGTTTCCTGTGCCAAAGCGCTGGTTCCCAGCGCCGAGAGCGAAAGAAGCGTCGCTCCTCCCGCAACGAAATTACGTCTGCTTACACGGAATGTCATTTCTTTTCCTCCTCCAAAGGGAAGCGCCTCCACACGCTTCCGGACCTAGTTACCCTTGCATAAATAACTAATTGGTTACAAGCTACGGGCAAAGCGGCGAGCGTGTCAAGCGGTGTCGCTCGCGGGCTTTTCAAATTCGGTTTTTACAATTTCGCACCGAAGGCTTATGAGCGCAACATGGGAAGGCGGAGGTGGAGAAATGAACGACAGCGGCGAGAACGGGGAAAAGAAAAGGTCTCGGCGCCCACCTGCCGAACGAACGGCCCAACGCGATCCGGAGCGGACGCGCGCCGCGATCCTTGACGCGGCAACCCGGGAATTTGCCGAAAACGGCATGGGCGGGGCTCGTGTCGACGCCATCGCCGAGCGCGCCGGCACCAACAAGCGCATGCTCTATCATTATTTCGGCGACAAGGAGCAGCTCTACCTCAGAGTGCTCGAAGAGGCCTATGTCGGCATCCGGACCGCCGAACGCGCGCTGCATATCGGCGACCGCAGCCCCGAGGAAGGCATCGGCGAACTGGCGCTCTTCACCTGGCGTTACTTCCTCCAGCATCCGGAATTCCTCAGCCTGCTCGGCACGGAAAATCTGCATCGGGCCCGCTGGCTGCGCCAGTCCGTCCGGCTCAAGGAATTGCATTCGCATTTGATCGGCGAGCTTTCGGACGTGCTCGAGCGGGGAAAGAAGCAGGGCGTCTTCATCGAGACCGCCGATCCCTTGCATGTCTACCTGACGATCGCGTCGCTCGGTTATTTCTACCTGTCCAACCAGTACACGCTTTCGACGATCTTCGGCCGCGATCTGATCGAGCCGACCCATCTCAATGCCTGGGAAAGGCATATCGTCCACGTGACGCTGACCTCGATCAAGCGCTAGACCCTTTCCGGGTTAGATTGCAGCATTCTGTTGGCTCAAACGGAGTCGGATGGTCGACCGGCCCGTTTCAGCCAACCCGAAGGGCCGGGCATCTTTCCGCCAGGGCAAAGGCGATCGCCTCGGACGTACCAAGGTATGCCCTTCGCCAATCGCCTTTGCCCTGACGAAAACCTGCTCCGGCAGAATGCCGCAATCTGACCCGGAAAGGCTCTGATCTCGAAATTCCGATTTGACTATTGACAGCCGCGCTGCTCTTCTGCCATCAAGTAACTGTTTAGTTACCGGCTCGGGAGGACCGGACGAGGATGCCCGCTCCCGCCGCAAAAATCTGCTGGGAGGAAAAAATGGCACGCTTGGGGATCATCTTGCACGGGGTCACCGGCCGCATGGGTTACAATCAACACCTGGTGCGTTCGATTCTCGCCTTCCGCGACGAGGGCGGCATTACGCTGAAATCGGGTGAGAAACTCGAGATCGACCCGATCATCGTCGGCCGCAACGGCGCCAAGATGGAAGAGCTGGCGAAGAAGCACGGCATCAAGCGCTGGTCGACCGATCTCGATGCGGCTCTCGCCAATCCCGACGACACGATCTTCTTCGACGCCGGCACAACGCTGATGCGGGCCGAGCTGCTGTCCAAGGCGCTCGATGCCGGCAAACATGTCTATTGCGAAAAGCCGATTTCCGACGATCTGCAGGTGGCACTCGACCTTGCCCGCAAGGCGCGCGGCTCCGGCCTCAAGCATGGCGTCGTGCAGGACAAACTCTTCCTGCCCGGCCTGCGCAAGCTGGCGCTGCTCAGGGATTCCGGCTTCTTCGGCAAGATCCTCTCGGTGCGCGGCGAATTCGGCTACTGGGTTTTTGAAGGCGATTGGGGCGTACCGGCCCAGCGCCCGTCCTGGAACTACCGCAAGGGCGACGGCGGCGGCATCATCCTCGACATGCTCTGCCACTGGCGCTACGTGCTCGACAACCTGTTCGGGGAGGTCAAAGCCGTATCCTGCCTCGGTGCTACGCATATTCCGCGCCGCATCGACGAGCAGGGCAAGCCCTATGACTGCGACACCGACGATGCGGCCTATGCGACCTTCGAGCTCGAAGGCGGCGCGATCGCGCAGGTCAATTCTTCCTGGGCCGTCCGCGTCCGCCGCGATGACCTCGTCACCTTCCAGGTCGACGGCACGCATGGTTCGGCCGTCGCCGGTCTGACGAAATGCTGGAGTCAGCACCGCGTCAACACGCCGAAGCCGGTTTGGAATCCGGACCAGCCGCAGACGATCGACTTCTACAAGACCTGGGATGAGGTTCCAGACACGCAGGCCTTCGAAAACGGTTTCAAGGCGCAGTGGGAAATGTTCATCCGCCATGTCGTCGAAGACGCGCCGTGGCCCTATGGCCTGGAAGCCGGCGCCAAGGGCGTGCAGCTTGCCGAACTCGGCCTGAAATCCTGGGCCGAGCGTCGCTGGCTCGACGTTCCCGCACTGGAGTTCTGAGCCGTGACGACGATCAATCTCCCTCTCGACGGCAAGATCGTTCCCTACACGCTGACCGGCACGCCGATCGTGCTCGCCAAGCGCGACGCCAAGGCCTTTCCGCGCATCGCCTTTGCCGCCGCCCATGTCGTCGCCGATCCGCTCGCCGACAACGATCCCTGGCTGACGCCGGCGATCGATTGGGAGCGCACGCTCGCCTTCCGCCATCGGCTCTGGGATCTCGGCCTCGGCGTTGCCGAAGCGATGGATACGGCGCAGCGCGGCATGGGCCTCGGCTGGCCGGAAGCGCGCGACCTCATCCGCCGGGCGCTCAGTGAGGCGGCCGGCCGCAAGGATGCGCTGATCGCCTGCGGCGCCGGCACCGACCATCTGACGCCGGGACCCGACGTCACTATCGACACGATCCTCAGGGCCTACGAAGAGCAGATCGAAACCGTGGAGGCGGCCGGCGGCCGCATCATTCTGATGGCAAGCCGGGCGCTTGCCGCTGCCGCCAAAGGGCCGGACGACTACATCCGCGTCTATGACCGGATCCTCCGCCAGGTCAAGGAACCTGTCATCATCCATTGGCTCGGTGAAATGTTCGATCCGGCGCTCGAAGGTTACTGGGGCAATGGTGATCATATCAAGGCAATGTCCACCTGCCTCGAGGTAATCGAAGCCCATGCCGAAAAAGTCGACGGCATCAAGATCTCGCTGCTCTCCAAGGAGAAGGAAGTGGCGATGCGCCGCCGGCTGCCGAAAGGCGTGCGCATGTATACCGGCGACGATTTCAACTATGCCGAACTGATCGCCGGCGACGAAGAGGGCCATTCCGACGCACTGCTCGGCATTTTCGATGCCATCGCTCCGGCAGCCTCGGCGGCCCTCGAGGCGCTCGGCCGCAAGAGCAACCATGAATTCTTCGACCTGCTGGAGCCGACCGTGCCGCTGTCGCGCCACATCTTCAAGGCGCCGACCCGCTTCTACAAGACCGGCGTCGTCTTCCTCGCCTATCTCAACGGCCTGCAGGATCATTTCGTCATGGTCGGCGGCCAGCAGAGCACCCGCTCGCTGACGCATCTGGCCGAACTTTTCCGCCTGGCCGACAAGGCCCGGGTTCTCGCCGATCCGGAACTCGCAACGGCGCGCATGAAACAGGTGCTTGCCGTCCACGGCGTCAACTGAAGCACGGGCTGCTGCATAATTTTGTCCTTAAGTCGGAACCGATTTGAGGACAAAATTATGCAGCAATTCAAAGTGCTACAGCGTCCTTTGCGCGTCTGAAAAGACGCGCGGCGCTGTAGTGATGGGAGGAGAATGACATGCAGGTCGAAGGACTTTCGATCAACCTGGCGACGATTCGCGAGCAATGCGGTTTTGCCGAAGCCGTCGATATCTGCCTCAAACACGGCATCACTTCGATTGCACCGTGGCGCGACCAGGTCGCCAAGGTCGGTCTCGACGAGGCGGTGCGGATCGTCAAATCGAACGGCATCAAGCTGACCGGCCTTTGCCGCGGCGGCTTCTTCCCGGCGGCGAACGATGCCGACTGGCAGAAAAACCTCGACGACAACAGGCGGGCCATCGATGAGGCGGCAGCGTTTTCCGCCGATTGCCTCGTGCTCGTCGTCGGCGGTCTGCCGGATAGTTCGAAGGACATCGTCGCCGCGCGCCGAATGGTGTTCGACGGCATCGCCGCCGTTTTGCCGCATGCGCAGGCTGCCGGCGTGAAGCTCGCCATCGAACCGCTGCATCCAATGTATGCCGCCGACCGTGCTTGCGTAAATACGCTCGGCCACGCGCTCGATATGTGCGAGCAGCTCGGCGAGGATGTCGGCGTTGCGGTCGATGTCTACCATGTCTGGTGGGATCCCGATCTTGCCAATCAGATCGCTCGCGCCGGGCGCATGAAACGTATTTTTGCCCACCACATCTGCGACTGGCTGGTGCCGACAAAGGACATGCTGCTCGACCGCGGCATGATGGGCGATGGTGTGATCGACCTCAAAGGCATAAGACGGATGGTGGAGGCCGCCGGTTTCTTCGGCGCTCAGGAGGTGGAGATCTTTTCGGCCGAAAACTGGTGGAAACGCCCGGCCGACGAAGTGATCGCCACCTGCGTCGAGCGCTTCAGGAGCTGCTGCCAGGCCTGATTTCAGTATCTGTTTCATCACGTATGCAGGAGGATCATTCGATGGAGAAACGCCGTTTTGCCTTGATCGGTACGGGAAACCGCGGCACCACCATGTGGGGCAAGGATCTGCTTGCCGGCTGGCGCGAGCATGTCGACCTGACCGCCATTGTCGAGAAGAATTCGCTGCGCGGCGAGCGCGCCCGCAACATGATCGGCAGTAATGCGCCGCTCTACGAAAACATCGATTCGATGCTTGCTGAGCAGAAGCCGGATCTCGTCATCGTCTGTACGCCCGACCATACGCATGACGATATCGTCGTGCGGGCGCTGGAGTCCGGCATCGACGTCATCACCGAAAAGCCAATGACGACCTCGGTCGAGAGGATTCGCCGGATTCTGGATGCCGAAAAGCGCACTGGTCGCCGGGTCGACGTGTCCTTCAACTATCGCTATGCGCCGACGGCCGCGAAGATCAAGGAATTGCTGAATGCCGGCGAGATCGGCCGAGTCACCTCAGTCGATTTTCATTGGTATTTGAACACTAAGCACGGCGCCGACTACTTCCGCCGCTGGCATGCCTATACGGAAAATTCCGGCAGTCTGTTCGTCCACAAGGCAACGCATCATTTCGATCTGCTGAACTGGTACCTCGACAGCGATCCCGATGCCGTCACCTCTTTCGCCGACCTGCAGAATTACGGCCGCAAGGGCCCGTTCCGCGGCCCGCGCTGCAAGCTCTGTCCGCACGCGCATGAATGCGACTATTATCTCGATCTCGAGGCCGATCCCTTCCTTGATTCACTCTACGAGGATCCCTCGAAGATCGACGGCTACTTCCGTGACGGCTGCGTCTTCCGCGAGGACATCGACATTCCCGATACGATGGTGGTGTCGCTCCGTTACCGCAACAATGTCCACGTCTCCTATTCGCTGAACACCTTCCAGCCGATCGAAGGCCATCACCTTGCCTTCAACGGCACCAAAGGGCGGATCGAGCTTCGCCAGTATGAAGCCCAGCCCTGGGAAGAGCCGAAGCAGGACACGATCCTGCTCATCCGCAATTTCCCTGATGGTAAGGAGGCAGTGGAGCGCATCGTTGTTCCGCATTTCACCGGCGGCCATTACGGCGGCGACGACCGGATGCGTAACATGATCTTCAAGCCCGATATGGAAGACAAGCTTGCGCAACGCGCCGGCACGCGGGCGGGCGCCATGTCGGTGCTTTGCGGCATTGCGGCGCTGGAGAGCTCGCGCACCGGCAAGGTGGTCAACATTGCCGATCTCATGCCCGAACTTGCCAATGACGGTTCGCCAAATTCGCTGAGGACGTCGCGCTGATACCCTTCGCCTGAGCCCGCCTCAGGCGATGTTTTCGAGATTTGCCTGGTGGATCTGGTAAAGCAGCGGCTGGCCGGTCACGAAGCGTTCTATTTCATCCACCGCCATCTCGCCGAGGCGCGCCCGTTCCAGCCCGATGGCGCCGGCAATATGCGGCGTCAGAAAGACATTCGGCAGAT
Source organism: Rhizobium sp. WSM409 (assembly GCF_057653825.1). Classification (NCBI taxonomy): domain Bacteria; kingdom Pseudomonadati; phylum Pseudomonadota; class Alphaproteobacteria; order Hyphomicrobiales; family Rhizobiaceae; genus Rhizobium; species Rhizobium sp. WSM409. The sequence continues at coordinate 4,499,612 of NZ_CM172794.1, read as the reverse complement.
CGTAGAAAGCGGAGCCCGCCTCCGGGATCTCCGGGTCGGTGACGTCGAGGACCGCGTCGATACGGCGGGTCTTCAGCACCGAAAGCAGGGCGGCCTCATCGATGAGAATGCCGCGTGCCGTGTTGATGAGCGTCGCGCCGTCCTTCATCAGCGACAGCCTTCGCGCATCGATCATATGCTGTGTCGACGGCAGCGACGGCGCATGCAGGGAAACGATATCCGCCTGCCGCATCAATTCGTCGAGATCGACCTTTTCCGTTCCGAGGGCCGCTGCCTCGGCGGCATCAAGCGTCGGGTCGGCGAGCAGCAATCTATAGTCAAAGGGTTTCAGGAGCTCGATCACGCGCCGGCCAATGCGCGAAGCGCCGACGATGCCGACAGTGCGGCGGTAGTTTCCGATCGCTTCGCGCTGCATCAAATGTGTCCGGTTGCGATTTCGGTCGGCGACGTAGAGGTCGCGGAAACGGAAAACACGCTTGCCGGCGAAGATGATCGCCGCCAGCGTGAATTCGGCCACCGGCACGGCGTTGGCCTCGGCCGAATGGCTGACCGGGATACCGGCTTCGAAGATGGCGTCGTCGATGACGCCCTTTACCGTGCCCGCGGCATGAACGATGAGCTTCAGATGCGGTGCTGCGGCGAGGATTTCAGGCCCGACATAGGGCCCGCCCCAGCCGGTGATCAGGATTTCGGCTTGGGCCAGCAGACGCCTCGCACGCTCGTCGTCGAAGCGCTGTAGCGGCTCAGAATCCAGCAGGCGACCGATGCCGCCCAGGCGGCGCAGGACCTCATCCGGCAGGACATGCTGCGTGCGCGACGGTTGCATGGCAAGGATAATGGCCGGCTGGCTCATGGCATTTGTCCGGGCGCTTCGATGGCACTGACTGTCACGCCCTTTTCCCTCACCAGGGCCTCCAGCGCTGCAATCTCAGGCGCTTTCGGCGGTCTCGTCCAGGCAGACAAGAGGGCGGCGGGATCGTCAAGCGCCAGCACTGCCGTCATCAGGATGGTTTCACCGGTCGGAATCTGCCCGCGCAGCTGCGGCACGAGGGTTTTCGCGACGATCACATTGGTGTTGGGCATTGCCTTCTGGACAACACCCGAACGTTTGACCGAAGAGCCGAGATCGAGAATGCCTGTGAAGTCGGCTTCGCCGACCGCATAGGCAAACCCACCCGAAGCGGACAGGGTATCCAGCTCAAAGTCCCGGCGGCCGATGGCAAATCCGCCTTCGGCAATCCGTAGCGGCCGGCTTGTCCTGATCCTATGGAGGCGGATATGCCAAGGTGCAGCGGGCACGAGCCAGGTTTCAACGTCGACATCGGCAAAAGGCGACCATTTCGCATAAAGCACCTCCCCTGCGAGCTTGGCTTCCTCGTTCGTTTCGCGGACGCGGTAGTGCAGGCCGTCATCGCTGAAGGCAAGCGCTGAATCGAAGGCGGCAAGCGCAAAGGCACGCTCATCGGCCTCGACGCTGAAGCCGTAGCGGGCCGAATAGGCGAACTTCGCATATTTTTCCGTGCCGCACCGCATCTGCAGGTTTTCCTGGCCGGACGACAGCGCAATGACATCGCCGCCCGCCCGCATGATCACCATGCCGGGATGACGTTGGGGGACGATCTCAGGTGCTTGTTCCGGCACTTTCTCCTTCGCCGTCCAGAATGGGTGATCCTCAGCGATCGCCAGCGGCAGGAAGGCCTTGAAGGCCCAGTAAGGCGAGCCGGCGGAATTGTAACTCTCCGACATCAGCAGGTTCGGATAGCCGAAACCGATCGACAGCACACCGTCGCGATCGGCAATCGGCTTGTCCTTCCACCAGCGCAGATGCTGCAGGCAGAGATGCTTGACCTCGCCCCAGGGCAGAGCCTCGAGATCGGCAAAGGCGAGCGCCGACCAGAAGCCGGCGCAGGCAAAACGATAGGTCAGGCTGCGGCCGAAGGGGATCGTCGCCCCGTCGGCGGCAAACCAATGCCGGAAATCGCGAGCGAAGAGGACCGCGCGCTCGCGGTAGCGCTTTGCATAATCGTCGTCGACGAGCTTCGAATAGATCAGGCCATAGAAATGCATGGCGAAGGGAATGTAGTGGTCGATGCGGCGGACGTTTCCGTCGCGATACCAGCCGTCGCCGATATAAAAGCCTTCGAGCTCCTCAAGATATTGCCGCGTCAGGCTGCGGTCGAAATCGGCGCCGAGACGATCGAGCGCGATATCGACAAAGATCCGGAAGAATTTCCAATTGTTGTCGGCATAATCGAACTGCCGGGCATGCTTGAGATAGGCGATGACATTGCTACGGGCGCGCGCATCGAGCGGCTCCCAGATCTTTTCGGGCACCAGAGCCAGCGCAAAACCCAGAGCCGCAAGCTCGACCATCCGCTGGTCGCGGCCATTGACCGTTCCCCAATATTCGGGATGGGCGGGATCGGTGCCGTTTGCGAGACCTTCGGCAAAACGATGCCAGTGGGCGAAGTCGCCGTTGCCGGCGCCAAGCGGCGCCAATCCCCAGAGCGGGCGGGCGAACCCTTCCAGATCGGCCGCCGCCCGGTCGAAATGGGCGCCGCCGCCATTGAGCGTGACGCGGGCATTGCCGTTCGAGAAACAGGCAAGCAGCGGATCGAAGAGCGCAAGAAGGGCGCGGCTCATATCGGCGCGGGTTTCCAGCGGATTGCCGGCGAGCGGGTTGGCGCTGGCGGGATCATAGGGCATCGGTATCACTCACAGGTTCTAGAGCATGACGCCGAAAAAGTGTGAGCGGTTTTCGGACGCCATCATGCTCTAACTCTTTAATTTAGAACAGGATTCAGATTTTAGGCCTCGGCCTCAATCATCCTGTTCTAGGCGTTCGGAACGGTCCCTCCCGGAATGGGAACGACCGCCTGGCAGATGTGGCGCGCAGAGGCCGTCCTGTTGCGGAAACGGGACAGCATCAGCGAAACGGCCTCGCGCCCGAGGGCAGCGCGGTCGACACGCATGGTGGAAAGTTGCGGATTGGTCATTTGCGCGCAGGGCAGATCGTCGAAGCCGACAATCGCGAAATCCTCCGGCACACGCAGGCCGGCCTCGGTGACGGCTTCGAGCACGCCGACGGCGATGAAATCATTCATGCAGAAGGCGGCGGTAAAACCGGCATCCTCGGCAAGTGCTGCTACCGTGCGTTCATGCGCCTCTCGGCTGGCGCTGCCTTGAAGGGCCAGGGACAGGAGACGGCCCTCAGCGCCGGGGACGGCGGCGATCGCCGCCTCGAAACCGCGCACGCGCTCCCGGATCGTATGGCGGTGAGAACCGCTCAGATGCAGGATGCGGCGATGGCCGGCTTTTGTCAGCCGGCTGGTCGCCTCATAGGCACCAAAGAAATTAGCCGGCGAAACGCCATCGAACTGCATCCTCGGATCGGTGCCGTTGACAAGAACCGTGGGTGTCATGCTGGTTTGCAGCCAGTCGCGCAACGTCTCGTTCGGATCGATGCCGACGAGAAAGAGGCCTTCGGCGCCTGCCGTCTGCATATAGTCACGCACGGCATCCGGGGTGGTTCGGTCCTCGCGGACCAACCGGACTTCGAAAGGCATGCCCGCTTCGGCAGCGCCGGCACGCAGGCCGTCGACGATCGCTTCATAAAAGACGCTGAGAGTGCCGGTGACGCCGTCACTGGCAATCAGTGCCAGCCCCCCCGCAACGGCCTCGGAAGCAGGCTTGACGGGATAGCCGTTCTCGGCCGCCACCTTCAATATCTGGCGGCGCACCGTTTCGCTGATACCAGGTTCGTTGGCGAGCACGCGTGACACCGTGGAGACGGAAACGCCGGCCAATGTAGCTATATCGGCCTGACGCGGCCGTCTGATCTTTTGGTCGTTCATAGGCAAACATTATGCAAGTAATGCAAATTTGCAAGAAAATGGTTGCTTCTTGCAATAATATTTTTTTTGCGTAATCTGATTGCCGAAGTGCTCGATAATGCCGTTGGAGGATGGCAGCGGGCAGTTGGGACAAGGAGGATTATCAATGCAGGTCAATCGCCGTTCATTTCTGATGGGTTCAGCCGGTGCGGCCGCCGGTCTCGCCCTTGGTGCCGGAAGCGCCATTCCGGCTTTTGCCGAAGACGCACAGCTCCGCGCCATGTGGTGGGGATCCAACGACCGCGCCAAGCGCACGCTTGAGGTTGCCAAGCTCTATCAGTCGAAATCGCCTGGCGTCACTCTCGTCGGTGAATCACTTTCGGGCGACGGCTACTGGACGAAGCTCGCAACGCAGATGGCCGGGCGCTCGATCGCCGACATCTTCCAGCTCGAGCCGGGAACAATTTCAGACTACTCGAAGCGCGGCGCCTGCCTGCCACTCGATGAATTCGTGCCCTCCACGCTGGACGTTCAGTCCTTTGGCGCCGACATGCTGAAACTGACCACCATCGACGGCAAGCTCTATGGTGTTGGCCTCGGCCTCAATTCCTTCTCGATGTTCTTCGACACAGTCGAATTCGAAAAGGCAGGCATCCCATTGCCGACGCCCGACCTCACCTGGGATGAGTACGCCAAGCTCGCCGTCGAACTCGCCAAGTCTTCCGGCAAGGGCGGCGGCCCCTATGCGGCGCGCTACGCCTATGTGTTCGATGCCTGGCTGCGCCAGCGCGGCAAGAGCCTCTTTGCGAGGGAAAGCGTTGGGCTCGGCTTCACGGCCGACGATGCCAAGGAATGGTTCGACTACTGGGAGAAACTGCGCAAAGCGGGTGGCACCGTTGCCGCCGACGTGCAGACGCTCGATCAAAATACAATCGACACCAATTGCCTTGGTCTCGGCAAATCGGTGATTGGGATGGCCTATTCAAACCAGATGGTCGGATATCAACTGATCATCAAGAACAAGCTTGGCATCACCATGCTGCCACGGGACAAGAAGGGCGGTCCGTCCGGCCATTATTACCGTCCGGCACTGATCTGGAGTGTGGGCGCGACGAGCAAGCATGGCGAAGCTGCCGCGAAGTTTATCAGCTTCTTCGTCAACGATCCCGAAGCCGGCAAGATCCTTGGCGTGGAACGCGGCGTGCCAATGTCGCCTACCGTGCGCGAAGCCATCCTGCCGCAACTCAACCCGACAGAGCAGGAAACGGTCAAATACGTGAATCTGCTCAAGGATCAGGTCGGCGAATATCCGCCACCGGTGCCGATGGGCGCAACCCAATTCGACCAGCGCGTGCTGCGCCCGCTTTGTGACGAACTCGCCTTCGAACTGATTTCGCCCGCCGATGCGGCGACCCGGCTCATCGAAGAGGGTAAGGCAACGATCAAGGGATGATCGGTCGCCCGACATGCGGAGAGGCCCGCAACACCCCGGCGGGCCTCTCCGTTTTTCAAGCCTCTGTTTTCCGGACTATCAGTTGCCCAGGTTTTCGGCCACGCGCCAGTCCGGCCGGCCAAGATCGAACGGCCATGCATGCACATCCCGGTCGTTGAAATAGACGACCTCCTGCAGATTCGGGAAGGCGCTCTGCTTCAGTGTGGCAGTTTCGATCCACGGCCTGATATAGGCGTCGCCGCCTTCATAGCCCAGCTCCGCCACCCAGATTGGCTTTCCGTAGCCGGCGACGAGATCATATCCCTGCTTCAGCGCTTCCGAGAATGTTCGGTGCTCATTGTAGGCGAGTTCGTCGTAGCGCTGCAGGCCGAAGACCGAGAGCCCAACGAGGTCGACATAATCGTCGCCGGGATAATAGGCCTCAAGGCCAGGCTCTCCCTTTGGCGACCACATGAGCTCGGTGCTGGGCGCCTCCTGGCGGACGATGTCCATCATCCGCTTGTAGGCCGTGATATAGTCCTGCGGGCTCCAGCCGGACCATGAGAACCGCCCTGACTTGTCCTCCATCTCCTGTCCCCAGCGGACGATCACCGGGCTTTTCAGCTCAGATATCATATGCGCGATCGAACGCATGTTGACATCATAGTCACCGCGCAGAACCTTGGCGCGAAGCTCTGCGGAGGTCAGCCGCCAATCGACGTCCCAAGACCATGGCTCCACGGTGATCAGCAGGTTGCGGCCTCTGGCCTGCGCATAGGCATCGGCGACGCGCAACGTCTCGAGATCGACGTCCTCCCATGGCAGAAACAGGGCTTCGGTCGCGACATTCGCCTGCGCGCCGAAATCGCCGTGCGGATCGTAGGCCCCGAACTTAATGCCGTCGGTGTGAAGGACGGGGCGCTTATCGATGATCGTCCGCACGGCCGCCGCCGGGTTCGGGGCAATGCCGGCATATTGCACTTCGCTTCGGCCCGGCAGATCCGCGACGCACAACAGCAACAGCGCTAACGCGGCGGTCGAGAGGTTTTTTTTCATCAGCTTCTTCATGGCTCACCCTCCTTTTCGGGCTACTTCCTGGCTCAGCAGGATCTGCTTCACTTCGCTTGCCTTCGCGCTCACGGTGTCCATGGGAACGAGCTTGCCGAACTCGTCGTCCGGGAGTCCCGATGCATGGCGGAAGACGTACCACTTGCCGTCCGGCTGGCGCCGCTGATAGATCGTGTTGCCGATCTTGCGATGCCCGAAACAGGTGCTGGCGCGGGCCGCGCCCTCGGCATTCGTCCAGGTGGCGCGCATGCAGAGTTGGCCGAGATCGTCGACCACCCATCTGCCTTCGGCGAAGGACGGCCTCCCCTTATCATTGCTCCAGGCGACGAACCGTCGGCCCTCATCGAAGAAACGGCCGCCGCCGGTGTTCCAGGTCCAGGTCTTGTCGCCATAGATCCGATAGAGCTCATAGGCGCTGAGCGGCGTCGGCGCCTTCATTTTGGCAACCTCGGCGCCGTGCGCTGCCACCGGCAGGCACAGGCTGAGAGCAAGCGCTGCTCCCCATAGTCTCGATCCGATACCCATTACATCCTCCATACTCGACACCTGCCGGTTCCGCCGGCTCACGCACCCTGTTCGTCTCGGCCGGTTCTGCCGAAACCATTCCATCTCAGGTGGAATTTCACGATCCTGGTCTTGCCGCCGCCGAGGCCGGCGCCGGCCACGGCAAATTGCGTCTCGGTGAAACTGACAAACGTCTGGCCGTGCGAAAGAGCTTCGAGGCCGCGCAGGCCGTGGCTCCCCGCCTGCGTGCCGCCAGCGACGAAAATCGCCAGTCCGGTGGCTGTCGCAAGCCACAGCCCGCGCGATTGCGGCAGCAGCGGCAGATCGTTTTCGACCGCATGGCGAACGACGATCAGCACCGTCAGCGACAGGTAGACCGAGAGGTTGATCATGGCGAAAACATAAAAGCCCTGGGCGGCCGCGGCATCGGTCGCAAACATCATTGCAGCGGCGGAAAGGGCAGCGAGCCCGATATAGGGCGAGATGACGCGCAGCGGCAAAGACCGCTGCTGCTGCTTTCCCTTCGGCGTGATGCGGAAATCGACGAAGGAGCCGCAGATATAGTCGCGAACAGCAGCAAGACTGCCGGCCAACGACCACGGCCAGCGCAGAAAGATGAAGGCAAGCCCTTCCCAGCCGAGCAGTTTCGCATCGTGCGGCCTGAAGGTTGCCGTTGCCCGCCAGAAGAAGGCAAACAGCGTCAGTACGATCGACATCGGCACGAAATGCAGCAGGAAATCCGGATAGGTGACATTGACGAAGACACGGCCCGTCAGCAGCGCGGCAACCGGCAGCAGGAACATCATGGCCATGAAGACGGAAAAGAGCGGGTACCAGAGCTGCGAGAACACGAACTGGAACCTCAGCCGCCAAGGCAGCTGCATGATGTGGCGGCGGGAATGTTGCAGCAGAATGGTGACCAGGCTGCGCGACCACTGGAATTCCTGGACGACGAGATCGGCGAAGCTCGCCGGTCCGTCGCCATGAGCGATCGCATCGACCGCATGCACGCCACGCCAGCCGCCGGCATTCATCATCAGCGTTGTCGAATGGTCTTCCGCAAGTTCTGGGCCGAGGCCGCCGATCTGACGAAGGGCTGATGTGCGAACCGCATAATGGGAACCGATGCAAAGAGGCGCCCAGCCATTGTTGTAACCCGTCTGCAGCGAACCGTGCAGGCTTGCCTCGGCATAGAGCCTGCCGCGCGCCGCCCATCTTGCCCCGGCATTGGCATCGCAGATGCTGGGAGCGGAGACATAACCGATGCCGGGATCGGCAAAGGGGCGCAGGACTTCACGGAGGTAGGTCGGCGTCGGCACATGGTCGGCATCGAACTGGGCGACGAAATCGTAGCGCGCATAGCCGAAGTGGTCGTAGAAATAGGCGAGGTTGCCTTCCTTGCAACGCGTCCGGCGCGGCCAGGTGGTGCGATGATACTCCGCCACACCCTTTCGGGTGGAGATCAGCACGCCGTGCGCCGCACACCAACGCCTGGTTTCCTCCGAAGGGTCCTCGTCAGCCAACCAGACATCGAAATCGACGCCGATCTGGTCGAGCATCGCCTGCAAAGTGGTGCGGACGACGGCAAAGGGCTCGGACGGCGCCTTGGTGACGACCATAGCCACCCGCCCTTCTGGCAGCCCTGCGCGAGGGCTGACCGTCCTCGCATCGACAAAGATCAGGATGAAATAGGCCGGTACAAGCGTGATCCAGGCAAGCACGAGGGTGACGAGCACGAATGTGGCCCAAGAAATGATATGGGCGGACTGGCACCACCAGATCCAGAAAAAGCCGAGTGCCGTCAGCCAGCAGAGAATGCCGAAGCCATAGGCGACACGGTTCCAGCCGGTGAAAACAAGATCGAATGCATCAGCATTGACGGCTTTGGCGGTCCTGACGCCATGGCCGATTTGCGAAACATTGCTCATGCCCTCATCTCCAGCCCGAAGGTGGGGCCGGCAGTGCGGATGATCGTATCGATATCCGAGAAAGCCGGCGCGAAGCCGAGTTCCGCTTTCGCCCTTGCGGTATTGGCAAAGAGGATCGGCGGATCGCCGGCGCGGCGGGAGCGATAACGCACGGGGACTTCGCGGCCGCTGGCGCGACGGATCGCCTCGAGAATCTCGCGCACCGAGGTGCCCCGGCCGGAGCCGAGATTGACGCTGAGCGAGCCGCCGTCCGCCATCAGATGATTGACGGCGGCGAGATGCGCCTGCGCGAGATCGCTGACATGAATATAGTCGCGAACGCAGGTTCCGTCCTCGGTTGCATAATCGGTGCCGAAGATATCAAGCCGCTCCAACCTGCCGGCGGCAGCGAGAAGGGCGCGCGGGATGAGATGGGTCTCGGGTTGATGGCGCTCGGCAAGCTCACCATCAGGGTCGGCTCCGGCCGCATTGAAATAACGCAATGCGGCAAAGCGGATGCCGTAGGCGGCGGCAAAGTCCTCCAGCGCCATCTCGAAGATCAGCTTGGTGCGCCCATAGGGATTGACCGGATGCTGCGGGCTTTCCTCCCGTATCGGCAATGAAGCGGGGACGCCATAGGTGGCGCAACTGCTCGAAAAGACGATCCGATCGATCTCCTGATCGAGGCAGGCCTCGAGCAACGTCAGACTGCCGACGACGTTATTCCGGTAATATTTCCTGGGCATGTCGACGGATTCGCCGACATAGGCATTGGCACCACAATGGATGACGCAATCGGGCGAAAACTCCGCAAGAGTCCGGCGCAACGCGGCGGCATCGGCAAGCTCAGCCCGGATGAGCGGCCCCCAGCGTACACTGTCGGCATGTCCCGTGGAGAGATTGTCGTAGGTAACCGGGATCATGCCGGCGCGCGACAGCGCTTTGCAGATATGACTGCCTATGAAACCGGCGCCGCCGGTGACGAGAATGTAGCGGGGCATCTCATAGGACCTCCGCCTTCTCTGTGCCGGCCAGCAGTCCGTCGAAATATTCGACGGTGCGAGCCAGGCCGGCTTCGAGCCCGATGCGGGGCTTCCAGCCAAGATCGGCCATGGCGCGGGAAATATCCGGCCGCCGCTGACGAGGGTCGTCGGTGACCGCAGGCAGGTGGACGATCCGGGAACGCGAGTTCGTCAGGTCCCGGATGATTTCCGCCAGGCGCCGAACGGACATTTCGGTTGGATTGCCGAGGTTGATCGGGCCGTTGCAGGCGCTGCCCGCGGCCGAAAAACGCAGGAAACCCTCGATGAGATCGTCGACATAGCAGAAAGAACGGGTCTGCTGACCATCGCCATAGATCGTCAGGTCGGCATTGCGCAGGGCCTGCACGATAAAATTGGAAACCACCCGCCCGTCGTCCAGGCGCATGCGCGGTCCGTAGGTATTGAAGATGCGGCCGACCTTGATGTCGACACCGTAAGTCCTGTGGTAATCGAAGAACAGCGTTTCGGCGCTGCGCTTGCCTTCGTCGTAACAGCCGCGCGGTCCGATCGGGTTAACATTGCCGCAATAGGATTCGTGCTGCGGGCTCTGGGTTGGGTCGCCATAGACCTCCGACGTCGACGATTGGACGACGATCGCACCGGTCTTTCGCGCGCAATCAAGGGTATTGACGGCGCCAAGCACGTTGGTGAGCAGCGTTCCCACGGGATCCCGTTGATAATCGGGCGGAGAGGCGGGGGAGGCGAAATTGAAGATGAGCGACGCGTCAATATCGAAGGGCTGCCTAACATCGTGCTCGACGATGCGGAAGCGGGTGTTCGATGCAAGATGAGCGACATTCGCACGACGGCCGGTCGAAAAATTATCGAGGCATGTGACGCTGTGGCCGCGCTGCAGGAGCCTTTCGCAGAGATGTGAACCGAGGAAGCCGCCCCCGCCATTCACAAGAACGGTGCGTCGCCCTTGGAGCACCGGTATGCCTGACACTTTAGAATAGCCTTCGTTGGGAACGAAACTACGCATTACAAACTCCTTCCCAGGTATTTAGTCTTTTGATTTATTTATGCGCCTCAAGTCTTCCTTATCCGCCTGGATGTTCGTGAACCCTCCTATCAAGACGCTAATAACTTTGTAGTTATTCTTCGGATAACTGAATTACTACTCAAATGATAAGACGATTAGCGTGGAGGTCAACTTTAAAAATTCCAAGTATCCAAAATAATTACACAAGTATTCTTCAAGATAACGAATGATTAATCACTCTAGTCATTTTTCCGATCCGCAACAACGCCTCTCACTCGCCGCTTAAGCTTCACTCAATGCAGCTAATATACGAGGGAAGGCGGGAGATTGGCCGCGCTCAACGGCACGGCCGGTCTTGCATCCTGAAGCGCCATATGCGAGGGGTTTTGGCCATGTTAGAAAAACAAGATACACCGCAGCTGAAAGGCCGGCGTTTCCGCTTGGCGATGTTCGTCTGGGGAACGGCGCTCGTTGCAATCGGACCAACGGCTTGCGCGGTCGTTGATGACGATATCGCGGTCGTCGCGAAAAAGAACATCGTCGTGGTCGAGGCACCGCGCGTCTCGAAGGCCTATGCCTATCCGGCAAATCGGGCCGAGCGCCCGACTGCAGCAACGGCCCGCAGCGTAGCCTATCATGGCTCGGCGCCTTATATCTGCTCTCCAAGCGGCTTCGGACAGAAGTCGCGTTGCTTTGCGCGTCCTTCGATCTGAAGCAAAAGAAAGCGTTAGATCAGTTGCGCCACCGACCGGACATGTCGCCTTCACCGGCGGAATGCTCATTGAAGAAGCGGGATGCAGCTTCCGTGCGGTTTCGGACGTTCATCTTCTTGTAGATGTTGCGGACGTGAACCTTCACGGTATTTTCGGAAAGATGCAGCTTGTCGGCGATGATCTTGTTCTGCGTGCCCTTGCATATGAGATCCAGAATCTGAACCTCACGGGTGGTCAAAGCAGAGATGCTGTCGCGTCTCAGCTTGAGCGCATTGCTGCGCGCCGCATCGACCGATTTTGTCTGATAGAGCGAAGGCTCCAGCTGGGCGTTATTGTTGGTGAGGCGATTGAGAAGTGCTGACGGAAAATGTTCGCCGCCCTTCATTAGCAGATCCACTGCAGCCATAAAGACATCGAGCCGCAGGTTGAGTGGCAGGACGCCATCGATGATCCGCGCCTCTACCAGCCGGCTGACATAGGGCTCGAGCATATCGATCGCTTCGACGACAAGTCCAATCGAGGTTTCAGGGTGGTTTTCGCGGGCAGCCTGCAGCGCTTCATGAAGCTCCGGGCCGGGTATATGATAGAATAAAACAAGCTTAAAATCGCTGGTATCTTTTTCCAGCATCGGCTTTGTACTCGTTATGCTTGCCACTTCACAGTTCGGAAATTTCTTTGCCAGTGCTTCTACCATGCATTCCGAAAACAGATCCGCCTTGGCTACCACTAGTATAGTATCTCCGGACGTACTCAACTTTCTTCCCTGGTCAGAATTCTCCATCCCTGAGCCTGTCATGAACATATACGCCTCCCCTAGCGTTACACTTTACTCAAACGTGGAGCGATGGCGGGTATAAGATAGTAAGAAATGCCGACCCCGGATGTCACCGCTTTATTTTTTAGACATTTCTTAATTATGTTAATACGGATTGAGAAGGAAGGAAATGGCCCAAAGTGATTAGTTTTCGCGGACGAAAAACGATACGATACAATGCCTTGGTTGTATTTTCACTATGATATATACTTCAAGGCTATATTTGCTTCGACTATAGATGTTCAGTTGAATGTAATATTTCAGTACAAATTGTCATATTTTCGTCATGCAGGGTGGGTCGGATATGAGACAGGGAAACGTCGAAAGGTGCTCCTCAACCCTGCAGCGAATGCCGGGAGCCCCGGATTGTCGCTGCTCGCCGACGCCGCTGCCGAACAGATCTTAGTACTCCGACGACAGGGACTATCTGCGGGCTATCCGGACAGGGCGGATCCGCCTTAGCCCGAATTGGTGTCTATCGGATCCGCATTTTTTCCAGCATTCTGTGATCGTCGTCCAAGTGGCGACTGGAAAATCCAGGTATCGTCATGCATTTTTGATACATGGCTTCCATTTAGGGCAACTCAACGAAAAGAAAGCCTGAATACTCCTTATCCTTTTCAGGATTCGGAGCTGGATATGTGCGGCCTTGTACTGAGTACGTACGTTCCCAATACCAACGATTTGATCAACAAATCGCGACGAAGCTGCAGATGACTAGTATCGAATACATCTGCCGATCTTAACCGTATCGGAGCGAGCGCGAGTAAAATCCCATTTGAGATGAGAGGGATTTCGAAAAGCTGCTCCGGTTTTTTCTGGAGAATGCAATGTCTGACGACACCGAAATCACAAAGGTCGGGGCGCTTGCCGACGGCTTTGCCAATAGCGCGATCAATTCGACTGAAATCGAAGACGATTCGACCGGTTATGTCGGCGGCGTCGCCAATGGCGACAATCGCGACAATACCGACAATAGCGTCGACGTGGACGTCAAGGCGGAGATCGACGTCGCCGCCAACAATGGCGACAACCGCGACAACGAATATGACTGGAGCTACAAGTCCGACGACGATACGAGCACCAAGACCACGACGATCACCGATACCGACACCAAGACCGACTACGACTGGAGCTATGACAGCAAGTCGTACAGCGACAACGACACCGACACCAAGACGATCACGGACACCGATACGAAAACCGTGACCGACACCGATATCAAGACCGTTACGGAGACGGATACGGATACGAAGACGGTCTCCGACAGCAACAACACCTCCGACAGCTTCAACAAGACGGACACAGACTTCGCCGTCATCGAGGACGTCAAGGACTCCAACCTCGGCGTTGCCGGACACGACCTCACCTTCGACCTCGGCGACGACTTCTCCTTCACTCTCGACGTCGACAGCATCCTCAACAATTCGCTGACCGGCGAAGGCAATGACAGCGGCTTCAGCGCCGTCCAGGCGAACCATCTGGCTGACCAGGATAGCGCCTGGAACGTCAAGATGGACAACGAAGGCGCTCAGAACAACCTGAATGCCAATGGCGGCACCGCCGACAGCGCAGAAGGCATGGAGATGGACGGCAAAGGCTGGGATCTCAAGGCCGGCGACGACGCCACTGGCTCGAGCGCGGCCGATGCTTCGGCAATCCTTGCCAATTCGGGCTTCCACCTCGAGTTCGTTCAGGGTGCGAACCTGCTCAGCAATACGGTCGACTCCAGCGTCATCGGCGGCAATTCTCATGTCTCCGACGTCGGCGAGGATACCGGCACCTGACACCGACCTCCAGCGACCAAGACGAACTGCACCGGCTCTAGCCGGTGCAGTTTGACTGCTTGAAAACGATTTGACGACCACACGACGGCTCCCGGCGGGTGCCTCCAAGGCCGATCGTCATCTCGAATGGGAGGGCCGAACCATGCATATCGAGAAGATTTCGGAAATCATTGCGCACTTCATCGGTCTCTTCGAGATGACGACCGACGAGATGCGGTTGCGTACGAACTATGCCGAAGGTGCAGGACCGGGCGCGGATGGACCGGCTCTGCCGGATCAGGATGCCTTTACCGCCGCCTTCTCTTCCGATCTCCAGCTCAAGGACTACGATCCGGGCATCATCTACAAAAGCGGCAGCTACGACATCGAATTTGGCCCGGCGCGCCATTTCGGCCGCGTCTTCGAAGAGAGCCTCGAGAAGCTGGCGGCGATTGCCGGAAAGGACATCCCGTTACCGCATTTCGGCGATCCTACGGATATCGTGCTCACGGATGAGCCGGAACTGACAGTCTTTGCCGGGCCTGGTTCGGCGATCAGTCATGTCCTCCAGGTCAACGTCCTCTACGACGACGATTATCTGGATATGACGGACGGCGTCCATCCCCTTCGAGACACGAGTTTCGTCATCGAGCGGCTCGCGGATTTCAGCACCGAGGCCGAGATCTTCACGCCTTTTGCGAGCCTCCACCGGACAGATACCTATGATGGCGCGCTGAAGATCGCCGAGGATCTCGAAAGCTATATCCAGAATAGCAAGGACAGTGGGCCGGCCTCGCCCAGCAGCGGCGACGCGACGCATGATTTCAGCACCACCGCCCCCAAGAACGACACGGTCTATGTCAACGGCGAGGAGACGACCGATATCCCTGTCCTCGACGACTTCCTGCCCGACCGCGGTCTCGCCAAGCTCCAGGAAGAACCAGACGACAGCAGTACATCCGTCGAGCAGACCGACCCGAGTGGCAACAGCCTTGATGTGACCGCCGGTGCAAACCTCCTTGTCAACGTCGCCTCGGTGATCAATACCGGCGTCATCGCCTCGGTCACGGCGGTGATGGGCAACTATCACCAGATCGACGCGATCTCCCAAGCCTTTGTCTACAGCGACAACGACGAGATTGCTTCGACGCTGCATTCATCCGGCCATTCCGCCGATGACGCGGGAACGGTCGCCAAGAATATCGCCCTCTTCGAACACAGCACCTTCGAAGCATCGAGCCATGCCGACAACGATGCTGTCGAGCCGACTTTCCCGAACAGCTGGCGCGTCAGCGTCATCGACGGCGACGTCTCCTTCGTACAGTGGATCGAGCAATATCACTTCGTCACCGACAACGACACGATGACGGTCACCACTTCTGGATCCGAAGCCACGGTTCTGACCGGCGGCAATACCTCCATCAACTTCTCCTCCTTTTTCGGGATGGGCATGCAGTATGATCTGGTGATCATCGGCGGCAATGTGCTCGACATCAACAGCATCACGCAGATCTCGCTGCTCTACGACAATGACTGGGTGCGGGCCGAAGACGGCGTCGATCCCGGCGCCGACATACAGACCGGCAACAACCTGCTCTGGAATTTCGCCTCGATCCACAATGTCGGGACGGACAGCCCGTTCGCGGCCATGCCGGACTACATGGTCGCGACGCAGAAGGCGATCGAGGACCGCGATCCCGACATGGCGGAAGGGCTGTCCTTCGATATGAATTTCCAGGGCTATGCCGGCCTCAATGTGCTCTATATCACCGGCAATCTCTACGACATGACGATCATAAAACAGGTCAGCATCCTCGGCGATTCCGACGATGTGACCCTGGCGGCATCAACCATCCTCGAAAACAATCCCGACGCAACGGTTACGATCGACACGGGCAGCAATGCGGTCGTCAACATCGCCGAAATCGTCGACTACGACAGTTTCGGCCAGACGACCTATCTGGCAGGCCAGCTCTATTCAGACGCCATCCTCATTCAGGGCGGGCTGGTGGAGCATGACACGACACAGCCGCAGCCGGCCGACGACAGGCTCGCCAACGAAGTCATCGCCTTTCTCGACAACGACGATCCGGCGGGCGGCAATTGCGCTGACGGCGTCATCAATGCCGGGAATGATTTTTCATGGTCGTCGACGCACCCCGCCGACGTAATGCAAGCCATGGTCGCGTGACCTTGAGTATTGCGAGGGAACCACGATGAACCAGATTTCGAAACAAATCTTTGCGGCAGGCAGCGCCCTCGATCTGAGATCGGGCACTATTCCCTCCGCTGCCCCTTCGGAAGCGACGATGACCGATTTGTGCATCTCGGCGATCGACGAGGCGGTCGAGAACCTTCGCAGGCTGAGCGGTGCCGCTGCTTCGTCTCCCGATGGCGGCAAGCAGACGTCCGAAGCTGCAGCAACCGAGGCTGCCGATACCGGACGCGCAAGCGCAACGCAGGCGCCCCTCCCGGAAAAGACGGCGGTGCCGGAAGCTAAAGTGGAAACGGCGCCTGCTGTCGCGGTGGCGCAGGGCCCGGCGACAGCAAAACCGGCGGAAGCGCCGGCCCAGCCGCAGATCGAAGCACGGGTGGCCCCCGAACTGCCGACAGAGAAGACCGAGCTTAAATCGAGCCCGACGATGCCTTTCGGCAAGACCATCGAAGGAGAAAGCGGTCCGATCAGCGAGAACGACAGGCGGCTGCGCACCGGCGGCGGCGGAAACGGCAAGAATTCCGATCCCGGGGGCAGCGGGGGCGGGGGCGGGGGAAGCGGCGGCGGTTTTCACAAGCGCAGCGAGCCTGTGAATTTCGCCGCCAGCCTCTCGCGCGGGATGGTGGCGGTACGGCGCAACATGGTGGTCGTAATGGTGTTTACGGTCGCCATCAACGTCCTTCTGCTGGCGATACCGCTTTATCTCTTCCAGATATCCGACCGGGTGCTGACAAGCCGCTCCGTCGACACGCTCGTCATGCTCTCGATCGCCGTGATCGGCGCCGTGCTGCTGCAGGCCTTCATGGATACGGTGCGGCGCTTTATCCTGATGCGCACCGCGGTGGAGCTCGAAGTTCAGCTCGGCGCGCCGATCCTCAGCGCCGCGGCGAGGGCGTCGCTGCATGGCAGCGGCAAGGATTATCAGACGCTGCAGGACCTGCAGCTTTTGCGCGGCTTCTTGACATCCGGCACGCTGATCGCGTTTCTCGATGCGCCGCTGATGCCGTTCTTCGTGGTCGTCGTCTATTTCGTGCATCCGCATCTCGGCATCATCATCATGGTCTGCTGCGCGGTGCTTTTCGTGATCGCCTATCTGAACCAGAAATTCACCGCCCGGCAATTTGCCGAATCCAACGGCTATCTCAGCCGGGCAAATTTCCATCTCGATTCCATGTCGCGCAATTCGCAGATTATCAACGCAATGGCGATGATCCCCGAGGCGGTGAAGATGTGGGGCCGGGAAACGGCGGGCTCGCTGAAATCGCAAGTCGAAGCGCAAGACCGCAACATCATCTTCTCCGGCATATCGAAGGCTTGCCGCATGATCACCCAGATCACCCTGCTGGGCTGGGGTGCGCATCTGTCGCTCTCCGGTGAGTTGACGGGCGGCATGGTGATTGCGTCCTCGATCATCTCGGGACGCGCCCTGGCGCCGATCGAAGGCGCCATCGAAGGCTGGCATCAGTTCAACCGATCGGCAGCCGCCTATGGCAGGATCAAAGGACTGCTGTTGAACTCCCCATTGAACTTCCCGCGCCTGCGTCTTCCCAATCCCGAAGGCCGGCTGGATGTCGAACGCATTCTCTTCGTGCCGCCGCCGCAGAAGAAGGTCATTCTCAACGGCATCTCGTTCTCGCTCAGGAAGGGGGAATCACTTGCGATCATCGGTAATTCCGGGTCCGGCAAGACGACGCTCGGCAAGATGCTCGTCGGCTCGATCGTCCCGACATCGGGGAATGTTCGCCTCGACCTGATGGATCTGCGCAACTGGGACCAGCGCCAGTTCGGCGAAAGCATCGGCTATCTGCCGCAGGATGTGCAGCTCTTTCCCGGTACGATCAAGGCCAATATCTGCCGCATGCGTGACGACGTCGACGATCACCAGATCTATGAGGCCGCTGTGCTCGCTGACGTGCACGAACTCATCGCAGGCTTCCCGCAGGGCTACGAAACAATTGTGGCGGGTGACGGCGCTCCGCTTTCGGGCGGCCAGAAGCAGCGCATCGCGCTGGCCCGCGCCTTCTTCGGCAATCCGAAGTTCGTGGTCCTCGACGAGCCGAACTCGAACCTCGATACACAAGGCGAGGCAGCTCTTGCCAAGGCGCTGATACACGCCAAGAAGCAGGGCATCACCACCGTCACCATCACCCAGCGCCCGGCCCTTCTCCAATGCGTCGACAAGATCCTCGTGCTCAAGGAGGGTACTGTCGCCATGTTCGGGGAAAGGATCGAGGTGCTGCAGGCGCTTTCCAAGAACAACGGCAATAACGGTCAACAAGCACCGCGCATCGAGGGATGAACGACATGGGACGGAAAAATCAGGAGACGGCCGGTCCGGTGCAGCTCGAATGGTATAGCGACGTGCCGCGCTCAATCCGGATGCACAGCATCGTCGGCCTGACGGTTCTCTTCACCTCGTTCGGAGGCTTCGGCTTCTGGGCGGCGACGGCGCCGCTCGCCTCCGCCGTTATCGCGCAGGGAAGCTTCGTCGCGACCGGCAACAACAAGATCGTCCAGCATCTGGAAGGTGGCATCATCAAGGAGATGCGCGTCAGCGAAGGCGATACGGTCAAGGAAGGCGATATCCTGCTGACCCTCGATCCTACAGCATCCCGCTCAAACGAGCGGATGCTGCAGCTTCGCCGTCTGCGCCTGGAAGCCATTGTCGCAAGGCTCCGTGCCGAAGCGCAGGGCCTGCGTGAACTCCAGCTTCCCAATATCGTGACGAAGGAGGCCAGCGATCCCGATATCAACGCGATCATCCAGAGCCAGAACGTCGTCTTCCACAGCAAGCAGATCAAGCTCGAAGAGCAGCTCAATCTGATCGGGAAGAACATCGCGTCGCTGGAATTCCGGTTCGCCGGCTATAGGGGCCAGAGAGATTCCTTCGAAAGGCAGCTGTCGCTGCTGACCGAGGAACGCGACTCCAAGGCTCGGCTGGTGAAGGTCGGCTATATGCGCAGGACGGATCTGCTGGCAATCGAGCGGGCGATCGCCGATGCGATGGGCGACATTGCTCGACTGAACGGCGAGCTCAACGAGAGCGAGGCCGAGATCGCCAAATTCCGCCAGGAAGCCGTCATCGCCGTCAACTCCAACAAGCAGGCGGCACTCGATGCACTCGAGACCGCCGAAACCGATCTGGACAGTGTGCGCGAACAGATGCGCGAGGCCGCCGGCGTGCTCGAACGGACCACTATCCGTTCGCCGGTGTCGGGCACGGTGGTGCGCTCCTATTTTCACACAGCCGGCGGTGTCATCACGACAGGAAAGCCGATCATGGAAATCCTGCCGTCGCACGTGCCGCTGATCCTGGAAGCGCAGGTATTGCGCACCTCGATCGACCAGTTGCATGAGGGAGAAACGGCCTCCATCCGCCTCACGGCGCTCAACCGGCGCACGACCCCTGTTCTGCAGGGCAAGGTCTTCTACGTCTCGGCCGATTCGATCGAGGAAAATTCGGGAGCTTCGGTCAAGGACGTCTATATCGTCCGCGTCGGCATACCCGATTCCGAGATTGCGCGGGTGCACAATTTCCATCCCGTTCCCGGCATGCCGGCCGAAGTGCTGATTCAGACATCGGAACGCACCTTCTTCGAATATCTGAGCAAACCGATCACCGACAGCATGTCCCGGGCATTCAAGGAGCGCTGATCGCTCGCGATCCGGCACGGGCGGACCTGTAGATATGACGGACTTGCGCGTTGTTCTAATGTAATGTCCACATGTCATCCCTTGAGGGATGGATTCCCTCCGGGGAGAAAGGGTCAAGCATGGCGGCGATGTCCGATGTCCTGCTGCGGGTCGGCCGCCTGAACTATGTCTGGACGAACACCGAAAGCCTGCTGATCTACATCATCGCCCATCTTCTCCGGGTGGAAAAGGATGCAGCAATCGTCGTGTTCCTGACGCTGAACACCACGCGCGCACGGATCGATCTCATCGAACGGCTGTCCAAGCTCGCTTCGACCTCCCCTTCCGACCGGAAGGCGATCCTTTCAGCCATGTCGCGGTTGAAGAAAGAATCCAAGATACGCAACAAGTACAATCACTGCATCTATTCCTTCGACGAAAAGGGAGAGATCTCGAGCACACAGCTGATGCGGCTCGTCGAGGACGACAAGCAGATCCGCTACGGCAAGATCGAACAGATGGACGCGCGCGAGCTCGACCTTCTGGAAAAGTCGATCGCCGAGATCGTCGCCATCAGCCGGACGCTCTGGGCCTTCATCCATGCGAGCCCGCGGATCTCCGGCGAGCTCTGATCTAATCCTTATGTACTCATGTTCTCAAAACCGCTGCACACTTTCGGGCGAGGTCCGTTGAAGCTCGGCATCCTTCAGGACGCGTTTGGCTCTATCGCTTTGAATCTGTATATGATTTTGACCAAACCGATTGCGATTTTGGGTTATGCGCCGGGCTCAGGACTAATCCCATTTAGGCGCCTCAAATCATCCGGACGGTTTATTTGAAGATCGGTGTTTCCCTTTAGAATGAAACCTCCCAAGTGACGTATGGGGTATTGGGGGGCGGACATGCGCATAGATATCATCGATACCATTGCGGGGTTCGAGGCGGTGCGCGAGAACTGGGATCAGGTCTTCCTGGAAGATCCAGACGCGCAGCATTTCCTCTCCTGGATATGGCTGAAGAACTATCTGTCGCGCCGACGCCGCTGGTTCATCCTCGCCCTTCGCGAACGCGATCCCGAAGCACCCTATGTCGCCTTCCTTCCGCTGCGCCTCATCACGCATCTGAACGAAAAGACCGGGCTCTTCTATGACGAGATCATCATGGCCGGGAATTTTGCGGCCGATTATACCGGCTTCATCGTCAGGCCGGATTACGAGCATCACGCCATTGCGGGCTTTGCTTCGTTTATCAAACATCAAAACTGGACCGACCTGAAACTCGAATATTTCAGCGGTCCTGCCAGCCGGCGCGAGAAGATGATCGAGGCGCTGCAGGGACCGGAGGTGATGTTTCGCGACAGCTCGCCCAAGAACAGCGAGAATATCGACAATACGATCTGTCCCATCGTCCCCCTGCCGGCAAGCTTCGACGACTATCTCGAGCAGCGCATGAGCAGCCAGACGCGCCAGAAGCTCCGGCGGTTCCTGCGCAAGGTCGAAGGCGACGATATTTACAGGATCACGATGGCAACTCCCGAGACCATCGATCGGGACCTGGACACCCTCTTCAATCTCTGGCGGATCAAATGGAGTGCCCGCAAAGGCGCAGAGCGGACCGAGCGGCTGATCGTCACCACGCGCGAGATGCTGATGGACAGCTTCAACTGCGGCAATCTCGAGGTGCCGGTCCTTTGGTATGGCGACCAGCCGCTCGGCGCGCTGGCGAATATCGTCGACCGGCAGAAGAAGGCCATCCTCTTCTATATCACCGGCCGCGACGAGAACTGGAAGACGCCGTCTCCCGGCCTCATCCTGCATGGCTACTGCATCCGGCGGGCGATCGAGCAGGGCTTCAAGACCTATGACTTCCTGCGCGGAAACGAACCCTATAAGTACATGTTCGGGGTGGAGGAAAGGCGGATCAGCTGCACCCTGTTCCGCACCCGCAACGGCCAGAACCTGCATGGCGCGCTCAACCCGCGCAGCATTCGTTTCGTCTATGAACAGGCGCTCGACATGTACCGCAATGGAGCCCGGAGCAAGGCGGAGATCGCCTTCAACCAGGTCCTGCAATCGGCGCCAGGCCATACCGGCGCGGAATTCGGGCTCGCCAATCTGCTGTTCGACCGAGGCAAACTGACGGAGGCATTGACTGCCTACAAGGCTCTCGTCGAGCAAGCACCCGACCCGACACCGATCCAAATGCGGCTTGGCGACACGCAACTTGCGCTGCATCAATATGAGCAGGCCGCAGAGACTTTCCGTCAGATCGGCGAGATCGGGCCGCATCTCATCCAGGCGCATTACAAGCGTGGTATCGCCCTTGCGGCGAGCAAACGGCTGGCCGAGGCGGAGGCGGTTTTCGCCGCGATCCAGGACGTGCATTCGGACGATCCGACCGCACTCGATTATGCCGCCAAGGCGGGCGTTGCCCTCGAACGCCTGCGCTCGATCACCGAGCCCGCCGCTGGCAAGACGGACGTCGTGCCGGAGACCATCGCCCGCTGGAACCGAGGACGGCAGCTCAGCGAGCGACGCCGGCCACGTCTGCATTGATGTGGTTTCGCCATGGTGCGGAAATGCGGTCCGGCAGCTCCGGGACGCACAGTCACCATGGTCTTTGATTTTGCGCTGCGATCGTTGCTAAAAGAAGCGCGAGCCTATTTTTGCAACTCCTCAGTGAGAAGTCATGCAGACGAATGCAGACGGCGCCGAAAGGGAACGGCTTCTGGCCATTCTCGATTTCTGGCACAAAATCGAGTTCTTCATTCCTTACGATCTCTCCAGTCGTATCGTCTCCGGTGAAGGCCGAAGTGTTTTCTGGTTGCATGCGAAAACGCTCGGCGATGACGGTGCCGCACTCAGTCGTCCAGCGATCCCCGAGGAGAAGCAGATCACGGGTTTTACCCTGTTCCTCGGCGTTTTCAGCAAATCCGAAATTGCCGATATTCGCAGACACTTCGATTGCGTTGCGACCGATACCGCCGAATATGACGACGCCGAACGCAGCGACCTCGATGGCGATACCTGCTTTGCCAGCTTGCAGCTCTCTCCCTTGGGACAGCCGCTGTTCGAAACATTTTCAGTTTCCACGCTGCCATGGGCTCTGGGACGGGTGCGGAAATCCGGCCTCTCCTCGCTCGGCTACCAGGCATTTGCCGACAGCAAGCGGCAACTCTCGGAATTGCTTCAAAACTTTCGGGCGCAGCGGCATCTGAGATCTTCATCCTCCGAGGACACGACCGATCAGCCGATCGATGCTGCCGAAATCCTGACGCTGCATGAATTGCTCTGCGATTGGGCCGGCTTTGCCTCGAAGCAGGAGAAACCCATTGCCGCTGTTGAAATGCGTTACCGGGACCGGGTGGAAAAATCAGAGTTCATCTCCTTGCCACCACCGCCGGAAAGCAATGCGCTCGATGCCGACGACGAGGAGGATGAGAGTACCAGTGCTGAAGACGATATCGGTATCTTGAACAGCTTCTTCATCGAGGACATCGAGCGGGCGATGATACGCGTCACGCATGGCGATGTCCCCGCGCCGCTCAGGCAATATCTCACCCCGCTGGTGCATGAGAAACGGATCGACCTCTACTCGGAGGATGGACGCCGGGCGATCGTTCGGGCCTTGCATCCTGGAAAACTCAACCGCGGGCGCTGGCTCAGCGAACCTCACCACGCCATGAGCCTGATGCAACAGTTCGCGATCAATTCGGCAATCGACGAGCTGTCGGAAACGGGACTGTTCTCGGTCAACGGCCCGCCAGGGACGGGAAAGACGACGCTGCTTCGCGACATGTTCGCAGATAATATCGTTCGGCGCGCTCGCATCCTGGCCTCCTTGAAGACGGCGCGCGAAGCCTTCGATGGCGCGCCGCGCCGCATCATTTTCGCGGACCGGAGCACTGCCACGATATCGGCGCTGATCCCGGCCCTGGCAGGATTCGAAATGGTTGTCGCCTCCTCCAACAACGCCGCCGTGGAGAATATTTCGCGCGACCTTCCGAAGCGAAGCTCGGTCGCGAGAACGTCTTCCTTCCAATATCTGCAGACCATCGCGCACAAAGTCGCTTGCCAGAAGGACAATGGGGCGGTCGTCAGGCTCTCGGACGGCGACCGCCCATGGGGGCTAATCGCCTGTGCGCTCGGCAATTCCCGGAATCGCCGAGCTTTCAAGGAACGTTTCGCCTTCATGGAGATCGCCGAAAGGCCGAAGCCCGGCTGGTCCGGTGCCGACAAACCACAGACCATCTGGGAGTGGCTAAAGGGTTATAAGGGACCAAACTTCGCCGAAGCATCGGCGGCATTTCAGGCCGCCGACAAGGTGGTTCGCGACAAGATCGGCGAATATGCACGCTATGCCGATCTCCATGACGAAATCGCCCTGGTTTCGCAGGATGGTTTCTGCCGCGAGGCGCTTGAAAAGGTCAGAGCAGGTGCGGCCGAACTTCGACACGCACAGGACCGATGCGATATGGTTGCCGCCGACATGCTCCGCCTCAGGGAAGGGTTGTCTCCTCTGAAGGAGGAGGAACTGCTGCTCGACCGAGGCGCTCCTGCGTGGTGGGAGAAAGTGCTGTCGACCAACCCTGCCCGGCAGCATCGGCACAATGTCGTCGCCAATGCACGAAGACAGCTGGAACTGCGCAAGGCGCTGGCGGAATGCGAACATCACCTTACGAAAACCCTCAGACCTGCGCTGGAACAGTCTTTGCGGAGACATCGACGTGCCGAACAGGCACTGCGGTCGCAACGAGAAATCTGGTCCAGAAAAAGGGAGGAGTTTGGCCGCCTAGGGGAAATTCTCAATCACCCCACCCTACCTGGTCGCCTGACCGATCTCGAGACCGATCAGTTCCAGATTGACGGTCTGTGGCATCAGGACGAACTGGCAGGTCTGCGTTCGGCATTGTTGGAAGCAGCGTTGACGCTGCATGAAGCGTGGCTGGCGGATGTGGGCAAGAAAGGCGGAGGTTTTGGAGGGAACATCGTCGCCATCAACAAACTGCTTTCCAACAACGGTCCCGCCGACGGCGAGCACATTGCGTTGATCTGGCAGAGCCTTTTCATGATCGTTCCCATCGTCTCGACAACCTTCGCCTCCTTTGCCCGGCAGTTCCACGGTCTCGACACCGGCTCGGTCGGCTGGGTCTTCATCGATGAAGCTGGTCAGGCGGTGCCGCAGGCGGCCGTCGGCGCCCTGTTGCGGGCGCGGCGCGTCATGGTGATCGGTGATCCCCAGCAGATCGAACCGGTCTTCACGCTGCCCAGCGCGCTGATCACCGCCACCTCGGCTCTCTCGCCGCATACGGCGGCAGGACAATATTCGCCGAACAGTGCGTCGGTGCAGATGTTGGCCGATGCCAACAACCGCTATGGGACGACGGTCTCGGGCGAGGAGGCCGATGGGCTCTGGATCGGCAGTCCCCTCAGGGTACATCGGCGCTGCATCGATCCGATGTTTGGCCTTGCCAACCAGATCGCCTATCAGAACAAGATGGTCTTCGGGCTGGAAGAGCGCCGGCCGGCCGGTGACGCTCCGCCGTTTTATGGCGACAGCGCCTGGATCGACGTCAGGGGAAGGGTGTCAGGCAAACAGGCCGTTCCAGAACAAACGGGCTTCATCGTCGATCTCCTCACCGCCACTTATCGCCGGGACGGCGGATTGCCAGACCTCTATATCATTTCGCCGTTCAAGGAGATCAAGAACAGTCTGAAGCAGGCTCTGGCCCATGCAACATGGGTTGATTGGAACGGAAATACGCGCTCGGCTCCGCCAAGACTGTCGAAGTGGCTGAAGGAAAGGATCGGCACGGTGCATACCTTCCAGGGCAAGGAAGAAGACGTGGTTTTCATGGTGCTCGGCGCCGATGCCGCTCATAGCGGGGCTGCAGCCTGGGCCGCATCGAAGCCGAACCTGTTGAACGTTGCCCTGACGCGCGCCAAACGCCGCTTCTATATCGTCGGCGATCGCACCCTCTGGGAAACCCTGCCTTACTTCAGGGAGACAGCGAGTGCCTTGAAGACAATACAGGCAGCCGAATTCCTGGCCCGGAATGAATTGAACTGAAGGATCCGAATCCGATTACTGATCCTGGATGTTTGCCTCGACCACATCTGGCAAAAAGCCCGCACGAGGCGGGCTTTTGCGTATTATTGGGAATTTGGTTTCGGTTTGAGGCTTTGCCCCGTTGGGTCTTAAACAGTTCAGTGGACTGTTTTATCGGGCGGGCCCGATCGACCGCTCACCCTTCAGGTTATGGTGAGCTCTGCGAACGAGGAGCTACCATCGCCAGGGAAAGCGAAGCTTTTCCGCCAGCGATAAGAAGGTAGATGCTGATCTTTAAAAGGAAGGATTTGGTTTCGGGGGCAGGCTTTGTAGTTTTCTGTCCCGCTGCGTCGGCTTTGCCTTCTTGCGGGCCCCTGATTAGGCATTAAACCCTCGACCCGTTACCAAACAAAAAGCCGCCCTGAAGGCGGCTATTTGTTTGGTTGCGGGGGCAGGATTTGAACCTGCGGCCTTCAGGTTATGGTCCGCAGGACGAGGAGCTACCATCGCCAGCGAAGATGAAGTCTTCGCGCCAGCGATATTGCTCTCTTCTGGCAACACAAAAAGCCCCTGCATGGCAGGGGCTTGGGAGTATCTAAGGGAAGGATTGGTTGCGGGGGCAGGATTTGAACCTGCGGCCTTCAGGTTATGAGCCTGACGAGCTACCGGGCTGCTCCACCCCGCGCCAGAGCAAATCATTGAGATTTGCTGATGTATTGTAACACAAAAGGCCGCTTGTGAGCGGCCCTTTTTGTTCGGCATGGGCCGCAGAGTTTGTTCTGAGAAGATTGTTTTACATCAGTTGCGTTTTGCAGACCTGGCAGCGACCTACTCTCCCGCGTCTTAAGACGAAGTACCATGGGCGCAGGGGCGTTTCACGGCCGTGTTCGGAAAGGGAACGGGTGCAGCCACCCCGCCATAACCACCAGGTCGGCAAAGCGCAACTATATGTTTTGAGAAGCTGGCAGGCGTTAGCCTGTTTTCTTTTTTTGAACACGTCTTTGAACCTTCTTGAGGGCGTCGGAGCAGCGCTCCGCAAGGCCAAGTGGCCGTCGCGCCTTGTGGCGCGGCCCGTCCGGAGCGAAGCGGCAAAGCCGCGACAGCGCCAGGACAAAGGTCTGGCACATCGAACGAAGTTCGATGAGCATAGTCAATGAGAACGATCAAGCCAATCGAGCTATTAGTACCGGTAAGCTTCATGCGTTGCCGCACTTCCACACCCGGCCTATCAACGTGGTCGTCTTCCACGGCTCTGATAGGGAATACTCGTTTTCAGGTGGGTTTCCCGCTTAGATGCCTTCAGCGGTTATCCCGTCCATATGTAGCTACCCTGCTATGCCCTTGGCAGGACAACAGGTCCACCAGAGATATGTCCATCCCGGTCCTCTCGTACTAGGGACAGATCCTGTCAATATTCCTACACCCACGGCAGATAGGGACCGAACTGTCTCACGACGTTCTGAACCCAGCTCACGTACCGCTTTAATTGGCGAACAGCCAAACCCTTGGGACCTGCTCCAGCCCCAGGATGCGATGAGCCGACATCGAGGTGCCAAACAACCCCGTCGATATGGACTCTTGGGGGTCATCAGCCTGTTATCCCCGGCGTACCTTTTATCCGTTGAGCGATGGCCCTTCCACGCGGGACCACCGGATCACTATGACCGACTTTCGTCTCTGCTCGACTTGTCAGTCTCGCAGTCAGGCGGGCTTATGCCATTGCACTCGACGACCGATTTCCGACCGGTCTGAGCCCACCATCGCGCGCCTCCGTTACTCTTTCGGAGGCGACCGCCCCAGTCAAACTACCCACCATACACTGTCCCGGACCCGGATGACGGGCCGCGGTTAGACATCCATGACGATAAGGGTGGTATTTCAAGGATGGCTCCACGGAAACTGGCGTCCCCGCTTCAAAGCCTACCACCTATCCTACACATGCCGACACGAATGCCAGTGTAAAGCTATAGTAAAGGTGCACGGGGTCTTTCCGTCTGACCGCAGGAACCCCGCATCTTCACGGGGAATTCAATTTCACTGAGTCTATGTTGGAGACAGCGGGGAAGTCGTTACGCCATTCGTGCAGGTCGGAACTTACCCGACAAGGAATTTCGCTACCTTAGGACCGTTATAGTTACGGCCGCCGTTTACTGGGGCTTCGATTCAAAGCTTGCACCTCTCCTCTTAACCTTCCAGCACCGGGCAGGCGTCAGACCCTATACGTCGTCTTGCGACTTCGCAGAGCCCTGTGTTTTTGATAAACAGTCGCTACCCCCTGGTCTGTGCCACCCCATAATAGTTGCCTACCATGGGGTCACGCTTCTTCCGAAGTTACGCGTGCAATTTGCCGAGTTCCTTCAACATAGTTCTCTCAAGCGCCTTGGTATACTCTACCTGACCACCTGTGTCGGTTTCGGGTACGGTCTATACGGTGGAGCTATTTCCTGGAACCGCTCCGCTGCCCATCCAATCCAATAAGAATGAACAACTTGTGCAATCCGTCACTACCACCAGGCCCACGAATATTAACGTGGTTCCCATCGACTACGCATTTCTGCCTCGCCTTAGGGGCCGGCTAACCCTGCTCAGATTAACTTTAAGCAGGAACCCTTGGTCTTTCGGCGAGAGGGTCTCTCACCCTCTTTATCGTTACTCATGTCAACATTCGCACTTCCGATACCTCCAGGAGCCCTCACGGGTCTCCCTTCATCAGCTTACGGAACGCTCCGCTACCACTTGCGATTACTCGCAAATCCTCAGCTTCGGTGCATGGCTTCAGCCCCGTTACATTTTCGGCGCAAAGACCCTTATTTAGACCAGTGAGCTGTTACGCTTTCTTTAAATGATGGCTGCTTCTAAGCCAACATCCTGGTTGTTTTGGGATCCTCACATCCTTTCCCACTTAGCCATGACTTGGGGACCTTAGCTGGAGGTTAGGGTTGTTGCCCTTTTCACGACGGACGTTAGCACCCGCCGTGTGTCTGCCGAGTAGTACTCCCCGGTATTCGGAGTTTGGTTAGGATCAGTAAGACGGTGAGTCCCCATAGCCCATCCAGTGCTCTACCCCCGGGGGTATTCGCTCGACGCTCTACCTAAATAGATTTCGCGGAGAACCAGCTATTTCCGAGTTTGATTGGCCTTTCACCCCTAGCCACAAGTCATCCCAATCTATTGCAACAGATGCGGGTTCGGTCCTCCAGTTGGTGTTACCCAACCTTCAACCTGCTCATGGCTAGATCACTCGGTTTCGGGTCTAATGCAACAAACTAAATCGCCCTATTCAGACTCGCTTTCGCTTCGCCTACACCTACCGGCTTAAGCTTGCTTGTTACACTAAGTCGTTGACCCATTATACAAAAGGTACGCCGTCACCCTTGCGGGCTCCGACTGTTTGTAGGCATCCGGTTTCAGGTTCTATTTCACTCCCCTTGTCGGGGTGCTTTTCACCTTTCCCTCACGGTACTTGTTCGCTATCGGTCATGCACGAGTACTTAGGCTTGGAGAGTGGTCTCCCCATGTTCAGACAGGATTTCTCGTGTCCCGCCCTACTCTAGGACAATCATGATATCTACGCGTACGGGGCTGTCACCCACTACGGCCGCACTTTCCAGAGCGTTCCACTTTAATCACAATTGCCACTGGCCTGGTCCGCGT
>NZ_CM172794.1:3920000-4465000 GCF_057653825.1 Rhizobium sp. WSM409 | reverse complement strand
GACTCGCTCTGGCGCTCGACGTCCAGTCGGCACTGCGCGACGATCTGCGTATCCTCGTGATGTCGGCGACCCTCGACGTCGAACGCGTGGCCGCGCTGCTCGACCATCCACCTGTCATCGAAAGCCTGGGGCGCAGCTTTCCGATCGATATCCGTTACCAGGATCGGCCGGGCGGCGAACGCATCGAGGATGCGGTGACGCGGGCGATACTCGATGCCCATGCCAATGAGGCCGGCTCGATTCTCGCCTTCCTGCCCGGCCAGGCGGAAATCACCCGGACCGTGGAACGCTTGCAGGGGCGATTCGGAGCCGAGACGCTGATTGCCCCCCTTTACGGCAATCTCAGCCAGAAGGAGCAGGATGCGGCGATCCGGCCAGCATACCAGGGGACACGCAAGATCGTGCTTGCGACATCGATCGCCGAAACGTCGATCACCATCGACGGCGTCAGGATCGTGATCGACAGCGGCTTGCAGCGTCTGCCGGTGTTCGAGGCGTCGACCGGCATCACACGGCTGGAGACGGTGCGCGTGTCGCGGGCTTCCGCCGATCAGCGGGCGGGCCGTGCCGGACGAACGGAACCGGGCATCGCCGTCAGGCTGTGGCACCAGGGACAGACAGCGGCACTGCCGGCCTTCACCCCGCCGCAGATCCTTTCCAGCGATCTCTCGGGGCTGGTGCTCGACCTCGCACATTGGGGCGTTCAAGACCCGGCATCGCTTGCCTTCGTCGATCAACCGCCGGAAACGACGCTGAGGGAGGCGCGGGTTCTGCTCGGCCAGCTCGGCGCCCTCGACAAGGACGGAGCGCTGACAGCGCGTGGCAAGGTGATGCGCGATCTCGCTTTGCCGCCGCGGCTTGCCGCCATGGTCGTCTCGGCGGGAGAAGTGGGACACGCACGCGATGCGGCGATGATCGCCGTGCTTCTCACCGAACAGGGGCTTGGCGGAACGAGTATCGATATCGAGGAGCGGCTGCGACGCTTCAAGGCCGAGCGGGGCGAGAGAGCGGAGGCTTCAAGGCGGCTGGCAGGACGGCTGGCGAGCGGCCTCGACAGCGTTGCCTCAACGGCGCCGGCGCTTGCCGGCCAGTTGCTGCTGCATGCGTTCCCGGATCGAATAGCGATTCAGCGCGGAGGGCGCGGCCGATTCGTGATGGCGAACGGGCGCGGAGCGGAGCTGCCCGAAACCGAGAGGCTGGCCGGCAGCCAGATGCTGGTGATTGCCGACCTGACCGGACGGGCGGCGCGGGCGCGAGTTCTGGCGGCAGCCGAGGTGACACGCGGCGACATCGAAGCCGAGTTGCCCGGTGAGATCAAAACCGACGACCAAATATTCTTCGACCGACAGAGCCGGCAAATCCGGGCGCGGCGGGCAACCCGGCTCGGTGCGATTGTCTTCGAAGAGACGCCTTTGCCGCGCCCGTCCGGGGCAGCAGTCACCCAGGCGCTGGTGGACGGGGTACGCGAACTCGGGCTCGATCAGCTTGCCTTCTCGAAGGAGGCCATGCAGCTTCGCGAGCGGATTGGATTCCTTCACCGGACGATCGGCGAGCCCTGGCCCGATGTCGGCGATGATGCCCTGCTTTCCCGGTTGGACGAGTGGTTCGCACCCTTTCAGACCGAGGCCCGCGGCCTTTCCGAGATTTCCGCAGCCGGGCTTTCGAACGGGCTGATGTCGCTGGTACCGCATGAGCTGCAACGCGACCTTAGCCGGCTTGCGCCAACCCATTTCGAAGCGCCGACCGGCCAAAGGCATCCGATCCAGTATGAGGGCGAGGAGCCGGTGCTGACGATCCGCGTACAGGAGCTGTTTGGACTGAGGCAGCATCCTGCCATTGCCGGTGGCCGCCTGCCGCTGCTGCTCGAGCTCACCTCGCCGGCGCACCGGCCGATCCAGACGACACGCGACCTGCCGGGCTTCTGGGCCGGCTCGTGGAGGGATGTGCGTGCTGATATGCGCGGGCGCTATCCCCGGCATCCCTGGCCGGAGCGGCCGGAGGATGCGTTGCCGACGACACGGGCAAAACCGCGTGGTACATGAGGGCCGTTCAAGGAGCCCTCGGCATGATCGACAAGCCTGGCATGATCGACAACACGGAAGGCTATACACTGGAGGACCGGCACAACAGCCGCAGGCTGCGCCTGCAGACATTGGTGCGGCTGCGCTGGCTTGCCGTCGGCGGACAGGCGCTGACGGTTTTCATCGTTGCCTTCTGGCTGAACTTTCCCCTGCCGCTGATTGCCAGCTCTTCGCTGATCGCCGCCCTTGCCTGGGTGAATTTTTACCTGACGATCCGCTATCCACCGACGCATCGGCTGGAACCGCCAGCCGCCTTTGCCCTGCTCGGCTTCGACCTTTTGCAGCTCTGCGCGCTGCTGTTCATCACCGGCGGCCTTGCCAATCCTTTCGCCGCGCTCGTCTGCGTGCCCGTTATCATTTCCTTTGCCTCGCAGCCGATCCGCTACAGCACCGCGCTGATCGGCTTTGCGATGGTCTGCATCACGGTGCTTGCCTTTTCGCCCTTCCCGCTGCCCTGGTTCGACGGGGTCGAAATCAATGTCCACAACGTCATGCAGTTCGGTGTCTGGTGCTCGATCGCCTCGACCATGGCATTCGCCGCCTTCTATGCCTATCGGGTCTCGATGGAAGCGAGCCAGCTTGCCGATGCGCTGGCTGCGACCGAACTGGTGCTGCAGCGGGAAAAACATCTGTCGCAACTCGATGGGCTGGCGGCCGCGGCCGCCCATGAGCTCGGTACGCCGCTTGCGACGATCAGCGTCGTCGCCAAGGAAATGGAGCGGGAACTCAAGGATGACGATCGTTTCCGCGAGGACGTCATGCTGTTGCGCAGCCAGAGCGAACGCTGCCGCGACATCCTGCGGCGGCTGACGACGCTTTCCTCCGAAGGCGAGGCACATATGCGCCGGCTGCCGCTTTCGTCGATGATCGAGGAGATCGTCGCCCCGCACCGAGAATTCGGTATCGCTCTCGAGCTCATCGAAAAGAGCCCGCGCAAGGGTGAGCCGGTCACCGACCGCAATGCCGGCATCATGTACGGGCTCGGCAACCTGATCGAAAACGCCGTCGATTATGCGCGGGAGAAAGTGATCGTGACTGTCGAGCACGATCACGACAAAGTCCTGATCGTCATCGAGGACGATGGCAACGGTTATGCGCCTGACATTCTGACGCGGATCGGCGAGCCCTATGTGACGAAGCGGCAGAAAGAGGATACGGCTGGCGGCCTCGGGCTCGGGCTGTTCATCGCCAAGACGCTGCTGGAGCGCTCCGGCGCATCGCTGATTTTCGAGAACCGCGATCCGGAAAGTGCGGGCGCGCGCATCCGAATCGAATGGCCACGCATGCTGATCGACGCAAATTCGACAAAATGACTTTGTCGGCATAAACAGGATATAGCGGTTGACGCAGATCGGGCGTTCAACCGCCGGGGCCGAGACGATGACAGAACAGAATCATGACAATTTCACCGCGTCGGACGAGGATCATATCGGTCCCGACGCCAGCCTGCTGATCGTCGATGACGACGGGCCGTTCCTGCGCCGCCTGGCACGGGCGATGGAGACGCGCGGCTTCCAAGTGGAGACGGCCGAATCAGTAGCGGAGGGCGTTGCGAAATCGAGAGGCAGGCCGCCGAAATATGCGGTGGTCGACCTTCGGCTCGGCGACGGCAATGGGCTCGACGTCATCGAGGCGATCCGCCAGCGGCGCGACGACACCAGGATCATCGTGCTGACCGGCTACGGCAATATCGCAACGGCGGTCACGGCCGTGAAGCTCGGCGCCGTCGATTATCTTGCAAAACCTGCGGATGCCGACGATGTGTTTTCGGCGCTGACACAGCGGCCGGGTGAAAAGGCTGAGCTTCCCGAAAATCCGATGTCGGCCGACCGGGTGCGCTGGGAGCACATCCAGCGAGTCTATGAAATGTGCGAGCGCAATGTTTCCGAAACGGCGCGCCGGCTCAATATGCACCGGCGGACGCTGCAGCGTATCCTTGCCAAACGCGCGCCGAAATAGACGCGCACCTCGCGCGCTTATAATTAGACGTCGTCCACAGTGAACGGTTTTCCGTTCGCCCATTCGGCCATCATCAGCCTTTGCGCGGCAGCACGCGAGAAGTTGAGCGTGACGGATTTGCGCGTGGCCGGCGCCATGCGGTGTTCCGGCGCCTCGCGAATCATATGGGCGCCATAACCATCCGACAGGAACAGTCCGCATTCCTCGGGAAAGATCTCCAGCGGCACATCCTGGTGAGTCGCAAAGAACAGGCGGTCGCAATGCAGCCTGTATTCCGGCCATTTGCGATCCACCCTGAAATCCTCGATCGAGGTCTTGATTTCGATGATCCAGACCTCGCCTTTTTCCGAAAGAGTGATCAGATCGGCGCGGCGGCCGCTGGCCAGCGGCAGTTCGGGCAGCACGGCGTGGCGCATTTCATGCAGCAATATCTGCGTTCCACGCCGCACCATCATGGCCCTGTCCGATTGCCGGCCATCGATTAACGGATTGTTATTGTAAACGCTCAAAATCGTCATGGATAACCATCAGAGGGGCTGGCGTGTTGTTGCAAAAAAACCATGCGCTTCTAATTTGCGCGGCAGACGGATTTGTCGCGCTGCAGTAGCCTTGCAAAGCGCAAGTTAATCGAAAATAAACCATAATCAACGATGGTCGAAAGACCGTTCTCCTTGCCCCAAAACTTCAAGAGTCATCCATGCGCATCTGCAATGCATTCCCTGTATTTGGCCTGCTGGCGACGCTCGCTCTGGCCGGTTGCTCTACGACATCAGACAGCGCATCCGTCGACGACAAGGGCGCAGGCCCGACGGTACAGACAGCACAGATCTTCAATGACGCCTACGGCGTGACGAAGGATGCCGGATACTCCCTGCCGGCGATCCCGATCGACAGGGTCAAGCCGCAGTTCCGCCGTCAGGTCGTCAGCTACCAGACCACCGAGCGCCCCGGTACAATCATCGTCAATACGCGCGAGCGCTTCCTCTATTACATCCTGGCCAACGGCAAGGCGATGCGCTACGGCATCGGCGTCGGCAAGCAGGGCTTCGCATGGGCCGGCACCGCCTACGTCGCCTGGAAGCAGGAATGGCCGAACTGGCACCCGCCGAAGGAAATGGCCGTCCGCCGTCCTGATCTCGCCAAGTACGTCGAGGACGGCATGGGTCCGGGGCTGACCAATCCGCTCGGCGCGCGCGCCATGTATCTCTTCAACGAGGACGGTAAAGACACGCTCTTCCGCCTGCACGGCACGCCGGAATGGGCCTCCATCGGCACCGCCGCTTCCTCGGGCTGCATTCGCCTGATGAACCAGGACGTCATCGATCTCTACAGCCGCGTTCGTCCCGGCAAGGGCACGTCCAAGGTCGTCGTCATTCAATAAGCTAATTGCCGAATTCGGTATAAAAAAGGCCGCCGGAACTGTCGTTCCGGCGGCCTTTTCGCATTCTCCGGCAAGCGTCACGCGGCCTGTTTCGCCTTGAGCTCGCGGCGGCGGCGGTGAAGCACCGGCTCGGTGTAGCCGTTCGGCTGTTCCCTACCCTTGAGGACGAGATCGAGGGCAGCCTGGAAGGCGATCGAGTCGTCGAAATTGTCGGCCATCGGCTGATAGGCGGTATCCGACGCATTCTGACCGTCGACGACGGCGGCCATGCGTTTCATCGTCTCGACGATCTGAGCTTCGGTGACGACCTTGTGATGCAACCAGTTCGCCATATGCTGGGCCGAAATGCGCAGCGTCGCGCGATCTTCCATCAGGCCGACATTGTTGATGTCGGGCACCTTCGAGCAGCCGACGCCCTGATCAACCCAGCGCACGACGTAGCCGAGGATGCCTTGAGCATTGTTGTCGAGTTCGCGCTGGATTTCCTCCGGCGTCCAGTTCGGCCGCACCGCAACCGGCACGGAGAGAATGTCGGAGAGCTTGGCGCGAGCGCGATCCTTCAGCCCCTGCTGGACACGGGCGACATTGACGCGGTGGTAATGGGTGGCATGCAGGGTTGCGGCCGTCGGCGACGGCACCCAGGCGGTGTTGGCGCCGGCCTTCGGGTGGGTGATCTTCTGTTCGAGCATCGCCGCCATCAGATCCGGCATCGCCCACATGCCCTTGCCGATCTGGGCGTGGCCGGCAAGGCCGCATTCGAGGCCGATGTCGACGTTCCAGTTTTCATAGGCGGAAATCCACGCCGCCTGGCGCATGTCGCCCTTACGAATCATTGGGCCGGCTTCCATCGACGTGTGGATCTCGTCGCCGGTGCGATCGAGGAAGCCGGTATTGATGAAGACGACGCGCTCGCGGGCGGTACGGATGCATTCCTTGAGGTTGACGGTCGTGCGGCGCTCCTCGTCCATGATGCCCATCTTGATGGCATTGCGCAGCAGGCCAAGCGCATCTTCGACCCGCGAGAAGATTTCGACGGCGAAGGCCACCTCTTCCGGCCCATGCATCTTCGGTTTGACCACATACATGGAGCCGGTGCGGGAATTCTTCCGCCGGCCGGAGGGACCAATATCGTAAAGCGCGATCAGGCCGGTGATAACAGCATCCATGATGCCCTCAGGCACTTCATTGCCGTCGCGGTCGAGGATCGCCGGGTTGGTCATGAGGTGGCCGACATTGCGTACCAGCATCAGCGAGCGGCGGTGCACCTCGAAGGCGGCACCATCCGGGCCGGCATATTGCAGATCCGGATTGAGCCTGCGGATGAAGCTCGTTCCGCCTTTTGCCACCTCTTCCTGCAGGTCGCCCTTCATCAGGCCGAGCCAGTTGCGATAGACGACGACCTTGTCCTCGGCATCGACAGCGGCAATCGAATCCTCGCAGTCCATGATCGTCGTAATTGCCGATTCCAGCCAGACATCGGAAATATCGGCCGGATCGGCTTTCCCGATCGTCGTCGTCGCATCGATGACGATTTCGATGTGAATGCCGTTGTTCTTCAGGAGAATATGCGTCGGGGCGGCGGGATCTCCGCGATAGCCGGCAAAATGCTTGCCATCCGTCAGCATGGCCTGCTCGCCATCGATCGATCTGACAGAGAGCGCTCCATCCCTGACGGCGAAGCCGCCAACGTCCTTCCACCGGCAGTCCTGCAGCGGCGCTGATGTATCGAGGAAATCGCGCACCCAGGCGATGACCTTCTCGCCGCGTTTCGGATTGTAGCCCTTGCCTTTTTGGGCGCCGTCGCTCTCGGGAATGGCGTCCGTGCCGTAG
Organism: Rhizobium sp. WSM409; assembly: GCF_057653825.1. Classification (NCBI taxonomy): domain Bacteria; kingdom Pseudomonadati; phylum Pseudomonadota; class Alphaproteobacteria; order Hyphomicrobiales; family Rhizobiaceae; genus Rhizobium; species Rhizobium sp. WSM409. Next base: position 4,457,749 of record NZ_CM172794.1, on the reverse strand, counting down.
AGCGCATCATAGAGCGAACCCCAGCGGGCATTGGCGGCATTCAGGGCATAGCGAGCATTCATGACGGGAACGACGAGCTGCGGGCCGGCGATCGATGCGATCTCCGGATCGACATTTTCGGTCGAGACCTGGAAGTCCGATCCTTCCGGCAGGAGATAGCCGATGTCGCGGAGGAAGGACTGGTAATCGTCCATATCTGCCGGGGCGCCGTGCCGGCGGTACCAGTCGTCGATCTTTACTTGCAGCTCATCGCGTTTTGCCAGCAGCGCACGATTCTTCGGGGCGAGATCGTGGACTACAGCCGAAAAATCGGCAAAGAACTTGTCCGCATCGACCGCCAGGCCCGGCAGCACCTCCTTGACGAGGAAATCATGAAGGACGGTTTCGATGGCAAGACCGTTCTTATCAACGCGGCTCATGCGACATTCTCCCTGGCAACGACTTTTGAATGCTGCCACTTTGCCCGGCTTTCATTCATAGTCAATTCTGCAATAATTCGAAAGATTTATGCCTTCGTGGAAATTATGCGCGGGGTCACGCGCATCGGCAATCCGTTCTGTGGCTGCGTCGTCAGCTTCTGCACCGGCCAGGGGTTGGTCTGATCGGTGGAATCGAAGCGATAACGATGCATCAGGACAGCAAGCGCGATCACTGCCTCCTGAAGTGCAAAGGTTGCGCCGATGCAGACACGCGGGCCAGCGCCGAAAGGCAGGAACTGAAAGCGGCCGATAGAGCCGCGATTTTCCGGCAGGAAGCGTTCGGGCATATAGGCGCGCGGCCTGTCCCAGTGAAGTTCGTGGCGATGCAGCGTCCAGGGCATGACGAGCACCGTGACACCGGCCTCAAGCTCGACCCGCTCGCCCTTGGGGCTTGTCCAGGAATCATCTGATATGGCAGCGCGATTGATCGATGGCGCCGGCGGATAAAGGCGCAAGGTCTCCTCAAAGGCGGCGCGCGTCTGCGGCATCATATCCAGCCATTCCACAGGTTTGGCCCCGGTAGCGAGCACCGCGTCGATTTCTTCCTCCATCCCCTCGCGGATATGCGGGCTGTTCGATACGCAATACAGCGTCCAGGCCAATGCCCGGGCTGTGGTTTCATGCCCCGCGCCGATGAAGGTCAGGATATTGTCTTCGATCTCTTCTTTGGTCAGCCCGTCGGGGCCGGCCTGCTCCAGGAGCAGTGTCAGGAAATCCTCGGGCGCGCTGCTGCGGTCTGCCTTCATCTTTGCAAGCCGCATATCCATCGTGTTGCGCACGATGGCTCGGAATTTCTCCAGCACTTTCTGACCGCCGATGCGTGTCACACGTGGAACCCATGAGGGAGCGCGCATCAGATCCATCGGATCGACGCGGCCCATGCGATGCAGGAGTTCATTGACGTCGTCGGCGAAATGGCCGCTCGAGGTGACGATTTCGCCGGAGAACAATGTGTCAGCCAGAATCGCGAAGGTCAGCTCGGTCATATCGGTGCTGATATCGAAAATTGCGCCTGCCTCGCCGGCGCCCTCATATTTGCGGGCATAGTCTTCGGACTGGCGCAGCATCTGCCCGGCGAAGCCTTGGGCATGGCGGGGCGTGAAAATAGGCGCCACCGCCTTGCGCGATCTTTTCCAGACAGGACCTTCGGCGGTCAGAAGGCCGTCGCGGAGGATCGGACGCAGGACGAGCTGGCGCACATCCGACATGCGGTAATTATTGGCATTATCAACAAGCACGTGCTTGATCAGGCCGGGATCATTGACGATCAGCGTCCTCTGGCCGAAGAAATTGGTGCGGATCCACGGCAGCGTGTAGGACGGCTCGCCCCAGAGTTCGAGCGGATTGCGCAGGATGATGCGAATGATTTCCAGCCGGCTCGGCGGCACGGTACGCGGCAGCGGTGCTGGCGGGACGAAGGGGTCCGGACGCATGTCCATCGTAAAAGCCTTTCGGGGAAGATCTAGGCCTTCCCGGCAAGCTTGAAGCTAGAGCAGGCCCTTAAGTTCGTCCAGCTTGTCGTTGATCAGCCAGCCGTAATAATTCTCTTCCGGCCAGATGGTCGTACCGGCGCCGCGGTTCTTCGCAGCAAGGGCTGCGGCGCGCTGGCGCGAATTGCCGACATTATAAAGCGTTGCCGTCAGGCCGGGATTGCCCGAGATATCCATGCCGGCGATCTCCTTGTAATCGTCGATCGACCTGCGGACCGAGGCCGCGACGAAGGCGAGCGAGATATCGGGATCCATGATGGCCTTGTAGACGGCGCCGGCATTCTTCTCATTCAGCTTCGGATAACCCGACACGCGGGTCACGAGATCGGAGAGCATCAGCGCCGTCAGCGGATTGACCTGGCCGAGGCCGAAGGTCTGACCGGCATAGAAGGGCTGGAAGAAGACTGCGCTGAAGCGGTTGTTGGGGAAGCTCGTACCACCCACCGTCTTGCCGCGGAAATCGGTTTCCCAGACATCTTCGCGGCAGGACCAGAGCGAGTAGGAATCGCTCTTGCCTTTGCATTCGGCAAATTGCGGCCGCGCCACGAATTCGTCGACGTTTTCGCCGTCATAGGCGAAGCGGAAGCTTTCTCCGGCGTAGGAGACAGCCTTGACATAATAGGCCTGCAGCCGGTCGTAGGCGTCGACATTATAGGTGTGTTCGCCGACGATCGCGCCGACGACATGGATGGGATTGATGCCGTAGGCGCTGGAGATCTTGCGGATCTTGCTCATCAGCTCGCGATCGGTTGCCAGAAGCTCATGAACCTTTTCGTATTTCAGATCGAAGCTGCTCTTGGTGCCCTTGGTGCGCCTGATGGAAGCACCCGGAATATCGGGCTGCTCGGCGTGACGATTGCCGGCCGGCACCGTCTGCATTGCGAAGGCAGGCGCCGAATTCACCAGGGCAACGGCAATCATAAGGCTTGTCAAAAGGCGTCGCACGATCCGTTATCCCGTCCGTTCCATCGTCTTGTTTGTGATGCGGCTGCCTGGACCAGAATCTTGGCCGAATAAAGCCGAGCAGAAAACAAAACGGGCCTTCACTAGAAAGTAAAAGGCCCGTTGTCGAGAGTCGCGTTCGTTACAATCCGTCATTCATGCCGGGAAGACATGAAGCGGTGCACCGATATCACAGAATGAAGCGCGAGAGATCGGTATTCTGCGCGAGATCTCCGACATGTTCGCGCACATAGGCGGCATCGATCGTTACGGCCGTCCCGCCCCGATCCGGCGCGTTGTAGGAAATATCGTCCAGCACCCGCTCCATCACCGTCTGCAGACGGCGTGCGCCGATGTTTTCGACGGAGGAGTTCAGATGCACGGCGACATCGGCAAGCGCGTCGATTGCGTCGTCGGTGAATTCGAGGCTCAGGCTTTCCGTCTCCATCAGCGCGCGGTACTGGCGGATGAGGCTTGCTTCCGTCTCGGTCAGGATCCGGCGGAAATCATCCTTGTTCAGCGCACGCAATTCGACACGGATCGGCAGGCGGCCCTGCAGTTCCGGCAGAAGATCCGAGGGCTTGGAGACATGGAAGGCGCCGGAGGCGATGAACAGGATATGGTCCGTCTTGACCGGCCCGTATTTGGTCGAAACCGTCGTGCCTTCGACGAGCGGCAAGAGGTCGCGCTGGACGCCTTCGCGTGAAACCCCGGCGCCCATGCCACCGTCGCGGGCGGCGATCTTGTCGATTTCGTCGAGGAAGACGATACCGTCATTCTCGGTGGAGCGAACGGCTTCGCGCTGGATCACTTCGTTGTCGATCAGCTTGTCGGATTCGTCGAGGATCAAGTCGCCATAGGAGGCCTTGACTGTGGTGCGGACCTTCTTGGTGCGGCCGCCCATCGCCTTGCCGAACATTTCCGACAGGTTCAGCACGCCGATATTGGCGCCCGGCATGCCGGGAATTTCGAAGCCACCCATGCCGGAACCGGCATCGGCGACCTCGATATCGATTTCCTTGTCGTCGAGCTCGCCGTCCCGGAGCTTCTTTCGGAAGTTTTCGCGCGTGGCAGGCGATGCCGTGGTGCCGACCAGCGCATCGAGAACACGCTCCTCGGCGCTCACATGCGCCTTGGCCTGCACCTCGGCCCGCTTCTTCTCGCGCACCAGGCCGATGCCGACCTCGACCAGGTCACGGATGATCTGCTCGACATCGCGGCCGACATAGCCGACTTCGGTGAATTTGGTGGCTTCCACCTTGATGAAGGGCGCACCGGCGAGTTTTGCCAGGCGGCGGGAGATTTCCGTCTTGCCGACGCCGGTCGGGCCGATCATCAGGATGTTCTTCGGCATGACCTCGTCGCGCAGGCTCGGATCGAGCTGCTGGCGGCGCCAGCGATTGCGCAGCGCAATCGCAACGGCGCGCTTGGCATCATGCTGGCCGATGATGTAGCGATCGAGCTCGGAAACAATCTCGCGGGGGGAAAAAGTGGTCATTGTGTATCATTCTCCTGGCGGTCCAGGGCCATCAACAGCGCCCGGCCGTATTTCGTCGTTGTTTCGCCAAGTCCTTGAAAGCCCGCCTTGGTATAGGCTCTGATTGCGAATGCATTGTCAGGATGCGGATCGACCAGGATCCGCTGCGCGCCCTTTGCAAAGAGCATATCGCAGAACCCTATCACAAAGGCCGGTCCATGACCCTTGCCCGCGAGTTCCTCGATGCCGATGAACTGGTCGATGCCGTAGGTGCCCTTCGGCTGACCGGCGAGCGCTTCATCGTCCTCGTCGTCGAGATCGGCCGCCTGGATAAAGGCGAAGTCCTTTCCATTCAGCGTGACGATGAAACACGAGACGGAGACCGCGTCGATATGCTTTTCCATCGAAGCCAGCGCCTTGGCCGGATCGCTCCACCAGCGCCTGACATGCCGGCTTTCCAGCCATTTGGCGAGGAGCGGCAGGTCAACCGCGGCAAGCGGCCGGAAGGCATAGGGTTCAGCCTTCGGCATCCAGCGATTCCACCACGACGTTGTGGTTCGTGTAGACGCAGATGTCGGCGGCGATATCGAGGGCGCGGCGGGCGATCTCCTCGGCTGATTTGTCGGTATCCATGAGTGCGAGGGCGGCCGCGAGGGCAAAATTGCCGCCGGAACCGATCGCCGTCGTGCCATGCTCCGGCTCCAGAACGTCACCATTGCCGGTGATCGCCAGCGTGATCGACTTGTCGGCGACGAGCATCATGGCTTCGAGATTGCGCAGGTATTTGTCGGTGCGCCAGTCCTTGGCGAGCTCGACGGCGGCGCGCATCAGCTGACCAGGATATTGCTCCAGCTTCTTTTCGAGCCTTTCGAGCAAGGTGAAGGCATCGGCGGTGGCGCCGGCAAAACCGGCGATGACTTCGCCCTTGCCGATGCGGCGCACCTTGCGGGCATTGCCCTTCATGACGGTCTGGCCGAGGCTCACTTGGCCGTCGCCCGCCATCACCACCTTGCCGCCTTTTCGAACTGTAATGATTGTTGTCATAAAACACCTGTCTGCCGGGCCGCATGCCGGCCCTGTTGAGCCCTATGTAAGTGGGCCGGAGCGGATTGCAAATGGGCCGGCTTTTCTCTTGCCCGGCTTCTGGATATTTCCCGATGCGCCTGATAAGGAACGGCCTTATTCCCGATGGAGGGCCATATGGCCGAGACCGCAGCAAGCCGCACGGGCAGCGTTTCCCGCAAGACCAACGAAACCTCGATTTCCGTTTCCGTCAATCTCGACGGCACCGGCAAATCGACGATCTCGACGGGCGTCGGCTTCTTCGACCACATGCTCGACCAGCTTTCGCGACATTCCCTCATCGACATGGAGATCGATGCCAAGGGCGACCTGCATATCGACGACCATCATACGGTCGAAGATACCGGCATCGCCATCGGCCAGGCGATCTCCAAGGCACTCGGCGACCGGCGTGGCATCACCCGCCACGCTTCGATCGATCTCGCCATGGACGAGACGATGACCAAGGCTGCGGTCGATCTTTCCGGCCGGCCGTTCCTCGTCTGGAATGTCGCCTTCAGCGCTCCGAAGATCGGCACTTTCGATACCGAGCTCGTTCGCGAGTTCTTCCATGCGCTCGCCCAGAATGCCGGCATAACCTTGCATATTCTCAACCATTATGGCGCCAACAATCACCATATTGCCGAGACATGCTTCAAGGCCGTTGCGCGTGCACTGCGCACGGCGACAGAGATCGATCCGAGACAGGCGGGCCGTGTTCCCTCGACCAAGGGCACGCTCGTCTGAGCCCTTCAAGGGAGCGGCGGCAATGACATCCAGCTATATCTTTCTGACAGCGCCCGGCAGCGCGAACGCGACGGCCGATGAGACGCGAACCATCCGTGATGGCTTCACGTTGCTCGGCTTCTTGTTTCCATGGGTCTGGCTGCTGGCGCATCGGCTTTGGCTGCATGCGGCCGCCGCCTTTCTGCTACAGGGGATTGGCGGTGCGCTGATGGACGAACCGGGCCTCGGGCCGGCGGGAACGGCAATCCTGCTGGGCGTGAATATTCTGGTCGGTCTCGAGGGCCAGAATTTCCGTGTCCGCAACCTTGCTGCCAAGGGCTGGAACGAAGACTCGCTCATTGCCGCGGATACGATCGGCGTTGCCGAGCAGATCTATTTTTCGGACCGGGCGGTCATCGCCGCTAGTGACGACGCCGCGGCACCGGACTGGCAGAACAAGGCCCGTCCGATGGGCCCGCACGGCGATGCAACATCGCTTGGTCTCTTTGGTTTTGATGGAGGACGCTGACGATGCGCGTCGCGATTATCGACTATGGCTCCGGTAACCTGCGCTCGGCGACCAAGGCTTTCGAGCGTGCCGCCCACGAAGCTGGCATCGATGCCCATATCGATCTTACCGACAGGGCGGAGGATGTTGCCGCGGCCGATCGTATCGTGCTTCCCGGTGTCGGCGCCTATGCCGATTGCCGGCGCGGCCTCGATACCGTGCCTGGGATGGCCGAGGTGTTGATCGAGGCTGTCGAGAAGAAGGCGCGGCCGTTCCTCGGTATCTGCGTCGGCATGCAGCTCATGTCCTCGCGCGGCCTCGAGAAGACCGTGACGCGCGGTTTCGGCTGGATTCCCGGCAATGTCGTCGAGATGACGCCGGATGATCCCGCCCTCAAGATCCCGCAGATCGGCTGGAACACGCTCGACCTGAAGTGCCAACATCCGCTCTTCGAAGGAATTCCGACGGGGTCGCAGGGACTGCACGCCTATTTCGTGCATTCCTACCATCTTGCCGCCGTAAACGCCGAGGATGTTATTGCGACGGCGGACTATGGCGGTCCGATGACCGCTTTCGTCGGGCGCGACAACATGGCCGGAGCACAGTTTCACCCGGAAAAGAGCCAGAAGCTCGGCCTGGCCCTGATCGCCAATTTCCTGCGCTGGAACCCGTAGAGCATTGTTCACCCAATTCCGGAGACAAAACCGCTACACAGTTTTGCTGGAATTGCTCCAAGGGCTGGCTTTTAATACAGCCGCCTTATTTCCCTTGTATGGAAACGGCGGAACAGGAGTGAGCTCGATGCCGGCTTCACGGAAATCAGCCAAGGTGTTCTACACGTTGCGGCCCTCCAGGGAAGGCTTGCCCCCCTTTACCGATATCAAGCTTCCCGGCGGCACGATCATCCGCCGCGTCGACGAAGCCATCCATAGGAAAGCGCTTTCCAACGCAGCCAAGGCGCTGAAAGAAAGGCTGGACCGATGATCCATGAATCTTTCCCCGCAAACGACGGTCCGAGCCGGCGGCAAAACGGCGTCAGCGCCGGCGACATCGCCGAGGCCGTGCTGGAATTCTATATCGAAGGTGAGGACGATCTGATCGGCCTGCTCGCCTACGCACTCTACGAGCGGCAAAAGCGCGATTTCGTTCTCAGCCATCGCAAGCGGAACGCCGGCCGTTCGCCCGATGAGGCCGAGCTTGCCGCCGTCAACAGCAATTATCTCTCGACCGACCTGCGCAATACGTTGCGCGACCGCGCCTCGCAGATCCTTTCGAGTTATGCCGAAACCTATGTCGAGGCGATGGAGCCGCAGATCCGACTGACCGCCGTCAACAGCGATGCGTTGCGCCAGGTGCGAAACATCGAGAAATCGATCAAGAGGCGCCTGGGCTTCTGGCGTCAGGTCCGGGCCGGCTTTGCCGTCACCCTGCTGCTGCTTCTGCTCTTCGGCGCGGCTACCATTGCCGCTGTCTTTTTCCGCTCGGATATCGTAGATGCGTGGAATGCGCTGATGGTACCGACCAGTTTACGGACGTAAGACGAGATGATCCTTTTTCCCGCGATCGACCTGAAAGGCGGCCAATGCGTCCGCCTGAAGCTCGGCGACATGCAACAGGCAACGGTCTACAACACCGACCCGGCCGCCCAGGCGAGATCCTTCGAAGATCAGGGTTTCGAATGGCTGCATGTGGTCGATCTCGACGGCGCCTTTGCGGGACATTCGGCCAATGGCGATGCCGTCGAAGCGATCTTGAAGGCAACTGACAATCCCGTACAGCTCGGCGGCGGCATTCGCACGCTCGATCATATCGAGGCCTGGCTGTCGCGCGGGCTGCGGCGCGTCATTCTCGGCACCGTCGCGGTCAGAAATCCGGCGCTGGTGATCGAGGCCTGCCGGAAATTTCCTGGTCATGTCGCCGTCGGCATCGATGCCAAGGGCGGCAAGGTGGCCGTCGAGGGTTGGGCGGAGGCCTCCGAACTCGGTATCATTGAACTCGCCAAGAAATTCGAGGGCGCCGGCGTCGCCGCGATCATCTACACCGATATCGACCGTGACGGCATCCTGGCCGGCATCAACTGGACTTCGACGCTGGAACTTGCCGACGCCGTTTCCATTCCCGTCATCGCCTCGGGCGGCCTTGCCTCTCTCGACGATATCCGCCGCATGCTGGAGCCGGATGCTCGGAAGCTGGAAGGGGCGATTTCAGGCCGTGCGCTTTATGACGGCCGTATCGATCCCAAGGAAGCGCTGGCGCTGATCAAGGCGGCCCGGACCAAGGAGACCGTGTAAATGACCCTCAAGGCCCGTGTCATTCCCTGCCTCGACGTCAAGGACGGCCGCGTCGTCAAGGGCGTCAACTTTCTCAATCTCGTCGATGCCGGCGATCCCGTCGAAGCCGCGAAGGCTTATGACGCGGCCGGCGCCGACGAACTCTGCTTCCTCGACATAACCGCTTCCTCGGACAATCGCGAGACGATCTTCGATGTCGTATCGCGCACCGCCGACCAATGCTTCATGCCGCTGACGGTCGGCGGCGGGGTGCGTACCATCGCCGATATCCGCAAGCTGTTGCTGTGCGGTGCCGACAAGGTCTCGATCAATTCGGCAGCGGTCAGCAATCCCGACTTCGTCACCGAGGCGGCCGACAAGTTCGGCGACCAATGCATCGTTGTTTCGATCGATGCCAAGCGCCGAAGAACGCAGGCGGTCGGCGGCGACAATCTCAGCGCCTGGGAGATCTATACCCATGGCGGCCGCAACGCGACCGGCATCGATGCCGTCGAATTCGCCCAGAAAATGGTGGCGCGCGGCGCCGGCGAGCTGCTGGTCACCTCGATGGACCGCGATGGCACCAAGGTCGGCTACGATCTGGAGCTGACGCGGGCGATCGCCGATGCGGTGCGTGTGCCGGTCATCGCCTCCGGCGGCGTCGGCGATCTCGACGATCTCGTCGCCGGGGTGAAGGAGGGGCATGCCAATGCCGTTCTCGCCGCGTCGATCTTCCACTTCGGAACCTATTCCGTCAGCGAGGCGAAGCACTATATGTCGAAGTGCGGCATCGCCATGCGTCTCGACTGAACCTTGAAAGCAGACCTATGAGCGGATTTTCCCTTTCCGATCTCGAGAGCATCGTCGAAGAGCGATCGAAAGCCTCGCCGGAGCAATCCTGGACAGCCAAGCTCGTGGCTGCCGGTCAGCCGAAAGCGGCAAAGAAGCTCGGCGAAGAGGCGATCGAAGCCGTGATGGCGGCGGTGACCGGCGACCGCGACAACCTGACCTACGAGGCCGCCGATGTGCTCTATCACCTATTGGTCGTATTGAAGATTGCTGAAATACCGTTAGAGGATGTCATGGCCGAGCTCGAGCGCAGAACCGCGCAGTCCGGCCTCAAGGAAAAGGCCAGCCGGCAGAGTTCATGAGTATCGCGACTGAGATTATCGGGGTGCCGGAAACATTGGATCACTTCCAGTCGGAATCCTATTCGCCCTACCACTTCTTCTCTTCCGAACAATGGGCGAAATTCCGCGCCGATACGCCGTTGACGCTGACGAGCGACGAGGTCAAACGGCTGCGTTCGATGGGCGATCCGATTGATCTCGACGAGGTCCGGCGCATCTATCTTTCGCTGTCGCGGCTGCTCTCGGCACATGTCGAATCCTCGCAGATGCTGTTTGAACAGCGCAACCGCTTCCTCAGCCTGTCTGATGTGACGAAGACACCCTTCGTCATCGGCATCGCCGGCTCGGTCGCTGTGGGCAAATCGACCACCGCCCGTATCCTCAAGGAGCTCTTGGGGCGCTGGCCTTCCAGCCCGAAGGTCGATCTCGTCACCACCGACGGTTTCCTCCACCCCAACGCCGTGCTGCAGCGGGAAAAGCTGATGCAGCGCAAGGGTTTTCCGGAAAGCTACGACACGGCTGCGATCCTGCGTTTCCTCTCGGCGATCAAGGCCGGGCGGCCGGATGTGAAGGCGCCCAGCTATTCTCACCTCGTCTACGACGTGCTGCCGGACGAATACAAGATCGTCGACCGGCCCGACATCCTGATCTTCGAAGGCATCAACGTGCTGCAGTCGCGCGACTTGCCGGCCGGCGGCAGGATCGTGCCGATGGTCTCCGACTTCTTCGACTTCTCGATCTATATCGATGCCGCCGAAGACGAGATCCATAACTGGTATGTCACGCGCTTCATGCGGCTGCGCGAGACCGCCTTCCGCGATCCGAATTCCTATTTCCATCGCTATGCCTCGATCAGCGACGCGGAAGCGCTTGATATCGCCGAGGATCTTTGGGCAAACATCAACCTGAAGAACCTGCGCCAGAACATTCTGCCGACGCGTCCGCGCGCCGATCTCATCCTGAAAAAGGGCAAGGATCACCTGATCGAACAGGTTGCGCTGCGAAAACTATAGTAGGCTCTAGGGATTGACGCGGCGGAGCGTCAGATTGATGCGGCCGCCATTCTTCAGCAGCGTCGAAGTCGCCGGATGGATACGGTCGACGCCATGGAAGCACAGCCTCCCCTCGCCGCCCAGTACGACCAGGTCACCGCTCGAAAGCTTGAAAGATAGCGTGCGATCATTGTGGCTGAGGCCGCCGACGCGAAAGAGGCAGCTGTTGCCGAGCGAGATCGAGACGACAGGCGCCTTGAAGTCCTGTTCGTCCTTGTCCTGATGCAAGCCCATGCGCGCTTCGTCGGAGTAGAAATTGACGAGGCAGGCTTCCGGCGGCCTGTCGTACCCTGAAATGTCATTCCAGATATCGAGCAATTGCTGCGGCATATCAGGCCAGGGTCTGCCGGTTGCTGGGTGTGTCGGCTGGTAGCGATAGCCGTGCTCTTTGTCCGTCACCCAGCCGAGCGGCCCGCAATTGGTCATGCGCACGGACATCGGCTTGCCGGTGCCGGGCATGGCGGGCACATAAAGCGGCGCTTCGGCGACGACGGTGCGGATCGCCTCGACCAATGCCTCCTGACGCGCTCGATCGAGGTAACCGGGGAGATGGCGGATGCCGCTCAAGAGCTCCGGCATATCACTCACCGCTGCCGCCGCCGGGGCGGCCGCGCATTTTCTTGACTTCCGAGCGACCGGACTTTTCCTTCAGGCGGCGTTCGACCGAACCCTTGGTCGGCCTGGTCTTCTTGCGTGGCGGCGGCGGCGGCTTGGCGGCCTCGAGGATCAATTCCTTCAACCGGTCGCGCGCATCCTCGCGGTTGCGGTCCTGGCTGCGAAACCGGCTCGCCTCGATCATCAGCACGCCATCCTTCGACAACCGCCGACCGGCGAGCTTGATCGCATTGGTTTTGACACGATCATTGAGGGACGGCGAATTCGCGATGTTGAAGAACAGCTGGACAGCGGTCGAGACCTTGTTGACATTCTGCCCGCCGGGACCGCCCGCCAGAACGAACTGTTCCGTCAGTTCCCATCCGGCGATGGTGATCCTGTCATCGATATAGAGTGCGTCGCTGGCCATGCGGCGTTCTATCTCACATCGGCGGCGAATTGAAAATATCGGCTGTGACATGGAAAACCCGGCGATCTTGCGATGCCGGGTTTCACGTGAGTCAGAGGTTTGATCTACTTATTCGGCAGCGAGCTTTATGCCGGGGGCCGCATCACGGACGCCGCCGTCGACGTGGTCCTCGAACTTGGCGAAGTTCGCAATGAACATCGAGACCAGCTTTTCGGCCTGCGCGTCGTAGGCTGCCTTGTCGGCCCAGGTCGAGCGCGGATCGAGAATGCTGCCGTCGACGCCGTCGACGGAGACCGGCACGGCGAAGCCGAAGTTCGTGTCAGCACGGAATTCCGCCTGTCCAAGTTCACCGCTAAGGGCAGCAGCGAGAAGCGCACGCGTCGCCTTGATCGGCATGCGCTTGCCGGTGCCATAGGCGCCGCCGGTCCAGCCGGTATTGACAAGCCAGCATTGGACGTCATGACGACCAATCAGCTCCTTGAGCAGATTGCCATATTCGGCCGGGTGCCGCGGCATGAAAGGAGCGCCGAAGCAGGTGGAGAAGGTCGCTTCCGGCTCGACGACACCCTTTTCGGTGCCAGCCACCTTGGCGGTGTAGCCGGAGAGGAAGTGATACATCGCCTGATCCGGCGTCAATCGGGCGATCGGCGGCATGACGCCAAACGCATCGGCAGTCAGCATGATGATCGTTTTCGGATGCCCGGCGCGGCCTGTTTCCGAAGCGTTCGGGATGAAATCCATCGGATAGGCGCAACGGGTGTTCTCGGTCAGCGACCCGTCGTCGAAATCCGGCTCGCGGCTTTCGTTCAGCACGACGTTTTCCAGCACGGTGCCGAAACGCTGTGTCGTCGCATAGATTTCCGGCTCGGCTTCGGCCGAGAGGCGGATGGTCTTGGCGTAGCAGCCGCCTTCGAAGTTGAAGATGCCGTTTTCGCTCCAGCCGTGTTCGTCATCGCCGATCAGCGTCCGGGCCGGATCGGCCGAAAGCGTCGTCTTGCCGGTGCCGGAAAGGCCGAAGAAGACCGCCACGTCACCGTCCGGGCCGACATTGGCCGAGCAGTGCATCGGCATCACGCCCTTGGCCGGCAGCAGGTAGTTGAGCACGGTGAAGACCGATTTCTTCATTTCGCCGGCATAGGAGGTGCCGCCGATGAGGACGAGACCGTTGGTGAGATCGCAGGCGATCACCGTTTCCGAACGGCAGCCGTGGCGGGCCGGATCGGCCTTGAAGCTCGGCAGATCGATGATCGTCAGCTTCGGCACGAAGCTGGACAGCGCTGCGGTATCAGGGCGGATCAGCAGATTGCGGATGAACAGCGAATGCCAGGCGAATTCGGTCACGACGCGGGTCGGCAAGGCATGGCCTTCCTCGGCGCCGCCGACGAGATCCTGGACAAAAAGCTCCTTGCCCGCGGCATGCGCCAGCATATCGTCGCGCAGCACGGCGAAATGCTCCGGCGAGATCGGCTTGTTGTTGTCCCACCAGATTTCGCCATCGGTATTGATATCGCGAACGACGAACTTGTCGCGCGGCGAACGGCCAGTGTGCTGGCCGGTGAGAGCCCGCAGTGCGCCCTGAGCGGTCAGTTCGGCTTCGCCCCGGCGGATCGCTTCTTCATAGAGCGCGGCGGCGGAAAAGTTGTAGCGAACGCTGGATGCGCCGCCCAATCCAACCGTTGCCAGCTCTATTGCCGGGTTATGAACTCCGAACATTTCCATGGCTAGTTCCCTTCACTCAGGCTCGTTGCCGTTAAAACTAATCGCGAAAATACGGGCAGAAATTTTAAAACACAAGATGGAAAATCTGAGAAAATGCAGTGATATCAAATAATTAATCGATTTAAATTTATCGTTCTAATTTTAAATCGTTTGAATAGGTCGCGTTTAGACCATCGGAAGCACCACCTAAGATTGCCAGCGAATTTTACGGCAATCCTCCCCTTTATCTTTGCCACAATTTGTTCCACCTTTATCCTCCATAAGCGCATCCGGTCACTGAGACCGCCTGGGGAGAGCAAATCCGGGAGATTGCGCACTGATGACGGAGACCAACACCATGCCGACAATCGCGCTCGTTGATGACGACCGCAACATCCTCACCTCGGTGTCGATCGCACTGGAGGCTGAAGGATATAAGGTCGAGACGTATACGGACGGTGCTTCGGCGCTCGACGGCCTGCTGGCGCGACCGCCGCAGCTGGCGATCTTCGACATCAAGATGCCGCGCATGGACGGCATGGAACTGCTGCGCCGCCTGCGGCAGAAGTCGGACATTCCCGTCATCTTCCTCACCTCCAAGGATGAGGAGATCGATGAACTCTTCGGCCTGAAGATGGGCGCCGACGATTTCATCACCAAACCGTTTTCGCAGCGTCTGCTGGTGGAGCGCGTGCGCGCCGTCCTGCGCCGCGCGTCAAGCCGCGAAGCCGCTGCTGCCGGCACCAGCCCCACCGGCGCCCCGAAGACCGGCGCGGTCCAGCAGGCCCGCTCGCTGGAGCGCGGGCAGCTGGTCATGGACCAGGAACGCCACACCTGCACCTGGAAGGGTGAGGCAGTGACGCTGACGGTGACCGAATTCCTGATCCTGCATTCGCTGGCGCAGCGCCCCGGCGTCGTCAAAAGCCGCGACGCGCTGATGGACGCAGCCTATGACGAACAGGTCTATGTCGACGACCGGACCATCGACAGCCACATCAAGCGGCTGCGCAAGAAATTCAAGATGGTCGACAACGACTTTGATATGATTGAAACACTCTACGGAGTGGGATACCGCTTCCGCGAAGCAGCCTGAGCCCCGAGCGGCGCAGCGCACTCCTGCATAATTTCCTAAATCGGCATCGATTTAAGGATTAAATTATGCAGCAGTTCAAAATGTCACAGCGTCCTTTGCGCGTCTGAAAAGACGCGCGGCGCTGTCGGAAATGTTGAGGGCTGCGGGCCGGTCCATCCGGCCCCGCCCTTCGAAAGGGCCTGTCATTGGCACAGTTGGTGCAGGAAAGGGATCTGGACGATGCGGAGGGCGTGAGCACCCGTCGCGTCCGAGGCCGCCGTTGGTCGCATCCCTTCACCCTGATCCGCCGGATCTTCGGCAATGCCGTCTTTTCGAGCCTGACACGGCGCATCCTGTTCTTCAATCTCGTTGCGCTGGTGGTGCTCGTCGGCGGCATCCTCTACCTTAACCAGTTCCGCGAGGGATTGATCGACGCCCGCGCCGAAAGCCTGTTGACGCAGGGCGAAATCATCGCCGGCGCCGTTTCGGCCTCCGCGTCCGTCGATACGAACTCGATTACCATCGATCCGCAGAAGCTGCTCGAGCTGCAGGCCGGCCAGAGCATCACCCCGGTGCCGAACGATGAGGACCTTGAATTCCCGATCGATCCCGAAAAGGTCGCGCCGGTCCTGCGCCGGCTGATCTCTCCGACGCGCACGCGCGCCCGTATCTTCGATGCCGATGCCAACCTGCTGCTCGATTCGCGCCATCTCTATTCGCGCGGCCAGGTGCTGCGCTTCGACCTGCCGCCGGTGGAGGAAGAGAAACAGACCTGGAGCGAGTGGTTCGCCACCCTGTTCAACAAGGCGCTGCAGCCCGGCAATCTGCCGCTCTATAAGGAAGCGCCGGGTGGCGACGGCTCGATCTATCCCGAAGTGATGAACGCGCTCACCGGCGTGCGCGGCGCGGTCGTGCGCACCACCGAAAAAGGTGAACTGATCGTTTCCGTCGCCGTGCCGATCCAGCGCTTCCGCGCCGTGCTCGGCGTTTTGCTACTATCGACGCAGGCGGGCGACATCGACAATATCGTCCATGCCGAACGGCTTGCCATCATGCGCGTCTTCGGCGTGGCGACACTCGTCAACGTGCTGCTTTCACTGGTGCTGTCATCGACCATCGCCAATCCGCTGCGCCGTCTTTCGGCAGCGGCCATCCGCGTCCGCCGCGGCGCCAAGACGCGCGAAGAGATCCCCGACTTCTCTGCCCGCCAGGATGAAATCGGCAACCTTTCCATCGCATTGCGCGAGATGACGACGGCGCTCTACGACCGCATCGATTCGATCGAGAGTTTCGCGGCCGATGTCAGCCACGAGCTGAAGAACCCGCTCACCTCGCTGCGCAGCGCCGTCGAAACGCTGCCGCTTGCCAAATCCGACGATTCCAAGAAGCGGCTGATGGACGTCATCCAGCACGATGTCCGCCGCCTCGACCGGCTGATCAGCGATATCTCCGACGCCTCCCGTCTCGACGCCGAACTCGCACGCGTCGATGCCGGCTCCGTCGACATGGAGGTGCTGCTGCGCGACCTCATCGAGGTTTCGCGCCAGGTCAGGAGCACCAAGAAGCAGGTGGAAATCGAATATGCGATCGAACGCAAGCCGAACGTCAAGACGCGCTTCGTCATCAACGGCCACGATCTACGCATCGGCCAGATCATCGCCAACCTGATCGAGAATGCCCGCTCTTTCGTGCCGGAAAAGGGCGGCAAGATTATCGTGCGGCTGGTGCGGACGCGTTCGCGCTGCGTCACCACGATCGAAGACAACGGCCCCGGCATCCAGGCGGAAAATATCGACCGCATCTTCGAGCGCTTCTATACGGACCGACCGGAGGCGGAAGGCTTCGGCCAAAATTCGGGGCTCGGCCTTTCGATCAGCCGGCAGATCGCCGAGGCGCATGGCGGGTCGCTGAGAGCCGAAAACATCACCGATGCCGAGAGCGGGCATGTGCTCGGCGCGCGCTTCATCCTCTCTTTGCCAGTCGGCGCCGCAGCATGACCGAGGCAGCCTTCAACATCCATGCGACGGCGATCGTCGTCGGCAAGACGGGGCTGTTGTTCAGCGGCCCCTCCGGCTGGGGAAAATCGATGCTGGCCTTCACCTGCATGACCGAGGCGCGCCGCCTCGGACTGTTCACGGCGCTGGTCGCCGACGACCAGGTTCTTCTCTCAGCGGAGGCCGGCGCGGTGATCGCCACGTGCCCGGCGTCGATCACCGGGCTGATCGAGCTTCGCGGCACCGGCATCGTTCATCAGGACCATATTCCCAAGGCGACCATGCATTATGCCGTGCTTCCAGGCAGCGCTACCGGTGAAAATCGGGTGCCTCCCGAGGGCGAAATGGTGAGCCTTGTCGCCGATTTTTCGCTCCCCGCATTGCGGTTGCTCACAGGCGTCTGCTCACCCCTTGCGATCCTGATGGCAAAAGTGCCGGATATCGGGCGCTGAGGCCTTCCGGATTGGTCAATCTGCCTTATATATTCGCATTTTTATCTTGCACTTCGGCTTTTCATAGCCAAGATGTGCCCCCACCGGTGGACGTAATTGCTGCATTGCGATATTGGGTCCACCGTTTCGTCTATGGGAGCAGTAATATCATGATCGGACTTGTGCTTGTCACGCATGGCAAGCTGGCTGAAGAGTTTCGTCATGCTGTCGAGCACGTCGTCGGTCCTCAGAAATTCATCGAGACGGTTTGTATCGGTCCCGAAGACGACATGGATCAGAGACGGCAGGACATTCTGGAAGCCGTTTCCGGTGCCGATGATGGCCATGGCGTCGTCATCCTGACCGACATGTTCGGCGGCACGCCGTCCAATCTCGCCATATCAGTCATGAGCAGCGGCCATACCGAAGTCATTGCCGGCGTCAACCTGCCGATGTTGATCAAACTTGCCGGGGTGCGCGGCGAGAACAACATGGAGAAGGCGCTGGTGGAGGCCTCCGAAGCTGGGCGGAAATATATCAATGTCGCGAGCCGTGTGCTCAGCGGAAAATAACGGGCCTTCATGACATCGCTCTCCCGGGAACTCCTTATCATCAACAAGCGCGGTCTTCACGCGCGCGCTTCCGCCAAATTCGTGCAGATGGTCGAGACCTTCGATGCCGCCATCACCGTTTCCAAGGATGGAATGACGGTCGGCGGAACCTCCATCATGGGCTTGATGATGCTTGCGGCAAGCCCCGGCTCGAGCGTCGTCGTCTCGGCGAGCGGCAGCCAGGCCGAGGAAGCGCTGGAGGCCCTGGACCAGCTGATCCAGAATAGGTTTGGCGAAGAGATGTGAGCTCCGATCGAGCTCATATAAACATATAAAGACTTCTTTATATCCTTATTGCCATCACCGGCGAAGCCTGCTAAACGGCCAACATGCCGTGCGCTTGCACGCGGGTTATTTTCGCGCCTGCGCCAATTTTGAGACGTTTTCAGCCTGGAGGCCTCTATGAGCACTGAAAAAGATTATGTCGTCGCCGATATCGGGCTTGCGGATTTCGGCCGCAAGGAAATTACGATCGCCGAAACCGAAATGCCGGGCCTGATGTCCTGCCGCACCGAATTCGGCCAGACAAAGCCGTTGAAGGGCGCGCGCATCACCGGCTCGCTGCACATGACCATCCAGACGGCCGTGCTCATCGAAACGCTGGTCGCGCTCGGCGCCGAAGTCCGCTGGGCCTCGTGCAACATCTTCTCGACGCAGGATCATGCCGCTGCCGCGATCGCCGCTTCCGGCGTGCCTGTCTTCGCCATCAAGGGTGAGTCGCTCGACGATTACTGGGTCTACACCGACAAGATCTTCCAGTGGGCCGATGGCGGCCTTTCCAACATGATCCTCGATGACGGCGGCGACGCCACCATGTACATCCTGCTCGGCGCCCGCGCCGAAGCCGGCGAGGACGTGCTGTCTCATCCGCATTCCGAAGAAGAGGAAATCCTCTTCGCACAGATCAAGAAGCGCCTTGCCGCTTCGCCTGGCTGGTTCACCAAGCAGCGCGACGCGATCAAGGGCGTCACCGAGGAAACGACGACTGGCGTCAACCGCCTTTACCAGCTCAGCCAGAAGGGCCTGCTGCCCTTCCCGGCGATCAACGTCAACGACTCGGTGACCAAGTCGAAGTTCGACAACAAGTATGGCTGCAAGGAATCGCTGGTCGACGGCATTCGCCGCGGCACCGACGTCATGATGGCCGGCAAGGTTGCCGTCGTCTGCGGATACGGCGACGTCGGCAAGGGTTCTGCCGCTTCGCTCTCCGGCGCCGGCGCCCGCGTCAAGGTGACAGAAGCCGATCCGATCTGCGCATTGCAGGCTGCGATGGACGGTTATGAAGTCGTTCTGCTCGAGGACGTCGTTTCCTCGGCCGATATCTTCATCACCACCACCGGCAACAAGGACGTCATCCGCATCGACCATATGCGGGCGATGAAGGATATGGCGATTGTCGGCAATATCGGTCACTTCGACAACGAAATCGAAGTCGCTGCACTGCGCAATCTCAAGTGGACCAACGTCAAGCCGCAGGTCGACCTGATCGAATTCCCCAAGGGCAACCGCATCATCCTCCTTTCCGAAGGCCGTCTGCTCAACCTCGGCAACGCCACCGGCCATCCGTCCTTCGTGATGTCGGCTTCGTTCACCAACCAGACGCTGGCGCAGATCGAACTCTTCACCAAGCCCGACCAGTATTCCAACCAGGTCTATATCCTGCCGAAGCATCTCGATGAAAAGGTCGCACGCCTGCATCTCGACAAGCTCGGCGTCAAGCTGACTGAGCTTTCTGCGGAACAGGCTGCCTATATCGGCGTCTCGCCGAAGGGGCCGTTCAAGTCCGACCACTACAGATATTGATCTGATCGTTAATATCCACAAGATGTAGAAGCCGCGGCATTGACAAATGCCGCGGCTTATTTTTTGGACGCTCCCTTCCCGCCGATTCCCTTCCGAAGTATTGTTTTAAGACTTGATTCGTGACGCCGGACCCTGTCCGGCCGCTGCGAAAATGGGATGTCTTGTCGTAATGCGGCACATTGAAGGACGGAGACATACCGCGGATGTCGGAAATAAAAAGCAGCCTGCCCGGTCAGGCGGATGATGGCGCACGCGCCCATCGCCGTCCGCTGATGGCAGGTCAAGGATATAAATCTGCAACGGCACACGAGGCCGCAAAGCAAGAGCACGGACCATTGGCGCGCTTCCTGAAAAGCTGCGCGGCCGGCACGGCGCTTGCCGCGCTGGCGCGGCCGGCCCTGGCACAGGCGGAGCAGCAGGCGGCGGCGACGGCTCACCTCTTCACATCCTCGCAAGTGATCGGTGTTTCCGTCGTCATCGGCGTCATATCGGCAGCACTGCTGTCGACGCTGTGGCTCGTGCGTCAGCGCGGCAACCTGGAAAACGAGAGCCGGGAAATCCGCTCGGCGCTCTCCGATGCCCAGCAGCGCATTTCGCAATACCAGGCTCTGATCGCCGACAAGAACCGGCGGATCGTCATCTGGGACGGCAATGCGCGCCCCGAACTGCTCGGCCAGCTTCCGCCTGAGACCGGCGCGCCGCAGGACGGCGAATTCCTGGCCTTCGGCCTGTGGCTGAAGTCACGTTCGGCTTCCGAGCTGGAAAAGGCGATCGACCG
Organism: Rhizobium sp. WSM409; assembly: GCF_057653825.1. NCBI lineage: Bacteria > Pseudomonadati > Pseudomonadota > Alphaproteobacteria > Hyphomicrobiales > Rhizobiaceae > Rhizobium > Rhizobium sp. WSM409. Next base: position 4,437,202 of record NZ_CM172794.1, on the reverse strand, counting down.
GCTGCGCGACGAGGCACAGAGCTTCGACATGGTGGTCGAAACCATCCGCGACGAAATCCTCGAGGCGCAGGGCCGGGTTTCCGGCGGGCGTGCCTTCGTGCGTTTCGTGGCGCTCAACAATCTGCGCGCCGAGCTCGCAGAACTCAGGATCGAGCGCGACCGGCTGATGACCTCGATCTCCGCCTTCCAGACCATGCTCGACGCGATCGACATGCCGGCCTGGCAGCGCGATCCGGTGGGTCGCCTCACCTGGGTCAACCAGGCTTATGGCGAGGCGGTCGAAGCGCGATCGCCGCAGCAGGCGATCAATGAAGGCCGCGAGATGCTGACGACCGTGGCGCGCGAACGCATTCGCGCCACGACGACGCCGGAGTCGCCCTTCCACGACAAGATCTCGACGGTCGTGCACGGAAACCGCACATTCTTCGACGTCGTCGACGTCAGGGTTCCCGGCGGCTCGGCCGGCATCGCGATCGATGTGTCCGACATAGAGGCCGTGCGCGCCGAGCTGGAACGGACGCTGAAGAGCCATGCCGAAACGCTCGACCATCTCGCCACGCCTGTTGCCATCTTCGATGGCGAGCGCCGGCTGCAATTCTACAACCAGGCCTTCGTCGCGCTCTGGGAGCTGGATATCGCCTTCCTCGAAGGCCGGCCCGACAATAGTGAGCTGCTCGAGCGGCTGCGGGCGGCCAAGAAACTGCCGGACCAGCTCAACTGGAAAAGCTGGAAGGAAGCCGCACTTTCCGTCTATCGCGCGCTCGACACGCAAACCGATCTCTGGCATCTGCCGAACGGGCAAACGTTGCGCGTCTTTGCGACCGCCCATCCGCAGGGCGGCGCCACCTGGGTGTTCGAAAACCTGACCGAACAGGTCGATCTTGAAACGCGCTACAACACGCTGGTCAAGGTGCAGGGCGAAACGATCGACCATCTTTCCGAAGGTGTGGCGGTGTTCGGTCCTGATGGACGCATCCGCCTTTCGAACCCGGCCTTCCGCGCGCTCTGGGGGATCACCGAAACCGAAGCCAAGCCCGGCACCCATATTCGTGCGCTGGGCGAGGCCTGCGCCCCGTCCTATGACCAGCCGGACGGCTGGAAGACCTTCGCCGAACTGATCACCAGCTTCGACGACGAACGCCGCTCGGGCCAGGGAACGCTGGAACTCTTCTCCGGCCTGGTGCTCGACTACGCCGTCATCCCGCTGCCGAACGCGCAGACCATGCTGACCTTCGTCAATATGACGGACAGCGTGCGTGCCGAGCGCGCGCTGACCGAGAAAAACGAAGCGTTGCGCAAGGCCGACGAGCTGAAGAACGACTTCGTCCAGCACGTTTCCTATGAACTGCGTTCGCCACTGACCAACATCATCGGCTTCACCGATCTCCTGCGCACGCCGGGCGTCGGGCCGCTTACCGAACGGCAGGCCGAATATATCGACCACATTTCGACCTCGTCCTCGGTTCTGTTGACGCTCGTCAACGATATTCTCGACCTTGCGACCGTCGACGCCGGCATCATGCGCCTCAATTATGCGGATATCGATCTCAACGACCTGCTCGACGACGTCTCGATGCAGATCGCAGATCGCCTGCACGAAAGCGGTGTCGCGCTTGAAATCACCGCACCCGCCTATCTCGGCTCGATCGTTGCCGATCCGCAGCGGCTGAAGCAGATCCTTCTGAAGCTTCTGTCCAATGCGGCGAATTTCTCGCCCGAAGGCACCTCGATCTCGCTGGAATGCCATCGCGAAGGCACGGATTTCGTCTTTTCCGTCGGCGATCGCGGCCCCGGCATCTCACCTGACATGATCGCGACCGTCTTCGACCGGTTTGCTACGGGAGCGAAAAGCGGCAAACGCGGCGGCGCCGGCCTCGGCCTCTCGATCGTCGACAGCTTCGTCAGTCTGCATCATGGCGATGTGACGATCGACAGCGAGCCGGGCAAGGGCACGACCGTCGTCTGCCGTATCCCCTCGGTCGATGTCCCGCATTCCGCCGCCGCCGAATGACGACCAGCGATGCGATCTCGCTTTTCCTGAAAGACGAGGCGGCTACCATCCGCCTCGGTGAAGACCTGGCGCTGGCGCTGAAGGCCGGCGATTGCCTTGCCCTTTCAGGCGATCTCGGCGCCGGGAAATCCTCGCTCGCCCGGGCGATCCTGCGCGCGATGGCCGATGACGAGGGGCTCGAGGTCCCGAGCCCGACCTTCACGCTGGTGCAATCCTACGATCTGCGCATCGCCGTTTCGCATTTCGATCTCTACCGGCTCGGCGACCCTGCCGAACTGACGGAGCTTGGCTTCGACGAGGCCCTGCAGAACGGTATCTGCCTCGTCGAATGGCCTGAGATGGCGGAGAGCGAACTGCCCGCGGAGCGCATCACCCTGACGCTGGCGCATGAAGGCAGCGGCCGCCGGGCAACGATCGAAGCCGCTGGCGCGCAAAATACACGCATCCGCCGCGTCCTGGCGATCCGCGAGTTCCTTGATACCGCCGGTTACCCCACTGCGAAACGCCGATTTCTGACCGGTGATGCCTCGCTGCGCGCCTATGAGGCGATCTATCCGAAGGCCGGGAACCAGCGCATCATCCTGATGGACTGGCCGCCGCTTGCTGAAGGCCCGCCGGTTCTCGACGGCAAACCCTATCCCAAAGTCGCGCATCTTGCCGAAAACGCTTATCCGTTCGTTGCGATCGCCGATACGCTGCGCAAGGACGGTTTTGCGGCGCCCGAAGTCTACAAGGTGGATTATGATCAAGGTATCCTGCTGATCGAGGATCTCGGCAGCGACGGCGTGCTGGATGCCCACGGACAGCCGGTTATAGAACGCTATCGCGAAAGCGTTGCCTGCCTGGCCAGACTGCACGCCCTGAAATTTCCGCAGGACATCTCCGTTGGAAAGGGCCATGTCCACCATATTCCTGATTTCGACCGCACGGCGATGAAGATGGAGGTGCGGCTGGTGCTCGACTGGCACCTGCCCTGGAAGCGCCAGGGTGCACCTGCAACGGACGCCGAACGCGCGGATTATCTAGCGATCTGGGATGCGCTCATCGACGAGCTCGCAACGGCCGAGAAGAACCTACTGCTGCGCGATTTCCACTCGCCAAATATCATCTGGAGACCGCATGCGAAGGGCGTCGAACGGATCGGCCTCATCGATTTCCAGGACGCGATGATCGGCCCGACGGCTTATGACCTCGCCTCGATCGTCCAGGATGCGCGCGTAACGATCGAGCCGGACCTCTTCCGGCAGCTGATGGATGATTATCTGGGGCTTCGCCGCGCGCAGGGCTGTTTCGACGAAGCCGGATTTATGAAGGCCTGGGCGATCATGTCGGCGCAGCGCAACTGCAAGCTTGCGGGTCTTTGGGTGCGCTTGTTGCAGCGCGACGGCAAGCCGGGCTATCTGAAACATATGCCGCGGACGCTTTCCTATCTGAACGTCGCGCTCGAGCATGAAACGCTTGCCCCCTTGCGCGATTGGTGCGCAAGGGCTGGAATAGGCCAGAGCGAATCATAAGTTCCGGATCAGAATGACCATCAGACAAGCCATGGTACTGGCCGCGGGTCTCGGAACCCGCATGCGCCCGATCACCGATACGATCCCGAAGCCGCTGGTGAAGATCGACGGCAAGCCGATGATCGACTACACGCTGGATTGCCTGGTCGCGGCCGGCATCGAACGCGCCGTCGTCAACGTTCACCACCACGCCGACCAGATGCTCGACCATCTCGGGAATTATCACGGCCTCGACATCGTCATATCGGACGAGCGGGACGCACTGATGAATTCCGGCGGCGGCCTGGCGAAGGGGCTGAGGCTGCTTAGCCGCGACAATATCTTCGTCATGAACGCCGATCTTTTCTGGATCGGCGAACAGCAGGGGCGGCCGACGAACCTAGAACGCTTAGCCGGATTCTTTGATGCCGAACGCATGGATATGGCGCTGCTTTGCGTTGGGATCGAGGATACGACGGGTCACAACGGCAAGAACGACTTCAGTCTCGCGGTCGATGGCCGGCTGACGCGTTATCGCGATGATCCCTCCAATCCCGTCGTCTATGCCGGGGCGATCGTCATGAACCCGTCGCTGCTCGACGATGCACCGAAGGATGCCTTCAACCTCAATATCTATTTCGACAAGGCGATCGCGCGCGGACGGCTTTTCGGCATGGTGCTCGAAGGCCATTGGCTAACGGTCGGCACGCCCGACGCGATCGGCGAGGCGGAGGAAACGATCCGGCGACTGCGGACGTTTGCGTAAGCCATGGCGGAGCGGCACCAGCCACGCATCGTGACGATCCCCGCAGGCCTCTCCTTCCTGAAAACGCTGGCGACGACACTTTGCGACGGCCGATTGACGCCGATTTTCCGGCACGACGCCGATGATCCGCTATCGCTTGCCAAAGTCACGATCTACCTGCCGACCCGGCGCGCCGTGCGTGTGCTGCGTTCCGAATTCGTCGACCTGCTCGGCGGCCGCTCGGCGATCCTCCCCATGATCCGCCCGCTCGGCGAAACCGATGACGATAGCGGCTATTTCGACGAGGCGCTGCCGGCAACGATCGATCTCGCCCAGCCACTGTCGAATACCGCCCGTCTGCTGGAGCTTGCGCGCCTGATCCTCGCCTGGCGAAACAAGCTGCCGGAGATCGTCCGCCACATCCACTCGGACTCGCCGCTCGTCGCGCCGGCAAGCCCGGCGGATGCGATCTGGCTCGCCCGCAATCTTGCGGAATTGATCGATTCCATCGAGACCGAGGATCTTGACTGGTCGGAGCTGTCGAAACTCGATACCGGCGATTATGCCGCCTGGTGGCAGTTGACGGCGGAGTTCCTGCAGATCGCCAGCGCCTTCTGGCCCGAGCGGCTGGCCGAACTCGGCAAATCCTCGCCGGCGCGGCACAGAAACGCCATTCTCCGGGCCGAAGCAAGCCGGCTTTCGGCGACGAAACCCGCCGGGCCGATCATCATCGCCGGTTCGACGGGTTCCGTTCCCGCCACCGCCGATCTCATTGCCGCCGTCGCCCATCTGCCGGAAGGCGTGATCGTGCTTCCAGGTCTCGATCTCTCCATGCCCGAAAGGCACTGGCAGATGGTCGCGCCGGAACCGGCGCCCGGCCAACATGCCAATCCGGCAAGCCGGAGCCATCCGCAGTATGGTCTGTCTTCGCTGCTCAAGCGGCTGAAGCTGACGCGGGCCGACCTCACGCTCCTCGACAGACCGGAGGCCGATCTTGAGCGGCGTGCCGAAATCCTGTCGCAGGCCCTTGCTCCGGCGGAGGCGACCAGTGACTGGGGAGCTTGGAAAACCGACCTGCCGGCAGGCGCGCTGTCTTCGGCCTTCTCTGATGTCTCGCTGATTGAAGCCGCCAATGAGCGCGAGGAAGCAACCGCGATTGCCATCGCGCTCCGGCTGGCGCTGGAAAGACCGGGACAGGACAGCGAGAGCCGGGCAGCACTCATAACCCCGGATCGCAATCTTGCGCGGCGGGTGATGGCCGAGCTTTCCCGCTTCGGCATCCTCGCCGACGATTCGGCCGGTACGCCGCTTTCGGCCATGCCGCAGGGCACCTTGCTGCAATTGCTGCTGGAGGCAGCGCTGCGGCCGGGCGATCCGGTGGCGATCATCTCGCTGCTCAAACATCCGCTTGCCCGCTTCGGCCTGGAACGCGGCGCATTGATTTCCGCTACCGAGGCGCTCGAGCTGCTGGCACTGCGCGGTGGCGTGGCAGAGGTGGATATCAGCACGCTGGAACCGCTGCTCGCTCACCAACTTGCCGAACAGGCCCTGGACAGGCACGCGCCGCAATGGCGAAAAGCGCTTTCGCCCGAGGCCGCCGACGCCGCATACGACCTTGCCCGGCGGGTGACACAAGCGACCGAGCCTCTGGCTTCGGCGCTGATGCGGGAGCGGCCGGAAGATCGTGGAAGAACAGCGCGCTTCACATTGTCGGAATGGGCGAAGCGCACCGGCCGTTCGCTTGAAGCGGTCGCGGTTGATCCGCACGGCAATCTCGCCGATCTCTGGTCGAACGAAGCGGGAGACGCCCTCGCCGCCCTGCTTGGTGAAGTGATCGACACGGACGGCCAGATGGAGGCCGACGGACCGCAATGGATCGACATCATGGCAGCCCTTGCCGCCGGTCATGCGGTGAAGCCACGGGCGCTCAGCCATCCGAGGCTCTTCATCTTCGGCACGCTGGAAGCCCGCCTGCAGAGCGTCGATACGTTGATCCTCGGCGGCCTGAACGAAGGCACGTGGCCGGGACAGACCGCCAATAATCCCTTCATTCCGCGCATGATGAAGACGGAGATCGGCCTCGAGCCTCCGGAGCGGCGCATCGGCCAGCTGGCGCATGATTTCGAGATGGCAAACGGTACGCGCCATCTGATCTATTCGCGCGCGCTGCGCCAGGGCTCAACGCCAACCGTCGCCTCGCGTTGGCTGCAGCGGCTGCTGGCGCTCGGCGGAGAGGCGTTCGAAGCGGAATTGAAGGGACGCGGTAATCGGTTCCTCCAATGGGCCGCTCTCATCGATCGAGGAGATGCTCAGGCGCCGGCGCAGCGCCCCTCGCCGAAACCGCCGCTGGCGCTGCAGCCGAAATCCTATTCCTTCAGTGAAGTCGGCCGGCTGCGCCGAGATCCCTATGCCATCTATGCCCGCCGTGTGTTGCGGCTCGACCCGGTCGAGCCGTTCAATCGCGATCCAGGGGCCGCCGAACGCGGAACGCTCTACCACAAGATCATCGACCGTTTCATCCGCGAAGCCCATATCGCCGGCACGCCGGATGCGGCAGCAGCGATGGAGGCCATCCTTTCAGAGCTTTTCGACATGGAAAAATTGCCGCCGCATATCGATGCCGTGTGGCGGCCGCGCTTTCGCGCGGTGGCCCGCGCCTTCCTTGAATGGGAGGCTGGACGCCGGCATGGCATCCTGAAAACGCTGACGGAAGTACGGGGCGGCATGGAGCTGGAGCCGATCAATATCCGGCTCACCGGCGTCGCAGACCGGATCGACGTCACGGGGCCACACTCGGCCGATATCATCGACTACAAGACCGGCTTCAATCCCTCGCCGGCGCAGGCACGCGTGCTTCTCGATCCACAGCTTGCGCTTGAAGCGGCCGCCTTGAGCGCCGGTGCCTTCCGCGATGCCGGCAGCCTCATGCCGCAGGACCTTCTCTATGTGCGTCTGCGTCCGGGAAGCCGCTTCCAGGTCGATACCGTCAACAATGAGAGTTCTGCCCGCAGCGACAAGGCGAAATCGGCGATGGATCTCGCCGCCGAATCGATCGACCAGCTGGTCAAATTCGTGGGGTTGCTGCAATCCAACGAAAGAGGCTTTACCTCGCGGCTGATCCCGGCCCAGCAATTCGATTTCGGCGGCGACTACGATCATCTCGCCCGCGTTTCCGAATGGTCGACGGCCGAAACCGAAGAGGGCGGCGGCGATGAGTGATGTGACCGCCATTCCCAACGACGACGATCCGGGCGCCTGGATCGGCTGGACGACGATCCAGCAGGCGATTGCCTCCGATCCGCTGCGTTCGGCATGGGTCTCGGCCAATGCCGGTTCCGGCAAGACGCATGTGCTGACACAGCGCGTCATCCGGCTGCTGCTATCAGGGGCGCGGCCTTCCGCCATTTTATGCCTGACCTACACCAAGGCCGCAGCGTCGGAAATGTCGAACCGCGTCTTCGAACGGCTGGCGGAATGGGTGGTGCTTGACGATGAAGACCTCGGACGGCGGATCACACAGATCGAAGGCATGGCTCCTGACGGACTGAAGCTTGCCGAGGCCCGCCGGCTGTTTGCCAAGGCGCTGGAGACACCCGGCGGACTGAAGATCCAGACGATCCATGCCTTTTGCGAGGCACTGCTGCATCAGTTCCCGTTGGAGGCCAACGTTGCCGGGCATTTCTCGGTTCTCGACGATCGCGCGGCGGTGGCGCTGCTTTCCGATGCGCGCCGAGCGCTGCTGACGGCAACGGCGCCTGACGAAGACAGCGCCCTTTCCGAGGCATTCGCCTACGTGCTCAATCTCGGCGATGAATCCGGACTGGAGAACCTGCTCGGCGACATCGTCGCCAACCGCAATGCCATTCGTCGTTTCACCGCGACGGCGGAACAGCAGGGCGGCGTCGAAGTGGTTCTGCGCAAAAGGCTCGGCCTTGCCGCCGGCGACACCGAAGACCGGATCGCGGCGCAATATTGGCCATTGCCCGCGCTTTCGGGCGGCACGCTGGAGCTTTATCTCTCGCTCGCCGACCAGAAAGGCGGTGCGAAGGCGCAAGAGGTTGCCTATGGCCTCAGGCTCACCGGGCGGGAGCGCGACGACGCAAGGCGCGCTGAGATCCTCGAAAAAATCTTTCTGACCGTGAAGGGCGAGCCCAAGGCGGACTCGCAATTCTTCGTCAAGGCCATGCTTGCCGAGGCACCGCAACTGGCGGAGGCTATCGCCATCGCCCGCGCGCATGTCGCAGCAAGCCGCGACCGGCTGAAGCTGATGCGGATGTACGGCGCCACGCATGCGGCGCTCGTGCTCGCCGATCGGCTGAATCACGACTATGAGGAGTTGAAGAAGCAGCGCAGCCAGCTCGATTTCGAGGACCTGATCACCCGCACCGCCGACCTCCTGACGAAAAGTGGCGTCGGCCCCTGGATCCACTACAAGCTCGATCGCGGCATCGATCATATCCTCGTCGACGAGGCCCAGGATACCAGCCCGATCCAGTGGAGCGTCATCCAGTCGCTCGCCGAAGATTTCTTCTCCGGCGAAAGCGCCCGGCCGATCGTGCGCACGCTATTTGCCGTCGGCGACGAAAAGCAGTCGATCTATTCCTTCCAGGGGGCGAGACCCGAGCGTTTTTCCGAGGAGAGCGACCGGACGCGGCGGCGCGTTTCCGACAGCGGGCAGAGTTTTTCCACCGTGCGGCTGCCGCTGTCGTTCCGCTCGACCGCCGACGTGCTTGAGGCCGTCGACCACATTTTCAAGGCACCCGAGAACGCGCGCGGCCTCAGCGCGCTCGGCGAACCGGTCGTGCATCGCTCCAGCCGCATCGGCCATCCCGGCGCCGTCGACCTCTGGGAGATGGTCGCGCCGGAAGCGGTGATGAAGGAGGAGGACTGGACGGCGCCCTTCGACGCGACGCCGGAAAGCGCGCCGGCCGCGATCCTCGCACGGCGGATCGCCCATTCGATCGGCAGTCTCGTCGGCCGCGAAACGATCGTCGACAAAGGCAAGGAGCGCCCGATCGAGGCTGGCGACATCCTGGTGCTGGTGCGTAAGCGCGACGCCTTCGTCAATGCATTGACGCGCGCGTTGAAGCGGCGCGGCGATATTCCCGTCGCCGGTGCGGACAGGCTCGTGCTGACCAGCCATATCGCCGTGCAAGATCTGCTGGCGCTCGGCCGTTTCCTGCTTCTGCCGGAAGACGATCTTTCGCTCGCCGCCGTGCTCAAGAGCCCGCTTTTCGACCTTTCGGAGGACGACATCTTTGCGGTCGCCGCGTTGCGTGGCGACAATCAGAGCGTCTGGAGCCATCTCAAAAGCTTCGCCGCCGACGGCACCGAGCGTTTCCGCGCCGCCGTCGAGAGGCTGGAGCTGTTTCTCCGGCAGTCCAGGAGCCTTTCGGTTCACGATTTCTATGCGCGCGTGCTGGGCAGCTACGGCGGGCGGCGGCAATTCCTTGCCCGTCTCGGCACCGAGGTCAGCGATATCCTCGACGAATTCCTGACCTTCACGCTCGACCACGAGACCTCCGGCCTTCCCGGGCTGCAATCCTTCATCTCGACGCTGGAACTCGAAGCACCGGTGATGAAGCGCGAGCAGGACAAGGGGCGCAACGAGGTGCGGATCATGACGGTGCATGCCTCCAAGGGTCTTGAAGCACCGATCGTTTTCCTCGTCGACGGCGGTTCGAAGGCCTTCACCCATACCCATCTGCCGAAGCTTCGTCTGATCGAGACCGGCCCCGACGAACCGCCGATGCCCGTCTGGGTTCCTGTCTCCGATCTCGCCAATTCGCTGACCCAGGATGATGCCGCGCGTATCCAGATGCTGGCCGAAGAAGAATATCGTCGGTTGCTCTATGTCGCCATGACGCGTGCCGCCGACCGGCTGGTCGTCTGCGGCTATCGTGGCGTGCGTGTGAACAACGACACCTGGCACATGATGATTTCGACGGCACTGCGCGACGACCATCCGCATGTGGAGGCGACCACATTCTCCGGTCCCGATGGGGAATGGCCGGGCATCAAATGGCGCGTGCCGCGGGTGGAACGAAGCTTCGAGCGTATCGGCCGCAGCGAAGAGCGCGGCAGCGAGGAGACCTTGCCGGACGGCCTGTTGCGGCCATTGCCGCCGCAGGCTGAGCTGCCCCGGCCGCTCAGTCCTTCCGGCGCCGGGACGATTATCGATGAAGACGCGGGTGGCCTGCTGGTCGTCTCGCCGCTGTTCGGCGAGACGGAGCGCAGCGATCGTTCACTGGAGAAAGGCAGGCTGATCCATCGCATGCTGCAGGCGCTTCCCGAAATTCCACTTGCGGAGCGACCTGATGCGGCCAGCCGTTATGCTGAACGGGCAGCTCGATTCTGGCCGGAAGCCGAACGGCGCAAGCTTGTCGATTCGGTTCTGAAACTATTGGACGAGGAAGGTCTGCAGGCCGTCCTCGGTGCGCAGGCCCAGCCAGAAGTTTCGATCATGGGAACATTGACGCTCGAAGATCGGCGCTATGCCGTCTCCGGCCGCATCGACCGTCTTGCCGTCCTTGCCGATCGCGTCGTCATTCTCGACTACAAGACCAATCGGGTGCCGCCGGCAACAGAGGAGGCTATCCCCTTCGCGCACCGGGCGCAGCTGGCGATCTATCGCGAGATCCTGACGCCACTCTATGCTGATAGGCGTATCGATTGCATGCTTGTCTATACCGAGAACGCCTCACTCTTCACGCTGAGCGAAAAAGCGCTCGGTTTGGCGCTTGCAGCGGTCAAGACAAAGTGAAATACCGGACATTGAAAATTCGGCACCGCACCATCACATGTGGTTCAACACCCAATTCCGTTAAAGGAGCAGCGCATGGCTACCGTGAAAGTCGATATCAATAACTTCCAGTCGGAAGTTCTGGAATCCGCAGAACCCGTCGTCGTCGATTTCTGGGCCGAATGGTGTGGCCCGTGCAAGATGATTGCTCCGAGTCTCGAAGAAATCGCCGTCGAGATGGAAGGCAAGGTCAAGGTCGCCAAGCTGAACATCGATGAGAACCCGGAACTCGCTGCACAGTTCGGTGTGCGCTCCATTCCGACCCTTGCAATCTTCAAGGGCGGCGAAGTTGCCGATATCTCTGTCGGCGCAAAGCCGAAGACGGCTCTGTCGAACTGGATTTCGAGCGCCGCCTGATTGATATCGGCCAACTTATATTACTTGACGAAAAAGCCCGGTTCGACCGGGCTTTTTCATTTCGCGGCCTTCATTTCGGGGGCGTGCCGTTGTCGGCAAGCACATCGCCGACAAGATAGAGAGAGCCGCCGACCAGGATGCGCGGCGGCAATGCCTCCGGATCGACGACGGCTTTTATCGCTTCCAGCGCATCCCCGACCGTCGACATCGGTTCGGCAACCAAGCCGGCATCATAGGCGGCATTCGACAAGATCACCGGGTCGATCATCGCTTCACTGCCGCGGATCGGCACGCAGAATATCTTCTCGACCAAGCCGGCAAAGGCCTTGAAATAGCCGACCGGATCCTTGGTGTTGATCATGCCGATAATCAGAAAAAGTGGCCGAGACTGGCGCTCCTCGAAATTGGCCATGGCTTCGGCGATCACTTCGCCGGCACCCGGATTATGCCCGCCATCGATCCAGATCTCGGCGCCGGCGGGCGCATGCGACAGCAGCCGGCCCTCGCTCAGACGCTGCAGCCGGCCCGGCCATTCGACCGAACCCATCGCCTTTTCCATCATCGTCTCGGTGACGGTAAAACCCGCCGCCTTGACGGCCCGAATGGCGGCAGCGGCATTGGCATATTGATGCCGGCCGGGAAGGCGCGGCAGCGGCAGGTCGGCAAGACCGAACTCGTCCTGGTAGACGAGCCGGCCATATTCCTCATGCGCCATGAAATCCTGCCCGAAGACGGCGCTCGGGCAATGCAGCCGTTCGGCCGTCGACATCAGCACGTCGAGAGCTGCGTCATATTCCTGATGACCGATGACAACGGGAAATCCCGGCTTCATGATGCCGGCCTTTTCGGCCGCGATCAGCTCGACCCTGTCGCCGAGATAGGGCTGGTGATCCAGCGAAATCGGCATGATCACTGAGACGGCCGGATCGGAAATGACATTGGTGGCGTCGAACCGGCCGCCGAGACCGACTTCGAGGATCGCGGCATCGGCCGGATGTTCGGAAAACAGGATGAAGGTGACCGCCGTCAGGATTTCGAAGACGGTGATGTGCTGTCCTGCATTGGCAGCGGCCACGCGACGCACGGCCTCGGCAAAGACGGCGTCATCGACAAGCTGCCCGCGTCCACCCTTGACACCAATGCGATAACGCTCGTGCCAATTGACCAGATGCGGTGAAGTGTGGACATGAGCGCTGTAGCCGCCGGCTTCGAGCAAAGCGCGGCAGAAGGCGGTGACTGACCCCTTGCCATTGGTGCCGGCGACATGGATCACCGGCGGCAGTTTCCTGTGCGGATTGCCGAGCACATCGAGAAGACGGGTGATGCGATCGAGAGACAGATCAAAACCCTTGGGATGCAATCCCATGAGCTTGTCGATCTCCTGTGCTGCCTCACTCACCGCGGTTTGGCCTCTGGGTATCAATTCGGCACCCCGCCTGCTTGTCGGTTATCAGGCGCTTGCCGCCAGAGCAATCGCGCCGCTATTCATATCGTTCGCCGCAGAAACCGGCTTCTTGGTCAGGATCTTCAAGAGGCGCGCCAGCGTTTCCGGAATATCGTGACGTTTGACGACCATATCGACCATACCATGCTCCAGCAGGTATTCGGAGGTCTGGAAGCCTTCGGGCAGTTTTTCACGCAGGGTCTGCTCGATCACGCGCTTGCCGGCAAAGCCGATTTCGGCGCCGGGTTCTGCCAGATGAATATCGCCAAGCATGGCATAGGAGGCCGTGACGCCACCCGTTGTCGGATTGGTCAGCACGACGATATAGGGCTGGCCGGATTCCTTCAGCATGTCGACGGCAACCGTCGTGCGCGGCAACTGCATCAACGACAGGATGCCTTCCTGCATGCGCGCGCCGCCGGAAGCGGGGAACATCACCAGCGGGCACTTTTCAGCCGTCGCACGCTCGAAAGCCTTGACGATCGCCTCGCCGGCGGCCATGCCGAGCGAACCGCCGATAAAGTTGAATTCGTGCACGACGGCCACGAGTTTCAGTCCCTGCACCTTTCCGACACCAGCAAGGATCGTATCTTCCTGTTCGGTCTTCAGGCGGCTGTCGCGCAGGCGATCGCTATATTTCTTCGAATCGCGGAACTTCAGCGGATCCTGCGCGACCTTCGGCTGCGGCAGCGATTCGAACTCGCCATTGTCGAAAAGATCGGCCAGGCGGGCCTTGGCCGGCATCTTCATGTGATAACCGGACGCCGGAATGACCCATTTGTTGCCTTCCAGGTCCTTGTGGAAGACCATCTCGCCCGTTTCCGGGCACTTGATCCAGAGGTTCTCCGGCACTTCGCGACGGCCCAGCATGGAATTGATCCGCGGGCGAACGTAGTTGGTGATCCAGTTCAACTCGAATACTCCTGATAGTCTAAAGCGCGTCGCGATCTGCCACGCTTTAGGTCCTAGTTTTCCGCATGTCGTTGCCGCAAAAACGCTGCACACTTTTGCGCGACATGCTTTATTGCCAATGTGGGCAAACTATTCGGCAGCAACAAGGCGCGCCGAACGTGTTCCCGTGGAAAGGCCACGCACCAGCGTGGCAACGGCCTGAACGGTGTCCGCCGTTGCCTTTCCGTCATGCGTCAAGCTGGTCGCGACCTGATTGACGATCGCGGTGCCGACGACGACGCCGTCGGCCGAACCGCCGATGACCTTTGCATGTTCCGCCGTCTTGACGCCGAAGCCGACGCAGACGGGCAGGCTGGTATGCTGCTTGATGCGCTCGACCGCGCCCGAAACCAGCGACGGATCGGGCAGCGCCGAACCGGTGATGCCGTTCATCGAGACGTAGTAGACGAAGCCGGAGGTGTTCTTCAATACCTTCGGCAGGCGCTTCTCATCGGTCGTCGGCGTCGCCAGGCGAATGAAATTAATGCCCTTGCGGATCGCCGGAATGCAGAGTTCGTCATCCATCTCGGGCGGCAGGTCGACGACGATCAGGCCGTCGATGCCGGCGGCGAGTGCGTCGTCGAGGAATTTCTCGACGCCGTAAATATAGATCGGGTTGTAGTAACCCATCATCACGATCGGCGTCGCATCGTTGGTCTTGCGGAAATCGGCCGCCAGCTGCAGCGTCTTCTTCAGCGTCTGGCCGCCTTTCAGCGCGCGCTGGCCGGCCAGCTGGATCGCCGGGCCGTCGGCCATCGGATCGGAAAAGGGCATGCCGAGCTCGATAATGTCTGAGCCCGCCTCCGGCAGCGCCTTCATGATGCCAAGCGAGGTGTCGTAGTCAGGATCGCCGCCCATGAAATAGGTCACAAGCGCCGGACGGCCCTCGGCCTTCAGCTCGGCAAAGCGTTTGTCCATGCGTGCGGTCATGTCTTACAGTCCCATTCCCAGAAGCTTGCCGACGGTGAAGATATCCTTGTCGCCGCGGCCGGAGAGGTTCATTAGGATGATCTCGTCCTTGCCCATCGTCGGTGCCCGCTTGATGACCTCGGCAATCGCATGCGAGGGCTCGAGCGCCGGGATGATGCCTTCGAGGCGGGTCAGGGTCTGGAAAGCCTCGAGCGCTTCGTGGTCCATGATCGGCACATAGTCGACGCGGCCGGTATCGTTCAGCCAGGAATGTTCGGGGCCGATGCCGGGATAATCGAGGCCGGCCGAAATCGAATGGCCTTCCTTGATCTGACCGTCACCATCCTGCAGCAGGTAGGTGCGGTTGCCGTGCAGCACGCCCGGCGAACCGGCGGTGATCGAGGCGCAATGTTCGTCGCCCTGCAGACCCTTGCCGCCGGCTTCGACGCCGACGATCTTGACAGAGGGATCATCCAGAAAAGGATGGAAAATGCCGATGGCGTTCGAGCCGCCGCCGACGGCAGCGATGACCAGATCCGGAAGACGGCCTTCGGCCGCCAGCATCTGCTCCTTCGCTTCGATACCGATCACCGACTGGAAATCGCGGACCATCTCCGGATAGGGATGCGGACCGGCGGCCGTTCCGATCAGGTAATAGGTATCTTCGACATTGGTGACCCAGTCGCGAAGCGCCTCGTTCATGGCGTCCTTGAGCGTGCCACTGCCTGCGGTGACCGGTTTGACTTCCGCGCCGAGCAGTTTCATGCGGAAAACGTTCGGCGCCTGACGCTCGACGTCGGTGGCGCCCATATAGACGACGCAGGGAAGGCCAAAGCGGGCGGCCACGGTCGCGGAGGCGACGCCGTGCTGGCCGGCCCCGGTTTCGGCGATGATGCGGGTCTTGCCCATGCGCTTGGCGAGCAGGATCTGGCCGATGCAGTTGTTGATCTTGTGCGAGCCGGTATGGTTCAGCTCCTCGCGCTTGAAATAGATCTTCGCGCCGCCGAGTTCGGCCGTCAGCCGCTCGGCGAAATAGAGCGGGCTCGGGCGGCCGATATAATGCGCGCCGAGATGCTTCAATTCGGCCTGGAATGCCGGATCGTTCTTCGCCCTGTTCCACTCGTCCTGCAGATCCAGGATCAGCGGCATGAGTGTTTCGGCGACGAAACGACCGCCATATATGCCGAAACGGCCATCTTCATCGGGGCCGGAACGGAAGGAATTCGGTTTAGGCGTCTCGTTCACTCTCAACTCCCTGAGGCCATCATCGGCGCATTCGCCTTTTCGACCGCGTCAAAAAATTCATCGATCTTCGCGACGCTCTTCACGCCAGGCGCAGTTTCGACACCCGAGGAGACGTCGATACCCGGTGCCTTGGTGACGAAAAGCGCCTCGGCGACATTGTCCTTGTTCAGCCCGCCGGAAAGCATGTAGTCGACGCTGCCGTCAAGCCAGCTGAGAAGGCTCCAATCGAAGGAAATACCGTTGCCGCCAGGCAGTTCCGAACCCTTCGGCGCTTTGGCGTCGAAGAGGAAACGGTCGGCGATGCCGATATAGGCCTCGACGCGCTTCAGGTCGTCTGCCGTGCGGACCGAAAAGACCTTCATCACAGGCAGACCATAGACCGCCTTTATGGTCAGCACATGTTCGGGGCTCTCGTTGCCGTGAAGCTGGAGCATATCCGGCTTCAATATCGACACGATCTCGTCGAGTTCGTCATTGGTCGGATCGACGACGACGGCGACGATTTTCGCCTTGCCACGCGCAGGTTCGGCCAGTTTTGCCGCCAGGTCCGGCTCGATATAGCGCGGGCTCTTTTCGAAGAAGATAAAACCGATATGGGTCGCGCCGCGTTTCAGCGCGCGATCGACAGCGTCGGGCGTCTTCAAGCCACAGATCTTGATATCCGGTCTCATGGCAGCGAAGTGACACGAAATGCAGAAAGAGTCGAGCCAATTTGCGACGGACGCTGAATTTAGCGCGGCTCTCGGCCAGAGCGCCGCGCGTCCAAAGGACGCCCTAGAGAAGCTCTATCACTTTAAATCTGCGCGTAATCCTTTCCGAAAAATCGATTCCGATATTCGAGTTTATGCGCTAGTCGAAATCGATCGCGTGCAACTGGCTGCCATGCCGCTTGAGCCAGGATTTCGCCTCGTCCATGCCGGGGCAAAGTTTGCCACAGAGGGCCCAGAAGTGCGGGCCGTGGTTCATTTCCTTGAGATGGGCGACCTCGTGGGCGGCGAGATAATCGATCACCGACGGCGGCGCCATGACGATGCGCCATGAAAAGCTCAGATTTCCCTCCGACGAACACGAGCCCCAGCGGCTGCGAGTATCCTTCATCGAGATCGAGCGGATCGGCGCCCGGATCGCTGCGGCGTGCATCGTCGCCAGTCTTGCGAGATCGGCACGCGCCTCTTTCTTGAGAAAGGCCGCAATGCGCCGTCCGACATGTTCCGGCATGCCGCTGACGCGCAGCACCGGCCTGCCGTCTATTGAAACCGCCTCCGTCAGCCCGCGCAAGCTGCCGCTATGCTGGATGCGATGGGAAACGCCGCGAAGGAGGATTTCGCCGCCGTCACGCAGGCCGGTATCGGTCGAAAACTTGGCAAGCTTGGTGAGCAGCCACCCCTGATGACGGTCGAGGAAGGCATTGACCTCGCGCGCGGCAAGGCCTTTCGGCACCGTCATCTTCAAGGCGCGGCCACCCGGCTCGATGCGCAGCGTGATTCGTGTCGCCCGGTCGTGCTGCTTGATCGTCAGCGGCATGAGCCGGCCGGCGACATCGAGCGTCCGCATTTCGGGCGGAGCCGGCTTTCGCGCCTTCGACATTGTTTTCAGAAGCGAGAACATGCGTGTTTTCTATACGATTCGCCGGCAAATCTAAATGATCGGCGGAAGGGCAGACATGGAAAAACCGGCATCGACAGATGCCGGTCATCATTTCATCGTTCAGGCGTTTACGGCGTCTGATATTCGGCGACCGGGCCGTTGTCATCGCGCTTGGCGTTCCTGCGGTCGCGCATGAAGCGGTCGAACTCTTCCTGATCCTTGGCCCGGCGGAGCTCGCGCAGATACGAGTCGAATTCCTCGCGCATTTCGTCAAGCTTGCGGCGCTCTTCCTCCATCCGGTCGAGTTCGGCCTTACGCCAGTCGTCGAAGGCGCCGTTGCCGGTCGAGAAGTGTGGGCGGTGACGGCCATGCGGGCGGCGGCAGGAGGCGAAGAAGCCATCGGTCGCCTGGTTGACGTCACGCTTGAAGCCGCGCAGACGGTCGCCGAAGATGATGTAGGCAAGCATGGCAAGACCCAGAGGCCAGAAAACCATGAAGCCGAGAATCATCAGGGCAATGGTAGCCGGAGTCCAATCCGGTCGAAGCAATGCTGACTGGTTCATCGTGCGGGTATCCCTCGCTTTCCGCGCCCGGCAGAATACCGAACGCTGAAATCGATGTGGTAACCGCAATAAGCGCCTTCAAGACGATTGCCCGCGAAATCGGACAAAGCCTTGAATTCGTTTTGCTAATTCAGCTGCCCCTGATTCAGCCCGTCCGGCCGCCCTTGATGACACGCGGGATCGGAGGCTTGACGGCGGAACGGGAATGCTTTCGGACGAAATCGATGATGCGCGGCGCGATCTCGCGGCGGAAACGCGAGCCGTTGAAAACACCATAATGGCCGACATCCGGCTGGAGATAGTGCATGCGCATATCTTCGGGAATGTTCACGCAGATAGTCTGCGCCGCCTTTGTCTGGCCGACACCTGAGATATCGTCATTCTCACCTTCGACGGTCAGCAGCGCCACGTTACGAATTGCCGCCGGATCGACGCGTTTGCCGCGATGCATCAGTTCGCCCTTCGGCAGCGAATGCTTGATGAAGACTTCCTCCACCGTCTGCAGATAGAATTCGGCGGTCAGATCCATGACAGCGAGATATTCATCGTAGAAATCGCGATGTCTTTCCGGCTCGCCGTCGTTCTTCACGAGATGCATGAAGAATTCCTTGTGCGCCACGAGGTGGCGATCAAGATTCATCGACATGAAGCCCGAAAGCTGCAGGAATCCCGGATAGACCGGGCGCATGAAGCCCGGCTGCGGCCAGGGCACGTTCATGATGACGTTGTCGGAGAACCACTGCAGCGACCGCTCCTGGGCGAGCTTATTGACCGCCGTCGGGTTGATGCGCGTGTCGATCGGGCCGCCCATCAGCGTCATCGACGCCGGCGAAAGCGGATCCCTGGCTTCCTCCATCACGGCAGCGGCTGCCAGCACCGGAACGGAAGGCTGACAGACGGCGATGACATGCGTGTCCTGACCGAGGAAATGCAGCATCTCGATGACGTAGTCGACGTAATCGTCGAAATCGAACGTGCCTTCCGTCATCGGCACCATGCGAGCGTCGATCCAGTCGGTGATGTAGATATCGGCACTCGGCAGCAGCGCCTCGACCGTGCCGCGCAGCAGCGTGGCATAGTGGCCGGACATCGGCGCGACGATCAGGATGCGTGGGTCATTGCCGCGGGCGGCTGGAATACCGCGGGCGAAATGCAGAAGATTGCAGAAGGGTCGCGACCAGACAACCTCTTCGCGGACGGAAACCGTCTTTTCACCGATCGTCGTCTGCTTCAATCCGAATTCCGGCTTGCCATAGCGGCGCGTCGTGCGTTCGAACATTTCGAGACTTGCCGCCATCGTCCGGCCGAACGGCGTATGGGAGAACGGATTCAGCGGATTGGCATAGGCAAATCGCATGATATCTGCCGCGGCGCGAAACGGCGCCATGGCGGCATGGTTCAATTCATAAAGCTGATAAAACATGGAAGGCGCCACCTTTCTCTATCGAAAAGATAACACCGATTGAAAGGCATCGACTCTTTTCGTAACGCGGGCACGTAGCGCAGACTAACAGTTTTTTGTTGCACAGCAACATTGACGAACCAGACCCACACAAAAAATGCCGGAGAATTGATCTCCGGCATCATAATCGACCTGAAAACTTAAGTTTCTCAGCAGGAAGCGTTATTAACGATCCGCTACGAAAGTCTGCTTCTGCGTGCCGAGACCTTCGATGCCGAGTTCGACCACGTCGCCGGCCTTGAGATAACGCGGCGGCTTGAGGCCCATGCCGACGCCCGGAGGCGTGCCGGTGGAGAGCACGTCACCGGGATGCAGCGACATGAACTGGCTGAGGTAGGAGACGAGAAACGCAACCCCGTAAACCATCGTTTTCGACGAGCCGTTCTGCATCTTCTGGCCGTTGACCGTCAGCCACATGCCGAGGTTCTGCGGTTCGGCAATTTCGTCCTTGGTCACGAGCCAGGGGCCGATCGGGCCAAAGGTGTCGCAGGATTTGCCCTTGGTCCACTGACCAGACCGCTCGGTCTGGAAAGCGCGCTCGGAAACGTCATTGGAGACGCAATAACCGGCGACATAATCCAGCGCTTCGGCTTCCGTCACATATTTGGCGGTTTTGCCGATGACGACGCCGAGCTCAACTTCCCAATCGGTCTTTTCCGAACCGCGGGGAATGACGACATTGTCGTTCGGTCCAACGATTGCGGATGTCGCTTTCATGAAGATGATCGGCTCGGGCGGCACGGTCGCACCGGTTTCGGCAGCATGATCCGAATAATTCAAGCCGATGCAGATGAACTTGCCAGTGCCCGCGACGCAGGCGCCGATGCGGCCGGGTGCGATTTCCGGAAGGCTCTTCGGATCGATCGCCGCTATCTTTGCAAGGCCTGCCGGTCCGATCGCTTCACCGCCGATATCGGCGACATGACCGGAGAGATCGCGGATCTTGCCATCGGCATCGAGAAGTGCTGGTTTTTCACTGCCTGCTTCGCCAACACGCATCAGCTTCATGGAATTTCCTCCTCATCGAAAACGGATTTGCAGCCACCTATGAACGAATTATTCATCGGTGTCATTACGGCTTTGCCGGGAAGCGGTACGGCTTTGCCGCGATTCGGATGATTTTCTGCCGAAAACCGCCCGTATCTTTCGGCATCATGCTCTAAAAATTTCCGTCAGATCCGGGCCGGAGGGAATGATCTTCGTCGGATTGAGGCTTTCGATCGAATAGTAGCCGCGCTTGATATGATCGAGGTTCACCGTTTCACCGATGCCCGGCCAATCCAGCATGCGGCGGCAGAAAGCGCGCAGCTTGGCATAGTCGGAAAGCCGGCGCAGATTGCATTTGAAGATGCCGTGATAGGCGACGTCGAAGCGCACCAGCGTTACGAAAAGCCGGATATCGCTCTCGGTGGGATGATCGGCGAACAGAAAAGACCGGCCCTCGAATTGCCGCTCGACCCAGTCGAGGCAGGAAAAAACATCGGCAAAAGCCTCTTCATAGGCGATCTGCGTGGTGGCGAAACCGGCGCGGTAGACGCCGTTGTTGAGATCGGGATAGATGCGATCGTTGAAAGCATCGATCTCGGTGCGTCTCTCCGCCGGGTAAAGATCGATCGGATTTTTTGCCAGACCACCGAAGCCGCTGTTCAGCATACGCAGGATATCGGCGGATTCATTGTTGACGATGGCCTTTCTCTCTCTGTCCCAGAGAACCGGCACGGTCGCCCGGCCGGTGAAATCGGGTGCTGCCCCGGTATAGATTTCATGCATATAGGTTACGCCGTTGACGTGATCCTTCGTCGCGCCGGGATAATCGCCGAAGCGCCAGCCCTGCTTGCCCAGCAGCGGTTCAACGACCGAGACGGAGATGACGTCGTCCAGGCCCTTGAGCTTGCGGCCGATCAGGGTACGTGAGGCCCAGGGGCAGATATATGCGACATAAAGATGGTAGCGGCCGGCCCTGGCTGCAAAGCCGCCTTCGCCAGTCGGCCCGGCGCTGCCATCCCGGGTCACCCAATTGCGGAAACTTGAGGTCTGGCGGACGAAGCCGCCCTTTTCGTCCTTTGCCTGAACGGGCTGCCAGTCTTCCGTCCATTTTCCGTTCACCAGCATGCGCAACTCCCCGAGCGATTGACTAAACGGTTTATTATCCTGCTTCGACGCCGGCGTGAGGCCGCTTTTGTGGAGACAGTCTGTACACCCAAGCTGCGACGATGCTGCGCTTGCCAAGCCGGTGAAGCAGGAAATATGTCTCTGCTATACAAAATGACGTGGAGTTCGAAATGCATCTCTCGAAGGCCGTCGTGCGGACCGAACATGCAAGCCGCTACCTGCAGCAACTCTGCAAACGCTGGAGCCACAAGTTCAGCGTCGATTTTGATCCTCTGAAGGGCCGGGTGCCGTTCAGCGATACGACCGAGGTGACGTTTGCGGCCGACGATGCGGCGCTGACCTTGACACTTTCCGTCGCCGATTCCTCGCAACAGGAAAGGATGCAGCACGTCATCGGCGATCATCTAAAGCGCTTCGCCTTCCGCGAAGAACTCGACATCGTCTGGACGGACTAAGCCCAGCCCCCGATCCAAATTTTCTGCAAACCCTGGAACAAGCATGACGAAGAGCAATAACCGCGAATCCGAATATCCGGTCGATCCGATGTTTCTTGACCGCTGGTCGCCGCGCGCCTTCACCGGCGAAATCATCGAGGAGGCGCAGCTACTCGGTCTGCTCGACGCCGCCCATTGGGCGCCGTCCTCGGCCAACCACCAGCCCTGGCGCTTCATCTATGGCCTCAAGGGTTCGGAGCATTGGGAGAAATTCGTCGCTTTGCTCAACGATTCCAACCAGGAATGGGCCAGGAATGCATCAGCGCTGATCTTCGTCGTGTCGCGCACCTTCACCGGGGCTGCCGGCTCGGCTGAGGAAAAGCCGAGCTACACTCATTCCTTCGATGCCGGTGCGGCATGGGGGCATCTGGCGATCCAGGCGCGCCTCTCCGGCCTTTATGCCCATGGCATGGGCGGCATCAAACATGAGGAGATCAGCCAGGCTTTCGCCATTCCCGAGGGATACCGGGTCGAAGCAGGCGTCGCCGTCGGCCGCCTGGCCGACAAGAGCGTTCTTTCCGAACGCAATCAGGCGCGCGAATTCCCCAGCCAGCGCAAGCCGCTCTCCGAGGTCGCCTTCAACGGGCGCTTCGTCGCGAATTGAGCGAAGCCAAAGGCCAAGCAGATATCGGGCAAACGAAAGCCCCGCCATCCTAAAGATAGCGGGGCCATTTATTTTGAAATATCAATTAGATATCGAGGTTTGCAACGCTCAGCGCATTCTCCTGGATGAATTCGCGCCGCGGCTCGACTTCATCGCCCATCAGTCGAGCAAACAGGCCGTCGGCATCGGTGGCATCATTGACCCTGACCTGCAGCAGTGAACGCACATTCGGATCGAGCGTCGTTTCCCAGAGCTGTTCGGCATTCATCTCGCCAAGACCCTTGTAGCGCTGCATGGTCAGGCCCTTGCGGCCGCTTGCGAAGATCGCGTCGAGCAGGGCGCGCGGGCCGGAGATTTCGATGTCGCCTTCGCGGCGATGCAGCGACGGCGGCGTCTGATAGATTTCCTTGAGGCGCGCCGTCAGCTGGTCGATGTGACGGGCATCCGAGGAACCGATCAGCGCCATATCCAGCACGACGAGTTCCCTGACGCCGCGGACCATGCGCTCGAGGCGCAGACCGCCATCGGTTGTCACATCGCCCCGCCAGCCGCGCTCGGTTTCCTCGGCGATGATGTCGAGGCGCCCGGCCACTTCGTTTGCCAGCGCCAGCGCTCTGGCCGGGTCGCTGGCGAGCTCGGCGTTGAGGGCGCCGGCAATCGCGGCTTGTTCGACGGCGGAACGATTGTAGCGCGAATGGAGATTGTCGAGCAGCGCGCGCATACGCAGAGCATCGAGGATGACCTCGCGCAGATCCTGGCCGGCGCGAACCTCGCCGCTGCCGAGCCTCAGCGAAGCATCTTCCAGGCCCTGGCTGATGAGATATTCTTCGAGCGCCTTCTCATCCTTCAGATACTGCACCGACTTGCCGCGCGAGACCTTATAGAGCGGCGGCTGAGCGATATAGAGATGACCGCGCTCGATCAGTTGCGGCATCTGGCGGAAGAAGAAGGTGAGCAGCAGGGTGCGGATATGGGCGCCGTCGACATCGGCGTCGGTCATGATGATGATCTTGTGGTAGCGCAGCTTTTCGACATTGAACTCGTCCTTGCCGATGCCGGTACCGAGCGCGGTGATCAATGTGCCGATTTCCTGGCTCGACAGCATCTTGTCGAAACGGGCGCGTTCGACGTTCAGGATCTTGCCGCGCAGCGGCAGGATCGCCTGGTTCTCGCGCGAGCGGCCCTGCTTGGCCGAGCCGCCGGCAGAATCGCCCTCGACGAGGAAGACTTCGGATTTTGTCGGATCACGCTCGGAGCAGTCAGCAAGCTTGCCCGGCAGCGAAGCGATATCGAGTGCGCCCTTGCGGCGGGTCAACTCGCGGGCCTTGCGCGCCGCTTCGCGTGCGGCGGCGGCCTCGACGACCTTGCCGACGAGGATTTTGGCTTCGCTCGGATGTTCTTCGAACCAGGTGCTCAGCGCCTCGTTGACGAGACTTTCGACAACAGGACGGACTTCCGAGGAAACGAGCTTATCCTTGGTCTGCGAGGAGAATTTCGGATCCGGCACCTTGACCGACAGAACCGCAGTCAGGCCTTCGCGGCAATCTTCGCCCTGCAGCGTTACCTTTTCCCTTTTGGTGATGCCGGAACTGTCGGCATAGGAAACGACCTGGCGCGTCAGCGCCGCGCGGAAGCCGGCCATATGCGTGCCGCCGTCGCGTTGAGGGATGTTGTTGGTGAAGCAGAGCACGTTCTCATGATAGCTGTCGTTCCACCACATCGCGACTTCAACGGTGATGCCGTCCTTTTCGCCGTGGATGGCAACCGGCTTGTCGACGAGCGACTTCTTGGCGCGGTCCAAATAGGCGACGAAAGCCTCGAGGCCACCGTCATAACGCAGCTCTTCCTGCTTGATGTCGGAATGGCGCTTGTCGGTCAGCAGGATGCGGACGCCTGAATTCAGGAAGGCGAGCTCGCGAAGGCGATGCTCCAGCGTGCCGTAGTCGAACTCCGTCATGGTGAAGGTGCCGGTGCTCGGCATGAAGCTCACTTCCGTGCCGGTCTCATTCGGCGCGTCGCCCGTAACCTTCAGTGGAGCATCGGCCACGCCATGGGTGAAGCTCATTTCATGGATCTTGTCGTGACGGCGGATCTTCAGCTTCAACCAGACGGACAGCGCGTTGACGACGGAGACGCCGACGCCGTGCAGGCCGCCGGAAACCTTGTAGGAATTCTGGTCGAACTTACCGCCGGCATGAAGCTGCGTCATGATGACTTCGGCAGCCGACACGCCTTCGCCGGTGTGGATGTCCGTCGGGATGCCGCGACCATTGTCGGTGACGGTTACCGAGCCATCCGGATTGAGGGTCACCGTGACGATGTCGGCATGGCCGGCAAGCGCTTCGTCGATCGCGTTGTCGACGACTTCATAGACCATGTGATGCAGGCCGGAGCCGTCGTCGGTATCGCCGATATACATGCCGGGGCGTTTGCGCACGGCATCGAGGCCCTTCAGAACCTTGATGGAATCTGCGCCATATTCGGTGCTTACGCCGTTTTCCGTCGCGGATGTATCGCTCATTCTGTCGAGATTTTCCCTGTTGTCGTAAAGCTGCGGCGCGCCTTGCGAATCACCGGCTTTCTTCACTCTCGTATATAGGTTTTTTGAACCCACTTCCCAATGGCAAGCCCCTAAAACAAGGCATAAAACAGGGGATTATGACGCTTTTCCGTCGCCTTTGCCGCCATTTTCGAGAAGAGCCGATAGCCGGCCTATCTCTGCACTGTCAAGGTTGCGAATCCGCCGGGCCAGCCGGTTGGCAAATTCGGTATATTCGGGGGGCAGTCCGGAGGTGTCGATCACGACGCGCGGGTCGGACGAGCGGGCGAGCAGGAACAGTTCCTCAGCCTCATCCCAGATGATGTTGAAATAGCCGGCGATGCGCTGCAGCAGATCGAATGTCGGCAAACCACGCTTTCCATGTTCGAGCGCCGAGAGATAGGCGGGGGAGACATTCAGTGCCTCCGCCATCTCCTTCTGCGAGACGCCCTTGCGCGCTCTCAGCCTGCGAACCGCCTCTCCGAAGGGTGTCATGGCCTTTCCCCATGCCGCCGCGACAGGCGAATGTAGAGCGCGCCCTCACCGCCATGATGCTGTGCGGCCGACTCATAGGAGGAGATCAGGTAACGGAATTCCGGCTTCGAGAACCAGAGAGGCACCGCCCGCTTCAGCGCACCCTCGCTGCCCATGGAGCTGCCCTTGCCCGTAATGACCAGCACATGGCGCATGCCGCGCTCATGGGCGCGGATCAGGAAATCGAGAAGGATGGCATGAGCCTGGCTCTGCACCAACCCGTGCAGGTCGATCCGCGCTTCGAGCGCCAGCCGGCCCTTGGCGATCTTCCGCTTGACCGGCTTTTCCAGCGGATGATGCACCCCGGCCGATGGCTTCGCCGTTGACGGTGCTGTCGCCTGCAGCGGCGTGGGTGTGGCTGGCGTCTGCTTTTCCTGTTCCCGTTCGGCCGCCGCCTCGGCCTCGGCAAGAAAGGCGTCGAGTTCGGTCAACGCCCCCGCCTTGCCGGGCATCGGCCGGGTGCTGCGGGCAACCTTGCCCCAGAGGATCCTCTCATCCGCGCTCAGCTTGCGATCCCTGGCCATCAGTCGAATCTTCCGGCGGCGGCATTGGGAATGAGGATGGTGAAATCGGCCTCGTTGCGGACGGTGCCGGCACTTTCCCCGGCCATGTCCCCCGAGCCGGTGAAGATATCACCCCGCGCCGGCCCGATAATCGCCGAGCCGGTATCGAGCGCCAGCATCAGCCGGTGGAACGGGCGGCCTTGGTCGAGATGGGTGAGACTTTCGGCGCGAATGAAAAAAGGAAAGCCGAAGGTATGGATCATCCGGTCGACCGCAAGCGCGCGCCCGGCGAGAAGCGGCACCTTGGCGGCCGCGATCGGGCCTGCCTGTGGATCGGCAACCGGCGCTTCGCGGAAAAAAATATAAGAGCGGTTATGCCATAATACCTCGTCGACGCTCTCGGGATTGCGCGCCAGCCAGGCACGGATCGCCTGCATCGAAATCTCCGTCCGATTGATCTCCCCGCGCCCGATGAGCAGCTTGCCGATCGCCGAGAAAGCATGGCCGGCCTTCGCCGCATAGGTGATGCGGCCGATACGACCATCCGTATAACGCAGACGGGCAGCACCCTGCACATGCACGAAGAAGACATCGACCTTCGACTTCGCCCAGGCAATTTCGAGGCCGCGGCCTTCGAGAAAACCCTGATCGATGGCGCGGCGGTCCGGATAGGCAGCGACGCGGCCCTCATGCAGACGGCCGAAAACATAGGCCTTGTCGAGCTCGGCGGGGCGATTGGCGTCGTCGAGATCGATCAGATCGCCCGGACGCCGGTAGAAAGGAAAACGGAAAATTTCGTCCGGCCGCTCGGCCACGTCGATATCGGGTTCGTAGAAGGCGGTGACGAAGCCGGAATTGCCATCCTTGCGGCGAATCAGAAAGGGCCGACAGTGCGTCTCGAAAAAAGCGCGCGCCGACGCCGGAGATGGCGGAGTGAAATCTTCGGCAGCGGCGAGAAGCGGAAGCAGGTCTTCCGAGCTCAGGCCCAGCGATCCGGTACGGTACGATTTGACATCGGTGATTTGCCGGCGGCAGCTTCGCATCACTTCAAAAAGGCCGGAGGGATCATCATCCTTCCAGCCTTCCAGAGAGTCGAAGCTTATGGCCTGCAGGACGAAGTCCGATGCGTGGTCACTCATGTTCCGATTCGGTCGCCACGAGTTTCCAGTTCGGATCGCGCGAGCGGGTGTCGCGGGCGAAGGTCCAGACGTCGTTGACCTCGGCGACGTTTTCGGCGTCGCCTTCAATCAGCACATCCGCCTTGTCGTAGGTGGCCGATATCAGCTGGCTGGCGATGCGCACGGTGATCTGCGCTTCGCTGCCCTTTGTTTCCGCATGGGTGATTTCGGCCTTGTCGATGCCGACGAAGGTGGACTTCACCTTCTCGCCCCGGGCTTCGCGCTCGCCGATCGCCGCATCGAACCCGTCATAGACTTCGCGGGACAGCAAGTTCTTCAGCGTTTTCCGGTCGCCATCGGCGTAGGCCATGACGATCATCTCGTAAGCCATGCGGGCGCCGTTCAGAAACTCCTTCGGGGTGAAGGCGGGATCGGCCTTGTTCAGCGCGCGCAGCGATTCGTTGAGCGGCGTTCCGGGTGCCGCGAAAGCATCGATGGCGGCGAAGCGATCCTCGTCCTCCGTCGTCGCATCACGCCGCGGCAGCGTCACTACCTTGCCGGCATCGGCGGCTTCGGCCGGAGCCGCATCCCGCGGCGTATAGAGATCGCGCGGCGGCTTCTCATTTCCTGTACGGCGCCCGAGCACGGAGCGGAGCTGAAAGAAAATCAGCACAGCCGCCACCAGGAAAAATAATGTGATGAAGTCGTTCGAACTCATATCGTATCGCAGCCGCCCGTTAACATCTCTGATTTGTACTCCCATATAGTCTGCCTATACAGATGATTCAAATGATGGCTGGCATCTTCGCCGGCGCCAAGAGGAGACCGGCGAGCCCGGGACATGACCGACATGCGTTTTTCGATCCTGCCAGCCTTCATTCTGCTGCTGCCGCTCGCCGAAATTGCCGGTTTCGTCGTCGTCGGCCGGGCTATCGGATTGTGGCTGACGCTGGCGCTCGTCATGCTCGGTTTCGTCCTCGGCGTGATTCTGCTGCGCCGGCAGGGCATCGGTATTTTGCGCCGCATGTCGAGCGAAGGACGAAACGGGGTGATGCCGGGCCGCGACCTGCTGCGGCCGGCGATGAACGTCATCGCCTCGCTGCTGCTGATCATTCCCGGCTTCCTGTCCGATATCATCGCGATCCTCATTCTTATTCCGCCGGTGCGCGATCTCGTCTGGCGGGCGATCGCCAAACGCTTCGTCGTCGTCAATGCTAAGGGCGCCTCTTCCTCGGGCCCGCAAGCCGATTTCCGCGACCGCAAGCCGAACTCGAAGGTGGTCGATCTCGACGAAGAGGACTATCATAGAGAGCCGGATCGCAACTCACCGTGGTCCGGCAAACATCTCGGCGATTGAGGCACTGCGGCTGATCAACCGCGCCAAGCGCCCAGGGTTGTAAGCCCTTCCCTGAAATGTTAGATGGCGGCACCATTCCCATGCCCCTCGAGGAAAAGCCAATGGCAGACGATAACAACAGCAACGGTGCGGCCAACCCCACCCTTTCGATCCTTGCGCAATATACCAAGGATCTGTCCTTCGAAAATCCGGGTGCGCCGCGTTCGCTGCAGGCCCGCGACAAGGCGCCGACGATCAACATCAATGTGAACGTCAACGCCAACCCGCTTTCCGATACGGATTTCGATGTCGTGCTGTCGCTGAATGCCGAGGCCAAGGACGGCGACAAGACGGTTTTCCATACCGAACTCACCTATGGCGGCGTCTTCCGCGTTGCCGGTTTCCCGCAGGAACACATGCTGCCGGTTCTCTTCATCGAGTGCCCGCGCATGCTCTTCCCCTTCGCCCGTCAGATCATCGCCGACGTCACCCGCAACGGTGGTTTCCCGCCGCTGATGATCGACCCGATCGACTTCACGCAGATGTTCGCTCAGCGTGTTGCCGAGGAACAGGCCCGCGCCAAGGTTCAGGCCGTTCCGAACTGACCGGCTCTTTCTTGTCTGAAATGCGGATGCCCGGGCTGGTCCCGGGCATTTTCAATTGAGGACCGGTTCAATCGAGGTTTGCGTATTTCGCCCAGACGCTTTTTTCACCGAGCTTGGCGACGAGCGCCTCATGTGCCTGCTCCTCGATATCGCTGACGCGCGGGGCTAGCGGCCGGGGCCGCTCGAGCACTGCGGCAATCACCACGTCGTCTTCCATCCCCATGTCACCGCGGGCTGCCTGGTTGGACCTGCCGACCATGCCGAGCCCGAGCGCTGCCTGTCTGCCACCGATCATCTCGATATAGACTTCGGCGAGCAATTCGGAGTCGAGCAGCGCGCCGTGTTTGGTGCGGTGCGAATTGTCGATGCCGTAGCGCCGGCAGAGCGCATCGAGCGAATTCGGTCCCATCGGGTGTTTGCGACGCGCCATCGACAGGGTATCGAGCACCCTTTCCGGCAGGATTGGCGGCAAACCGATCCGTGCTAATTCCGCGTTGATGAAGCCCATATCGAAGGTGGCGTTATGGGCAATCCACTTCGCATCGCCGAAGAAGGTAAGGATTTGTTCGGCAACCTCCCCAAAAGGCTGCTTGTCCTTCAGGAATTCATCGGTGATGCCGTGCACGGCGAGCGCATCCGGATGAACCTTCTGATCTCCAGGATTGATGAAGATATGGATCGTATTGCCCGTGGGGAAATGATTGAAGAGCTCGATGCCGCCGATTTCGATGATGCGGTCGGCGCGGTTGTCGAGGCCGGTTGTTTCCGTATCGAAGATGATCTCACGCATTCCGGAAATCTCCCTTGGCAATCCGCGTTTTCAGGTCGGCGACGATCTCGAGTACACGTTCTCTCGTCGTCGCGATACTGTGACTGGTGTCGATTACATAATCGGCCCGCCGCCGTTTTTCCGTGTCCGGCGTCTGGCGTGAGAGAATCATGTCGAATTTTTCCTCGGTCATGCCTTCGCGCGCAAGCACCCTTTGGCGCTGAAGCTGTGGATCAGTGCTGACCACGACGATGACGTCCACTCTTGCCTCGGCGCTGGTTTCGAAAAGTAGTGGGATATCGAGCAATACCATGTCGGCGCCGGCGGCGCGCTGTCGCTCCAGAAATTCCGTCTCGCGTTTGCGAACCAGCGGATGGACTATCGCTTCCAGGCGTTTGAAGCCACCGGGATGAAAAGCGAGCTGGCGGCCGAGTTCATGCCGGTCGACGGCCCCATCCTTCATCGTACCGGGGAAGGCGGCATTCACCAGTGATGCAGCCTCGCCGGCATAGAGATCGTGGACCACGGCATCCGAATCGTTCACCGGGATTCCGGCATCGGCGAAGAGCTTTGCCGCCGTCGATTTTCCCATTCCGATGGAGCCGGTGAGACCGATCTTCAGCATCAGTGTGCTTCCATATCCGCGATGACGAGCGCGCGCAGCGCCGCGTCGACGATGGGACGCCGGCCGAACCATTGCTCAAATCCAGGCACGGCCTGGTGCAAGAGCATGCCGAGACCATCGACGATGGGAAATCCTTGCTCTTCCGCCTGTGCCAGGATCGGCGTCTTCAAGGGCACATAAACGATATCGGTGACGACCGCATCGGCTGCAAGTGGCGAGAAATCGAGTTGCGGCGCCGCCTCGCCGTCCATGCCGAGCGAGGTGGTGTTGATGAAGAGGCCAGCACCCTTCATCACTTCGGCAAGCGCTCCGGCCGGATGGGCCTGGACACGCGGGCCAAAACGATCCGCGAGTTCACGCGCGCGTTCGACGGTACGGTTGACGACATGGATCTCCTTGAAACCGCGATCACGGACCGCCTGGATGATCGCCCGGCTGGCGCCGCCGGCGCCAAAGACGACGGCCGTGCCATGCCGGTCCCAGCCCGGATGACGTTCGTCGAGATTGGCAATGAAGCCTCGACCGTCGGTATTCGTCGCATGCAGAGCGCCATCCTCCAGCCAGAGCGTGTTCGCGGCGCCGAGCTCGCGCGACAGCGCGTCCGGTTCGTCGGCGAGCCGGAACGCCAATTCCTTATGGGGAATGGTGACATTGCCTCCGGTAAAGCCGGAACTGCCGTCCTTCAACGAGTGAATGAAATCGGCAAAGGCCTCGGGTGCCACTTCATGAGCGCGGTAGCTGCCTGGCAGGCCAAGCGTCTTGAGCCAATATCCGTGGATCAACGGCGAGCGCGAATGCTTGATGGGAAAGCCCGTGACAAACGCTTTCGGCCCCAATGTTTCACGTGAATCACCCATCGACTGCTCCGAGTTCTCGCAATTTTTTTAGAAGCGGCAGCATCGGCAGGCCGAGAATGGTGAAATAATCACCCACGATCTTTTCGAAGAGCTGGATGCCCTCCCCCTCCAATTGATAGGCGCCGACGCTGAAAAGTGCCCGTTCGCCAACCCGCGCCAGATGTCTGGCGATGAACTCCACCGTTAGCGGCCGCATCGTCAGTTCGGCATGCGCGAGATGTTCCCATAAGACCACGCCATTGCTGACGATCGCAACGGCGCTGTTCAATCGATGGGTGACCCCCGAAAGGGCTTGAAGATGGCTAGCCGCGTCGGTCATGTCCTTCGGCTTGTGGAAGACGCTGTCGCCGAGCGACATCGTTTGATCCGAACCGATGACCAGGCTATCCGGAAAACGGCTGCTGACTTCTTCGGCCTTGGCCCTGGCCAGGACGAGGGCCACGGCATCAGGCTTGGTGCCGGCTTTTTCCAGCGGCGCTTCGACGGCCCGTTCATCGATCCTTGCGGCATGCGCCTCGAAGGACAGACCGGCATTTTCCATCAGCATCCGGCGATAGGGGCTCGACGATGCAAGGATGAGTTTCGGCGTCATGGGTTCCTCGGCGTGCCAGCTTTTCGCCAGCGCTTAGCGCAGCTTCGGCCGCAGGGCAACGATCGCCGCTGCTGTTTCCTCGATTGAGCGGCGGGTGACGTCGATCAGCGGCCAGTTATGACGGGCGCAAAGCGAGCGGGCATATTTCAGTTCCTCCGAAATCGCGGCGCGATCGGTGTAGTGTTCGCGATCGAATCCCTGCGTCACCCCGAGCACACGATTTTCCCGCACCTGGGAAATGCGGTCGGTGGTGGCGATCAAGCAGACGATCAGCGGTTTACTCGCGACGAAGAGGCTCTCCGGCAATGGCACGCCATAGACGATCGGAATGTTCGCCGTCTTGATACCTCGGTTGGCGAGGTAGATGCTGGTGGGTGTTTTCGATGTACGACTGATACCGATGATGACGACATCGGCGTCGTTGTAATCGTCGGGCATCTGGCCGTCATCGTGATCCATGGTGAAATTCAGCGCTTCGATGCGGGCGAAGTAGCCGGCATTCATCACATGCTGAGCTCCGACCCGACGGCGCGATGGAGCGCCGAGATAGATCTGGAAGGCATTCATCACTGGCTCCAGCACATTCACCGAGGCGACACCCATCTCGATGCAGCGCTCATCGATCAGGCTCGCAAGCTCCCGGTCGACAATGGTGTAGAGTACGATGCCGGGGGCGTCATCGATCGCCTGCAGAACCGGCAGCAGCTGCTTGCGATTGCGGATCAGCGGATAGACATGTTCAATCGGCTGCGCTGATCTGAACTGCGCCGACGCGGCGCGCCCGGCGGAGATCAGAGTCTCTCCCGTTGAGTCAGAAATCAGATGCAGATGAAAGAAGTTCGTTCTGTTCTCCACGCTATTTTCCGCTGCCTGTTGAAAACACTGGATGAAACAGAGCTACGGCGGCGAGGCAGTCTCCGGCAAGGGAAAACATGCCTGCTTATCCACATTTCGGATTTTGCCGAACGGTTTCGGTTGGCCCTGTGGACGATGGGGAAGGGGTGGGCTTCTTGAAAGCTCGTCCACAGCCTGTCCACAGCTATGAGAAAAATTGCCGATCCGGAAGGATTTGGAATCATTTCCGGATTCGGCTTCTCCCCGAAATTTGGACGAGATCGACAAATCTTTCCGATGTTGTTTTGCGGGCGCGCGACAAATGGCATCGGCGGTGGATGGATTTTAATCCTTGATAGTCACCGACTCTAAGAAATAGAAACCTTTTAAAATATCTTTGTTTTATTATAGGGAAGAAGCGCTTGAGCGATACGCGCCGAAAGATCATGAGGGTTTTGAGTGGCGAAAGTCTCTCCCCTCCTCCTCTCTGGCTGATGAGACAGGCAGGACGTTATCTCCCGGAATATCGGGAGACGCGGGCAAAGGCAGGGAGTTTTCTCGATCTCTGCTACACGCCTGACCATGCCGTCGAAGTGACATTGCAGCCGATCCGCCGCTATGGCTTCGATGCGG
Organism: Rhizobium sp. WSM409; assembly: GCF_057653825.1. Classification (NCBI taxonomy): domain Bacteria; kingdom Pseudomonadati; phylum Pseudomonadota; class Alphaproteobacteria; order Hyphomicrobiales; family Rhizobiaceae; genus Rhizobium; species Rhizobium sp. WSM409. The sequence goes on along the minus strand of NZ_CM172794.1, from coordinate 4,403,478 downwards.
CCATTCTGTTTTCCGATATTCTGGTCATTCCCGATGCAATGAAGCGGAACGTCCGGTTCACCGAGGGTCATGGTCCGGAGATGGATCCGATCGATGAAGCTGGTATCGGCAGATTGAATGGCGAAGAGGTTGTCGATTATCTCAGGCCGGTTCTGGAAACGGTGCGGCGGCTGCGCGAGGAGTTGCCAGTCGAGACGACGCTGCTCGGCTTCTGCGGCGCGCCATGGACGGTTGCGACCTACATGATCGCCGGTCACGGCACGCCGGATCAGGCCCCTGCCCGTCTCTTCGCCTACAGGCATCCCCGCGCTTTCGAGCATCTGCTGATGCTGCTTGCCGACGTATCGGCCGATTATCTCGTCGCCCAGATCGATGCCGGCGCCGATGCCGTGCAGATCTTCGATTCCTGGGCTGGTGTTCTTGGCGAGAAGGAGTTTGAAGCGTTTGCGGTCAGGCCGGTTGCGCGGATGATCGCTTCCGTCAAGTCGCAACGGCCACATGCTCGCATCATCGCTTTTGCCAAGGGCGCCGGCTACCAGCTGAAAACCTATCGCCAGAAGACGGGCGCAGATGCAATCGGCCTCGACTGGTCGGTCCCGCTGGCTTTTGCCGCCGAACTTCAAAAGGATGGACCGGTTCAGGGCAACCTCGATCCGATGCGCGTCGTTGCCGGCGGTCGGGCGCTGGAAGACGGCATCGACGATATTCTGCAGCATCTCGGCAATGGACCGCTGATCTTCAATCTCGGTCACGGCATTACACCGCAGGCCGACCCCGAGCATGTGCGTCTGCTGGTGGATCGTGTACGAGGCGGTGCGTGACGATGGAAAAACAGACCGATCGGAGATCTGGCGCTTACGCCCGGCGCCGGGCTCATTTTGCGCTGGCCTCCTTTTCGCTGATGGCGATCGGGCTTTTTGCTTGGAACCCCGATAATCTCTACCTCTGGATCAAGGCGCTGCACATCATCGCGGTCATTTCGTGGATGGCCGGGCTGTTCTATATGCCGCGGCTGTTCATCTATCACACCGATGCGGAGCCGGGTTCGGTGCAGTCGGAAACCTTCAAAGCGATGGAGCGCCGGCTGCTTCGAATCATCATGACGCCGGCGATGATGTTGACGTGGATTTTCGGCCTCTATCTCGCCTGGTCGGTTTATGGATTCCAGGGCGGCTGGCTGCATGCCAAGATCGGTCTCGTCATATTGCTGACCGCTGTTCATATGTTCTTCAGCCGCGCCGTCGGAGCGTTCGAGCGGGATGAAAATCGCCGCTCGGCGCGTTACTGGCGGTTCATGAACGAGGCCCCGACAGTGCTGATGATCCTGATCGTCATCCTCGTCGTGGTGAAGCCGTTCTGAGGAAAATCGTCCTCAGGTTAAATTTGCTTCATTTTAAGCAGCCCTCTTGCGGCAGCGATTGCGAGTCGCTATTTTCCGCGCATCTCATCTACGTGGCATGTGTGTAGAGTTCAGTCGTCTGCGAGCCCTTTCGCGGTACCGAATACGACCCAACATCGCCTTTCCCCTTTGAAATTAAAAAGAGTATTGGTCACTTCATGGCTGAAATGAAGCTTCAGGAACTTAAGAGTAAATCCCCGACGGATCTGCTGGCATTTGCCGAATCGCTCGAGGTCGAGAACGCAAGCACGATGCGCAAGCAGGAGCTGATGTTTGCGATCCTCAAGATGCTTGCCAGCCAGGATGTCGAAATCATCGGCGAAGGCGTCGTCGAAGTGCTGCAGGACGGTTTCGGCTTCCTGCGGTCGCCCAATGCGAACTACCTGCCGGGCCCGGATGATATTTATATCTCCCCGTCGCAGATCCGCCGTTTCTCGCTGAAAACCGGCGATACGGTCGAAGGCCCGATCCGTGGACCGAAGGAGGGTGAGCGCTATTTCGCGCTGCTCAAGGTCAACACCATCAATTTCGACGATCCGGAACAGATCCGGCACAAGGTCCATTTCGACAATCTGACGCCGCTCTATCCGAACGAGCGCTTCAAGATGGAACTCGATATTCCGACCACCAAGGATCTGTCGCCACGTGTAATCGACCTGGTGGCGCCGCTTGGCAAGGGCCAGCGTGGATTGATCGTCGCGCCGCCGCGTACCGGCAAAACCGTGTTGTTGCAGAACATCGCGCATTCGATCACCGCCAACCATCCGGAGTGCTATCTGATCGTCCTGCTGATCGATGAACGCCCCGAAGAAGTGACCGACATGCAGCGCTCGGTTCGCGGCGAGGTTATCTCCTCGACCTTCGACGAACCAGCCGTCCGTCACGTGCAGGTGGCCGAGATGGTCATCGAGAAAGCCAAGCGCCTTGTCGAACACGGACGCGACGTTGTCATCCTGCTCGATTCGATCACGCGCTTGGGCCGTGCCTATAACACGGTCGTTCCCTCTTCAGGCAAGGTCCTTACCGGCGGTGTGGACGCCAACGCTCTGCAGCGGCCGAAGCGCTTCTTCGGCGCGGCCCGTAACATCGAGGAAGGCGGCTCTTTGACGATCATCGCGACCGCGCTGATCGATACCGGCAGCCGCATGGACGAAGTGATCTTCGAAGAATTCAAGGGCACGGGCAACTCGGAAATCGTCCTCGATCGCAAGGTCGCCGATAAGCGTATCTTCCCGGCAATGGACATCCTGAAGTCCGGAACGCGCAAGGAGGACCTTCTGGTTCCGCGCCAGGATCTGCAGAAGATCTTCGTGCTCCGCCGCATCCTTGCTCCGATGGGCACGACCGATGCGGTCGAGTTCCTGATCGACAAGCTCAAGCAGACAAAGAACAATTCCGACTTCTTCGAATCGATGAACACATAATCCTTAGCCGGATTCAACCCCTGAAGCTGGAGGCATTGTCACGATGCCTCCAGCTTTTCTATTTGATAGGAATCGATTTCGATTCCAACCGATGAACCAGGCGATATGGCCATGTTGAATGATACCATATATGCGCTATCGAGCGGTGCCCTGCCGTCGGGTGTTTCGGTCGTTCGAATCAGCGGGCCGCTGACCAGAGACATATTGGTAAGCCTCGCCGGATCCGTCTCGGCAGCCCGGCATGCATCTCACCGAACGATTCGGAGTCGTAACAATCAGCCGATCGATAGCGGCTTGGTGCTGTTTTTCCCTGCTCCGAATTCGTTTACCGGCGAGGATGTTGCCGAGCTGCAGATCCACGGCAGCAAAGCCGTACTTGCGGCGCTGTTTCACGCACTTGGCGATATTCCGGGTGTTCGGATGGCGGTCGAGGGCGAATTCTCCCGCCGAGCTTTCGAGAACGGCAAACTTGATCTTGTAGAGGTTGAGGGCCTGGCCGACCTTATCGGCGCCGAGACCGAGATGCAGAGACGCCTTGCGGTCGAACATAGCGCAGGCGGACTCTCCAGAATTTACGATTCGTGGGCGGAACGATTAACGCGCGCCCGGGCGCTGATCGAGGCGGAGCTTGATTTCCCCGATGAGGATGATGTTCCAGGCTCGGTATCGGATATGGTCTGGGCCGATATGGCGAAGCTTCGCAGTGATATCGAGAATCACCTGGCGACAGCTTCTGCCGGGGAGATTATCAGAGACGGCTTCAAGGTGGTCATCGCCGGCGCTCCGAATGCTGGAAAATCGAGCCTGTTGAACACTTTGGCGCGTCGAGACGTGGCAATCGTGACAGAGATCGCCGGAACCACCCGTGATGTCCTGCAGGTTGATCTCGATATTGATGGTTACCTGATCAAGCTCTATGACACCGCGGGCCTTCGCGAGGCTGACGACAGGGTCGAGATGGAAGGAGTGCGGCGCGCGCGCGCGGCGCTTCGTGATGCCGATCTTGTCCTGCTGCTGGTTGACATGACTAATCCTCTGGTTCCCGACGAGTTGGAGCAAGCCTCGCCACATGTTATTGTCGGGACGAAGAAGGATCTCATCGGCATTGCCGAGGATCGGTACGACTTGCAGATTTCGACAACGACCGGTGACGGCCTGCCGGAATTGCGCCGATTGATCGGCGACATCATCGACAAACGTTTTGCTGGTCTGTCTATGGCAATTCCCAGCCGACAACGGCATAAGGATTCTCTGGCGAAATGTTTAGCGGCACTCGATGCGGCGATATCGCAGACAGATGTGAATCTCGAACTGCGGACTGAGCAGCTGCGAATTGCCGCTGAGTATTTGGGCAGAATTACTGGACGAGTCGATGTTGAGCAGCTGCTCGGCGTGATCTTCTCAGAATTTTGTATCGGCAAATGATTCACGTGAAACCTTGGCGCCAAAACGCCCTAAATGGTTTCACGTGAAACGTCCGCCGCATGTGGAGTGCCTGAATGACGGATAATGTTTTCGATGTAATTGTGATCGGTGGCGGCCATGCGGGCTCGGAGGCTGCCAGCGCAGCTGCGCGCCTCGGGGCAAAAACCGCCCTCATTACGCATAGGCGGGACACGATCGGGGTCATGTCCTGTAATCCGGCGATTGGCGGCCTAGGCAAGGGCCATCTTGTTCGGGAGATCGATGCGATGGATGGCCTGATGGGTCGCGTCGCCGATGTTGCAGGCATTCAATTCAGGATACTCAACAAGAAGAAAGGTGCGGCTGTCCGAGGACCGCGGACGCAAGCCGATCGAAAGCTTTATCGCCTAGCAATGTTGGCGGCGATCGAAGCGACGCCGGATCTGGATATCATCGAGGGCGACGCGTTTGATCTGGAGGTCGTCGATGGCTGTGTCGCCGGCGTGATTATGAAGGATGGTCGAACCCTGAAAGCGCCGGCCGTGGTTTTGACCACTGGGACCTTTCTGCGCGGTCTTATTCATATAGGGTCGGAAAAGACGCCGGCCGGGCGCGTCGGCGAAGCGCCGTCAATCGGATTGTCCGCCACCCTTGCCCGGCTGGGACTGCGGCTGGGACGTCTGAAGACCGGCACTCCCGCCCGGCTGGACGGAAAAACAATCGACTGGCAATCCGTCGGTCGACAGGGGGCTGACGAGGAGCTTGTCCCCTTCTCCTTCATGACAGACACGATTACCACGCCACAGATTGAATGCGGGGTCACCAGGACGACCGAAGCGACCCACCGTATCATTGTTGACAACATTATGCGCTCGGCCATGTATTCCGGGCAGATCGAAGGGGTCGGGCCTCGTTATTGCCCGTCGATCGAAGACAAGCTGGTGAAATTCGGAGAGCGGGATGGACATCAGGTCTTTCTCGAGCCTGAGGGACTGGACGACGACACGGTTTATCCGAACGGGATTTCCACCTCCCTGCCGGCGGAGGTGCAGGCAGCCTTCATCAAAACGATTCCCGGCCTGGAAACGGCAAGAATACTGCAACCGGGCTATGCGATCGAATATGATCATGTCGATCCGAGAGAGCTGACTCTATCACTGGAGGTCAAACGGCTAAGAGGGCTATTTCTCGCAGGCCAAATCAATGGCACCACCGGCTACGAAGAGGCGGCCGCGCAGGGGCTGGCAGCCGGGTTGAATGCTGCATTGCGAAGCAGCGATTCGCATCCGTTCCATTTTAGCCGGACGAATTCTTATATTGGCGTCATGATCGACGATCTCACGTCACGCGGCGTTACGGAACCGTATCGAATGTTTACATCGCGTGCGGAGTATCGGCTGACGTTGCGGGCTGATAACGCCGATATGCGCTTGACGCCGCTGGCCATGCGGCTCGGGTGCGTCAGTAACGCGCGAGTGCAGCGATTCACATCCTATCGGGCGGAGATCGACACCAGTCGGGCGCTGTTGCAGTCGCTGGCGCTTACACCGAATGAGGCGCGCCGCGCTGGCTTGAATATCAATCTCGATGGCCAGCGCCGAACCGCGTATGATTTGCTGTCCTATCCGAATTATGATTTCGTCGCGCTCCGGCATGTTTGGCCGGAGAAGCTCGGCGTGATTGGACCGAAGATCGCCGAAGCGTTGGAAATTGAGGCCGGTTATTCGGTTTATCTGGATCGACAAGCCGCGGCGATTGTCGACCAGCAACGCGACGAGCAGCGGCAGATTCCGCCTGATTTCAACTATGACGCACTGTCCGGTCTCTCAAACGAGCTAAAGCTAAAACTTAGCGCTGCTCGCCCTTTCAGCATTGCTCAGGCCGCTATCGTTGAAGGAATGACGCCGGCAGCGGTGGCATTGCTGCTTGTGCATTTGCGTCGCCTATCCTCTGCCGAGCGTCATAGCGCTTGATTGCAAGATTTGAGAGTCTTTCAGAATGGAATTAAACGGTTTGCGTGTTTCACGTGAAACACAGGAACGGCTGCAACACTTTGCAGTGCTGTTTCAGAAGTGGGCAAAAGCAATTAATCTGGTGGCGCCGTCGACACTCGATGATCTATGGCATCGACACATCGCCGATAGCAGCCAAGTTTTCCAGATTAATCCTCAAGCGATAAGCTGGGTCGACCTCGGCAGTGGCGGCGGTTTTCCCGGTGTTATCACGGCGATTTTTCTGGCCGAGCTGAAGGACGGATGGGTCCATCTGGTTGAAAGCAACCATAAAAAGGCGGCGTTTCTGCGGACAGCGTTGCGGGAGACAAATGCGCGCGGCAGCGTTCATATCCTGCGAATCGAAGACGCTTATGCGGAGGTTGGCGAATGTGATGCGATTTCAGCGCGCGCCCTTGCCGATCTTGATGGGCTTATCGAGTATTCAGCCCCCTGGATGCTTGGCAAGGAAAATTGTCGAGGCTTTTTTCACAAAGGCCGGGATTACCTGAGAGAAGTCAACAAAGCACGTGGTCGGTGGGAATTCGATCTGTTAGAACATAAGAGCGCCGTCGAGCAGGAATCTGTTATTTTGGAAGTATCAAATCTCCGGCGCTTGGTTTAACAGATCGGATATTGCGGCAATGGCTGGCGAACGACATCGGATTATCACCATCGCAAATCAGAAGGGTGGCGTTGGCAAGACGACCACAGCAATCAACCTGGCAACGGCGCTTGCTGCAATCGGCGAGCGCGTCTTGATTGTCGATCTCGACCCGCAAGGCAATGCCAGCACCGGCCTGGGTATTGATCGTCGTGATCGCAAGCTGTCCTCCTACGATCTGATGATTGGTGATCGTGGAATCCCCGAGGTGACTCTCGAAACAGCGGTTCCTAATCTGTTTATTGTCCCGTCGACAATGGATCTTCTTGGCATCGAGATGGAAATCTCGCAGCAGAGCGATCGGGTGTTCAAGTTGCGGAAAGCGCTGTCTTCGCCCGAAGCGATGGCGTTTTCTTATATTCTTCTGGATTGCCCGCCATCGTTCAATCTGCTGACGATGAATGCCATGGCAGCGGCCCATTCGGTCCTCGTTCCGCTGCAATGCGAATTCTTTGCGCTTGAGGGATTGAGTCAGTTGCTTGAGACCGTCAGCCAGGTTCGGCGGACTGTTAACCCGCGTCTGGATATTCAGGGTATCGTCTTGACGATGTTCGATGCGCGCAACAATCTTGCCCAACAGGTTGTCAATGACGTGCGCACGCATCTCGGCGACAAGGTTTATCACACGTTAATTCCGCGCAACGTCCGGGTTTCCGAGGCTCCGTCCTACGGTAAGCCGGCTATTCTCTATGACTTGAAGTGCGCGGGCAGCCAGGCCTATCTGCAGCTGGCCTCTGAGGTCATCCAGCGAGAGCGCCAAAGATTGGCCGCGTGATATCATTTTAGGGGTGTAGGTGAGTGTAGATCATGAATGACGATGTATCAAAGAGGCGATTGGGCCGCGGCCTTGCGGCGCTGATTGGTGAAATGGATCAGCCCGTCCCGGTCGAAGCCGAGCGGGTTATCAGCGCCGACAGAATGATCCCGATCGAGTTCGTCAGCCGCAATCCCCGCAATCCTCGTCGGTTCTTCGATGACTCGGAACTGCACGATCTCGCAAGTTCCATTCGTCAACACGGCATCGTTCAGCCCATCGTTGTGCGGACGATGTCGCGGGATCGATATGAGATCATCGCCGGCGAACGACGTTGGCGCGCGGCTCAGCTTGCCGGGTTGATCGAGATTGCTGTCATTGTCCGTGATGTGGATGACAAGACGGCGCTGGAAATCGCCATTGTCGAGAACGTGCAACGCGCGGATCTCAATGCCCTCGAAGAGGCGTTGGGCTACGAGCAGCTTATCGCTGAATATGGTTACACCCAGAACGACCTCGGCGAAATCATCGGCAAAAGCCGCAGCCACGTTGCCAACTCGTTGCGCCTGTTGAAGCTGCCTGATCCGGTTCGCGATCTGCTTGCCTCCGGCAGCCTATCAGCTGGGCACGCACGCGCCCTGGTTTCGACATCCGACCCGGCAAGTCTTGCCCGCACGATCGTTGCCAAGGGCATGTCGGTGCGTGATGCCGAGAAGCTGGCGCAAAACAATATCAAGGCCCAATCGGAGCCACTGCAGGCGACGTTGCAGCGAGATCAGAAAGATTCCGACACGCTGGCGCTGGAACGGACACTTTCCGATGCACTCGGCCTTGATGTTGCGATCAATCACAAGGCAAGCGGCGGCCAGATCAAAATTTCCTATAAGTCGTTAGAGCAGCTCGAGGAAATCTGCCGTTTGCTTGAGAGGCGCTAGAGCGTTTTCGTTTTTCTCCGAATCACGGAAATATTCTATCTCTTTGTTTTCACGCAATTCCGGATGAAAAACCGCTCCGCACTTTTGCCGGAATTGCTCTAGAACGCCGTAGGACGTCTAATCCCTTGCATCTTTGCTTTCCGAAGATCGGTTCTGATTTTGGACCGATGCGCTGATCAGCCGGATTTCCGGCCGGATTGAAGGGTGGTGGAGAGAAGCGTTTGCATCGCAACGCTGTCCTCCAGCACCTGTCGCCGTCGGCTTTGCAGAATAGCGGCCTGCAGCCGATTGCATTCACGGGCGATGCTTTCCGCGGTCCATTGGCGTAGCGCCTGTTCGATGATCGGCTTGCGCCGGAAATGCAGATGCCGCCCCATCGTCTGCATAATCTGAGGTGTCTGCAGCCGCTTTTCATCCATTTCGGCGCGCATCGAATCGAGAAGCTGGAATTGTTTCAGGCATGCCTGCAGAACGAGAAAGATCGCGGTTTTCGAGCTGCTGATTTTTTGCATGGCGTGCAGAAAGGCGTTTAGATCGCCCCCGAGGATAGCGTCGACCGCGTCGTCAACCGAGATGGCGCTGGCGTCACCGATTATTTCGGTAACGTGATGTTCTTCGACGGTATCGAAACCCCGGCAGTAAAGAGCGAGCTTGCGCACCTCGTTGCGGGAAGCGATCCTGTCACCGCCGATCAAGGCGATCAGTGCTTGGCGCGCGGCCGGCGTAATGCCGAGCTTCTCTGCACCGAGCTCCGTATCGATCAAGCCATTCAGGGCGCGGCTGTCATCGGCGTAGGACGGGATCGTCATGACAGAACGGGCGGATTCCGCAGTCTTGCGCAGCAGGGAACCCTTCTTCAGGTCGCCGGCCTCGACGATCAGATAGGCTGCTTCGAGTGGTTTTTCGGCCAGCAGCGCCAGGGAATCAACGAGGTATTTCTCGTTGGCGGCGCCGCGGATCCAAATCAGTTTCTCACCGCCGAACAGCCCGATGGATTGGACCTCGTCGACCAATCGACCCGGGTCTTTCTGGAGGTCGCCAATATCGAGTTTCGTCAGCGAGAAGGGATCATCGAGAGCAACACCGCTCTTACCGGCAAGCTGGCTTGCCCGTTCGGAAACAAGGCCGCGATCCGGCCCGTAGATGACGAAAATCCGATAGTTCCGCGTCGATTTCTGCAGAAAACTCTCGAATTCGTGGGATTTTATCTCTGCCACATCTCCGCCCTCAGCGGCTGAGGGCGGCGGCGATATCGGCTCCCACGAATTCCGCCGTCTGATCGGCCGCGCGGTTCTGAGCATCGCGGATCGCCCGCTGCTTGGCAAATTCCTGCTCGGAGAAATCCACCAGCGCCGTGGCCTGGCGGCTGCCGGCCTTGATGACATGATTGTCGGCCGTGGCACGCAGCGTGTAACTGACGTTGACGGTCACACGGCCGGCTTTCGACGTGTCAGAGGATTCGGCCAGCAGCGTATCGGCTACAGCCGACGTGGCGTGTATTTCGACCAGATATTGCGGGTTTACCGCTTCGCCTGCACCGCGTGACGCAAGGAAGATCAGGCGATTGCGAACCTGCTGCTCGACCCGGCTGCCTGCCTCGGAAAAGCCGACCGAAGAAAGTTTTTCAACCACACCTGAACTCTCTGAATAGAGCGGACGGACCTGGCAGGCCGAGAGAAAAGCCGCGGAGGCAAGGATCATGGCGATGCCGGCATTGCGGGCCAGCTTGCAAGCGATATCAGACGACAATGTTTACAATCCTTTGGGGAACCACGATGATCTTCTTCGGTGCCTGTCCGTTCAACGCGTTCTTCACCGCATCCAGATTCAGCACGGCGTCGGTGACGGCATTCTGATCTGCATCGCGAGAAATTGTCAATTCAGCGCGTTTCTTGCCGTTGATCTGTACCGGCAGGACCACATCGTTTTCGATGACGAGTGTTTCGTCGTACCGCGGCCAGTTTGTCCGGGCAAGCAGGCCTTCATTGCCGAGCGCAGCCCAGCATTCCTCAGCCAGATGCGGTGTCATCGGAGAGACGAGTTGGATCAGGATCTCGGCGGCATCGCGCACCGCCGCGCGATAGGTGGCATTACCCTCGCCTGCGGCAACCCTCGTCATCGGTGCGGCCAGCGCGTTCACGAGTTCATAAATTCGGGCAACGGCCTTGTTGAACCAGAGTTTGTCATAGTCGTTCTCGACAGCCTTCAGCGTCTTGTGGGCGGCCTGCGAGATTGGCAACGCTTCCCCATCGGCAGCCGGCGCAGGTGCGACGGCGGAGAGCGCGTCCGCGGCTTCGGAAATCAGGCGCCACAGCCGCTGGGTAAAGCGATGGGCGCCCTCGACGCCTGCCTCGGACCAGATGACGTCACGCTCGGGCGGAGAGTCGGACAGAACGAAGAAACGGGCGGTATCTGCGCCGTAGGAGGCGATGATATCGTCGGGATCGACGACATTCTTTTTCGATTTCGACATCTTCTCGATCGAGCCGATCGCGACTTCCTCGCCCGACGTCAGCAGGAAAGCCCGTCGTTTGCCGTCGAGTTCGTCGATGCGGATATCGGCGGGTGCCACCCATTCGCGGCTGGCGCCGGCGCTGCGGCTATAGGTTTCGTGGACCACCATGCCCTGGGTGAAGAGACCCTTGAAAGGTTCGGTGGCCGCGACGTGACCGGTCTCGCGCATGGCGCGGGTAAAGAAGCGCGAATAGAGCAGGTGTAGGATCGCGTGCTCGATGCCGCCGATATACTGGTCGACCGGCAGCCAGCGGTTCGCCGCCTCCGGATCGGTCGGCCTTTCTTCCCAGGGCGCGGTAAAGCGGGTGAAATACCAGCTCGAATCGACGAAGGTGTCCATCGTATCCGTCTCGCGGCGAGCATCCTTGCCGCAATTCGGGCAGGAGACATGACGCCATGTCGGATGGCGGTCGAGCGGATTGCCGGGCTGGTCGAAGGTGACGTCGTCGGGCAGCTTGACCGGCAGGTCCGCCTTCGGCACCGGCACGACACCGCAATCATCGCAATGGATGACCGGGATCGGGCAGCCCCAATAACGCTGGCGGGAAATGCCCCAGTCGCGCAGGCGGAAATTGACCTTGCGCTCGCCCTGCGGCGCATTGCCGAGCGAAGCGGCAGATAGCCGATCGGCAACGATGTTGAAGGCTTCGTCGGTGGTCTTGCCGTCGAGGAAGCGTGAGTTGATCATCACGCCATCACCGTCATAGGCGGTGTCGCCGACGGAGAAGCTTGCGGCATCGCCATCCCTGGGCATGACGACGGCCACGACCGGAAGGCCATATTTGCGAGCAAAATCAAGGTCACGCTGGTCACCCGAGGGGCAGCCGAAGATCGCGCCCGTGCCATAATCCATCAGGACGAAATTGGCGATATAAACCGGCAGCTCCCAGGAAGGATCGAGCGGGTGCCTGACGCGGATACCGGTATCCATGCCCTTCTTTTCAGCGGTCTCGAGTGCTGCGAGCGAGGTCCCGGCGCGGCGGCATTCGTCGCAGAAGGCCTCGATATCAGGGTTCTTTGCAGCGGCATCCTTCGCCAGCGGATGATCGGCGGCGATTGCCAGGAAGGAAGCGCCGAACAGCGTGTCCGGCCGGGTAGTATAGACCGTCACTTCGCTCTCACCGGCAGGCGCCGATTCCGGTACGATCTCCCAGCGGATCGTCAGGCCTTCCGAACGGCCGATCCAGTTCTTCTGCATCAGCCGCACTTTTTCCGGCCACTGGTCGAGCGTATCCAGCGCGTCCAGCAGATCCTGGCTGAAGTCGGTGATCTTGAAGAACCATTGCGTCAGTTCGCGCTGTTCGACGAGCGCACCGGAACGCCAGCCGCGGCCATCGATCACCTGCTCGTTGGCCAGCACAGTGTTATCGACAGGATCCCAGTTGACCTTCGACTGCTTGCGATAGACCAGGCCCTTCTCCAGGAAATCCACGAAGAGATGCTGCTGGTGCTGGTAATATTCGACGTCGCAGGTGGCGAATTCGCGGCTCCAGTCCAACGAAAGCCCCATGGCCTTCAGCTGCGCCTTCATCGAGCCGATATTCTGATAGGTCCAGGAGGCGGGATGCACGCCGCGCTCCATCGCGGCATTCTCCGCCGGCATGCCGAAAGCATCCCAACCCATCGGATGCAGGACGTTGTAGCCGCGGGCGCGTTTGTAGCGAGCCACGACATCGCCCATGGCGTAATTGCGGACATGACCCATATGGATGCGCCCCGACGGATAGGGGAACATTTCGAGGACGTAATATTTTTCGCGCGGATCGGCATTGTCGGTCTCGAAGACCTTGTCTTCATTCCATTTCTGCTGCCAGCGGGGCTCGGCATCGCGCGGATTATAACGTTCGGTGGCCATGGTATTCGTATTTCCGGAACATCAGGGGAGGTTGGTCGAGACCTTCACCATGAAACCACCGTAGCGTCAAGTTTTGCAGGCGCTGCAAGCGTCCGATCTTGATCGTGACAAGGCGATTTCGCCAAGGCGGGACTTGGCAAGCACAGATTGGCTCGTTAGGCATTGCCGATCCTTTCATGCGGATATGCCGAGGCAGATAGATGGAACTTCAAGAGCGCTTAGACGACGTGCGGTCGCGGATCGCCGCTGCGGAACGCGAAGCAGGTCGTCCGGCGGGTTCCGTTCAGCTCGTCGCGGTGTCGAAGACCTTCGAGGCGGACGCGATCCGCCCGGCCATCGAAGCCGGACAGCGTGTCTTCGGTGAGAACCGGGTGCAGGAAAGCCAGGGCAAGTGGCCGGCGCTGAAGGCCGAGCATCAGGATATCGCGCTGCATCTGATCGGACCGCTGCAATCAAACAAGGCGGCGGATGCGGTGGTGCTTTTCGACGTCATCGAGACGGTGGATCGGGAAAAGATCGCCCGCGCACTTGCCGAGGAGATGAGGCGGCAAGGCAAGGCGCTGCGGCTCTATGTCCAGGTCAATACCGGGCTCGAACCGCAGAAGGCCGGCATCGCTCCTGACGACACGCCAGCCTTCGTCGCTCTCTGCCGCGACGAACTCGGCCTTTCCATCGAAGGGTTGATGTGCATTCCGCCGGCCGAGGAAAATCCTGGGCCGCATTTCGCCCTGCTGGCAAAGCTTGCGCTCAAATGCGGCGTCGAAAAACTTTCCATGGGCATGTCGGGCGACTACGGGACGGCGATCGCCTTTGGCGCCACCAGCGTGCGTGTAGGGTCAGCGATTTTCGGCACGCGCTGAAACGCTGCTTTGGTCGGGCTTCCTGTTCCCCTTAATGCCGCCTAGATTGATATCGAGGTTTGCATGTCCTGGGGAGGAGCAGATGCGGAACGGCTATCATCAGGTCTATGCGGCCTGGAAACGCGATCCCGAAGCCTTCTGGCGCGAAGCGGCCAGTGACATCGACTGGTTCAAGCCGCCAGAGCGGATTTTTTCACCCAATGAGGGCGTCTATGGCCGTTGGTTCTCAGACGCGGAAACCAATACATGCCACAATTGCCTGGACCGGCATGTGGCTGCCGGCCGCGGCGGCGAGACGGCGGTCATCTTCGACAGCGCAATGAACGGCGAGAAGCGCCGTTTCACCTATGATGAGGTACTCCGGGAGGTGATGGCCATTGCAGCAGCGCTGGTCGAGCGCGGCATCGGCAAAGGCGATCGCGTGATCCTTTATATGCCGATGGTGCCGCAGGCGGTCTTTTCGATGCTCGCCTGCGCTCGCATCGGTGCGGTTCACTCCGTCGTTTTCGGCGGATTTGCCGCCAGCGAACTTGCAGCGCGCATCGACGATTGCGGTGCGAAGCTGGTGATCGCCGCGAGCTGCGGGCTCGAGCCTAGTCGCATCGTCGTCTACAAGCCCCTGGTCGACCAAGCGATTGCGATCGCGCGTTCGAAGCCGGAGCGCTGTCTGGTGTTGCAGCGGCCCGAGCTTCAGGCAGATCTCGTCAGCGGCCGCGATCAGGATTTCGAGATCGCGGTGGCGCAGCATCGTGGCGCTGAGATCGCCTGTGTCTCCGTCAAGGCGACCGATCCGCTCTATATCCTCTACACCTCGGGCACGACGGGCCAACCAAAGGGCGTCGTGCGCGACAATGGCGGCCATATGGTCGCGCTCAACTGGTCGATGCGGAATATCTACGGCTTGAGGCCCGGCGAGGTCTTCTGGACGGCTTCGGATATCGGCTGGGTCGTCGGACACTCCTATATCGTCTATGCCCCGCTGCTATCAGGCGTAACCACGCTGATCTTCGAGGGAAAACCGATCGGCACTCCGGATGCCGGCACATTCTGGCGCATCGTTTCAGAGTATCAGGTGCGGGCACTGTTCACGGCGCCGACAGCATTCCGCGCCATCCGGCGGGAGGACGGTGACGGTGAACTGATGCGCCAATATCCCATGCCGGATCTGCGGGCGCTGTTTCTGGCCGGCGAAAGAGCGGATCCGGAGACGTTGAAATGGGCCGAGCGCATGCTTGGCATACCCGTCATCGATCACTGGTGGCAGACGGAGACCGGCTGGCCGATCGCCGCAAATCCGCTCGGTCTCGGCGCCCTGCCCATCAAGCACGGTTCGCCGACACTGCCGATGCCCGGCTATGATATTGCGGTGCTTGACGATGCCGGTCATCCGATCGAGGCGGGAACGCTCGGCAATATCGTCGTCAAGCTGCCCTTGCCGCCCGGCTGCCTGCCGACCCTCTGGAATGCGGACGACCGTTTTCGCTCGGCCTATCTCGATGAGTTTCCCGGTTACTATAAGACGGCCGATGCCGGCTATGTCGACGAAGACGGCTATCTCTTCATCATGTCGCGCACCGACGACATCATCAATTGCGCCGGGCATCGGCTCTCGACCGGGGCGATGGAGGAGGTCTGTGCGCGTCATCCCGATGTCGCCGAATGTGCTGTTATCGGCGTGATCGATGTGCTGAAGGGTCAGGCTCCCTGCGGTTTCCTGGTGCTGAAACGACATGTTTCCCGTGACGCGACGGTGATCGAATCAGAGGTCGTGGCGATGATTCGTGATTCGATTGGACCTGTCGCCGCCTTCAAGACCGCCATCACCGTTAACCGGTTGCCGAAGACACGCTCCGGCAAAATCCTGCGCGGTACGATGCAGAAAATCGCCGACGGCATACCCTGGAAAATGCCTGCAACCATTGATGATCCAACGATTTTAGAGGAAATTGCCGAGGTGCTGCGTGGGCGCGGTTTAGGCTCCTTGCCGATGTGAATTAAACTTTCGGTAAGCCTAATTGAGGAATTGTTAACCATGTTGATGCAAGCATTTGTTAACGGCAATGGCTTGCATAGCAGGCTTTGCATGACGCGGTCGCCGTTACCGGCCTACTGCATAATTCCTTAAATCGGAATCGATTTAAGGGGCAAAATTATGCAGCAGTAGAAGTGCTACAGCGTCCTTTGCGCGTCTGAAAGACGCGCGGCGCTGTAGTCCGGATTGCCCCTTTCTCAACGATTGTGGAACGGATCATGACAAGCATCCTTACCAACAACGCTGCGATGGCAGCGCTGCAGACTTTGCGCGGCGTAAACGATAGCCTCAAGGACACCCAGGGTCGCGTTTCATCGGGTTATCGTGTCGAAAAGGCGGCTGACAATGCCGCTTACTGGTCGATTGCTACGACCATGCGTTCTGACAACAAGGCGCTTTCGGCCGTCT
The DNA here is from genome assembly GCF_057653825.1 of Rhizobium sp. WSM409. Classification (NCBI taxonomy): domain Bacteria; kingdom Pseudomonadati; phylum Pseudomonadota; class Alphaproteobacteria; order Hyphomicrobiales; family Rhizobiaceae; genus Rhizobium; species Rhizobium sp. WSM409. Next base: position 4,387,238 of record NZ_CM172794.1, on the reverse strand, counting down.
CCGACGCGCTCGGTCTCGGCGCGGCCAAGGTCGACACGGCCTATTCGGCTATGGACAGCGCGCTCGATGTCGTCAGCGACATCAAGGCCAAGATTGTCGCCGCCACCGAAAAGGGCGTCGACAAGACGAAGATCCAGCAAGAACTCGACCAGCTGCAGGAGCAGCTGCTCAGCATCGCTCAATCGGCGTCCTTCTCCGGCGAAAACTGGGTTGCCGGCGCCTCCGGCACGAAGAGCGTCGTCTCGTCTTTCGTCCGCGACGGCAGCAATGCCGTCTCCGTCAAGATGACGGATTATGTGCTCGATTCGGGCTCGCTTGGAAACGTGCTTTTCGGCATGACGAGCACCGGTGCGATCGAGACATCAAGCGGTATCATCGGCACGGCCTTCAACGGAACCTATGGCAGCACCGTCATCGTCATGGCGTCAATATATGATCTCGACATCACCGGTTTCACCCAGGGTCAGCTTGACGCAGCCCTGACAGGCGTCGAACTGGTTCTCGGCGCTATGACCGCCGCCGGCTCGGCATTGGGCTCGATCTCGACCCGTATCCAGTTGCAGGAAACTTTCGTCAGCGGTCTTCACGATTCGATCGACTCCGGCGTCGGACGCCTGGTCGATGCCGATATGGAAGAGGAATCGAGCAGGCTCTCTGCGTTGCAGACGCAGCAGCAGCTCGCCATCCAGTCGCTCTCGATCGCCAATAGCTCGGCGCAGAACATCCTCACCCTGTTCCGCAGCTAATCGGAAACAGGCCATCTGCAACAAAAAACCCCGCCGGTCAGCTCATACCGGCGGGGTTTTTCATGAGATCGCTGATATCTCAGTACTGATCGTCGTCCTCGTCCTTCGGGGCCGAGCGCAGCGAGCTCAACTTGCGGAAGACGGCATCGGCGTCGATTTCCTTTTCCTTTTCCTCCTCGCGCTCGTAGCTCGGGGTCAGGCGTTCGGTTTCCTGTGCCGATTGCAGCGTCGCGCCAAGCTCGGCAGCGGTCGGCAGCGGACGGCCCTTGGAGGCCTTTTCCACTTCCATGTCGAGATCGATCTGGCTGCAGAGGCCGAGCGTGACCGGATCCATCGGCGCCAGGTTGGCGGAGTTCCAGTGGGTGCGCTCGCGGATTTGCTCGATGGTCGACTTCGTTGTGCCGACGAGGCGGGAAATCTGCGCGTCCTTCAGTTCCGGATGGTTGCGAACGAGCCAGAGAATGGCGTTCGGGCGGTCCTGACGCTTGGAAACCGGCGTATAACGCGGACCGCGGCGCTTGGATTCCGGCACCCGCACCTTCGGTTCGGAAAGCTTCAGCTTGTGGTTCGGATTGGCCTCGGCGCGGGCAATCTCGTCGCGGGAAAGCTGTCCTGTCGAGATCGGGTCGAGGCCCTTGATGCCCTGCGCCGCTTCGCCGTCGGCGATCGCCTTGACTTCGAGCGGATGTAGTTTGCAGAACTGGGCGATCTGATCGAAAGACAGTGCCGTATTGTCGACGAGCCAGATGGCTGTCGCCTTCGGCATGAGCAGTGTTTGAGCCATGGATATAGTCCTTCTATCGTCCGCGCCGGTCGCGGTCCGTGGATTGTCACCACAATGTCCGGGAAATATGGCGCTATATAACCGCACTGTCGCAGAATTGCAATTCTTCCGAAATGAAATGACCTTTGTCTAATTGCCGTGGCGATGCGAACTGCTATGAATTGCCGTGATTTCAAGTCCGGGCCTTCCTAGCTCACGCGGCCCGTCGCATGTCCCATGAGGAGGAGTTGCATGTCGGAGAAGATCTATCCGGTCACGAAGCCGGTGAAGGCGCGCGCCCTGATCGATAAGGAAAAGTACCTGAAATGGTACGAGGAAAGCGTCGAGAACCCGGACAAGTTCTGGGGCAAGCACGGCAAGCGGATCGACTGGTTCAAGCCCTATACCAAGGTCAAGAACACATCCTTTACCGGCAAGGTTTCGATCAAGTGGTTCGAGGACGGTCAGACAAACGTCTCCTACAACTGCATCGACCGTCATCTGAAAACGAATGGCGACCAAGTGGCGATCATTTGGGAAGGCGACAACCCCTATATCGACAAGAAGGTCACCTATAACGAACTCTACGAGCACGTCTGCCGGATGGCGAATGTGTTGAAGAAGCACGGCGTCAAGAAGGGCGATCGCGTCACCATCTATATGCCGATGATCCCGGAAGCGGCTTATGCGATGCTCGCCTGCGCCCGCATCGGCGCGGTGCATTCGGTCGTCTTCGGCGGTTTCTCGCCCGAGGCGCTGGCCGGGCGCATCGTCGACTGCGAATCCACCTTCGTCATCACCTGCGACGAAGGCCTGCGCGGTGGCAAGCCGGTGCCGTTGAAGAACAATACCGATACCGCAATTGACATTGCGGCACGCCAGCACGTGATCGTGGAGAAGGTTCTGGTCGTTCGCCGCACCGGTGGCAAGACCGGCTGGGCGCCGGGTCGCGATCTCTGGCATCACCAGGAGATCGCCACCGTGAAGGCGGAATGCCCGCCGGTGAAGATGAAGGCGGAAGATCCGCTCTTCATTCTTTATACGTCCGGCTCGACCGGCAAGCCAAAGGGCGTGCTGCACACGACGGGGGGTTATCTCGTCTATGCAGCGATGACGCATGAGTATGTCTTCGATTATCACCACGGCGACGTTTACTGGTGTACAGCCGATGTCGGCTGGGTGACCGGCCATTCCTATATCCTCTATGGGCCGCTTGCGAACTGCGCAACGACGCTGATGTTCGAGGGCGTGCCGAACTTCCCGGATCAGGGTCGTTTCTGGGAAGTCATCGACAAGCACAAGGTCAACATCTTCTATACGGCGCCGACGGCGATCCGCTCGTTGATGGGTGCCGGCGACGACTTCGTCACGCGCTCCTCGCGTTCTTCGCTGCGCCTGCTCGGCACGGTCGGCGAGCCGATCAATCCCGAGGCCTGGGAGTGGTATTACAATGTCGTCGGCGACAAGCGATGCCCTGTCATCGATACGTGGTGGCAGACGGAAACCGGCGGTCACATGATCACGCCGCTGCCCGGCGCCACCGACCTGAAGCCCGGCTCGGCGACGACGCCGTTCTTCGGCGTCAAGCCGCAGCTGGTCGACAATGAGGGCAAGGTGCTGGAAGGTCCGGCCGACGGTAATCTTTGCATCACCGACAGCTGGCCGGGCCAGATGCGCACGGTCTATGGCGATCACGAGCGCTTCATCCAGACCTATTTTTCTACCTACAAGGGCAAGTATTTCACCGGCGATGGCTGCCGGCGCGATGCGGACGGTTATTACTGGATCACCGGCCGGGTCGACGACGTGCTGAACGTCTCCGGCCACCGGCTCGGTACAGCGGAGGTGGAATCCGCTCTCGTCTCGCATAATCTGGTTTCGGAAGCCGCGGTCGTCGGTTATCCGCATCCGATCAAGGGCCAGGGCATCTATTGCTACGTGACGCTGATGGCCGGTCATGAGGGATCGGATACGCTTCGCCAGGAACTGGTAAAACATGTGCGGGGTGAAATCGGCCCGATTGCTGCGCCTGACAAGATCCAGTTTGCGCCCGGCCTGCCGAAGACACGCTCCGGCAAGATCATGCGCCGCATCCTGCGCAAGATTGCCGAAGACGATTTCGGCGCTCTCGGCGACACTTCGACGCTTGCCGATCCGGCCGTGGTCGACGATCTGATCGCCAACCGGCAAAACAAGGCAACCACCTGACATATCGAGCCGCTCCCGTCCGTTCGGTTCCGGAGCGGCTCTTTCGTTAGCCGGATTCTTGGCTATTCCGACCGTAAGACGCCAATGGCAATATTGACTTAGAAATCAATCGCTCGGCCATTGATTTCGTAATCGCCGAAGCGCGCCGGCTCGGCTCCGCCGCGGCCGCCGATCTCCGGCGGCAGCTCCAGCGGCTTCTGCTTCTGTCGCCGCTCCTCGGCTTCGGCAAGGGCGCGTCTGGCAGCCGGGGACAGCATCTTGCGCGGCGGCTCCGTTCCCTCGGCCATCGGCGTTTCGCTATTGTCGTTATCGGCGTCCTGCATGGCCGTCTCCTGCCGGAAATATTGAAAATGGCTGGTTAATAACCAAATCATAATGCGCCGGTGTCGGGATTGAAAGCTTGTGACGCCGAAATCGGAGATGGAGATCCGCCATGAACCTCGTTCGCACTGCCATGTTGCTTGCCTTCATGACGGCGCTTTTCATGTTTGTCGGCTTCCTGATCGGCGGTCGGGCCGGCATGATGATCGCGTTCGTCATTGCCGCCGGCATGAATTTCTTCTCCTACTGGAATTCCGACCGCATGGTGCTTTCGGCCTATCGCGCGCAGGAGGTCGACGAGCGCAACGCGCCGGAATTCTTCCGGATCGTGCGCGATCTCGCCCGCAATGCCGGCCTGCCGATGCCGAAGGTCTATCTCTACGACAGCCCTCAGCCGAATGCCTTCGCCACCGGCCGCAATCCCGACAATGCCGCCGTCGCTGCCTCGACCGGCCTGCTCAGCGCCTTGTCTGCCGAGGAGGTCGCAGGCGTGATGGCGCATGAACTGGCCCACATTCAGAACCGCGACACGCTGACGATGACGATTACGGCAACGCTTGCCGGTGCGATCTCCATGCTCGGCAACTTCGCCTTCTTCTTCGGCGGCAACCGTGAGAACAACAGCAATCCCCTTGGCTTCGTCGGCGTCATCGTCGCGATGATCGTGGCGCCGCTTGCCGCCATGCTGGTGCAGATGGCGATCAGCCGCACGCGCGAATATTCGGCCGACCGCCGCGGCGCCGAGATCTGCGGCAATCCGCTCTGGCTCGCTTCGGCGCTCGGCAAGATCGCGCGCGGCGCTGCCCACGTGCCGAACGAAGACGCCGAGCGCAATCCGGCAACGGCGCATATGTTCATCATCAATCCGCTCTCCGGCGAGCGCATGGACAATCTGTTTTCCACACATCCGAACACGGAAAACCGCATCGCTGCGCTGCACGACATGGCGCAAAGCGGCATGAATGTCTCGACGTCGCCGGCTCGTGCTGCTAATCCGTCGCGCAAATCGCGCTCTGTTCCGGATACGGGTCTTGGTCGCGGTGGTTCGCAACCGCCAAAAGGTCCGTGGTCTTGAATTCAAACGGCACGAAGAAGCCATTCCGCAAGCATAAGCCCTCTACTGAGCGACCTGCGCCTGATAAGCCTGGCCTGCAGGCCCGGGCCGCGGCGGCAAAAATTCTTGCTGCCGTCGTCGACCGCAAGCTGCCGCTCGATGGCGCTCTCGATCATGAACACGGCAATCCGGCCTATAGGGCGCTCGGCGAAAGCGACAGGGCGCTCGTTCGCGCCATCCTGAACACGACGCTGCGCCACCTGCCGCGCATCGATGCCGCGATTGCAGGGCTGCTGGATTCGCCGCTGCCGGAGGGCGCAAGGGCGCTGCATCACGTGCTCGCAATCGGGGCGGCGCAGATCCTCTATCTCGACGTGCCGGATCATTCGGCTGTCGATCTTGCCGTCGAGCAGGCCAATCTGGATCCACGCAACCGCCGTTTCGCCAAGCTGGTCAATGCCATACTCCGCCGGCTCGGCCGCGAGAAGGAGCAGGTGCTTGATCAAATCGGCAAGGTCGCGCCGATGCCGGCCTGGTTCATCGCCAGGCTGGAAAAGGCCTATGGCCGGGACGCGGCGCTGGCGATTTCGGAATCCCAGCTCGAACCGGCGGCAATCGATCTGACCGTCAAGTCCGACCCTGAAGATTGGGCGAAGCGGCTGAATGGTGTCGTCCTGCCCACGGGCAGTGTGCGGCTCGCCGCCTTCGACGGCAGCATTCCTTCGGTCGAAGGCTTCGATGAGGGCGCGTGGTGGGTGCAGGATGCAGCGGCAAGCATCCCGGCGAAGCTTTTTGGCGATCTCTTGGGCAAACGTACCGCCGATCTCTGTGCTGCGCCCGGCGGCAAGACGGCGCAGCTCATCCTTGCCGGCGGCGCAGTCACCGCACTCGACCAGTCGGAAAGCCGGCTGAGACGGCTGCGCTCGAATCTCGACCGGCTCGGCCTCAAGGCGGAGACGATTGCGGCAGATCTGACGACATTCGAGCCGGCGGAACGTTTCGATGCGATCCTGCTCGATGCTCCCTGCTCTTCCACCGGCACGACACGCCGGCACCCTGACGTGTTGTGGACCAAGGGACCTGAGGATATCGCCAGGCTGGCGGCGCTGCAGGAACGGCTGCTGCGTCATGCGCTGACATTGCTGAAGCCGGGTGGTACACTGGTTTTTTCGAATTGTTCGCTCGATCCTGTCGAGGGTGAGGACGTCGTCGCCCGCGTTCTTTCCGATACGGATGCGGTCGAGCGCGTTCCGATCGGCGCCAGTGACTGGCCCGGCCTTGAGGCGGCGATCACGCCGCTCGGCGAATTCCGCACGCTTCCCACTATGCTGAAAATGCCCGAAGGCATTGCCTCCGGCCTCGACGGCTTCTATGCGGCTGTGCTGCGGCGCGTGGCCTGATTGCAAGGTTTTAGCGCTCGCGGCGATCTGGCCTATACGAGGTGCTGCATAGCCTCGTATCACGCATGCCGTTCTCTCCAAAACCGCTTGCATGACTTCAGGTAAAACACGCTAATTTGCGTATATTCGAACCTTGTCACGAATTAATTCATTGCGGGCGATGAAATCGGCCGCTTTTCACCTATTCTTAACCACGAGGGTCAATAGACAATAGAATATGCAGTCCGGTCGGCGTTTTGCGAGCATGTATGTTCGGGAGGCTTGGCGGCGCGCCTTGCGCCGCGTCGCGTTGCTGCGCCTGAAGCTCTTTCGCCATTCGATCAAGGTGCCCGAGCGTCTGATCGTGGCGCCGACCGATCTCCGTAGCATCGATCCGCATGTGGCCGACGAAATCCTCAACGGACGGTTTCTCCTGGCCGGGCGCATGCTGGAAACGAACGGAAAGTCGCCCTTCACCTTCACCCTGCCCTCACGACCCTTTGCGACCCGTCTTCACAGCTTCGGCTGGCTGCGTCACATGCGGGCGAACAAGACGGAGCGCAACTCGGCTGCCGCCCGCGCGATCGTCGACAGCTGGCTTTCCATCCATGCCGGTCGCATGGAGGGGATTGCCTGGGAGACCGACGTCACCGCGCAACGCGTTATCGCCTGGCTGTCGCATTCGCCGGTGGTGCTGCAGAATGCCGACCGCGGCTTCTATCGTCGCTTCATGAAGTCGCTGGCGTTCCAGGTGAGGTTCCTGCGCCGCATGGCGCCGTTTACCCTCGGCGGCTTGGAGCTGTTTCGGTTGCGTATCGCGCTCGCCATGGCTTCCGTCGCCATGCCGACCCGCGCCTCTACGCTCAGAAGGGCGGCGCAGGCGCTCGACCGCGAATTCGATAGCCAGATTCTGCCGGATGGCGGCCATGTGTCGCGCAATCCGCGCGTCGGGCTGGAATTGCTGCTCGATCTGCTGCCGCTCCGGCAGACCTATGTCAATCTCGGCCATGACCTGCCGCAGAAGCTGATCTCCGGCATAGACCGCATCTATCCGGCATTGCGGTTCTTTCGCCATCAGGACGGGGACCTGGCGCTCTTCAACGGGGCGACCTCGACGCTCGCAAACGAGCTGATGTCGGTGCTGCGGTATGACGAGACCGCCGGCCAGCCGTTCAAGGCTTTGCCGCATTCGCGCTATCAGCGGCTTTCCGGGGGAAAGACGGTGATCATTGCCGATACCGGCACGCCGCCTTCTGGAGGCGCGCTTCGGACCGTCCATGCCGGCAGCCTCTCCTTCGAGATGTCGTCCGGACGCCATCGATTCATCGTCAATTCCGGTTCGCCGAAATTTGCCGGGCACCGTTATGTCCAGATGGCGCGCACGACGGCGGCGCATTCGACCGTCATCCTCAACGACACCTCGTCCAGCCGTTTTTCGCCCTCGCCCTTCCTTAACCACGCAATCACCGAACCGGTGAGGACAATCACCGTCGAGCGTGCCGAAACCGAGGACGGACGCGACGGCATCAAGCTCAGCCATGACGGTTATCTCAGGGTGTTCGGGGTGCTGCACGAGCGTGAGCTGACACTCAATGCTGCAGGCTCGATCGTGACCGGCCGCGACCGGCTCGTCGTCCGCGAAGGATATGAGCATGACGAACCGTTGAAGGCGGTCGCCCGCTTTCATATCCATCCTTCGATCGTCCTGCATCAGAGTGATGGCGAGTCCGTGCTGCTGACGGCGCCGGACGGCGAAAGCTGGCTGTTTTCCGCACCTGGCAATGAAGTGCTGATCACCGAGGACATCTTCTTTGCCGACAGCTCCGGCATTTGCGGCTCGGACCAGATCGAGATCGATTTCGATCTTGCCGAGAAGATGGAAATCCGCTGGTTTTTGTCCCGCAAAAGCTAGGGGTGGATGATCTTGGGCCGAATGGCCAAAGATTGGGATCGCATCCACATCAAGGAAGTAAAGTACGATGCCGTCCAAAAATGGCTCGTGCTTTCGACATCTGCTCTGAGGCCTGTTTGCGCGGCGGCAAACCTGTGCTAACGCGACGCCAGCATGCGAACATCCCTTGCGGATGTCCTCCCGAAGCCCGAACGGAGAAGGTTTCATGGCCGTCATTTCCAAGAAGATCCCCGCCCCCGACAAGGTCGAAATCAAGACCGCGCTCATCTCCGTCTTCGACAAGACCGGGATCGTCGACCTCGCCCACGCCTTGTCTGCCAGAGGTGTGCGCCTGCTTTCGACCGGCGGCACCTATAAAGCGATCACTGCTGCCGGTCTTGCCGTCACCGATGTTTCCGAAGTCACCGGTTTTCCGGAGATCATGGATGGGCGTGTGAAGACGCTGCATCCGACGGTGCATGGCGGCCTGCTGGCGATCCGTGACGACAGCGAACACCAGGAAGCGATGAAAACGCATGGCATCGAGGGCATCGACCTCGCAGTCATCAACCTCTATCCCTTCGAGCAGGTGCGCGCAGCCGGCGGCGATTATCCGACGACGGTCGAGAATATCGACATTGGCGGCCCGGCGATGATCCGCGCATCGGCCAAGAACCATGCCTATGTGACAACCTTGACCGATCCGGCCGATTATGCCGAGCTGCTGGAGCAGCTTTCCGCAGATGACGGCAAGACCGCCTATGCCTTCCGCCAGCGTATGGCTGCCAAAGCCTATGCCCGCACCGCCGCCTATGATGCAATGATCTCCAATTGGTTTGCTGAGGCGCTGTCGATCGACACGCCGCGCCACCGGGTCATCGGCGGCGCGCTGAAGGAAGAGATGCGCTACGGCGAAAACCCGCACCAGAAGGCCGCCTTCTACGTAACCGGCGAGAAGCGTCCGGGTGTTTCGACGGCCGCTCTTCTCCAGGGCAAGCAGCTCTCCTACAACAATATCAACGATACGGATGCGGCCTACGAGCTGGTCGCCGAGTTCCTGCCTGAGAGGGCGCCGGCCTGCGCGATCATCAAGCATGCCAATCCCTGCGGCGTCGCCACCGGATCGAGCCTGGTCGAGGCCTATCGGCGGGCGCTCGCCTGCGATTCCGTTTCCGCCTTCGGCGGCATCATCGCGCTGAACCAAACGCTGGATGCCGAAACGGCCGAAGAGATCGTCAAGCTGTTCACCGAAGTGATCATCGCGCCGGATGTCACGGAGGAGGCGAAGGCGATCGTCGCCCGCAAACCGAACCTGCGACTATTGTCTGCCGGTGGCCTGCCCGATCCGCGTGCCGCGGGCCTGACGGCAAAGACCGTTTCCGGGGGCCTGCTCGTCCAGAGCCGCGACAACGGCATGGTCGAGGATCTGGAACTCAAGGTCGTCACCAGGCGTGCGCCGACGGCGCAGGAACTTGATGACATGAAGTTCGCCTTCAAGGTCGGCAAACATGTGAAGTCGAACGCCGTGGTCTATGCCAAGGACGGCCAGACCGCTGGCATCGGCGCCGGCCAGATGAGCCGGGTCGATTCCGCCCGCATTGCCGCGCTGAAGGCCGAAGAGGCTGCCAAGGCGCTCGGCCTCGCAGTGCCGATGACGCATGGCTCGGCGGTCGCCTCCGAAGCCTTCCTGCCTTTTGCCGACGGTCTTCTGTCGATGATCGCCGCGGGGGCGACGGCGGTTATCCAGCCGGGCGGTTCGATGCGCGACCAGGAGGTCATCGATGCCGCTAACGAACACGGCGTCGCAATGGTCTTTACCGGCATGCGCCATTTCCGGCACTGAATGAGGATTGGGCGCGGTCACACGCTCATCTCCGGTTTGATCGGGCTCGTTCCTATGCCCGGGCGGCCGGATAGGGTGTACGGAACAAGAGCACCAGTCCGCCGGCAAGAAAGAGGATCAGTGTTGCCATCCCGAGCCGCGGTGATCCGCTCATATAAGTCACCAGAGAGAAGAGCAGCGTCGCCATGAAACTGGTGGCGCGGCCCGAAAGCGCGTAGATGCCGAAGTAGCGGCCGGCTTCCTCCGGGCTGACGCTGCGGGCGAGATAGGAGCGCGACGAGGCCTGCACCGGCCCGAAGGCGAGCCCGATCAGCAAACCATAGAGGATATAGGCCTTTTCCGCGGCAGTACCGAAAAGGCCGCCGGAATCGGCCGTCGGCAGTGGCATCAGTCCGAATAGGGTGTAACCCGGTCCTGTCGAGATGATGCCGATGGTGGCGAGAAGCAGCATGGTGAGGCTGATGACGACGGTCACCTTCGAACCGACGCTCTTGTCGACGCGGCCGGCGATCAGGCAGCCGAAGATCGCGACAACATTCAGGATGATGCCGTAGATACCGATCTCGATCGTCGCCCAGCCGAACATGCCGGCCGCGAAGATACCGCCAAGGATCAGCAGGCCGTTGACGCCGTCCTGATAAATCATGCGGGCGATGAGGAATGTCAGGATGCCGCGGCGTTCTCTGAGTTCGCCAAGCGTGTTTCTGAGTTCCCGCAAGCCGGAGCGGACGGCGGTGCCGAAGGGAAGACCCCTGCCGACATCCGGCGTAAAGAAGAACATCGGCAGGATGAAGATCAGATACCAGACGGCCGAGATCGGCCCGGTGATGCGTGCATCCTGACCGGTCTGAGGATCGAGGCCGAATAGCGGATCGAGACCGAGGATGGTCTTGCCGGTCTCGGGGCTCGCCGCCAAAAGCGTCACGACGGCAATGAGCACAATGATGCCGCCGAGGTAACCGAGCCCCCAGGCGGTGTTGGAAAGCTTGCCGACTTCGTGCTTGCTGACCAGGCGCGGCATCATCGAATCATTGAAGACGATCGAAAACTCGGCCGAGATCGAGGCGAGGATCATGAAAATGACGGGATAGACAATAGGCGAACCGGGTGCGGCAAACCACAGGCAGGAGAGGCTGGCGATCTTGATGATCGCGAAGAAGCCGATCCAAGGTTTGCGTGCGCCGGACTGGTCGGCGATCGAACCGAGAACGGGTGAGAGCAGGGCGATGATCACAGAGGAGATCGTCGCCATGTTGCTCCACGTCGTCTGCGCGGAAACCGGGTCATCGGTCAGGCGGGAAACGAAATAGGGGCCGAAGATAAAGGTTGTGACCACGGTAAAGAAGGGCTGTGCTGCCCAGTCGAAGAACATCCACCCCCAGATGCCCTTCTCCGTGGCCTTCGGCGGTTGCGTTCCTGTCCAGTCAATGCGATTCAACATCCGCTCCTTGTTTTGACGCGGACTGTCTCACCTCGCCCGGTCGCGCGCAAGATCGGTCAGGATACCTGCAGCAACGGTAATACGCGCGAGATTGGGATCGCCGCCGTCGCTGAGGCTTGAAAGCTCCTCGAGGATGCGGTTGATGCGGATGCGATCCTGCGCATGCCAGGCTTGAACGGGAAGCTTCTCCTTGCCGTGATCGGAAAGGGCCGAGATGACGATGTCGCGCCTTGCGCTGGCGATTTGGTCGATGCTGCGGGCAAGCGCCAGATTCTCGTAATGGTCTGAGGTGAGGATCCGCCCGCCCGCCGCCAGCAGCCTGCCGATACGGAAGGTCTGCGACACGGCGATGTAGTTCTCGGCGGCGCGCACCAGCGGTTCACCAGTGCGTTCTGCGATCTGCATGATCTCCGGCACCAGTGCGAAGATCGGGAGGCTGGCGATCTCGGCCGCAAGTTTTTCGGGCAGGCCCGCCTGGCTGTACTCCGCCTGGCGCACGGCGACCTCGCCGGCCACCTGTCCGGCGAAGGCGGTTTTCAGCTTCTTCAGGGCCGCCTGCAGCCGGCTAATCACTTCCGCCATATCGGCCTTGGTCATGCCCGTCTTCAGCAGCAGGCGCGTCAGCACGACAAAGCTGTGGCCGATCTCCTCGTAGATGCGGTTCTGCATCTCGCCTGCTATCTTGCCGTCCAGGGCGTCCGTCTCGGCCCAGAGGCGGGTCAGGTCGAAACCGTCGCGGGCAACGATTGCGGCGCGCACCACTTCCGGTGCCGAAGCTGCCGTCGCGTCCATCATGGCGACGGTGAAGCTTGGTCCGCCACGGTTGATCGCTTCGTTGGCAAGCACGGTCGCGACGATTTCGCGCTTCAGGCGGTGGCTGGTGATATCGCCGGCATTCGACTTCTGCATCTTCACAGGGAAATAATTCAAAAGCGTGGCGATGAAGTAGGGATCGTCCGGCAGATCGCTTGCGGCCAGCGCGTCGAAGAGTACGATCTTGGCATAGGATACCAGCACGCCGATTTCCGGCCGCGTCAGCGGCTTGCCGGCTGTATAGCGTTCGGCCAGGGTCTGGTCGTCCGGCAGCGTCTCGACTTTGCGGTTCAGCTGGCCGGCGCCCTCAAGCACAGTCATGAAGCGGCCAAGCTGCAGACCGTTTGCTGTGCCCTTGCGTTCTGTCAGTGAGATCGCCAGCGACTGCAGGTAGTTGTTGCGCAGCACCAAGGTCGCCACTTCGCCGGTCATCGAAGAAAGAAGCTGGTCGCGCTTCGCACGCGTCAGGCGTCCGTCATGCATGGCGGCTGCCAACGCGATCTTGATATTGACCTCGACGTCCGAGGTGTTGACGCCGGCCGAGTTGTCGATGGCGTCGGAATTGCAGCGCCCGCCCTTGAGACCATAGGCGATGCGGCCCTTCTGGGTGACGCCGAGGTTTGCGCCCTCGCCGATCACCTTGGCGCGCACCTCTGTCGCCGCGACGCGAATCGGGTCGTTGGCGCGGTCGCCGACTTCGGCATCGGTTTCGGACGGCGCTTTCACATAGGTGCCGATGCCGCCGAACCAGAGCAGATCGACCGGGCTCTTCAGGATCGCCGTCATGATCTCGAAGGGCGTGGCCACGGCCTTGTCGATGCCGATCGCGGCAACCGCTTCCGGCGTCAGCGTCACCGATTTCGCTGCGCGCGAAATGATCATTGCACCCTTCGACAGTACGCTCTTGTCGAAATCCTGCCAGCTTGAACGCGGCAGGTCGAAGAGCCGCTGGCGCTCAGTCAGTGTCTTTTCCATATCGGGGTCGGGATCGATGATAATGTCGCGGTGATCGAAGGCGGCAATGAGCCGGATCTTCGGAGAGAGCAGCATGCCGTTGCCGAAGACGTCGCCGGACATGTCGCCGACGCCGGCGACAGTGAAGGGCGTCGTCTGGATATCGATGTCCATCTCGCGGAAATGGCGTTTTGCGGTTTCCCAGGCGCCGCGGGCAGTGATGCCCATCTTCTTGTGGTCGTAACCGGCCGAGCCGCCGGAGGCAAAGGCGTCGTCCAGCCAGAAGCCGGCTTCCTGCGCCAGTGCATTGGCGGTGTCGGAGAAGGTCGCAGTGCCCTTGTCGGCCGCGACGACGAAATAAGGGTCATCACCGTCGAGCCTGACCGTATCCTTCGGCGGCACGATATCGGCGCCTGATATATTGTCGGTGATCGAAAGCAGCGTGCGGATGTAGGTCTTGTAGGCCTCGCGGCCGGCGTTGAAGATCTCGTCACGGCTGCCGCCGACAGGGAGCTTCTTCGGATAGAAACCGCCCTTGGCGCCGACCGGCACGATGACAGCGTTCTTGACCTGCTGCGCCTTGACGAGGCCGAGCACCTCGGTGCGGTAATCCTCGGCGCGATCCGACCAGCGCAGGCCGCCGCGCGCCACTTTGCCGAAGCGCAGGTGCACGCCTTCCACCTCGACGCCGTAGACGAACATCTCGCGGAAGGGTTTCGGCTGCGGCAGCCCGTCGACCAGATGCGGATCAAGCTTGAAGGCCAGCATCGGTTTCGGCGAACCATCCGGGTGCTTCTGGAAATAATTGGTGCGCAGCGTCGCATCGACGATGTTGACGTAGCGGCGCAGGATACGGTCGTCGTCGAGGCTCGGCACGTTGGCAAGCTCGGCCTCGATCGCCTGGTGCAGTTCGGCAAGCTTCTTGACGCGGATCTTCTCCGAAAGCCTGGTGTCGAGCGTGTCATGGAAGAGACGAAAGATAGCGGCGGCGACACCGGGATATTTGTCGAGCGTCGTCGCGATATAATCCTGCGAATAGGCGATGCCGGCCTGGCGGAGATAACGCGCGTAGGCGCGCAGTACGTTCGTCTCGCGCGCCGAGAGCCCGGCCGAAAGGATCAGCCGGTTGAAGCTGTCATTGTCGATCGTGCCGGCGAAGGCGGCGACGAAGCCTTCCTCGAGGGCGGCGCCGTAACGCTGCAGATCGATCTCGCCGCCATTGCGGGCCTCGAGCTCCATATCGTGCAGCACGACGAGTTTCTTTTCTCCATCGGCGGCCGGCACCCCGATGTCGAAAGTGCGTTCACTGACGACATTGAAGCCGAGATTCTCGAGAAGCGGCACGCGGCGCGACAGCGCCAGCTGGCCGCCGGCGTGGAAGATCTTCAAGGAAAGGGTGCGGCCCTGTTCTTGCTGACGATGGTAGAACTGAATGCGAAGCGGCTCGCCGGCGGCGCAGGCCCCGATATCGGCGAGGTCAGCCACGGTTTCTTCCGGCGTGAAGGAATCCTGGAAGGCTTGGTCGACGGATATCTTCGGCGCCTTGGCGCCCGCCAGCGCCTCGAAACGGTCGTCCCAGCGGGCGGTGATTTCGCGGATCACCTGCTCGAGCTTTGCCTGCGGAATGCGTGGCGTCTTGCCGCCCGAGCGGCCGATGATGAAATGCACGCGCGCCACGCCGCCTTCCGGGAAAGCCGGATAATAGGCCGAGACACGGCCGTCGTAGACAGTCTTCAGATAGGTGCCGATCCGTTCGCGGACGATCGAGTCATACTCCTCGCGCGGCACGTAGATGATCACCGAGACGAAGCGGTCGAAATGGTCGATGCGCGGCAGGACGCGGACGCGCGGCCGATCGGCCAAGTCGTTGATCTGTTCGGCAAAACTTGCAAGCAGCGTAGTGTCGATCTGGAAAAGATCGTCGCGCGGATAGGATTCCAGCGTGTTGTCGAGCATGCGGCCGGAATGGCTCATCGGGTCGAAGCCGAAATGTTCCTTCACCTTCTCGATCTTGGAACGCAGCAGCGGGATTTCCGAGGCGAGCGAGGTATAGGCGGTCGAGGTGAAAAGGCCGACGATGCGCAGTTCGCCGGTGACGTTGCCCTCCGCGTCGAAGCGCTTGACGCCGACATAATCCATATAGGCCCGGCGATGGACGATCGATTTCACGTTCGCCTTGGTGACGATCAGGAAGTCCGGGCCGTCGAGGAAGGCAAGGATTTCAGGTGTCGTCGTCACGGCGTCCTTGCCGGTGCGCAGCACCAGTACATCGGGATTGGAAAGGATGCCGAGGCCAGCACCCTTGTCGCGTTCGACCCTGGCATCGGTCCCCTTGCCGGAATAGACGTATTCTCGCATGCCGAGGAACGTGAAATTCTCATCGCGCAGCCAGGTCAGGAAAGCGACGGCCTCGTCGCGATCGGCCTTCTTCCGGCTGGCGCCATTGGCCGCAAGCTCGGCGATCACGCCGTCGATCTTGGAAAGCATCGGCTTCCAGTCGGAAACCGACAGGCGGACCTGTTCGAGGACTTTTTCGATACGTTTCACGAGATCGGCGGCCTGGGCGGAATTGAGCGGCGCGACATGAAGCTGGATATGGCTGACGCGGTTGACCGGATCGCTTGGGTGATCGGCGGAATAGTGCGCCGGCGCCTTGCCCTTTTCCATGATCAGGATGGGATGCACGGCCATGAACAGGTCGCGATAGGTGCTCGTGACTTCGCCCATGACCGATTCAAACAGAAAAGGCATGTTCTGGTCGGTGACTGAAAGCACCGAAACCGCGATGCCACCGGGCGTTACATCGGCAATGGTGTCGATGCTGACGCGAGGCGCCTTGCCGTTCCAGGCGTCGAGTTCCTTTGCCGAATGCACGGCGGAGAGTGCCAGCATTTCCGGCGTGTAGAGCTCGAGATCGTCATTGCTTGCCCGGCCGAAGAGAATTTCCGGATCGAGATGCGCCTCACCCGTCGCTTTGGCGATCTTGCGCGCGCTTTCGACCTGCTTTTCCCGTTTCGGATTGTTTCTGGCAGCCATGGATCGCCTCCCTCAATGTCTGATTTTTCGCAAGCTAGCAGAAGATTCCTCGAAAAAATCTCTAAAAGAGCGGTCCGAAGAGATGTTTTGGTGATTTTTGATGCTTGAAACGAGAGATTTTTAGAGATTTTCCGCTCTCGTCGCCATTCGAAAGGGAAGCCCGTCTGTGGTTCTTTTCGTTCTGCCGCACATTTCCATGCTCGCATGAAGAATGGTTGACAGCGTGGCGTCAAAAAGATCATCAACGGCGATCGTCATTCGGATATCGAGTATCATGTCGGAAAATGCAGCGGGCGCAGTCATCGTCATTTCCAGCCATGTTGTGCGTGGCTCGGTCGGAAACCGGGCAGCCGTCTTTGCTTTGGAGACGCTCGGTCATCCGGTCTGGGCCATGCCGACCATCGTGCTTCCCTGGCATCCCGGCCACGGCCGCTCGACGCGACTGACTTTTGCGGAAGCGGATTTCGACGCGGCGATCGACGACCTGATCCGCGCACCCTGGATCGGCGAAGTCAAGGCGGTGCTTTCGGGCTATTTCGGCAATGCTGCCCAGGCGCGCTCCGTCGCCCGGCTGATCGGTGCGCTCCGGCAAAACAATCCCGAGCTGCTGTATGTCTGCGATCCCGTCATGGGCGATCTCGGCGGCCTTTATGTGCCGGAAGCGACTGCAGAGGCCATTCGCGATCATCTTATTCCGCTTGCCTCGCTCGCGACGCCGAACCGGTACGAGCTCGCATGGCTTTCGGGGGCGGCGCTGGAAGACAACAGCACGATCATGGAGGCGGCGCTCGCGCTCGGACCATCGCGCATGCTCGTCACTTCAGCCGTTCCGATGATGGCAGGCGGTACCGGCAATCTTTATCTTTCCGGTCGCCACGCGCTTCTTGCCGAGCACCGTGTCGTCGAAAACCCGCCGAATGGTCTAGGCGACCTACTTGCCGCCGTCTTCCTGTCGCGCCTGCTTTCCGGGCTCGAGGACGAAAAGGCGCTGCAACTTGCCACGGCCAGCGTCTTCGAGGTGCTTGCGCGGGCCGTCAAGCGCGGCAGCAACGAGTTAATGCTGGCGAGCGATGCTTCCAGCCTTTCGACGCCGATGGCCATGGTGCAGATGCGCCGGCTCGTGCACCCGGCGCAGCGACGGAAAAAGTGACCCATCTGCCAATATGTTCATTTTGCGGTGCAGCAGTTGATCTTGTCGTCCGCGCGCGCTAATCCAGAAGCATGCAGCGTTTTCCAAACCCTCTTCTGGACGGCTATCGCAACTTCATGAACGGGCGCTATTCCGACGCCCGCGACAGGTATCGGCAGCTTGCCGAAAATGGTCAAAGTCCCCATACGCTTGTCATTGCCTGTTCGGATTCTCGCGCGGCACCGGAGCTGATCTTCGATGCCGGCCCGGGCGAGCTCTTCGTCATTCGCAACGTTGCCAACATGGTCCCGCCCTACGAGCCGGATGGCCATTTTCATTCGACGTCGGCCGCACTCGAATTTGCCGTGCAGGTGCTGAAGGTCTCGGATATCGTCGTGATGGGTCACGGCCGCTGCGGCGGCATCCGTTCAGCGCTCGATCCGAATGCCGAGCCATTGTCGCCCGGCGATTTCATCGGCCGCTGGATGTCGCTGGTCAAACCTGCCGCCGAGCAGATCCAGAGCAACGACGTGATGACGGCCGCCGAGCGGCAGACGGCGCTGGAGCGTGTCTCCATCCGCAATTCGATCAACAATCTCAGAAGCTTTCCCGACATCAAGGCGCTCGAGGAAGCGGGAAACCTGCATCTCCACGGCGCCTGGTTCGACATTTCGACTGGTGAACTCTGGGTCATGGACGCCGAGACACGCGACTTCATTCGTCCCGAAATCTAGGGACATGCCGGTTTATCAGTTTTTTAAGGATTGTTGTTAAGCTCGCCGTCAATTGGTCGCGCACGACCGACGTTTTGATCACCGTGGCGATTGGCGATGAAGTTCGAAACCATTAAAAAGGTTATCCTGGCCGCCATCATGCTGCCCTTCGTCTTCATGCTCATTGAAGGCGTCGTCGTCATACGTTCTTCGGTCAATCATTACTGGAACCTCGAAAAGGACCGGCAGTTCGCCGATGTGCTTGCCCGTGGCGGGTCGATCGCCGCCACGGAGATTCTGACTGAAATTGGCGCCACCCGCCGCTACCTCGCAGATCCCAGCGACATGACTGCTATCGACATGCAGCAAAGCCGGGTGACGCTCGATCGCGAACGCCGCGCTTTTTATGCCAGCCTGCCCTCCCGCGAGGCGCTCGACGAGGGGCTCGTCGGCGAATTATCGATTCTCAGCCTTGCCTACAGCCGTATCGTCGCGGCGCGCAGCGCCGTCGACCAGGGCCGTTATGCCGGCAGCGATCCCGGTTCCATTTACTGGTATGCGGCTCTCAAGCAGCTTGCCGTCGTCGATGCGCTTTCACCGCTGATCAGCGATCCGGTGCTGCTTGAGAAATCCAACCAGCTGATGGGCATCCTGCTGACCTATTACGGCGAAAGGCTGATCACCGGGATCGGCACCCGTTATCTCAACTAGGGGGTTTCCGCCAGATTGCCGGTCGAGCTCTTCGTGCAGGGCAAGGTCATGCTCGGCGAGGGCATGGATCACATGGTTTTCCATTCCTCCGCGCCGGTCGTGCGCAACATCGTCGCTTATCTTGGCAGCGCCAGCCAGGTAAAGGCGAATGCGATCACCGATGCCATTCTCGCCGGAGCGCGGCCGACACGCGCGGTGCATGACGTCTGGGCCGCCGCGCAGAGCGAGCGCATGAGCTTCCTGCAGCAGAGGATGATCGAGGCCGCACAGGATATTCACGAGACCGGCGAAAACCTGTCGACGCGCTCGCACATACACCTGACGCGGATCCTGGCGCTGTGTGCCGGCCTGCTGATTCTCGCCACATTGGTGCTGCTGCTGGCGGCAAAGGGCCTTCGCCTGATCGACCGACTGACCCAGGATCGGGAGACGCTGGTCGGCGAGCTGCGCAGCGCCGCCCAGACCGATCTTCTGACCGGGCTTTACAACAGGCGCGGCTTCGAGGTCGCCGCATCCGCACTTCTCACACAGGCCGAGCACGGATCACGCTGGATTTCCGTCGTGCTCTTCGACCTCGATCATTTCAAGAAGATCAACGACGTTCACGGGCATGACGCCGGCGATGCTGTGCTCCGGCATGTCGCGGGCGTCGCGCGTAAGAATTTTCGTTCCTTCGATCTGCTGGTGCGCCATGGCGGCGAGGAGTTCCTGGCGCTTCTGCCGGATTCGACGCCTGACGATGCTGCAATCGTTGCCGAGCGTGTGCGGCTGGCGATCGAGGCGGCGGAAATCCCCCTGCCGAGCGGCGATGTTCTCAAGGTGACGGCAAGTTTCGGATGCGCCGGACGGGCAAATGAAGCCACCAACCGGAACTTCGAGGATCTGGTCAAACGCGCCGACCTGGCGCTTTACGCCGCCAAGGCCTCCGGCCGCAACTGCGTCGTCTCGGGACCGACCCTGCCGGCCCCGGCCCAGGAGGAGCGACGCAAGGCGGTGTCGGGCGGTGGCTTTGATTCCCGCATATGAAAAACGCCGCATATCGCAGCGGCGTTTTGGCGTATTCAGTCGAGCTTATTTGCCGTCGATCTGCTGACCGATATAGGCGATCGCCTGCTGGTAGACGCTGGCGGCGTTCCAGCCCTGGATGGCGACGAAATTCGGCTCTCCCGGCTGATAGCCGGCGCCGGCGCGCCAGCCGTGGCCCTTGAGGAAATTCGCCGTTGAGGCCAGTGCATCGGCGCGGGAACCGACCATGTCGACGCGGCCGTCGCCGTCGCCGTCGGCGCCGAAGCGCACGACATTACGCGGCAGAAACTGCGTCTGGCCGATTTCACCATGGGCAGCGCCCTTGGCCTGTGGGCTCAGATAACCCTCGGAGACGAGCTGGAGTGCTGCATAGAGCTGGTCGGTGAAATAGTCCGAGCGACGGCAGTCATAGGCAAGGGTCGAAACAGCCGATAGCGTATGCTGGTTGCCCATATAGCTGCCGAAACCGGTCTCCATGCCCCAGATGGCAACCAGCGGGCCGGCCGGAACGCCGAAACGGCGCTCGATCGAGGCAAAAAGCGCCTTATTGGCTGCCTTCATGCTGCGGCCGCGGGAGATGACCGTGGCACCGCCGCGCTTCTGCATAAAAGCGTCGAAGGAGAGCTTGAAGCTCTTCTGGCCGCGGTCGGCGGCGATCGTCGGTCTGTTGTAATTGACGTTGGCGAAGGCGCGGTCGAGGACCGAGCGGCTGACGCCGTTTGCCGCCGCTTCCTGCTTGAAGTCGGCGACCCATGCACCGAAACCGCTGCTATTATTGCCGCATTGAGCGCCCTGGGCCGCTGCCGGCAACGCGTGGAGGACGCCCGCCGCCGTAAACGCCGCCAGAAAAAATGTTGTCATGCGCATGAGAAACCCCGCTCCGGTCTGCTGAAGCGCGCCGCGGCCGATCGAGGCCATGCGACGCGCTCAAAGTCTTCATTCTGTTCATGTCGCTGTCCCGAACCGCTGCACGGTTTTGGACGGCATGCTTTGGCTTGATGCCGGGCAGAATGCCAGCCGAAGGCGATCTTGTCACGATCACCTTTTTCAGCCAGCGCTTATGGACAGAAGCGTCCACAATTCGGCAAAAAGCCCTGCCTTCATCATCAGCAGGGCTTTAGCATATTATGGTTTACAAATGGTATCAGGCAGCCTGCTTGCGCGGCTTGACGAGACCACGATTGACGAGCAGCTCGGCGATCTGGATGGCGTTCAACGCAGCGCCCTTGCGCAGATTGTCGGAAACTACCCAGATGTTGAGGCCGTTTTCGACCGTCGCATCCTCGCGGATGCGCGAGATGTAGGTCGCATCCTCGCCGGCGGATTCATATGGCGTGATGTAGCCGCCATCCTCGCGCTTGTCGATGACGAGGCAGCCCGGTGCATCGCGCAGGATGTCGCGGGCCTGGTCGGCGGTGATCTCGTTTTCGAATTCGATGTTGACCGATTCCGAATGACCGATGAAAACCGGCACGCGCACCGCGGTGCAGGTCACCTTGATCTTCGGGTCGAGCATCTTCTTCGTCTCGGCCAGCACCTTCCACTCTTCCTTGGTGTAGCCGTCCTCCATGAAGACGTCGATGTGCGGGATGACATTAAAGGCAATACGCTTGGTGAACTTCTTGTTCTCGATCGGATCGGCGACGAAGACGGCGCGCGTCTGGTTGAACAGCTCGTCCATGCCGTCTTTGCCGGCGCCGGAAACCGACTGGTAGGTCGAGATGACGACGCGCTTGATCTTGGCGAAGTCGTGCAACGGCTTCAGCGCCACCACCAGCTGGGCGGTCGAGCAATTCGGATTGGCGATGATGTTGCGCTTGGTGAACTGGCTGATCGCATCCGGGTTCACTTCCGGCACGATCAGCGGCACGTCGGCGTCGTAGCGCCAAGCCGAGGAATTGTCGATGACGATGCAGCCCTGCTGGCCGATCTTCGGCGAGAACTTCTTGGAGACCTCGCCGCCGGCCGACATCAGGCAGATGTCGGTATCGGAGAAATCGTAATTCTCCAGATTGGAGACCTTCAGCGTCCGGTCACCGTAGGAAACCTCGGTGCCCTGCGAACGCGAGGAGGCGAGTGCCACGACCTCATCGGCGGGGAAGCCTCGCTCGGAGAGGATATTGAGCATCTCCCGGCCAACATTTCCGGTCGCTCCTGCAACTGCTACTTTGAAACCCATTTCTCAAGCTCTCTTTCTCTTCGCTCCTCTTGTCCGGTGAGGGGAAAGGCGCGATTAATCGCGTCTTCCTGTCCCCAGCCGAGCCGGGGAGAGAGCGGCAGGCCAGAGACGTCAGACGGTTTTCGTCGTCGTTTTGGCCTTGGTTTTGGCAGAAACCGGAACGGCAATGTCCACCCCGGCAACTCGTGCCCGGTCATTGCATTCGGCAATGGCGTGTTCGTCGCGAACCATGGAGATTCCTTTTCCGAAGTTGCTCTTAGAAGGTTTTCCACAGGAGTCAAGGTTTTTGCGCTTTGAGCCGGCAGGCGAAAGCAGCGCCGCAATGCTGCGACGTTTTGTCATGCCGCTGTCATCCTCGGGAGGTATCCCGACCCGGTTGTTAATGTCTGCAACGAAAACGGGGGTTTTCCATGCGTACGCTTCTTGCCGCCTTTGCGGCTACCACCATCCTTGCGGGCGCTGCTCAGGCGACGACGGTCTATCCGCTTGATCGCGCGACGATCCTTGCCGGTTCACCGTTCGATTTCAAGGTCGAGCTCAACAAGCAGGTCAAGCCCGAAGACGTGAAGATCACGGTCAACGGCCAGGACTACAAGACCGTGCTTGGGGGCGAGGCGCAGTTCGTCGAACTGGAAAAGGGCAAGGACGACAAGGCTCTCGGCTCCGCTATCCTGCTGCGCGGCCTGAAGATTTCGGCTCCGGGCGACTACAAGATCGAAGTCGCTGCCGGCGACGAAACGAAGTCCGTCACCTGGAAAGTTTACGAAACAGCCGCCCAGCCGAAGGCCAAGAACATCATCTTCCTGCTGGGTGACGGGCTTTCCGTTGCGCATCGCACCGCTGCCCGCATCATGTCCAAGGGCATGACCGAAGGTAAGGCGAATGGCCGCCTGAATATGGACGATCTCGAGCGTATGGCTTTTATCGGCACGTCGGCGACGAATGCCGTCGATACGGACTCAGCCAACACCATGTCGGCCTACATGACGGGTCACAAGACGGCCGTCAACGCGATCGGCGTTTACGCGGACCGTACGCCGGCCTCCCTCGATGATCCGCGTGTTGAAACCTTCGCAGAAGCCGTTCGCCGCCTGACCAAGAAGTCGATCGGTATCGTTGCAACGGCCGAGGTCGAAGACGCCACGCCGGCTGCGGTCGTTGCTCACACCCGCAACCGCAACGACAAGGCCGACGTCGTCGGCATGCTGCTTGACGTCAAGCCGGAAGTCCTCCTTGGCGGCGGCTCGGCCTATTTCCTCGGCAAGGAAGTCGCCGGTTCCAAGCGCAAGGACAATCAGGACTACATCAAGCAGTTTCAGGATGCCGGCTATAAGCTTGCCACCGACAAGAACGAGCTCGCAGCCAATGCATCGGCTGAAGGCAATCTCCTCGGTCTCTTCCACACCGGCAATATGGACGTCACGCTTGATCGCGAGTTCCTGAAGAAGGGCACCGTCGACAAGTTCCCGAACCAGCCGGGCCTCGTCGCCATGACCAAGGTTGCGCTCGACCGCCTCTCGAAGAATCCTGATGGCTTCTTCTTGATGGTCGAAGGCTCCTCGATCGACAAAATGTCCCATCCGCTCGATTGGGATCGTGCCGTCTACGAAACCATCGAATTCGACCAGGCCATCGGCGTTGCCCGCGAATTCCAGAAGGCCCATCCGGAGACGCTGATCGTCGTCACCGGCGACCATACGCACGGCGTATCCATCATCGGTACTGTCGATGATGAAAAGCCGGGCACGGACATGCGCGAAAAGGTCGGGACCTATGCCGAAGCCGGCTTCCCGAACTACAAGGACGAAAACGGCGACGGCTATCCCGATAAGGTCGACGTCAGCCGCCGCCTGTTCCTGAGTGCCAACAATGGCCCCGATCACTACGAGACCTTCCGTCCGAAGCTCGGTGGTCCGTTCGTTCCGGCTGTCCAGAACGAAAAGAAGGAATATGTCGCCAACGAGCAGTATAAGGATGTTCCCGGCGCGGTCTTCGTTCAGGGCAATATTCCGAAGAGCGGCGATAGTGGCGTCCACGCCGTCGATGACGTCGTTCTGCAATCGGCTGGGCCGGGCGCCGAAGGCTTCCATGGTTACATGGAACAGAGCGACGTCTATCGCGTGCTCGCCGACACCTTCGCTCTCGGCGCCGAGCAGACGAACTGATCTGCGGATCCGGCCAGGCCTGTTGCCGGCCTGGCCTCTTTTATCGATCAAGTCCCGGCCGTTCAGCGGCCGGGATTTCATTCTTGGAGATCGCCATGGAAAAGCTCCCTTCGCTGTATCTCAGCCGCCGCGGCCTGATCGGCACCATCGGCACGCTGGCCTTGGCCGCTGTTGCGCGCCCGAGTTCTGCTGCGGATTCCTTGATCAGCTTCGATGAACTTTACGGCAAGTTCGGCGTGCTCGGCCTCGAATTCTCCGACAAGGTGAAGCGCCTTGCCGGCGAAGGGATCAGCATGGAAGGTTTCATGGCGCCGCCATTGAAAGCCGAGGCCCAGTTCTTCGTGCTCACCGAGGTGCCGATGTCGCTCTGCCCCTTCTGTTCCTCGGATGCGGACTGGCCGGACAATATCGTCGTCGTCTATCTCGGCGAGAAGCAGACCTTCGTGCAGTCGCGCCAGACGATCGAAGTGCGTGGGACGCTTGAATACGGTTCGTGGACGGATCCGGAGACAGGCTTCGTCAGCCTGCTGCGGATCCGCCAGGCCGAATATTCCGTCGTCTGAACCGATATGCTCGCTCTCGATATCGAAAACCTGACCGTTGCCTTCCCGGGCCTGTCCTCGCCGGCACTGGCGATCGGCCGCCTGTCGATCGATGCCGGCAGCAGGGTCGCCATTACAGGCGCTTCCGGCTCCGGAAAGAGCACCTTCGTCAATATTGTTGCCGGGCTGGAGCGGACACGGCAAGGCCGCATCCGCTGGAACGGCGAGGATATCGCGGGTTTTTCAGAAAGCCGGCGCGACCGGTTCCGTGCCGCCAATATCGGCCTGGTCATGCAGGAGTTTCATCTCTTTGCCGGCCTGTCGGCGCTGGAGAACGTACTCCTGCCGGCGCGGCTTGCCGGCGCTGCCACGGCTGATGTCATCGAGCGGGCGCATGCGCTTTTGAGCACGGTCGGTCTTTCCCGCCCCGGCCAGAAAATCGAAACCATGTCGCGCGGCGAGATGCAGCGCGTGGCGATCGGCCGAGCACTGCTGCGCAAGCCCGGCGTCATCATCGCCGACGAGCCGACCGCAAGCCTCGATGCCCAAAGCGGCGAGGCGGTCGGCGATCTCATCCTCGATCTGGCCATTGCCGAAGGCAGCACGCTGATCGTCATTTCACACGACCACCGCTTGGCCAGCCGCCTCGACCGGCGCATCACCTTCGGTTCCGGCCGGATCCGCGAAGATTCCGCGGCAACGGCGGGAGAAGCTGCATGATCTGCTTCATCCTTTCCGATCTTCGTCGCCTCTGGGTGGGATCGCTGGTGGTCGTGCTGCTGGTGGCGCTTGCGACCGCGCTTGGCGTTTCTGTCGTCCTGCAGGAGCGGGCGCTTCGTCTCGGCAGCGCACGCGCTGCCGACAAGTTCGATCTTGTCATCGGCGCCGGCGGCAGCGAGACGCAGCTCGTGCTGTCCTCCGTCTTCCTGCAGCCCTCGCCTTTGCCGCTGATGCCAGGCGAAGTGCTGGGCAAGCTTGCCGCGGATCCACGGGTCGATTGGGCAGCTCCGATCGGCTTTGGCGATTCCTTCTCCGGCTATCCGATCGTCGGCACGACGACCATGCTGGCGCAGAACCTGTCCGGCGGCTTGGCCGAAGGCGAGATTTTCTCACACGAGGGCGAAGCCGTGATCGGCGCGGCCGTCAAGCTGTCGCTCGGCGGCGAGATCAAGCCGATGCACGGGTCGCTGGAAGAGGGCGGAGAGACCCATACAGAGCTTGTCTATCATATCGCCGGCCGCTTGCGGCCGACCGGCACCGCCTGGGACCGGGCGATTCTCGTTCCCATCCAGGCCGTCTGGCACATCCATGGCATGGAGGCGGAGGAACATGCGGAAGACGGTGAGCACGAGCATGAAGCGGCGTCCGGAGCGGATAACGCT
The DNA here is from genome assembly GCF_057653825.1 of Rhizobium sp. WSM409. Lineage (NCBI taxonomy): Bacteria > Pseudomonadati > Pseudomonadota > Alphaproteobacteria > Hyphomicrobiales > Rhizobiaceae > Rhizobium > Rhizobium sp. WSM409. The sequence continues at coordinate 4,360,942 of NZ_CM172794.1, read as the reverse complement.
GAACCTGCTCATGCGCCTGAGAAAGCCGGCGCTGACCACGATGGGCATGAGCATCACGGCGAGGCCGATCCGGATGCCGCGCTTGATGAGAGCTGGACTGCGGGCGCTCCAGGCCTTCCCGCCATTCTGGTCAAGCCGAAGACGATTGCCGATGCCTACAAGCTGCGGCAGGACTATCGTAGCGGCAATACCGTCGCCGTTTTTCCCGGCGAGGTGCTGACCAATCTCTACGCCACGCTCGGCGACGCCAAACAGATCCTCGTCGCGGTCGCCTCCGGCGCGCAGGCTCTCGTCGCAGCCTCGCTGGTGCTGGTCACGGTCATCCATATCGGCCAGCGCCGTCGGCAGATCGGCGCGCTGAGGGCCTTCGGCGCCCCGCGCGGGGCGATTTTCGGCATCGTCTGGCTGGAATTCTTCTTCCTGATGGCGGTCGGCATCGCCCTCGGATTCGTACTCGGTTATGCCGCGGCTCTCATCTTGTCCGGCATGTTTTCGCAAACGAGCGGGGTCGCGATGCCGGTCGGCTTCGCCCGTGAAGACGCCTGGCTTGCGGCAGTGCTGCTTGCCTTTGCCACAATTCTCGCTGCGCTGCCGGCAGTGCTCGCCTATCGGCAATCGCCGGCGCAGGCGCTGAGAGCGTAACGGGTCCACATCACAAACCGCGTGAAACCTGCTTCGAAAGCTCCGGCAGCGCAATCCTCGCGGGCGGCGGCGGGCCTGATACGCATGAGAACCGCGCGTCATTCTTAGACTAAAGTCATAATCCGAAAGCCTCTCTCTTTTTGATCTGTCGTTTCTGGCACACTCCCGTCAGGCGTGTCGCGGCCAGGGGTATGCTTTGAGGAGAGTAGGTCGCGCGCGTGATCATCACTCTGTGGAGGACAGACAATGGCAAATGTCGCAAGCATCGACGGCGCAAAGGCCGGTCCGATGACCGGTGAGGAGAAGAAGGTCATCTTCGCCTCTTCGCTCGGCACCGTTTTCGAATGGTACGATTTCTATCTCTATGGTTCGCTCGCCACCTATATCGGCGCGACCTATTTCACCCAATATCCCGAGGCAACGCGTAACATCTTCACGTTGCTCGCCTTTGCCGCCGGCTTCCTGGTGCGCCCCTTCGGCGCGCTGGTGTTCGGCCGTCTCGGCGATCTCGTCGGCCGTAAATACACCTTCCTGATGACGATCATGATCATGGGTCTGTCGACCTTCCTCGTCGGCATCCTGCCGGGTGCCGCCACGATCGGTATCGCAGCCCCGATCATCCTGATCGCGCTCCGTCTGCTCCAGGGTCTGGCGCTGGGCGGTGAATATGGCGGCGCGGCCACCTATGTCGCCGAACATGCGCCGAACGGGCGCCGCGGCTACTTCACCTCGTGGATCCAGACGACGGCAACGCTCGGCCTGTTCCTGTCGCTGATCGTCATCGTCCTGGTTCAATATCTGATGGGTGCGGCTCAGTTTGCCGCCTGGGGCTGGCGCATTCCGTTCCTGGTCTCGGTCGTCCTGCTCGGCATTTCCGTCTGGATCCGCCTGAGGATGAACGAATCGCCGGCGTTCCAGCGGATGAAGGCAGAAGGCAAAGGCTCCAAGGCGCCGCTGACCGAGGCCTTCGGGACGTGGAAAAATGCCAAGATCGCGATCATCGCGCTGCTCGGCGCCACCATGGGCCAGGCGGTCGTCTGGTACGGCGGCCAGTTCTATGCGCTGTTCTTCCTGCAGAACGTGCTGAAGGTGGACCTGTTTTCGGCCAATGTCATGGTGGCCATCGCACTTCTCCTCGGCACGCCCTTCTTCGTCATCTTCGGCGGTCTCTCCGACAAGATTGGCCGCAAGCCGATCATCATGGCAGGCCTTTTCATTGCGGCGGTGACCTATAATCCGCTGTTCAAGGCGATGACCTGGACGGCGAACCCGGCGCTTGCCGAAGCGCAGGCTTCGATTCGGGCAACGGTGACGGCCGATCCGGCTGATTGCAGGTTCCAGTTCAACCCGACCGGGACGACGAAGTTCACCAGTTCCTGCGACGTGGCAACGGCGTTCCTGACCAGGAACTCGGTGCCTTACGACGTTGTGCCCGGTACCGCCGGACAGCCGGCAACGGTGAAGGTCGGCAACGCGACGATCCCAAGCTTCGACGTCGTCGCTGCCGGCGACAAGGCGAAGGGGATGACCGCCGCCTTCGAAAAGAGCGTCAACATCGCGCTCCACGATGCCGGCTATCCGCTGAACCGCGGCGCCGTCAAGGTGCCGGATGCCAAGCTCGACGCCTTCATCGCAGCCAATCCCGAGCTGTCGCTCAACGCCGATGCCGTGCGCGCCGGCGAGAAGGAAACCGTGCCTGCGGCCAAGCTGGTCGAGACCAAGCTGCTGACCGCGGATGAGGCCAATGGCGTCACCGACATGACGGTCTACAATATCGCCAATGGCGGCACCTTCGCCATGGTCGCCGATCCGGCTCGCGTTAACTGGATCGGCACGATCGCCGTGCTGTTCGTCCTTGTCTTCTATGTGACGATGGTCTACGGCCCGATCGCCGCTCTGCTGGTCGAGCTTTTCCCGACCCGCATCCGCTATACCGGCATGTCGCTGCCCTATCACATTGGCAACGGCTGGTTCGGTGGCCTGCTTCCGGCGACGGCCTTCGCGATGAGCGCTGCCGCGGGCGATATCTACTACGGTCTCTGGTACCCGATCGTCTTTGCGACGATCACGCTGGTGATCGGCTTGATCTTCCTGCCGGAAACGAAGAACAGGGATATCCACGCCATGGATTGAGCGGCGGATTGAGCCAATCCTTGCTTAGAAAAGGCCCGGCGCACAAGGCGCCGGGCTTTTGCATATTACAGCGCCGCGCGTCTTTTCGGACGCAAAGGACGCTGTAACATTTTGAATCATGCAGTGCGAAACAGCCGCTTCGAGAGCGGCCAGCCATCCGGCGCCAGCTTGAAGAGCAAGCCGCAGCGGGCAAAGACGATCGCCGTCAGCAGCGAGAACCAGGCGCCGAAGGCAAGGCCGGCGATGACGTCGCTCGGATAATGGGCGCCGACCATGACACGCGTCATGGCGAGCCAGATGGCGCAGGCTATGAAGGCAACACGGTAGCGTGGAAACAGCAGGGCGAAGGCGGCGAAGAAGGCGCCGACCGTGGTGGAATGGCCGGACGGGAAACTTTCGAAAGCGGAATGGCCCGAAAAGGGCGTGAAGGAAAACATACCGTAGTCATGGAAATGATCGGGACGTGCCCTGCCGATCGCCCGCTTCAGCAGATTGGCGAGAAGCCCGGAGAAGACGACCGTGATGAAGAGATAAGCGCCGATCCAGCTGACATAGAGCGCCTGCGCCTTGGAGCGCGCTGTCTTCACAAGCTTGTAGCCTGCCCGGCCCTGAAAGAACAGCAGGATGCTGGTGTAGATCAGCCAGGCGGAATCGCCGAAACCGGTCAGCATTTCGCCGAGGTGCTTCACCGGTGCAGGAGCCTTGCTGGCGCCGATCGGTGCATCGAAGAGCAGCATGGAAAGGATCACGGCATTCAGCGTGATGAAAAGGCAGGTCTGCCAGCGCAAAGGCGGCATGCCGGCATTGCTCCGGTGCCAGCGCCTGTTTAGGGAAGCCCAAAATGCCCGCATTCCGTCGTCCGTTCGAATTTTGCTCTAGAGCGCCGCGCGTCCAACAGGATGCACTAAGGACGCTCTATCACTTTGAATTGGCGCACAATGCTTTCCGAACATCGATTCCGATTTCGAGGTTATGCACTGGTTAAAATCCGGCGCGAAAATACACGAGATTGTGGCCGAGGATAGTCTGCTTGGGATAATTCGACCGAGCCGATAGGGCTCGCGGTCTTGAGAAAAAAGCCCTCCGCAAGAATCCTGCGAAGGGCCGGAACTGTTTCACGTGAAATATCAGGCGGAAAGCGTCTTGAACTCGGCGAGGATCGCGTCGCCCATCTCGATGGTGCCGACCTGCCTTGCACCATCGGCCATGATGTCACCGGTGCGGATGCCCTTGTCGAGCACGTTGGCGATCGCCTTTTCCAGATCGTCGGCTTCCTTCACCAGATTGAAGGAGTAGCGCAGGCACATGGCGAAGGAGGCGATCATGGCGATCGGATTGGCGATACCCTTGCCGGCGATGTCAGGGGCCGAGCCGTGCACCGGCTCGTAAAGCGCCTTGCGCTTGCCGGTCTTGCCGTCAGGCGCGCCGAGCGAGGCCGATGGCAACATGCCGAGCGAACCGGTCAGCATGGCGGCGACGTCGGAGAGCATGTCGCCGAAGAGATTGTCGGTGACGATCACGTCGAACTGTTTGGGCTGGCGCACCAGTTGCATGCCGCCGGCATCGGCCAGCATGTGTTCGAGCTGGACGTCGGAATATTTCGCCTTATGCGTTTCGGTCACCACCTGGTTCCAGAGCACGCCCGACTTCATGACGTTGCGCTTTTCCATGGAGCAGACGCGATTCTGCCGCGTGCGGGCCATTTCGAAGGCGACGCCGGCGATGCGCTCGATCTCGTAGGTATCGTAGACTTGCGTGTCGATGCCGCGCTTCTGGCCGTTGCCGAGGTCGATGATTTCCTTCGGCTCGCCGAAATAGACGCCGCCCGTCAGCTCGCGGATGATGAGGATATCGAGGCCTTCGACCAGCTCCGGCTTCAGCGACGATGCCGCAGCAAGGGCCGGATAGCAAATGGCGGGGCGCAGGTTTGCGAAGAGCTGCAGATCCTTGCGCAGGCGCAGCAGGCCGGCTTCCGGGCGCACTTCATAAGGCACGCTATCCCATTTCGGGCCGCCGACGGCGCCGAACAGAACGGCATCGGCGGCAATCGCCTTCTGCATGTCGGCTTCCGAGATCGCAGCGCCATGCGCATCATAGGCGCAACCGCCGACAAGGCCTTCGTCGGTGACAAAACCGGCATTCATCGCCTCGTTCATATAGGCGATGATCTTGCGGACCTCGCCCATGGCCTCGGGACCGATGCCGTCACCCGGCAGCAGGAAAAGATTGCGCGCTGTCATGAAACCCTCCTGGGAAAAACAAGTTGCGGTTTCTTAGACCCCGGAATTGGGCATTTCAAGCGACAGAAGCGGTGAATCGGTACGCTTCGCTCTGAGCAGTGACGGTTGCTCCTGCGTCCGCAAACGGATTAAACGGTTACCCTATCTTTATCCTGGATGGTTCCCATGCCTTTCGTACCTCTCCATCTCGACACGCCCTTGGTTCAGACGGCACCTGGCTATAGCGCCAGCGGCAAACCTCTCTGGCTGAAGCTCGATGCTCTGCAGCCTTCCGGCAGCTTCAAGCTGCGCGGCGTCGGCCGGCTTTGCCAGCACGAGGTGGAAAATGGGGCGCGCGAGATCTTCTGCGCTTCCGGCGGCAATGCCGGCATTGCCGCGGCTTATGCCGGCCGGGCGCTCGGTGTGCCGGTCACGATCGTCGTGCCGGAGACGACGGCGGCCGATGTCCGGCAGACGATTGCCGCAACGGGTGCGAATGTCCTCGTTCATGGTTCGGTTTTCGATGAGGCCAATGCTCATGCAGTCGAACTCGCCCGGAGCCGCAAGGCAACCTATGTTCACCCCTTCGACCATCCGCTTCTGTGGGATGGCCATGCCACGCTGATCGACGAGGTGGTGGCGAAGGGGGCAAAATTCGATTGCGTCATCACCAGCGTCGGTGGCGGCGGGCTGCTTGCCGGCATTGTCGAGGGATTGAAGCGCAACGGGCTTTCCGATGTGCCTGTTATCGCCGTCGAAACGGAGGGGGCGGCCTCGCTGAACGCCAGCCTCAAGGCGAATGAGCGTATCACCCTTCCCGCCATTACTTCGATTGCCAATTCGCTCGGGGCGCGGCAGGTGGCGCAGCATGTCTTCGACTTGCCGAAGCAGCATCCGATCGAAAGTGTTGTCGTCAGCGACGCCGATGCCGTTGCCGCCTGCCTGAAATTTGCTGATGCGCAGCGCATTCTGGTCGAGCCGGCTTGCGGTGCGGCCCTTGCGGTTGCCGATGTACATGCCGGGCTGCTTCAGCGCTTCGATAATCCGCTTATCGAAGTCTGCGGCGGCATCGGCGTGTCGCTCGAAAAACTCAGGGGCTGGAAAGAAAAATTTCTTTGACCCAACCAAAGAAAAAGCCGGGCGAAAGGCCCGGCTTGATCGGTAACCGATTGGATAGGTTCAGGCTGCCCAGGGGTGCGAAGCAGCGTTCTTCTTTTCGAAGCTGTCGATCGCCTTGCCCTTTTCCAGCGTCAGGCCGATGTCATCGAGGCCGTTCAGCAGGCAGTGACGCTTGAACTCGTCGAGATCGAACTTGATCAAACCACCATCGGGGCCGGTGATCTCAAGATTCTCAAGATCGACGGTCAGGACGGCGTTGGAGCCGCGCGAGGCGTCGTCCATCAGCTTGTCGAGATCTTCCTGGCTGACCTTGATCGGCAGGATGCCGTTCTTGAAACAGTTGTTGTAGAAAATATCGGCAAAGCTGGTCGAGATGACGCAGCGGATGCCGAAATCGAGAAGCGCCCAGGGCGCGTGCTCGCGCGAGGAGCCGCAGCCGAAATTGTCGCCGGCAACGAGGATCTTGGCATCACGATAGGCCGGCTTGTTCAGCACGAAATCCGGGTTTTCTGAGCCGTCTTCGTTATAACGAGCCTCCGCGAAGAGGCCGGTGCCGAGGCCGGTGCGCTTGATCGTCTTCAGATAATCCTTCGGAATGATCATGTCGGTGTCGACGTTGACAACCGGCAGCGGCGCTGCAACGCCCGTGAGCTTCACGAATTTATCCATGACCTATGCTCCATTTCAGCAAATCTACTTTCTGAATTTGCATCTAGTCCAGTTTTTCGCCGAAATGAAGGAGAATCTTTCACAGATGGCGGCCACGCGACGTTTCGCGCGGTCCGCCGATTGCGGCCTGTCCCTTATTTGGACGGTGCGTTCAACCCCCAGAGGACGCCGAACGGATCACGAAGCTGGCCATAGCGATCGCCCCAGAACATCAGTTCGACCGGCATGACGACTTCGGCGCCGGCGGCAACCGCGCGATCCCACCAGAAATCGATATCATCGATCACCAGTTGGATGGCAAAGCCTTCATGGCCTTTGAAGGCATGGCCGTATTCGGGATAGGCGTCCGACAACATCAGGGAACTGCCGTTGATGTAGAGATGCACATGCATCGTTCTGCCGCTCTCGTCGACCGGCACGAGATATGCCTCTTCGGCGCCGAAAGCCTTCTTGTAGAATTCCGCAGCTTTCACCGCGCCATCGACCGTCAGATAAGGCAGCAGGCCATTCTTGACCGGCGGCATCTTGGTCGAGTTGCTCTCTGTCGTCGTATCCATGCTCGTCCTCCATACGTTTTTCACGAGCCGGCGGAATGCCTGGCTGTTTCAAGGACGCATGATGGAATCTGGAGCCGACAGTGTCGGTCAAAATTTTTGGAAAATCCGGTGATCAGAGATCGATGATCGTGCCGCGGCCGTCGTTCCACACGCGCATCTCACGCTTACCGTTGTTTGCCTTGGCGCGGACCGGAACGGGCTTCATCTTCATCGAAAGCGCACGTCCGACCATGAGCACGGTCAGGATGCCGCCGACGGCGAGCGTCACCGAAAAGGTGAAAAGCAGCATGGCCACGAAAACGGTGGCGCCGGCAAGCATGAGGAAGATGGAGCGAATGTTCTGCATGGTTAGAGACCTTTCTTCGGAAAGGAATGTGGTCCTTCTCCTTCCTCTCTGCAAGGCAAGCATGGCTTTTTGTTGTTCTGCTAGATGTTCTGGGGTGGGCTGCTTGCTTCGGCTTTCAAAGCTTGGCACTAATTCGCCATGAGCCGAAACCCCACGACCCGCTCCATGCGCCTGCGCCGTTCGGTGCTGAGCGTGCCTGCCATCAATCCCCGCGCCCTCGAAAAAACCCATGCGGTCGATTGCGATGCGGTGATCTTCGATCTCGAGGATTCCGTGGCGCCGGAAAAGAAGGCGGAAGCGCGGGAAAACCTGAGGAATTTCTTTTCGGCTCGACCGCTCGAAGGCAAGGAGCGGATCATCCGTATCAACAGCCTGTCCACCGATTTCGGCCTGGCGGACATGGAGCTGGTGACGGCGCTTGCTCCTGATGCCGTGCTGCTGCCGAAGGTCGACGAACCGCAGGATGTCATGGCGCTCAGTGACTTTCTCTCCGAGGCGGATGCGCCGGAAGATCTGCGCATCTGGGCGATGATCGAGACGCCGCGCGGCATCCTCAATGCGGCTGTTATCACCGAAGCCGGGCGCACGCCGGGCTCGCGGCTCGATTGCCTGGTCGTCGGGCTCAACGACCTGCGCAAGGAAACCGGCGTGCTTCCACAGCCAGGGAGGAACTATCTCGTGCCGTGGCTGATGCAGGTCGTCCTTGCTGTCAGCGCCTACGGGCTCGATGCGATCGACAGCGTCTTCAACGATTTCAGGGACGAACAGGGTTTTGATGCCGAATGTCTGCAGGGCCGGGCCATGGGCTTTGCCGGCAAGATGCTGATCCATCCGGCGCAGATCGAGCCCGCCAACCGCCATTTCGGTCCGGATCCGGCAGCGATTGCGGAAGCGGAGGCGATCATGTCAGCCTTTGCCGACCCCGCTTCCGATGGGCTGAACGTCATCAATGCAGGCGGGCGGATGGTCGAGCGGCTGCATCTTGTCCAGGCGGAAAGTCTGGTCCATAAAGCCCGCCTGATCGCAGCCCGCCAGGCTGCAGCACGAAAGACGATGTGATGAAACTCTACCGCTTCCTGACCGGTCCTGACGATGCTTCCTTCTGCCATAAGGTCACCGCCGCCCTCAACAAGGGCTGGTCGCTGGAGGGCTCCCCGACCTATGCCTTCAATGCCGCAATCGGCGCGATGCAGTGCGGCCAGGCCGTCGTCAAACATGTCGAAGGCAAGGATTACGATCCTGAGATGAAACTCTCCGAGCAGTGAGGTTTTAGCGCATAACCCCGAAAATCGTAATCGATTTTCGGAAAGGATTATGCGTGATTGAAAGTGATAGAGCGTCCTTAGCGCGTCCTTGGACGCGCGGCGTTCTATCGCTCGGCTGCTTCCTCGGCGCTTGCCTCGATCCGCTCCATGTCATCGTCGCTCAGCCCGAAATGGTGGCCGATTTCGTGGATCAGGACGTGGGTGATGATATCGCCGAGCGTCTCGTCGTTCTCAGCCCAGTAATCGAGGATGGGGCGGCGGTAGAGGCGGATGCGGTTCGGCATCTCGCCGGTTTCCACCGTGAAACGTTCGGAAATGCCCCTGCCCTCGAAAAGGCCAAGCAGATCGAAAGGGGTTTCCAGCGCCATGTCCTCGAAAACGTCGTCATCGGGGAAATCTTCGATCTCGATCGTGAGGTTGGTCGTCAGCTGGCGGAATTCATCCGGCAGATGGCTATAGGCCTCCATCGCCAGCGACTCGAAGGCGCTGATCGTCGGCGCATGGCGGTCCCGCCAATCATCGCTCTGGTCTATGCGGGCCATGAATATTCCTTCCTTTGCGGGCCCATATAGAACCTTTATCGCCGATTTTCGAGTGCGGAATCAAAGGCAGGAATATTTTCATAGAAAATGGCCGTTGACTCTTCATTAGCTCTCTGGAATCTATAAGAACATAACAGGAACAAGACGGATCGGAGAACGCCATGGCGCAGCACGCCCTGGCGCGCGAGCGGCTTTTTGCGCTCCGCGAAACCATCGCCAGACTGGAGGGAAGACTCGCGCCGGCACTTGCCGCAGCGGAGCGGGAAGCCCTGGCAGAAGGACGTAAGACCCGCCAGGAGCGCATTCTGCCGCCCCTGGCGTTTGGGGTGGAGTTGCTCGACGGCGCCCTGGAAGGCGGCTTGCCGCTCGATGCGATCACCGAATTCCGTTCCGCTCTGTCTCGCGATGCCGGTGCTGCAAGCGGGCTGGCGATGGCTGTTGCCGCGCGGCTGCAAAAACAGGAGGCGGATGCCGGCCGCCTTCTGCCGTTGCTCTGGATCGGCGATGCCGTCGGCACGCTGGAGGCCGGCCGTCCCTATGCTCCCGGGCTTCGGGATTTCGGGCTGAGCCCGGAGCGGTTTCTCCATGCCGCGCCGCGCAAGCTGGACGAGGCGCTCTGGCTGGCGGAGGTGGCGGTGGAAAGTGCTGCCTTCTCGGCCGTCATCTTTGAAGTCCGGGGCAATCCCGCCCATTTCGGCCTGACCGAAAGCCGCAGGCTCAGTCTCAGGGCGCATGCTGCCCGCCGTCCGCTCTTTCTTGTCCGTCAGGCCGGGGCGGAGGAGGCAAGCAGTGCGGCCTTCCGTCTGCATGTCGAACCGGCCCCGTCCGCTCTGCGGTCGTTGCCGGATGGATCGACACTTTCCGGCAGCATCGGCAATCCGATTTTCCGTCTGACGCTGGAGAAGAGCCGAAATCCGGCCCCGCTCTCCTTTCTTCTGGAGTGGAATCCCCATGAACGCGAATTTCTCCCTGTCGCCGAACCAAACCTCGTTCGTCCTCCAGGCGAACAGTCAGCGCATTCTGGCGCTCAGCTTCCCGCATCTGCCAACGGACCGCATCGCCCGCAAGCGATGGGGGCTCTCCTGGCGTTCGAAAGGGCGTCCTGAGACGCCGCCTATCGTCTGTTCCGGCAAGCTCAACAATGCCATGCGGCTAACGGCACTGGACGAGTTGGCCGAGAGGCTGGGGTTGAGGAAGGAGCTCGGCGTTGCCGAAGCGCGCGCCATGTACCCCATGCTCGAGGTCGCGGAAGAGGATCCGGCGGCCGACCGCCGGTTGCTGGAGGCAATTGCCGACTGGTGCGACCGTTATACGCCGCTGGTGGCGTTCGACGGCAAGGACGGCCTGTTTCTCGACATTAGCGGCTGCGCCCATCTTTTCGGCGGTGAAAAGGCGCTTCTTCGGGATGTGCTGTCGCGGCTTTTTCATATGGGGTTCGATGCCCGCGGCGCGATCTCATCGTCACCCGGCCTTTCCTGGGCCGCGTCCCGCTTCGGGCAAGGCGGCGTGATCGAGGACGAAGAGACGGAACATGTGCTGGTGTCCTTGCCGGTTGCAGCCTTGCGGCTGGAAGGACGGACCGTCGATGCTCTGAAGAAGCTCGGTCTGAAATATATCGGCGACGTCATCGATGCGCCGCGAGCGCCATTGACCCGCCGGTTCGGCCCGGAGCTGCTTCTGCGTCTCGACCAGGCGCTGGGACGTGAAGAGGAGCCGGTCTCGCCCCGGCGTCCTGTTGCCAGCCTCTCGGCCGAAAGCCGGCTGATCGAGCCCATCGGGACGGAAGAACAGATCCTTGCCGTCACCAGGCAGGTCGCCTTATCGCTGCAGCCGTCGCTGGAGGCGCGGGGTGCTGGCGGGCGGGTGTTCGAACTGGTCTTGTTCCGCGTCGACGGCAGGGTCTTTCGTATCTCCGTCGGCGCTTCGCAGCCGCTTCGCGAACCAAAGTTCATCGCCGGACTTTTTTCCGAGCGATTGCAGGCGGTCTATGACGATCTCGATGCCGGCTATGGTTTCGAGATCCTGCGGTTGAATGTGTTGCGGCACGATCCCTTCAACGAGGCGCAGGGTGATTTCGAGGGCGACCGTCAGGGAGAGGTCTCGCTTTCGGCCTTCGTCGACCGGGTCTCGGCCCGACTTGGTGCGGATTGCCTGCAAAGCTTCCAGCTCCGCGAGAGCCATGTTCCGGAACGCGCCGTCATCACGGTTCCTGTGATGGAGAGCCTTCCCAGGCGGAAGGCAGCGCAGGACATCCAGCTTCCTTTCCGCGAAGAGCGCCCGCTGCGGCTCTTTGCAACGCCAGAGCCCGTCGAGACCATCCTTGCCGAAGTGCCCGATGGTCCGCCGCAGATCTTCCGCTGGCGGCGCATTCAGCATCAGGTGGCAAGAAGCGAAGGGCCGGAACGGATCGCCATGGAATGGTGGATCGATGGGAATGACGCCGAGTCGCGCGACTATTTCCGCATCGAGGATGAGACCGGACATCGCTTCTGGATCTATCGGCGGGGCTTTTATGGTCAGGCGCTTGATCCTCGCTGGTTCATGCATGGCGTGTTCGCATGACAATCGCGCGCGCACTCTTCGAGATCGGCACAAGGACGAATTTCTCGTTTCTTGAAGGCGCCTCCGGCCCGGAGGAGATGGTCGTGCAGGCTGCTCGTCTACGGCTCGGCGGTCTCGGGATTGCGGACCGGAATTCGGTTGCCGGCGTGGTGCGGGCGCATGCGCAGGCGGAGCAGCTTGAGGAGAGATACAAGAACAAGGATGCGATTCTGGCCCAAGCGAAGAAGGAAGGAAAAAAGGAGGAGATCCTCGATCCTATCCGGATTCAGCCGGGCGCCCGTCTCGTCTTTTCCGATGGAACGCCTGATATCCTCGCCTATCCCCGGAGCCGGCGAGGCTGGGCGAACCTTTGCCGTCTTCTGAGCGCCGGCAATCTGAAGGAGGAAGCGGTCAAGGGAAGCTGCATTCTGACGGAAGCGGAACTCATGGAATGGGGGGACGAGATGATGCTTGCTCTCGTTCCCGATCGCACCCTTGTCGGTCATCAGGCGGGTCAGCCGACGCTGGAAGATTACCTGGAACGGTTTCGCAGGCGCTTCCGCAAGGCTTTTTATATGGCGCTGGCGCCAGCCTATGATGGCCGCGACAGGCAGGTCTTTGCGGTGCTTGCCATGCTTGCCGCTCGAAACCGTGTGCCGCTGATTGCAACCAACCAGCCGCTTTACCATCATCCTGAACGCCGGCCGCTTTCGGATGTCGTGATCGCGATCCGGGAGCATGTGCAGATATCGCAAGCCGGGTTCCTGCTGGCGCCGAATGCTGAACGTTACCTCAAGGATTCACGTGAAATGGCCCGGATCTTCCGGGAGTATCCTAATGCGATCGAGAATACGCAGACATTCTTCGACAGGCTGACCTTTTCGCTGAAGGAACTGGAGCACAATTATCCGCCGGAAAACGATCCTGGTGAAACGCCGCAGGAGACTCTCGAAAGGCTGACGAGAGCGGGAGCCGCAAGACGCTATCCCAAGGGTATCCCGCCCAAGGTGGCGCCACAGATCGAGTATGAACTCGATCTCATTAAAAAAAAGAAATATGCCTCTTATTTCCTGACGGTTCACAGGATTATCCAGCACGCCCGCTATGAACTTAAGGTCTTGTGTCAGGGGCGCGGATCGGCGGCAAATTCGGTCATCTGCTATTGCCTCGAGATAACGGAAGTCAATCCTGAAAAGAGTACGCTTCTCTTCGATCGCTTCATTTCGATGGACCGGGACGAGCCGCCGGATATCGATGTCGATTTCGAGCATGACCGGCGTGAAGAGGTCATCCAGTTCATCTATAAAAGATACGGCATAGAACATGCTGGGCTGACGGCGGGGGTGACCACCTACCGTACGCGCTCGGCGGGCCGCGAGGTCTCCAAGGCCTTTGGGCTGTCGGAGGATGTCCAGTCGGCGATCAGCAGCCTCGTCTGGGGCTGGTCGGAGGATAATCTCTTGGAGCGGGACGCGAAGGCGGCGGGTCTCGACATCAAGGATCCGGTGACCCGAAACGTTCTTCAGTATGCGACCGAACTTCTCGGCTTCCCGCGCCACCTCACCCAGCATGTCGGCGGCTTCGTCATCACGCGCGATAGGCTCGACGAGGTGGTACCGATCATGAAGACGGCGATGCCGGATCGCTACATGATTGAGTGGGACAAGGACGACCTCGATAACGTCAAGATCCTCAAGGTGGATGTGCTGGCGCTCGGCATGCTGACCTGCCTGCGGAAGGCCTTCTCGCTGCTTGAATTGCATTACGACGTGAAGAAGACGCTCGCAGACCTTGGTAACAAGGAGCATGGGGATGAAGGCGAGCCGGTTTACGAGATGATGGGCCGGGCCGATACGCTCGGCGTCTTCCAGATCGAAAGCCGGGCGCAGATGAGCATGCTGCCGCGTCTTAAGCCGAAGGTGTTCTACGATCTCGTCATCGAGGTGGCGATCGTGCGGCCAGGACCGATCCAGGGCGACATGGTGCATCCCTATCTGAAGCGCCGGGAGCAGCGGGCCAAGAACATTCCGATCAAATATCCGAGCAAGGAGCTGGAAACGGTTCTGGAAAGAACCCTCGGCGTGCCCTTGTTCCAGGAACAGGCCATGCAGATCGCCATTACCGCCGCAGGCTTCAAACCGGCGGAAGCCGACAAGCTTCGCAGAGCGATGGCGACATTCAAGAGAACGGGTACGATCGGCAACTTCGAAAAGCGGTTTATCGAGGGAATGGTTTCAAAGGACTATGATCCGGAGTTCGCGAAGCAATGTTTCAACCAGATCAAAGGCTTCGGCGAATACGGTTTCCCGGAAAGCCATGCCGCCTCCTTCGCACTGCTCGTCTATGCCTCCTCATGGCTCAAGGCCTATTATCCCGACGTCTTCTGCACGGCGATGCTGAATTCCCAGCCGATGGGCTTTTATGCGCCGGCGCAGCTGGTGCGGGATGCACGCGAGCACGGGGTAGCGATCCTGCCGGTCGATATCAATGACTCGAACTGGGATTGCGGTCTGGAAGAGGCCGCTTTCGATCGGAATGCTATCGATTTTCGGCATCATGAGATGCGCGAGATCATCAAGACCCGGCATGCGGTGCGGCTCGGCTTCCGGCAGATCAAGGGCCTTTCGACAGACGATATGGAACGGCTCGTCAGCCATCGCGGCGAAGGCTACAGCTCGGTGCGTGATCTCTGGCTGCGGTCCGGTCTGCAGAAATCGGTCATCGAGCGACTGGCGGATGCCGATGCGTTCCGATCCCTCAAACTGTCACGACGCGACGCGCTCTGGGCAGTGCGGGCGCTGGATGTGAGGAGTGCGACCGAGGAGCTGCCGCTTTTCGAGCAGGTTCGTCATGTCGACCTCCAGGCCGAGCCTGCGGCAAAGTTGCCGGAAATGCTGCCCGGAGAGCAGGTTATCGAGGACTATCGTTATCTCTCACTGTCGCTGAAGGCGCACCCCGTCTCCTTCCTGCGTGAGGAATTGCGCAAGGCCGGCATCACACGCAATGTCGATCTGTTGAAGGTCGCGAACGGAAAGAGGGTGACGATCGCGGGCCTCGTGCTGGTGCGCCAACGGCCTGGTTCGGCCAAAGGCGTGATCTTCATGACGCTGGAAGACGAGACCGGCGTGGCCAATGCGATCGTCTGGTCGAAAATGTTCGACAAATACCGCTCGGTCGTGATGGGCGCTCGGCTGGTGAAAATCCGCGGCAGGCTGCAATGCCAGAGCGGGGTGATCCATACCGTCGTCGAGCATATCGAGGACATGACGCCGGCACTCGGTATCCTGCAACGCGAGGTCCGGCGTTTCGGAGTCTGCGAGCGAGCAGACGAGGTGCTGAGGCCGGGTGCCGATCAGCGGCAGAAAAAGCTTGTAAATGCGCAGGAAACGGCGGACCCGGAAAAACGCATGGTTGCCACAGGCCGCCATGCGGGCGCGGCGGAAACCGCTGAGGTGATGCCGCGCGGACGCAACTTTCATTAAAAATGCATCGCACCGATCGAGACCATGCGGCGCACCTTCATTTGGCTTATGGCGTCATCATCCTGAAACCGCTGCATAATCCCGAACAACATGCATGGAGGCCTCACCGTACATCGCTGTTTGACGCTGTGGGACTCGAATTTTTTCTTGACAGCCACCATCTTCTTTAGCAGAAAACACGATAGTCAGTGTCATGTTTGGAATGAAGACGTGCTTGTCTGCAGCTGCAATTATATAACCGATAAGGAAATCCGGGAGGTTATCACCAACCTTCTCGATGAAGACTGTTGGCAGCTCATCGTGCCTGCGAAAGTCTACCACGCCATGGAAAAACGCGGCCGCTGCTGCGGCTGTTTCCCCAACGTCGTCGACATCATTATCCAGACAACCGAGGAATATCACGCCCGTCGCCACTCGACGGAGACCGAAATATTTGATTTCATGTCCCGCTTGAAACAATTCCATGAGGAAAACAGGAGAGCGGACATTGAAAGGCGACAAAAAGGTCATCGAGCGGCTTAACGAGGCATTGTTCCTCGAACTCGGTGCGGTCAACCAATACTGGGTTCATTATCGTCTTCTTGAGGACTGGGGCTATACCAAGCTCGCCAAGAAGGAGCGCGCCGAATCCATCGAAGAGATGCACCATGCCGACCGGCTTGTTGCACGCATCATCTTCCTCGAAGGCCATCCCAATCTGCAGACCCTTGCACCTCTGCGCATCGGCCAGAACGTCAAGGAAGTTCTGGAAGCCGATCTTGCCGGCGAGTACGACGCTCGCGCGGCCTACAAAAAGTCGCGCGATATCTGTCATGACGCCGGCGACTACGTTTCCATGAAACTTTTCGAGGAGCTGCTGGCGGACGAGGAAGGTCATATCGACTTCCTCGAAACACAGATCGACCTGCTCGGGAAAATCGGCGAGAGCAAATACGGCCAGCTCAACGCCGATTCCGCCAACGAAGCCGAATAATACTCGAAAGAGATGCCGGCCGCCGATGGCGGCCGGTGTTACCTCTCGAATTATCAGCTGCCGTCCTCCGCGATCGGCTGCATCAAACCGGATCGAAACCGGTGGCCCTCATTTCCATCTGCTGAAATCAAAAACGGACCTGATCAATCGCGATCGTGCTGTATCGATCAGTCTTCCGATTGTAGTGCTGCCAGATGCTGGAACTCGGCCACCACCTGGTCATAGACGGCGCGCTTGAAGGGCACGATCAGCCCCGGCAGCTGCCGCATCGGCTTCCATTCCCAGGCATCGAATTCCGGCTCATGGCCGCCAGGCGGCGGATTGATGGCGATCTCGCTGTCGTCGCCATCGAAGCGGAAGGCGAACCAGCGCTGTGTCTGGCCGCGGAACTTCCCCCTGAGCCCGATGCCGATCAGTGCCGGCGGCAAATCATAGTTGATCCAGTCTCTCGCTCCGGCAAGCAGGGTCACCGTCTTCATACCGGTCTCCTCGTAAAGCTCGCGGTAGGCAGCGTCCAATGGATCCTCGCCCTTGTCGATGCCCCCCTGCGGCATCTGCCAGAGCTGCGGCGAGCCGTCATATTCGGAATTGCCGTCGGCGATGCGCCGTCCTGCCCAGACGAGGCCATCGCGGTTCAGGATCATCACGCCAACGCAGGGGCGGTAGGGCAGATCCTCGGCTTTCACGGTCGCCTGGCTCATCATCTTCTCCGTTCAGGAATTCTTCTCAAGGATACTCTCAAGGATTCCGGGGGTCGTTGGAAAGGGCGGCAACGCCGACAATCTCGATGCCGCGCATCGCGGCCTCCTCGCTCCATTTGGCGATGGCGTCAACGCTCTCATCGAAAGCCGAGGCGACGCCGATCGCCTGACCGTTCTTGCGGGCGATGCGCTCGAGTTCGTCGAGCTTCTTCAGGACGGCATTGATATCAAGCTGGCCGTCGAGCTGCAGGTCGGCGAAGGCATAGGGCAGTTCGGTTCCCTTGGCGATTGCCGCCGTCTTCGACTGCGCCGAAGTGCCGTCGTCGAGAAACAGCAACCCGCGCTTGCCGATGTCGCGCATGACAGGTTCCATGGCGGCGGGATCGGACAGGAAACGGCCGCCGAGATAATTCATGACGCCGGTATAGTTGGTGATCTCGCCCATCGCCTTGTGCAGGTTTTCGATGTTGCGGGCGGCAGGTTTCGTGGTCAGCAGCGTTTCGGGGCCCGGATCGTTCGCCGGGTAATCAAAGGGTTCGAGCGGCACCTGGAGGAGGATTTCGTGACCGCCGCGGCGGGCTTCCTGCATCCAGCGCTGCAGGCTGTTGCCGCTTGCAGCAAAAGCGAAGGTGATCTCCTCCGGAAGCTCCGCGATGGCGCGCTGCGTTCCGGTCTGGCTGAGCCCGAGGCCGCTGACGACGATGGCGATGCGGACGCCGCGCGCGCCGGACGAAGGACGCGCATATTGATCCATCGGCCGCCGGCCATCCGGGCCGACGATAGGCAGCCTGCCAAAAGGCGTCTCTTCGAGCAGCGCATCATTGGGTTGGGCTGCCATGCGCGGATCCTGGCCGATCTGCATGGCGTCGACCAGCACCGGCCCGCCGCCGTCACGCGGGCGGGGACTGTATTTGGTGACGACCGAGCCGTCGCCGGTGACCATCTGCTCGACATTGGCGCCCGAGCGCGGGTCGGCGCGGGGCATGCCGTCAGCAGTTTGGCCCGTGGTGGCCGTCGGCGGCTGAGGCGTATTGGCAGGGGGGGGTGCGGCTTGTTCGGCCGCCGGCGGTTTGGTGCGTTCGAGCCCATCACCGCGAAACGCCGTATAGAGGGAAAAGCCGCCTATGGCGAAAAGGCAAAGACTGGCGGCGATGCGGCCAAGGCGCAGAAAACCCGGACGCTTGCGGCCGGTTTTGCGGTTGCGGCCCAGAGGCGTATGCAGGTCCGTTCCCAATTTTTCGCCCGCTCCAAAACCGGGAAACAGCAGAAAGGGTCAAGGCCGGGCGAGGTGCCCGGCCTTGACGTGATCGATTACTTGGCGACGACGGCCTTGTCAGGATTCGGCGGGAAGGCCGGATCGGTCTTCTTGCCGCGCAGGAGGTCGAGCGCGTAATTCAGCTGAACGTCGTCCTTCGGGTCCGGCGGGACGTAGGCAACGGAGCCCGAACCTTCGTCCGTCTCGCTTTGGCCCTTGATGTGGCCGCGCAGGCTGGATTCGCCTTCGGTCACCATCTTGCCCTGCAGTTCCTGCGGCAGCGGCTCCTCGACCTTGATGTCGGGGGTGATGCCGGTGCCCTGGATCGAGCGGCCCGACGGCGTGTAGTAGAGCGCTGTGGTCAGGCGCAGCGCGCCGTTTTCGCCGAGCGGGATGATCGTCTGGACGGAGCCCTTGCCGAAGGAGCGCGTACCGAGAACGGTGGCACGGCGCAGATCCTGAAGAGCGCCGGCGACGATTTCCGATGCGGAAGCCGAACCGCCGTTGATCAGCACGATCACCGGCTTGCCATCCGTCAGGTCGCCCGGGCCGGCATTGAAGCGGCGGGTTTCATCCGGATTGCGGCCGCGGGTCGAAACGACTTCGCCGCGCTGCAGCAGGGCATCGGAGACGTTGATCGCCTGGTCGAGCAGACCGCCCGGATTGAGGCGCAGGTCGAGAACATAACCCTTCAGCTTGTCGGCCGGAACGGTGTCCTTGATCTTCTTGATCGCCTTTTCCATGTCAGGATAGGTCTTCTCGGTGAAGGAGATGATGCGGAGATAACCGACATCGTCCTCGACACGCGACTTGACTGCCTGGACGGCGACGACGTCACGGACGATCGTCAGCTCGATCGGCTTGTCGGCACCCTTGCGGATCAGCGTCAGCTTGATCGGCGTGTTGACGGCGCCGCGCATCTTCTCGACTGCGTCTTCCAGCTTCAGGCCGCGCACGGATTGGCCGTCGATCTCGGAGATGTAGTCGCCGGCGAGAACACCGGCCTTGGCGGCGGGCGTATCGTCAATCGGGGTAATGACCTTGACGAGTTCGTCTTCCATCGTGACTTCGATGCCGAGGCCGCCGAACTCACCCTTGGTCTGGGTGCGCATGTCCTCGGCGTCCTTCGCATTCATGTAGCTCGAATGCGGATCGAGCGAGGAGAGCATACCGTTGATGGCGTTCTCGATCAGCTTGTCTTCCGCAGGCGGTGTCACATATTGCGCACGCACACGCTCGAAGACATCTCCGAAAACCGAAAGTTCCTTGTAGGTCGAGGATCCGGCCGCTTCTGCCGGCACACCCGCCGAGTAAATGACGCTCATTGCGGTCGCACCCATCAATGCGCCGACCAGAACAAGAGAAGCCCTACGAATCATTGCGTGCCTTTCCAGTGTCTTTGGCGGTCCACCACGGCCGGGAATCGACCGGTTTACCGTCCTTTCGAAATTCAATGTAAAGCGTTGGCCGGTTCGTTTCCAGCGCCAATGCAGTTGCGCTTGCCACTCTTTTCGCGCCCATCACGGCAAGCGGCTCGCCGGAGAAAACGAATTTTCCCTGACGGGTATTGATCGTATCCATTCCCGAGAGAACCAGGTGGTATCCATCACCCGTGTCGAGGATGATCATCTGGCCGTAACTGCGGAATGCGCCGGCGAAAACCACCAGACCATCCGCAGGCGCCGTCACCACTGTCTCTGGATTGGTGGCGACCGTCATTCCCATGGCCTCGTGCCCGGTGCCGTCGGCGTCGCCGAACTGGCGCAGGATATCACCCGTAACGGGCACCTCCAATTTCGCCTTCAATTCTCCGAAGGGATATGCGGGCGCAATGCGGTTTTTATCGGGCACGCCGCTGTCGGCAAGCGCCTTGGCCTGGGCGCGCTGCTCGTCCGTCATAAGCTTGCGGTTCTCCTCGGCCAGGCGGGCGGCAGCGGCGGCATCCCGCACCGAAGCGATCTCGGATTCCATCGAGGCGACGAGGCCTTCGAGGCTGGTCGCCTTGCCTGCCAGTTCCTCGGAACGTTTCCTTTCGGCCCCGAGTTCGGCGGCGTTGCTGCGGCTGAGCTTGTCGTTTTCGGCAAGCAGCAGGTCCATGCGCCGCTCTTCCTCGATGCCATCAGTCATCGTCCCGGTCAGCGAGGCCTTCTCGGCAGCACTTGCGGTCTGCAATGCGGCAAGGCTTGCGAGGTCTGCGGCAAGCTTATCGGTCTCCTTGCGGATGCCGGGCACGACGGCGCCGAGCAGAATGGCGCTGCGCACGGAGGCCAGCGCGTCATCAGGGGTGACGAGCAAAGCGGGCGGCGGGTTGCGGCCCATGCGCTGGAGTGCTGCCAGCACCTCGGCCAACAAGCCGCGGCGCTCGTGCAGGGAACGGCGGATGCCATCCTCCTTGACGCCGAGATCGGCAAGCTTCTTCTCGCTTTCGAGGATCTGCTTTTCGAGCGCCTTGCGGCGGGCAGCGGAATCGATCAGTGCCTGGCGGACGCTTTCCGTGCTCTTTTCCAGATCGGCGATGCTCTGCTGAAGCGCGCTCACCTTGTCGGTGGAGAGGCTGATCGTCTTCGACAGGGTTTCGAGTTCGGCACGGGTCTGATCACGCTTGGCGGCAAGTTCGGCCGCCGGATCGGGCGGCGGCGGCGGCTCGGCTGCCGGCTGCGGTGCGGATTGTGCCGCCTCGGGCGCGGCATCCTGCGCCCGGACGATGAACGGATTTGCCGACACGACAATCACCGCCACACCGACGCCGGCCGCGATAGCCGGCAGGATCATGCGGTGTCGCCTGGTGGATGCTCTCGACATGCGTGTTGGGGCACTTTCTCAAATCGCGCGGAGACTAAGCTGATTTGGTGCACTTTGCCATAAGGTTTGCAGGAGAACGGGTGGCCAAGCAAACACGGCTGCGTGACATTGCGACGCATTGCCGGGGTATCGGGCCGACGCATCAGGCCGATGCGGCATCAGACGCGGTGATAGGGGTGACCGGACAGGATGGTGACGGCACGATAGAGCTGCTCGGCGATCAGCGTGCGCACGAGTTGGTGCGGCCAAGTCATCTTACCCAGGCACAGCGTCGCGTCGGCACGGTCGTAAAGCGAGGGATCGAGGCCGTCGGCGCCGCCGATCGCGATGGTCAGCTCGCGTTTGCCCTGGTCGCGATAGGAGCCGAGCAGGTTTGCAAAGGATTCGCTGTCGAGCGCTTTGCCGCGTTCATCGAGAAGAATGAGGATGCTGCCATCGGCAAGCGATTTCAGAAGCATCGCCGCCTCTTCGCGCTTGCGGGTCTCCGCATTGGAGGCCCGGCTTTCGGCAACTTCGGCAACGCGGGTCAATTCGAGGCCGACGGCAGGGCCGGCCTTGGCGAAACGGTCGAAATAACGGGCGGCAAGATCCTTTTCTGGGCCGGACTTCAGCCGTCCCACCGCAAAAAGACCTATTCGCATTCATCCGCTCCCGCTCATGCAGCACATCGGGCGCACGTTACGCCACCGGCCGGCTTGTGATGTTTGCCGGCCAGCCAATGCCACGTCTCAGGCGCCGGACAAAATGCCGGCCCGCCTGTCAGTGCCGTGTTTCTTCATCCATATCCGGAGCCGCCCACATCTTTTCGATGTTGTAGAACTCGCGGATTTCGGGACGGAACACATGCACGATAATGTCACCGGTGTCGATCAGGACCCAATCGCCGCCTTCCTGACCTTCGACGCGGGCCGTACCGAGGCCGTCGTCCTTGAGGTCGGTGAGCAGGTGATCCGAGATCGCCATGACATGCCTGTTCGAGCGGCCGGAGACGACGATCATGTAGTCTCCCAGCGCCGATTTTCCGGCAATGTCGATGGTGACGATATCTTCAGCTTTGGAGTCCTCGAGGCTGGCGAGGACGGTTTCTAGGGCACGGGCGGCGGCATCGGCGCCACGTTCCGCACTCTTCGGGATAACGGCGAACGTTTTTCCCTTGGCGTGTACTGTTGTCAGTGCTTTCCCTTTCCTGGAATGACAAACTATGCACAACACAGATCCGATCGCGACCGGATCATGGTTAAGATAGGCATCAAACCATTAATGTTTCAAGACATGCTAAGGTACAGAACGGCCGAAAATCCGATCTGCCGTTCGAATTGAAGTATTTGACTGCTCGGGGCGGCCTCGTGCGGGCGGTGTACAGTTTCCATGCCGCAGCGTAAAGTGCGGCAAATTCCACGATCTCCAGATTCAATGACCGACTCAGCCGCAAAAACACTCGTGCCCGTCCTGCGAATCAGCTTCCCGGATGAGGATCGTCTCGGCCATGGCAAGATGGAACTGCTGGAGCATATCCGCCAGACCGGATCGATCTCGGCGGCCGGGCGGGCGATGGACATGTCCTATCGGCGGGCATGGCTGCTGGTCAGCGAGATGAACCGGATGTTTAACGAACAGGTGGTGGAATCGCAGCGCGGCGGGCAGAAGGGCGGCGGTGCGGTGCTGACGCCGTTCGGCGAGGAACTGCTCGAGCGTTTCCGTCGGATGGAAAAGACGGTGCGGACCAGCCTTGCTGAGGACCTCGCCTGGCTCGAGGCCAAGCGCAACATGCAGCAGGGCGAGCGCAACTGATCAGGCCTCCAGGGCAACTGTCTTGATGACGGCGAAGACCGCCCTTCCCGGTCGAAGATCCAGACGCTCGCAGGACAGCGTCGTGATCCGGGAAAGAATGATATCGCCGCCGCAATCGAGCCGGATTTCCACCGTTCCGTCCTCGGTCGACGAGATCCCCTCTATCCTTGCTTCCAGGATATTCAGCGCGCTGAGCCCCTCGGGTCTTGCGGTCGCCAGCATGACATCGCGGGAGGGAATGCGGATGCGGACCGATTTGCCGGGCGCAAGGGCAGCGCCCGGAATATGGAGCTGACAGGATTTCAGCGCCACCGTCGATAGACGATGACTCACATCGAAGCTTTCCACTGTGCCTTCCAGCAGTGCGCCGGCCTCGCGCCGGTCGGAGATGGTGGAGGGGCGGCTCAATATGTCGACGGCGGGGCCTGTCGCTTCCACCTTGCCGTCACGCATGACGACGACCTGGTTTGCCAGCCGCGCCACCTCGGCGATCGAGTGGCTGACATAGACGATCGGGATGTCGGTCTCGTCGCGCAACCGCTCGAGATGAGGCAGGATCTCGGCCTTACGCAGCTCATCGAGGGCGGCGAGCGGCTCGTCCATCAACAGCAGGCGCGGCGAGGAGAGAAGCGCGCGGCCGATGGCGACGCGCTGCTTCTCGCCGCCTGAGAGTTTCGAGGGGCTGCGCTCCAGCAGCGCCTCGATGCCGAGCAGGTCGACGATGTGGTCGAAGCTCTCGCCGCGCGCCGTTCTCGCCGCGAACCATCGCCCGTAGAACAGATTGGCGCGAACGCTGAGATGTGGGAAAAGCCGCGCTTCCTGGAAGACATACCCGAAGCGGCGGCGATGTTTCGGGACGAAGATGCCGGTTGCGGTTTCGGTCAGGGGCTCGCCGTCGAGGACGACGCGGCCTTGGTCCGGGCGGGCAAGGCCGGCGATGATGCGGATCATCGAGGTCTTGCCGGAGCCGGAGCGGCCGAACAGCGCGGTGACGCCACGTTCGGAGGTGAAGGCGGCATCGAGCGAAAAGGCGCCGAGCCGCTGTTTTGCCTCGACGATCAGCGTCATTCCGGATCGATCCTCCGGCCTGCGAGATGGGCGAGGAATTCGGAGGCGAGCAGGGCGGCCATGGAAATGACGACGGCGACGAACGTCAGGCGGAGCGCGCCGGCATCGCCGCCAGGTACCTGGGTGAAGGTATAGATCGCCGCCGACAGCGTCTGGGTTTCGCCTGGAATGTTGGAGACGAAGGTGATCGTTGCGCCGAATTCGCCCATCGCCTTGGCAAAAGAAAGGATCATGCCGGCGATGATGCCGGGCAGGGTCAGCGGCAGGGTGATCGTCAGGAAGATCCAGGCAGGGCCGGCGCCGAGCGTTCCGGCCGCCTCTTCCAGCTTGCGGTCGACCGCCTCGATCGACAGGCGGATGCTGCGCACCATCAGCGGAAAGGCCATGATGGCGCAGGCCAGTGCAGCACCCGTCCAGCGGAAAGACAAGACGATGCCGAAATACTGGTCGAGCAGGCTGCCGATCGGACCGCGGCGGCCGAACAGGATGAGGAGAAGAAAACCGGTGACGACCGGGGGCAGGATCAACGGCAGATGAACGACGCCATTCAGCACCGACTTGCCCCAGAAGCGGCCGCGGGCAAGCAGCAGGGCGACGAGGATGCCGAAGGGCAGGCTCGCCAACATGGCGACAATCGAGACGCGCAGGCTGAGCAGGATCGCCGTCCATTCCTCATTGCTCAAGCCCAATATGTTCAAATGCGATGGTCTCCCTGGAAATCCGGCATCACCCGATGCCTGCCACTCATCCGCCTGCCGGCACCTTCTCCCCGCTCGCGGGGCGAAGGGGAATAGCCGCAACCTCTCCGTCCCTCGCTAACGTCTCGCTGGGCACGTCCCCTCGCCCCGTTTACGGGGAGAGGGTTAGGGTGAGGGGCAACATCGGCACGAACCAGACTGCTATCTGCGGCTCGCCTTATTGAGTCTTCACGCTAAGCGGTCACTGTCGATTCCGCAATCATCTCAACTTCTCAATCATTTCAGGATGGTGAAACCCTGCGCCGTGAAGAAGGCGGCCGCCTTGTCCGATTTCAGAAAATCGAGATAGGCTGATGCATCCGAGTTCTTGCTCTCGGCGAGGATTGCAATCGGATAGATGATCGGGGGATGGGACTCGGCGGGGAAGGTGCCGACGATGGCGACACCCTTATCGGCTGCGGCATCCGTCTGGTAGACGATGCCGTAGGGCGCTTCGCCGCGGGAGACGAGGGCCAGGGCGGCGCGCACGCTTTCAGCGCCGGCAACCTTGGTTTCGACCGATTTCCAGACGCCGAGCTTTTCGAGCGCGGCCATGCCGTATTTGCCGGCCGGAACCGATTTCGGCTCACCCATGGCAAGCTTGCCGTCACCGAGGAGTCCGGCAAGATCGAAGCCCTGTTTGATCTCAACCGGCTTTGCCTTGTCCTTTTCGGCAACGAGCACAATCTTGTTGCCGAGCAGGTTGGAGCGGGTATCGGCCTTGATCAGGTTTTTCTTGGCGACATAGTCCATCCAGTCGAGGTCGGCCGAGATGAAGATATCGGCGGGTGCGGCACTTTCGATCTGCTTGGCCAGCGCGCCGCTCGCCGCATAGGAGGCGACGGCTTCCTTGCCGCTTTCCTTTGCCCAGGCGGCATTGGCGGCGTCGAGCGCATTCTTGAGGCTCGCCGCCGCAAAGACGGTGAGCTTTTCGGCTGCGGCGGCAGGCGCCGGCAGCGCTGTCGCGCCAAGCCAGAGGCCGGCGATCGCAGCGGTTGCCAGTTTCATCCATTGGCGGCGGTTTTGCATGACTTATTCCCCAGGGTTCGAAATATTGCGACGAATATAACGGGCGAGGCATCTTGGCTAGGGATATATCCAGGAAAATATAACCGTATCGGGTGCTCACGTTCGCAGCGGCGCAATGTTCACGCATTCGTGAGGTGCATGGCTTCCGGCGAAAGTCAGATCAGCATGGCGAAAATACCCAGAGTCAGTTTGCCAACCGCAAGGACTCCGGGCAGCGGGGGATGTTTCCTTAATTTTTGCTAATAAAAGCGGCAATGATGAAGCCAAATCCGCCTCGAGATTTGCGCACAATGCATTGCTGCAATGCACCAATCGATGTTCATCTTCCTGCGAAATATGGTACAACATACTCATCGAACGGCTTCTCCTCCTCCCATAGCCGTTCGATAGGGTCGACAACACTCCTCCTCCCAGTTGTCGATCGAGTTTATAAGCCCGACGGATCCTCCCCCGTCGGGCTTTCTCGTTTTCGGGATCTTCTGAAATCAGGCCGGCGCATGCGTCTTGCTGGGCGGCGGCGCTCTATTCGACGTCGCCGTGCGACGAGCCGTTGCGGATTGCCGTCGAGCTCAGGCCGGAGCGTGGTCCGTGGATGAAGGTCCAGGCCGGTGCACGTTTCTTCCAGAGAACACGGGCATCATCCTCGTCGACACGGGCGAAATCGAAGGTCCTGGCCATTTTCGAGGACAGGAAGGACAGCGTCGCGCCCGGCCGATCGATCACCGCGATCGGGAAGGTGCGGGCAATTTCCTGCCATTTCTGCCATTTGTGAAAGGTCTGCAGGCTGTCTGCGCCCATGATCCAGATGAAATGCACATGTGGATTACGCGCCTTGACGCGGGCAAGCGTGTTGGCGGTGTAGCTGGTGCCGAACGCCTGTTCGAAGGCGGTGACCTTGATGCGGGGATCGGCGGCAACACGTTCGCTTTCGGCGAGGCGCTCGGCGAGTGGTGCGAGCTGGTTGCGGCTCTTTAGCGGATTGCCCGGGGTGACCATCCACCAGAGCTGGTCGAGGCCGAGCCGCTTGAGAGCGATTTCGGCGACGAGCGCGTGGCCCTGATGCGGCGGATTGAACGAGCCGCCGAACAGACCGACGACCATGCCGCGCTCGCTGTGCGGCATGCGGAGATAGTGCCGGTCCACATTCTCGATCGCTACGTCAGGCTCGGTCGTCACGTCAGGGCCGCGTCTGTCCGGCACCGTGCACCCGATATTTGAAAGAGGTGAGCTGTTCGACGCCGACGGGGCCACGGGCATGCATCTTGCCGGTGGCGATGCCGATTTCCGCACCCATGCCGAACTCGCCGCCATCGGCAAACTGTGTCGAGGCATTGTGGAGCAGGATCGCCGAATCGACTTCGGTGAAGAAACGCGCCACGACGTCGGGGTCCTCGGCGATGACGGCCTCGGTGTGGTTCGAGGAATATGTCTGGATATGGGCGATAGCGCCCGATATGCCGTCGACGACGGCAACTGAAATGATCGCGTCGAGATATTCGGTCGACCAGTCCTCCTCGGTCGCGGGCTTCAAACCCGGTGCGACCTTCAGCACTGTTGGCGAAGCGCGGATCTCGCAGCCGGCCTCCGTCAGAACCTCGAGCAGCGGCGTCAAATGCGTACCGATCGCGGCGCCATCGACAAGCAGGGTTTCGGCTGCGCCGCAGATGCCGGTGCGGCGCATCTTGGCATTGACGATGATCCTCTTCGCCATCTCGATATCGGCCGAGGCATCGACATAGATATGGCAAAGGCCTTCGAGATGGGCGAATACAGGCACGCGGGCCTCGCTCTGCACGCGGGCAACCAGGCTTTTGCCGCCGCGGGGCACGATGACGTCGATCGCCCCGTCGAGGCCGCGCAGCATAGCGCCGACGGCAGCGCGGTCGGTGACCGGCACAAGCTGGATAGCATGCTCTGGAAGTTCCGCCGCCTTCAATCCTTCGACAAGGCAGGCATGGATAGCCTGCGATGAACGGCGCGAGTCCGAGCCGCAGCGTAGGATGACGGCATTGCCCGCCTTGAGGCAGAGGGCGCCGGCATCCGCGGTGACGTTCGGGCGGCTTTCGAAGATCACGCCGATGACGCCGAGCGGGGTGCGGACGCGCTCGATTTTCAGCCCGTTCGGCCGGTCCCAGGCAGCGATGACTTCGCCGACCGGATCTGCAAGGGCGGCGATGGCGCGGATTCCCTCGGCCATCTCGGCGACGCGCTTGTCGTTCAGCGTCAGCCGGTCGACGAAGGAAGCGAGCGTCTCGGTGCCTTCGATATCCTTCAGGTCCCTGGCGTTCTCGGCAAGAATATGCGCCTTGTTCGCTAGGATCGCATCGGCCATGGAATTCAGCGCGCTGTTCTTCGCCTCAGTGGACGCAAAGCTCAGCGGTCGCGCGGCAGCCTTTGCCTTGCGGCCGATGTCGTTCATCAGCACATCAATGTCAGGGCTTGGCGCAACGGTATCAAGCATAGCTCGCGTCCTTCTTCTGCCTTTCCGATTTCGAACCGATCTGCGCGGTCATCACCATGTCGTCGCGATGGACCATGGCGGCGCGCCCGGCATAACCGAGGATGGCCTCGATCTCCGCCGACTTGCGGCCGGCAATCCGACGGGCGTCGTCGGCATCGTAGCTAACAAGGCCGCGGGCGATCTCGCGGCCGGCCGGGCCGATGACCGCCACCGTATCGCCGCGGCTGAAGAGGCCGGAGACGCTGCGCACGCCGGCGGGAAGCAGGCTCTTGCCGGCGCCGAGGGCTGTGACGGCGCCGTCATCGACATGCAGTTCGCCGGCCGGCTGCAACTGGCCGGCAATCCAGGTCTTGCGGGCGGTAACGGGTGTGCCCGACGGCGCGAACCACGAGGAACGCGCGCCGTTTTCGATTGCCGACAGAGGATTGTCGGTCTTGCCGGAGGCGATGATCATGGCGCAGCCTGATGCCGTCGCAATCTTGCCGGCATCGATCTTGGTGCGCATGCCGCCGCGCGAAAGCTCGGAGGCCGCACCGCCGGCCATCGCCTCGATCTCGGGGGTGATTTCGGCAATCGTTTCCAGGAACGTCGCGTTCGGATCGAGATGCGGCGGCGCGGTGTAGAGGCCGTCGATGTCGGAGAGAAGGATGAGCAGATCGGCGCCGGTCATCGTCGCGACGCGGGCGGCGAGGCGATCATTGTCACCATAGCGGATCTCGCTGGTGGCGACGGTGTCGTTTTCATTGATGATCGGCACGGCGCCGATCTTCAAAAGCTGATTGATGGTGGCGCGCGCATTGAGATAGCGGCGGCGCTCCTCGGTATCGCCGAGCGTCAGCAGGATCTGACCGGCGACGATCTCGTCGCGTGACAGGCTCTCCGACCAGGCACGAGCCAGCGCGATCTGGCCGACGGCGGCGGCCGCCTGGCTTTCCTCCAGCTTCAGCGCGCCCGAGGGCAGGTCGAGCACCGAGCGGCCGAGCGCGATTGCCCCCGAGGAGACGACGAGCACATCGATGCCTTTAGCCTTCAGGCCTGAGATATCGGCGCACATGGCGTCGAGCCAGGCCTTCTTCAGCCCGGCCTTGCGGTCGACCAGAAGCGCAGATCCGATCTTGATGACGATGCGGCGGTAGCGGCCAAGCGGCTTACGGCTGGTCATCGTCCTCGTCCCCACCCTTGTCCTCGCCCTCATCGGTGACGACCATGTCGCGATGGCGCAGCTTCGGCACCTTGGCCGGCTTCTCCTCGGTATTGGCTTCGACGATGATGTCGCGCAGCGCACGCAATACCTCGGTCATGCCCTTGCCGGTGACGGCCGAAATCTGGAACGGCGTCTTGCCGCAGGCCTTGGCCAATTCCTTGGTCTTCTTCTTCAATTCAGCATCGT
The DNA here is from genome assembly GCF_057653825.1 of Rhizobium sp. WSM409. Lineage (NCBI taxonomy): Bacteria > Pseudomonadati > Pseudomonadota > Alphaproteobacteria > Hyphomicrobiales > Rhizobiaceae > Rhizobium > Rhizobium sp. WSM409. The sequence continues at coordinate 4,331,220 of NZ_CM172794.1, read as the reverse complement.
CGAGCACGTCGATCTGCGACAGCGCCACGATCTCCGCCTTGTCGGTCAGATCGTTTCCGTAGGCTTCGAGTTCGTGCTTGACCGTCTTATAGGCCTTGCCCACCTTTTCTTCCTGGGCGGAGATGAGGTGGAGCAGCACGCGGGTGCGCTCGACATGGCCGAGGAAACGGTCGCCGATGCCGACCCCTTCATGGGCGCCTTCGATCAGGCCCGGAATGTCGGCCAGGATGAATTCGCGCTCGTCGATCGTGGCTACACCGAGATTAGGATGCAGTGTGGTGAAGGGATAGTTGGCGATTTTCGGCCGGGCCCGGGTGACCGATGCCAGGAAGGTCGACTTGCCGGCATTCGGCATGCCGACGAGGCCGGCATCGGCAATCAGCTTCAGGCGTAGCCAGATGGTCTTTTCCTCGCCGGGCAGACCGGGATTGGCCCAATCCGGCGCCTGATTGGTCGAGGTTTTGAAATGGGCGTTGCCGAAGCCGCCATTGCCGCCATGGGCGAGACAGTAGCGCTGGCCTTCGACGGTCAGGTCGCAGATCAGCGTTTCCTGATCTTCCTCGAAGATCTGGGTGCCGACCGGGACCTTCAGCGTCACGTCGCTGCCGTTGGCGCCGGTGCGGTTCCTGCCCATGCCATGGGTGCCGATCGTCGCCTTGAAATGCTGCTGAAAGCGGAAATCGATCAGCGTGTTGAGGCCGTTAACGGTCTCGACCCAGACGTCGCCGCCGCGTCCGCCGTCGCCTCCGTCAGGGCCGCCGAACTCGATGAATTTCTCGCGTCGGAAGGAAACGCTGCCGCCGCCGCCGTCCCCGGACTTGATATAGACCTTTGCTTCGTCGAGAAATTTCATTTTACTTCCAATATTCAGTGGCAGTTGGACGGCCCGTCTTGGCCCATTCGATATAGGCGGTTCCGACGGAGGTCAAAGATTATCGTGAATTTTGCGAGCTATAACATACAGTACGGCTTCGGTCTCGACGGCAGATACGATCTGGCGCGCATTGCCCGGAGCCTCGAGGGTGCCGATGTCATCGCGCTGCAGGAGGTGACCCGCGGCTTCTCCCGCAACGGTTTTGCCGACATGGCAGCCGATGTTGCAGCCTTCTTTCCCGACTATTTCTGGGTGTATGGGCCAGCCTGCGACATGCATGTCGAAGCTGATGAAGGCGGGTTCCAGCCGGTGCGCGGGACCCGTTTCCAGTTCGGCAACATGGTGCTGTCGCGCTGGCCTGTTGTCTCGACCCGGACGCTGCTTCTGCCGCGCAGCCGGACGATCGGCAAGATCAACCTGCAGCGTGGCGCGACCGAGGCGGTGATCGACGCACCCGGCGCTGCGATCCGCGTCTACTCCGTCCATCTCGACCATGTCTCTGCCGACGAGCGCATCCGCCAATTGGAATTCTTGAACGCGCATATCAATGCCTTCGTCCAGGAGGGTGGGTCGCTGACGGGGGGTGGTGAATTCGACCTGCCGGAGCCGCCGCTGCCGGAGGATTATGTCATCATGGGGGATTTCAACATGGAGCCGGAATCGCCGGAATATTGCGCGCTTGCCGGTGCTGGCGGCGGATATTACGGCCGTGTGGCGAGGATCGGCACGCCGGTCGACGCTTTTGCGGCGCTGGAGGCTTACTCTCCGGAGAGCTACAGCTGGATGGATCCCGAAGATCACGGCAAACGCATGCATCTCGATTATTGCTTCGTCAGTTGCGGCCTGCAGAGCCGGTTGAAATCCGCCCGGATCGATACGCAATCCGTCGCTTCCGATCACTTTCCTCTATGGGTCGAGATCGGCGTTTGATGGAGACGCCGCCAGTACGGCGACGTCTCCTTTCTAGTTCTGGAGCATGATGTTGTCCGAAAACCGCGTACACTTTTCGGCACCATGCTCTATCAGGCGACCTTTCGCGGCTGCAGCATGCCAGGCTGCAGCACGGTCTCGATGTGCGACACCATGGTATTGCGGGCGAAACAATAGATTTCGCCGCAGCCCGTCATGCGGAAACCGAGCTTCTCCTGCAGTCGCAGCGAAGCCGGGTTGTCGGCGAAAACGCCGGAATGAACCGGCGTCTCCGGCATGCGGCGCGAGAAGCGCTCGATGATCGCCGCCACCGCCTCACTCATATAGCCGCGCCGCCAGTAATAGCGGTTCAGCCAGTAGCCGAGGTGCCAGCGACCGTGGCGCAGCTCGATCGAGACGTTGCCGATATGGACGTCGTCCTTATCGGTGATCGCCAGCGGCCAGTCGGGCAGGGTGCCCGAGGTGACCGGGATCAGCCAGTCCAGCGCATCCTGCCGGTCGAACGGCGCGGGTACGCGGGACAACATGCGCGTGACCGCGAAATCCGAGAGCGATTCCGCGATCGCAGGCGCATCGCTCAGCCTGTGGGGGCGGAGCGTCAGCCGGGCGGTCGAGATAACCGGCGCGGGGCCGGGCATCATCGGCTTGACCTCCGGCCTTTGCAGCGCAGTCGTGCTCATGCGATGTTCCCCCAGCTTCGGAGGGACATCCAGGTCTTGCGGTCGAGCCTGTACCATTCGACCGGCACGTTGCTGCCGAGCGCCAGCGAGGCGGCGAGCCCCGATCCCTGGAACTGGAAGCCGCACTTCTGGATGACGCGGCGCGAGGCGACGTTCATGACCCGGCAACGGGCGTCGATCTGATCGACGTCCTGACGGGTCCTGAACACCATATCGACCAGGGCATGGCAGGCCTCGGTGGTATAACCCTTGTTCCAATAGGGCTCGCCCAGCCAGTAACCGATCTCGACGGTTTTGCCGTCTGTTTGCGGCTCCACGCCGCAGCAGCCGATAAAGGCGCCGTTTTCGGCTTTGGTGATCGCATAGACGCACTTGCCAATCTCGCCATTTTTCGTGCGACGCACGAAGTCGGCAGCATCATCGGCGGTATAAGGGTGCGGCATACGCGATACCATGGTGGCGACTTTGGCGTTATTGGCGAGATGGGCAAGGGCGTCGATGTCTTCTTCGTGGGGCGCGCGCATGACGAGCCTTTCCGATAACAAGACAGGGCAATCGGTCCTTAACCGTTCCGGCCTCAGCCGCTCCGTGGAAGACCGCTGGTCTTCCTGGGGAGACCGTGATTGGTCTACCCTTAACAATTCGCCTTGCATGGTTCAGTCCTCCTTGAGGGGTAAAGAAAAAGGGGAGATGGCGCCCCATCTCCCCTGTTTTCTAGACTGAACCTGATACGGCCAGCCGGGTCGATGAGACGCCGGCTGTTTTTGAGCGCTACCGGCTTATTCCGCTGCTTCCGCTTTCGGCATGACAGACACGTAGACGCGACCGTTGGCCTTGGTTCGGTAGTTCACATTGCCGGCGGTAAGCGCAAAAATCGTGTGATCCTTGCCGAGGCCGACGTTGGAACCCGGATGCCACTCAGTTCCGCGCTGACGCACGATGATGTTGCCTGCGATGACGGCTTCGCCGCCGAACTTCTTCACGCCAAGGCGCTTGGACTGAGAATCGCGACCGTTGCGCGATGAACCGCCAGCTTTTTTGTGTGCCATTGGAGTTCTCCTTTAAACCTTGTCCCGTTGATCTTACTTGGCAGCCACGATGTCCGTGATACGGACGACCGTGTGATGCTGACGATGGCCGCGCGAACGCTTCGAATTCTGACGGCGGCGCTTCTTGAAGGCGATGACCTTCCTGCCGCGGTTCTGTTCGACGACTTCTGCCTTGACAGAGGCGCCGGTTACGAAGGGCGCACCGATCGCAGCGTCGGCGCCTTCGCCGATCACGAGCACTTCGGTGAATTCAATGGAGTCGCCAGCGGTGGCTTCCAGCTTTTCGATGGTCAGCACGTCGTTGGCTGCCACACGGTACTGTTTACCGCCGGTCTTGATGACTGCGAACATTTTTTATCCTTTCATGTTCGTTCCAGCGCTCCCCGCTAATTGAGCAGGTGGCTGTCTTTTTATCAGTCGAAGTTAAGCAGGGATTTCAGAGGTCTAATCCTCGAACTCGTCCTGCCGGTGAAGCCCCGCGCGAGCGCGGGATTGCCAAGGCGCGGATTTCTCCAAACCTATTGCGCAGCCGGGATACGCGAGTGACAAAAAGGTGTCAAGGCAAAAGGATGGAATGCTTCGACTTTTCGGCTTGCCAGCCTGTCATTTGCCCGTTATGAGAACGCCCGCGCCGAACAAGCGCCGACCAGACCGCGGAGAGGTGGCAGAGTGGTCGAATGCACCGCACTCGAAATGCGGCATACCTGCAAGGGTATCGTGGGTTCAAATCCCACCCTCTCCGCCATAAGCTTCCCGGGATTATCAGCGCTTTGTGATTGCCGGGATACTTCCGTGACTGGCCGGTAGGATCGCATCCATCCCAGGGCCACACCCGCGGTGTTTCCTGAAGTCCAAAGTTGGAAAATCCCTGCTGCTTGCACTGATTCCTGCATGGTATTCATGGCAGGAGACAAATAGGCGGGCGGGACCGTCTCTGGCACTCGGCCAGCGTCAGTTGCCCAGTGCCTTCTTCACCCAGACGACAACCTCATCGCCGCTGCTCATATCTGCCTGCACCAGCCCGTCGATCATGAAGGTTGGCGAGACGTGGATGCCGTTCTGCCGGGCATATTTGCAGTGCCACTTGATCTCCCGGTCGAGATCCGGGGTGGCGAAGGCCTCTTTCAACTTGACGCCGCTGTAGCCTTCCAGGCGCTCGATGATCTGGTTCGGCGTCGCATCCATATTTGGGCCGCCGGCATGGCGTTCAAACTCGAACTCCTCGCGATGGGCCGCAATGGCTGATATCACTTTCTTTGCTGTCTGCTTGCCGCCTTCCAACGTTGAGGCTGCGATGATGCAGCGGACGAGGACACCCGAATACATATGCCAGGGTTGCGACTGCAGGCGGATCTTCACGGTGATCTTGTCTTCGCCGGCTTGGCTCAGCAGGTCATCGAGCTTGTTGAACGTTTTGACCGAATAGGGGCAAGTCGGCTCCAGAAAGGCTTCGAAGATGCGGGGTCCAGTGCCCCAAGTCAGTGGATCGGCGTGCCAGGCGGTGGTCGTCATGGAATTCCTCCGAAGGTGATATATCTGAAGCGACTTAGGTCACCAGGCTCCAGAAGCCATGCCTCTTGCCGTGTCGACGCTTAAGTTCTGCGACATAGATGTCATGGGGTCTTGTGTCGCCGAAGTCATTGATATGAGGCGCAAGCGATGCGCAGTCCGCAAGATGCCTCGCCGCATGCTTATAGCGGCTGGACCGGCCGCTATCGAGCGCGAAATCGATCATGGAGCGCAAGAGGATGGTTGCCGCAAGCGGATGTTTCTCCGCCAGAGCTTCGGCCGCCGCCGGCATCAGCTCATAGAGATTGCCATCCAGTTCCGCCTTCCGCCTCATCACGAGTTTCGCTGCCTCGGCGGGTGCCGGCCAATTCAGGAAAAATGTAAGCGCCTGGTGGACCTCCGGGAAAGCCTGGGCATAAGCGAATGCCTTCTCCTCTGCCTCCAGATCATCGAAGTCCGGCAGTCGCTTGAGGAAGGCGCGGAGATGCTGATCGTGCAGCGACTGCTCGAAGCACGTCCATCTATAGGTTTGAGCTTCCTCTCGCCGCCCCAGGGCCTCGAGCGTCTCGACGCGCGCGCGCTGCCATTCGAATGGCATGCCGGCCTGGCCTGTCGCATCGACCTCATTCAGCACCTCAATTGCCTCCTTGGACCGGCCGGCCGAGACCAGGCGATTGGCGATGTCGGCCGCAATCATCGGCATCTTGCGCGTTTTCTCGGGTTGCAGAGCGATGTAGTCATCAACATCGCCCTGGGCATCGGCAATTTCCTGCAAGGCTATGCGCACCGTCAGATCTCGCTGAGTGCCGTAGATCTCATCTTCGTAAAGGGGGCCTGCGCTGCCCCAGCCGATGATCTCGCGCTTGTCATTAGCCGGCTTGTCTTTCGGCTCCTTTGACCATTGGACGAAGAGGGTTTTCAAGCAATCGAGACCATCCTTGCCGAGAGCTGGCGCCATCGCCGCAATCAGGTTGTCGTACTGGCCGTAACCATCGTCTTGGACGGCTTTAAACACCTTGTCGGCCAGGACATTGGAGCCGATCTTGGCGGAGGCGGCGATTGCGGCAGCATCCTCGCAAGCCTGATGAAAACTTTGGATGAGAGAACTGCTGCTGTCACTGGATCTCTCAAAGATCGGATTCGCCAATGCGAGGAACTGCCAAATTAGGTCGAACGCCTCCTGGGGATCATCGGCGGCAACCGTCTCTGCGATCGTCTTGCGCTGCGTTTCCAGGTCGTTCTTCAGCGCTTTCACTTTGCGCCAGTTGATGACGGTGCGGGCGCGGGCAATGCTGACAAGTCGCTTTCGCACCTCACGCGCCACCTCGGCGCTGCCGTGATTGCCGGCAAGCTCCATTCGAAGCCGTCGCTTGTGGGCAGCACTGCCCATGCTGATCTCGATCAGCAGCTCGGCAAGGCGCTGCGCACCAAGGGATTCGAGATTCTTCGCATTAAGTGTTGTCTTGGCTGCCATCGGTCATCGCTGTCGTTTCTGCGGTTGACCCTACCCTGCAGGCGATACGAGGCCAAGGTCCCGGAATGTGTGCACGGGATAATCCCTCGGGCACCTCGGATTAGCTAAAAACTAACGCTGCCTCGTAACGACTCCTAAAGCCGGTTTTGGCACCTTGTTGCTTGTCGAATATTGCTTCCAAATTTCTCGCTGGGGTTGATTATGAGTCATAATAAAGACGCCTGGGTCAGCCAGCGCGCTTATTCACTATGGGAATCGGAAGGCAGGCCGGATGGGCGTGGGGAAAGCCATTGGGCGCAGGCGCTGCGGGAGTTCGAACAGCTGGAGCTGACGAAGGCCTCGCCTGATGGAAACGACCTCATCGAGAAGCTGAAGGCAGCCGGACGGCTGCTGCGGATTTATGACGAGGCGGCTCCCGCCGTCGAGAACGACCGGCAGATCAAGGCGGCCCGCTAAGCCATATTATCAATCCCTGGGTTGCCGAAATATTCAGCGGCATTCCAGACGGACCACAGGTCTGGCCGGCAGGCGTCTTGCCACTTCGGTGAAACCGGCATCCAGAAACATCGATAGCGTTCCCGGATAAAGCTCGGCTCGGTTCGAAGCACGGGCTGCCTGGTCGACGGGATAGGCCTCGAGACATTCGGCGCCGTTTGCCGTCGCAAATTCGACCGCATTTTTCAGCAATAGTTGCGATAATCCCTGTCGCCGGAACGGCTTGCGGACGATGAAGCAATTGATCGACCAGACCGGCCTGTCATCGACCGGCGCAAAGGGCTTTGAACGGCGCAGCCGGTCGAACACGACGCGCGGTGCGACCCCGCACCATCCGGCCGGCTCATTGTCGTGATAGCCGAGAATGCCGGGCGGACGCCATTCGGCGAGCAGGCTTCGGAACCAGTTGCGATTTCCCTCGCCCCATCCTGCCTTGTAGTCGGCATTCGGAAGATACCAGTAGGCACAGCGACAATTCCGGCCGTCGGCGCAATCGTCGAAGACCGCTTCTATGTCGGCCAGGCGGTCGGGGGTGGCGGGGAAGAAAGAGAAGCGATCCTGCATCCGGGGAAATTATGGCGCGGGCGGACGATCGGCAAGCGGCCGCCCATGCCGGCCGATCAGCCGAGGCTGCCCTCCAGCCTGAAATGCGCGTTCTTTAGCCGCCGAAGTCGCCCGGATATCGTTGCCGATCCTCATCCGCGGGCGATCGTTCTGACGCTACTGACGTGCGGCCCAGCTCAGGCCACGGCGCAGGATGAGGGGCATGTAGGGATGGTCGAATTCGGCCGCGACATGGCCGAGGGCGGAATAGAAGATGCGGCCGGCGCCGAAATGGCGCTTGAAGACGACGGGCATCACCACATTGCGGGCCGCCGGATCGTAGGCGCCGGTGAAGGTGGTGGTCGCGAGGATTTCGACGGTCGGATCGTAATGGAGATAATATTGCTCCGAACGATAGTCGAAATCGGGAATGCCCTCCATGACGGGATCGTCCTGGCGGGTGACGGCAACGCGAAAGTCGATGATATTGCCGGGATGGGCGACCCAGGTGACGCCGGAGATATAGCGGAAAGGCGCGCTTTCCTTGAAGGATGTGGCGAGCGCGCCGTGATGGCCGGCAAGTCCGAGCCCGCCGCGCACCGCTTCGACGAGGCCGATGGCATGCTCCTTCTCAAGCTTTTCGCCGGTAATGATCGGCACCAGCAGATCGGCTTTCGCCAGCGTCGGAGATCCGAATACGCCGAGATCGCCGGTCACCTCGACGGTAAAATCGTCCTCGCGCAAGAGATCGGCGACGATATCGGCACATTGCTCCGGCTCATGGCCTTGCCAGCCGCCCCAAACGACCAATGCCTTCCTCATTCGCGCTCTCCTGTCTGATGGCTGCGGACCGTTGATCATCACATGGTGGTGCAAGCGCCTTAGATCGGGCCGCTATGCAAATCACGCGAATAATTTATGCTTCCTTCTGATCCGGCATATATTGCGCAGGCGGATCGCACCCGGTCGAACGTGGCTTCGGCATTTGACGTATTGTCCGTTGACGCCGATCGCAGTTCCTTCTTTTTATTGACGTGTATCTCGTCTAGGTTTCTCCCATCTCTCAACGAAAAATAAGGGTGGTGCATGGCAGGTGAAACGGTTCTTGTCGTCGGCGGCGCCGGCTATATCGGCTCGCATACGTGCCTCGACCTGGCGAACAAGGGCTATACGCCTGTCGTCTTCGACAATTTTTCGAACGGCCATCGCGAGTTCGTCAGATGGGGGCCGGCCGAGGAAGGCGATATTCGCGATCGCACCCGGCTGGACGAGGTGCTGGCCAAACACAAGCCGGCGGCGATCCTGCATTTCGCGGCGCTGATCGAGGTCGGCGAATCGGTCAAGGATCCGGTTTCCTTCTACGAGAACAATGTGATCGGCACTTTGACACTGCTTTCGGCGGCACAGGCGGCCGGCATCAACGCCTTCGTATTCTCCTCCACCTGCGCCACCTACGGCCTGCCGCAGAGCGTGCCGCTCGACGAGACGCACCGGCAGGTGCCGATCAATCCCTATGGGCGGACGAAATATATCGTCGAACAGGCGCTTGCCGATTACGACCAGTACAGGAGCCTGCGCTCGGTGGTACTGCGCTATTTCAATGCGGCCGGCGCCGATTTCGAGGGCCGGATCGGCGAATGGCATCAACCGGAAACGCATGCAATACCGTTGGCGATCGACGCGGCACTCGGCCGCCGTCAGGGTTTCAAGGTGTTCGGCAGCGATTACGAAACACGCGACGGCACCTGTGTGCGCGACTATATCCACGTGCTGGATCTTGCCGATGCGCATGTGCGCGCCGTCGAATATCTACTGAAGGGCGGCGATTCCGTCGCGCTCAACCTCGGCACCGGCACCGGCACGACAGTCAAGGAATTGCTCGGCGCGATCGAGGACGTATCGAACCGGCCTTTCCCGGTCGAATATATCGGCCGTCGCGAAGGCGATTCGCATACGCTGGTCGCCAATAACGACAAGGCGCGCGACGTGCTCGGCTGGGTGCCGCAATATGATCTGTCCGAGATCATCCGCTCCGCCTGGGACTGGCATGCAAAATCCAACCAGCATTGAGCCAACCAGCATCGAGAAAGCGCGCCGGCCGAACGTCCTGCTGATCACGGCGGATCAGTGGCGCGGCGATTGCCTGTCGGCTGTCGGTCATGCCTGTGTAAAGACACCTGGCGTCGATGCTCTGGCGCGGGAAGGCACCCTGTTCCGGCGGCACTATGCCGGCGCGGCGCCCTGCTCACCGGCGCGGGCCACGCTCTATACCGGTCTCTATCAGATGAACCACCGGGTCTGCCGCAACGGTTCGCCGCTCGATGCCCGCTTCGACAATCTGGCCCTGGCCGCCCGGCGGGCGGGATACGACCCGACGCTGTTCGGCTACACCGATACGGCGCCCGATCCGCGCGGGATGGATGGCGGCGATCCGCATCTAACGAGCTACGAAGGCGTGCTGCCGGGCTTTACGGCCCGCCAGCTTCTGCCCGAGCACGAAAGACAGTGGCTCTCCTGGCTCAGGTCTCGCGGCCATGCCGATGCCGTCAGCCGCGATATCCATATTCCTGTTGGTGCTGGAGCCGGAGAAATTTCAAATGCGGCGCCGGCCTATTCGCGCGACGAGACCCAAACGGCTTTCCTGGCCGGCGAGTTCATCCGCTGGATGGGCGAACAGGACAGGCCGTGGTTTGCGCATGTCTCTTTCTTACGTCCGCATCCGCCGTTCTCCGTGCCGGAGCCGTTCAACCGGATGGTCAAGCCAGGCGAGGGACCGGCTTTTGCCCGCGCGACAAACCGCGAAGCGGAACCGGTCAGCCATCCCTACCTCGCCTATGCCATGCCGCGCGCTGACAAGGGCAGCTTTATCCACGGCGCAACGGGGCCGCTCAGCGGCTGGAACGCCGAGGATTTCGCCGCGATCCGGGCGATCTATTACGGCATGATATCAGAGGTCGATGCGCAGCTCGGCCGCATCTGGCAGGCCCTCAAGGATGCGGGCGCCTGGGACGATACGCTTGTTGTCTTCACCTCTGATCACGCCGAGATGGCGGGCGATCACTGGATGCTCGGCAAGGGCGGTTTCTTCGACGGCAGCTATCATATTCCTCTGGTGATCCGCGATCCCGCAAGCAGTGCTGCGGGTGGGGTCGTCGACAAATTCACCAGCGCTGCGGATATTTTTCCGACACTTTGCCAAAGGTTTGGCATCGACGCGAAGAACGGGCTCGATGGCCGGTCGCTCATGCCGTTCGTCAGGGGTGGCAGCGGAAAGGGCTGGCGGGACGCGGCATTTTGGGAATTCGATTTCCGCGACATTGCGCATGGTGAGGCCGAGCAGCATTTCCGGCTGCGGTCCAACGAATGCAATCTCGCGGTGATCCGCGACGCGCGGTTCAAATATGTGCATTTCACCGCCTTGCCGCCGCTGCTCTTCAATCTTGCCGACGACCCGATGGAACTCGACAATGTCGCGGCGGATCCGGCCTATGCGGCGATACGGCTCGACTATGCCGAGAAGCTGCTGTCGCTCCGCGCACGCCATCTCGATCAGACTCTCGCCTATACTGAGCTGACGGAAAGAGGGCCGGTGACGCACCGGCCCTGATATTATAGCGCCGCGTGTCTTTTTAAGATCCACAAAGGACGCTGTAACACTTTGAATCGCTCCATAATTTTATCCTTAAATCGATTCCGATTTAAGGAATTATGCAGTGGTCTAGCCGGGCCGAACCGGGGGTTCAGCCGAGATAATCGCGTTTGCCGATCGGTGCGCCTTGGTTGCGCAGGATGGCGTGGGCCGTCGCGACATGGAAATAGAAATTCGGCAGGGCGAAGGTGGCGATATATTCGTCACCCGGCAGTACGATACCACTCTTTCCCGGCAGGGTGATCTGGCGGGTTTGCGTGCCTTCCAATGCTTCCGCCGAGAAGCCGGCGAGATAGGCTTCGGTCTTTGCCAGGCGCTCGCGCAGGTCGTCGAACGTCGTTTCGTTATCCTCGAACTTCGGGGCGTCGGTCGCCGTCAGGCGGGCGAGCGCAAATTTGGCGCTGTCGCTGGCGCGCTGATACTGGCCGGAGAGCGGCAGCATGTCGGGCGCCAGGCGAGCGGCGGCTAATATGGCGGGATCGATATTCTTTTCCTTCGCATAGGCTTCGGCCTTGTCGAGGTAGGTTTTCAGACTGGCGAGGCCGCGCTGGAACATTGGAACGGTGAGGCGATACATCGAAATGGACATTTGTCCTGTCTCCAAAATCTTCAAATGATTGGGTCGCGGCGAGAGGTCGAAGGCGCCTGCGGCCGTGAGCCTGCCTTCGATCCTCCCATAGATGGATGCTCGCTTGGTCTTTCACAACACGAGGAATGTGGGCGTCGGTCGTGAGGCCCCGCGGCATTTCGTTCTCATCCATATCTCGTCGCCGCTAAAGATACTTGACGCCGTTCCCAGAAAATGGAATGAATATTCCGCAGAACAGATTTAACGGTTTGTTTGTTCCGTTTTGCGGAGCGCCGCGGGAGAGGTGGCGCAGGGGAATTGCGGCTTCAGAGCAAATGCCTGGAGCTCCGGCGTGAGGAGGGTGCAGCCGGGCACCGCTTTGTGGAGGAAGTGAAAATGAAAAAGTTTATCCTGGGCACTGCGATGGCGCTCGTCATGTCGACGGCCGCTCACGCGGAAACTGTCGGCGTCTCGATGGCGAAATTCGACGACAATTTCCTGACGGTTCTGCGCAACGGCATGACCGATTATGCAAAGACACTGAGCGGTGTGACGCTGCAGGTCGAAGACGCACAGAACGACGTTTCCAAGCAGCAGAGCCAGATCCAGAATTTCATCGCCTCCAAGGTCGATGCGATCATCGTCAACCCTGTCGATACCGATGCGACTACGGCAATGTCGAAGCTCGCGGCCGATGCCGGCATCCCGCTGGTTTACGTCAACCGTCAGCCGGTCAACGTCGACACGCTGCCGGACAAGCAGGCCTTCGTCGCATCCAACGAACAGGAATCCGGCACGCTGGAAACCAAGGAAATCTGCCGCATTCTCGGCGGCAAGGGCAAGGCCGTCGTCATCATGGGCGAGCTTTCCAACCAGGCTGCGCGCATGCGCACCCAAGACATCCACGACGTCATCAAGACGGATGAATGCAAGGGCCTGGAGATCGTCGAAGAGCAGACGGCCAACTGGGACCGCACCCAGGGCGCCGACCTGATGACCAACTGGCTCTCGAGCGGCATCGAATTCGACGCCGTGATCGCCAACAACGACGAAATGGCGATCGGCGCCATTCAGGCGCTGAAGGCGGCCGGCAAGGATATGACCAAGGTCGTCGTCGGCGGCGTCGACGCCACGCAGGATGCACTTGCCGCCATGCAGGCGGGCGATCTCGACGTCACGGTGTTCCAGGATGCCGCCGGCCAGGGCAAAGGCTCGCTGGATGCAGCGCTCAAGCTCGCCAAGGGCGAAAAGATCGAGAAGAAGGTCTACATTCCCTTCCAGCTCGTCACGCCTGCCAACGTCAAGGACTTCGTCACCAAGAACTGAGGCGAACGCTAAGAGGATGCGGGCTTTGTCCGCATCCTTTTCGCCTGCCCGTATCCGGAGGAGATGATATGGCCGTCAGCCCGACAACCATGGCCGCCGTGCGCGCGAGCGGCGCGGTCCCGAATGCGGAATATCTCTTGAGCGCCGAGGGTGTCCGCAAGGAATTTCCTGGTGTCGTCGCACTCGATGACGTGCAGTTCCGGCTGAAGCGCGCCTCCGTGCATGCGCTGATGGGCGAAAACGGCGCCGGCAAATCGACATTGATGAAGATCCTCGCCGGCATCTACACGCCCGATAAGGGCGATATTCGGCTGAAAGGGATCGAGATCCAGCTGAAGTCCCCACTCGACGCGTTGGAGAACGGCATTGCCATGATCCATCAGGAACTGAACCTGATGCCGTTCATGACGGTTGCCGAAAATATCTGGATTCGCCGCGAACCGAAGAACCGCCTCGGCTTCATCGATCACGGCGTGATGCATCGCATGACCGAGGAACTGTTTACTCGGCTCAATATCGCCATCGACCCCGATATCGAGGTCCGCCACCTCTCGGTCGCCAACCGGCAGATGGTCGAGATCGCCAAGGCGGTTTCCTATAATTCCGACGTGTTGATCATGGACGAGCCGACTTCGGCGCTGACGGAGCGCGAAGTCGAGCATCTTTTCCGTATTATCCGCGACCTCAGGGCCCAAGGCATCGGCATCGTCTACATCACCCACAAGATGAACGAGCTTTTCGAGATCGCCGACGAGTTCTCCGTCTTCCGCGACGGACGATATATTGGCACGCATGCCTCGACCGACGTCACCCGCGACGACATCATCCGCATGATGGTCGGGCGCGAGATCACCCAGATGTTTCCCAAGGAAGAGGTGCCGATCGGCGAGGTCGTGCTCTCCGTCAAGGATCTTTGTCTCAAGGGCGTCTTCAACAACGTCTCCTTCGAGGTCAGGGCCGGCGAAATCCTCGGTGTGGCCGGCCTCGTTGGCTCCGGCCGGTCGAATGTCGCCGAAACGCTGTTTGGGGTGACGCCGGCAAGCTCCGGCTCGATCGAGCTCTACGGCAAGCCGGTGACCATTTCTTCGCCGACCGAGGCCATCCGCAATCGGATGGCGTTCCTGACTGAGGACCGCAAAGATACCGGCTGCCTGCTGATCCTCGATATTCTCGAGAATATGCAGATCGCCGTTCTACAGGACAGATACGTCAAGGGCGGCTTCGTGCAGCAGGGCGCAGTCGAGGCAACCTGCGAAGACATGGCAAAAAAGCTGCGCGTGAAAACGCCCAATCTTTACGAGCGGGTGGAAAATCTTTCGGGCGGCAATCAGCAGAAGGTGCTGATCGGGCGCTGGCTGCTCACCAATCCGCGCATCCTCATCCTCGACGAGCCGACGCGTGGCATCGATGTCGGCGCCAAGGCGGAAATCCACCGGCTGGTCACGGAGATGGCGCGAGATGGCGTGGCGGTGGTGATGATCTCATCCGAGATGCCCGAAGTTCTCGGGATGAGCGATCGCATCATGGTCATGCACGAAGGACGCGTGACCGGTTTCCTCAATCGCGACGAAGCAACGCAGATCAAGGTGATGGAGCTGGCTGCGCAGTGATGCGTTGACGGCGATTGCCCAAGGGAGGTTTGACATGACTACCAAGGCAGCAGAGGGCGCGGCTCCGCTCGCAACCCGGCAAAGGCGGCGGCGCATACCGACGGAGCTCAGCATTTTCCTCGTGCTCGTCGGCATCGCGCTCATCTACGAAGTGCTCGGCTGGATGTTCATCGGCCAAAGCTTCCTGATGAATTCGCAGCGTCTGACGATCATGATCCTGCAGGTCTCCGTCATCGGCATCATCGCCGTCGGCGTCACGCAGGTCATCATCACCGGCGGCATCGACCTTTCATCAGGGTCGGTCGTCGGCATGACGGCGATGATCGCAACAAGCTTTGCTCAGTCCTCCACCTGGGGACGAGCCGTTTTTCCCTCGCTGACCGACCTGCCGGCTTTCGTGCCGATCGTCGTTGGTCTGCTGATCGGGGCGGCGGCCGGTCTCGCGAACGGCGCGCTCATCGCCTACACGAAGATCCCGCCGTTCATTGCCACGCTTGGCATGTTCGTTTCGGCCAGGGGCGTGGCGAAGTGGTATACGAAGGGGCAGCCGGTTTCCGGGATCACCGAGCAGTTTCATTTCATCGGAACGAAAGCCTGGCCGGTTGTCGTCTTCCTGGTGGTTGCGCTGATCTTTCATATTGCGCTGCGCTACACCCGTTATGGAAAGTTCACCTATGCCATCGGCGCGAACCCGCAGGCCGCACGCGTTTCCGGCATCAACATCGAGGCGCATCTCGTCAAGGTCTATGTGATTGCTGGATTGCTCGCCGGCCTTGCCGGTATCGTCACGGCGGCACGTGCTGAAACCGCACAGGCCAGCATGGGCGTCGGATATGAACTCGACGCGATCGCCGCGACCGTCATCGGCGGCACCTCGCTCACCGGCGGTGTCGGGCGCATCACCGGCACCGTCATCGGCACGATCATTCTCGGCGTCATGACCTCGGGCTTCACGTTCCTCAGGATCGACGCCTATTACCAGGAGATCGTCAAGGGCCTCATTATCATCGCGGCTGTCGTCATCGACGTCTACAGACAGAAGAAACGCCGCAAGCACTGATTTCTGGCATGCAATGATTTTTTACGGGAGCTTCGGCTCCCGTTTCATTTCAGCATCGACGGATTTCTGAAAAAAGAGGTGGCGAATTCCGTCAGCTTTTCTATTCTGCCGCTTCATTCGCCCGCCCGGGCAGCGCAGGAAGACAGATGCAATTCGTATTTGACGGTCACAACGACGTTCTCCTTCGACTCTGGACACATTCAAAAGACGGCAGCGACCCGATCGCGGAATTCGCAGACGGCACGACGGTCGGCCATATCGATGCGCATCGGGCTAGAGAGGGCGGTCTTTCAGGCGGCCTCTGTGCCATCTATATTCCCTCGGGCGATCTCGTCTTCGCCGATCCGGATGCCCACGGCCGCTATATGACGCCGATGGCGGCCCCTCTCGATCCGCTGCCTTCGCTTGCCATCGCCAATGAAATGGCGGCGATTGCGCTGCGGCTCGACCAGGCCGGCGCCTGGCGGCTCTGCCGGACGGTGAAGGATATCCGCGGCGCCATGGCGGACGACATTTTCGCCGCCGTCATGCATATGGAAGGCTGCGAGGCGATCGGCGCCGATCTCTCGGCGCTCGAGGTGTTCTACGCGGCAGGGCTGCGGTCGCTCGGGCCGGTCTGGAGCCGGCACAATGTCTTCGGTCACGGCGTGCCCTTCGCCTTCCCGATGTCGCCGGACACGGCGCCGGGCCTTACCGATGCCGGCTTCGCGCTGGTCAGGGAATGCAATCGCCTCGGCATCCTGATCGACCTTGCCCATATCACCGAGAAGGGTTTCTGGGACGTGGCGAAGAAGACGGACCAGCCGCTGGTCGCCAGCCATTCCAATGCCCACGCCCTGACGCCGGTCGCGCGCAACCTGACGGACAGGCAGCTCGATGCGATCCGCGAAAGCCGCGGGCTCGTCGGCATCAACTATGCCACCGCCATGTTGCGTGCCGACGGCCGCTCAGACAGCGACACGCCGCTTGCCGACATGATCCGCCATATCGACTATCTTGTGAATCGCATCGGCATCGACTGCGTGGCGCTCGGATCGGACTTCGACGGGGCCACCATTCCGGAGGAAATCGGTGATGCAGCCGGTAATCAGAAGCTGATTGCCGCTCTCAGAGAGGTTGGCTATGCTGACGCCGACCTGGCAAAACTTGCCCGTGAAAACTGGCTTCGCATTCTGGCCCAGGCTTGGCGGGAGGACCACGCCTAAGCCTTTCGTATTCAATCAAAAAACAGGGGAACAGACCATGATGATGACCAAACTCAGCCGCAATTTTCGCCTGCTTTCCGCGGGAGCCGCTCTTTCGCTCCTGATGATGGCGGCACCCTCGGCCTTTGCCGAGACACCGAAGGATACGCTGGTCGAAGGTTTCGCCATCGACGATATCATCACGATGGATCCGGGTGAGGCTTTCGAGCTTTCGACCGCCGAAATCACCACCAACAGCTACAGCCTGCTCGTCCGTCTCGACATGGACGACACGTCCAAGGTGAAGGGCGATCTGGCCGAGAGCTGGAGCGTTTCCGATGACGGCCTTACCTATACGTTCAAGCTGAAGTCAGGCCTGAAATTCGCCTCCGGCAACCCGATCACCGCCGAAGACGTCGCCTGGTCGTTCGAGCGTGCCGTCAAGCTCGACAAGAGCCCAGCCTTCATCCTCACCCAGTTCGGTCTGACCGGCGATAACGTCGCGGAAAAAGCCAAGGCGGCCGATGCCGGCACTTTCGTCTTCACGGTCGACAAGGCCTATGCGCCGAGCTTCGTGCTCAACTGCCTGACGGCAACCGTCGCTTCCGTCGTCGACAAGAAGCTGGTGCTGGAGCATGTGAAGGCGGTGGCGCCCGATGCCGACCACAAATACGACAACGACTTCGGCAATGAATGGCTGAAGACCGGCTATGCCGGCTCCGGCGCCTATAAGATGCGCGAATGGCGCGCCAACGAAGTCGTCGTGCTGGAGCGCAATGACAATTATTATGGTGACAAGGCAAAGCTCAACCGCGTCATCTACCGCTATATGAAGGAAAGCGCTGCCCAGCGGCTGGCGCTCGAAGCCGGCGACATCGATATCGCCCGCAACCTCGAGCCGGGCGACATCGACGCGGTTTCGAAGAATGCGGATCTGGCGACAACCAGTGCGCCGAAGGGCACGATCTATTATGTCAGCCTGAACAACAAGAACGAGAACCTGAAGAAGCCGGAAGTCCAGGAAGCCTTCAAATATCTGGTCGATTACGATGCGATCAGCGCAACGCTGATCAAGGGTATCGGCGAGATCCATCAGACCTTCCTGCCAAAGGGTCAGCTCGGCGCACTCGATGAGAATCCCTACAAGCTCGATGTCGCCAAGGCCAAGGAACTGCTGGCCAAGGCCGGCGTACCCGACGGTTTCTCGATCACCATGGACGTACGCAACAGCCAGCCGGTGACCGGTATCGCCGAATCGATGCAGCAGACGCTGGCGCAGGCCGGGGTGAAGATGGAAATCATCCCCGGCGACGGCAAGCAGACGCTGACCAAGTACCGCGCGCGTACGCACGACATGTATATCGGCCAGTGGGGTTCGGACTATTTCGACCCGAATTCCAATGCCGACACCTTTACCGGCAATCCTGACAATTCCGATGCCGGCACGGTGAAGACGCTCGCATGGCGCAACACCTGGGAAGCGCCGGAACTCGACAAGCAAGCCAAGGCAGCCCTTCTGGAACGCGACGCTGCCAAGCGCGCCGCCATATATCAGGACATCCAGAAGAAGTATCTGGCAAACAGCCCCTTCGTCTTCATCTTCCAGCAGACCGAGGTGGCCGGCTACCGCAAGAGTGTGAAGGACTTCAAGCTGGGTCCGAGCTTCGACACCAATTTCGTCGGTCCGATCGCCAAGGAATAGTCCGGCAGGATTGGTCGCTTGAGCACCGTCGAAACAACGCAGGAGGCGCGGCCCCGAAAGGGCCGTGCTAGGGCCTTTGCAAAGGCGTTAGGGCGGTTTCTGTTTGCCGCCGTCACCACCTATCTCGGCCTGCTGGCCGTCACCTTCTTCATCGGCCGCGTCGTGCCGATCGATCCCGTGCTCGCCATTCTCGGCGACCGCGCGCCCAACCACGTCGTCGAGCGGGTACGACAGGAGATGGGCTTCAACCTGCCGCTCTATCAGCAATTTTTCCTTTATATCAAAGGCATCCTGTCCGGCGATTTCGGCAATTCGGTGCTGACGACCAATCCTGTCATGGTCGATATCCGCCGTGTCCTGCCGGCGACAATCGAGCTCGCAACGCTCGGAACGCTCATCGGCGCCCTCGTCGGCGTACCGCTCGGCGTTCTCGCCGCAGTGCGCCGCGGCAGCATTGCCGACCAGGTGGTGCGCGTCGTCGGCCTCGTCGGCTACTCGGTGCCGATCTTCTGGCTGGCGCTGATCTCGCTCGTCATCTTCTATGCGCGGCTGCGCTGGGTGGCCTTTCCCGGCCGCATCGACATCGTCTTCGAATATACGTTCACGCCGATCACCGGCCTCTACCTGCTCGACAGCGCCTGGCAAGGGCAATGGGACGTCTTCTATGATGTCTTCCGCCACATCATCCTGCCTGCCTCGCTGCTCGGCTATTTCTCGCTCGCCTATATCAGCCGCATGACGCGCAGTTTCATGCTGAACGAGCTTTCCCAGGAATATATCGTTGCCGCGCGCGCCAAGGGGCTTTCGGAAACGCGGGTGATCTGGGGGCATGCGCTGCGTAATGCCGCCGTGCCGCTCGTCACCGTGATTGCGCTTTCCTATGCCGGCCTGCTTGAAGGATCGGTGCTGACCGAGACCGTCTTTTCCTGGCCGGGCATCGGGCTCTACATCACCAATTCGCTGCAGAACGCCGATATGAACGCCGTGCTCGGCGGCACGATCGTCATCGGTACGGTCTTCATCGGCATCAACCTTCTGTCCGATCTTCTCTACCGGACGCTCGATCCGAGGACGCGAAACCGATGACGGCCAATGCCAGCCCATCTCCTGCGATGAGCCGCCGCGAATGGCTGCTCTCCGACCGGCCGCAATCGCGCCTGCAGGCCCGCCTCGGCCGCACCTATGTCACCTGGCGGCAGTTTACGGCAAATAGGCTCGCCGTCGTCGGCCTGCTGATCATCGTGGCGCTGCTTTTCATCGCCGCCTTTGCCGATGTGCTCGCCACGCACAATCCCGTTGTCGGCGATCTGCGCAATGCTCGGCTGCTGCCGCCCGGCACGGGGGAATTCTGGCTCGGTTCGGATGACCAGGGCCGTGATATCTATTCGCGGCTGATCTACGGATCGCGATTGACGCTGCTCGTCGTCGTGCTCGTCGCCGTCATCTCGGCGCCGGTCGGGCTGATCGTCGGCACGGTCTCCGGTTATGCCGGAGGCTGGGTGGATGCGACGCTGATGCGCATCACCGATATTTTCCTCGCCTTTCCGAAGCTGGTGCTGGCGCTCGCCTTCGTCGCAGCCCTCGGTCCCGGCATCCAGAACGCGATCATCGCCATCGCCATCACCTCCTGGCCGCCCTATGCCCGCATCGCGCGCGCCGAGACGCTGACGGTTCGGCGTTCCGACTATATTTCGGCGGTGAGGCTGATGGGAGCCTCGCCGCTTCGCATTATTGTGCGTCATGTCATGCCGCTCTGCATTTCCTCGCTGATCGTGCGGGTGACGCTTGACATGGCGGGCATCATCCTGACGGCAGCCGGTCTCGGTTTCCTCGGTCTGGGGGCGCAGCCGCCGCTGCCGGAATGGGGTGCGATGATCGCCTCGGGACGGCGCTTCATCCTCGATCAATGGTGGGTCGCAGCGATGCCCGGCATCGCCATCCTCATCGTCAGCCTCGGTTTCAATCTCCTCGGCGACGGCTTGCGCGACGCGCTCGATCCAAAGGAGAGCGGCCAATGACGACGCTTCTGACGGTCGATAACCTCAAAGTCAGCTACCCCACGCGCACCGGCGTGATCGAGGCCGTGCGCGGCGTCTCCTTCACGCTCGGCAAGGAAAGGCTCGGAATCGTCGGCGAATCCGGTTCCGGCAAGTCTCAAACCGGACGGGCAATCATGGGCCTGACGCCGAAACACGGTATCGTTACGGCCGACAGGCTTAATTTCAACGGCATCGATCTCATCAATGCGTCTGCCGGCGAAAGGCGCAGGCTGCGCGGCAAGCGTATCGCCATGATCCTGCAGGATCCGAAATATTCGCTCGATCCCGTCATGTCGATCGGACGGCAGATCTGCGAAACGCTGCGCACGCATGAGAAGGTCGGCAAGGCGGAGGCGCGCGAGCGCGCGCTCGCCATGCTGGAAGCGGTGCAGATCCGCGATCCGAAACGTGTCTTCGACCTGCATCCGCACGAGGTCTCGGGCGGCATGGGGCAGCGGGCGATGATCGCCATGATGCTGATTGCCGGGCCTGAACTGCTGATTGCCGACGAGCCGACCTCGGCGCTTGACGTGACGGTGCAACTCGACGTGCTGCGGATCATGGACAGGCTGGTGTCCGAGCGCGGCATGGGGCTGATTTTCGTCTCCCATGATCTGAGGCTGGTCTCGTCCTTCTGCGACCGCGTCATCGTCATGTATGCCGGCAAGGTCGTCGAGGAGCTGGCGGCGGCCGATCTCAAACATGCGCAGCATCCCTATACGCAGGGGCTCCTGAACTGCATGCCCGAGATCGGTGCAAACCGCCATCCGCTGCCGGTGCTCGACCGCAAGCCGGAGTGGGCGGCATGAGCGCAGCTCTCGATATCGACGATCTCAGCGTCGTCTACGACCATTTTCATGCGCTGAAGGATGTCAGTATCGCCATCGAAAGCGGCGAATCCTTTGGTCTTGTCGGCGAGTCCGGCTCGGGAAAATCGACCTTGCTGCGAGCCGTTGCCGGACTTGCACCGATCAGCGGCGGGGCGATCAACATCGATGGTGAGCCGCTGAAAGGTTCGAAGCGCAGCAAGGCCTTCTACCGGCGCGTGCAAATGGTCTTTCAGGATCCTTACGGGTCGCTACATCCGCGCCAGACGATCGATCGGCTTCTGCTCGAACCGCTTGCAATCCACGGCATCGCCGACAGCGAGAAGCGCATCGCCCGAGCGCTCGACGAGGTCGGCCTCGGCAATGGTTTCCGTTTCCGCTACCCGCACCAGCTCTCCGGCGGCCAGCGCCAACGCGTGGCGATCGCCCGGGCGCTGATCGTGGAACCGTCGATCCTGCTGCTCGACGAGCCGACATCGGCGCTCGACGCCTCGGTGCAGGCCGAGGTGCTGAACCTGCTGGAAGAGATCCGACGCGACCGCAAGCTTACCTTTGTTATGGTGAGCCATGATCTCGGTGTCGTCACCCATATGTGTGAAAGGCTCGCCGTGATGCGCAACGGCGCCGTCGTCGAGCGGCTGAGCTCACAGGCACTGGCAGAAGGCGCGGTTCACGAGGACTATACGAGAAATTTGATGATCGCGAGCAAGGGTTTCGTCAAAGCGTGAAAGCCAATCTTTTCAAACCTTTGAAAAGAAAAGACCGGCGGCGGTGTTAAGGATAATGGTTTCCTAAAAGACGACCATTCAACTAGACTATTGACAGCTGCCTTGCTTCTGTCATGATCCTGTTAACGTTTGTTAGCTTTCGTGATCGATGGAGGTTGATTGCATGTTCTTTCTCGGTGGGATGACCATGGGTTACCTCGATCCTCCTGTTAAAGCCGATTGCCGGGAACAGATTTCGGCATCCATTCCTGCGGAAAAGGACCGTCGGCTGATCGAGACTTCCTCCAACCCGCCCCAGACCGAGAACGCTGTCGAGCGCTCGTTGATCTGGGCATGGCGCACGCTCTGCTAAAAGGTCTGGTTGAATTTTCTCTTTCGTTCGCCCTGGACGGAAATTTATCTCTACCTTTGATAGACAAAATACGAATATAAGCGCGAGCCGCACAACCGGCCGAACGAGAACAACGGAGGCGACATATGGCAGATTTGGGTATTTCGCATGCTCACGTGAACCAATATGGTTCCGTACCGACCAAGAAGCCGCTCACCACGCGCCACAGGCTTCAGACGATGCTCCATGGCGCGATCTTCACCGCAGCATTCCTGTTCGTCGTAGCCATGGTTTGCGGCGTCGTCGGGTAATCCGGCGGATGACTAGCGTCGGCAGGTGCCGGCGCTGCGGCGGTTTCCGCCTTTATTGAATTCCGGAACATTAATTTGTCTCGGTTTTCCGAGACTCTTCATCATCATTCTTCTGTACTTTTTCACGCCATCCAAAGCGCGCCACGGCGAACTTGCTCATGCGTGGCGCGCAAGCCGGCCCAATTCGCCGGCAGGCGCATGATCCGGCGATTCTTCTTTCCTTTTTCTGAAATCGAAGCCGTTGATCGCCGGGACCAGGTGCCGGCACTTTCGTCATTCCGACCGCCCACGCTAGCCCGCCGGGCGAGTGGCGAACGCCTCTTGACTTGAATTATCCCGATAGTGTCCAAATTTCCGACATAGCTTTCGCGGAGAGGGTATCGATGGTCTCGATCCCCTCGGGCCACGTCCTGAACCAGGGCTTGGCCCGTTTGCATCGCTTGGCCCGAGTGTCGTTCACCCCGGCTTCATCGATCTTTGAAGAATAGGGCTCCGTTCATGTAGCAGTCATGATAAGCAGTGCAAAAGGCTGAGCAAAACAGCCATAACTTCGTTTGGATCCAGAACCGAACCCATGTCTATTTCTCATCTTTCTCCGAGCCTTCCGCGCGAACCCGATATGAAGCAGATCGATCACAATGGTTCGATCCGTTCGACCTATCTGTCGATCGAAGACATCAAGGCGATGGGCGATGCGGTCGCCCGCAACGGCGTCGACCAGCTGCCGGCTTTCGCCCCCTTCGATTTCTTCGCGCGCCATAAGGAAAACGAGAAGGAAATCCTGCGCGTCTACCGGACAACGGCGACCGACGTCGAGGCCGGCGAGACGATCACGCCGGCGGCAGAATGGCTGCTGGACAATCACTATATCGTCGAAGAGGCGATCCAGGAGGTGCGGCGCGACTTCCCCCGCCGCTTCTACCGCGAATTGCCGACCATGGTCGTCGGCGGCGTCGAGGTACCGCGCACCCTCGTGCTTGCCTGGCTCTATGTCGCTCATACCCACAGCACGATCTCGCAGGAAAGTCTGACGGCGCTGGTCGACGGCTTCCAGGCTAGCGAGACGCTCAGGATCGGCGAACTCTGGGCGTTGCCCTCTCTGGTGCGCTACGTGCTCGTGGAAAACCTTCGCCGCATTTCGAGCCGTGTCGAAGCCAGCCGCCGGCTGCGCCGCCGCGCCAACGAGGCGGCCGACGAATTGGTGCGCCTGACCGACCCGGCCGGGGCGGCCGCCTATCTGAAGACGCTGGAACCGCTTGCCGAGGACAATACCTTCTCGACGCAGTTCCTCTATCGCCTGCGCGACGGCTCGCAGACGTCGAGCCTGGCGATCACCTGGCTCGACGAGCGGCTGGAAGAGCTCGGCCGCAACACCGAAGAGGCGACGACGGCCGAACACAGCCGGCTCTCGTCCGGCAATGTGACGATGGGCAACATCATCCGCAGCCTTCGCGAGATCGATGATGCCGAATGGTCGGTCTGGGTCGAGCAGGTCAGCCATGTCGACAAGCTGCTCTGGGAGCATTCGGATTACGGCATCCTCGATTCCGGCTCGCGCAACAAATATCGCAAGCAGATCGAGAAGCTGGCCAAGCGCTCGCCGCTGTCGGAAATGGAAATCGCCCAGCTGGCGCTCGACATGACCGATGCCGCCAAAGCCTCCGACGAGCCGCAGCCGCATGAACCGAATGTCGGCGGCTTCCTGTCAGGCGCGCAGCGGCCGAAGCTCGAGGCGCGGGCGAACTATCGTCCGACGGTCACCCAGCATTTCGTGCGCGCCGTTCGCCGGTTCAACTGGCTGGCGATTGCCGTGCCCGTCATGCTGCTGACGGTCATCGCCATGGCAATCGTCGGCAAGTTCATGGCGAATGCCGGCATGGGGGCGGTCGAAATCGCCCTGCTGCTGATCATGTTCTCAGTGCCGGCGTCGGAGGGGGCGACGGGTCTCTTCAACACCTTGCTTTCCTTCTTCGTGACACCGGCGCGCCTCGTCGGCTACGAGTTCAAGGACGGCATTCCAGAAGATGCGCGCACGCTGCTCGTCGTGCCCTGCCTGATCTCGAACCGCGACAGCGTCGACGACCACGTGCGCAATCTCGAGGTCCATTATCTCGCCAATCCGCGCGGCGAGATTTATTTCGCGATGCTCAGCGACTGGCCGGACAGCGAGGTCGAAGAAACGCCTGCCGATCTCGAGGTTCTCGATTATGCCAGGCGCGAGATCGCCAATCTCTCCGCCCGTTATGCCTATGACGGCAAGACGCGTTTCTATCTGCTGCATCGCCGCCGCCTCTATAATCCCTCGGAAGGCGTCTGGATGGGCTGGGAGCGCAAGCGCGGCAAGCTGCACGAGCTGAACATGCTTCTGCGCGGCGACCGCGACACGACCTACCTGCCGGGCGCCAATACCGTGCCAGCCAATGTACAATATGTCATGACGCTCGATGCCGATACGCGCCTGATGCGCGATGCCGTCACCAAGCTCGTCGGCAAGCTCTATCATCCGATCAACCGTCCGGTGATTAATCCGAAAACCGGCCGTGTCGAAAGCGGCTACGGCGTGCTGCAGCCGCGCGTCACCCCGTCGCTGACGACGGGCAAGGACGCGTCGGTCTTCCAGCGCGTCTTTTCGATCAACCGCGGCCTCGATCCTTACGTTTTCACCGTATCCGACGTCTATCAGGATCTCGCCGGCGAAGGCACCTTCACCGGCAAGGGCCTTTACCATGTCGATGCCTTCGAAGCGTCGCTGAAGGGCCGGATTGACGAGAACTCCGTGCTCAGCCACGATCTTCTCGAAGGCTCGATGGCGCGTTGCGCGCTCGTTACCGATCTCGAACTGGTGGAGGATTTCCCGATCCGCTACGAGGTGGAAACCTCGCGCCAGCATCGCTGGGCGCGCGGCGACTGGCAGCTTCTCCCCTACATGTTCAATCCAAAATATGGCGTCACGGCACTCGGCCGCTGGAAGATGTCCGACAATCTGCGCCGCTCGCTGACGCCGATCGCCTGGTTCTTCGCCTCCGTGCTCGGCTGGTATTTCATGGGTCCGCTCGGCGCGCTCATCTGGCAGATTCTGCTGATCTTCTGCCTCTTCGTCGCGCCGACGCTATCGCTCATCAACGGCATCATCCCGCGCACCAGCGATATCATCGCCCGCGCCCATCTCTATACGGTCTGGGCCGATATCACGGCTGCCAATGCGCAGGTTGCGCTGCGCATCGTCTTCATCGCCGATTCGGCTTGCATGATGGCGGATGCGATCGGCCGGTCGCTCTACCGCCTGTTCGTCAGCCGCAAGCTGATGCTGCAGTGGCGGACCGCCGCCAGCGTTCAGGCCGGCGGCCAGGGCACGCTGATTTCCTATTACAAGGCGATGTGGCATGCACCGGCGCTGGCGCTGCTGGCGCTCGGTTTTGCCGCTCTTCCCGGCGACAACGCCTTCCTCGTCGGCATTCCCTTCGCGCTGCTGTGGATCCTGTCGCCTGTTGTCGCCTGGTATGTCAGCCAGTCGGCGGAGACCGAGGACCGGCTCGAGGTCGCCGATTCCGTGTCGAGCGAACTGCGCAAGATCGCCCGGCGCACTTGGCGTTATTTCGAAACTTTCACGACCGCCGAGCAGAACTATCTGCCGCCTGACAATATCCAGGAAACGCCGCATGTGATCGTCGCGGCGCGCACCTCGCCGACCAATATCGGCGTCTATCTGCTTTCCGTCGTTTCCGGCCGGCATTTCGGCTGGTTCTCCTTCGAGGAGACGCTCGAGCGGCTGGAGCAGACGATCGCGACGATCGACAAAATGGAGAAATTCCGCGGTCACCTGTTCAACTGGTACCACACCGATACGCTGCAGACGCTTGGGCCCCGTTACGTCTCTGCCGTCGACAGCGGCAATCTCGCCGGCCATCTGATCGCCATTTCGTCGGCCTGCCGCAACTGGGCCGAGGCGCCGTCCGCTCATATGCAGGGCAATCTCGACGGCGTCGGCGACACGGCCGGCATTCTCCGCGAAGTGCTGGCGGACCTGCCCGATGACCGCAAGACCGTGCGCCCGCTGCGCCGGCGCCTGGAGGAGCGCATCGTCGGCTTCCAGAACGCGCTTGCCGCCGTCAAGCGCGAGCACGAATTTGCCTCGATCCGCATCATCAACCTCGCGGTTCTCGCGCGCGATATCGAGAAGCTCGCCGCCAATCTCGACCATGAGGTCAAGTCGAAGCAGAGCGAAGAGGTCACCCAATGGGCGGCATCGCTGGTGAAGGTCTGCGAGGCGCATATTTCCGACAGCACCTTCGACCTTTCCAAAGTCGATGCACTGAGGCCGCGTCTGGTGGCGCTGCGCGACAAGGCGCGCGACCTCGCCTTCTCGATGGATTTCGGCTTCCTGTTCCGGCCGGAGCGGCGTCTGCTGTCGATCGGCTATCGCGTCGAAAGCGGTGAACTCGATCAGGCCTGCTATGACCTTCTCGCCTCGGAATGCCGCCTGACCAGCCTCTTCGGCATCGCCAAGGGCGACCTGCCGACGGAACACTGGTACCGCCTCGGCCGCCAGGTCGTGCCCGTCGGCTCGCGCGGTGCGCTGGTGTCCTGGTCCGGCTCGATGTTCGAATATCTGATGCCGCCGCTCGTCATGCAGGAGCGCGGCGGGGGTATTCTCAACCAGACCAACAATCTGGTCGTCGTCGAGCAGATGAATTACGCCCGCAAGCTCGGTATTCCCTGGGGCATTTCGGAAGCTGCCTTCAATGCCCGCGACCATAACCTCAATTATCAGTACACGAATTTCGGCGTGCCGACGCTCGGCCTGAAGCGCGGTCTCGGCCACAATGCCGTTATCGCGCCCTATGCCTCGCTGCTTGCCAGCCAATACGATCCGCCGGCTGCGCTGGAAAACCTGCAGAGGCTGCGCAAGCTCGGCGCACTCGGCAAGTTCGGCTTCCACGACGCCGTCGACTTCACGCCGACGCGCGTGCCGGAAGGCAAGAAATGCGCGGTGGTCTACAATTATTATGCCCACCATCACGGCATGTCGATCGCGGCGGTTGCCAATGTCGCCTTCAACGGTCATCTGCGCGAACTCTTCCACGCCGATCCTGTCATCGAGGCGGCGGAACTGCTGCTGCAGGAAAAGGCGCCGCGCGACATTCCCGTCATGAGCGGCAAGCACGAATCCGATACGCCCGCCAGCATCCAGGACGATCTCCTGCGGCCGGAACTCAGGAAGATCAGCGATCCGGCTTCGCGCGACCGCGAACTCGTCTTCCTGTCGAACGGCCATTATTCGGTGATGCTGACGGCGACGGGCGCCGGTTATTCCCGCTGGAACAATCTTTCCGTTTCCCGTTGGAAGCCTGATCCGACTGAAGACCGCTGGGGCAGTTTCATCTTCCTGCGTGATACCGCCACCAACGAATGGTGGTCGGCGACATCAGAGCCGAAGGGCGTCGAAGGCGAAAAGACCATGGTCGAATTCGCCGACGAGAAGGCGCAGTTCACCAAGATTGTCGGCGACCTCACAAGCGAGGTGGAGTGCATCGTCGCCACCGAGCATGATGCCGAGGCCCGTCGTGTTACGCTGCTCAACATGGGCACGGAAGACCGTTTCATCGAGGTCACCTCCTATCTCGAGCCGGTGATCACCTCCGACGATACCGACAATGCGCATCCGGCATTTGCCCGCATGTTCGTCAAGACAGAGATCGGCAAGCGCGGCGACGTCATCCGTGCCGAACGCAACAAGCGCGATCCGAACGAGCCGAACATCAGCATCGCACATCTGATCGTCGACAATGCCGGCGACACCCGCCATACCGAATTCGAGACCGACCGGCGCAAGTTCATCGGCCGTGGCCGCAGTCTTGCCGATGCGGCCGCCTTCGACCCGGGCGCTACGCTTTCCGGCAGCGACGGCTTCATGCTCGATGCCGTGATGTCGCTGCGTCGCACCGTCCGCGTACCGGCCGGCAAGAAAGTCAGCGTGATCTTCTGGACGATTGCGGCGCCAAGCCGCGAGGAAGTCGACAAGGCGGTCAATCGCTACCGTCATCCCGACGCCTTCACCCACGAGCTCGTCCAGGCCTGGACACGCACGCAGGTGCAGATGCGCCATGTCGGCGTCACCTCCCAGCAGGCGGCGGCCTTCCAGCATCTTGGACGCTATCTCGTCTATCCTGATATGCAACTGCGCAAGGACGAGGCGACCGTCGAGGCCGGCCTGCAGTCGCAATCGGCGCTCTGGCCGCTGGCAATCTCCGGCGACTTCCCGATCTTCACGCTGCGCATTAACGACGACATGGATCTCGACATCGCCCGCGAGGCGCTGCTGGCGCAGGAATATCTGCGCTCGCGCGGCGTCACCGCCGATCTCGTCATCATGAACGAACGCGCTTCGTCCTATGCGCAGGACATGCAGCATGCGCTTGACGCCATGTGCGAAAACGTACGTCGCATGGGCCAGGCCGACGGGTTGCGCCAGCATATCTTTGCGGTTCGCAAGGACCTGATGGAGGAAGCCACTTATCATGCGCTGATCGCGGCTTCCCGCGTCACGCTGCACACCAAGAACGGCAAGGTGGTCGACGAGATCAACCGCGCCGTCGCGCTGTTTGCACCCTCGAAGGAGGAACTGCAGGAGATGGAACGGGCCGAGCGCAACAAGGCCCCCGTCAAGCGTATTGCGCCGGTGCCGCCACCTGTCGTGCCCGCCGTCGTCATCGAGGAGGAAGGCGATCTCGACTTCTGGAACGGCATCGGCGGCTTTGCCCGCGACGGACGCGAATATGTCGTTCGGCTGCCTGGAGGTCATGCGACGCCGCAGCCCTGGATCAATGTCATTTCCAACGACAGCTTCGGCTTCCACGTGTCGGCCGAGGGCTCGGGCTTCACCTGGAGCGTCAATTCGCGCGACTATCAGCTGACCTCCTGGTCGAACGATGCAGTGGTCAACCGTTCGGGCGAGGCGTTCTATCTCACCGATCTGGACAGCGGTGCTGTCATGACGCCGTTCGCAGCGCTTTCCCGCCGTCCGGACATCCGTTTCGAAGCCCGCCACGGGCTCGGCTATTCCGTCTTCTCCAGCGTTCAGCACGATATCGCGCTCGAGCTGACGCAGACGATCGACCGCGAAAAGCCGGTGAAACTGCAACGCCTGCGCCTGCGCAACACCGGTTCGACCAGTCGCAAGCTGCGTCTCTACGGCTATGTCGAATGGATCCTCGGCAGCAATCCGGGACGCACGGTGCCTTTCATCCTGTCGAGCCATGATGAGGAGACGGGGGCGCTATTTGCCACCAATCCCTACAGCATCGATTTTTCCAACCGTACTGCCTTCTTCGCGGCGAGCGAGACGCTTTCGAGTTTCTCGGCAAGCCGGCGCGAATTCATCGGCAAGGCGGGGACGATCCAGGCACCGCAGGCCGTCATTTCCGCCGCCGCCCTTTCCGGCGCGACCGAACTCGACGGTGATCCGGCCGCGGCGCTTGCTATCGACATCGAGCTCGGCGCCGGCGAGGAGCGCGACTTCACCTTCTTCCTCGGCGATACCCCGACGGAAGAAGAAGCGCGGACTGTTATCGCCGATATCCGCAAGGCTTCGTTCGACGAGACCGTCGAGGCAAACCGCGCCTTCTGGCGGGATTTCACCGGCAGGCTGCAGATATCGACTCCGGATCGCGGGATGAACAATCTCGTCAACACCTGGCTGCCGTATCAGAGCCTCGGCTGCCGCATCATGGCCCGCACCGCCTTCTACCAGGCAAGCGGCGCCTTCGGCTTCCGCGACCAGCTGCAGGACACGCTGGCCTTCGTGCTGCACGAACCCTCGCTTGCCCGCCGGCAGATCCTGAATGCCGCTTCGCGGCAATTCCGTGAAGGCGACGTACAGCATTGGTGGTTGCCGGGAACGGGTGCGGGCGTGCGCACGCTGATCTCCGACGACGTCGTCTGGCTCGCTTACGCGATCCATCACTATTGCAGCGTCACCGGCGACAAAAACGTCCTCGATGAGGAGATCGCCTTCCTGGAAGGGCCAGCACTGCTCGAAGGCCAGCACGACTCGTTCTACAAGCCGGAAATTTCCGAGGACAAGGCGAGCGTCTACGAACACGCGGCGCTGGCGCTCGATCTTGCCATCGCTCGCAAGGGGGCAAACGGCCTGCCGCTGTTCCTCGGCGGCGACTGGAACGACGGGATGAACCGCGTCGGCATCGGCGGGCGCGGCACCAGCGTCTGGCTCGGCTGGTTTCTGGCGGGCGCATTGCGCTCCTTCATTCCCTATGCCGAAGAGCGTGGCGACACGGCCCGCATGGAGCGCTGGGCGGCGCATCTTACTGAGCTCAAGAAGGCGCTCGAAACTGCGGCCTGGGACGGCGGCTATTATCGCCGCGGCACGTTCGACGACGGTGCACTGCTTGGCTCCAGGGAAAGCCCGGAATGCCGGATCGATTCGATCGCGCAGTCCTGGAGCGTGCTGTCGGGCGAGGGCGATCCGGACCGCGCCGTCACGGCGATGGAGGCTGTGCTCGACCAACTGGTCGACGAGGATGCCCGCATCATCCGGCTGTTCACGCCGCCTTTCGTCAATTCTGCCAGGGATCCTGGCTATATCAAGGCCTATCCGCCGGGTGTGCGTGAAAATGGCGGGCAATATACCCATGCGGCGACCTGGGTGGTGATGGCGCTGGCGGAGCTGAAGCGGGGCGACGATGCCTTCCGCTGCTTCCAGATCCTCAATCCGATCACCCATGCGCTCGACAAGGCTTCAGCGGAGCAATACCGCGTCGAACCCTATGTCGTGGCGGCCGACGTCTACGGAAACGAGCCTTATACGTCACGCGGCGGCTGGACCTGGTATACCGGGTCAGCCGGCTGGCTCTACCGCGCCGCCGTCGAGGGCATCCTCGGTATCCGGCTGAAGGATGGTCGGCTCTATGTGCGCCCGTCGCTCCCGTCGGAATGGGACGGTTTTGCGGCAGAGGTGGAGCAAGGCGGCGGGAAATACCGCATTTCGGTCTCAAAAGCGTCCAATGACAGCGGCTACACTCTGGCAATCAACGGCTGCGAAGTCACCGATCCCGAAGAGGGATATCCGCTCGGATAACAGCGTTCTCCACGCTGAAAAACACGGCGATTCGCGACGGCCAAAAGGGAACCCTTTTGGCCGTCGTCGCGTTTGCAAATCGGATAATAAGGAGAAACCCATGGCAAGCACGCCGACCCAAGCCATCGTCACGGGGCGCAGTTCCCTATCCGCAGCTGCGCCGGTGCGTGACACGAGGCTCGACGTCTTGCGCGGCGTGGCGCTGATCATGATCTTCATCAATCATGTTCCCGGACAGATCTTCGAATATGTGACGACGAAGAATTTTGGTTTTTCCGATGCCGCCGAAGCCTTCGTGCTGATCTCGGGCATTGCCGTCGGCCTTGCCTATGGGTCCCGCTTCCAGCCGGGCAACCGGCTGACGGTGGCGATCAAGGCGGTAAAGCGCGCCTTCACGCTCTATCTCGCCCATATGATCACCACCTTCATGACGCTGGCGCTCTTCATCTGCGGTGCCTGGCTGTTCCATCGGCCGGGCTTGCTGGTCGAGATTAATATCCTGGCGGTTCTGATGAACCTGAAGGAAGGCATTCCGGCGCTGCTCCTGCTCGGCCACCAGATCGGCTACAACAATATCCTGCCGATGTACGGGGCGCTGATGCTGATGGTGCCGATTATCCTGCTGTTGAATGCGCGCAGCCCTTGGCTGGCGCTCGGCGTCTCGGCTACGGTCTGGCTGCTTGCGGGAATCTATGAAGTGGCGCCGCACAACATGCTGATCGAGAGCTACTGGTTCCTCAATCCGCTCTCCTGGCAGTTCCTGTTTTCGATCGGCATCGTCTCGATGCTGCATATCAAGCGCGGCGGCACGATCCCGCAGCACCCGCTGCTGCTGACGGTCGCTGCCGGTTACGTCGTGCTGTCCTTCATCTGGGTGACCGGCCATCTCTGGATTTTCGGCAACTCGCTGGCAGCACTCGGCCTGCCGACTGTCATCACCGGTTTCGACAAGACCTTCCTGTCGCTGCCGCGGCTGCTGCACGTTCTGGCGCTGACCTACCTCGTTATCAGCATTCCCGCGCTCTCGCGTATCCTGCGCCGTCCTGTGGGCCATCCGCTGACGATCCTCGGCCGCCATTCGCTGAACATCTTCGTCGCCGGCACGATCCTCGCCATGATCGGCCAGGTGGTGCTCTACATCACCAACAAGGACCAACTGGTCGGTCCGCTCTTCGTGATTGCAGGGATCGCGATACAATTCGCCTATGCCTATTATCTCGAGCGCAAACGTCAGCAGGGCAAGGTTAAGGGGAAACTCGTCACCGATACCGCCACCATCCCCGTTCCCGTCCGCATTGGCGGAACGGCAAATGCCTATCGCCAGAATGATCGGAAATAGGGCTGGGATTTTGCTCGACATGAAGGAGCCGGTGGCCGATGGCCGCCGGCTCAATTTTTATGCATGAGGATGTTCACCAACTTGCCGAAGGGATCTCGGACATAAAAGCGTCTGACGCCCCAAGGCTCATCGGCCGGGCCGTACTCGATCGGGAAGCCTGAAGCCGACATCGCCTCGAAAGCGTCATCGAGGTCATCAACCTCGATCGAGAGGTCCGGCACCTCCGTTCCGGAACCGCCTTCACTGGCGATGCTGAGCTGAATATTCATTGAGCGTGCGGCGCCGAACGTCGTGATCCAGCCGTGGTCCATGATGACGTCAAGACCGAGGATATCCTGATAGAAGCGCCGGGCCGGGGTGATATCCGCTGCCTGGATATTGGCGACGATGCGCAGGACCTTCATGGGTTTTCTCCCTATGCTCCGTTGACTGGCGAAGGATAGGGAAGATCGGCGGGGTGATCAATCATGTGGGTTGGAGCGGAGATGTTGTGCCGTGCACTACCCCCTCTGCCCTGCCGGGCATTTCCCCCGACAGGTGTACGGTCTTGATGCATACGTGACAGATGTTCGGAGACATGCCTGACACTTCCGCGATGATTTGTCGGGAGGTTCGGCATGGTTTGGCGGAGAGATGCGCGGCGGGGCGCGACGCCCGTCTCTCGGTTTTTCGAGAACGGTCTGAGGCTATGACTGCCTCGGCTTCCATCTTTGCGATCGTTGCGCGCAAGGCATTGCTGTCATAGGCTTTATCGCCCAGATGGCTTGAGCTGTCTGGTTATTGAGCTTGCGTGATGTCGCGACCTGGCCGGCCATCGTGATGAAGAGCAGGGGCGCTCGAGCGTATCGACCGGCATATGGGCCTTGGGCCGTCAGTCCACCTCTGGAACGCCCCAGCGCCTGATCCTTGGCCCCCCTTTTCCGCTCACCGCCTGTTGATGGGCACGCACGATGGTACTGTCGATCATTAAGTACTGATTGTCCCGGTCAGCAGTGAGGGCATCAAAGACCCGCTCCCATACGCCGGCATGGCACCAACGACTGAACCGGCGATGGACCGTCTTCCGCTTGCCGTAGCGCCCCGGCAGGTCCTGCCAGTGTGCGCCCGAGCGCAGAATCCACAAACATCCGTTCACAAACGTCCGGTTGTCTACTCCCGTTCGACCCGGATCGCTGGATTTGTCTGGCAACAAAGGCGCAATTCTCGACCATTGCGCCTCGTTCAACTCGTATCGCTTCACGCCCATCAAAGGCCTCCGTGCTGCACACGGTACCTTATGAATCAGTGATCAACCGATTTGGGAATCCGGAATGTCGATCGGTCCTCAGCCCCAGAGCAAACGAAAAGGCCAGAAGGAGTTACCCTTCCGGCCTATCTCGAACCCAAACCGATCAGGCGGCTTCGGTGGTATGGGCCTTGCGGACCTCTTCGTCCGTCAGGATGCCGCTGGCGCGCAGCAGGGCGGCGAAGCGGCCGTTGCTGTGGCTGAGTTCGTCGAAGCTGCCCTGTTCGACGACACGGCCGTCATCCAGGAAGAGCACCATATCGGCTTCGCGGACCGTCGACAGGCGGTGGGCGATGATGAAGGTGGTGCGGTTCTGGCGCAGATTGTCGATTGCGGCCTTGACGCGGTTTTCGGTTTCGACGTCGAGCGCCGAGGTCGCCTCGTCGAGCACCAGGATCGGCGCGTCCTTGAGGATGGCGCGGGCAATCGCGATGCGCTGGCGCTCGCCGCCGGAGAGCTTGTTACCGCGTTCACCGACATGCGTATCGTAGCGATCTTCACGGGTCTCGATGAAGTCGGCGGCGGCGGCGGCTTCGGCCGCACGGCGCATTTCCTCTTCGCTGGCGCCTTCGCGACCAAGGCGGATATTGTCGCTGATCGAACGGTTCAGCAGGCCCGCATCCTGGAAGACGGTGGCGATGTGGCGACGCAGCGACTTGCGGGTCACCTTGGTGATATCGGTGCCGTCGACGAGGATCTTGCCGCCTTGGGCATCATAGACACGCTGCAGCAGGTTGACGAGGGTCGTCTTGCCGGCGCCGGTCGGGCCGACGATCGCGACCGTCTGGCCTGCCTTCACCGAGAAGGAGACGTTGTGCAGGCCCTGTGAGCTGTTGCCGAAGCCGAAGGAGACGTCGCGGAATTCGATCGCACCCTTGACGTCCTTGATCTCGCCGTTGCCGGCCGGCTCTTCACGTTCACGTACCGAGTCTTCCAGCGCATAGAATTCCTCAAGCTTGGAACGGGCCTCGAAAATCTGCGTAGCGAACTGGCGCATCAGGTCGAGACGGCCGATCAACAGGTTGGCAAAGCCGATGAAGGCGATGACTTCGCCGACGCGCAGCTGGCCGGCCTGGACGAGCATGGTGCCGATGATCAGAACCACCATCATCGCGATGGTCGACGCCATGCGGTTCAGTGCGCCGGCGATCGCCCACCAGTCGAGCACCGGATACTGGGCTTCGAGCAGACGGTCGGCGAAGGATTTCAGCGCCCTGGTTTCGGCCTCGATGCGGTTGTAGCTGTGCAGGACAGAAACGTTGCTAATCGAGTCGCTGACATGCGAGAAGACGGTGTGATAATGGTTCTCGACCGAAGCCTGGCCGTCCTTGGTGCGGCTCATGACGACGCGGCCGATCAGCCAATAGGCGATGGCGAGCACCATGAGTACTGCGGAAAGGCGCAGATCCATCGACATTGCGGTCGGTATCAGAAGGGCAAGCGCGATGACCGTCGACAAGTGGTTGCGCATGAATTCCAGCCAGAGGCCGAACAGTGTCTCGCAGGCGCGCAGCAACGTATGCAGCGCGTTAGAGGTGCCGCGCTGATGATGCCAGCCGAGCGGCATGGAAATGATGCGGCCGAAGGCTTCCGTCAACAGCGTCGCTCGCCGGCCATGGGCCAGCCTGTCGGCCTCGCGGGCCACCAGAACGAAGGCAATGGTGTTGAAGACGGCGAAAGTCGCCCACATGAAGAGGATGGGCTTGACCTCACCCTTGCCCGAAATCGCATCGATGATGCGACCGAACAGGATCGGCTCCGCGATGGTGATCGTCGCAAGAACAATGTTTGCGACAACGACTAGGGATACGCGCAGCTTGTAGGCGCCAAGATAGCGCAGAGCCCTTGCATAGACCTTGAATAGCGTCACGTCGAACCTCTTGTGCATCTGCGAAAACGGGATGATGCAATGCTACAAAAGGCTACCTGAACGGGCGATTAACGGAGTATTCAGGGTTCGATCGATGTGATGATTGCCGCGATCATATTATGGCAGGATCCGACGAGTGGCCATGACGCCGAAATTGCCGCCTGACTATATCTCGCAACAATTTGCGCTTGCATTTTATTAAATGTTTAGCGCAGCATTAAATTACAGACTGCATTTATTGAATAAGACCGTTTCGCGACCAGTTTGACCAGCCGCCAGCGGCATCAGGTCCGGGCAAGGGGCATTTTTGTGAATATTAATTCGTTAATTCAATTGCTTGTAATTCTGGAAGAATGCTCAAATCCTGAAGCTGTCATCACCGAACTGGAGCAGATCCTCCGCGGTTGCGGCTTCGAATATTACGGCTTGCCGCACCATTTGCCGCAGAGCCCGCTGCAGCAGAATCCAGAGCCTTGGGCTGCGGCGCTTGCCGGCCGCTGGCCGGAACAATGGCCGCAAATATATGCCGCGAAAAAATATGCGCTGATCGATCCGATGGTGCGCTATCTCGCCCATGCGCAGCGGCCTTTCCGCTGGCGAGAGGCGATGGCGGCCTTCCGCAAGGACGCCTATCATCGGCGCATGGAGCAGATGATGGTCGATGCCTTCGGGCACGGGTTGGAGGACGGCTACATCTTTCCCATCCACGGACGCAGCGGCATTCTCGGCAGCCTTAGTCTCGCCGGCAAGCCGATCGAGCTGTCGCCGGTGGAAATCGCATTGCTGGAGGCGGTGGCGCGCAAGGCCTTCTGGCGGTTGCTCGATCTGAAAGGTGAGGCGCAGGCACTGGAAACCGTGCTGCCGGCCGATACGCCGCTGACACGGCGCGAGATGGAAATCCTGCATTATCTCGCCGAAGGCATGACTTCGATGGAGATCAGCAAGATGCTGAAGATC
Organism: Rhizobium sp. WSM409; assembly: GCF_057653825.1. Taxonomy (NCBI): domain Bacteria; kingdom Pseudomonadati; phylum Pseudomonadota; class Alphaproteobacteria; order Hyphomicrobiales; family Rhizobiaceae; genus Rhizobium; species Rhizobium sp. WSM409. The sequence goes on along the minus strand of NZ_CM172794.1, from coordinate 4,293,786 downwards.
TCAAACCACACCGTCGACTGGTATATGAACGGCCTACAGGACAAGCTGAAGGCGAAAAACAGGCAGCATGCGGTGGCGCTTGCCTTCCGTCATGGCCTGATAAGGTAGAGAAACTCCGCTTCTCATCGAAGCGGAATTGCTCTGGTTTTTTATTTTTGCGCAACTCCGAACGGAAAACCGCTTCGCACTTTTCGCGGAGTTGCTCCAGCATGTCGAAAAATTGCATTTCGCAGTCGCAAGATAAATTGAACTTTCTGTGACAAGAAGTTAAGAATTTCCTTCGCGGGTGCAGCAATCCCGCGTCTGAACGTCTGAGGAGACCGTTTTGCCCATTTCCAAGATTCTCGTTGCCAATCGCTCTGAAATTGCCATCCGCGTGTTCCGCGCGGCCAACGAGCTTGGAATAAAAACCGTGGCGATCTGGGCGGAAGAGGACAAGCTGGCGCTGCACCGCTTCAAGGCGGACGAGAGCTACCAGGTCGGCCGCGGCCCGCATCTGTCCAAGGACATGGGCCCGATCGAGAGCTATCTGTCGATCGAGGAGGTGATCCGCGTTGCGAAACTCTCCGGCGCCGATGCCATCCATCCCGGCTACGGCCTGCTGTCGGAAAGCCCCGAATTCGTCGATGCCTGCAACAAGGCCGGCATCATCTTCATCGGCCCGAGGGCCGATACGATGCGCCAGCTTGGCAATAAGGTTGCGGCGCGCAACCTGGCGATCTCGGTCGGCGTTCCCGTGGTGCCGGCCACCGGGCGGCTGCCGGAGGACATGGCCGAAGTGGCGAAGATGGCGGAGGGGATTGGCTACCCCGTCATGCTGAAGGCCTCCTGGGGCGGCGGCGGGCGCGGCATGCGCGCGATCCGCGATCCAAAGGATCTCGCCCGCGAGGTGACGGAAGCCAAACGCGAGGCGATGGCGGCCTTCGGCAAGGACGAGGTCTATCTGGAAAAGCTCGTCGAGCGCGCCCGCCATGTCGAAAGCCAGGTTCTCGGCGATACGCACGGCAATGTCGTGCATCTCTTCGAGCGTGACTGCTCGATCCAGCGTCGCAACCAGAAGGTCGTCGAGCGCGCGCCAGCGCCCTATCTCTCGGAGGCGCAACGCCAGGAACTCGCCGCCTATTCGCTGAAGATCGCGGCCGCGACCAATTATGTCGGCGCCGGTACCGTCGAGTATCTGATGGATGCCGATACCGGCAAATTTTACTTCATCGAAGTCAATCCGCGTATCCAGGTCGAGCATACGGTGACCGAAGTCGTCACCGGCATCGACATCGTCAAGGCGCAGATCCACATCCTCGACGGTTTTGCGATCGGCACGCCGGAATCGGGCGTGCCGCGCCAGGAGGATATCCGTCTCAACGGCCATGCGCTGCAGTGCCGCATCACCACGGAAGATCCGGAGCATAATTTCATTCCGGATTACGGCCGCATCACCGCCTATCGCTCGGCGTCCGGTTTCGGCATCCGCCTCGATGGCGGCACCTCCTATTCGGGTGCAATCATCACCCGCTTTTACGATCCGCTTCTCGTCAAGGTCACGGCATGGGCGCCCAATCCATCCGAAGCGATCGCCCGCATGGACCGGGCGCTGCGCGAATTCCGTATTCGCGGCGTGGCAACCAACCTGACCTTCCTCGAAGCGATCATCGGCCATCCGAAATTCCGGGATAACAGCTACACGACACGCTTCATCGACACGACGCCGGAACTCTTCCAGCAGGTCAAGCGCCAGGATCGCGCCACGAAGCTCCTGACCTATCTCGCCGATGTCACCGTCAATGGCCATCCCGAGGCCAAGGATAGGCCGAGGCCGCTGGAAAACGCTGCCGAGCCGGTGGTTCCCTACGCCAACGGCAATGCGGTCAAGGATGGTACAAAGCAGCTCCTCGACACGCTCGGCCCGAAGAAATTCGGCGAATGGATGCGCAACGAGAAGCGCGTGCTTTTGACCGACACGACGATGCGCGACGGCCACCAGTCGCTGCTCGCCACCCGCATGCGCACCTATGACATCGCCCGTATTGCCGACACCTATGCGCATGCGCTGCCGAACCTTCTGTCGCTCGAATGCTGGGGCGGCGCGACCTTTGACGTCTCCATGCGCTTTCTGACCGAGGATCCGTGGGAACGCCTGGCGCTGATCCGTGAGGGCGCCCCGAACCTTCTGCTGCAGATGCTGCTGCGCGGCGCCAACGGCGTCGGCTACACCAATTATCCCGATAATGTCGTCAAATATTTCGTCCGCCAGGCAGCCAGAGGCGGCATCGATCTGTTCCGCGTGTTCGATTGCCTGAACTGGGTGGAGAACATGCGCGTCTCGATGGATGCCATTGCCGAGGAGAACAAGCTCTGCGAGGCGGCAATCTGCTATACCGGCGATATCCTGAACTCGGCGCGTCCGAAATACGATCTGAAATACTACACCGATCTTGCAGTCGAGCTCGAGAAGGCAGGCGCGCATATCATCGCGCTCAAGGATATGGCGGGCCTTCTCAAACCTGCGGCTGCGAAGGTTCTGTTCAAGGCGCTGCGTGAGGCGACCAGCCTGCCGATCCATTTCCACACGCATGATACATCGGGTATTGCGGCCGCGACCGTTCTTGCCGCCGTCGATGCCGGCGTCGATGCCGTCGATGCGGCCATGGACGCACTTTCCGGCAATACCTCGCAGCCCTGTCTCGGTTCGATCGTCGAGGCGTTGCGCGGTACGGAGCGTGATCCGGGCCTCGATCCGGAATGGATCCGCCGTATCTCCTTCTATTGGGAAGCGGCGCGTAACCAATATGCCGCCTTCGAAAGCGATCTGAAGGGGCCGGCATCCGAAGTCTATCTGCACGAAATGCCGGGCGGCCAGTTCACCAACCTCAAGGAACAGGCCCGCTCGCTCGGCCTCGAGACCCGCTGGCATCGGGTGGCGCAGGCCTATGCCGACGCCAACCAGATGTTCGGCGATATCGTCAAGGTGACGCCGTCTTCCAAGGTCGTCGGCGACATGGCGCTGATGATGGTGTCCCAGGACCTGACGGTCGCCGATGTCGTCAGCCCCGACAAGGAAGTCTCCTTCCCGGAATCGGTGGTCTCGATGCTGAAGGGCGATCTCGGCCAGCCGCCGTCGGGATGGCCCGAAGCGCTGCAGAAGAAGGCGCTGAAGGGCGACAAGCCCTATACCGTGCGCCCCGGCTCGCTGCTCAAGGAGGCTAATCTCGATGCGGAGCGCAAAGTTATCGAGACGAAACTCGAGCGCGAGGTCAGCGACTTCGAATTTGCCTCCTACCTGATGTATCCGAAGGTCTTCACCGACTTCGCGCTCGCCTCCGATACCTACGGCCCGGTCTCGGTGCTGCCGACGCCCGCCTATTTCTACGGTCTCAAGGACGGCGAGGAACTGTTTGCCGATATCGAGCGCGGCAAGACGCTCGTCATCGTCAACCAGGCGATGAGCGCCACCGACAGCCAGGGCATGGTGACCATCTTCTTCGAGCTCAATGGCCAGCCGCGCCGCATCAAGGTGCCGGACCGGGCCCATGGGGCGACGGGTGCGGCCGTCCGCCGCAAGGCCGAACCGGGCAATGCCGTTCATGTCGGCGCGCCGATGCCGGGTGTCATCAGCCGTGTCTTCGTCTCGCCCGGCCAGGCCGTCAATGCCGGCGACGTGCTCGTCTCGATCGAGGCGATGAAGATGGAAACGGCGCTGCATGCGGAAAAGGATGGCACGATTTCCGAAGTGCTGGTACGGACCGGCGATCAGATCGATGCCAAGGACCTGCTCGTCGTCTACGCAGGCTGAAGCGCTGCCATCCTTGGCAAAGGCGCCCATCGGCCGGCTTTTCGAGCGGGCTCCATTCACTCGATTGTGTACGATCGGCCTGTCAAAAAGCTGATTTTTCGAAGCCTTCGCGCCTTGCCCGGCGCGGAGGCTTTCTCATAAGCTTGCGCTCCCACCATCCGCCCCCAAGACCAATCAGGAAATGATATCAATGAGCAAGTTGAAGATTGCCGTTATCGTCGGCAGCACGCGTATTGGCCGTTTTTCCGAGCATCCGGCCAAGTGGATTGCCGCTATCGCCGCCGAACGGCAGGACATTGAGGTCGAGGTTCTCGACCTGCTCGACTACCCCATGCATTTTTTCGGTGAGCAGCGTGCCACGACCGCTGAAAGCGAAACGGCAGAGCGCTGGAAAAAGAAGCTGCGTGAATTCGATGGCTTCATTTTCACAGTTGCCGAGTACAATCACGCGCCGACTGCGGTTTTGAAGAACGCCATCGACCTCGGCGAGTTCATCCACAAGCCGGTCGGTTTCGTCGGTTACGGCGGCGTTGGCGGCGCACGTGCGGTGGAGCATCTTCGCCTGATCTTCGTGGAAATGGGGGCGGCTTCGGTGAAAACGGGCGTGCATATCGCGCTTGGCGAATATCTCGGCGTCCTCAAGGAAGGCAAGAGCCTCAGCGATTACGCCCATCTCAACGAAGCGGCGAAGAACCAGCTCGATCAGCTCATCTGGTGGGGTAATGCGCTGAAGGCGGCGCGTGCCGTCGTCACGGCCTCCTGATTGGAGTTCCAGCCATGCCGGGATCTTCGCATCCCGGCATTAGTCTAGATCCGGATGATTTTAGGCCAGGTCGGCCTAGAATCTGAATCCGGATCTAAATCAAAGAAATGGAGCATGATGTCGTCCGAAAACCGCTCACACTTTTCGGCATCATGCTCTAGCTCAGATATCGTAAGTATGGGCGGCGTTAATCGTCGAGATGAAACGTTTGGTGCGTTCCCGCTCCGGCGCGCTGAAGATCGCTCTGGCGCTGCCCGTTTCCACCACGATGCCGGCTTCCAGGAAAACAACGTCATTGGCGATCTTCGAGGCGAGCCGAAGATCGTGGGTCGCCATCACCATCGTCGTGCCTTCGCTGGCAAGTTGGCCCAGTACATCGACCACTTCGGCCGAAAGCTCGGGATCGAGGGCGGATGTCGGCTCGTCACAGAGAAGCACGCGCGGCGAGGGCGCCAGTGCGCGGGCGATCGCAACGCGCTGCTGCTGGCCGCCCGACAGCGTCGAAGGCCAGGCATCGGCCTTGTCGGTCATGCCGACCTTGGTCAGCAATTCCATCGCACGCTCGTGGGCCTTTTCCCTCGGCCATCTCAGTACCGTCACCAGGCCTTCCATGACATTCTCGATCGCGGTCTGATGCGGGAAGAGCTGGAAATTCTGGAAGACCATGCCGGTCTGGCGGCGGATCTTCTGGATCGCCGGCCAGCTCGTTCGTTTGCCCGGTACAAAGGCCAGCTTCTCCTCTCCGAGGCGGATAGAGCCGGCGGTCGGAATTTCGAGCAGGTTGATGCAGCGCAGCAGTGTGCTCTTGCCGCCGCCGGAAGGCCCGACCAGCGCGGTGACGCTGCCTTCGGGGATACGGATGCTGATATCCTTGAGGATGACGGCGTCGCCGAAGCGCTTTTCGATGTTGGAAAGCTCGATCATGCATTTGCCTCCAGCATGCCGCCATAACGCGCGAAGCGGCGTTCCAGCCGCACCTGCAACTGCGAGAGGACGGAGCTCAGGACGAGATAGATCAGCGCCGCCTCGATATAGAGGATCAACGGCTCATAGGTGGTGGCGACGATGCGCTGTGCTGCCTGGAAGAGCTCGGGCACGGTGATGGCCGCAGCAAGCGAGGTGTCTTTGACCAGCGAGATGAAGGTGTTCGACAAAGGCGGCACGGCGACGCGGGCGGCCTGCGGCAGGATGGTGCGGCTCATCGCCTGGCGCCAGCTCATGCCGATCGAATAGGCTGCTTCCCATTGGCCCTTCGGCACCGAAGAAATGACGGCGCGGATGATCTCGGAGCTGTAGGCGCCGATATTCAGCGTGAAGCCGATGAGGGCGGCCGGAAAGGCATCGAGCAGGATGCCGAGGCTCGGCAGGCCGTAGAAGATCACGAAGAGCTGCACCAGCAGCGGCGTGCCGCGGATGACCCAGACATAGAAGCGCGCGACGGCCGAAAGCGGCATCGGCCCGAAGAGCCGGGCGATTGCGGTGGCGAGCCCGAGGGCCAGGCCAAAGACGAAGGATAGCAGGGTCAGCGGAATGGTGAAGATCAGCCCCGCCCACAGGAGCGAGGGTAGCGATTCCGCCATCAGTTGGAGCCAGTGCGCCAAGGGAGTTGCCTCTCGTCAGTTGGGTCGTGATATCCGAAATACCCCTCCCCAACCCCTCCCCACAAGGGGGAGGGACTTATCCAGGTGCCGGCTCACACGAAATAGCGACCGAGCGGCAGGCCGAAACGTTTATTTGGAGATGAGACGGCCCGCCGGCTAAGCCCCTCCCCCTTGTGGGGAGGAGTTGGGGAAGGGACTTTTCTTCAGTTGAACTTACTTGGAAACATCCTGGCCGAAATACTTGTCGGCGATCTTCTTGTAAGTGCCGTCGGTCTTGATGTCGGCAAGCGCCTTGTTGATTTCGGCGAGAAGCTCCGGCTCGTTCTTGCGGATGATGACGCCGGAGTAATCGGCGTTTTCCTGCTCGGCCACGATCTTCACCGGCGCGTCCGGCTTGTGCTTCTTGAAATCGAGGAAGGAGAGGCTGTCGTTGATCGTGGCGTCGGCGCGCTTGGTCAGCACCAGCTGGATCGATTGATCGAAACCGTCGGTGCCGACGAGCTCGGCACCGGCTTCGGTTGCGAGCTTGCCGAAGTTGCTGGTCAGCGACTGGGCGGACTTCTTGCCCTTCAGGTCGGCGAAAGACTTGATGCTGTCGTCGCTATCGCGGGCGATCAGCACGGCCTTGGAGGCGATATAGGGCTCGGAGAAATCATACTTCTGCTTGCGGGTTTCGGTGATGCCGACCTGGTTGATGACGGTATCGTAGCGCTTGGCATCGAGGCCAGCGATCAGGCCATCCCACTTGCCTTCGACGAACTCGGCTTTGACGCCGAGCTTGGCGGCGATCGCTTCGCCGATCTCGACATCGAAGCCGACGAGCTTGCCGCTTTCGTCATGATAGGTGAAGGGCGCATAAGTGCCTTCGGTGCCGATCTTGAAGACGCCGGCCGATTTGATGGCGGCGAGGTTTTCACCTGCATGGGCAGGCAGGAGGGCCGCGGCCTGAATGAGGGCGGCGGCGGCGACGGTTTTCAACCAGTTCATTGTTTCATCCATCCTTGGGAGTTGTTATCGGATGGGGATAGTTGTCAGAAAATTATGGCGCCGGAAGCGTAGAAAACTGCGAATAAAAGCAGCAACTGCAAATATTTTTCTCAAACGGCCGCTCGAACCATGAATCCCGCAGAAACAGGCATCAGGCGGTGATGCGGCGGCGCAGTTTTTCGCTGATGATGATGATCAATCCGGCGCCGAGGATTATCGCCGCGCCGACGACCACATTCTGCGTGGGGATGTCGGCCCAGATCAGATAGCCCAAGAGGAAGGCCCAGATGAGAGAGCTATACTCGAATGGCGCAAGCACGGAGACGGGCGCCTGACGCATGCCTTCGAAAAGGGCGAACTGCGCGCAGCCGGCAACGATGCCGGTGGCGATGAGGAGCGCGAGCTGTGTCATATCGGGGGTCTGCCATGTCCAGATCACGGCAACGCCGGTCATGGCAAGGAAAAAGACGTTGGAAACGGTGAGCTGGATAATCGTCTTCTCATGCAGCGAGGTCTTGCGCAGCAGCACCATGGCAGAGGCCCAGAGCACGGCCGCCTGCAGCGCCAGATAGACCGGCCAGGAGATGGTGAGGCCGACCGGATTGCAGGCGATGAGGACGCCGACGAAGCCGACGCCGACCGCCAGCCAACGCGCCGGCGTGACCTTCTCCTTCAGGATGAACCAGGCAAGCAAGGTGCCGACAACAGGTGCGGCGTAATAGAGCGTGGTCACTTCGGCAAGCTGCAGGCGGCTTGCGGCGGAATAGTAGGAAAGCCAGGCGCAGAGAAGAAGGATGCTGCGGGCAATCATCGGCTTGATGATCGGCGATGTCATCGTCTGGTGGACGAGCTTGCCGCGACCATAGGCGAGACAACCGACGAGGATGGTGAGACTGCGGAAAAACAGGATCTGCCAGACGGGAATGCTTGAAGCCAGGATCTTGATGATCGCGTCATGGAAGGTGAACGCCATATAGGCGAGGCTCGTGAGCAGGATGCCCAGGCTGACGGAGTTTTTCACGGGGAGAACGGACCAGGTGGCGGATATGCCGGCGGGAATCGGGAATGACCAATCGATATTCCCGCCTCCCGGGCCGGTCAATAGGGCATATTCGCTCTGGTGGTGGAGCTTTGTTTCGAAACGTCAGAAAACGTGTGACCGTGCATGTTGCCTGCATGATCATAAGCGTTTATGCACGTTTTCGGTTTGTGAGGTCTCGATCCGGTAGGAACATGCAGGATTTTCTGTTGCGAGAGCGCCAAGGCGTGATTTCCGAGAGGCTGCGGCTGAATGGCCGCGTGCTGGCGACGGAGCTTGCGCTCGAATTCGGCGTCTCCGAGGATACGGTGCGGCGGGATCTGCGGGAGATGGCGGCGGCAGGGCTCTGTGAGCGGGTCTATGGCGGCGCATTGCCGGTCTCGCCGGCGCACGGAAGTCTGACGCAGCGCATCGGCTTTGCCGCTGACCGGAAACAGGCGCTGGCGCGCGCTGCGGCAAAGCAGATTGCCGCCGGTTCGACCGTGTTCTTCGACGCCGGCAGCACCAATCTGGCGATTGCCCACGCATTGCCGGCCGAACTTGCGCTGACGGCTGCGACCAATGCGCCGGCGATTGCCGCAGCTCTGATCGACAAGCCTGCCGTCAACGTCATTCTGATCGGCGGGATGGTGGATCGGCAGACGGGCGGTTCGCTCGGCGCCAAGGCCTTGCGGGATATGGAGCAGATTTCGCCCGATCTCTGCATTCTCGGCGCCTGCGGCGTCGATCTCGAGGCCGGCATCACGGTGTTCGGCTTCGAGGATGCGGAGTTCAAGCGGTTTGCGACATCCAGGAGCAAAAGGGTGTTGGTGGCTGCAACCTCGGAGAAATTCGACACGGCTGCCCCGCATAGCATCCTGCCGGTTGCGCATTGCGAATGCCTGGTCGTCGAGCACGATGCCGATCCGGCCATTCTCGCCCGTTACCGCGAGCGCGGATGCAGAACTGTTCTCGCCGAGAAAACGAACTGAGGCGCCATCATAGAGTTTAGGGAAACCGGGCGGGTGAAAGCCCGGCAATGAGGAAGACCGGAAATGGATAGTCATGTGAGTGCGCCGGGAGCCCGGAGCGGCTTCATTACCAGAAGCAGGGCGGCGGTTTCCCTGCTCTTTCTTATGAATGGTTTTGTCGTCGGCTGCTGGGCGCCGAAGATCCCGGATTTTGCCGAGCGTCTGGCGCTGACCAAGTTCGAGCTTGGGCTGATGATCCTCGTCTTCGGCGTCGGCTCGCTGGTCATGATGCCGATCGCCGGTGCGCAGATCGCCAAACACGGCTCGCGTGTCGTCGTTCAGGTCCTGGCCGTCTCTGTGCTGCCGTTGCTGCTGGCATTGACGCTGGCGCCAAATGTGCTGACCGGGGCAATCTCGCTCTTCCTGTTCGGCGGCTTCATCGGCGCAATGGATGTGGCGATGAATGCCAATGCAGTGTCGGTCGAGAAATCCATGCGCCGCGCCATCATGTCGTCCTGCCACGCTTTCTGGAGCCTTGGCGGACTGATCGGCTCAGGTCTCGGCGGCATCGTGATCTCCAAGCTCGGTATTCTCGGCCATGCGCAACTGGCGACGGTGCTGGCGGCGATCTTCCTTGCCGTCGCCTGGCCGATGATCCTTGCGGATCCGCCGCATCCCGACGCCAAGAAGGAAAAGACGAAGCTGCCGATGGTACCGCTGCCGTGGCTGCTCGGATTGATGGCGCTGTTCAGCATGGTGCCTGAAGGCGCTGTTCTCGACTGGGGCGCGCTCTATCTCCGGCAGGAAATGGGTGCATCCGTGGCGCTTTCCGGCCTTGGTTTCGCAGCCTTTTCGGCGACCATGGCAATCATGCGCTTTGCCGGCGACCTGGTGCGCGACCGCCTGGGCGGCGTCAAGACGCTACGCATCTGCACTTTGTTTGCCATTGTCGGCATGCTGCTTGCCGGCCTGGCGCCCAATGCCGAGCTTGCCATCCTGGGCTTTGCGTTTTGCGGTATCGGCATTTCCAACATGGTGCCGATCGCTTTCTCGGCGGCGGGCAATATTCCCGGACTCAAGCCCGGCATCGGCATCTCGGTGGTCACGACCATGGGCTATTCCGGCATGCTGGTTGCGCCATCGTTGATCGGCTTCGTCGCCGAGCATATCGGTTTTGCCGTCGTTTTCATGGCGCTGCCGGTGCTGCTCATCGTCGTTCTGCTGCTCTCCAACCTGGCCCATTATGCCGATGAGACCTCCGGAGGCGGTCACTGAGCCGCCTCCCAACAAAAGTGATATCAGGGGCGGTTGACAAGCAGCCGGCCTTGATCCACCTGAAAAGCACCGTTTCTAAAGCGCGTCGCAATCTTTCAGATTTGCTCCTCACGCTTTAGGTTTTTATTTTTCGCATGTCGTTATCGCAAAACCGCTGCACACTTTTGCGCGACATGCTTTAGGGGTGCAAGAACTCTCCATGTTGTCAGCCGCCGATTTTGATCCGAAACCGCGCCGCGCTTCCGTTGCCGTCGATGTCGGCGGCGTCATCGTCGGCGGCGGGGCGCCGGTCGTCGTGCAGTCCATGACGAACACCGATACGGCCGATATCGATTCCACCGTCGCGCAGGTCGCCGCTCTCCACCGGGCGGGCTCGGAACTGGTGCGCATTACCGTCGACCGCGACGAGAGTGCAGCCGCCGTGCCGAAGATCCGCGAGCGGCTTCTGCGCCTCGGCATGGACGTGCCCTTGATCGGCGACTTCCACTATATCGGCCACAAGCTGCTCGCCGATCATCCGGATTGCGCCGAAGCGCTGGCGAAATACCGCATCAACCCCGGCAATGTCGGCTTCAAGGACAAGAAGGACAAGCAGTTCGCCGAGATCATCGAGATGGCGATCCGCTATGACAAGCCGGTGCGCATCGGCGTCAACTGGGGCTCGCTCGATCAGGATCTGCTGACGGCGCTGATGGACCGGAACGCCGAAGCCGGATCGCCGCTTTCGGCCCGGCAGGTGACGCGCGAGGCGATCGTGCAGTCGGCGCTGCTTTCGGCAGCCCTTGCCGAAGAGATCGGCCTGCCGCGCAACCGCATCATCCTGTCGGCCAAGGTCAGCCAGGTGCAGGACCTGATCGCCGTCAATTCCATGCTTGCCGAACGCTCCAATCATGCGCTGCATCTCGGCCTGACCGAAGCCGGCATGGGCACCAAGGGCATCGTCGCCTCGTCTGCGGCGATGGGCTTCGTGCTGCAGCACGGCATCGGCGATACGATCCGCGTGTCGCTGACGCCGGAGCCGAACGGCGACCGCACGCGCGAAGTCCAGGTGGCGCAGGAAATCCTGCAGGTCATGGGCTTTCGCCAGTTCATACCCGTCGTTGCGGCCTGTCCGGGCTGTGGACGCACGACGTCGACGGTGTTCCAGGAACTTGCCCAGAATATCCAGAACGACATCCGCAAGAACATGCCTGTCTGGCGCGAGAAATATCCTGGGGTCGAGGCGCTGAACGTCGCCGTCATGGGCTGCATCGTCAACGGGCCGGGCGAAAGCAAACATGCCGATATCGGCATTTCGCTTCCGGGCACTGGCGAAACGCCGGCCGCCCCCGTCTTCATCGACGGCCGGAAGGCGCTGACTCTGCGCGGTGCCAATATCGCCGCCGATTTCGAGGCGCTGGTTGTCGACTATATCGAGAAGCGTTTCGGCCAACGGACGGCGGCGGAATGAGCGCCCGCAAGTTCGGATGAGCCGGTACTGGTCGCCTATCGTCAGTAAGCTTCGGCCCTATGTCGCGGGCGAGCAGCCCCGTATCGCGAACATGGTCAAGCTCAATACCAACGAGAGCCCTTACGGTCCGTCCCCGAAGGCGCTTGAGGCGATCCGGGATGCGGCGGACGATCGTCTGCGGCTCTATCCCGATCCGACTGCTGCGGAATTGCGCGAGACGATCGCGGCCCATTTCGGCCTGACCGCAGAAGAAATATTCGTCGGCAACGGCTCCGACGAGGTTCTCGCGCATACGTTCCAGGCGCTGCTGAAACACGAGCGGCCGCTTCTCTACCCCGATGTGACCTACGCCTTCTATTCGACCTATAGCCTGCTATACGGCGTCGAAGCGATCGAGGTGCCTGTTGACGATGGGTTTCGGATCGGGCTGGAAGATTACGACAGGCCCTGCGGCGCGATCATCATCCCCAATCCGAATGCGCCGACCGGCATCGGCTTGCCACTTGCCAGTATCGAAGCACTTCTTGCCGCCCATCCGGATGCGGTCGTTGTCATAGACGAGGCCTATATCGATTTCGGCGGCGAGAGCGCTGCCGGGCTCGTTTCAACCTATCCCAACCTACTGGTGATCCAGACCCTGTCGAAGTCCCGTTCGCTTGCCGGTCTGCGCATCGGCTTCGCGCTGGGGCAGCGGCCGCTGATTGAGGCGCTGGAGCGGGTCAAGGACAGTTTCAATTCCTATCCGCTCGATCGTCTGGCGCAGCTTGCGGCGACGGCGGCGATCAAGGACGAGGCGTGGTTTGAGACATGCCGGAGGAACATCATCGCCAGCCGCGAAAGCCTCGACTCTGAACTTGAAGTTTTGGGTTTCGAGGTCTTGCCGTCCCAGGCGAACTTCGTTTTCGCGAGGCACCAAAGCCGTTCCGGGGCAGCGCTTCAAGCCGCTCTGCGGGAGCGCGGCATTCTCGTCCGGCATTTCGCCAAACCGCGTATTTCGGACTTCCTGCGGATCAGCATCGGCACGGGCGAGGAGTGTGCCCGTCTGGTTTCCGCCCTCAAAGAAATACTGACAGCCTGACCTGCCGCTTCAGCTCTTCCGGTCGGCGATGAAATGCGCCGCAGCAATGAGGGTCGAGGCACGGGGGCCGTAGGGGGCAAGCAACGCCTCTGCATCGCGGACATGCTCGCGGAGCTGGGCTTCGGCCCATTCCATGCCGCGCAGGGCCACAAGCGTTCCCTTGCCGCGGGCCGCATCCTTGCCGGTCGCCTTGCCCATGGTCGCCGCATCCGAGGTCAGGTCGAGAATGTCGTCGGCCAGTTGGAAGGCAAGGCCGATCTTTTCGCCGAAGGCGCGCAGGCGACGGCGATCTTCCGGCCGGCTTGCCGCGATGACGGCGCCGGCTTCACAGGCGAAGCGGATCAGCGCGCCTGTTTTCATCGCCTGCAGGCGGATGATGCCGGCCTCGTCGGGGGCCTGCTTTTCCGCCGCGAGGTCGAGCGCCTGGCCGCCGGCCATGCCGCCGAGACCGGCTGCGCGGGCAAGGGCCAGCACCAGCGATGCCTTGCTCGTATCGGCAAGGGTCGTTTCTGGCGCGGCGATGATGTCGAAGGCATAGGTCAGCAGGCTGTCGCCGGCGAGGATCGCCGTCGCCTCGTCGAACTTGATGTGTACCGTCGGTTTGCCGCGGCGCAGGTCGTCATCGTCCATGGCCGGCAGGTCGTCATGCACGAGGGAATAGCAGTGAACGCATTCGAGGGCGGCGCCGACGCGAAGCGCCGCCTCTGCGTCGCCGCCGAGAAGGGCTGCACTTTCGACGACGAGAAACGGGCGCAGCCGCTTGCCGCCATTCAGCACGGCATAATGCATGGCATCGCGCAGCGTCTCGGGCCTGGCGATTTCATCGGAAAGGGCACTCGGTGAAAGCAATGCGTCGAGCAGCGCCTCGATGTCGCGGGCGTTGTTCTTCAGCCTCGTCTCGAAAGTGTCCCGGTTCGCGTCCATGGGCGCTGTTTGGCATGAGCGCCCCCGGGCTTGCAACGGAATTGTCGATGGCGGCAGCAAGATTCGCCGCGCACTCTGGCATAAGCTCTGCACAGGCGTTATGAGAACGACAGGAGCGAAATCGGACTGGGGACATTGGATATAGCGCCGGAGAGAGAGGACAGCGTCGACATGCCGGCTCGTCGGCGATGGTTCGGAGACGGGCGTGTGTTGAAACGCATTGTTCTTGCCGTGCTGGTCTTGCTGATTCTTCCCTATGCGCTGATCTTTTTCTATCTGCTGCCTTTCATTCATCCCGTCTCGACGCTGATGCTGCGCGATCTCGTGCTGCTGCGGGGTTACGACAGGCAATGGGTGTCGCTTGATAAGATTGCCCCGGTTGTGGTGCAGTCGGTGATGATGTCAGAGGACGGGCAATATTGCTTTCACGGCGGTGTCGACTGGGCGGAAATGCGCATGCTGGTCGAGGATACGCTGAAAGGTCAGGCAACACGGGGCGGTAGCACCATCCCGATGCAGACGGCGAAAAACCTCTTCCTCTGGAACGGCCGCTCCTTCGTGCGCAAGGCGCTGGAACTTCCGCTCGCGGTGAGCACGGATTTCGTCCTGTCGAAACGACGGCTGATGGAAATCTATCTCAATATCGCCGAATGGGGTCCCGGCATTTACGGTATCGAGGCGGCGGCCCAGCATCATTTCAAGGTGCCGGCCTCGAAGCTGACGCGGCGCCAGGCATCGCTGCTTGCCGTCTCGCTGCCGAACCCCATCGACCGCAATGCCGGCAAGCCCGGACGAGGTCTTCGCCGGCTCGCCGGCGTGATCGAGAGACGCGCACAAGGTTCGGGCGATTACATCCGGTGCATCTATGATTGAGATCAGAACTTATCGCTAGAACAGGATGTCGTCCGAAAACCGCTCACACTTTTCGGTATCGTGCTCGAGACGTGGCAAGTGTCATCTGACATTCTTGGTTCTGCCATATGGGCGAATGCAGTCCAACCAGAGCCCCCGAGTCGCCCATGACCATCACGACATTTTCGCCCGAGCTTCTCTTTTATTCGAAGAGGCACAATCCAACCCCGCCCGCCCATCTCGGCAGCCGTTATCGCAAGGTCGGCGGCTTTCTGCCGGAAGCCGGCAACACCATCGTTTGCCATATCGAGAAGGGTTCGCAAACGCAGGCGGTGCTGATCGAGGCGCGTGAGAAATATCTGGCGATGCCCGAAGCCCCGCAGTTCCTCTTCACGCCGATATCAAGCATTCACATGACACTTTTCGAAGGTGTCATCGAGACCAGGCGCCGCCAGGATTGCTGGCCGGGCGATCTGCCTCTCGATACGCCGATCGACGACATGATAGCGC
The DNA here is from genome assembly GCF_057653825.1 of Rhizobium sp. WSM409. Classification (NCBI taxonomy): domain Bacteria; kingdom Pseudomonadati; phylum Pseudomonadota; class Alphaproteobacteria; order Hyphomicrobiales; family Rhizobiaceae; genus Rhizobium; species Rhizobium sp. WSM409. Next base: position 4,278,567 of record NZ_CM172794.1, on the reverse strand, counting down.
TGATGGCGGCCCGGCTCGAAGGTTTCTCGATGGCCGATCCCTTCAAGGTCGCCATCGTCGAAGCTCGCCCGTCGGGCCTGCTCGTCGACGGGGCGACGGAGAGAGACCGCAAGGTCATGCGAGCCTGGCGCAATGCGCTGGCCGAGCTTCTGGGCTATCGCCAGCCGAACCATGAGGACTATAAGTTCCACATGACCTTCGCCTATGCGATCGAACGGTTGGAAGACGAAGCCTTGCCGCGCTGGCAGGCAATGCTCGACAACGTCGCCGACGATGTCCGCCGCAAGGCCCCTGTTTTCGAGCTGACCCCGCCGGCATTCTGCGCGTTCGAGGACATGAACCATTTCCACGAATTGTTGATCTTCGATTTCGAAGCCTGAACCGGAGAGGCCCATGGATAGACCGACGCTCTACATCGCCAACAAGAACTATTCCTCCTGGTCGTTCCGGTCGTGGATGGCGCTGACGGGCGCCGGCGTCGATTTCGAGGAGGTTCTGATCCCCTTCGACTATCCTGGTGGCAATCGCGATATCAAGGCGGTCTCACCGACCGGGCGAGTACCACTTCTGCAGCATGGTGCATTGAAGATCTGGGAATCGCTGGCGATCATCGAATATGTCGCCGAGCTTTATCCGGACGCCGCCCTTCTGCCGAGGGATCGCGCCGAGCGAGCGCTCGCCCGTTCGGTTTCGATGGAAATGCTTTCGGGCTTCCGGGCGCTGCGCGGTGCCTGCCCGATGAATATCCGCCGGCCGAAGGGCAAGATCGCGTTGCCGGAGGGTGTCGACGCCGATATCAGCCGCATCGAGACGATCTGGCGCGACCTCCTGCAGCAATCCGGCGGACCGTTTCTGTTTGGCGCGTTCAGCGGGGCGGATGCGATGTTTGCGCCTGTCGTCAACCGGTTCGAAATCTATGATCTCGTCAGCCAGAACGATACGCTGGCCTATATGGAGACCATGAAGGCGCATCCGGCCTGGCGGAAATGGGAAGAGGCGGCTCGAGCCGAGCCTTGGATCGTGCCGGAAGACGAAGTCTGAGCCTGGAATCATCGGCTTTGCAAAAAATACGCATGGGGACTGGTCAAGGTCACCCCTTGCATGTATAAGCGCGCCAAATTCCGAAATCGCGACATGTCCGTTTCGGCCGCCGGTGTGGCCGTGGGAATGTTTTGCCCGCAAGTGGAGTAAGAGAAATGGCTGTACCGAAGAGAAAAACAAGCCCGTCCAAGCGCGGTATGCGCCGTTCGGCAGACGCCCTGAAGGCTCCGACCTACGTCGAAGACAAGAATTCCGGCGAACTGCGCCGCCCGCATCATATCGATCTGAAAACCGGTATGTATCGCGGCCGCCAGGTTCTGACGCCGAAGGAAAGCGCATAATTTCGCGATCCGGCTTGTCCGATCGAAGTTTCAAGGCCGGCGTCACGCCGGCCTTTTGCATTTCGACAATATAATATTTGCAATGACTTGCGGTGGGGCAAGGGTTTGCGGCAGTATTGTTCCATGATGCACTGGGAGATTGCCGATGATAGCCGCCATGCCCCTGATGATTATCCCGTTTATTCTTTACAATCTTGCGATGCTGGGCCTGATGGGCAATGGCGGAATTCCGGCACTGCAACATGATATCATCGTGCTGTCGATGATCTCGGGCGCGATCTGGAGCATGGCGCTCGGCGATCTTTTCATCGTCATCGCACTTGTCGTGCTGTTCTTCGAAATCCTCAAGGCGACCAGAACTGGTTCCGGCAATCTCGTCAACCACATGCTGTCGATGCTGGTGTTCATCGCTTTCCTGGTCGAGTTTTTGCTCGTCCGGGATGCTGCGACGCAGGTCTTCTTCATTTTGATGACGATCGCTCTGATCGATGTCATCGGCGGTTTTGCCGTGTCGATCCGAAGCGCCGGGCGGGATGTCTCGATCGGATTATAGGTTGTCGAGTTTGTTCTGAAGGGCGCGGAGCTGTTCCTTCAGCTCGTCGATATCCTTGGCCTCGGCCTTGCGGCTTTCCTTGGCAGGCGGCGTCATGAAGGGCGAGAACATCTGCATCGCCTGCTGAAACAGCTCGGTGTTGCGGCGAACATGGTCCTCGACCATCTGCATCGGCAACTGCAGGTTCTTGCCGAGCGGCGTTTCGCCGAAGGCGCGGTTTACTTGCTCGCGCATCTGGGACTGCTGTTCGGTGAAGGAGCGCATCGAATGTTCGAGAAAGCTCGGCACCACCATCTGCATCTGGTCGCCGTAATAGGTGATGAGCTGGCGCAGGAAAGAGATCGGGAGCAATGTGTTGCCGGTCTTCGATTCCTGTTCGAAGATGATCTGGGTCAGCACCGAATGGGTGATGTCATCTCCGCTTTTTGCATCTTGTACGTTAAATTCTTCGCCCTTCTTCACCATCTCCGCCAGGTCTTCCAGCGTCACGTAGGTGCTGGTGCCTGTGTTGTATAGGCGGCGATTGGCGTATTTCTTGATAACAATCTGACCCTCATGCTTCGCCATATCAGTCTCCTGAACCCCCGTCTGATTTATGGATATTCCTCCACTTGAGACTGTAAACGCAAAAGAAGGCCGGTGACAATCTCTTTGTGCGATGCGGCAAACCTTTAACAGAGCAGATGAATCGGGCTTCGACGGGCTTTACCTAAAATGACGGCGGCCGGTCTTCGCGTTTGACTTGTGCTCCAAGCTTTGCCAGTTTCCACTTATGTAAGTGAGACGAAAACGAGGAGCGTCCCCATGAGCAATCCATCCATCGTCATCGCCAGTGCAGGGCGAACAGCAGTCGGCGCCTTCAACGGTGCTTTCGCGACGGTCCTCGCGCATGAGCTCGGGGCGGCCGTCATCAAGGGCGCGCTCGAGCGTGCGGGCGTCGATGCCGGCGAGGTGGATGAGGTGATCCTCGGCCAGGTGCTTGCCGCCGGCGAAGGTCAGAACCCGGCCCGCCAGGCGGCGATGAAGGCCGGCATTCCGCAGGAAGCAACGGCCTGGGGCGTTAACCAGCTCTGCGGCTCGGGCTTGCGCGCCGTCGCGCTCGGCATGCAGCAGATCGCCACCGGCGACGCCAAGATCATCGTTGCCGGCGGCCAGGAATCCATGTCGATGGCCCCGCATGCCGCGCACTTGCGCGGCGGCGTCAAGATGGGCGACATGAAGATGATCGACACGATGATCAAGGACGGCTTGACCGACGCTTTCCACGGCTACCACATGGGCATCACCGCCGAGAATGTTGCGCGCCAGTGGCAGCTTTCGCGCGACGACCAGGATCAGTTCGCCGTCAGTTCGCAGAACAAGGCGGAGGCAGCGCAGAAGGCCGGTCGCTTTGTCGACGAGATCATCCCCTACGTCATTAAGACACGTAAGGGCGACGTTACGGTCGATGCTGACGAATATATCCGTCACGGCGCGACGATCGAGGCGATGGGGAAGCTGCGCCCGGCCTTCGACAAGGACGGCACGGTCACGGCCGCGAACGCGTCCGGCCTCAACGACGGTGCCGCTGTGGCGGTGCTGATGAGCGAAGCGGAGGCGGTCCGGCGCGGGGTCCAGCCGCTCGCCCGCATCGTTTCCTGGGCAACGGCGGGTGTCGATCCGCAGATCATGGGCACCGGACCGATCCCGGCTTCGCGCAAGGCGCTCGAGAAGGCCGGCTGGTCGGTCAACGATCTTGATCTCGTCGAAGCCAATGAGGCCTTCGCGGCGCAAGCCTGTGCCGTCACCAAGGATCTCGGGTGGGATCCGTCGATCGTCAACGTCAATGGCGGAGCGATCGCGATCGGCCATCCGATCGGCGCCTCCGGTGCGCGCGTTCTCAACACGCTGCTGTTCGAAATGAAGCGCCGCGGCGCTAAGAAGGGTCTCGCCACGCTTTGCATCGGGGGTGGCATGGGTGTGGCCATGTGCTTTGAAGCGCTTTAAATAGCATACGATCCATGTTTGATTGAAGATCCCGCCACGCGACGGGGCGAAAAACAAAAGGGGAGCGGAACATGAGCAGAGTGGCTTTGGTCACCGGGGGTACACGCGGCATCGGCGCGGCAATATCCATGGCACTGAAAAATGCCGGATACAGGGTCGCTGCCAGCTATGCCGGCAACGACGAGAAGGCCAAAGCCTTCCACGACGTTACCGGCGTTCCGGTGTTCAAATGGGATGTTTCGGATTACCTCGCTTGCGGCGAGGGAGTTGCCAGGGTCGAAAGCGAGATCGGCCCGGTCGAAATCCTCGTCAACAATGCCGGCATCACCCGCGACGCGATGTTCCACAAGATGACGCAGCAACAATGGCACGAGGTGATCAATACCAACCTCACCGGCCTGTTCAACATGACGCATCAGGTCTGGACCGGCATGCGTGACCGCAGCTTCGGTCGTATCGTCAATATCTCGTCGATCAACGGGCAAAAGGGCCAGATGGGCCAGGTGAATTATTCGGCGGCCAAGGCGGGCGATCTCGGTTTTACCAAGGCACTGGCTCAGGAGGGGGCGAACAAGAACATCACCGTCAACGCCATTTGCCCCGGTTACATCGGAACGGAAATGGTGCTTGCCGTGCCGGAGAAGGTGCTGAACGAACGTATCATTCCGCAGATCCCCGTCGGTCGGCTCGGCGAACCGGAAGAGATCGCGCGCTGCGTCACCTTCCTCGTCTCCGACGATGCCGGCTTCATCACCGGTTCGACGCTGACGGCCAATGGCGGACAGTTCTTCGCCTAGGCATTTCTGTCTTCACGTCGACAGTAGGAATTAGATTCAAAGCGATGGCGCGTCCGGCAGGATCGCGCCATCGCTGTTTGTGGGCGTCTCGTGATGCCGGTTGCGACTTTGTGACCGGAGCAGTCGCGCTGTTTCGGGAAGATCAAGAGCGGCGGTCTGTGTTCGGACGTCGCTGTGGCCTAACTCTGGCCGGTATTTTGCGCAGCGAACGATCATCGCTGCTGAACGCTGATATCGCGGTTGTCAGGAAAGCCGACGCGATGAGGGAATTCAGCAAAATCTGAATCATGGAAGCGTTTCCTTTTGGGTGCGCCGGGCGGCCCTGCCTGTCCGTTGCGCTCCAGAACAGGATGATCTTAGGCCGGGTCGGCCTAGGATCATCCTGTTCTGCATTTATAGTGAGAGCATGATGTCGTACGAAAACCGCTCACACTTTTCGGCATCATGCTCTGAAGGAAATATGTGACTCCCCGTTGGGCGGCGCTAGGTTTGACTTTCGCAACCGAATGTCAACGTCTCGTTGACGGATCGACCGACAAAGAAAACGGGCGCCGAAGCGCCCGTTGGGAGTCCGATATGCTTGTGCCGATTAGCGGCAACGAGCCTCGTAGCGGCGGCCGTAGCGGTCGCGATAGACGCAGTAGCCGCGGCGTTCGACCGACTGGCCGATCAGAGCGCCGGTCAGGCCGCCGGCAACGGCGCCGACGGCGGCACCACCCCAGCTGTTGGTGACGACACCGCCGATAACCGCGCCGGTGCCGGCGCCGATCGCCGTGCCTTGCTCGGTCGCTGTGCAGGATGCGAGCGCGCCGACGAGCGCACCAATAAGAACAATCTTCTTCATCATGTCGTAACTCCCCAGGTTAGTTGGCCTTTAGACGCGGCCCATTAGTACAAGGATAATGATAATCACGAGAACTAGCCCCAAACCGCCAGAAGGTCCATAGCCCCAGCCACGGCTATAACCCCAATTCGGCAAGGCTCCGATCAAGAGCAGAATGAGGATAACAAGTAGTATCGTGCCAAGCATGGTGTGTTTCCTTCATTTCATCCGCAATTTGGATGGACTAGAAACACGTATTGGCGATTTTTGTTCCCGGTTAAGCTCTGGAAATGTGACGAAGCCTGATTCACGGTTTAATTTCCGTCATTTCCGAAAATTGCCGCTATGGTTAAAAAGACATTTAAATACAATATGTTGCGGTGAACAAAGCGGGAAAATCGCGATGTCGCCGATTCGTCAGCGATTCGTTCCGTTTTTGATCGGCGCGCCACAATTGGCCGTCCCCGACTTAACGCCGTCTGAATCCGGCTCCCAAAAAGATTAATTTTGGTGCGGCGGAGCGGGACGAAGGGCTCTGCCGCTGATCCGCGTCTAGTGCCGGGGCCTGATAGCGCTACCAGATGTGGCCGTGAACGAAAGGCGAAAACGATGGAGTGAGCGATTCGTCTCCGATTCGTTCAGGCTTTGGTCGAGAGGTTAATTTCGGGCGGATTTTTGCCTGTTCAAAATCGGGCGAAGATTGTCGCTCACGACGGCGAAAGTGCGAACAGGAGAGAGTCTCGCGATTCAGCATCTAGTGGGAAAAAGTGATTCAAAATCAATACTTAGCCGTGAACAAAAGCTGAATCAGCGAGAGTCATCGATTCGTCGCTGATTCGTTCTTGCGCTGTTCCGAATCGGAAATTCGGGCGTTCCGCAGGACTCGCAAAGGTCGTAATCCCCGAGGCATTTTGAAATCTGCCCTTGCGTTTGCGACGGCAGCTGTCCATGTGTTGTCCAGCTTCCATCGAGGAGTCGAGATTTTCTGGGGCCACCCCGCCTCATTTGCATGGACTCATGACTCTGATTTCGCAGCCGATGATTCTGAGTGGGCGCGGTGTGACCGCGGTGCTCGGACCGACCAATACCGGCAAGACCCATTATGCCATCGAGCGCATGGTTGCGCACGGGACGGGCGTGATCGGCCTGCCGCTCCGGCTGCTGGCGCGCGAGGTCTATACGCGGGTGGTGGAGAAGGTCGGCGCACAGAATGTGGCGCTGGTCACCGGCGAGGAAAAGATTTCGCCGCCCAATGCGCGTTTTTCCGTCTGCACTGTCGAAGCGATGCCGCGCGAGACCAGGGCCGCCTTCGTCGCGATCGACGAGGTGCAGCTCGCCGGCGATCTCGAGCGTGGCCATATCTTCACCGACCGTATCCTGCATCTGCGCGGCCGCGAGGAAACGCTGCTGCTCGGCGCGGCGACGATGCGGCCGATCCTGCAGCAGCTCCTGCCCGGCATCACTATCGTCGAGCGGCCGCGGCTTTCGCATCTTTTCTATGCCGGGCAGAAGAAGATCACCCGGCTGCCGCAGCGCTCGGCCATCGTCGCCTTCTCTGCCGACGAGGTCTATGCCATCGCCGAGCTCATCCGCCGGCAGCGCGGCGGCGCGGCGGTGGTGCTCGGCGCGCTCAGCCCGCGCACCCGCAATGCGCAGGTGGCGCTTTATCAGGCGGGCGACGTCGAATATCTGGTGGCGACCGATGCGATCGGCATGGGCCTCAACCTCGATGTCGATCACGTCGCCTTTGCCCAGGACCGGAAGTTCGACGGTTACCAGTTCCGCAATCTCAATCCAGGCGAACTCGGCCAGGTCGCCGGGCGCGCCGGGCGGCATGTGCGGGACGGGACCTTCGGCGTCACCGGACAGGTCTCGCCCTTCGACGACGAACTGGTGCAGCGCATCGAGGGGCACGAATTCGACAACGTCAAGGTTTTGCAGTGGCGGACGACGGAGATGGACTTCTCCTCAATCGCATCGCTGCGCGCCAGCCTTGAGGTGGGACCGCGCGTGCCGGGGCTGACGCGGGCGCTGCCTGCGGTCGACCAGCAGGCGCTGGAACAGCTTTCGCGCTATCCCGAGGTCATCGATCTCGCCGACAGGCCGGCGCGCGTCGAAAAACTCTGGGAGGCTTGCGCGCTTCCCGATTATCGGCGTATCACCCCAGCACAACATGCCGATCTTATCGCGACCCTCTTTTCCGATCTTGTCCGCTATGGCACGGTGAATGAGCAGTTTCTTGCGGAGCAGGTTCATCGCTCCGATCGAACAGATGGGGAAATTGACACGCTTTCGGCGCGAATCGCGCAGATAAGGACCTGGACCTACGTTTCGAATCGGCCCGGTTGGCTTGCCGATCCGACACACTGGCAGGAAAAGACGCGGGAAATCGAAGATCGATTGTCCGACGCGTTACATGAAAGGTTGACGAAACGCTTTGTTGATCGCAGGACATCTGTGCTCATGAAGCGCCTGAGAGAGAATGCGATGCTGGAAGCTGAAATCAGTGTGAATGGTGATGTCTTCGTTGAAGGACATCATGTAGGGCAATTGAGCGGGTTCCGTTTCACGCCGGTGGCGGGAACGGACGGACCGGATGCCAAGGCGGTTCAGGCTGCGTCGCAGAAGGCGCTCGGGCTCGAGTTCGAAGCCCGCGCGGCCCGGATGCATGCCGCCGGCAACAGCGATCTTGTGATCGGTTCGGATGGGTTGATCCGTTGGCTGGGCGACCCGGTGGCGCGGCTTTCGGGCAGCGATCACATCATGCGTCCGCGCGTGATCCTGCTGGCCGACGAACAATTGACGGGCAATGCCCGCGATCACGTTGCTGCCCGCATCGAGCGCTTCGTCAATCATCATATCAGCACGGTGCTGAAGCCGCTCGATGATCTGTCGCGCGCCGAAGATCTGCAGGGTCTCGCCAAGGGGCTTGCCTTCCAGCTCGTCGAGAATCTCGGGGTGCTGTTCCGCCGCGAGGTGACCGAGGAGGTGAAGTCGCTGGACCAGGAGGCCCGTGCCTCCATGCGCCGCTACGGCGTGCGTTTCGGCGCCTATCACATCTTCGTTCCCGCACTTCTGAAGCCGGCGCCGGCCGAGCTCATCACGCTGCTCTGGGCGCTGAAGAACGACGGTCTCGACAAGCCCGGCTACGGCGATCTCATTCCGGTGCTTGCCGCCGGCCGCACCTCCGTCGTCACGGATCCGACCTTCGAGCGGATGTTCTACAAGCTCGCCGGCTTCCGTTTCCTCGGCAAACGTGCCGTACGCATCGACATCCTGGAACGGCTGGCCGATATCATCCGTCCGCTGCTGCAATGGAAGCCCGGTCAAAACAACCGTCCGGAGGGCGCCTATGACGGCCGCCGCTTCACGACGACGACGGCGATGCTGTCGATCCTCGGTGCGACGCTCGAGGACATGGAAGAAATCCTCAAGGGTCTCGGCTATCGCGCCGATGCCGTGAAGGCGGAAGAGGCATCAGTACATCTTGCGACGCAGGATGCGGCCTCAGTGCCTGCTGCCACTGCGGAAATGCCTGCGGAAGAGACAGCCGAAAAGGCCGACCACGACGATGCCGACGGTGCGGCGGAAGAGACTGCTGCCGAAGCGTCTGCAACCGAGGCGGCTCCGGCAGTTGCTGACGCGCCCGTGGCCGAAGCGGTCCAACCCCCCGCTCCGGTCGAAGCGATCGAGACATCGGCTCCGGTCGAAGCGTCTGGGGAAGCGGTGCACGCTCCCGAGGAAGCAGCACCTGCTCCTGGGGAAGCCGGCGAGCCGGTGGAACCGAAGCCAGTTCTTCTGTGGCGTCTCGGCGGCCGCAACGACAATCAACGCCAGGCGCGCGGCGGTCATGGCGAACGCCGTGGCGGCCAGGGCGAGCAGCGCGGTCAGAACCAGGAACGCGGCGACCGCAATCGCCGGCCGGGCGGCGGTGAAGGCGGCGAGGGCAATCGCAATGGCGACGGCCGCGACAACAATCGCCAGAACCGCGGCAAGGAAGGCGGCGGTCGCGATGGCGGCCGGCCGCAGCAGGCAAGAGGCGACCGCAACAACCAACCACGGGGCGACCAGCCGCGTGGCGACCGGCAGGACCGTGGCGATCGCAAGGATCGCGGTGACCGCAACGATCGCAACGACCGCAACAACAATCGCGGCGGCTCGCAGCCGCTGCGCTTCGAGGCCAAGCCGCCGCGTAAGGAGAAGCCGATCGATCCGGATTCGCCTTTCGCCAAGCTCGCAGCCCTCAAGGAGCAGATGAAGAAGTAGTCATGAGCGGGGAGACACAGCCGACCAGCGGTTCGCGCCAGCGCATCGACAAGTGGCTGTTCTTCGCGCGCATGGCGAAGTCACGCTCGGTGGCGCAGAGCCATATCCAATCAGGCCATGTGCGCATCAACGGCGAGCGCTGCAGCCAGCCGAGCCAGATGGTCAAGCCGGGTGACCGTATCGAGCTGACGCTGGAGCGGCGCGATGTCGTTCTCGTCGTGCGCCTTGCCGGCGAGCGGCGGGGGCCTTACGAGCAGGCGCGCCTGCTTTACGACGACCAATCCCCGCCGCCCGATGAGGCAAAACGTCTCACGCCCTACGAGCAGGCAATCCGGGCGACCGGCACCGGCCGTCCGACCAAAAAGGAAAGACGTGCAATCGACAGGCTGATGTCGGACGAGGATTAGAAAACTCTGTCTGCGGCGTCGGCTTTTGCAGATCGTTTATCCTTGAAATCCGGCGATAAAGCCGATACGTCACTGACAACCTGCCGGAAGCGTGCTTGCCTCCCAAGCGTGCTCACGCTTTTCCTCCGGCACGGGGATAGGCGCGACGTTCCAGGTTGCCCGGCCCCATCCGCATGGAAATCCTGGAGTTCTTCATGACCTATGTCGTGACCGACAATTGCATCAAGTGCAAATACACCGATTGCGTGGAAGTCTGCCCTGTCGACTGCTTCTATGAGGGCGAGAATTTCCTCGTCATCCATCCCGACGAATGCATCGATTGCGGCGTCTGCGAACCGGAATGTCCCGCCGAGGCGATCAAGCCCGATACCGAGCCTGGCCTCGACAAATGGCTGAAGATCAACACCGAATACGCAACGATCTGGCCGAATATTACGGTCAAGAAGGAGCCGTTGCCTGAGGCCAAGGACATGGATGGCGAGACCGGAAAATTCGAGAAGTATTTTTCCGAAAAGCCCGGTTCCGGCGATTGAGACAGCGCCTACATTCGGTCACCGGGTTCGGGCGAACGTAGGGCAAAACGTTTTAAAAGCTGCGTGAGGCATATGGGTGACATGTGTTGCCCGCATGACTCAAGCGAAGCAAATTATTGATTTCCTCATATTTTTATGATAGGTTTCGTCTACTGTTCCATTTGTGGCATGACGCATGCCCAAAACCATCACGAAAGCAAAACAAATCCGTACACGGTTTCCGTGACATATCAACGCTTTGAGCGCCGGGTCCCAAGATCGTGCGCAAGAAGTCTTTGCTTTTGCCCGATGGGACCAGAGTGAAGTCACCCGACGGATACTACCGTCTCACCCGGGCCTGACTGACCCGGCTCCGGCCGCCGCCGGAAGCGTAACAGGGAGTTTTTGAATAGAATGACGACTCAGCAGAAAAAACCTTCTACAGCACGTCACGGCTTCAAGACCGGTGAATCGATCGTCTACCCCGCTCATGGCGTCGGTACCATCACCGCTATCGAAGAGCAAGAAGTTGCCGGCATGAAGCTCGAACTTTTCGTTATTGATTTCGAGAAGGACAAGATGCGTCTGAAGGTTCCGGTCGCGAAGGCGATGAGCATTGGTATGCGCAAGCTTTCGGAAACGGATTTCGTCGAGCGTGCTTTGAAGGTCGTGCAGGGCAAGGCGCGCGTCAAGCGCACCATGTGGTCCCGCCGCGCCCAGGAATATGATGCCAAGATCAATTCCGGCGACCTGATTTCCATCGCTGAAGTCGTGCGCGATCTCTATCGTGCCGAGAACCAGCCCGAGCAGTCCTATTCCGAGCGCCAGCTTTATGAGGCTGCGCTCGACCGCATGGCGCGCGAAATCGCCGCGGTCAACAAGATGTCGGAAACCGAAGCCGTCCGCCTCGTCGAGACCAATCTCAACAAGGGTCCGAAGCGTGGCAAGGCCATCGAAGAAGACGATTCACAGGACGAAGCCGCATAAAGCGACCCTGTTTTTCTGTCAAAAAACCCGGCCTTCGAGCCGGGTTTTTTTATTGGAACTTTTTGCCGACTGCCGCGTTTATCACACGTAATTGCGGACTGCTCGTCGGGCAATGGCCTCACGGGCGAACTGCTATTCCGTCAATGTTCGATGAGGAGCGGATCATGCCTTTTCTATATTGCCCATCCGGCAAGGTGAAAAAACAGGTCCTGCCCAGCCGTCTTACCGGCACATGATGAAAAATAGGGCCTCCCCCTGAAAAGTCCAGGGGCGGGGCTTTTATGCATTCAGAACTCCATTCAATCCGGACAGCGATGTTCCGGGAGAAGAGTTTTATTGTTCATTTCAGGGCGAGAGGCCTGTTTCGGGAGATCGAAATGAAGAACATGTCTGCAGATCGGCGCATGATCAAAATCGCGATGGCCGCGCCTTATCTCGCCCGTCAGGAAGAGCACGATCTCGCCACCCGCTGGAAGGATCATGACGACCGCGGCGCGCGCAACCAGATTGCCATGGCCCATATGCGCCTCGTCATATCCATGGCCGGCAAGTTCCGCAATTTCGGTCTGCCGATGAGCGATCTGGTCCAGGAGGGCTATGTCGGTCTGCTCGAGGCCGCCGCCCGCTTCGAGCCGGAACGCGACGTGCGCTTTTCCACCTATGCAAGTTGGTGGATCAGGGCATCTATCCAGGATTATATCCTGCGCAACTGGTCGATCGTGCGCGGCGGTACGAGTTCGGCGCAAAAAGCGCTGTTCTTCAATCTGCGCCGTCTGCGCGCCAAGCTCGCCAAGGGAGACACGCAGCTGACGCTGCAATCCATTCACCAGGAAATCGCCGCGGCCCTCGGCGTCAGCCTCTCGGATGTACAGACGATGGATGCTAGGCTTTCCGGCAACGACGCCTCGCTGCAGGCGCCTTCGGTCTCCGGCGATGCCGAGAGCGCGGAAAAGATGGACTTCCTCGTCAGCGACGATCCCCTGCCGGACGAGCAGGTGTCCAACATGATCGACGGCGAGCGCCGCCGCGTCTGGCTCGCCTCGGCGCTGAAACATCTCAACGAACGCGAGATGAAGATCATCAGCGCCCGGCGTCTGGCGGAAGACGGTGCCACGCTCGAAGAGCTCGGTGCCGATCTCGGTATTTCCAAGGAGCGCGTGCGTCAGATCGAAAGCCGAGCGATGGAGAAGCTTCGCAGCGCGCTCGTCAGCGCCGATCCGCATATGGCGGCCTACGCCTGAACCGAAAGCGCGTCGCCGATTTAGCTCGTTGTCGCAAAACCGCCGCACAATTTTGCGCGAGATGTTTTATCCCTTCCAGCAGCACAGACTGGCCCGGCGCTAGCCGGGCCTTTTTTATTCGGCGATGATCTTGACGCGATCGCCTATAGAAACGGCTGCACCCGTGGGCAGGGCATTGATGAGCTTGAAGAGATCGAGCTTGCGGTCTGTGCCCATCATGCGGGCGGCGAGCGTCGAGATGTTCTCACCCGGCCGGACGGTGACGACGCGGATGCGCAGCGGTTTCAGCGAGGCGGCCTCTGCCGGCGTCATGCGGCGGAAACTCGCGCGCAGCACATTCGCCGTTGGCTCAAGGGCGCCGCTGCCTTTCGGCACGGCGGTCAGGAAACGGAAGATCTGCGAATTGTTGCGGATCACGGTGACATCGAAATCCCAGCGGTCGGCGCTGGCGCGCGCGGTGGCTGCTTCCATGCCGTTGATGGTGATCGGTTGGATGGTCGACGGGTCGAGGCCGGTTACCCACCCGCTGGAGATATAGTTGGTGAGGCTCTGGTTCTGATTGTCGGCGACGCCGTCGAAGCGGACGGCGATGTCGTTCGGACCGGTGGCCATCACCGCCTCGACCTTGTTGTCGATGTGGAAATCCGGCGGCACGTCGAAGCGGATGCCGAGGCCGCCATGCAGGAAGGTCTGGCCGCGCACATAGCCTTCTTCCGGGCTGTCGCCGTAGAGCAGTCCGTCTATGCCGTCGAGATAATAATCGCGGCCCTTGTCGCCGACCGAGCCTTCCTGGCCGAAGGCGCGGGCGTGGGTGCGGGCGAGCTCTATGCGCTGAGCCGAATTCGGATGGCTCGACAGGAAGTCGAGGCTCTGGTCGGCTTCGGGATCAACCGACATGAAGCGACTGTAAGCCGCCATCGAATCGAGGAAACGGGCAGCGGCATAGGGATCATAGCCAGCTTCACCGAGCATGCGCACACCGATGACATCGGCCTGCAGCTCCTGCTGGCGGGAGAAGGCGGCGAGCCGCAGCTTGCCGCGGGCAAGCGCCTGCTTGCCGGCGATGTCGCTGGAAAGGACTTCGGCGACGACGCGGCTGGCGATAACCTCAGCCTCTTCGCGCTTCTGCCGCTCGATGCCGTGGTTCGCCGTCACATGGCCCATTTCGTGCGACAGCACGGCGGCAACTTCCGAAGCGTCGTTGGCAAGGGCGAGCAGGCCGCGGGTGACGTAGAGATAACCGCCCGGCAGCGCAAAGGCGTTGATCGCCGGCGAATTCAGGATGGTGATGCGGTAGGACTGGCTCGGATTTTCCGACACCGCCGTCAGCGCGCCGGCGATGCGGGCGACGAGGCGCTCGGTTTTGGCGTCCTTGTATTCGCCGCCGTAGCTTGCCACGATGCGCGGATGCTCGCGGGCGCCCATCGCCGCGCGCGGGTCGTTTTTCTGCACCTCGTCGACGATCTGTGGATTGGAAGACGGCGAAACACTCGGCTGATAGGATTGGTCGATCAGCGTTTGGCAGCCATTCAGCGCCATTGCGACGGCCGAAAGCAGCATCATGCGACGCGCGAAGCGCCGCGGCGCGGAAATGGCATCACTGGAAAGCGCGGGGGATTTCCACGTCGTCAAGCTGTCCAGTCTGTTTCTCCGCATCATGTCGCTGTTTTGCCGGTTTGCCGCAGATTCGGACCGACCGTGGCAAGGGGAATTCAACAGGTGCGCACCCCTGATCTCGCGCTGCACAATCGGCCAATACAAGTCGTTGCTGTAGCTGATTTACGCATCGGTTGCATAGCGAGACTCTGTTTAAATGTGGCGCCGTTGCATTTTAGCAAGCCTCAGGCATTAAGGCTTCCCTTCGCTCGGATGAAATTATGGCGAAAGTTCCGTCACAAAGCCGAGATTCGTCGGCGGTGCGGAAAAAGAACGGCCCGATTGAAGCAACCGGCTCGATAGCGACAGTCTTGCGAGAAAATCGCAACCTTTGATGTATGCACGTCGAGAGAGGACGCCTCCTGATAAAGCATTCTCTCGCGTGACGATTCCACTATTCGGCAGCTTCCGCCGTCGCCGGTTGCGGCTTTATCGTCTCGCCGGCACGGGGCAGTTGCACGGGTTTCAGCATGATGGCGGCGGCAAGGCCGATCAGCGCAATGGCGCAGGAGGTCATGAAGAGCGGCGAGAATGCGGCGGCATAGGTATCGGCGACCGCTTGGCGGCTCGCTTCGGGAAGGGCGGCCATCATTTTCGGCGTCAGCTGCTTGATATCGGCGACGCCAGGAATGGAGACGCCGACCTTGCCGAGCTCAGAGGCGATGATGGCGCCATAGATGGAAATGGCGATCGAGGCGCCGCCCATGCGCGACAGCGTCACCGAGCCGGTGGCGGCGCCGACGTCGCGGGCGGGTGCTGCATTCTGTACGCCGATGACGGGAACCTGCTGGGCAAGGCCGATGCCGATGCCGTGCAGCATCATGACCGCGCCGATGAAGGCGATCGGCGTTCCGGCGTGGATCTGCGACATCAGCGCAAAGGCGATGGCGCTGCAGGTGAGGCTGGCGATGGCGAAGGGCTTGTAGCGCCCCGTCTTCGAGATGATGCGGCCTGCGGAAAGCGACCCGCAGACGAGGCCGCCGGTCAGAAGGATGAAGAGCAGGCCGGCGGCAGACGGCGAAAGGCCGGTCGTTGTCTGCAGAAAGAGGGCGAGATAATTGACCATGCCGATGGCGATGGCGCCGCCCATGATCGAGATCACCAGGAGCAGGCTGAAGGTCGAATTGCGAAACAGCTGCAGGGGAACGATCGGTTCCGGCGCGCGGCGCTCGACGAACACCCAGGTGACGGCGCAGACGACGCCGAAGGCGACGATGCCGATACTCTCCGGCGAGATCAATGCGCCGAACAATTCGCTGCTGTCGGTGGCAAGCACGATGCTTGTCGTCGTCATGGCAAGCAGGAGCGCACCGGCATAATCGATCTTGGGGCGACGATGCGGTTTGCGGTACGGCAGCATGAAGGCAAGGCCGGTGAGCACGATGAAGCCGATCGGCACGTTGACGAGGAAGATCGAGCGCCAGCCGAAGAGATCGCTCATCGTACCGCCGAGCACCGGGCCGATCGCGCCCGATGCCATCAGCACAAGGCTGGAATAGCTTTGGTAGCGCGCCCGCTCGCGCGGCTCGAACAGGTCGGCGTTGACGGCGAAGATCGACACCATGATGCCGCCGCCGCCAAGACCCTGCAGCACGCGGGCGGCGATCAGCGTATTCATCGAGACCGCAAGGCCGCAGACTGTCGATCCGACGGTGAAGATCATGATCGCCGTCATCATCACGTATTTTCGGCCGAACAGGTCGCCGAGCTTGCCGTAGACCGGCATGACGGCGCTCAGCGACAGGAGATAGGCCGAGCCGATCCAGCCGAAGCGCTCGAGATGGCCGAATTCGCCGATGATCGTCGGCAGCGCCGTGGAGACGATCTGATTATCAAGCGTCGCCATGAACATGGCGGTCATCAGGAAGAAGAAGAGGATAAGCCGACGACGAGGATCCGTCACGAGCGGCGCAGGCGCGAGTTGCATGTCCATGGGAGGCATCGTTCCGGGTTGATGTGCTTTTATGTGCTAACAGCATATAGTTGTCAATGGCACATTAATGACATCGGCATATTCAATTTTTGAATCGGCTCTGTTATGGTCCTGTGATGAGCGACGTTCTGACCAAGACCCCTTCTGTGGAGCCGGCCGAGCCGGATCGTGAAAACGTGCCGCGTATCGGCCGGAGCATGGCGCGCATGCGGCTGATGACCGGGCGGCGGCTGATCGGCCGCCTGGCGATCCAGAGTGCTGCACCGGGCCTCGAGCTTTCGCATCTCGACGTGCTCGATGCCGTGCGCAGGGCGCAGCCTGCCGGCGAGGTCACGGTCGGCATGATCGCGGAGATGCTGCGCATCGATCCGTCACGGGCAAGCCGGGTGGTGGCCGACATGGTCGGGCGCAACGTGCTGCGCCGCGAGGCCTCGCAGGCCGATGCGCGGCGGATCGTCGTCGTCATGACCGAGGTTGGCCAGGACCTGCTTGCCGAGATCGTCGCGCAGAAGCTTGCGATCATTTCCGAGATCGTTTCCGACTGGCGACAGGAGGATGTCGAGCGCTTCGCAGCGCTTTTCGAGCGCTTCATCGGCGGCTACGAGGCGGTTTTCCTGTCGCGCGACAAGGATATGCCGGGCTGAGGCAGACGCCGGCGTTCGCCGGCCCTTCCCCTCGACCCCTCGTTTGCGCTAAGGGCAATGCCCATGAGCCAATCCACCTTCACCATTCTCCTTGGCGGCGAACTCAGCCTGACGGAGCGCCTGCGCGATGCCATCGAAAACAGCCGCTTTATTGCGGCCGATGGCGGCATGCGGCATGCGGCAGCACTCGGTATTACGCCGGAGCTCTGGGTCGGCGATTTCGATTCGACGCCTGATGATCTCGCGGGTGCATTTCCCGATGTGCCGAAACAGCCTTATCCGGCCGCGAAGGCGGCGACGGACGGCGAAATCGCCGTGGCGGAAGCAATCGCGCGGGGCGCGCGGCGGCTCATCCTGGCCGGTGCGCTCGGCGGTGAACGCTCCGACCACGCGCTTCAACACCTGTTGTCGGCCGTCAGCCTGGCGGAAGAGGGTTTCGACCTGCTGCTGACCTCGGGCAAGGAAGAGGCCGTGCCGCTGGTTGCCGGTACGATCGAACTGGACCTTCCCAAAGGCAGCCTGTTTTCCGTGCCCGGATTCAGCGAGCTGAGAGGGCTTTCCCTCGAAAATGCGCGTTATCCGCTCACGGATTTCCATCTGCCTTTCGGCTCGTCGCGCACCATTTCCAATGTTGCGGAAGGCAAGGTTCGCTTTTCGCTCCGCAGCGGCCGGGCAATCGTGCTCGCCCGGCCCTATGATCTTTCCGGAGTCTGATTTTTGGCCCCTCCCATTCTGAAACTCGACGATATCTTCCTGAGCTTTGGCGGCGCACCGCTTCTGGCCGGTGCTGGCCTGCAGATCGAGCCCGGTGACAAAATCTGTCTCGTCGGGCGTAACGGCTCGGGGAAATCGACGCTGCTGAAGATTGCCGCCGGCCTGGTCGAGGCGCAGTCCGGCGAGCTCTTCCGCCATCCGTCCTCGACGGTGCGTTATCTCGAACAGGCGCCGGATTTTGCCGGCTTCAACACGGTGCAGGCCTATGCCGAGGCCGGCCTCGGGCCAGGCGATGACCCCTATCGTGTCACCTATCTGCTGTCGCATCTCGGGCTGAGCGGCGATGAAGACCCCAAAATGCTGTCCGGTGGCGAATCACGGCGCGCAGCCCTTGCCCGGGTTATGGCACCGGAACCGGACATTCTTCTGCTCGACGAACCGACCAACCATCTTGACCTGCCGACCATCGAATGGCTGGAAGGCGAGCTGCAAAAGACGCGCAGCGCCTTGGTGCTGATCTCGCACGACCGGCGTTTCCTCGAAAAGGTCTCGACGGCAACCGTCTGGCTCGACCGCGGCACCTCGCGCCGGCTCGAGAGAGGCTTTGCGCATTTCGAAGCCTGGCGCGACCGGGTGCTGGAGGCCGAGGAACTGGAACAGCACAAGCTCGGCAAGTCGATCGAGCGCGAGGAGCACTGGCTGCGCTACGGCGTCACGGCGCGGCGCAAGCGTAACATGCGCCGTCTCGGCGAGTTGCAGACGATGCGCTCGAACTATCGCGGCCACAAGGGACCGCAGGGCACGGTGCAGGCGACGGTTTCGGACGCGCAGGAATCCGGCAAGCTGGTGATCGAGGCCGACAAGATCACCAAGAGCTTCGGTGAGCGGGCTATCGTCACGCCGTTTTCGATACGCGTGCATCGCGGCGACTGCATTGGTCTCGTCGGACCGAACGGCGCCGGCAAGACGACGCTGCTGAAGATGCTGACCGGGCAGCTTTCACCCGATAGCGGCATCGTCAAGCTCGGCACCAATCTGGAGATCGCGACGCTCGACCAGAAACGCGAGGATCTCGACCCCGAGGATACGCTTGCCAACTATCTGACGGATGGGCGCGGCGAAAACCTGCTCGTAAACGGCGAGCAGCGCCATGTCACCGGCTACATGAAGGAATTTCTGTTCCAGCCGGAACAAGCGCGTACGCCGATCAGAAACCTCTCCGGCGGCGAACGCGCCCGGCTGATGCTGGCGCGCATCCTTTCGCGCCCGACGAACCTCTTGATCCTCGACGAGCCGACCAACGATCTCGATATCGAAACGCTCGATCTCCTGCAGGAGATTGTCGCCGGCTTTCCCGGCACCGTCATTCTCGTCAGCCACGACCGCGATTTCCTCGACCGCACCGTGACCTCGACGATCGCACCCGCTGTGCCGGATGCGCCTGATGGTCGCTGGATCGAATATGCCGGCGGCTACTCGGACATGCTTGTACAGCGCAAGGGCGCGCTCGAGGAGCGTAAGAGGGCCGAGAAGGCGGCGGAGAAGCCGAAGACCCAGCAAGCAACAGCTTCAAGCAGCTCGAAGGTCAAGCTCTCCTTCAAGCAGAAATTCGCACTGGAAAACCTGCCAAAGGAAATGGCGAAGGCCGAAGCGGA
The DNA here is from genome assembly GCF_057653825.1 of Rhizobium sp. WSM409. NCBI lineage: Bacteria > Pseudomonadati > Pseudomonadota > Alphaproteobacteria > Hyphomicrobiales > Rhizobiaceae > Rhizobium > Rhizobium sp. WSM409. The sequence continues at coordinate 4,259,011 of NZ_CM172794.1, read as the reverse complement.
AATCGCAAAGCGCGAACAGGTGATGGCAGATCCCAATCTTTTCACGCGCGATCCCGCAGCTTTCAACCGGCTTGCCGGCGAGATGGAAAAACTGCGCGGCAGCCTGACTGACATGGAAGAGGAGTGGCTGGCGCTCGAAATGCTGCGGGAAGAGCTGGAAGGGTGAGATTTTCTCGAGGCTGGAGGCTCACTTTTCCTTGATTCGTCAGTGTGTCGCCCGGCGGCATAAGGTGCCGTCCGGCAGCCGGGGATATTGCCGATCGCAATGGCGACAAGGAAAAGTCATATGTCTCGCAAGCCTTATTCCGGAATTCTCACGGCGTTTGTCGCCGGCAGCCTCATGGCGCTTGCCCTGTCGCAAGCTGCACAGGCGCAGGATGCCCAGCGCATTCGTGTTCGCGGCGCCATAGAAAGCCTCAGCGGCGATACGCTCGTCGTCAAGACGCGCGAAGGCAGCGATGCGACGGTCGCGCTGAAACCCGGCTGGAAGGTCGGCGGCATCAAAAAAGCTTCGGTCGAGGATATCAAACCCGGCGATTTCGTCGGCGTCGCTTCGCTTCCGAAGGGCACGGGCCCGGACGGGGCGATCGAGGTGCTGATCTTTCCGGCGTCGATGAAGGGAACCGGTGAGGGCAACCGTCCCTGGGATGCGCAGCCGAACAGCCAGATGACCAACGCGACTGTCAGCAACGCCGTCAAGTCCGTCGACGGCCACACGATCACGCTGACCTATCAGGGCAAGGAAAAGACCATCACGATTGCCGATGGCACGCCGATCGTGACGTTGGCGCCTGCGACCAAGGATGATATGAAGGCCGGTGCCGGCGTCGTCGTCACCGGCGAGAAGGCGGCGGATGGCAGCATCTCGGCCAGCCAGATCGCCGTCGGCCTCAACGGCGTCATACCGCCGATGTGACCAGCGGCTCAAATCCTCGTCTTATGCATGCCGACATCCCAAAACCGCTCCACATTTTTGGACGGCATGCATTAAAGCGCCGGCGCGGGCACGGCGGCAGCGCCCGCACTGGCGCTGGCGCCGGTCTGGACGGCAGGCGGCTCCTCGGATGCTGACGGCAGCGCCTGCAGATGCAGCACGCGCGGCTTCAGCGCCTCGAGATAGGCCTCGGAGCGGCCGATATAGATCATGCCGCTTTCGGGCATCGAGGTGAGCAGTTTGGCCATTGTTTCCTGCAATTCCGGCTCCATGCCTTCCAGCACTTCGTCGAAGATGATCCAGCGCGGGCGCACGAGAAGCAGCCGGGCAAATCCGATCGCTTTCTGCTGGTCGCTGTCGAGCAGCTTGTCCCAGCGGGCGCGGGTTTCGAGCCTTGCGATCAGCGAATGCAGACCAACCTTGTCGAGGGCCGCCTCGACGTCGGCTTTCTCGTAGGCTTCGGGACGTTCGGGAAAGGCCAGCGCCTCGCGCAGTGAGCCACCGGGGACATAGGCGAGCTGGGGAACGAAGAGCATGTCGTCGATCGGCGGCAGGCCTATCGTGCCGCTGCCGCACGGCCAGAGGCCGGCCATCGCCTGGAAGAGCAGCTTGCGATTGACGCTGTGATCGCCGTTGATCATGATTTTTTCGCCGGCTTTGATCACGACATTGGTTTCACGCAGACGGAAACCGCCGCATTCCTCGATGTCTTCACCGATCTTGGCGACGATCACCACGTCCTTCAGCGTCAGCGTGTCGGGCGCGGCGTTTTCATAGGCGATGCTGTCCTTCAGGTCGAAGTCCTCTTCCATCTCGACCAGCGCCTGGCGGAAATCGGTGACGCGCATCAGCGTGGCGCGCCATTCGGCGATCGGGCCGAAATTGGACACATACCAGCGCAGCGCCGTGTTGACCTGGTTGAAGGCACCGACGGACATCATCAGCTGGCCGAGGGTGAGTCCGCCGGAGAAATAGGCGGGGGCGGCAACGATGATCGGAATGACGATCACCAGCCAGCCATAGCCGGCCGAAACCCAGGTGAGATTGGTATTGGCCATAGCAAGCCGCTTGACGACTGTCAGGACCGAGCTGATATCGGTGTTGATGCGCCGACGCTCGTTCTCCTCGCCGCGGGCAACGGTAATTGCCGGCATGTTCTCATTGGCATGCATCAGCGTGAAGCGAAGCTCGGCTTCTTTCGAAAAACGGTCGGCATTGAGCTTCACCAGCTTGCGGCCGACCACCTGGCTCAGCACCGAGGCGGAAGCGGCATAGAAAATCGCTGCCCAGACCATGTAGCCTGGAATGGAGAAGCTATGGCCGCTGATGCGGAAGATGAAGCCGCTCGAAAGCTCCCAGAGCACGCCGATGAAGCTCACCAGAAGAATGGTAGACTGCAGCAGGCCGAGAACCAATCCCGTCGTGCTTTCGGCAAGGTTGCGGGAATCCTCGTGCAGACGCTGGTCCGGATTGACGCCGATCAGGCCGCTGGAGGCGAGCCGCAGCGCTCGCTTGCGCTTCAGCCACTGGTCGACCAGGTCGCGCGACAAACCTTCGCGCATATAGAGCGCCGTCATCTGATTCAGCCAGGCCTGCAGCACGTTGAGCAGCAGCAGCGTGCCGGCGATCATCGCGAAGATTTCGAGCTGGTGGAAGAATTCGCCGAGGTCGCGGCGCTCCAGCGAGTCGTAGAAAGGAGCATTCCACTCGTTCAGGATGACCTGGCCGTAGGACGTCGCCAGGATGACGAGGATCAGCACGGTGGCCAGAAACAGCACCTTGCCACGCACTTCCGAATTCCAGAATGCTGAGAACATGACGCCGAGGCGATATGTCAGGCTTAAATCATACCCTACCCTATCCTGCCTTCCGATGCCCGGCTTCCTCTCGATCTTATCTGCCATTACGCTTTTCCAAATCGCCCATGCCCCTATAAATAACATGGTGGCGTTACCGGTCTATCAACAGATTCTATCAGTCATTAAAGTGTGATGATGCTTGCATGAGTTTCTCCTGCATGTTTTCGCCAGTTGATTCGCAATCAGACTGGGTCTAATTAAGGCCTCCGTGGTGATTTGGCCGGCCGGCTTGCAGCCACGTTAAAAAAGTCGCTAAAGGGCCGCGTGCGGACCGGTAGCGATTTTTGTCGCCGCCGGTTTTTTGTTTTTGATCGAGTGACCGCAATGCCCATCAAGATCCCCGATACGCTGCCCGCCTTCGAAACCCTGGTTCAGGAGGGTGTGCGGGTGATGACCGAGACGTTGGCGATCCGTCAGGATATCCGACCGTTGCAGATCGGGCTGCTCAATCTCATGCCGAACAAGATCAAGACCGAACTGCAGATGGCCCGCCTCGTCGGCGCCTCGCCGCTGCAGGTGGAGCTGTCGCTTGTCCGTATCGGCGGCCACAAGGCGAAGAATACGTCCGAGGACCATCTGCTTGCCTTCTACCAGACCTGGGAAGAAGTAAAGCACCGCAAGTTCGACGGCTTCATCATCACCGGGGCACCGATCGAGCTTTTGCCCTATGAGGACGTCACCTATTGGGCGGAGATGCGGGAGATTCTCGACTGGACGGAAACGAATGTCCATTCGACGATGAACGTCTGCTGGGGCGCGATGGCGGCGGTCTATCATTTTCACGGCGTTCCGAAATACGAGCTGAAAGAGAAGGCCTTCGGCGTCTACCGCCACCGGAATCTGAAACCTTCCTCGATCTATCTCAACGGCTTTTCCGACAATTTCGAAGTGCCGGTGTCGCGCTGGACCGAAGTGCGCCGCGCCGATATCGAGAAATCCGAAAGCCTGGAGATCCTGATGGAGTCGAGCGAAATGGGCGTCTGCCTCGTGCACGAGAAGAGAGGCCGGCGGCTCTACATGTTCAACCATGTCGAATATGATTCCACCTCGCTTTCCGACGAGTATTTCCGCGACGTCAATGCCGGGGTGCCGATCAAGATGCCGCACAATTACTTTCCGCATAACGATCCGGCGCTTGCGCCGCAGAACCGCTGGCGCAGCCATGCGCATCTTTTGTTCGGCAACTGGATCAACGAAATCTACCAGACGACACCCTTTGATGTGGAAGAGATCGGCACCGACCTCTGACCGTTGCCGAGCGCGCCGCGAGCTGGTTCCGCCGCATTGCTGCTGCGGCTTTTCTTTCTGATCCGCCGGTTGCGGATCGAAGCAAATCCGGGCAGGTTCCTGTCCTGAACCCTACCACGCCGCGCGTCTTCGTCGGACGTGCAATGCACACTTTGAATCGCTGCAAATTCCCCAAATCGATTCCGAATTGCGGAATTTGCAGCAGAGATAGAATGGACGGACGATCATGTCGGATAAGTTGGAGCGGGACGTTTTCGGGCAGACGAAGGCGGGTGAGACCGTCTATCGGGTCGAGATCAAGGGGGGCGGGCTGACGGCCAAGATCCTGAGCTGGGGCGCGGTCATCCAGGATCTGCGTCTCGAGGGACATGACGCGCCGCTGCAGCTCGGCTTCGACGATTTCGACAGCTACCCCCTCTATTCATCCTATTTCGGCGCGACGCCCGGCCGCTGCGCCAACCGCGTCGGCGGCGGCAGGTTCACGCTTGACGACAAGGACTATCAGCTCGAACTGAATGAAAACGGCGTGACGCATCTGCATGGCGGCAGCGACAATATCGCCAAACGCAACTGGACGATCGTCGAGCATGACGTCGACCGCGTAGTACTGAAGATCGTCGATCCCGATGGCCGCGCCGGCTATCCCGGCAATTGCACCATCCAGGCGACTTTCCGGGTGCATGGCAATGGTGAACTGTCGATCACCTACGAATCGACCAGCGACCAGCCGACGCTCGCCAATGTCTGCCAGCACGCCTATTTCAATCTCGACGGCCGCGAAGATGCGCTTGGCCATGACATCATGATAGCCGCCGATCACTATCTGCCGACCGATGAGAAGCAGGTGCCGACCGGTGAAATCCGTCCCGTCGAGGGCACGGAATTCGATTTCCGCGAGATGGCGCCGATGAAGCGTTTCGTCGGCAGCGAACAAGTGTCCTACGATCATAATTTCTGCCTGTCCGCCGAGCGCACCGCCAAGCGGAGCGTCGCGCTTGCCCGCAGCCTCTATTCCGGCGTGTCGCTGGAAGTGCGCAGCACCGAGCCAGGCGTGCAGTTCTATGCCGGCTTCAAGCTTGACACCGGGGCTCCGGGCATCGGCGGGCGCAAATACGGTCCGTTCGCCGGCTTCTGCCTGGAGACGCAGGTCTGGCCGGATGCCATCAACCACCAAGGTTTTCCGAATGCGGTTCTGCGCCCCGGCGAAGTGCTGCGTCAGGAGACGGATTATATCTTCACCAAGAACTGAGCATCCTCCAGCGCCGGCGCGTTTCTAAACGCGCGGCGCTGCGGACGCACGACTGTCAAATTTGAGCGCTATGAAACCCTTGCCGGTCCGCCCGGCGAGGGTTTTTTGATTCCATGCTCGATTCCGACTTGCCGATTGGTTCTATATAGGTTCTATTGTGTGCCCATGGATAGAACCAGTCTGATAGCGGAACTGAACAGCCGCGGCCTGCGTGACGAGGCACTGACCGGGCCGCTTTACAAGCGGCTGGCGCAGACGCTGACTGGCCTCATTCAGGAAGGGCTACTGAAGCCCGGCACGGCGCTGCCGGGCGAGCGCGACCTTGCCGAGGCTCTGAAGCTCGGCCGTGTCACCGTGCGCACCGCCTATCGCGATCTGATGGCATCCGGTGCACTGGAAGCGCGCCATGGAAGCGGTACTTTCGTATCGAGCAGGGTGGAGCGCATGGAACAGTCGCTGTGGCGGCTTTCCTCCTTCTCCGCCGACATGCGCTCGCGCGGGCGTCTGCCGGCCGCACGGATATTGTCGCGGGCGGTCAATACGCCGTCGCCGGAGGAATCCTTCCTGCTCGGCCTCGGCGGTGACGAGCCGGTGCTGAGACTCGACCGCTTGCGCCTTGCCGATGGCCTGCCGCTGGCGATCGAACGCGCCGTGGTGCCGATCAAGTTCCTGGGGCACGATGCCGGCGGCGAGGGATCGCTTTACGATGCGTTGACGGCCAGCGGTCACAGGCCCGTCCGCGCGCTGCAGCGGCTGACGGCGGTCACGCTCGACCCGTCCTCCGCGGCGATCCTGAACGTCAAATCAGGCGCGCCGGCGCTTCTGATCGAACGTGTCTCGCGCCTGGAAGACCAGCGCGTCGTCGAATACACCCGCTCGCATTATCGCGGCGACGCCTATGATTTCGTTGCCGAATTGAGAATCGGAGATGACCTATGAATGACAACCAGTCACTGATGCTGCAGGAAGCCGGCCAATCGCCCGAGGTGGTGGCCATGCTGCTCGAAAAGGAAAAACCGGTCTTTGCCGAGATCGCCCGGCTGTTTTCGTCCGCCCGCCCGAGCGTGGTGACGACGGCGGCGCGCGGCTCCTCGGACCACGCTGCCACTTTTTTCAAATATCTCTTCGAGATCACCTGCGGCGTTCCGGTCGCCTCGGTCGGCCCGTCGATCGCTTCCGTCTATGGTGCGGCGCTGCATCTGAAGGGCGGTGTCCATTTCACCGTCTCGCAGTCGGGTGCCAGCCCCGACATCGTCGCGCTGCAGGATGCGGCGAAGAAGGGCGGAGCGACGACGATCGCCGTCGTCAACGTCACCGACAGCCCACTTGCGAAGCAGGCCGATATTGTTCTCGGTCTCAATGCCGGCGCGGAAAAGAGTGTCGCGGCGACAAAATCCTTCATCGCCTCGGTTGCAGCCCTTTCCGGGGTAACGGCTGCGATCGGCAGTGCGTCCGATTTGGCGGCTGCGCTCGGCAAGCTGCCGGAGGCACTGTCGGCGACCGCCGGGATCGACACGGCGGCAGCCGAGGAGGTGCTCTTCAACGCGACCTCGCTTTATACGGCCGGCCGCGGCCCGGCTTTCGCGATCGCGCTCGAAGCGGCGTTGAAGGCCAAGGAAACCTCCGGCCTGCATGCCGAGGCCTTCTCGCTGGCGGAACTGATGCATGGTCCGATGCGTCTGGTGCAGCCGGGCTTCCCGATCGTCGCCTTTGCGCCCGACGATGCGGCCTTCGCCAACAATGTCCAAGCGCTGGAACGCCTGCAGAAACTCGGCGCCACCACCGTCGGCTTCTCGACGCAGCCGCTCTCCGGTGTCCATCTGCGCGCGCCGACGACGGGCAACGGCCTCGTCGATCCGCTGGTGTCGCTGCTCGTCTATTACCGGCTGATCGAGTCGGTGACGCGCCGCAAAGGCTTTGATCCCGACAAGCCGGCAAACCTGCTCAAGGTGACGGAGACGGTCTGATGGTCCGCAAGATCTTCCTCGGCGCCCGCATCTTCGACGGCGAGCACTTCCATGACGACAAAGCCCTCATCGTTGCCGGCGGCCGCGTCGAAGCGATCGTCGCGAGAAACGATCTGCCGGACGGCGAAGTGGTGACGCTTGCCGGTGGTGTTCTGTCGGCCGGCTTCATCGATGCGCAGGTCAATGGCGGCGCCGGGCGGATGCTGAACGACGAGCCTTCCGCCGCCTCGATGGACATTATCGCCGGCGGGCACCGGCCCTATGGTACGACGTCGCTGCTGCCAACGCTGATCACCGATACATCAGAGGCCTCCATTGCCGCGATCGAGGCGGCCAAGGAGGCAGTGAAAATGAACCGCGGCGTCGCCGGTCTGCATCTCGAAGGTCCGCACTTGGCGCCTGCGAGGAAGGGCGCGCATCTGGCCGAACTGATGCGGCCGGTGGAGGACCGCGACGTCAAGGCTTTCATCCGGGCGCGCGAGGCGATCGGCACGCTGCTGGTCACCATGGCCGCCGAGCAGGTGACGGTTGCCCAGGTGCGCGAACTTGCGGAAGCCGGCGTCACCGTCAGCATCGGCCATTCCGATTGTTCGAGCGAGGCGGCGGAAGACCGTTTCGATGCCGGCGCGCGGGGCGTCACGCATCTCTTCAACGCCATGAGCCAGCTGGGACACCGTGCGCCCGGTCTTGTCGGCGCGGCAATCGATCATCCCTCAACCTGGTGCGGCATCATCGCCGATGGCCATCACGTAGATCCGAAGGCCTTGCGCACAGCGCTCCGCGCCAAACGCGGCGAAGGCAAGCTGTTCTTCGTCACCGACGCGATGTCGCTCGTCGGGTCGGAGAAGGATTCGTTCACGCTGAACGGGCGCACCGTCCGGCGTGAAAGGGGCGGCTTTTGCTCGAAGCTGGTGCTGTCCGACGGCACGCTGGCCGGTTCCGATGTCGACATGATCTCGACGATCCGTTACGGCGTCACCTATCTCGACCTGACGCTCGCCGAGGCCTTGCGCATGGCGACCCTTTATCCCGCGCGGTTTCTCAGGCTTGCCGATCGCGGCCATCTCTCGCCGGGCGCGCGTGCCGATCTCGTGCATCTCACCGATGCGCTTGCCGTCACCGCCACCTGGCTCAGCGGCGAAGCGGCCTAAAATCAAGGAGAAGTGGGATGACCGACATTACCGATGCCTATTTCTCCAACCTCATCGGCCGGCTGGAGGAACTGAAGCAGACGCTTGCCCAGCCGATGGCGCAGGCAGCAGCCGTCATCCTCGATGCTGCCCGAGGCGACAAGCGTGTCTATGTCTTCGGCACCGGCCATTCGCATATGCTGGCGGAAGAGGTGCACTATCGTGCCGGCGGGCTCGCCTTCACCGTGCCGGTGCTCGTCGGCTCGGCCATGTTGCATGAGGGCGCGGTCATCAGTTCGGTTTATGAGCGCACGCAAGGCCTGGTGCGGCCGATGCTGGAGCGTTACGGGATGCAGCCGGGCGATGTCATCATCATCGCCTCCAATTCGGGCGTGAACGCCGCGCCGATCGAGGCCGCCGACTATGCGCGCGAAATCGGCGCAAAGGTGATTGCCATCACGTCGATCGCCTATTCCTCAGCGATCGCCAATGGCCGCCGGCGGCTTGCCGACGTGGCCGATGTGGTGCTCGACAACGGGCTGCCGCCGGGTGACGCCGTTGTCGATCTCGAAGGCACGGGGCTCCGGGTTGGGCCAGTCTCGACGGCCGTCGGGGTGACCGTCATCAATGCGATCTTCGCCGAAGTCGCCTCGGAGCTTTCGAAATCGGGCGATGCGCCAATTTATCTCAGCGCCAACATGCCGGGTGCCGCCGAGATCAACCAGAAGCTCGTCAAGAAATACCGTCCGCGCAACCCGCATCTCTAGAGCACGATGCCGAATAGTGTGGCGGCGGATACAAAAAAGGCCGGCGCGAGCCGGCCTCTTCGATAGGCTGAAACTAGGATCAGTCCTTGGCGCGTTCGACGTAGGAATTGTCTTCCGTGGCGATGACGACGCGGGTGCCGGCATTGATGTGCGGCGGCACCATGGCGCGCACGCCGTTCGACAAAATCGCCGGCTTGTAGGAGGACGATGCCGTCTGGCCCTTGACGACCGGTTCCGTCTCCATGATTTCGAGCGTGACGTGGCGCGGCAGTTGGAGCGCCAGCGCAATACCTTCATGCATCGAGAGGATGCAGGACATGCCTTCCTGCAGATAAGCCTTGTCGTCACCCATTGTGGCGACATCGACGACGACCTGATCGTAGCTCGCCGGGTTCATGAAGTGGAAGCCTTCGCCGTCTTCATAGAGAAACTGGAAGGAGACGTCTTCGACGAAGGCGCGCTCGACCTGTTCGGTGGTGCGCCAACGCTCGGAAACCTTCACGCCGTCGACGATGCGGCGCATGTCGACCTGGGTGACCGGCGTGCCCTTGCCCGGATGAAAGTTCTGGGCGGTGAGAACGACGTAGAGCTTGCCGTCGACATCGAGAACGTTGCCCTTGCGGACCGAAGAGGCGATGACCTTGACCATAAGACTTCCTTGTAACTCGGCTTTCGGCGTCGTAGATGACTGTCGAGACGCCCCGAAGACGCAAATGTTTTTCTTTGGGGCGCAACTAACCTAAAATCCGGGAAATAGCCACCCCCCAATACCGGCTTCTCCGGCCAAGAAAGCTTGGAATGAACTCTTCGGCGAAAGCGTCCCCCTGGTGGACCCCGTCCGTGCATGCCGACCGCCGTCCGTTCCTGATCGGACGCAATGCGATCCAGGCGGCGTTGCGCGGGTTTTTCGCGCGCGAGGATTTCATCGAGGTGGATACGGCGGTGCTGCAGGTCTCTCCCGGCAATGAGGCGCATCTGCATGCCTTCGCCACGGAAGCACTGACGACGGATGGGCAAAAGGCGCCGTTCTACCTGCACACCTCGCCGGAATTTGCCTGCAAGAAGCTGCTTACGGCGGGCGAGGAGCGCATCTCGTGTTTCGCCCATGTCTATCGCAACCGCGAGCGCGGGCCGCTGCATCATCCTGAGTTCACCATGCTCGAATGGTATCGGGCCGGCGAAAGCTACGAGAGTCTGATGATGGATTGCGTGCGGATCCTGGCGCTGGCGGCGGAAACGGTGAAGACCGGGAAGCTTGCCTATCGCGGCGGCGAGAGCGACCCTTTTGCCGGGCCGGAGCGGATCAGCGTTGCCGAAGCGTTCCAACGTCATGCCGGCATCGATCTTCTCGCCTCGGTCGCCGCCGACGGTTCGACTGACCGCGACCATCTGGCGGCCGAGACGAAGCGCGTCGGCATGCGTGTTGCCGATGACGACGGCTGGGCCGATCTCTTCAGCCGGGTGCTGGTCGAAAAGATCGAGCCGCATCTCGGTTTCGGCCGCATCACCATTCTCGACGAATATCCGGTCTCGGAGGCGGCCCTTGCCCGTCCCTCGGCACGCGACGCGAGGGTTGCCGAGCGTTTCGAGCTCTATGCCTGCGGCGTCGAGCTTGCGAACGGCTTCGGCGAACTCACCAATGCTGCCGAACAGCGGCGACGGTTCGAGATCGAGATGGCCGAGAAGGCGCGGGTCTACGGCGAGACCTATCCTATCGACGAGGATTTCCTCGCCGCGCTATCGCTGATGCCCGAGGCAAGCGGTATCGCGCTCGGCTTCGACCGGCTGGTGATGCTGGCGACGGGAGCATCACACATCGACCAGGTGCTTTGGGCGCCGGTGGCGGAGTACGGACGATGAATGTCGTCAAACCGATCAAGAGCGTCGACGATCTTGTGAAAGCAGGGCTGGTCGCGCCTGCCGATCGCGTAGCGCTCGAGGAGGTGGCGGCGCGTTACGCGGTTGCGCTGACGCCTGCGATCAGCAAGCTCATCGATCGAGCCGACCCCGATGATCCGATCGCTCGGCAATTCGTGCCCGATGCGGCCGAACTCACGATCGCCCCGGAAGAACGCGCCGATCCGATCGGCGATCATGCCCACAGCCCCGTCGAAGGCATCGTTCACCGCTATCCCGATCGTGTCTTGCTCAAGGCCGTGCATGTCTGCCCGGTCTATTGCCGCTTCTGCTTCCGGCGCGAAATGGTGGGGCCGCAGGGCCTCGGCACGCTCGATGCGGCGGCGATGCGGGCAGCTTTCGATTATATCCGCGGTCACGAGGAGATCTGGGAGGTCATCCTCACCGGCGGCGATCCGCTGGTGCTTTCTCCGCGCCGGCTCGGCGAGATCATGGAGGCGCTTGCCGGGATCGCGCATGTGAAGATCATCAGGTTCCACACGCGTGTTCCGGTCGTCGACCCCGAGAAGATCGATGCGGCGCTGATTGGCGCGCTGAAGGCGAGCGGCAAGACGGTCTATGTCGCGCTGCATGCCAACCATGTCCGCGAACTGACGCCGGAAGCGCGGGCCGCTTGCGCCCGTCTCGTTGATGCCGGCATCGCCATGGTCAGCCAGTCGGTGCTGCTTAAGGGTGTCAATGACGATCCCGACGTGCTGGCGAAGCTGATGAAGGCCTTCGTCGAAATCCGCGTCAAACCCTATTATCTGCATCATCCGGATCTGGCGCCCGGCACCAGTCATTTCAGAGTGACGATCGAGGAGGGGCAGGAGATCGTCGAGGCGCTGCGCGGGCGGATTTCCGGTCTCTGCCAGCCGGCCTACATCCTCGATATCCCCGGCGGTCACGGCAAGGCCGTCATCAGTGGAAGCGCGATGCGGGCGACAGGCGACGGATGTTATTCCGTCACCGATTATCGTGGCGGCGAGCATTCCTATCCGCCGGCCGATTGAGACAAACGCGGCGTTTGCGTGTCATTTCTGTACTCTCCACGCCAGAAACCAGACTGTGTCGCAGTATCGAAATTATCTTAAGTCATTGATATAATGTGGTTGTTTACGACAATCCGGGAATGATCGCTAAAATCGTAACTATGAGCCTCAGTCATATTTAACTCAATAAATTAGCGGAATGTTCTGTTTTCCGCACTAAAAGAACGCTCATGACAAGGCGATGAACGCCGGTTCGGGATCATGAGAATCTTGGAGTGATGGGATGAATAAGGCAATCCGCGACCTCGTAGCCAAATTCGGCAAGCTTCCTGGGTCGATCGACCAGGTCGCCGACGACGCCGATCTTTATGCGGCAGGTTTGACGTCCTTTGCTTCTGTGCAGTTAATGCTTGGCATCGAAGAGGCCTTCGACATCGAATTTCCCGACAATCTCCTCAACCGCAAATCCTTCGCGAGCATCTCGGCCATCGCCAGGACCGTCGATCTCATCCGGGACAGCCGGAAGGTCGCCTGATGAATTTCCCCGTCAAGATCATGCAGGACGGTCTTGTTGCAAGGGTGGCCCGCGTTGCTGAAATCGCGGCGAAACACGCCGATGCCGTCGACGCCGAAGCCCGTTTCCCCAGGGAAGCCGTGGACGCGATGAAGGCCGAAAGGCTGCTCGGCATCCAGGTGCCGCGCCATTTCGGCGGCGAATCCGCCTCGATCACCGAGATCGCCGAATTGTGCTCGATGCTCGGCCAGGCCTGCGCCGCGAGCGCCATGGTCTTCGCCATGCACCATATCAAGCTGTCGAGCCTCGTTGAACACGGCGCCGACAGCGAATGGCATCGCAGCTTCATGCGCCGCATCGCCGCCGAACAGCTGCTGATCGCATCCGCCACCACCGAAGGCGGTATCGGCGGAAATCTGCGCAACAGCATCTGCGCGGTCGAGGTCGATGGCGACACGTGCCGCCTCGAAAAGGATGCGACTGTCATTTCCTATGGCTCGCACGCCGACGCCATCCTTATCACCTCGCGTGCCCACGCGCAGGCGGCTTCCTCCGATCAGGTGCTGACGGCCTTCCTCAAGGACCAGTACACGCTCGAGAAAACGCATGTCTGGAATACGCTCGGCATGCGCGGCACTTGCTCCGACGGCTTCCTGTTCAAGGGCGAAGCGCCGGCTTGCCAGATCCTGCCGAAGCCTTTCGCGGAGATCGCGGCGCAGTCCATGCTTGCCTCCTCGCACCTCTTATGGAGCGGCGTCTGGTACGGCATCGCCGTCGACGCCGTTGTGCGCGCCCAGGCTTTCGTGCGTGCTGCCGCCCGCAAGGCGCCGGATGCCCAGCCGCCGGGCGCGCTACGCCTCGCCGAGGTTTCGAACCTGCTGCAGATGGTGAAATCCAACGTGGTTGCCGGCCTCAAGGCCTATGAGGATGCCAAGGCCGATGCCGACAGGCTGTCTTCGATGGGATTTGCGGTGGCGATGAACAACGTCAAGATCGCCTCGTCCGAGATGATCCTGGAAATCGTCAACCATGCCATGCTGATCTGCGGCATCATGGGCTACAAGAACGGCACGCCCTTCAGCCTCGGACGCCATCTGCGCGACGCGCATTCCGCACAGCTCATGATTTCGAATGACCGCATCCTCGGCAACACGTCGAGCATGCTTCTTGTCCATAAGCAGGACACTAGCCTACTGGGGTGACAGTCATGGATATGCAGACCTCGTTTCTGGACCGGCTTTTCGAATCCGGTCTGCTGATCGATACCGGCATCGACGGGCTCTACGGCCGCAGCGGCCAGTTCGAAGACGTGATCGCTGCCTTCGAGCGCCTGATCGACACGTTCGGCGGCGCCGATGGTGCCGAAGCCATGCGCTTTCCGCCCGGCATGAACCGCGCCTTCTTCGAGAAGAGCGGCTACATGAAGAGCTTTCCGCAGCTCGCCGGCACGGTGCACAGCTTCTGCGGCAGCGAGCTCGATCATGTCAGCCTGCTGCAATGCATGGAAGTCGGCGAAGACTGGACCAAGGGGCAGGAGGCGACCGACATCGTGCTGACGCCGGCTGCCTGCTATCCGCTTTATCCGACGATCGCCAAGCGCGGCAACCTGCCGAAGACCGGCGGCCTCTTCGACCTGCAATCCTATTGCTTCCGCCATGAGCCGTCGAAAGATCCTGCCCGCCAGCAGCTGTTCCGCATGCGCGAATATGTGTGCATGGGCACAGAGCTGCACGTTACCGACTTCCGCCAGCGCTGGATGGATCGCGGCGTCGAGATGATGAAGGCCGTGGGCCTCGAGGTGACGATCGACGTTGCCAATGATCCGTTCTTCGGCCGCGCCGGCAAGATGCTCGCCAATAATCAGCGCGACCAGAACCTGAAGTTCGAGCTTCTGATCCCGATCACCTCGGCTGCCAACCCGACCGCCTGCATGAGCTTCAACTACCATCAGGATGCCTTCGGCACGAAATGGGGTCTCAATCTCGAAGACGGCAGTGTCGCGCACACCGCCTGCGTCGGCTTCGGACTGGAGCGCATCGCCCTTGCCCTCTTCCATCATCACGGGCTCGATGTGAAGCAATGGCCGGCCAGCGTACGGAAAGCGCTGTGGGGCTGAGCAAATCGATGACGTCGTTATTTTCGGGGGTATTTTCGGGAATCGACCCGGAAACCTACCGGGCGCATGCGCTGCATTCCGGCGAGCGCGCCTGGCCGGAAACCAATTGTTATGTCGATCTCTGGATCGAGGTTCTGGCGACATCAGGCGTTGCGCCAGAGGCGATGCTGGGTTTTACCCTGACGCAGGATTTCGAGGGCGACCAGTTCACCTTCTTCAAGGTGCCGCTCGAGGATCTCGAAGCGCTCTACGGCATTCGTGCGACTGAGCTTGCCATCTACGACCGTGTCGAACGCCATGTCGAGGTTCAGATCGCGCGTGCCCGCCTTTGCCTGATCGAAATGGATTCTTTCTACATGCCGGATACGCGCGGCACCGCCTACCGGCAGGAGCACGGCAAGACGACGGTTGCGATCAACCGGCTGGATGTTGCGGCCAAGCGCGTCGATTATTTCCACAATGCCGGTTATTTCCGTCTCGAAGGCGAGGATTTCGACGGGCTGTTTCAGCTGCATCTGACGGAAAACGACGCGCCGTTTCTGCCCTATACGGAATTTGCACGATTCCCGGAAAGGCCGGCAGACGACGCGCATCTGCGCGCGACCGCGCGGCGACTTGCCGGTTTTCATTTTGCCCGGCGTCCCCGCGAAAACCCGATCCGCGCCTTTGCCAGCGTCTTTCCGCAACAGGTCGAAGCGGTGGCGGAACGGCCGTTCGGCTTCTTCCATAAATACGCCTTCAACACGCTTCGCCAGGTGGGCGCCAATTTCGAGCTGGCGGCCGATTACCTCGCCTGGCTTTCCCCTGGTGAATTCGCGGCTGCCGCCGAGCATGCCGGGCGTATTTCGGAGGTGGCGAAATCGGTGCAGTTCCAGCTTGCCCGCGCCGTCACCCGCAGGAAGTTCGAGCCGTTGCAGGCAGCACTTGATCCGGCCGCCGATGCATGGGATTCCATGATGGCGTCGCTTGCGGGGCGAATCTGAGGCCGGAGATCTGACCATGCGGGGGCGTTTGGCGAGCATCGGTGCCGAGGAAAGTCTACTTTCCGAAGGCTGGAACCTGATCCTGACGGAGCCGGGCGCCTGCGCCGTGCCGCACGACATCCCGCTCTCCGCACAATTCATTCCAGCACCCGTTCCCGGCACCGTCGCCGCCGCGCTCGAAAAAGCCGGGCTCTTCGACCGGGAAAATCCCGAGCCGCTGAACACGCGGGATGCCTGGTATCTCTGCCGGCTTTTCGATGCCGAGCCCGGCGACGCGATCCTGCGTTTCGCAGGGCTGGCAACGCTCTGCCATGTCTTCCTGAACGGCCAGGAAGTCCTGTTTTCCGAGAGCATGTTCACGGCGCACGAGATTCCGGTGACGCTTTCGGGCGGCGACGAACTGGCGCTGTGCTTCCGGGCGCTTGGGCCCCGCCTGTCGGAGCCAGGCCCGCGCGCGCGCTGGCGGCCGCAGATGATCACGCCGGCGGGCTTGAAGAATTTCCGCACGACGCTGCTCGGCCATATGCCGGGCTGGTGCCCCGATATCCATGCCGTCGGGCCATGGCGGCCGATTTCGATGGTGCGGCGTCATCCCGTCTCGATCGACAATGTCTCCATCCGCGCCGTATTGGAGGAGAGTGGCGTCGGCCGTCTCAGCGTGTCCCTGCATAGCAATGCCGAGGATCCGGCGATGCTGCTGCGCTGCGGCGGGATGGAGCAGCCCTTCGAGAAGGTCGGCGACAGTCATTACTCGGCTATCCTCAAGCTTTCCGACATCGAGGCCTGGTGGCCGCATACGCATGGTGCTCCGCGTCTCTACGCGCTGACACTGGTTTCGGACGGGGTGGAATATCCGCTCGGCAGGACCGGCTTTCGACGTATCGACGTCGACCGTGGTGCCGATGGCGACGACTTCGCGCTTCTCGTCAACGGCGAACGCATCTTCTGCCGTGGTGCCGTGTGGACGACGGCCGATATCGTGCGATTGCCGGGCGGGCGGGCGGATTATGAGCCGCTCCTGCGGCTTGCCGCTGCAGGCGGCATGAACATGATCCGCATCGGCGGCACCATGGCCTACGAAACGCCTGATTTCTTCGCACTCTGCGACGAGCTCGGTCTGCTCGTCTGGCAGGACTTCATGTTCGCCAATTTTGATTATCCACGCAACGACAAGGCTTTTCTTGGTCACGTGCATGCGGAGGTCGAGGAATTCCTCCACGGCGTGCAGGCGTCGCCTTCGTTGGCCGCGCTCTGCGGCGGCAGCGAAGTCCACCAGCAGGCGGCAATGCTCGGCCTGCCGGCGGAATTCTGGAGCGGGCCGGTCACCGATGAAATCATCCCGGCGGTCGTCGCGCGCATGCGCCCCGATGTGCCCTATGTGCCGAACTCGCCCTATGGCGGAGCGATGCCCTTTTCGCCGAATGCCGGTATTGCCCATTATTACGGCGTCGGCGCCTATATGCGGCCAATTGCCGATGCGCGCCGCGCCGATGTGCGTTTTGCCTCCGAAAGCCTCGCCTTCGCGCATGTGCCGCAGCAAAGGACGCTGCAGCGTCATCTCGATGTGCCCGCCGTCCACAGTCCGCTGTGGAAGGCCCGCGTGCCCCGCGACCGCAGCGCATCGTGGGATTTCGAGGATGTTCGCGATTTCTACCTGCAGCTTCTCTACGGTTTCGATCCGGCTGAGCTGCGCCGCGAAGATCCGGAACGCTATCTCGATCTCTCCCGCGCCGTTACCGGCGAGGTGATCGAGGAGACTTTTGCCGAATGGCGGCGCAAGGGCTCCGCCTGCAACGGCGCACTCGTCTGGACGCTGCAGGACCTGTTGCCCGGTCCCGGCTGGGGAGTGATCGATTCCACCGGAGAGCCGAAGCCTGTCTGGTATGCGATGCGCCGTGCATTCCGGCCGGTGCAAGTGGTCTTCACCGACGAGGGAACGAACGGTCTCGACGTGCATGTCGTCAACGAGACGGATGCCGCGCTTGACGTGGAGCTCGAGGTCGTCTGCCTGCGCGGCGGAAAACAGCAGGTCGTCAGCGGCAGCAGGGCCTTCAAGCTGGCGGCAAGAGACACGGAGCGTCTTGCCTGCACCGCGCTGTTCGGCGCCTTCTTCGATACGACCTATGCCTTCCGTTTCGGGCCGCCGGCGCATGATGCCAGTGTGGCGCGCCTGCGCTCGCTGGCAGACGGCGCCATTCTCGCAGAGAGCTTCCACTTCCCGTGCGGACGGGGGAAGGCGCTGCATGACGCAGGGATCGAAGCATCATTCACCAGAGACGGCGACGACTGGTTCGTCGATCTCAGGACCGACCGGCTGGCGCAATCGGTGCATATCGACGTCGAAGGCTATCGGGCCGACGACGACTGGTTCCACCTTGCCCCCGGCGCGATGCGGCGTGTGCAGCTCCACGCGCTGTCCGGCGTGGAAAGCGATACTCCGCCTGCGGGCGAGATCAGAAGTCTAGGCAGTTCGCATCGTGTCGCAATCGAGGGCTGACGCCCCTGCGAAGGATGATGCCGATCCATTGGGAAAGAGCGTGATTTGAGAACGATATACCGCTTTCTGCGCGCCCATGTTCTGCAGCGGCTGATCCCGCGGTCGCGTCTTGCCTTCAATCCGCGCAGGCCGGTGGAAATCGTCGGCTATCTCTCGATGGCGGTCGGCGTTGGCGAATCGGCAAGGCTCTGCGCCGGCGCATTGACGGAAGCTGGGCGGGCGATTTCGCTCTCCGACGTCAGCACGCATCCTGACGAGAATTCCTTCGCCGGATGGACACCGTCGCATCTCTCCGCCGAACCCGCGGGGAGCCGGATCTGGCATCTCAATCCGCCGATGCTGCCGCGCGCGATCCTGAAGAAGGGCGTTGCGAATTTCACCCGCGCTTTCAACATCGGCTATTTCGCCTGGGAGCTCGAAGTCGTGCCGGCGGAGTGGCGCAATGCGATGCATTACATGAATGCCGTCTTCGTGCCGTCGGAATTCACCAGGCGGGCGATTGCGCCCCTCACTGCGGCACCGGTCATCGTCGTTCCGCATCCCGTCACCGAGAAGCCGGCGACCGAAGGAATGCGCCAGAAATTCGGCATCGAGGAAGACGCGTTTCTCGTCAGCTTCATCTTCAGCGCCGGGTCCTCGATCAACCGGAAGAATCCGCAGGCCGTCATCGAGGCCTTCAGGATATTTGCCGCCGAATGCCCCAGCGCCTTCCTGTTGATGAAGGCCAGCGGCAATATCGACAAGGATGAAGGCCTGCGAGAACTGATCGGCTCGGTCGCTGGCGACAGCCGGATCAGGATCGTCACCGACAGGCTGTCGGACTCCGAGATCAACGGCCTGATCCGCTGTTCCGACGCCTATCTTTCGCTGCATCGTTCCGAGGGTTTCGGGCTGACGGTGGCCGAGGCGATCATGCAGCGTACGCCGGTCGTTTCCACGGCCTGGTCGGGCACGGTGGATTTCTGCGATCCCGACAATAGCTGGCTGGTTGCCTCTCCCCTCATTCCGGTGGTCGATACCCATCCCGAATTTGCCGGGCTCGAAGGCGCGGTCTGGGCCGATCCCTCACCCGAGGCAGCAGCCGGGCATCTGAAGGATATCTTCCTCGCGCCTGAGCGAGCGCGTGAGAAGGCCGAGAAGGCGCGGGAGTTCCTGCTGCGCTACCTCGCCGAGAACAGCTATGACAAGGCGCTCAAGGCGCTGGAGGCGATGCAGACCGCCTAAGGTGACGTCGTCACTCCGCTTTATTTTAACATTTTCGCATTAGAGATGGCAGGTATGCGGCGGTAGGCCGATCCTGACGGATGGACAGATGTCGAAGGGTATTATCGCAAACTCGGTGATGAACGGGGCGGCAGGCATGCTGCTGCTTCTGACGGGCTTCGTTTCCTCGATCATAACCGCACGGTTGCTCGGGCCGGAAGCCAACGGCATCGTCGCCTTTTCGCTCTGGCTGGTGGTGACCGGCGCCTCGATCGCCGAGCTCGGCTCCAGCATCACGCTGCTGAAGACATTGCCGCAACTTTCGGCGGAAGGCTTCGACGCGCGCCGCCGGCGAGGTTTTGCCGCCATCCTCGTCAGCTTCATGATGTTCTCGACCGTCGTGCTGCTGGCGCTCTACGCGCTGTTCTTCCTGACCTCCGAAAAGATGCACTGGGCCGACACGGCGCCATCCGTCGCTCTGGTCACGGGCGTGCTGTTCTTCGTCCAAGCGATCGGTTCCTTCGTCAAATTCTACCTGATCGGCGAAAAGAAGCTGGGCGCCTTCTTTAAGCTGACGGTCGCCGTCTCGATCGTGCAGCTTGCCGGCGTTGCCGTCGGCGCCGTTTTCTACGGCGTCGAAGGCGTACTCGTCGGCTATGCGCTCGGCCAGCTGGTGCTGTTTTTCGCCACGCTGCCGATCCTTCTGGCGCGGCGCGACTGGTGCGGGGTCTCGCTGAAATATCTCGCCTCCTCCTCCGTCATCCTGTCGATCCAGTTCATCATCGATTCCATTTTCCTCAACCGGCTCGAGCTGCTCTTCCTGCAGCAGTTCTGGTCGGTGGAGATGGTCGGCTATTATGCCGTCGGCCTGTCGATCGCCAATATCGCGCTGCAACTGCCGATCCAGATGACCGGCAGCCTGCTGCCCTATTATTCCGAGCGACGGCACAGCAGCGACGATTCGACATTGCCGGTCGAGGTCTTTACCGCCGTTACCCGCAGCATGGCCTATATCGTGCTGCCGATGAGCCTGGGGCTTGCCGCGATCTCCAGCGAACTGGTGCTCGTGGTGTTCGGCGAAGCGTTCCGCCGCAGCGGGACGGTGGTGGCGCTGCTTGCGCTTGTTGCTCCCGCCTATACCTTCATGCAGATCCTCAGCCTCTACCTGCTGTCGATGGACAGGGCCCGCTCCCGCCTGAACATCAGTGTGATAGGTGGCCTACTGATGGTAGCGGGTTGTTTACTGATCGTACCTAGGCTTGCGGCCGAGGGCGCCGCACTCGTGCGCATCCTCGTATTCGTAGCGATGTCGGTGATGATGATCAGACAGACAGGATTCGGATCCCAGCTTTCGGGTCTCTACGCAAGCTTGACGAAGGTGACGCTCGCCTCCGTGCTGTGTGCTTGCGGAGCGATTTCCGTGCTGGAATTCGTCCATGGTCCGGCCGGATTGGTCGGCGCGATCATCGCCGGCGCATTCGCCTATTTTGCAGCACTCCGGGTGCTGCGCGCCGTGCCAGGCGAGGATGTCGAAGTCATGCGCTCCATTCTCGAGAAGATGCCATCCCTGCTGCGGCGACCGGTCGGCCAGGCGATCAATTTCATCGCGCCACGGCTTCCCGGCGATCCCGATCGCGCCAAGGTCGCGCCCGGCGAATTCTCGCTGGAACCGGCCGAGGGCGCGGGACGCAGCGCCGCCCTGCCTGTGGTCTTCGACGGTACGATCGGGCTGTTCATGCCTGAAAATCCTCTCGCCAAGAAACGTTCGGCCGCCGTGCTTTTCGTCAGCCCCTGGGGCTTCGAGGAGATGTGCAGCCGCAAATTCTTCCGGGTCGCGGCCGAGCACTTCTCGGATATCGGCGTGCCGAGCCTGCGCTTCGACTATCGTGGCACGGGCGATGCGCTTAATTTCGACGCACTGCCGGCGAGGCTGGAAACCTGGGAAGATTCGATCCGCGCGGCCGCCGACAAGTTGAAGTCGCTGAGCGGCTGCGACCGTATCATCCTCATCGCACAGGGCCTCGGCGCGACGCTTGCCCATCGCGTCGGTTCCTCGATCGAAGGCGTCGACAGCCTCGTCATGCTGGCGCCGGTGCTGAGCGGCCGGGCCTATCTGCGCGAACTCAACATGTGGTCCAAGATCATCGATGCCGATCTCGGCCTCGGCAAGGAGCATGTCCAGACCACCAAGGTGCAGATCGCCGGGCTCGTCATGCCCGAAGAGATCGCCGCCGAGCTCGGCAAGCTCAACATCACCTCGCCGCAGGGGCTCGCAACCTCCCGCTACCTGATCCTCGAACGTCCTGCCAAGGCCGACGATACCGGCTTTGCCGATGCGCTGAAGGCGCTTGGTGCCGATGTCGAGCAGAAGGCCTTCGAGGGCTATGACGAGCTCGCCACCAATCCGCTGTTTGCCAAGACGCCGATGGCTGTCGTCGGGCTGCTGACGACATGGCTGGAGACAACGACGACGCAGACATCCGCCGCCCATTCGCCGGCGGCGATCGACAACCCGCTGCTTGCCGGCGATGATTTTGCGGAAACGCCGGTCCGTTTCGGAAGCCACAATCATCTCGTCGGCGTCGTCAGCCGGCCGCTCGGCGAGATCAAGGGTAACGCCGTGCTCTTCCTGTCGACAGCCTATGACCGGCATGCCGGCTGGGGACGGACGACGGTAGACATGGCGCGCGAGCTCGCCCGCCAAGGCGTCGTTTCGCTGCGCTTTGATTCCGCCAATGTCGGCGACAGCCCGCCGCGGCCGGATGCGCCGGAACAGGTGCTTTATTCGGATACCCAGACCGGGGACGCGGTCGCCGCGCTCGACCTGCTCGAAAGCGTCGTCGCCGGCCCCGTCATGGTCGCCGGCCGATGCAGCGGCGGCTATGTCGCCTTCCGCGCCGGCGTTGCCGACGAGCGCTTGAAGGCTGTCGTGTCGATCAATCCGTTCGTCTATTACTGGGATCCTGACATGCCGGTGCGCAGGGAGCATGTCGTCTCCGTTCCCCGCAGCCTCGATGATTACAGCCAGCGCCTGGCGCGGCTCGACACGCTGAAGCGGCTGCTGCGCGGCCAGGTGGATGTCGTCTCGGCGTTGCAGAACATCGTCATCGCCGCCGGCCGCCGGCTGTCGCCGTGGATCGCGCCGGTGCTCGAGCTGCTTCCCGACCGGCGCCATATCGCCCGCGAGGTCCGGCACTCCTTCGCGCTGTTCGGCAAGCGCAAGGTGCCGCTGACGCTGATCTACAGCGAGGGCGATGTCGGGCTCGACCATGTCTACTTCCACTTCGGGCCGCGCGGCGCCAGGCTTTCCCGCTATCCGAACGTGCGCCTGCTGATGCTGCCGGATGCCGACCACAATCTGACGCCGCCGCAATCGCGCAAATTCGTGCTCGACGAGATCATTCGTCTCGCCAGAGCATGACCGGATTTCAGCTAAAGCATGTTGCGCAAAAGTGGGCAGCGGTTTTGCGCCGAAGACATGCGGCAAACAAAGACCTGAATTCCGGCAAGCGAATCTGAAAGATCGCGGCGCGCTTTAGGCGGGATCAGCTGCTTTCCGCGGCAACGACATCAAGCGATCTGTAGAGATCGATATAACGTCCGGCGACGATATCCCAGGAATAGCCGCGGGCGGCGTCGAGAAGCTCGGTGCGAACGGTCTCCGGCTGGCGCGAAAGGCCTTCATAGGCCGCTTCGATCGCCGTGGCGGCGCTCTCAGGATTGGTGAAATCGGCAAGCATGATTGCGGGATGCCGGGCGGCAAGCGTCGCAAAGGCATCGTTGGCGTTCAGCACCGGCAGGAGGCCGGCGCTCATCGCCTCCAGCGCCACCAGGCCGAAACCTTCATATTCCGAGGCGGAGGCGAAGAGCGAGGCTTCTGCGATGATGCGCCGGATGGTGTCGTTCTCGGGCGACACATGCAAGGTGACGCGGCCGGAAAGATGACGGCTTTCGATTGCGCCTTCGACATCCGCCCGGTTCAGGTCGGATTCGGCGCCGACAATGTCGAGATGCCATTCCCGGTCGCGGGTCTTCAGCTTGGCCATCGCATCGAGCAGGTGATCCAGCCGTTTGTTTACCGAAAACCGGCCGATCGTGACGATGCGGCGCTTTGCCCGACGCGAAGCGGTGTCGGCGAATTTGGCGATATCAGCGCCATTTTCGATCAGAAGGCTGTCGGGCACGATCTCGGAAAACTGCTTGAGGTCGGAGGCGCTGCAGCAGACGACGCGGCGGTAAGCCATCGCCGAAGCGCGGGTCAGCGTCCGGAACCAGATCTTCTTGATCGTCGCGTATTTCCGCGTGTGGAAGAAGCCGCCATGAGTGGTGACGATCATCGGCTTGCCGTGCAGCAGCCGGCCCCAGGCGAGCGCATCGAAGAAGAAGTCGATGGCATGGACATGGACGAGATCGGCATCGGCGAGATGGCGGAAAACCTCAGGCGCCAGCGGATAACGGCTGGTGCCGAACCAGGGAATGCGCACCACCTCGATACCGTCGATACCTTCGCGAGGCGGCAGCTTATCCTCTGGGGCGGTGAAGAGCGAATCCAGCGTGACGACGCGCACGCGATAACCGCGGCGTACCGTCTGGCGGGCGAGATTGGCGACCACGTCTTCGAGGCCGCCGCGGTTGGGCAGGAACTGGCGCACGACATGGACGATCAGCGGGGCTGTTTCCAACTGCGGCTTCGCGCGCGCCCAATCTGCCTCGACGATCGACATTTTCCACCTATCGCTGCACGTGCCGGCCTGCGCTGACGCGGGCCCGTGATAGCAACGACCAGACATGCCCGGCGTTAAGGCGCGGTTTAGGCGACGTCCTGCCAAGGCGATTCTTCGCGAAAAAGGTTAACCGTGTCTGACGGGGATTCAGAGCGTTTCCGTTTTTCTCGAATCACGGAAACGCTCTATCTCTTTTGTTTCACGCAATTCCGGACGCAAAACCGCTGCGCACTTTTGCTGGAATTGCTCTAGAACGCCTTGAAGGTTAGCGTCGTCAGCGAGCGGATGATGCCGGGAATATTGGCGATGTTGTCGTTGATGAATTTGCCGATATCCTGGCCTTCCTCGATATAGACCTTCAGCAGCAGATCGTAGTCGCCGCTGGTCGAATAGAGCTCCGAGACCAGTTCGGTCTGGTAGATGGCGTCGGCGACATCATAGGTCTTGCCGGGTGCGCATTGGAGCTGGACGAAGATCGGCTTCATGGAGATTTCCTGCAAAGTTGTTTGGATCGCATAATGGTCGAAAGCGCCATGCCGATGCAAGCCGTTCGTCACGCAGTCAGATTGGCGGCCGCTTCGGCGATGATCCAGTCGCGAAAGGCGGCAAGTGGCGCATAATCGGCACGCTCGGGCGGAAAGGCGAGATAATAGCGCTCGCGGCTCTCCATTTCACGGTCGACAGCGGCGACGAGATCGCCGCGCCTGATCTCCTCCTGCATCAGGAATGTCGGCAGCAGGGCGACGCCGAGGCCGGCGATCGCCGCCTGCGCGGCGGTGGCGAACTGATCGAAGAGCATGCCGTGCACATTTTCGAAGGAAACGCCGTTGCCGGCGAACCATTGCTCCCAGGCGTCAGGGCGCGTCGTCAGGTGCAAAAGCGGAGCAGCGAGCAGATCCTCTGGCGCTTTGATCGCATATCGCTTCAGAAAATCCGGACTGCAGGCCGGCACCGTGCGCTCCGACATCAGAAGCGCGAGTTCGGCGCCCGGCCAGTGCGGGTGGCCGAAATGGATGGCGGCGTCGATCGAATCGAGGCGAAAGTCGAAAGGCGAAAGCCGGGTCACCAGATTGATGGTCACGCCGGGATTGGCGACGAGAAAGCGTCCCAGGCGCGGCGCCAGCCAGCGCGTGCCGAAGGTCGGCAGGATGGCGAGATTGAGCGTGCCGCCATGCGGATTGGCGCGCAGGTTCAGCGAGGCGCTCGATATCCGCCGCAGCGCTTCGCGAATCTCGCGGGCATATCCGTCACCGGCAAGCGTCAGCAGCATGGTCTGGCGTTCGCGCAGGAAGAGCTCGACGCCAAGCTGCTCCTCCAGCGCGCTGACCTGGCGGCTGACGGCGCTCTGCGTCAGATCGAGTTCGCGCGCCGCTGCCGTCACGCTGCCGGTGCGGGCAACCGCCTCGAAGGCGGCGAGATGCGAGATCGATGGCAGAAAACGTCTAGACGTCAGCATGGTCATTCCGTTTCAGAATGGGCTATTTCCGAAATAGCGATATTTGCCGCTTTCTGGCGCGTGTAAAGAGGTTCATCCTGCAAAAACGGAATGAGCCGGAGTTTCCCAATGCCGCAAGCCTTCGTTTCCCCAGACCGCATCCGATCACTGTTTACCGAGTCGATGTCGCAGATGTACCGGGCGGAGGTGCCGCAATACGGCACGCTGATCGAACTGGTGGCGGATGTGAATGCCGGCTGCCTCGAAAACGATCCTGACCTGCGCGATCGCCTGGCCCGCGCCGGCGAGCTGGAGCGCATCGATGTCGAGCGTCACGGCGCTATAAGGCTCGGTACGGCCGACGAGCTTTTCACCATCCGCCGGCTGTTTGCGGTCATGGGCATGCAGCCGGTCGGCTACTACGATCTTTCGGTCGCCGGCGTGCCGGTTCATTCCACCAGCTTCCGGCCGATCGACGAGGCAGCACTCAACGTCAATCCATTCCGCGTCTTCACCTCGCTGCTGCGACTGGAACTGATCGAGGACGAAGGGCTGCGCGGCGAAGCCGAAGCCATTCTGGCGAAACGGCGGATCTACACGCCGCGCGCCGTCGCGCTGATCGAGCGCCACGAGCAGAACCGCGGCCTGACCGAGGCGGAAGCGACGGAATTCGTCGCCGAGGCGTTGGAAACCTTCCGCTGGCATGGCGAAGCGACAGTCAGCGCCGACACCTACAAGCGCCTGCACGACGCCCATCGGCTGATCGCCGACGTCGTCAGCTTCAAGGGACCGCACATCAACCATCTGACGCCGCGCACGCTCGATATCGACGCCGTCCAGGCCCGCATGCCGGAACGCGGCATCACGCCGAAGGCTGTCATCGAAGGGCCGCCGCGCCGTCATTGCGATATCCTGCTGCGACAGACGAGCTTCAAGGCGCTGGAAGAAACGATCGCCTTTTCCGATGATGACGGTGCGATTCAAGGGACACATACCGCCCGCTTCGGGGAGATCGAACAGCGCGGCGTGGCGTTGACGGCGAAGGGCCGGGTGCTCTACGACCAACTGCTCGCCTCGGTTCGCGGCGAGGTGCAGGTGGGCGCCGGCGGCGCCAAGGCCGGCGCCTACGATCACGAACTCGCTGCGCGTTTCAAGGCACTGCCGGATAGTTGGGACGAGCTGCGCAGGGCGGGTCTGGCCTTCTTCCGCTATTCCGCGACGCCTGCGGGCATTGTCGCCGCGGCCGGCAGCACGCTGCCCGGCGATCCGGAGGCGCTGATCGCCAAGGGTTATCTCGCCTTCACCCCGATCGTCTACGAAGACTTCCTGCCCGTCAGCGCGGCCGGCATCTTCCAGTCGAACCTCGGTACCGACCAGCAGCAGAACTATGCGACCCGCTCGAACCGTGACGCCTTCGAGGCAGCACTCGGTGCTACCGTTCAGGACGAGCTGGCGCTTTACGCCGAACGCCAGGCCGCATCGCTGGATTCGGCGCTGGCCGCGCTCGGCCTTGCGGGCCTGCCGTTGAAGACCGTTGCGTGAAATGGCAGGTTCAACACTTTCTTTTTTGCATTAGAGTATCCGCGATTTCGCTCTGATCGGACTGAGCCATGCTGAATGATCCGCGCTCCCACGGCCTCTGGGAAAAGACAGCGCCCGAAGCGCCGACGACCTCGCCTCTCGACGGCGCGGTATCGGCCGACGTCGTCATCGTCGGCGGCGGTTACACCGGCCTCTCTTCCGCCCTGCATCTTGCCGAAGCCGGGTCGAAGGTGGTGTTGCTGGAGGCGAAGGAGATCGGCTTCGGCGGTGCCGGGCGCAATGTCGGGCTGATCAATGCCGGCATGTGGGTGATGCCGAACGATCTGCCCGGCGTGCTCGGCCCGGTGCATGGCGAACGTCTGCTCGATCTGCTCGGCAATGCGCCGAAGCTGGTCATGGAGCTGATCGACAAACATCAGATTGCCTGCGAACTCGAACGGAACGGCACGCTGCATTGCGCGGTCGGCGCGGGCGGTCTGAAGGAGATCGAGGATCGCGCGGCGCAATGGTCTGCCCGCGGCGCAGCCGTGACGCTGCTCGACGCGGCGGAGACGGCAAAACGCATCGGCAGCGATGCCTATTCGGGTTCGCTGCTCGACAAACGCGCCGGCACGCTGCAGCCGCTTGCCTATGCGCGCGGCCTTGCCCATGCCGCCGTCAAGGCCGGCGTCGCCATTCACACATCCAGCCCGGTCATCGCGACGGAGCGCAATGGCAGCCGCTGGACCGTGAAGACGGCAAGCGGCGAGGTCAGCGCGGAGTGGATCATCGTTGCAACGGATGCCTACAGTACCGGCCCGTGGGAACAGGTGCGCAGCGAACAGGTGCATCTGCCCTATTTCAATTTCGCCACCGTGCCGCTGGGCCACAATCTGCGCCAGTCGATCCTGCCTGGGCGAGAAGGCGCATGGGATACCAAGGAAATCCTCTCCTCCTTCCGCATGGACCAGGCCGGCCGTCTCGTTTTCGGCAGTGTCGGGGCGCTGCGCAATACCGGACTGGCCGTACACAAGGGCTGGGCCAAACGCGCATTGAAGCGGCTCTTCCCTGTAATCGGCGACGTCGAATTCGAGTGTGAATGGTATGGCCAGATCGGCATGACCGACAATGCGCTGCCGCGCTTCCACAAGTTCGCACCTGGTGTCGTCGGCTTTTCGGGCTACAATGGCCGCGGCATTGCCCCCGGTACGGTCTTCGGCCGTACGCTGGCGGAGCATATCCTCGGCCGGCTTCCGGAAGCCGATCTGCCGTTGCCGCTGACTTCGCCCACCGAGCCAAGCTTCCGTGCACTCAAGGAAATATGGTACGAAGCCGGCGCTCAGGTCGCCCATTTCGCCGATGCCCGCTTCTGAGAAGCGATGCACGCTTCTGAGAATAATAAGATTGGAAACACGACAATGACCATCGCCGTCCTCGATCTCGCCACCGAAACCGCCAAGCTGCTTGCCGAACTCGGCGTCGATGCCGGCCGCTATCACGGCGGCACGCTTTCCGTCACCTCGCCGGTCACCGGCAAGGAAATCGGCAAACTCAGGGAACATTCCGTTTCCGAGACGAAGGCGGCGATCGAAGCGGCGCATCAGGCCTTCCTCGAATGGCGTGCCGTGCCGGCGCCGAAGCGCGGCGAACTGGTCCGCCTGCTGGGCGAGGAACTGCGCGCCTCCAAGGCGGCGCTCGGCCGTCTCGTTTCGATCGAGGTTGGCAAGATCACTTCGGAAGGTCTGGGCGAAGTGCAGGAGATGATCGACATCTGCGATTTCGCGGTCGGCCTTTCCCGTCAGCTTTACGGCCTGACGATCGCCACTGAGCGATCCGAGCACCGGATGATGGAAAGCTGGCATCCGCTCGGCGTGATCGGCATCATCTCCGCCTTCAACTTCCCTGTTGCCGTCTGGTCGTGGAATGCCGCACTTGCGATGGTCTGCGGCAATTCCACCGTCTGGAAGCCCTCGGAAAAGACGCCGTTGACGGCGCTTGCCGTGCAGGCGCTGTTCGAAAAGGCGCTGAAGCGTTTCGTCGCCGAGGGCGGTAGCGCACCGGCCAATCTGTCGACGCTGATCATCGGCGGCCGCGAGGTCGGCGAAGTGCTGGTCGATCATCCGAAGATCCCGCTGGTTTCCGCCACCGGCTCGACGGCCATGGGCCGCGCCGTCGGTCCGCGCCTGTCGCAGCGTTTTGCCCGCGCCATTCTCGAACTCGGCGGCAACAATGCGGCGATCGTCTGCCCGTCGGCCGATCTCGACCTGACGCTGCGCGGCGTTGCCTTCTCCGCCATGGGTACGGCCGGCCAGCGCTGCACGACGCTGCGCCGTCTCTTCGTCCACGAGAGCGTCTACGATCAGCTGGTGCCTAGACTGCAGAAGGCCTACGGCTCCGTCACCATCGGCAATCCGCTCGAAACCGGCACGCTTGTAGGACCGTTGATCGACGGCCAGGCTTTTAAAAACATGCAGGCAGCGCTTGGCGAGGCGAAGTCGGCCGGCGGCACGGTGACCGGAGGGGACCGCGTCGAAAGCGGTTCGACCGAGGCTTTCTACGTTCGCCCGGCGCTCGTGGAAATGCCTGATCAGACCGGACCGGTGGAGCACGAGACCTTCGCGCCGATCCTCTATGTGATGAAATACAGCGATTTCGACGAGGTGCTGGCGCTGCACAATGCCGTGCCGCAGGGGCTGTCGTCGTCGATCTTCACCAACGACATGCGCGAGGCCGAAACCTTCGTCTCCGCCCGCGGTTCGGATTGCGGCATCGCCAACGTCAACCTCGGGCCATCGGGCGCCGAGATCGGCGGCGCCTTTGGCGGCGAGAAGGAGACCGGCGGCGGCCGTGAATCCGGCTCGGATGCCTGGAAGGCCTATATGCGCCGCTCCACCAACACGATCAATTACGGCAGGACGCTGCCGCTGGCGCAGGGCGTCAAGTTCGACGTCGAATAAGCTGGCGGCAAAAGGCTGCAAAAGAGAGGCGGCGCTCGGGAAGCGCCGCCTTTTTTGCCAAATCGAGATTTATTCCCCTGTAATATGAAATATTTAGTCAAGATATTGTGATGGCTTTTCCGACCAAGCCAAACTTGAAATCGGCAGTCAGGAAAAATATACGCCTCTCATCGCCCTTGGAGAGCTCGGGTGACATCGTCACGGAGGCCATCATGAAAATTGCTCTTAACCGTTTTTCGCTCGCGCTTGCCGCTTCGCTTCTCTCCGCCACCGCGCTCGCAGGCAGCGCCCAAGCGCAGGACGAAGGTCTCGTCGTTTACAATGCCCAGCACGAAAGCCTCGGCCGCGAATGGATCGACGCCTTCTCCAAGGAGACCGGCATCAAGGTCACCATGCGCCAGGGCAGCGACATGCAGTTCGCCAACCAGATCATCCAGGAAGGCGACGCCTCCCCGGCGGATGTCTTCCTGACCGAAAATTCGCCGGCAATGACGCTGGTCGATGGCGCGGGCCTCTTCGCCCCCATCGAAAAGGAAACGCTGGATCAGGTTCCGGATCAGTATCGCCCGGCTGACGGCATGTGGACCGGCATTGCCGCCCGTACCACCGTTTTTGCCTATGACAAGACCAAGCTCACCGAAGACAAGCTGCCGAAGTCGATGCTCGATCTGGCAGATCCCGCCTGGAAGGGCCGCTGGGGTGCAGCACCTGCCGGTGCAGACTTCCAGGCCATCGTCGCTGCCCTGCTGCAGCTCAAGGGCGAAGATGCCACCAAGGCATGGCTGAAGGGCCTGAAAGACAATGCCACGCCCTACAAGGGCAACAGCGTCGCGATGAAGGCCGTCAATTCAGGCGAAGTCGAAGGCGCTGTTATCTATCACTATTATTGGTTCGGCGATCAGGCCAAAACAGGCGAGAACAGCAAGAATGTTGGTCTGCACTACATCAAGAACCAGGATCCGGGCGCTTTCGTCAGCGTTTCGGGTGGCGGCATCCTGAAGTCCACGCAGCACATGAAGGAAGCCCAGGCTTTCCTGAAGTTCCTGACAAGCAAGGCCGGCCAGGCAGTCCTCAAGGACGGCGATTCCTATGAATATGCCATCGGCAAGGATGCGCCCTCCAACGACAAGCTCACTCCGCTTGCCGATCTCAATGCCCCGAAGGTCGAAGCTTCGACCCTCGACAGCAAGAAAGTCGTGGAGCTGATGACGGCTGCCGGCCTGATCTAAAGCGTGGCGCGCCACACTTTAGATCTTTCGTTTTCCGCATGTCGTCGTCGCAAAACCGCGGCACACTTTTGCGCGACATGCTTAGACCTTTCTGCCGCAGGCGTCTTCCGGCCAAAACTATTGCATTTGGCTCAAGAAAACCTTAGGGCATGACGATATCCGGCAACCGCCTTTCAAAGGCGGTTGCCTTCCTTTTTCAGCGTGTAAAGGCATCGGCCTTGCTGCAGGACAACAGATTGCTCGCATCCGGCAACCAGGCGCCGGTCGCGCCGAGGGCCACGCGAATGGCTTTGCCGCGCGGACGCATGCCGCACGCTTCGGTGATCCTCCTCGCAACCGTCGTCGCGATCTTCAGTCTCGTGCCGCTCGGCTTCATCGGCTGGGTAACCTACGATGTCGGCTGGGAAACGGTGAAGGCCCTGGTCTTCCGGCCACGCGTCGGCGAACTTCTCGTCAATACGGTCCTTCTGGAATCGATCACCATCCCGGTGTCGATCGCGCTTGCGGTGACGCTCGCCTGGCTGACCGAGCGGACGGACATTCCTTTCGGCCGGCTCTGGGCCTGGCTGGCGATCGCTCCGCTCGCCGTGCCTGCCTTCGTGCACAGCTATGCCTGGGTCAGCCTCGTTCCCGGCATGCGCGGCCTGCAGAGCGGTGTCTTCGTCTCGGTCATCGCCTATTATCCGTTCCTCTACCTGCCGGTCGCCGCAGCGCTGCGCCGTCTCGATCCGGCTATCGAGGATGCCGCGGCCTCGCTGGGCCTCAATCCCTGGCGCGTCTTCTTCCGCGCCGTGCTGCCGCAGCTCAGGCTCGCCATCTGCGGCGGTTCTCTGCTGATCGCGCTGCATCTGCTTTCGGAGTACGGCCTGTTCGTGATGATCCGGTTCGACACGTTCGCGACGGCGATCGTCGACCAGTTCCAGTCCTCCTACAACAGCCCGGCCTCCAACATGCTCGGCGGCGTGCTCGTCGCCTGCTGTCTTTTTCTGCTCGGATTCGAGGTGTTGGTGCGCGGCAACGAACGTTATGCCCGCGTCGGCGCGGGTTCGCCACGCCCGACGGACCGCCGCCGCCTGGGCTGGTTGGTGGTGCCCGCCGTTTTGCTGCCTGTCCTCCTGGCGGTTCTGACGCTCGGCGTCCCGTTGGTGACGCTTGGCCGCTGGCTCTATCTCGGCGGCACCGATATCTGGCGCATCGAGGTCGGCAGCGCCTTCCTGCAGACGATCGTGCTTGCCGTCGTCGGCGGCGTGCTGGCGACGATTGCGGCAGCACCGATGGCCTGGCTTTCCGTGCGGGCGCCCGGCCGCCTCCAGCGCGTGCTCGAAGCCTGCCACTATTATGTCGGCTCGCTGCCGGGCGTCGTCGTGGCGCTGGCGCTGGTGACCATCACCGTGCGTCTCGTGCTGCCGCTCTATCAGACCTTCGCAACGCTGCTCGTCGCCTATGTGATGCTTTTCCTGCCGCGCGCCATGGTCGGGCTGCGTGCCAGCATCGCCCAAGCGCCGGTGGAACTGGAGCGCGCCGCGATGGGTCTCGGCCGCACCCCGGGCCAGGCGGTGCGGCAGATCACCATGCGGCTTGCCGCACCCGGAGCGGCTGCCAGCGTCGCGCTGGCCGCACTCGGCATCACCAATGAACTCACGGCGACACTGATGCTGTCGCCCAACGGCGTCGACACGCTGGCGACGAAATTCTGGTCGCTGACCAGCGAGATCGATTATGTCTCGGCCGCCCCCTACGCCTTCATGATGGTCGTGCTGTCACTGCCGCTCACCCTGATGCTCTATACCCAATCGAAACGGACCGCCGGCCAATGACGCTGCTCACGATCGAAAACATCAGCAAGCGCTATGGCCCCGTCCAGGCGCTGAAGGATATTTCGCTCGAAGTCTCGGCCGGAAGCCGCACGGCCGTCGTCGGCCCGTCCGGTTCAGGCAAGACGACGCTGTTGCGCATCATTGCCGGCTTCGAGCAACCCGATGTCGGCAGGGTGACGCTGGACGGCGACCTGCTCGCGGACGGTCCGGCGACAGTACCGGCGCATAAACGCGGCATCGGCATCGTCTCGCAGGACGGCGCGCTGTTTCCGCACTTAAGCGTTGCAGAAAATATCGGCTTCGGCTTCGAACGAAGGGCAGCCGATCGCGAGAAGCGCATCGTCGAGTTGCTCGATATGGTCGAACTCGACCGCGGCATGCTGGCGCGGCGTCCGCATCAGCTTTCCGGCGGGCAGCAGCAGCGCGTGGCGCTCGCCCGCGCGCTCGGCCGTAAGCCGCGGCTGATGCTGCTCGACGAACCTTTCTCGGCACTCGATACCGGCCTGCGTGAAAATATGCGCAAGGCGGTTGCGCGCGTGCTGCAGGCGGCCGGCATCACCACCATTCTCGTCACCCATGATCAGGAAGAGGCTCTGACCTTTGCCGATCAGGTCGCGGTTCTGAGGGAGGGACGGCTGATCCAGGCCGGGTCGCCGCAATCCTTGTACCTGCATCCGCGCGATCGCGAGACGGCACTGTTTCTCGGCGATGCCGTGCTGCTTCCCGCCATCATCCGCAACGGCTTGGCAGACTGCGCCCTTGGCCATGTCGCCGTCGAAGGCAGCCGTCAGGGCAAGGCGGAGATCATGCTGCGTCCCGAGCAGATTCGCGTCGTTGCCGATGAAGGCGATCGCAACTATGGCGGGCGTGTCGTCGAAGTGGAATTCGGCGGCGCAGTCTGCACCGTCGCCGTCTCGCTCGAAGGTGTGGCGTTGCCGCCGATCCTTATCAAGACCTCGAGCGTCGCTCTTCCGGCGCGGGGAGACCTCGTTCGCCTCGATATCGCCGGCAAGGCGCATGTCTTCGAGAACTGATACCATGCGACAGCTCTAAAGCGCGTCACGATCTTTCAGATTCGCTCCTCGCACTTTAGGCCTTTGTTTTTACGCATGTCGTTGTCGCAAAACCGCTGTACACTTTTGCGCGGCATGCTCTGGACCTAGCCGACCTTGCGTACCACTTCTTCGGGCTCGATGCCTTCGAGCCAGCCACCGGTAAAGCCGGCGCGCTCGAGCCCGAGGCGGATGACCGGCGATTGCCGCATCAGTTTCCAGATGAAATCCGAACGGTCGTTCTCGATGGTCATGACGACAAGGCCCTGGTCGATGCCGACGGTGCGGTCGTCGACCCAGCCTTCCGGCCGCTTGGTCTTGACCGTCGGATTGAAGCCGCCGGGAAAACCGCCTTCCAAGAGCAGGTTCGGATAGGTGGTCAGAAGCGCCTTGGTGCCGTCGAGAGCCGCCTGCTTGTCGTAGGGCAGGCAGGCAAGGGCTGCCCAGGGTGCGATCGTGCCGTCATCCGGGCCGAGCGGCGCTCCGCGGGCGGCGTAACCCAGAACCTTCGGCTGGCGGCCGCCACGCATGCGCCGTGTCGGCGGCGGGCCGTCACAGGCAGAGAAACCCCAGATATTCCTGTTGTAGCCGACGAACTGGCCGGGATTGCGTTCGGCATAGTCACGCTGGACGTTGATCATCACCTGCGTGTTGCGGAAATAGTCCCAGTTTCGCTCCGCCATCGGCTTGTCCTGAATGGTGCGGAAATCGATCCAGGCATGCGAGAACAGGTGGATGAACAGCGGCCCGGCATAGAGATAGGACTGCTCGCCATGCAGCATCCAGGAATAGCTTGACGTAAAGGCGTCGTAGCTCGATTGCGGTATCGGGTGCGTCGGCGAAGCGAGCGCCAGCGTATAGAGGATGATCGCCTCGTCGAAGCCATGGTAGCGCCAGCGCAAGAAGCCGGAAGAGGGCTTCCAACCCATGGCAATGGTGTCGCCCTTGTTCAGCGCCCAGCGCCAGTCGACGCGCTCGTAGATGAAGGTCGCGAGTTCCCGGATTTCGGTTTCCGTCTCGTCGTCTTCCCGATTGAAATATTGCGCAGCCGTCAGGATGCCGGCGACGAGCAGCGCCGTGTCGATGGTCGAAAGCTCGCTGTTCCAGGCGCGATGGCCGGTATCCATGTGCAGGAAATGGTAGAAGAAACCGCGGTGGCCGGTCGCGTGGCGTTCCTCGCCCTGGCGCGCCTCGGCAAAGAACCGCAGCGTGTTGACCGTGCGTTCGGCTGCCTCCTCGCGGCTGATCCATAAACGCTCGACACCAACAGGATAAGAGGAAAGCGCAAAGCCGACGGCTGCGATGCTGCACGGAACCCCGCCGATCGACGTATCCGCCACCAGGCCATTTTCGGGATTGGTATATTTCAGGAAGTACTTGAACGCCGAATGCTGCAGCCTGTCGACGAGTGCTGCATCAATGTCTTCAATCCGTTGCAGCATAGGCTCCTACCCAACTGTTGCATCGCCCCATGCTTCAACATGGGGGCCGTCCCCGGGCAAATCAAACCTTTTTGATTCGCAAGGATAAGAGAACACAAAAGGGTGGAATCGGTCGTTAATAATTATCGGCAAAATAATATCTAGCAGAAGTCATATAAGCGGTGCAGCAAAAAAGACGGTCCGCGCGCCACCGGCGCGGGTTATTTTCCCGCAATACTTGTTATCCTGATGCTTTGGAGAGTGGTTTTTTCGCGTTCAGGCGGCTTCATCGACCCTCACCAGATGGCCTGCCGTCACTTCCCGGTATCGGCGTGGCGGCGCGACGTAGCCGACCGGGCGGACAGGGCTCTTGAGCTCGTCGGTTCCGAGGTTGCGCTTGATGCCGCGCCGTGAGGGGTCGGGAACCGGCACAGCTGCCATCAGCTTCTTCGTGTAGGCATGCTGCGGGTTGCTGAACAATTCCGCACGTGGACCGATCTCGACGATCTCGCCGAGATACATCACCGCGACGCGGTGGCTGACGCGCTCGACCACCGCCATATCGTGAGAAATGAACAGGAAGGCGAGGTTGAGGCTTTGCTGCAGGTCCATCAGCAGATTGCAGACCTGTGCCTTGATCGAGACATCGAGGGCTGAAACGCTTTCGTCGGCGACGATCACCTTCGGATCGAGTGCGAGCGCGCGGGCGATGCAGATGCGCTGGCGCTGACCGCCGGAAAATTCATGCGGATAGCGTTTCATCATATCGGGTTTCAGCCCGACGCGTTCGAGAAGATCGGCCGCCTTGTCGCGGGCCTGGGCGCCGGTGCCGAGGCCGTGTTCGGTGATGGGTTCGGCGACGGCCGCGCCGACGGTCATGCGCGGGTTGAGGCTGGCGAAGGGATCCTGAAAGATCATCTGGATGCTGCGGCGCATCCGTCTGAGACTGGCCGCGTCAAGGCTCAGCACATCATAACCGTCGAGGCTGACACTGCCGCCGTTCGGCTGGACGAGGCGGGTAATCGAGCGACCGGTGGTCGACTTGCCGCAGCCGGATTCGCCGACGAGCGACAGCGTCTCGCCCTGGAGGAGATCGAAGGAGACATCCTCGACCGCATGGATCGCGCCGGTCTTGCGGCCGAGCAGGCCGCCGCGGATGTCGAAACGGGTAACGAGGTTCTTGACTTCGAGGATCGGTGTTCGCCGGCGGTCGACGGTATCGGCCACCTCGATCGGCTCGCGGCGTTCGCCGGTCGTGGTATCGACGACTGGGAAACGCAGCGGCCATTTCCGGTCGGCCATCGAGCCGAGGCGCGGCACGGCCGAGAGCAAAGCGCGGGTATAGGGATGCCTGCCGCGATGGAAGATGTCGTCGGTCGTGCCGGTTTCCACCGCCTCGCCGCGATACATGACGATGGTGCGGTCGGCGATTTCGGCGACGACACCCATGTCGTGGGTGATGAAGAGAACGGACATGCCCTCTTCTTCCTGCAGCATCTTGATCAGGTCGAGGATCTGGCCCTGGATCGTCACGTCGAGTGCTGTCGTCGGCTCATCGGCGATCAGCAATTTCGGCCGGCTGGCGAGCGCCATGGCGATCATCACGCGCTGGCGCATGCCGCCTGAGAACTGGTGCGGATATTCGTCGAAGCGCGAGGCGGCGTTGGGGATGCGGACCTTTTCCAGCAGGCGCACGGTTTCGGCCCGCGCCTCGGCCTTGCCGATATCGCCGTGGCAGGTCAGCGCTTCGGAGATCTGGCGGCCGATGGTGAAGATCGGATTGAGGGAGGTCATCGGCTCCTGGAAGATCATGGCGGCGTCGTTGCCGCGCACCCGGCGCATCTCCTTTTCCGAAAGGGTGAGAACATCCTTGCCGTTCAAGGTGATGGCGCCATCGATGCGGCTCGATCCCTTGGCGAGAGAAGCCGCATGATCGAAAGGGAGGTGACGCTCTTGCCCGAGCCGCTTTCGCCGACGATAGCCACCGTCTCGCCTGGCATGACGTCGAAGGAGACGTCGCGCACCACCGGCTTCCAGTCGCCATCGACGAGGAAGGAGGTCGTCAGGTTCCTGACCGAGAGAACCGGGGAGGCGGGGGCTGAAGAAACATCAAGCATGTCGTTGCCTTGTTCTATCTGGTTCACGTCTTCAAAGGCGTGGCGAAGGAGGCCGAAGGCCTGCCTTCAGCAATGCGGGCCGCTTCCAGCGCCGCGATCTTTTCATCGATCTCGCGCCTGTCCGTCATGCCGTTCGGATTTTGCCGCGTCGCCATCGTCTCGGCGACATGCAGGTAACGTTCACCCGCCACCGCGTGCAGGCGAACAAGTTCGGCGAGCGGATCGGGATGATCGTCGGCGCGGAGGCTGAGCCACGGATAATCCTGGTCGCGATGGATGATGAGGGCGGCGGACTGCCTGCCGCGCTTGTCGCCGCCGGCATCCTCGCCTACCTGCATCGCCAGCAGCAGGCGTTCGGCCAGCGGCTTGTCCATTGCCTTGTTGTAGGTGGCAAGTGTTTCGGCGACGACGTCGGGACCCGCGAGCATGTTGCCGGCGACCGAGACGTTTTCGTCGATCAGATGCCCCGCCCAGTCGATGCATGCGGGACCGGTGAAGGCGGCGTTGCGCCCCTTCGCATCGATGAGGTGCAACTGCCGCTGATTGCGGCCGGCGTCACGCCCAGTGAGCTGGGTGATGATCTCCTCCGGCGCCTTGCCTGCAGCCAGCAGCGACAGGCCGTCGACGCCGTAAAGCGGGCTGACGAAGGCCTGGGTAGCAACGGCGCCGATGCCGCCGCGAATATGCGGCACCAGGGCGCCGACGGCAAAGAAGCGGCTCGCGACGGCGATGCCGAGATGACCGGTCGAGGGATCACGGGCGACGATAGACCAGGTCATGACTATCTCCCGATCGCATAGGCCTGCATCAGGCGCGGGGTGGCTGCAGCGCGCAACAGTCCGTCGGCATCGCGTCTCGCGGCGGTCAGCCGGCCGATCGTCCAGGGATCGGCGACCGTCAGCTTGTGACCCTTGCGACGCAGGGCATCAAGGACATCAGGGCCGAAATTCGCTTCCGCCATCAGGCTGCCGGGTTCGCGGGTGCGCGGATAGAAAGAGCCCGGAAAATGCGAGGTGTGGAACAGCGGCTGGTCGATCGCCGCCTGCAGGTTCAGCTTGTGATTGATATAACGCAGGAAGAAGGAAAGCTGCCACTGCTCCTGCTGATCGCCGCCGGGTGTGCCGAAGGCCAGTGTCGGGCGGCCCTCATAGAGGCCGAGCGACGGTGTCAGCGTCGTGCGCGGCCGCTTGCCGGGCGCAAGCGACGTCGGCAACCCTGGTTTCAGCCAGAACATCTGGGCGCGGGAATTGAGGCAGAAGCCGAGGCCGGGCACGGTCGGCGAGGATTGCAGCCAGCCGCCTGATGGCGTGACGGAGACTATGTTGCCGTGGCGGTCGATGACGTCGATATGCACGGTGTCGCCGCGCTTTTCGGAAAGATGCGCCATGGTCGGCTCGTAGACGGCGCCGGTCTTGGAATCCGCGCCGAGCATCTTCATCGTCAGATCATGCTGCGCTTCGAAGCCAGGCACGATGCCGGGGCGAAGATCGAAGGAGGCGTCTGTGCCGACCAGCTTGCGGCGCTCGGCGGCATAGGTCTCCGACAGCAGATGCGCGATGGGAATCTCCGAAAAGTCAGGATCGCCGTAATAGACTTCGCGGTCGGCGAAGGCGAGCTTCATCGCCTCGACGACGGTGTGGACGAAATCGGCGCCAGCGGGATCCATCGCGGCGAGATCGAAGCCTTTGAGGATCGACAGGGTCTGCAGGAAGACCGGACCCTGGCCCCAGGGGCCGATCTTGGCGATCGTCCAGTCATGATAATCATAGGTCAGCGGCTCCTCGATCGTCGCCGACCAGTTCGCCATGTCGGCGGCAGTCAGGACGCCCTTGTGGCGGCTGCCGCTTGCATCCATCACCTCGGCGGTCTTCAGATAATCGTCGATCTTCTCGGCAACGAAGCCGCGATAGAAGGCGTCGCGGGCCGCCTGCACTTGCGCTTCCCGGCCGCTTTTCACTTCCGCCTCGGCGATGACGCGCTTCCAGGTTTCGGCAAGCACCGGATTCCTGAAATTCGCATGCGCTTCGGGCGCGCTGCCGCCTGGCAGCCACGTCTCGTAGGAGGTCGGCCATTCCTTCTCGAAGAAGGCGGCGAGCCCCTTGATGGTGGCGGAGACGCGCGGCAGCATCGGATGGCCGTGCTCGGCGTAATAGATCGCCGGTTCCAGCACATCGCGCACGCTCATCGAGCCATAGTCGCGCAGCATCAGCATCCAGCCATCGAAGGAGCCGGGGATGACGGTCGCAAGCAGCCCGTCGCCGGGGATCAGGCTCAGGCCCTCTGCCGTATAGTGTTCGATCGTCGCACCGGCGGGGGCAGGGCCTTGCGCGCAGATGACCTCGACCTTGTCCTTCTTCTTCGAATAGATCACCGCCGGCATATCGCCGCCCGGACCGCAAAGATGCGGCTCGACGATCTGCAGCACGAAGCCCGTCGCCACTGCCGCGTCGAAGGCATTGCCGCCCTTTTCGAGAATGCTCATGCCGACGGCCGAGGCGATCCAGTGCGTCGAGGTGACGACACCGAAGGTGCCGAGGATCTCGGGACGGGTGGTGAATGCGGTCATGTCAAATGTCCTTTCGAGAAATCATGCTTCGCGCGGATCGAGCGCATCGCGCAGGCCGTCGCCTAAAAGATTGAAACCGATGACGACGAGGAAGATCGCGGCACCCGGCCACATCGCCATCCATGGCGCCTGGGAGAGGAAATTCTTGGCGACGTTCAGCATCGAGCCCCAGCTCGGCGCCGGCGGTTGTTGCCCGAGACCGAGAAAGGAGAGGCTTGCCTCGGCGATGATCGCGGTGGCGATGGTCAACGTCGCTTGCACGAGGATCGGTGCAAAGACGTTCGGCAGGATGTAGCGGGTGATGATGCTCGAGGACCGGAGGCCGATCGAGCGGGCACCCTCGACATATTCTTCGATCTTGACCGAAAGCACCTGGCCGCGCGTCAGCCGCACGAAGACGGGCATGGCGGAAAGGCCGATCGCAATCATCGCATTGGTCAGGCTCGGGCCGAGAAAGGCTGCGAGCGCGATCGCGGTGATGAGGAAAGGCATGGCCAGAAAGGCTTCGGTGATGCGCGAGATCACCATGTCGATCCAGCCGCCGAAATAACCGGAGATAAGGCCGAAGGGCACGCCGATGACAACGGCGATCGCCACCGAGAAGACGCCGGCCATCAGCGAAGCCTGCGCGCCCCAGATCATTCGGGAAAGAATGTCGCGGCCGATGTCGTCGGTGCCAAGCCAATGGGCGGCGGACGGGGCCTTGCGGATCGCCGACCAGCTTGTGGCGTTCGGATCGGGAATCGGAAGGAGGGGGGCGGCAATGGCGAGGATTGCGAAGAAGGCGATGATCGCAAGGCCGACGAGCGCACCCTTGTTGGCCTTCAGCTTGCGCCAGGCACGGCTCGGCGAGCGGTCGATCGCAGAGGGAATGACGGTCTCTCCGATCGCGGTCATAGGGCGGCCCTCATGCGTGGATTGAGCAGGACGTAGAGAATGTCGGCCAAGAGGTTCATCAGGATGAAGCCGATCGCGGTGCAGATCACCACACCCTGGACGACGGCGTAGTCGCGGTTGAAGACGGCGTCGACGATGAGCTTTCCGAAACCCGGAATGGTGAAGATCTGCTCGGTCAGCACGGCACCGGCAAGCAGTTCGCCGAAGAGCAAGGCAGTCAGCGTCACGATCGGCAGCATGGCATTGCGGAAGCCGTGTTCGAGCACGACCGAGCTTTCAGCCAGCCCCTTGGCGCGGGCGGTGCGGATGTAATCGGTGCTGAGGACGCTCAGCATCGCTGAGCGTGTATGCCGCATTAGGGTCGCGGCCAGCGCATTGCCGAGCACGAAGGAGGGCATCAGCATGGTTTCCAGCGAACGCAGCGGATTGCTGAAGAAGGGTTCGTAACCTGATGCCGGCAACCAACCGAGATTGACCGAAACCAGCAGGATCAGCATGATGCCGAGCCAGAAATTCGGGATCGACAGACCGGTCAGCGCGATGATGTTGGCGAGATAGTCGATCATCGTGTTCTTCTTGACGGCCGCCAGGATGCCCATCGGCACGCCGATGACAAAGGCGAAGATCATCGACATGATGGCGAGCTGGATGGTGACCGGCAGCTTTTCGGCGATGAGCTGCAGAACCGGCTGGTTGGTGCGCAGCGAAATGCCGAGATCGCCTTGCAGGGCCGCACCCAGCCAGCGGACATATTGATAGGGCACGGGATCGTTCAGCCGGTATTTCTCGCGCAGGAATTCGAGAACCTGCGGGTCGCGTTCCTCACCGGCCATGGCGAGGATCGGATCGCCGGGCAGCAGCTTCTGCAGCGAGAAGACGAAGACCGAAATGATCAAAAGCGTCGGTATGGCGACCAAGAGCCGTTTGGCGATGTAGGTGTACATGGGCGATCCTGA
This sequence comes from Rhizobium sp. WSM409, assembly GCF_057653825.1. NCBI lineage: Bacteria > Pseudomonadati > Pseudomonadota > Alphaproteobacteria > Hyphomicrobiales > Rhizobiaceae > Rhizobium > Rhizobium sp. WSM409. Next base: position 4,216,964 of record NZ_CM172794.1, on the reverse strand, counting down.
CACGACTGGGGTCATGCGGCGGAGGGTTTCCGCCGCATGATTTGCTGGATCAAAAAGTAGAGCATGATGTCGTCCGAAAACCGCTCACACTTTTCGGCATCATGCTCTAGGGATCAGCCGGCTTTCTTGACGCCGACGAGGCGGATCATGCCATCCGGCGACGGAACGAAGCCGGTGATGTTCTTGTGCAGCGCCCAGATCCAGGACTGATGGCCGAGATAGATGATCGGCAGATCGTCGTTGAGGATGACGGCGGCGGCATCGTATTTCTGCTTGCGCACGGCATCGTCGGTCGAAGCACGAGCTTCGTTCAGCAGCTTGTCCACCTCGGCGTTGCAGTATTTCGTGTCGTTGATGCCGCCCTTGCAGGTGATGAACTGATGGATATTGCCGTCGGGATCGACGCGGCCGGACCAGTCGGAACGGCTGAGCTGATAGTTGCCGGCGGTCTGCTCGCTCAGCAGCGTGGCGAATTCCGTCGACTTCAGGCTGACGTCGAAGCCGGCTTCGCCGACCATCGACTGGATGATCTGCATCATCTGCATGGCAACGGGATTGTTCGGGATCTGCAGCTCGATCGGCACGCGGTCGAAGCCGGCTTCCTTGATCAGCGCCTTGGCCTTGTCGAGATCGCGGGCGGGGACGGGAATATCCTTGTCGAACCACGGGCTGCTCGGCGGGAAGGGCTGGTTGCCGGAGACGGCCGTGCCTTCATAGACGATCTGGTTGACGGCATCGCGGTCGATCGCCAGCGAGAAAGCCTGGCGCAGGCGTTTGTCCTTGCCGAAAGGATTGTCGGCACGCGCGCCGTTGCCGATATTGGTATAGAGCGCCATGTAGCCGGTGCCGACGGCGTCGGCATAGACCAGGCTCGAATCCGCCTTCACGGCTTCAGCATCGGTCGCGGCCAGGCGCTCGATCATGTCGAGATCGCCGGAACGCAGATTGGCGAGGCGCACCGTCGTATCCGGGATCGGCAGATAGGTGAGCTTGTCGATGAAGATCTTGTCCTTGTTCCAGTAGTCCTGGAACTTTTCGAGCACGATGCGATCCTGCTGGATGCGTTCGACGAACTTGAACGGACCGGCGCAGACCGGGTGATCGCCGAACTTGGCGCCGAGCTCCTTGGCGGCCTTCGGCGAGACGATCATGCCGGCGCGGTCGGAAAGCTGGGCAAGAAGGGTGACGTCAGGCGCCTTGAGGGTGAACTTGACCTCGTATTCGCTTGTCGCCTCGACCTTTGCGACCGAGGTCAGCTCGCTCTTGCGGCGTGATTCCGGCAAGGTGATGTTGCGCTCGATGGTGGCGACGACGGCTTCGGCGTTGAACGGGGTCTCGTCATGGAACTTGACGCCTTGGCGCAGCTTCATGGTGAGCTCTTTGCCGTCGGCCGACCAGCTCCATTCGGTGGCAAGCTGCGGCACGATCTTCAGATCCGGCGAGACGTCGACCAGCTTGTCGCACATTGCAGTATAGACGATGCGGCCGACGAAGGTGCGTGACTGCGCGGGATCGAGCACGTCGGCATCGTCCTGCAATCCGATCTTCAGGTCGACGGCGAAGGCAGGAAGCGCAAACAGCGCGCCGGCAACGGTGGCGGTCAGCAATTTGGCGATCTTCATTCCATTCTCCTCTGTTCTGTTTGTTTGGTTTTGGCTTCCATTCCGGCGGTTATGGCCCGCCCGTCTCTCTTCTCCCTGCTCACCTCGCTGTTCAGGCGAGGGTCTTGTCGACCTCCGTTTCGCTATGATCGAGCGAGGTGATGCGGATGAGGCTTTCCTGCAGCGTCAGCAGATGCTGGCGCATCGCTTCGCCCGCCCTGGCAGGATCACGAGCGGCGATCGCATCGACGATCGCCGTGTGCTGACCGAAGGTGACGGGCCGCGTCCGGCTGGCGCTGCGGGCGCGCTCGCGGATCGTCTGCCAGGCCTCGTCCTGGCGCACCCGGTTGATGACGTCGAAGATGGTGAGGAAGAAGCCGTTGCCGGCGCATTGGGCGATCTGGCGGTGCAGCGCCCCGTCCCAGAGTTCGCGGCCGTCGGCATCGGTGCTTTCGTAGATCTTCTTCACCAGATCATACATGCGCTCGATATCGGCGGCCTTGGCGCGCATGGCGGCAAGCTGGGCGAGCTGCGGTTCGATGCGCAGGCGCACTTCCATGACTTCCATGAGATCGGTGCCGGCAACGATCGAGCCGACATGATCGCTCCAGCCGTCGGGGCGCGGGCCGGCATAGGTGCCGGAGCCTTGGCGGCGCCAGATGCGGCCCTCAGCCTCCAGCACTTCGAGGGCACGGCGGACGGCACGGCGGCCGACGCCAAGCATTTCCGAAAGGGTGCGCTCGGTCGGCAGCTTGCCGTCGGCGTCGAGACTGTCGGACCGCAGCAGAGCCCTCAGCCTCTCCAGCGCATAATTCGAATTGCCCTGCGTCTCATCCATCGGCATTCGCTTAAATGGTCCGTACCAATTTTCTATTGGTTCAGTCCAAACCAAATAGCGCCGACCGTCAAGCGCTTTTTTGTGCAAATCCAAATCTGCCCGTTTTTTGCTCAAATCCCGCTATTGCCGCGATACGGGAAAGCAGTCGATCGCGGCGACAGGGCGGCGCCGCGATCGACAATGTCATCCAGAAAATGCAATTGGTTCAGCTGAAGCTCAGGCCAGCGTCGAGCGTGCGGAGAGAAAAACCTGCGGCTCGAAGGCAAAATCCTTGTCGAAAGGATAGGTCGGACGCTGCTTGCGCAGCCGCGGCAGGCGCTCGACGAACTGATCGACGACCCCTGTTGATAGCGCCATCAGGTTCGGATTGGCGATCGGCGCCAGTTCCGGCGAGAGATAGCCCGATTTGACGACGATGATGCTGGCCTTGTGTGGGTCGAGGCCGAGCCGGGTGAAGTCGACGATGTTGTGATAGGGCCGACGCTTGGCGGAGAGCACGAGATCGATACCACTGACCGAAACTACCGCCTGGCGGTCTGTGGGATCTGATGTCTCATGCAGGAACTTGACCGTGAAGCGGCCGTGAACGGGCTTGCTACCCTGGGTGTCGAGCGAGGCGCCGACACTGAGCTCCAGTTCCGCACCGATGCCAGCGGCATAACAGGCCTCGGTCGCCGCCTTGTCGGCGATGCCGGCAAAGACGACGCCGGTGGCGCCCCTGGCAATCAGCTCTGCCAGCACATCAGCCCGGTCCCCAACGCCGCCGCCGGTCGGGTTGTCGCCGGATTCGGCAAGCACCACAGGAGCGGTCGGGCTTGCGATCGCCCTTTCGACACATTCCTCGAGCGTGCCGGTCTTGCAGCCGAAGACAAAGTCTTCGCGCGCATCCCAATAAGCCCTCGCGAGGCGTTTGGCCTCGCGCTCCAGCACGGTGCGGTCGGTGCCGGTCATGATCGCGGCGGCGGTGGCGCGCGGTTCGTCGGCCCAGACATAGCCGACCATCAGCGATGCATCCCAGACGCCGTCGATCGCATCGATCCCGGGCAGCATGTCATAGAGGCTCTTTGCCGGCTCATCGACGGTGCTGGTGCGCTCGCCGGGCAGCACGACCGGGATCGGCACCCAGAGCACGACCGGCCTCTCGCCGGTTTTCAGGCTCTTTACCAGCATGGAAACGGAGCGGCGCATCGTCTCTTCGACATCGATATGCGGCGCAGTGCGGTAGGTGGAATAGATATCGAGCGCATCGATGATGCGTTGCGTGACGTTGCCGTGCAGATCGTAGCTTGCCGAGACCGTGCAATCCTTGCCGACCAGCGCACGGGCCGCGCTGATCCAGTCGCCTTCCGCATCCTCCATGCCCTCGACATACATGGCGCCGTGCATGGCGAGATAGAGACCGTCAAGCGGCAGCATCGGCTTCAGCCGCTCGAGGAATTCACCCTTGAAGGCCTCGTAGGTGGCACGCGAAACCGGGCCGCCGGCGATGGCGCGGGCATGGATCGTCGGCAGAAATTCGGCAGCGTAATCCCTGAGGAAGGCGAAATACGGCGCTTCCAGCAGCGCCGCGCCGCGCAGCACGCGGAAATCCTTCTCCTCGTTCAGGACGGGGTTGTATGTGCTGCATTCGATATGAATGCCACCGACGGCGATGCGCATGGGAAACCTCAGTTGATGTTGGGAGCAGTCAGAAAGTTATGGGCGATGCTGGCAACCCGGCTCCAGCGCCGGTATCGACGCGCCGGGTGCGGATCTGTGTCGGTCGACTGAGTTGTGCTGCGATAAACTGAACATTCGGGATCCGATCCGCAGACGCGTCCTTTTGCCTCGACAATAAGTTTACAAACGAACCAATCAACCAAAATAAATTACAATCTTGATCTTCTAAGCCGGCGTCGAGGTCGAAAGTGCCGTAATCGGTGAGCCTCCGACCGGCTCGGTTTCTTCCGTCGGATGCCGCGGGCCGATTGTTGCCGACAAACGCGGCCGCATCGCCATAAAGAAAAAATCCCACTTCGGGATCCCGAAATTTCCCCGCTTCGGGATCCCGAAATTCGTCGCGTTTTGGGTGGTGTCGCCGCGAGGAAACATCCAATGATTTCAACACCGCAACCAATTTCGGGATTCCGAAGTGCTATATAGATTATGGTGGGGGTCTGGCTGGCCGATGAATTCAGCGCAGCGCCTCGACAGGTTCGCCGAACAGTAAGTCGATGCGCCCACCCACTCAGAGGCTATCCGTCGTATTCTTCGAGAATGGTTATCCAGCTCATGGATTCCTGCCAAAATGAGCTCGGAGCAGCGCAAGGCGTCAAATCTGCTCTTGCCGTGCGTTGGCGCAAGGGCGTCTATCCCGGCGCTAAGCAGACATTTAATTTTATTTGAGAAACTGGAGCGGGCGAAGGGATTCGAACCCTCGACCCCAACCTTGGCAAGGTTGTGCTCTACCCCTGAGCTACACCCGCTCAATCCACATCGGTCCGGGGTAGTTGTTGGACCGTGGGCGCCGCCTCGCGGCGACCGGCGCTATATGGCCTAACGGGTTTTCAAATGCAACAGGGAAATGACGGAGAGGCGAAGAAAAATTCTGGTGTTCGCTGACGCCCGGCGGAAAGGCCGCAAATGCGGGGCAAAGCGTCGGTCGCAAAGATTGCCAAACGATGTGGACCGCCTTAATCAGGACGCCTCGCTTTTTTCCCTTCCTGTCCAATGGATTGCCCGATGTCCGAAAATGCCCCGAAGACAAGAGAAGAATTGTTTGCCTTCCTCGACGGGCTCGGCATCGCCCATAAGACGGTCGACCATGCGCCGGTTTTCACCGTGGCGGAATCGGTGGCCCTGCGCGATGAAATCCCCGGCGGCCACACCAAGAACCTGTTCGTTAAAGACAAGAAGGACAGATATTTTCTGCTGACCGTGGAGGAAAATGCTGCCGTCGACCTCAAGCAAGTGCATAATGCCATCGGCGGCTCCGGCCGGGTCTCCTTCGGCAGGCCGGAGAAGCTGATGGAGTATCTCGGCGTTGCTCCGGGCTCGGTCACGGCCTTCGGTGCGATCAACGATACCGCTGAGAATGTCACCTTCGTGCTCGATGCCGAGCTGATGGCGCACGAGATCGTCAACTGCCATCCGCTATCCAATGATGCGACGACCTCGATTGCGAGCAGCGATCTCATCCGTTTCATGGAAGCGACGGGACATAAGCCACTTGTCTTGAAAGTGACGTCCTGACATACGATTTTAGCGCTAAAGCGCGTCTCGATCTTTTAGATTCGCCTGCCGCGCTTTAGTCTTTGGTTTTGCGCATGCCTTTATCGCAAAACCGCCATACAGTTTTGCGCGACATGCTTTAGCAAAGACGCCGGCAGGATCGGCGCGGCGGGAGATACCTATGAGCGGCAGCGACAACCCCTATAATGCTTCCTTCGGAAATCAGATGACGGCGACGACAAACTTCGGTGCTGCGCCGGAACCCGCGGCTGCGGCCAGCAGCTACATCACGGAGACGACGACCGCGAATTTCGCCAAGGACGTCATCGAGGAATCGCGCAAGCAGCCGGTACTGGTCGATTTCTGGGCACCCTGGTGCGGCCCGTGCAAGCAGCTGACGCCGGTCTTGGAAAAGGTCATCAACGAAGCCAAGGGCCGCGTTCGGCTGGTCAAGATGAACATCGACGACCATCCCTCGATCGCCGGTCAGCTCGGCATCCAGTCGATCCCCGCCGTCATCGCCTTCGTCAACGGCCGTCCCGCCGACGGTTTCATGGGCGCGGTGCCGGAAAGCCAGATCCAGCAGTTCATCGACCGGATCGCCGGTCCGGCCGGCGCCGACGAGGCGGCCGAAATCGAAGCGGTGGTTGCGGAAGCGGCGGAACTGCTTGCCACCGGCAATATCGACGAGGCCGCTCAGCTCTACGGCGCCGTGATGCAGGCCGATCCCGAGAATGCCAAGGCGCTTGCCGGCATGGCCGAATGCATGATCGCCGCCAACCAGCATCAGCGGGCGCGCGAAATTCTGACGGAATTGCCGGAAGAGCTGGCGAAAGACGCCGGCATCCAGGCCGTGCTGATGAAGCTCGAGCAGATCGAGGAGGCCCGCAAGCTCGGTGATCCCGTTGCGCTCGAGCGTGAACTGGCCGCCAATCCCGATGACCACGAAGCGCGGATCAAGCTTGCCAAGATCCGCAATGTCGAAGGCCGGCGCGACGAAGCGGCCGACCATCTGCTGCTGATCATGCGCAAGGACCGTGCCTTCGACGATGACGGCGCCCGCCGCCAGCTGCTGCAGTTCTTCGAGGTCTGGGGCTTCAAGGATCCAGCGACAGTTGCAGCGCGGCGCAAGCTTTCGGCGATGCTGTTTTCGTAGGGCGCCGCGCATCCCGCAGCACGCGCCACGGTCGGTCTATCGCATTGAATCGGTGCAGGATCTTTTCCGAGAACCGATTCCGATTTTCGGCGTACGAGTTAAGTTTCGAGCATCTGCCCTTGCGTTTTCGGACGAGGGCACCACATTCTCGTCAGGACGGGCAAGCCCGTTACAAGAATGCGGGACGGTTTCATGCAAGTCGGGAATGCCAGATACCTGAAGCCGGGCGATCTGCCTGATGCGATCGCTGTCTTCCCCCTGACCGGCGCCCTCCTGCTGCCGGCCGGGCAGCTTCCCCTTAACATTTTCGAGCCGCGCTATCTGGCGATGCTGGATGCAGCACTGACCGGAAACCGGCTGATCGGCATGGTGCAGCCGGCATTCGGCGAACACGAGGACAAGGGCGGCGAGCCCAACCTTGCCGCCGTCGGTTGCCTCGGCCGCATCACCTCTTTCGCGGAGACCGGCGACGGGCGCTATATCGTATCGCTGACCGGCGTCTGCCGCTTCCGGCTGCTGGAGGAGAAAGCGACCAGCGATCCCTTCCGCATCTTCCGTATCGCCCCTTTTATCGCCGACCTCTCGGCCGCGAACGAGGAGGAGGCGGTCGATCGCGCAGCGCTTCTGACCGCCTTCAAGGCCTATCTCGATGCCAACAAGCTCGAGGCCGACTGGGAGAGCGTTGAACGCGCGAGCAATCTGACGCTGGTCAATTCGCTGGCGATGATGTCGCCCTTCGGGCCGGCGGAAAAGCAAGCGCTGCTGGAGGCGCCTGACCTGAAGACGCGAGCCGAGACGCTGATCGCCATTACCGAAATCGTGCTGGCGCGCGTCTTCGGTGACTCTGACACGGTTCTGCAGTAGACTTCAGCCATGGACGAAAAACTCAGCCGCGTCGATCCAAAGTTGCTCGATCTCCTGGTCTGCCCGCTCTCCAAGGGCCGGCTTTCCTATGATCGCGAGCAGAATGAACTTGTCTCGGAAAAGGCGCGGCTTGCCTATCCGATCCGCGACGGCATTCCGATCATGCTGGTGTCAGAGGCTCGCCGTCTTGATGAATAGAGCGTCCTTAGCGTTTCCGATTTCGAGTTATGCGCAAGCGCCTCTTTAAATCGTCTCTCCGGCAAGCAGCCGCGGATTGTCCTTTGCCGTCGTTCCGGCCGCCTGGCCGATGAAGAAGGATTTGAGGCGTGGCAGCCGGTCGACGATGCCGAGTCCGACGTCGCGGGCGATGCGGATCGGCGTTGCGTCGTTGGAGAAGAGCCGGTTCAAGACGTCGGTCGTCACCCCCATACGGAAAGTGTCGAAGCGGCGCCAGGTTTGGTAGCGCTCTAGGATATTGATCGAGCCGATATCGAGGCCGAGGCGATCGGCATCCACGATGGTTTCGGCAAGTGCCGCCACATCCTTGAAGCCGAGATTGAGGCCCTGCCCCGAAATCGGGTGGATACCATGGGCGGCGTCGCCAGCCAGCGCGAAACGCGGCGCGACGAAGGAGCGGGCGAGCGTCAGGCCGAGCGGGAAGGCACGCTTGTCGCCGATCACTTTCAGGCTCCCAAGCTTGTGGCCGAAGCGGCGTTCGAGCTCTTCCTCGAAGATCAGGTCGTCGGCGGCGACCAGCCGGTTGGCATCCGGCGTGCGCTCCGTCCAGACGAGCGAGGAGCGGTTGTTCTTGAGCGGCAGGATGGCGAAGGGGCCGGCCGGCAGAAAATGTTCCTCGGCGCAGCCGTCATGCGGCCGCTCGTGTTCGACGGTCGCAACGATGCCGGACTGGCCGTAGTCCCAGGTGACGGTTCTGATGCCGGCGAGATCGCGCAGTTTCGAGCGCACGCCGTCGCAGGCAACCAGCAGCCGGGTTTCCAGCGCGCTGCCGTCCGAAAGCGTGACGGTGACATGGGTGTCGTGGGTCTTCAGCTCCGTGGCGCCGAGCCCGTGGCGGATGTCGATGCCGAGCCGGTCGCAGGCGCCGCGCAGGGCGGCGACCATCGCAACATTCGGGATCATATGGGCGAAAGGCCGGCCATCGGCCACTTCGCCGTCGAAGGTCAGAAAAACCGGACGCACCGGATCGGATGTCTTGGAGTCGGTAACGATCATTTTGGTGATCGGCTGGGCTTCCGGCTCGATCTCGTTCCAGATGCCGAAGACCTCGAGCATCTTTGCCGCCGCCGCGATGACGGCGGAAGCGCGCGTATCGTTTTTCCAGACATGCTCGGGGGCCGCCTCGACGACGGCGACATTCAGATGGGGTGCTGCCTGTTTGACCGCGACAGCGGCGGAAAGGCCGACATAACCCCCGCCCACAACCAGCATGTCCAACATCGCGCCGCTCCCGTACCTTGTGCCTCAGATGTGCTCTATATAGATCATCGCAACTTCACTTCCTACCGCCGGGAGACATAGAAATGACGCGCGAGACATCAGAGCCTTCGGCGATGGAGACGCTGCTTTCGACGCTCGACCTCGAGCCGATCGAGGTCGATATCTTCCGCGGCCGCAGCCCGAAGGTCGGCTGGCAGCGGGTCTTCGGCGGCCAGGTGATCGGCCAGGCGCTGATGGCGGCGCAGCGCACCATCGAGGGCGAGCGTTTCGTCCATTCGCTGCATGCCTATTTCATGCGTCCCGGCGATCCCTCGGTGCCGATCATCTACCAGGCGGAGCGCATCCGCGACGGATCGAGCTTCAATACGAGGCGCGTCGTCGCCATCCAGCACGGCAAGGCGATCTTCGCGCTGTCGGCCTCCTTCCAGGTGGAGGAGCCGGGCTTCGAACATCAGATTACGATGCCCGATGTCGAGATGCCGGAGGCACTGCTCGGCGAGCAGCAGATCAAGGAACAGTATCTCGCGCACGCGCCGGAGGCGATCCGAAAATACTGGCAGCGCGAGCGGCCGATCGAGATCCGTCCCGTCTCGCTGACGCATTATTTTTCCGACAGGAAGCTCGATCCGAAGCAGGACGTGTGGGTACGTGCCACCGGCCCGGTTCCCGACGACCGGCTTTATCAGGCGGCGGTGCTTGCCTATCTTTCGGACATGACGCTGCTCGATACGTCGCTCTATGCGCACGGAACGTCCATCTTCGACCAGAGCCTGCAGGTGGCGAGCCTCGATCATTCCATGTGGTTCCACAGACCCTGCAAGCTCGACGACTGGCTGCTTTATACGCAGGACAGTCCGTCGGCTTCTGGCGCCAGAGGATTAACCCGGGGTAGCCTATTTACGCGATCGGGTGAGCTGATTGCCTCTGTCGCGCAGGAAGGTCTGATTCGGAAAAAGGCAAATGAATAAATAATGTGCATCTTTTCGAATTTGCGCGTTATTTGTGCGCTTATCGGCCGGTCATTTGCCTGTTTATTGGCATTATTTATTATAACCTTTACTTTTCAATAACTTAAGACATGCCTTGAATCTGGCACGCCCCTTGAATGTATATCGCCGGTCGCTGTTCAGGAACGTCAGCGGCAAGGAGAGTCGGCTCCGCGCCGAGGATAACGAAGGATGGGAAACCAGATGAAAATTGTGATGGCCATTATCAAGCCGTTCAAGCTCGATGAGGTCCGCGAAGCCCTTACGGCGATCGGTATTCAGGGGCTGACCGTAACCGAGGTGAAGGGCTACGGGCGCCAGAAGGGGCACACCGAAATCTATCGCGGCACCGAATATGCAGTCAGCTTCCTGCCGAAGCTCAAGATCGAAATCGCTGTTGCATCGGAACTCGTCGACAGGGCGGTCGAGGCCATCGCGGCATCGGCCAAGACCGGTCAGATCGGCGACGGCAAAATCTTCGTCTATTCGATCGACCATGCCGTGCGCATCCGTACGGGCGAAACCGATTCAGAAGCGCTGTAAGAACGGCAGATCAAGGAGCTTTTTCCAATGTCAATTTCGAAGTTTTCTTCCACCTTTGCGCGGCTTTGCGCAGCTTCGGCCGCCCTTCTGGCGCCGGCCGTCGCTTTTGCGCAGGAGGCTGCACCAGCTGCTGCCACCGCCGCTGCTGCTCCTGCTTTCACCATGGACAAGGGTGACAATGCCTGGATGCTCGTCTCCTCGGCGCTCGTCCTTTTGATGACCATCCCCGGCCTTGCGCTTTTCTACGGCGGTCTCGTGCGCGCCAAGAACATGCTCTCGGTGCTGATGCAGGTATTCATGATCACCGCCGTCGTGGCGCTGATCTGGGTGACTTACGGCTATTCGCTTGCCTTCACCGACGGCGGCTCGCTGAACAGCTTCGTCGGCGGCTTCTCCAAGGCCTTCCTCGCCGGCGTCAATACGTCGTCGCTCGCTGAAACCTTCTCGAAGGGCGTCGCCATTCCGGAATACACCTTCATCGTATTCCAGATGACCTTTGCCTGCATCACGCCTGGCCTGATCGTCGGCGCATTCGCCGAACGCATCAAGTTCTCGGCCGTCATGCTCTTCGTCGTGCTCTGGGTCACCTTCATCTACTTCCCGATGGCACACATGGTCTGGTTCTGGGGCGGTCCGAGCTCCTACACCTCGCCGGCCGGACTGATCTTCTCCTATGGCGCAATCGACTTCGCCGGCGGCACGGTCGTTCACATCAATGCCGGTATTGCGGGCCTCGTCGGCGCCATCATGCTCGGCAAGCGCACGGGCTATAAGAAGGAAATCATGGCTCCGCACTCGATGACGCTGACCATGGTCGGCGCCTCGCTGCTCTGGGTCGGTTGGTTCGGCTTCAATGCCGGCTCCAACCTCGAAGCCAATTCCTACGCCTCGCTTGCCTTCATCAACACCTTCGTCGCCACGGCTGCCGCCGCTGTGTCCTGGTGCATCGTCGAAACCCTCACCCGCGGCAAGGCTTCCATGCTGGGTGGCGCTTCCGGCGCGGTTGCCGGTCTCGTCGCCATTACCCCGGCGGCAGGCTTTGCCGGCCCGATGGGCTCGATCGTTCTCGGCCTGATCGTCTCACCGGTCTGCTACTTCTTCGTCGACGTCGTGAAGAACAAGTTCAACTACGACGACAGCCTCGATGTCTTCGGCGTCCATTGCGTCGGCGGCATCATCGGCGCTCTCGGCACCGGTATCCTCGTCAACCCGGCGCTCGGCGGTGCAGGCATCGTCGATTATTCGACCGCCGATTTCGCAGCCTCCTATGCCGGCACGGCAACCCAGGTCTGGGCTCAGGCCAAGGGCGTGCTGACGACGCTGCTGTGGTCGGGTATCGGCTCGGCGATCCTCTACAAGATCGTCGACGTCGTCATCGGCCTGCGTGTCACGGTCGAAGCCGAACGCGAAGGTCTCGACCTTTCGACCCACGGCGAAGCCGCCTACCACTCTTCCTGATCACAGGGTTTGCGGCGCCCGGCAGAAGGGCGCCGCTTCACGGCCCGTCGCGGCCTATCTAACCATAGACCGCATTTGGCCCGGACCTTTCAAGGTTCGGGCTTTTTTCATTTCCCGGTCCGGAATTGTCGTCCAGGCATGCATGGTTAACATCGCTTTAACCCGGCTCTGATTAGGTAGAGCGGACGCATTTTGGCACGGCGAAGCGTCAGCGATTCGCGTGTCCTCAGGCATTGGACGGGTTAGACACATGGCAAGAAGCACGTCGCCGGCAATGGATGGCCGTCCGGATCGGTTCTCCTTCTCGGCATTCATGCTGCGGCAGATCCAGGCGCTCATCGGCTTTGCGATCTTTCTGCTGCTGGCGTTCTGCGTCGCGGCGCTGGCGACATGGAATGTTGCGGATCCGAGCTATTCCTATGCGACCGCCAACCTGCCGACGAATATTCTCGGTTACAGCGGGGCTGCCTTTGCCGATATCGTCATGCAGTTCCTCGGGCTTGCCAGCGTCGTTTCGATGCTGCCGATCGTCGCCTGGGCGCTGACGCTGATCTCCGGCCGCCGCTTCAGCCGTATTCCGGCCCGTGGCGGCGCCTGGTTGGCCGGTTCGGTGCTTTCCTGCGCCATCATCGGCTGCTTTCCGCCGCCGCTCACCTGGCCGATTCCGAACGGCATCGGCGGCGTCGTCGGCGACATGATCCTGCGTTTTCCCGCACTCTTCGTCGGCGCTTATCCCACAGGCACCTTCGCCATGGTCGTCGGCTGCATCTTTGCCGCGCCGACCGCCTGGATGATGCTCTTTGCCTCCGGCCTGGTCGGCCGCAGCGACGCCGACGAGGAGGTCGAGGAGGAGTACGTCGATACGCGCAGTAGCAAGGCCCGCGTCGTCGGAGACGAGGACGAGGAGGAGGACGAATCCCGCTGGGTCGCTCTTAGCGGTGCCGTGACGCATGCCTGGTACATGAGCCAGGGCCGACTGAGGCGGCTCTTCGGCATGGGGCCGCGCAAGCGGCGCCAGGGCGATTACGAATCACCTTATGATTTTAACGATGACGAGTTCGGTACGCTGAACGAACCCGTGCGCGCCAAGGCGCCGACCGCCCGCGGCGAGCGCATGGAGCCTTCGATGGAACCATCGATGGGGTCAAGAACGGCTTCGCCACGGCGTATCGTCTCCGCGCCGTCGATGTCCATCGATGACGACGACGACAATGACGACGACCTGCCCTTCGATACCGATATGCCGCCGCGCCCGGCCGATATCCTGCCCGACGACGATGAGGACGGCGACTGGATGATCCGCGCACCGGCAAAGGCCGCCGGCAAGCCGGAACCGCGCGTCGTCCCCGTGGTCGCGCGTCCGAAGCCCAGCGCCCGCATCGAGCGGGAGGCGCAGGGCTCGTTCATCCGTCCGGAGGGCTTCCAGCTTCCCTCGATGCATCTGCTCGCCGAACCGAAGAATGTCGTGCGCGACTCCACGCTTTCGGCCGATGCGCTGGAACAGAATGCCCGCATGCTCGAAGGCGTGCTTGAGGATTTCGGCGTCAAGGGTGAGATCATCCATGTCCGCCCCGGCCCGGTCGTCACGCTCTACGAACTGGAGCCGGCGCCCGGCATCAAGTCGTCGCGCGTCATCGGCCTTGCCGACGATATCGCCCGCTCGATGAGCGCCATTGCCGCCCGCGTCGCCGTCGTGCCCGGCCGCAACGCGATCGGCATCGAATTGCCGAACCAGACGCGCGAGACCGTCTATCTGCGTGAACTCATCGCCTCCCGGGATTTCGAGGGCAGCAAGGCGAAGCTCGCCATGGCGCTCGGCAAGACGATCGGCGGCGAAGCTGTGATCGCCGACCTCGCCAAGATGCCGCATCTGCTCGTCGCCGGCACCACCGGCTCCGGCAAGTCGGTCGCCATCAACACGATGATCCTGTCACTGCTTTACCGCATGACGCCGGAACAATGCCGGCTGATCATGATCGACCCGAAGATGCTCGAGCTCTCCGTCTATGATGGCATCCCGCATCTGCTTTCGCCTGTCGTCACCGATCCGAAGAAGGCCGTCGTCGCGCTCAAATGGACCGTTCGCGAGATGGAAGAGCGCTACAAGAAGATGTCGAAGATCGGCGTGCGTAACATCGACGGCTTCAACACCCGCGTCGAGCAGGCGCTGTCGAAGGGCGAGGCGATCTCGCGTACGGTGCAGACCGGATTCGACCGCCACACCGGCGAAGCGATGTACGAGACCGAAGAATTCGATCTGCGGCCGATGCCCTATATCGTCGTGATCATCGACGAGATGGCCGACCTGATGATGGTCGCCGGCAAGGATATCGAAGGCGCCGTCCAGCGTTTGGCGCAGATGGCCCGCGCCGCCGGCATACATGTGATCATGGCGACACAGCGTCCGTCGGTCGACGTCATCACCGGCACGATCAAGGCGAACTTCCCGACCCGCATCTCCTTCCAGGTGACCTCGAAGATCGACAGCCGCACCATCCTTGGCGAACAGGGCGCCGAGCAGCTGCTGGGCATGGGTGACATGCTCTACATGGCGGGCGGCGGGCGTATCCAGCGCGTGCACGGCCCGTTCGTTTCGGATGTCGAGGTGGAAGAGATCGTCTCCTACCTGAAGACCCAGGGCTCGCCGCAATATCTCGACGCGATCACCGCCGATGATGACGAGGATGGCGATTACGGCGGCGGCGGCGGCCCGGCCGGCACGTCCAATCTTTCCGAATCGGAAGATCCCTACGACCAGGCGGTCGCCATCGTGCTGCGCGACGGCAAGGCATCGACATCCTACGTCCAGCGCCGCCTCGGCATCGGCTACAACCGTGCTGCCTCGCTCGTCGAGCGCATGGAGAAGGAGGGCATCATAGGACCGGCCAACCATGCCGGCAAACGCGAGATCCTCGTTCCCACAGAAGGCGACATCCTCGACCGCTGACAGAACAGGCATATATTTCCAATACAGCCGCTTTTCCGGAAACCTGATAGCGCCGAAGCCGTTACCTCTCGCAGGCCGATCGCAACGCCTTGAAGACGCCGCCTTTCGGCAGCATGCAGATCGCATAAAGGAGATTTAGATGAGTCACTCCGATACCTTCCTCTCCGGCCTGACGGTAACGCGCCGCGACCTTCTCGGCGCCTTTGCCGTCGCTGCGATAGCGAGCGCCATTCCCCTTGGTGCTTATGCGCAGGCGGCAGCTCCCGCCTCCGGCACGGCGCAGGCGATCGCCGATCATTTTTCCGGCGTCACGACGATGCAGGGCGAATTCGTGCAGTTCGGCCCGCGCGGCGAACAGACCGGCGGCAAGTTCTTCATCCAGCGCCCCGGCAAGCTGCGCTTCAACTATGACGATCCGTCGCCGATGCGGGTGATTGCCGATGGCAAGAACGTCGCCATCGGCAATATGAAGCTCAAAACCTGGGATCTCTATCCGCTGTCCAAGACCCCGCTCAGCCTGCTCCTCGCGCAGCATATCGATCTGTCGGCGGGCATGGTGAAGGGCGTGAAGGAAGAGTCTGACCTGACGACGATCGCGCTCGGCAACAATACGGTGTTTGGAAACTCGACCATCACCATGATGTTCGACCCGAAGACTTACGACTTGCGTCAGTGGACGATCACCGACAATCAGGGCAAGGACACCTCGGTGATGATCTTCAATGTCAAAACCGGCATGCAGTTCGAGGATCGCGTCTTCCGCGTGCCCTATGAGACCATTCCAGGCACGCCGCAGTCGCGCGATTGAGAGCTTTTCGGTTGATCGCCGGCCGCTTTTACCAGATCCGGATGTTTTCAGGCCGATTGGCTTGAAAACATCCGGATCTCAATCAACGATTTGAGCATGATGTCGTCCGAAAACCGCTCACACTTTTCGGCATCATGCTCGTGGCTGGTTCCCTCGCGTCCGCCTTTGTTTTAAAGCCCTTTCATGAAAGCGCTTCGCGTCGAGCCGCGGTTCGGCCGGCATGCGAGGCATTGGACGCGAGAGGGTATGGGCATGGGTTTTTCGATCACCACCTGGAACATCAATTCGGTGCGGCTGCGCATGCCGATCGTCGAGCAGCTCGTTCTCAAGCACAGGCCCGATATTCTCTGCCTGCAGGAAACCAAGGTGACGAACGACCTGTTTCCGGCGGCACCGCTCAGGGCTTTGGGCTACAATCACATCATCATCCATGGCCAGAAGGGTTATCATGGCGTGGCGATCGCCTCGCGCATTCCGTTGACCGAGGATCACCGGCAGGATTATTGCGGCATCGGCGATGCGCGTCACATCTCGGCGATCTTCGAGCGCGGCAATCGTCGGGTTCGGCTGCATAATTTCTATGTCCCGGCCGGCGGCGACGAGCCGGATCGCACGATCAATCCGAAATTCGGCCACAAGCTCGATTTCATCGAAGAGATGAAGCTGCTGAAAGCCAATGGCGAGGCCAACACTTCAGCCATCCTCGTCGGTGACCTCAACATCGCGCCGCTGGAGCATGACGTCTGGTCGCACAAGCAGCTTCTGAAGATCGTCAGCCATACGCCTGTCGAAACCGAGGGGCTGATCGAGGTGATGAAGCGCGGCGCCTGGCTCGATCTCATGCGTCAGCATGTGCCTGAAAACGAGAAACTCTACACCTGGTGGAGCTACCGCGCCAAGGATTGGGAGGCCGCCGACCGCGGCCGCCGTCTCGACCATATCTGGTCGTCGTCGGATCTCGGGCCGCATCTCAAGCGAATCGAAATCCTGAAAGAGGCGCGCGGCTGGGACCGGCCCTCCGACCACGTACCGGTGACGGCGCATTTCGATTTCTAGGGCGATTCGGTCCAGCTTTTTGTAAAGGGCAGAAGCGCTCTAACTGGGGTCAGTTGAAGCGATAGAATTGACTTGCGGCCTTTGCCGCGAGTTCGGCGAGATTGTCGCGGATGCGGTTCTCGATCAGCCGGGCTGCGTCCGGATATTCTTCGATCAGCCGGTGGAAGAGGGCGCGGGTGATGCGGATGATGCTGGTGTCCTCGCGCGCTACCGCGGTGAACTTGCGCTCCACCAGGGTTACCAGCGCCAGCTCGGAAACCAGGGTTCCGGGACCGGCGATCCCCTCTGTCCTCTGCATGCCGTCGCTGCTCGTCGCGCTCAGCTCCAGGCTGCCGCTGAGGATGACATAGGCACTCTCGGCGGGTGAGCCCTGGCGAAACAGCATCTGGCCGGCAGCGATCATGCGCCGGTCGGCGCCAAAGGCGATCAACCGCAGCTGATCCTCGTTCATGTCCTTGAACAGAGGAAGCTGCGCGAGCATGTGGATGTCGTCGGTCAGCGCCATGCGGGCTTTTCGCCTTAGAGCAATTCCAGCAGAAGTGCGTCGCAGTCTGCGTTCGGAATTGCATGAAAACAAAGAGATAGGCATTTCCGTGATTCGGAGAAAAACGGAACTGCTCTAGGGTATGATCTTGTAGCCGCCGTTTTCCGTGACGAGGATTTCGGCATTGGAGGGATCTCGCTCGATCTTCTGGCGCAGGCGATAAACGTGGGTTTCCAGCGTATGCGTCGTTACGCCGGAATTATAGCCCCAGACCTCTTCGAGCAGCACGTCGCGGGTGACGACCTTCTGTTCGGCGCGGTAGAGATAGCGGATGATCGCCGCTTCCTTTTCCGTCAGTCGGATCTTCTGGCCGTTATCGGTGGTCAGGAGCTTCTGGCTGGGCTTGAAGAGGTAAGGGCCGACGGTAAAGGTCGCGTCCTCGCTCTGCTCATGCTGGCGCAGCTGCACGCGGATGCGGGCGAGCAGCACGGCGAAGCGGAAGGGCTTGGTGACATAGTCGTTGGCGCCGGCTTCGAGGCCGAGGATCGTGTCGGAATCGGTATCGTGGCCAGTCAGCATGATGATCGGCGCCTTGAAGCCGCCCTTGCGCAGCAGCTTCACTGCCTCGCGGCCGTCCATATCGGGCAGGCCCACATCCATGATCAGCAGGTCGATCGGCGTCGCGCGGGCGGTCGCGACACCTTTGCCGGCGTTGGCTTCCTGCAGAACCGTGAATTCCTCATACAGCGACAATTGCTCCGTCAGCGTCTGCCGAAGGTCATCGTCGTCATCCACCAGAAGAATGGTGCGTGCGGTCATGCCGTTTGCGTCCTCATGTTAAGTCCCCTAGTCCTACGCCAAATTCCTGGTTTGGCAAGGATCGGGCAGCGGGCTGTTGCCGGGTCGGTTTCGATATGATTTCAATCGAAGCCCCAGACAAGGCACGACATGCGAGAAAAATGGAAAAAGCAAGGCAGAGGCGGGGTATGACGCCGTCGACGATGGTGGTGCGTGCTGCGCCGGGACGCAAGAACCGGGCGATCGTCCGGCTCGGCGCCATCACCGTGCCCGCTGCGATCGGCCGCTCCGGCCGCACAGTGATGAAACGCGAGGGCGACGGCGCCACGCCGATCGCCTCGATGAGGTTGATATCAGGCTTCCGGCGCGGCGAGCGGAATGGCCGGCTCGTCACTCCGCTTTCCATCCGCCGCATCCGCCCCGACATGCTCTGGTGCGATCAGTCCGACAGTGCCAGCTACAACCGCCTCGTCCGGGCGCCGTTTTGCGCAAGTCATGAGGAAATGCGGCGCAGCGACGGGCTCTACGATATCTGCCTGGTGATGGACTGGAACATCTCCTCGCGTGCGCGCAATCGCGGCTCGGCGATCTTCTTCCATCTCATCAGGCCGGGCTACGAGCCGACGGCGGGCTGCGTGGCGGTAAGCCTGCGCGACATGCGCCGCCTGCTGCCTCACCTTCGAAAGGGAACGATTGTCCGCGTCGTCTGATTGTCTTCCGGATGCGGTCGCCTATATGCTGTCGGTGACCGAACGCTCCGGCTGAAATGCGTTCAGGGACGTCCGCAAGAGCGGGCGCAATTCATGCCTCGTCCAATTCTTCAAACTCCCGGAGATATATTGTGACCGCTCAACCTATCATCACTTTCCATGACGGACATTCCATTCCGCAAGTCGGCCTCGGCGTCTGGCAGACGCCGCAGGACATTGCCGCTCCCACCGTGCGCACGGCGATCGCCGCCGGCTATCGTCATATCGATACGGCTTCCGGCTACGACAACGAAGAGGGTGTCGGCGAAGGCATCCGCTCTTCCGGCCTCGACCGCAAAGACATCTTCGTCACCACCAAACTCAGGAATACCGATCAAGGCTATGACAATACGCTGCGTGCATTCGAGGGCAGCCTGAAGAAGCTCGGTTCCGAGTACGTCGACCTCTACCTCATTCACTGGCCGTCGCCGCATCGCGGCCTCTATACAGAGACCTGGAAGGCTTTCGCCCGAATCCGGGAAGAGGGTCGTGCCCGTTCGATCGGCGTGTCGAATTTCAATCCCGAACATCTCGAGCGTATCATCGGCGAGACCGGCGTCGTTCCCGTCATCAACCAGATCGAGCTGCATCCCGATTTCCAGCAGAAGGTGGCGCAGGAGGCTCATCAGAAGCTGAATATCGCCACCGAATCCTGGAGCCCGCTCGGCCAAGGTAAGTTCATCTCGAACGCCGATATCGGTCAGATCGCCAAAAAACATCAGAAGACGCCGGCTCAGGTGATCATTCGCTGGCACATCGATACCGGCCTCGTCGTCATCCCGAAATCGGTGACGCCGTCGCGCATCGAGGAGAACTTCCAGGTGTTCGACTTCAAGCTCGATGCCGACGACATGGCCGCGATCGCCAAACTCGACAGCGCCGGTGCCCGCATGGGACCGGATCCGATAACGGCGACCTTCTGATCGTCGTCTCAATCATTGCCAAGGCAATCAACGGCCGCCTCGGGAGAGATTACCCGCGGCGGCCTTTGTATGACGGGCCTGCCGCTTCAATAATTACATTTGGACGAGCCGTTGGTCGGGGTAAAACCGAAGTTGCAGGCATTGTTCAGGCGCTGCGGACGCCCGATCGAACCGGTATAATCGTCCGAAGCGAAGGCGCGCGAGGGATACCAATAGCCATTCGAGCTCTTGATATAGCCGGGCCGGGCGCTGCTATAGCCACGATAGCCATTGAGAGACGGTGCCTTGTTTTGCGCGACCTGTTGCCACAAGCCGGAAGAGACCGTGATCGGCGGTGCTGCCGGATGGATCGGCGCAGCCGCGGCGGCATCGATCGATGCCAGCGATACGAACAGGCCCAGGATGGTTTGCGGCAGGCGTCCTGCCATTTTCTGTCTCATGGCTATTCTCCCAGATCACACAACGCGGAACTTTGCTCCTGCATAATTCCTTAAATCGGAATCGATTTAAGGATGAAATTATGCAGCAATCCAAAGTGTTACAGCGTCCTTTGCGCGTCTGAAAAGACCCGCGCGCTGTAGCGCCGCCAGGCCAATGATCGCCGAAACCGGCAATGGACGCCCGAAAGCGTGTCTGTCGAAAGTCGCGCGAGATGCGTCTGAAAGCGCCATCTCGATGAAGCCACAGGCACTCTCCGATGTCGATTGCCCGAACGGGTGAAATCGAGAACGCGGGTCATTCACTGACGAGCCCATGGGAGCATTATCCACCAGGTGCCGAAGGCACGGGGTGCCATAAATGCGAAGCCCACCGATGCGCAGGGGCATCGGTGGGCTTTTGATTGTTATCCGTTTCGACGGATCAGTTCCACTCGCGGATATCGACGAAGTGCCCGGCGATCGCGGCTGCAGCGGCCATTGCCGGCGAGACGAGGTGCGTGCGGCCCTTGAAGCCCTGACGGCCCTCGAAGTTGCGGTTCGAGGTCGAAGCGCAGCGTTCGCCCGGCTTCAGACGGTCGTCGTTCATCGCAAGGCACATGGAGCAGCCCGGTTCGCGCCAGTCGAAACCGGCGGCCTTGAAGATCTTGTCGAGGCCTTCGGCTTCCGCCTGTTCCTTGACGAGGCCGGAGCCCGGCACGATCATCGCGTCGACGGTTGAGGCAACCGTCTTGCCTTCGACGACCTTGGCGACTTCGCGCAGATCCTCGATGCGGCCGTTGGTGCAGGAGCCGATGAAGACGCGGTCGAGCGTGATGTCGGTCATCTTCGTGCCCGGCTTCAGGCCCATATAGTCGAGCGCGCGCCACTTCGAGGTGCGCTTGGTTTCGTCCGGAATGTCATCCGGGTTCGGAACGATGCCCTGGACGGAGATGACATCCTCGGGCGAGGAGCCCCAGGAAACGATCGGCGGCAGGCTGGCGGCGTCGAGGACGACGACGCGGTCGTAATGAGCGCCCTCGTCGGTCTGCAGCGTCTTCCAGTAGGCGATCGCCTGTTCCAGCGCCTCGCCCTTCGGCGCGCGCGGCTTGCCCTTGATGTATTCGAAGGTCTTTTCGTCCGGGGCGATCAGGCCGGCGCGGGCGCCGCCCTCGATCGTCATGTTGCAGACGGTCATGCGGCCTTCCATCGACAGCGCGCGGATCGCTTCACCGGCAAATTCGATGACGTGGCCGGTGCCGCCGGCCGTGCCGATCTCGCCGATGATGGCAAGGATGATGTCCTTGGCGGTGACGTGCGGCGGAAGCAGGCCGTCGACCCGCACCAGCATGTTCTTGGCCTTCTTCTGGATCAGCGTCTGGGTCGCCAGCACATGCTCGACCTCGGAGGTGCCGATGCCGTGCGCCAGCGCCCCGAAGGCGCCATGCGTCGAGGTGTGGCTGTCGCCGCAGACGATGGTCATGCCAGGCAGGGTGAAGCCCTGTTCCGGACCGACGATGTGGACGATGCCCTGGCGCTTGTCGCTTGCCGAATAATATTCGACGCCGAATTCGGCGGCGTTGGTGGCCAGCGCTTCCACCTGGATGCGGCTTTCCTCGTTCTTGATGCCGAGATGGCGGTCGGGCGAGGTCGGAACGTTGTGGTCGACGACGGCGAGCGTCTTTTCCGGCGCGCGAACCTTGCGGCCGGTCATGCGTAGGCCTTCGAAAGCCTGCGGCGAGGTGACTTCGTGGACCAAGTGGCGGTCGATGTAGAGAAGACAGGTGCCGTCCGGCTGTTCGTCGACCAGATGATCGTCCCAGATCTTGTCGTAGAGGGTACGCGGTGCGCTCATGGCGTTAAGTCCGTTTTTCTGAAGCTTTTGGAAAATCGAGAATGGCAGATCAGGCTCCGCCGGCCGTCATTCGATCAACGAAGTCGGCTGTTGAGCGCACCAGACACACACGCAAAAAACCGCGCCGGCAGGCGATAGTGATCCTGCAGCACGAAAATATGCGCACCAATGCATCTGAACTTGGATTCCATGGCCTGCATATACCAACTTTCCGCCGCCTGGGCAATGTTCTGCCAAAAGCCCTATGGGGTCAGCAAAAAGCGGTTATAAGGTCGAATATCCCTTGGGTGAAGCCGCTGCTCAATTCCAGCTACAGCTCAGTTCGTCTTGAAAGCAACTATAGCCGACATTGCCCGCCAAGCAGCGTAGGAGTGATCGATAAGATCCCGGGCCTAAGGTACGGCAGTAGCCAAATGATTTTTCTGAGACGATCGCCCAGTGCTCAGCGAGCTTCTTCTTTGCGTCAGCTTCATCCTGAAGGCACTTGTTAGTCTCGACATTCTTTTCATCGGCGTTCAGCATCTTTGAGGTTAGCCGGACACAGAACGAGCCGTCATATTCAGGCAACTCTGCTGCTTGCAGAGAATTCGATGTTGCAACAACGGGTACCAAAAGAAGCGACGCGACCGAAAATTCCAAGAGTGATATTCTCATAGCGTTTTTCCGCGACAGGTCAGCTTTCCCGAATAGCATTTTTCGCCGACAGCCAGCGAAAGACAGCCCATAAGCTGCTGATATGATTTCGTTTCGTTCTTGGTTCCCTTGTATTTCATACAGATTTTCATGTCATCGTCGGTGACCAGGAACCAATGTTTCTGCAATTGCTCCTTGAAGCGATTTTCGAAATTATTGCATTGCATATAGGCAAGGAAACGCTGGGCGGGCTTGATCGGATGTTGCGATACTTCTTCGCAGTAACCCTGGAAGACGGGCAGTTCGGCAGCCTTGGTCGAAAATGATATCGTGCTGATAAGAACAAAGACCGCCAAGAAAAGGGAGATGGGCGCTGTCATTCAAAAATGCTCCAAGATTTTTGCAACCTAAAAATTGCTCTTGGGGAAATGCAAGTAAAAAGTTGATGCATTCACCGCGACTTCATCCATTTCTCCGTCCGCCGGAGCGCCAGCGACAGGCCGATCGTCAGGATCAGATAGATATAGGTGACGATCGAATAGGTCTCGAAGAAGCGAAAAGAGCCGGCGGCATAGACCTTGCCCATCTGGGTGATGTCGGCGACGCCGAGCACGGAGACGAGCGAGCTGTCCTTCACCATCGAGACGAAATCGTTGGAGAGCGGCGGGAAGATCACCCGGATCGCCTGCGGGAAGACGACGGAGCGAAAGCGCCGGTAGCGCGACAGGCCAAGCGCCTTGGCCGCCTCGATCTGGCCGAGATCGACCGACTGGAAACCGGCCCGGAAGATTTCGGCGATGAAGGAGGAATAACCGACCGTCAGCGCGATGATCGCTCGCCACATCAGCGACAGGTCGCGCACCAGGATGGGCTCGGCCATGCCGGATGTCACCAGCGGCGAAATCAGGAAATTATAGGCTGCGACCAGAGCCGGCGCGCCGACGAAGGCGACGTAGAACAGCAGCACGAGGATCGGTATGCCGCGGATGATCTCGATGTAGAATCGCGCAATCTGACGCAGCACCTGGCTGTCGGCCATGCCGAGCAGGCAGATGCCGAGGCCGAGCACGGTGGCGAGCACGAAGGCGACCAGCGTGACGAAGACGGTGACGCCGACACCGTTGACGACGGTGCGGAAGACCTGGGCGTATATATCGTTGGCGACGATGACGACGGCAAGGACGATGCCGATCGTGACGAGGGCGACCAGCCACCAGGGATAGTCGTCCTTGACGTGTCTGTCGGGCGATGGTCGCAAGGCCATCAGCGGCTGCTCGGCGTCATTCGCCCATCTTGTAGTCGAGGAACCACTTCTTGTTCAGCCCATCCAGCGTGCCGTCGGCCTTGAGTGCGGCGATGGCGGCATTGACAGGGGCGACGAGGTCGGACCCTTTCGGGAAAATGAAGCCGAAATCTTCGGTGCCGAGCGGTTCGCCGATCAGCTTCAGGGCGCCGTTCGAGGCATCGACATAACCCTTGCCGGCGGTGCCGTCGGTCAGCACGACGTCGACATCGCCGGCCTTCAAGGCCTGGACGGTGGCGCCGAAGGTTTCGAAGAGCTTGATACGCGGGTTCTGCTCGTTGCCATCAAGCACTTCATAAACGGCGGTGTAGAAGGGCGTGGTGCCGGGCTGCGCGCCGACCAGGCCGTCCTTGAATTCGCCGAAGGACTTGGCATCGGTGAAGCGCTTCTCGTCGCCACGCACCAGCATGAACTGCTGCGAGCGCATATAGGGATCGGAGAAATCCACCTTTTGCTTGCGGTCTTCCTTGATGGTGATGCCGGTCATGCCGATGTTGTACTGGCCGTCGGAAACTGCCTGGATCATCGCGTCCCAGCTGGTGTTCTGGTATTCGACCTTGAAATTCAGCCGCTTGGCGATCTCGTTCATCGCATCATATTCCCAGCCGATCGCCTTGCCGGATTTCGGATCGACGAATTGCAGCGGCGGATAGGCATTCTCGGTGACGACGACGACGCTCTTGCCGCCGAGATCGGGCAGCTCGGCCGCCGATGCGGCGAGGGGTAGAAGAGCAAGGGCGGCGAAGCTCGCAAGAACGGTACGACGAAACAACATTGAACGGTTCCCCAAATTGAACGGCAAAAACTGTCACGGAAGATAGGCCCGAGGCAAGGCCGCCCACTGCGTGCCCGCGCAAAAAATAGAAAAGGCGACCCGAAGGCCGCCTTTCCAAGCAAAGAATTTTGCGTGGCGCAGATCTTATTCTGCTGCCGGTTCCGCTGCAGCGGCGGCTGCTTCTGCGGCGGCCTTTTCAGCAGCGGCCTTGGCTTCCGCAGCTTCTGCTGCTGCCCTCTCGGCGGCGAGCGCCTGAGCTGCTGCAACCTTTTCAGCTTCGATGCGTGCCTTTTCCTCGGCAATGGCGGCGCGCTCGGCGTCGTTGAGCTTGCGGGCGCGGACGCCGGTGTCTTCAACAATACGGGCAGACTTGCCGCGACGGTCGCGCAGGTAATAGAGCTTGGCGCGACGGACCTTACCGCGGCGAACGACGTCGACGCTTTCGATCATCGGCGAGTAGATCGGGAATACGCGCTCGACGCCTTCGCCGTAGGAGATCTTGCGGACCGTGAAGTTTTCCTGCAGGCCGCCGCCGGAGCGGGCGATGCAGACGCCTTCATAGGCCTGAACGCGGGTACGGGTGCCTTCCGTGACCTTCACGTTGACGCGGACGGTGTCGCCCGGGGAAAATTCCGGAAGCGTGCGCTTGGCTTCGATCTTGGCGGCCTGTTCGGCCTCAAGCTGCTGAATGATGTTCATCGTCTTAACCTTTGGTTCTTCTGAAACAGCCAGAGCGCTCAACACTGATCCTTCGGAACTGGCCTCAGGACTTTGCCCGTCAAGGGCGGGAGCGGATTCGCCATTCTTTGTTTGCTGGCAGACGGGGATAAACCCCATTTCCGCGTGCGCCAATACACGAAAGGCCAGGGCTTGTCATCCCTTGGACGGCATTTTTGTCAAAAGGGCTGCAAAATCAGC
The DNA here is from genome assembly GCF_057653825.1 of Rhizobium sp. WSM409. Classification (NCBI taxonomy): domain Bacteria; kingdom Pseudomonadati; phylum Pseudomonadota; class Alphaproteobacteria; order Hyphomicrobiales; family Rhizobiaceae; genus Rhizobium; species Rhizobium sp. WSM409. Next base: position 4,191,185 of record NZ_CM172794.1, on the reverse strand, counting down.
CGTTTTTCTCACTTTACAGCGCCGATCGTCTTTTCAGACGCGCTAAGGACGCTGTAACATTTTGAATCTCCGCATCGCACTTTCCGATATTCGATCCCGATTTTTGGGCCGATGCGCTAGTCTTTTTCGAGCAGATCCGGCCGCCGCTGCCGCGTCAGCCGCACCGCTTCCTGATGCCGCCATTTCTCGATGGCGCCGTGGTTGCCCGAGGTGAGGATCGCGGGGATTTCCCTGCCCTCCCATTCCTGCGGCCGGGTATAGTGCGGATGTTCCAGCAGTCCGCCTTCGAAGCTTTCGTGCAGGCCGGAAAGATCGTTGCCCATGACACCAGGCAGGATGCGGATGATCGCATCGAGCACGATCAGCGCCGCCGGCTCGCCGCCTGATAGGACGTAGTCGCCGATCGAGACCTCTTCCAGGCCGCGCGCCTCGATCACCCGCTGGTCGATACCCTCGAAGCGGCCGCAGACGATGATGACGCCGTCGCCCGCCGCGAGCTCGCGCACACGCTCCTGCGTCAGCGGCCGGCCGCGCGGGCTCATCAGCAGTCGCGGGCGGGTATCGTTTTCTGAGGCGCTGTCGATCGCACGCGCAAGAACGTCGGCCTTCAGCACCATGCCGGCGCCGCCGCCTGCCGGGGTGTCGTCGACGGTGCGGTGTCTGTCGGTGGCGAAGTCGCGGATCTGCACCATGTCCAGCGACCATTGCCCCCGCTCCATCGCCTTGCCGGCGAGCGAGAAGCCCAGATGCCCCGGAAACATTTCCGGATAAAGTGTCAGCACGCTCGCCCGGAAAGCCATCACTTCTTCTTTTTCGGCTTGTCGGGAGTGAATTTCGAAAGCTCTTCGGGATCTTCGACCAGCCCCGCCGCCAGCGGATCGATCAGCAGCGTGCCGGCCTCGAGGTCGATCTCCAGTACCGAGGCTTCCGAGAAGGGGATCAGCACCGGGCGTTTGCCCGGACCTTTGAGTTCCAGCAGGTCGCCGGCGCCGAAATCGAACACGCCGGTGACCGTGCCATAGCTGACACCCTTGTCGTCACGCGCCTCGAGCCCCTCGAGGTCGGCGTAGTAGAACTCGTCGTCCTCCAGCTCCTCGTCCGGCAGGTTGTCCCGCTCGATATAGAGTTCAAGCCCGTTCAGAGCCTCGGCGGCATTGCGGTCGTTGACGCCGCGGAAACGGACGACGACGACATTCTTCATCTCGCGGATTTCGAGGACTTCGAAGCTGCGGCCGTCCATGCTGTGCAGATGGCCGTAGTCGCCAAGCGCGCCGGGATCGGCCGTATAGGCCTTGGCGCGCACCTCGCCCCGGAGGCCTTGCGCGCCACCGATCGTCGCCATCAGAACGGGGTTTTCAAGCTTGGTCATGGGTTCCTTCATGTGAAGCCGAAAGACAGGTTTCTCATAAACGAAGTGCAGGCGATTGGAAACGAAAACGGGCGGCATGTCGCCATGCCGCCCGCTCGAAGAGAATGTCGCGATTATTCCGCGGCGTCGGCAGCAGCAGCCGCAGCGTCGGCGACCTTCTGAGCCTTTTCGGCGGCGCGTTCCTGGGCGCGCTTACCGGGCTTTGCCTTGACCGGGTTGTTCTTGACTTCGCGCTTGGCAACGCCGGCCTCATCGAGGAAGCGCAGAACGCGGTCGGTCGGCTGAGCGCCGTGTTCGATCCAATGCTTGATGCGCTCGGCGTTCAGCTGAACGCGCTTCTCATCGTCCTTGGCAAGCATCGGGTTCCAGGAACCGAGGTTTTCGAGGAAGCGGCCGTCACGCGGGCTGCGCGCATCGGCGAGAACGACGTGGTAATACGGGCGCTTCTTGGAACCACCGCGGGCGAGACGAATTTTCAGTGCCATGTTCTTTACTCCTTGGGCTTTTCTTGACCGCTATCTTGAGCGGTACGGGTTATCGGGCTGCAGCGCTCTGTTCAGCGTGATCCGCAGCGATCTGCTCATGATGCCGGATGACTTCCTTGATGACGAAGTTCAGAAACTTCTCAGCGAAATCCGGGTCCAGATTGGCGGCTTTCGCCAGCTGGCGAAGGCGTTCGATCTGGTATTCCTCGCGCGCCGGGTCGGCCGGCGGCAAATTGTATTTGGCCTTCAGCACGCCGACCTCTTTGGTGCAGCGGAAGCGTTCGGCCAGCATGTGCACGAGAGCGGCATCGATATTGTCGATCGACTGACGATAGCTCGCGAGCTGGGCTTTGACGTTTGGATCAATCATGGGGCAAGCGATCCTTTCACTTCTTCTTCGGCAATCCGGGCAATCCCGGGAAACCACCGCCAAGGCCCGGCAGCTTGGCGCCGCCGAGGCCCGACAAACCACCCGGCAGACCGCCGAGACCGGGCATGCCCCCACCCGGTTTTCCAAGCCCCGCCGCTTCCGCCTGCTTCTGCAAGGCCTCGAGCTGCCGGGGATCGATATTCGAGAGATCGGGCATGCCGCCACCCATGCCGCCCATGCCGCCGCCGAGCCCCATCTTGCCGGCAAGGCCGCCCATCATCTGTTTCATCATGCCGCCTTTGCCCTTGCCGCCCATCATCTTCATCATGTCCGCCATCTGGCGGTGCATCTTCAGAAGCTTGTTGATGGCGGCGGCATCGGTGCCGGAACCGGCGGCGATGCGCTTCTTGCGCGAATGCTTGAGCAGGTCGGGATTGGTGCGCTCGGCTTTGGTCATCGACTGGATGATGGCGATCTGGCGGCCGAAAAGCTTGTCGTCGAGGCCGGCTGCGGCCATCTTGTCCTTCATGCCGGCCATTCCGGGCATCATGCCCATGATGCCGCCCATGCCGCCCATCTTCTGCATCTGGCGCAGTTGGTCGGCGAGGTCATCGAGATCGAACTTGCCCTTGGCCATCTTGGCGGCCATGGCGGCTGCCTTCTCGGCGTCGATGTTTTCCGCCGCGCGCTCGACGAGCGAGACGATGTCGCCCATGCCGAGAATACGGTCGGCGATGCGGCGGGGATGGAATTCCTCCAGCTCGTTCATCTTCTCGCCGACGCCGATCAGCTTGATCGGCTTGCCGGTGACGGCACGCATCGAAAGAGCGGCACCGCCGCGGCCATCGCCGTCCATGCGGGTCAGCACCAGACCGGTGATGCCGACGCGTTCGTCGAAACTGCGGGCGAGGTTGACGGCGTCCTGACCTGTCAAACTGTCGGCGACCAACAGGATTTCATGCGGGTTCGAGCGCTTCTTGATGTCGGCCATCTCGACCATCAAGGGCTCGTCGATATGCGTACGGCCGGCGGTGTCGAGGATGACGACGTCATGGCCACCAAGCTTTGCGGCTTGAACGGCACGAGCAGCGATATCGGTCGGCGACTGGCCTGATATAATAGGCAGCGTGTCGATATTGGCCTGAGCGCCGAGCTGGCGAAGCTGCTCCTGCGCGGCCGGACGGCGCGTGTCGAGCGATGCCATCAGCACCTTCTTCTTCTCGCGCGTCGACAGGCGATGGGCGATCTTCGCCGACGTCGTCGTCTTGCCGGAGCCCTGCAGGCCGACCATCATGATGACTACAGGGGCAGCGGCATGAAGGTCGACGCCAACGCCTTCGCCCCCCAGCATCTCGATTAGTTCGTCATGCACGATCTTGACGACCATCTGGCCGGGCTTGATCGACTTCAGGATCTCGGCGCCGACGGCCTTTTCACGCACGCGGTCGGTGAAGGAACGCACGACGTCGAGCGCGACGTCGGCCTCCAGCAACGCACGGCGAACCTCACGCAGCGCTGCGGAAACATCGGCTTCCGAAAGCGCGCCACGGCCTGTCAGTCCATTCAGAATGGATCCAAGACGGTCCTGGAGGTTTTCAAACATCGGCTCTTCCTTGATACGTTTCGGGCGGGTTTGGATATGCCCGGAAACGTCGTGCTTTTCCTTGACGAAAACAAGACGCAAAGCCAAAAAGCACCCGAGGGCGCATCGCGCTGTCGGGTGTTGACCTCCGGGATCTTAAGGTCCCGGTCGGCGGCTCGGAGTCATGCGGCTCGTCGCGGATTGGGCGCGATAAACAGGAAAGCCGCGCGAAAGTCAAGGCAATGCGGACAAATGACCGCATGACGGACTTCTCAGAACCCGTGTGACGAGAGGGCGGTGGCGTTCGCCGTCGTCTCACTCAGCGGTTGTGGCAAAAGTACACATTCAAGCAAATCGATGTAATGGCTCGCGCAATCCCCCAGGGTTTAAGGTTTTGACGATAAATATTCCAGTCGGGGCCTGAATTCGCTGGCAACGCCAGTTGCAAATTATTCGGCGTGTGATTCTACTTTCTACTTAAGTGCGTCCTGTAAGATGATTCGTGAATATCCTTGATGCCGAATGAATCGGCGGAGATATCGAATGCTAAATGCTGATATTGAGAGCTGGGCGCTGGCGCGGGCCCATCATATTGTCCTGAACGAAGGCCTGAATCTTGCAAAGGCGGCACAGGATCTGGATCGCAAGCGGTCCCGCTCGCTGGTCTACGAGCTGAGAAAGGTCATTACCGCAGCTATTGTCGAAGCCCATGCTGCGTCTTTCGATCCCGACGGGGCGCAGCGGTAAGAGCCGAACTGCTGCCTCAATGGGTCAGCGGGCCGCAACGCCTGCCCGGCACTCACCCACTGGTAATTCCTTCGCATTTCCGCCATATACACCGGAAAGACAGACGGAATGATACCCATGAGCGCAACGGTCGAATTCGCGAGGATGAACGGGCTTGGCAACAAGATCCTGGTTGTCGACATGCGCGGCCGGCCGGACAAGGTGACCCCGGCGGCAGCGGTCGCGCTCAATGCCGATCCGCACACGGAGTTCGATCAGATCATGGCGATCCATGATCCGAAGGCCGAAGGCACCGATGCCTTCATCGATATCCTGAATTCCGATGGCTCGAAGGCCCAGGCCTGCGGCAACGGTACGCGCTGCGTCGTGCAGGCGCTTGCCGCCGAGACCGGCAGGAAGGTCTTTACCTTCCAGACGGTCGCCGGCATCCTCAACGCCGTCGAGCACGAGGACGGGACGATCTCCGTCGATATGGGTCGGCCGGTGTTCGATTGGGACAAGATCCCGCTGGCGGAAGAATTTCACGACACCAGCCGCATCGAGTTGCAGATCGGTCCGATCGACAATCCGGTGCTGCATTCGCCTTCGGCAATGTCGATGGGCAATCCGCATGCGATCTTCTGGGTGGACAGGGACGTGATGTCCTATGACCTCGCCCGTTTCGGACCGCTGCTCGAAAACCATCCGATGTTTCCCGAGCGCGCCAATATCACGCTGGCGCAAGTGACCTCTCCGACATCGGTGACGACGCGCACCTGGGAACGCGGCGCGGGACTGACGCTTGCCTGCGGCTCGGCTGCATGTTCGGCTGCCGTCAGTGCTGCGCGCACCGGCCGCACCGGCCGCAAGGTGACGATCAATGTGGCAAGCGCCAAGCCACCGGCCACACTTTCCATCGAATGGCGCGAGCGCGACGATCACGTGATCATGACCGGTCCGGCCGAATGGGAATGGTCGGGCAGGCTCGATCCTTCGACCGGTCTCTGGTCGCACGAGGGTACCCGAGAGGCGGAGGCGCAGTGAGCGGCATCGAGGTCATTACCTTCGGCTGCCGCCTCAACACATATGAATCCGAAGTGATGAAGGCGCAGGCTGAGAAGGCCGGGCTCAACAACGCCATCCTGGTCAACACCTGTGCCGTGACCGGCGAGGCCGTGCGCCAGGCCCGCCAGGCGATCCGCCGGGCACGGCGCGACAATCCGCATGCCCGCATCATCGTCACCGGCTGCGCCGCGCAGACGGAAAAGCAAACCTTCGCCGCGATGGCAGAGGTCGATGCCGTGCTCGGCAACGAGGAAAAGCTGACGACCGCTTCTTATCGCGGCCTGCCGGACTTCGGCGTTTCGGCCGAAGAGAAACTTCGCGTCAACGACATCATGAGCGTCAAGGCGACGGCGCCGCAGATGGTCAGGCACATCGACGGCCATGTGCGTGCCTTCATCCAGGTGCAGAATGGTTGCGACCATCGCTGCACCTTCTGCATCATTCCCTATGGCCGCGGCAATTCCCGCTCGGTGCCGATGGGAGCCGTCGTCGATCAAGCCCGCAAACTGGTCGACGGCGGTTATCGCGAGATCGTGCTGACCGGGGTCGATGCCACCAGCTATGGCTGCGATCTGCCCGGTGCCCCGACGCTCGGGCTTTTGGCCAAGACGCTGCTGAAACAGATCCCTGATATCCGCCGCCTGCGGCTTTCCTCGATCGACAGCATCGAAGCCGATGCCCATCTGATGGATCTCATCGCCGACGAGCCCCGTTTCATGCCGCATTTGCATCTGTCGCTGCAGCATGGCGACGACATGATCCTGAAACGCATGAAGCGCCGGCATTTACGCGCCGATGCGTTGCGTTTCATCGAGGATGCGCGCCGCCTCCGCCCCGAGATGAGCTTCGGCGCCGATATGATTGCCGGCTTTCCCACCGAAACCGAAGAGATGTTCGACAATGCCGTGCGATTGGCGGAAGAAGCCAATATCGCTCATCTGCATGTCTTCCCCTATAGTCTGCGTCCGGGCACGCCGGCCGCCCGCATGCCGCAGCTCGACCGGTCGCTGGTCAAGGATCGTGCCGCAAAGCTACGCGCCGCTGGACATAGGCTGCATCAATCCCATCTCGATCGGATGATCGGAACCCGGCAATGGCTGCTTGTTGAAAACAACGGCCTGGCGCATACGGAGAACTTCACGCTGGTCGCAGCCCCCGGCCTTCGTCCCGGCGAACTTGTGCCGGTCACGATCACCGGCCACAATGGCAAGCATCTCGACATGCAATTGACGGCCGCAGCAGCGGCCTGACTTTCACGGAATCCCCATGGCGCTCAGTTTCATCAAAAAGGTCTTCACCTTCGGCAAGCCGGCTGAAGAACCTGTGCCTGCGGCCGTGGAAAGGGAGCTGGAGCCGCGTTCGCGCGACGAAGATCTGCCGGTTGCCGACGATCCGGTGCTGGCCGAGGAAATGGATACGGCCGGCGGACCGGCTGCCGATATTGACGAGGGCGGGGTCGAAGCAGCGGTTGCTGAAGATGATGTCGAATCCTCAATCCTGCCCGCCGCCGACCAGCTGAACGACATGGGTGTCGTGCCGCTCTCATTGCTGGAAGCCGAGGCAGCAGCGGAGGCGGAGGCGGAAGCTGAAATCCAGGCGGTCGCCGAACCCGTTGCGGAAATACCCGCTTCTGTCCCTCTGGAACATCTCCCGCACGAGGCGGCAGATCCTGTGGAGACCGGAGCGCTCGAACAGCCGGCTGACCTCGAAGAGATCGTCGAAAAGCTTCCGGAAGAGGTTCCGGCTGAGCCGGAAGAGATTCCGACTGAGGATGATGCAGGGCTGGATTCGCCCTCCCAGCCAATCTCCCCACCTGTGGGGGAGATGCCCGGCAGGGCGGAGGGGGATAGCCCCGCGGCAGAACCGGAGATTGGCTCTCCCATCCTCCCCAGAGGCTTTGCCACCGGCCCGAAGGTCGTCGAGCCGGAGCCCGTTGTCCTGCAGCCAAAACTCAGCTGGTTCCAGCGCCTGCGCAATGGCCTTGCACGCACCTCTTCGCAGCTGACCGGCCAGATCACCGCGCTCTTCACCAAGCGCAAGCTCGATGACGAGACGCTGCAGGATCTCGAGGACCTGCTGATCCAGGCCGATCTTGGTGTCGAGACCGCCATGCGCGTCACCGACACGCTCGCCTCTGAGCGCTATGGCAAGGATGTCACCGGCGAGGATGTCAGCCGGATCATGGCGTCCGAAATCGCCAAGGTCCTGAAGCCGGTCGCCAAGCCGCTGCAGCTCGACCTCTCGCACAAGCCGCATGTCATTCTCGTCGTCGGCGTCAACGGCACGGGCAAGACCACGACGATCGGCAAGCTTGCGGCAAAGCTTTCCGGCGCCGGGCTGAAGGTGATGCTGGCCGCCGGCGATACGTTCCGTGCGGCGGCGATCGAGCAGCTGAAAATCTGGGCCGACCGGACGAATTCCGAATTCATCGGCACCAAACTCGGCGCCGATGCCGCCGGCCTTGCCTATGATGCCTTCGAACAGGCGAAGGCGAAAAAATGCGACGTGCTGATCGTCGATACCGCCGGCCGCCTGCAGAACAAGGCAGAGCTGATGGCCGAGCTCGAGAAGATCGTGCGCGTGCTCGGCAAACTCGATCCCGATGCGCCGCATACTGTGCTGCAGACGCTCGATGCCACGACCGGGCAGAACGCGCTCAGCCAGGTCGAGATCTTCCGCAACGTCGCCGGCGTCAACGGGTTGATCATGACCAAGCTCGACGGCACGGCGCGCGGCGGCATCCTCGTCGCCATCTCCGCCAAGCATAAGCTGCCAGTCTATTTCATCGGCGTCGGCGAGGGCGTCGAGGATCTGGAGCCGTTCGAGGCCGAGGATTTTGCCCACGCCATTGCCGGACTTGGGCAATGATGCCACAGATATGCCGCCAAAAGCCTGCAGGCCAAGGCCGCGACAGGTTTCCAGGAAAACAGGTTTGAAGAACGCATGAGCACCGAAAGCGATATCACCCCGTCTGCTGCCGACCGGCATCATCCGCTGCTGAAACTGGCGCTGGAACTCGGGCCGCTGATGATCTTCTTCTTCGCCAATCTGCGTGGCCAGTGGCTGGTGGAGACGTTTCCCGCTCTTTCCGAATTGGGCGGACCGCTGTTCGTCGCGACCGGCCTCTTCATGGCGGCGACGATCATCTCGCTGATCGTTTCGAAGGTCGTGCTCGGCCATCTGCCGATCATGCCTTTTGTATCCGGCCTCGTCGTCGTCATCTTCGGCTCGCTGTCGATCTGGCTGCAGAACGAAACCTTCATCAAGATGAAGCCGACCATCGTCAACGCGCTCTTCGGGGTGGCGCTGCTCGGCGGACTGGCTTTCGGCAAGTCACTGCTCGGCTACGTCTTCAACGCCGCCTTCCAGCTCGATGCCGAGGGCTGGCGCAAGCTCACCATTCGCTGGGGCATCTTCTTTCTCTTCCTTGCCGTGCTGAACGAAGTCGTCTGGCGCAACTTTTCCGACGGTACCTGGGTCGCCTTCAAGGTCTGGGGCACGATGCCGATCACCATCATCTTCACGCTGGCGCAGATGCCGCTGGTGCTGAAGCACAGCATCAACCTGGAAACGGAAGGCGAGAAGTGAGCGCTGCAGAGGCCGAATACCGCGTAAGACACCAGACCTTTTGGTTCGCCGCCTGCCTTGCGGTTCTGATCATTCAGATTGCCGCCGAATATATGATGGGCCGCGTGCCGATCTGCGCCTGCGGCACTGTCAAGCTGTGGGAGGGTGGGGTCAATACCAGCGGCAATTCGCAGCATTTGTCGGATTGGTATACGCCGTCACACATCATCCACGGCTTCCTGTTTTACGGGCTCGCGCATCTCATCCTGCGCGGCAAGCCGCTGGCGGCAAGGTTGCTGCTGGCGCTCGTCATCGAATCCGGCTGGGAGCTGCTCGAGAATTCACCTCTCATCATCGACCGCTACCGCACGGCAACGATCGCGCTCGATTATTACGGCGACAGCATACTGAATTCGGCGATGGACACCGTCTTCATGTGCGTCGGCTTCTTCTTCGCGCGGCGCGCGCCGGTGGCGCTCACGGTTGCGATCGCCATCTTCTTCGAGATTTTCACTGGCTACGTGATCCGCGACAACCTGACGCTCAACGTTGTCATGCTGATCTGGCCGGTGGAGGCGATCAAGGTCTGGCAGAGCGGGCTTTAAGGCTTTTCCGGAGACGAAACTACGAAGCCGGCTTGCCGAGCGCCTTTTCCATCGCTGGAAAAAGCCCTTCCTTCAGGCTGATATCGTCGAAGGGGCCGACGCGCTTGTAGAGGATCGTGCCGTCAGGCCCGACCAGATAGCTTTCCGGAATGCCGTAGACACCCCAGTCGATCGCTGCCTTGCCGTTCGGATCGACGCCGATCGCCCGAAAAGGGTTGCCGAGCTCGCCGAGGAAACGCAGGGCGTTGGCGCTCTGGTCCTTGTAATTGATGGCGACGATATTCAGCCGTCCGTCCTTTGCCAGTTCTTTCAAGACCGGATGTTCGTCGCGGCAGGGGAGGCACCATGAGGCGAAGACGTTGACGAGGGTCAGTTTGCCCTTGATTGCCGCATCGGTCAGCGCCGGCAGGTTGGCGCCGTCGAGCGGCGGCAGGTTCAGCGCCGGTGCCTTGGTGCCGATCAGGGCGGAGGGAATTTCTGCGATGTTCTTGCCATGGAAATCCTGGTCGTAGAGCATCTTTGCGGCCGTGGCAGCGATGCCGCCGAAGACGATGAGCGGCAGCAGCGCCAATGCGTAACGGCTCAGCCCGCGCGGCTTGGCGGCGGTGTTTTCCGGCGTGTCGTTCATTCGCCATCCCCCACGCTGTCCTTGGGGCGCGCCGAACGGCGGCGGATGCCGGCAGCCTCAAGGGCTGCAAGTTCCCTGCGGCGGGCGCGGCCGTCGGCCCAGGTCCAGGCCGTGACGGCAATCGTCACCAGGGCTGCAAAGCCATAGGAAGCGTAGACGTAGAAGGCATGCGTCACGGCTATTCCTCCCGGCTCGCCATGCGGGCAGCAAGACGGCGCTGGGCGGCAATGCGGCGGCGCCAGATCTCGTTCCTCATCGCCATGATGTGCAGCGTGAAGAAGAGCAGGGTGAAGGCGATCGCCATGACGAAGAGCGGCCGCAGGAATTCCGGATCGATCGCCGGGCCGTCGAGGCGGAGCACGCTTGCCGACTGATGCAGCGTGTTCCACCACTCGACCGAGAATTTGATGATCGGGATGTTGACGAAGCCGACGAGGATGAGCACGGCGCTGACGCGCGCGGCCTTCGACGGATCGTCGATGGCGCGGCCGAGCGCAATCAGCCCGAGATACATCAGGAAGAGAACGAAGACGGAGGTCAGCCGTGCATCCCAGACCCACCAGGTGCCCCACATCGGCTTGCCCCAGAGCGAACCGGTGACGAGTGCAAGCAGGGTAAAGGCGGCGCCGAGCGGGGCTGCGGCTTTGGCGGAGACATCGGCCAGCGGATGGCGCCAGACCAGCGTGCCGATCGCCGAGACGCTCATGATCGTATAACACATCATCGAAAGCCAGGCCGAGGGCACATGCACATACATGATGCGCACGGTCTCGCCCTGCTGGTAATCGCCTTCGGTGGCGAAGCTTAGATAGAGGCCGACCGCGAAACAGAGTGCGGTGATGCCGGCCAGCCACGGAATGGCGTGCGCCGCCAGCGCCAGAAACCGCGTCGGGTTGGCGAGGTCACTGAATTTGCTGATGGCAAGGCTCGTTTCGCTCATGTCCGCTTCCTTACCTTGAACCGGCTTTTCCCGCAATCGAACGGCCCATCAATCCGCTGTGTTTCGTAGCGCCAGGGCGGCGGCTGCCGGGCCGATGACCGCGAAGAAGAGCGTCAGGGCAATGAGGATCAGGAAGGGTGGCAGGAAGGGGGCGGGATCCTCGACTGCGGCATAGGTGGCGCTGACGCCGAAGATCAGCACCGGAATGGTCAGCGGCAGCACGAGGATCGAGACCAGCAGGCCGCCGCGGGGCAGCGCCACGGCAACGGCAGCACCCACGGCGCCGATGAAGGTGATGGCGGGCGAGCCGACCAGCAGCGTCAGCATGGTCGCGCCGATCGCCGTCTCGTCCATGTTCATGAAGAGGCCGAGCAACGGCGAGGCGATAACGAGCGGCAGGCTGGTGGCCGTCCAATGGGCAAGGCATTTGACCAGCACGGTCAGGACCAGGGGCGTTTCCTGAATCAGCATCAGGTCGAGCGATCCGTCGTCGCGTTCGGCCTGGAACAGGCGGTCGAGGCCGAGAAGGGCGGCGAGCAGCGCGCCGATCCAGACGATGGCGGGGCCGATACGCGACAGCAGTTTGAGATCGGGACCGACGCCGAAGGGAATGACGGCGACGATGGTGAGGAAGAACAGCACGCCGATCAGCGCACCGCCGCCGGCACGGATCGAGAGTTTCAGGTCGCGGAAGAAGAGGGCGGTCATGCGTGGCGGCTCTCTGCATGTGCGGTGGACGGGGTCGCTACGTCGAAAAGCATCAACCCCATACCCCATGATCCACACCGGCAAAGCCCGTCATCTTCAATTCCTGCGAATTCCTCAGCCCCAGCGGCTGATGCGTTGCCGCCAGCACGATGCCGCCCCTTGCCAGATACGCTGTGATCAAATCGGCAAGCAGCCCGTCGGCGTTGGCATCGAGTGCCGCGGTCGGCTCGTCGAGGATCCAGACGGGACGGTGGGCGACGAGCAGTTTGGCGAAGGCTATCCGGCGCTGCTGGCCGGCGGAGAGATAACCGAAGGGAAGGTGGGTGATGCCGGAAAGGCCGACGGCGTCAGCGGCGTCCTCGACGGAAAGGGCGGCAGCGGAGCCTGTATTGCCGAGAAAGCTGCGCCAGAAATCGAGGTTTTCTGCAACCGTAAGTTCGTTCTTCATCGCATTTCTATGGCCGAGGTAGTGGCTTACTTCGCCGGCATGTCTGTCTGCCCCGCTCTCTCCATCGTGAAATTTGACGGTGCCTTTTTCCGGCCTGAGGAGGCCGGCCACGACACGCAACAAAGTGGACTTTCCCGATCCATTTCTACCGGTCAGGACAAGCGCCTCGCCTGCTGCCAAGTGAAAGGAAATGTTAACGAAAATGAGATCCTCACCGCGCCTTGCAGCCAGATTTTCGGCGGTGAGATGCATGCGTCGGCTCTTTCTTGGTTTCGGCTCGCGGCGGGGTCAAAAAATGTCCGATTTTGACTGTGCTCGGGTATGGCAAGTTTTTAGGAAATTATCTATAAGACCTGCAACCACGCCAGCGGTCGGCGTGAATTTCATCCTTGCGCCGAACTTGGAGCGTCTGTTCCACGTGCGGACAGCGGAAATGGCCGTACCCGCATCCTGATGTGCATTAAGTGCATAGGCGTTCGCACGACTGTGTTGGCTATCAGAAACGGGGTATCTCGTGTCTAAATCTCTTGACAGTTTCAATTGTCGTTCCACGCTTTCCGTCAACGGGAAGGACTATGTCTATTACAGCCTGCCCAAGGCTGAGGCAAACGGTCTGGCCGGCGTGTCGAAGCTTCCCTATTCGATGAAGGTGCTGCTCGAAAACCTGCTGCGCTTCGAAGACGGCCAGTCGGTCACCAAGGAGCACATCCTGGCTGTCGCCGAATGGCTGAACAACAAGGGTGCGGTCGAAAACGAAATCGCCTATCGCCCGGCGCGCGTGCTGATGCAGGACTTCACCGGCGTTCCCGCCGTCGTCGATCTTGCCGCGATGCGCGACGCGATGGTGTCGCTCGGCGGCGATCCCGAGAAGATCAACCCGCTCGTTCCCGTCGATCTCGTCATCGACCACTCCGTCATCGTCGACGAATTCGGCACGCCGCAGGCCTTCGCCCGCAACGTCGAGCTGGAATACCAGCGCAACGGCGAGCGCTACCGTTTCCTGAAGTGGGGCCAGCAGGCCTTCAAGAATTTCCGCGTCGTGCCTCCCGGCACCGGCATCTGTCATCAGGTCAATCTCGAATATCTCGGCCAGACCGTCTGGACCAAGGAAGAGGACGGCGAGACGATCGCCTATCCGGATACTTGCGTCGGCACCGACAGCCACACGACGATGATCAACGGTCTCGGCGTTCTCGGCTGGGGTGTGGGCGGTATCGAAGCGGAAGCTGCGATGCTCGGCCAGCCGGTCTCGATGCTGCTGCCCGAAGTCATCGGCTTCAAGCTGACCGGCAAACTCAAGGAAGGCGTCACGGCGACCGACCTCGTTCTCACCGTCGTGCAGATGCTGCGCAAGAAGGGCGTCGTTTCGAAGTTCGTCGAATTTTTCGGCCCCGGCATGGACAACATGCCGCTCGCCGACCGCGCGACGATCGGCAACATGGGCCCGGAATACGGCGCGACCTGCGGCTTCTTCCCGGTCGACGGCGAAACCATCAACTACCTCACCATGTCCGGCCGCACGCATGACCGGATCGCCCTCGTCGAAGCCTATTCGAAGGCCCAGGGCATGTGGCGCGAGGGCGACGGTTCCGAGCTCGTCTTCACCGATACGCTGGAACTCGATCTGAACGATGTCGTGCCGTCGATGGCCGGCCCGAAGCGTCCGGAAGGCCGCATTTCGCTTGAGAACATCGCGACCGGTTTTGCCGGCTCGATGGATGCCGACTACAAGAAGCCCGGCCAGTTGAACAACCGCTATGCCGTCGAAGGCACCGACTTCGATCTCGGCCATGGCGATGTGGCGATCGCCGCCATCACGTCGTGCACCAACACCTCCAACCCGTCAGTGCTGATCGCCGCCGGCCTTCTTGCCCGCAACGCCGTTGCCAAGGGACTGAAGACGAAGCCGTGGGTGAAGACCTCGCTGGCACCGGGAAGCCAAGTCGTCGGCGAATATCTCGCCAAGTCGGGCCTGCAGGCCGACCTCGACAAGCTTGGCTTCAACCTCGTCGGTTTCGGCTGCACCACCTGCATCGGTAATTCCGGCCCGCTGCCGGCACCGATCTCGAAGACGATCAACGACAAGGGCCTTATCGTTTCCGGCGTTCTGTCCGGCAACCGCAACTTCGAAGGCCGCATCTCGCCCGACGTGCAGGCGAACTATCTCGCATCCCCGCCGCTGGTCGTCGCTTATGCGCTTGCCGGCACGGTGCAGACGGATCTGACCAAGGAGCCGATCGGCGAGGACCAGAGCGGCAACCCGGTTTATCTCAAGGACATCTGGCCGACCTCGAAGGAAGTTCAGGAATTCATCCTGAAATACGTGACCCGCGAGCTTTACGAAAGCAAGTATGCCGACGTCTTCAAGGGCGACGTCAACTGGCAGGCCGTTCAGATCCCGCCGGGCCAGACCTATGCCTGGGACGACAATTCGACCTATGTGCAGAACCCGCCCTACTTCGTCGGCATGGGCAAGAAGGGCAGCGGCGTTTCCGACATCAAGGGCGCCCGCGTCCTCGGCCTGTTCGGCGACAAGATCACCACCGACCACATCTCGCCCGCCGGTTCGATCAAGGCGGCATCGCCGGCCGGCGCCTACCTCATCGACCACGACGTCGCCGTTGCCGACTTCAACCAGTACGGCACGCGCCGCGGCAACCATGAAGTGATGATGCGCGGCACCTTCGCCAATATCCGCATCCGCAACCACATGCTCGGCCCGAACGGCAAGGAAGGTGGCTACACCATCCATTACCCGTCGAAGGAAGAGACCTCGATCTATGACGCCGCGATGCAGTACAAGCAGGAAGGCGTGCCGCTCGTCATCTTCGCCGGTGTCGAATATGGCAATGGCTCCTCCCGCGACTGGGCTGCCAAGGGCACCAACCTGCTCGGCGTCAAGGCGGTGGTCGCCCAATCCTTCGAGCGCATCCATCGCTCGAACCTGGTCGGCATGGGCATCATCCCCTTCGTCTTCGAAGAGGGCACGACCTGGCAGAGCCTCGGCCTCAAGGGCGACGAACTCGTCACCATCGAAGGTCTGGAAAAGATCAAGCCACGCGAGAAGAAGATCGCCAGGATCACCTATGGCGACGGCACCGTGAAGGAGGTTCCGCTGCTGTCGCGCGTCGATACGCTCGACGAGGTAGTCTACCTCAACAATGGCGGCATCCTGCAGACGGTTCTGCGCGACCTCGCTGCCTGATTTTTAAGACACTCACATGATAATGGCCGCCGGAGAGCAGTTTCCGGCGGTTTTTCTTTGCGGCGACAGTCTTTAAACGGGGCTCACGATGATTTGTTTTACGCAAGTTCCCGTCTAGCTACGTCTCACCCGTTCGTGACTTTTCGTTTGAACCCGGAAGGATTATTCGTACGTTCATATGTCAGGGCCTCCGGTTCCAACATGCCGTCGGCGCTGAAAAAGAGGTGCAGGTGAATGTCCCCCCGTTTTTTGATTCCGCTGATCGCCGGCGTTGTTCTCTCGGGCCCGTTGCAGGCCGAAGACGGCACACCGAAAGGTGTCGTCGAACTCTTCACGGCGCAGGGCTGCTCCTCCTGTCCTCCTGCTGATGCCGCTTTCCGCAAGCTGGTGAACCAGGGCGATGTCATCGCGCTCGCCTATCATGTCGATTACTGGAACTATCTCGGTTGGGCCGATACGCTGAGTTCCAAGGAAAATACCGAGCGGCAGTATGGCTATGCCAAGACAATGGGCCGCAGCAACGTCTACACGCCGCAGGCGATCGTCAATGGACGCGGCCATCTGGCCGGCGCCGATCTCAATGGCATCAACAGCCAGATCGACACCTATAGCAGCGAAGGCAATGGGCTGACCGTTCCGATCAGTGCCGCGATGCGCGGCGATGAGCTGGAGATCAAGATCGGCGCGGGACAGGGCAAAGCCAATGTCGTGATGGTCTATTTCGACAAGGAAAAGACCATCGACGTCGAAAAGGGCGAGAACAGCGGCCAGAAGATCTCCTATCTCCACAGCGTCACCAATGTCGAAACCGTCGGCATGTGGGACGGCAAGGCGACCAGTCTGACGCTGCCGGCCAGCGTGCTGCAGCGGCCGCAGCTCGAGGGCTGCGCGATTCTGCTTCAATCGGCAACCGCAGACGGCGATCCGGCTGCGATCCTTGGCGCGACCGTGGTGATGGCTGGCAAAAATATCTGAAATTTCATCCGGCTGCGGATGAAATGCTGGGGCGGCCCGGCCGAGCGTATTCGGGGCTGGGGTTAAGGTCGATACGCTCCGCCGGGCCCTTTGGCGCGCTGGCGCCAAACTGGAGCTCATAAATCTCCTGCAAATGAGGCGCTGTTTTGACTGAAATGCGGCGCTGCGGAGAAAGCGTTGGCCTGCCCAGCGCCCTTGCCCGAGAGACGCGCGGCGCTGTAGTGCGGCTGAATGTGACAGCCGGCACTCTTGCAATTTGCGGCAGCTCGGGCAAACTGTCACTCTCCTGTCATATGTGGAGGCCTTGTGAGACTGATGACAGATCAGCCGGATTTGCGACACGGCGAAAGCCGTTCCGTCGACCACAGTTCCTCAGTCGTCGTCGATCTCAGGGAATACAAGCAAAGCAAGGACCCGCTTCCGGTGACCTTCCACCGGCGCGAACTGGACGCGATCCTCTGGATCTACGGTCGGATGGTCGGTGATGGTGAATGGCGCGACTACGCCATCGATCACCTGAAGGACAGGGCGGTCTTTTCCGTTTTCAAGCGTTCCGGTGAAATGCCGCTCTTCCGCATCGAGAAAAACCCGAAGCTCGCCGCCAAGCAGGGCGCCTATTGCGTGATCAGCGTCAACGGCACGATCCTGAAGCGCGGTCACGAGCTGAACCAGGTGCTGAAGGTCTTCGACAAGGCCCTGAAGCTCGTCGACAAGTAAACCATATCAGCCGTTAAACAGCGTGCCGGGATAGGTCGACGGGTCCGGATCTGCGCTCATACCCTCACCGAGGGCGCGCTGCATGAACATCGTATCCAGCCAGCGGCCGTGTTTGTAGCCGGTGCCCTTCATCAGACCAACCTCCTCGAAGCCGGCCGTGCGATGAAGCGCGATCGAGGCGGGGCTGGCGCCGCCGATGACGGCTGCCATCTGCCGAAAGCCGAGGGTGGTGCAACGGATGATCAGTTCGGCGAGCAGCGCCTTGCCGATACCGCGGCCGCGGGCTTGCGGCGCCAGATAAATCGAATCCTCGACCAGCCAGCGATAGGCGGGACGCGTGCGAAAGGCCGACGCATAGGCGTAGCCGAGCAGGGTTCCATCCGCATCGGTTGCGGCAATATAGGGATATTGCTGGCCGACGATCGCCGAAAAACGCAACGCCATCTCGGCCTCGGAGGGCGGCACGATCTCATAGCTCGCGACGCCGTTCAGGACGGATTCGCGATAGATATCGGCAATGGCGGGAATATCGGCTTGTGTGGCGTCGCGCAGGAGGAAGGACATTTTGGCGGCAGGTCCGTTGGCGAGGATGTGTCTTCCTAAAACCATCCCGCGAAAGCCTGCGCAACAAAAAAGGCGGCCTAAGCCGCCTTTTCGATCTCAGTCGGTCCTGCTTATTTACGGTTGCCCATGAACTGCAGCAGGAACATGAAGAGGTTGATGAAGTCGAGATAGAGCGTCAGCGCACCCATGATCGCCTTGCGACCGGCCACGGCAACGTCATCGGCTTCCAGGTACAATTCCTTGATCCGCTGGGTATCGTAGGCGGTGAGGCCTGCGAAGATCAGGACGCCGAGCACCGAGATGGCGAACTGCACGGCAGACGACGCCAGGAAGATGTTGACGATCGAGGCGATGATCAAGCCGAAAAGACCCATCATCAGGAACGAACCCATCGCCGACAGATTACGCTTCGTCGTGTAGCCGTAAAGCGACAGCGCGCCAAAGGAGGCGGCGGTGACGAAGAAGGTCTGAACGACGCTCTGACCCGTGTAGATCAGGAAGATCGATGAGAGCGACAGGCCGACGAGCGCGGCGTAGACCGCAAAGGTCGTCTGGGCGGCGGCCACCGTCATCGTATTGATCCGGAAGCTCAGGAAGAACACCAGAGCGAGCGGCGCCAAAATGACCACCCACTTCAGCGGGCTCACATAGATCGCCTGACCGAAAGCGGTCAGCTCGCCATTGGCGAAGGCGAATTGGAACGACAGATATGCGGCCACACCGGTGATCGCCAGACCCAGCGCCATCAGGTTGTAGACCTTGAGCATATAAGCGCGCAGGCCTTGATCAATCATCTCGCCGGTCTGAGCGCGGCTTTGATAGTTACGAAGATCAGCCATAGTTTCCTCTTACAAGCTCCGATGGAAATACGGTGTCGGGGTTTTCGACCCGGGCGCCGCTGCGGAGCTCCAGCATGCCTGCGGATAATATGAGGCTTTCGCCGTTTGCAAACAAGAGGCTTGCAAAGGCTCGATCGGTTAAATCGCCGTAAGGTGAAGGGTTTGGGTGCCGCTGCCCGGTCAAAGCTCGCGCAAGACGGGTGCCGCCTTCTGCCCGAGGATGCGCCAGGTGCCGATCAGGCCGATGCCGACGGTGAGGACGAGCGCGGTGACAAGCGTCAGTCCCGCGACGTCGGGCAGAAAGGTCGAGGGCAGACGCATGATGCGGGCGACGATGAACCAGGCGGCGACGCTGCCGGCGATCAGCGCGAAGATCGCAGTCGCGAGGCCGAGGATTAGATATTCGTAGCTGAAGGCGCGGATCAGCATGGCGCGCGTGGCGCCGAGCGTCTTCAGCACCACCGCGTCGTGGGTGCGCGCCCGGTTTCCGGCGGCAAGCGCGCCGGCAAGGACGAGGATGGAAGCGAAAAGGGCGACGGAGGCCGCAGCGCGGATCGCGGTCGCGAGCTGTGCGACCAGCTGGTTGACGATATCGATCGCGTCCTTGACGCGCACACTGGTGATCGTCGGATAGGTGTTGGTGACGGTTTTCAGGATCGCCGCATCTTCGGCCGGTGTCGAAGAGGGATCGGTCAGGGTCGCCAGCCACGCATGCGGGGCGCCGCGGAAGGTATTCGGCGAGAAGACCATGACGAAATTGATCGACAGCGATTCCCACTCGACGCGGCGCAGATTAGCGATTTTCGCCGTGATGTTGCGGCCGAGCACGTTGACGGTGACTTTATCGCCGATCTTGAGGCCGAGCTCATGTGCCTCTTCCGAGGAGAAAGAGACGAGTGGCTCGCCGCTGTAATCCTTGTCCCACCATTTGCCTTCGGTGAGGGCGGCGTTGTCAGGCAGGGTTTCGGCATAGGTGATGCCGCGATCGCCGTTCAGCACCCAGCGGCCGGCGGCCGGCACGTTCATCTTGGTGACGTCCTCGCCGTTGAAGGCGATGATCCGGCCGCGCAGCATCGGCACTTCGACGAGCTTGCCCTGCGGCGCTTGGCTCTGGACGAGATTGCGGAAGGCGCCGACCTCGGCGCTTTGGATATCGACGAAGAAGAAGTTCGGCGCACCCTCGTTCATCCGGCCGGTCAGCTGCCGGCGCAGGTTCCCGTCGATCAGGGTCAGCGTCACCAGCAATGCCAGGCCAAGGCCGAGCGAGAGCACGACTGAGGGCGTCAGTGCGCCGGGGCGGTGAATGTTGCCGATCGCAAGCCGCAGTGCCGGCGAATTGACGCGCGGGCTGCGGCGCGCGAGCCAGGCGATCAGCGCGGCGACCAGGCGCAGGACGACGAAGGCGAAGACGATCGCGCCGACGAAGACGACGGCGATGAAGCGGTCATAGGCGGTGAGAATAGCAAGCCCTGCAAGGGCGGCCATGAACAGGGCGGCAAGCAGGATGTAGGGCCAGGAGGGCAGGTGCCGGGCCTCGAAGCCTTGCTCGCGGAAAAGTGCGGTCGCCGGCACTTCGCGGGCGTGGCCGAGCGGCAGGATGGCGAAGGCGAGCGTCGTCAGGATGCCGAAGAGCGTGGCGAGCAGCAGGGCACCGGGGTAGAGGGTCGGCGCGGTCGAGACCGGCAGGAATTGCGCCAGGAACTGCGCGGCCAGCATCGGCGACAGGGCGCCGATGACGAGGCCGATCAGGATGCCGCCGAGAGCGATGATGGCGATCTGGAAGAGATAGATCAGAACGACGACCTGCGCCGGCGCACCGAGACATTTGAAAGTGGCGATGGTGGTGCGCTTGGCATCGAGGAAGGCGCGCACCGCATTGGCGACACCGACGCCGCCGACGATCAGTGCGGTGAGGCCGACCAGCGTCAGGAACTGCGAGAAGCGGGTGATGTTTTCGGTGAGCGAGGGCGCGGCACGGTCGCTGGTGCGGATCGCCCAGCCGGCGGAGGGGAATTCCTTCGAGGCGCGCGCCTGGATGCCCGACATCGCGCCCTTGTCGCCCAGCCGGATCTTATAGGCATGTTCGACCAGGCTTCCGGTCTGGATCAGTCCGGAGGCTTGGAGCGCCTGGCGGCTGACAAGCAGGCGCGGCGCAAAGCCAAAACCTTCCGACAGTGCATCCGGCTCGGTTTTCACCGTGCCGGTGATGCTGAGCTTGACGTTGCCGAGCAGCAATTCGTCGCCCACCGCAAGCCCGAGCCGATCGAGAAGCAGTGGCGCTGCGACCGCACCATAGGTGCCGCCTTGGCCCGAAAGCAGGGCTGCAAGCGAATAGTCCGGCTCGGCCACGAACTTGCCGTAGAGCGGGTAAGCGTCATCGACGGCCTTGACCTCGACCAGCGCCTGATCGGAACCGTCGGGCTTGCGGGCCATTGAGCGCAGGCCTGTCGACACTGAAACGGTGCCGAGGCCTTCGAGGAAACCCAACTCCTCAGGCGTGGCTTCGCGGTTGTTGAGTTCGAAACGGACGTCGCCGGCCAGCAGTTCCTGCCCCTGCGAGGCGATTGTGTCGGTGATCGACTGCGAAACGGAATTGACGGCGGCAATCGCGCCGGTGCCGAGCGCGATGCAGGCAAGGAAGATGTAGAAGCCGCGGATGCCGCCGCGCAGCTCGCGGAGCGCCAGGCGAAAAGCGAGCGAGACGCGTGGGGTGATTATCCTCATGCGATCGCCGCTTCGCTGCGGCGGGCGGCGCTGTCGCCTTCGATCCTGCCGGAGCGGACGCGAATCTGGCGCGAGCATCGGTTTGCGAGCGAGACGTCGTGGGTGACGAGAAGCAGGGTCGTGCCGCGTTCGGCCTGCTTGGCGAACAGGAGGTCGGCGATCTGGCGGCCGGTCTCGGTATCGAGATTGCCGGTCGGCTCGTCGGCGATCAGCAGGGCAGGCGAGGGGGCGAGCGCCCTGGCAATCGCCACGCGCTGCTGTTCACCGCCGGAAAGCTGACCGGGATAGTGGTTCAGCCGTTCGCCGAGGCCGACCGATTTCAGCTCGCGATGAGCGATCTCAAAGGCGTTGCCGACATTGGCGAGTTCGAGCGGCACGGCGACGTTTTCCAGCGCCGTCATGTTGGCGATCAAGTGGAAGGACTGGAAGACGATGCCGATGTTGCGGCCGCGGAAATCGGCGACCTGGTCCTCACTGAGGCTATGGAGCGGGGTATCGTTGATGTTGATCTCACCGCTGTCGAGCTTCTCCAGTCCCGCAAGCACCATCAGCAGCGTGGACTTGCCGGAGCCGGAAGGGCCGACGATGCCGACGGATTCGCCGGCCGCGATATCGAGATCGATGCCCTTCAGCACATGGACGGAGGCGGCTGCGCTGCCAAGGGTCAGATCGGCGCCCTTCAACTCGATAATGGTTTTTGCCAACAGAAATCGCCCTATATAAGTCCGTAATCGAATGGCCGCATAACGGCACTTCGCCAATCTAGGGAAGCTGGAATGAGATTTAAAGTTGCCGCCCTTCAATTCACCGTCATCGCAGTCTCGCTGATCCTTGCCACTGCAGCCAATGCCCGGACGATCAATCTCGTCGGTTTTGGGGACAGTTTGATGGCGGGCTATCAGTTGCCGCCCGGCGACGGCTTTCCGGAAAAGCTGCAGGCGGCCCTGAAAGCGAAGGGCCTCGACGTCGCCATCGCCAATGCCGGGGTCTCCGGCGACACGACGACAGGGGGCCTTGCGCGCATCGACTGGTCGGTACCCGACGGCACCGATGGGGTCATTCTCGAGCTTGGCGCCAATGACGCGTTGCGCGGCATCCCGCCAGAGGAGAGCGCGAAGAATCTCGATCAGATGATTACCCGGCTAAAGGAGCGTGGGATTGCCGTACTGCTCGCCGGTATCATAGCGCCGCCGAACATGGGAGCGGATTATGCCGCACGATTCAACCCGATCTATCAGAAGCTCTCGGAAAAACATGGGCTTCCACTCTATGCCTTCTTCCTCGACGGCGTCGCACTGGAGGCTGGGTTGAAGCTCGACGACGGCATGCATCCAAATACGAAAGGTGTCGACGTCATGGTCGAAAAGATGGAGCCTGCTGTCACAAATTTCGTCGAAACGATTTCTTCTGTGAAGAAATAGGGGCTTGCGCGGTTATTGATTGCATGATTCCGTGTGAGCACCTGCAAAAGATTCGGGGAGTGCTCGTGATGCCGAGACTGTTTACCGCCCTCGAAATTCCGCGCAATGCGGCGATGAGTCTTTCATTGCTGCGCGGTGGCCTCCCCGGAGCACGATGGATCGATGTGGAGAATTACCACATCACCCTGCGCTTCATCGGTGATGTCGACGGCCGCACGGCCGATGAAATCGTTGAACGCCTCGACCGGATCGAGCGGCCGGAATTCCAGTTCCGGCTGGAAGGCATCGGTTCATTCGGTTCGAAGAAACCGCATTCGGTCTGGGCCGGCGTCTCGCAATCGCCTGAAATGTATGCCCTGCAGGGCGAGATCGAGCGGATCTGCCAGCGCATCGGCCTGCCGCCGGATCCCCGCAAATTCATGCCGCATGTGACGCTGGCGCGGCTGAAATCCTCGCGGCTCGACGACGTCGTGCAATATCTGGCCGGACGCGGCAACTTCCACACAGCAACCTTCACCGCACCGCGCTTCGTGCTGCTTTCGTCACGCGAATCGGTCGGTGGAGGGCCTTACCTCACCGAGGAAGTGTTCCCGTTGCACGAGGCACGCTCGACGCCCAGCGTTTCGAGCAGCCTGCAGCAGCCGGTCAAGAGCCTGGTGTAGACCAGTTCGAAACCTTCAGGACCGCCATAATAGGGATCGGGAATATCCTCTCCCGTTCCCAGCGCGGCATCACCGAAAAGGTGGATATTCGCCCCATGCGGCGCGCTCTTTTCGAGCGCCGCCAGGTTGTCGCGGTCCATGGCAAGGATCAGATCGAAATCCATGAAATCCCTCGACTGAATGCGCCGGGCGCGCTGCCCCGATATGTCGATGCCGTGGTTTTTCGCGGTGGCGATCGAACGCCGGTCGGGCGGATCGCCTTCATGCCAGCTGCCGGTGCCGGCGGAAGCGACCGTAAAATCGCCGGTCAAGCCGGCCTCGGCGACGAGGTGGCCAAAAATTCCCTCCGCGAGCGGAGAACGGCATATATTGCCCATGCAAACGAAAAGGATGCTGATGCGTTTCATCGGTGAACCTGTCGGACAGAGAAGAGGAGCATGGCATGAAAATGGAAAAACTGGAACGGACGGCGGTTGAGGCTGAGCTGACCGAGCTTTCGGGCTGGGCGCTCAATGATGCGGGTTCGTCAATATCGAAGACGTTCAAGTTCGCAAATTTCGTCGAGGCTTTCGGTTTCATGACGCAGGCAGCACTTGCGGCCGAGAAGCTCAACCACCATCCCGAATGGTTCAACGTCTATTCCAGGGTGGATGTGACGCTGAACACGCATGATGCCGGCGGGCTGACGGAGCTGGATTTCAAGCTCGCCAAAGCCATGGAGAAGGCTGCGGCGCGACGTGTTGCTTGAAAGCGGGGCCGATTGAAAGGGGCCGATTGAAAGACTGGGCGCCGTCACCATATGTTCGCATGGACAAAAGGGATGCAGGGATGGACGAGGTCAAATTCGGGGAAATCCTGTTGCCGGGCGACGAGGACACGCAGAGCCGGCGCGAGAAGACCGTCAGGCAGAAATTCTGGCCGACATTCCGGCGGGCCGTGCGGCAGATCCCGTTCTCGCGCGATGTCGTTGCCGGTTTCTATTGCGCGCTCGATCCGCAGACGCCGACGAAGGTGCGCGGCGTACTGCTTGCAGCACTCGCCTATTTCGTCATGCCGATCGACATGATCCCGGATATTTTCGCCGTCATCGGCTTTTCCGACGACATCGCCGTGCTCTCGGCTGCCTTCGCCATGGTGCGCGGCCACATCCGGCCGGGCCACTACGAAGCGGCCGACCGCGTTCTCGCCGATCGGCCGGAAGAAGCGATGAAGACGATCTAAAGCGCTCTAGTCACGCTTTAGATCTTTGATTTTCCGCATCACGTCCTACCAAAACCGCTGCCCACGTTTGGGCGACATGCGTCAGGCGATTTCGCGTTCCAGCACCTTGCGGAGCTTGCCGAAGGCAAGCCGGATACGCGACTTCACCGTGCCGAGCGGCAGTCCGGTCGCTTCGGCGATCTCCGAATGCGATTGACCGAGGAAGAAGGCGGCTCGCAGCATGTCGCGCTGTTCCTCCGGCAATTGGCCGACGGCGGCGCGTATCTTGGCGTCGCGATCGTCATTGGCGATGATTTCTTCCGCGCCGATATCGGCCGGCGGCTGCAGGGCCGGATCGGTCTCATCGAAGATGCGGGTGTTGGCGCGCCGCTGCATGTCGATGCGGCGGTTACGGGCAATACGGAAAAGCCAGGTCGAGAGGGAAGATCGCGTGGCATCGTAGAGCTCTGCCTTGTGCCAGAGCACGATCATGATCTCCTGGACCAGTTCCTCGGCCTCGCCTGATGTCATCCTCTGGCGCATCAGCCAGGCCTTCAGGCGGGGTGCGAAATAGTCGAACAGGATGGAAAAGGCCTGCTGGTCGCGATCGTTCGCGACGGCCTTCGCGAGGGCAGCGAAACGCTGTCTTTCCTCGGCATCCATATCCCCTCACCAGCCCCCTACGGCAATAATTTCGTCTCGGATTTCCAAGTCTTACTGAGGTACAACGGATTTGGGAAAGGTCAAACTCTTGCCTGAATCTTTGTGTCTTAAATTCAGCCGAACGGACGGCCAGTGCCATTGGGGCACGGTGTCGCGGTCGATACCGTCAAAGGGGCGAAAATTGACACTCGAGCTGAAATGACACAGGCACATACAAATCGCAGCTATCGTTGACCATTTGGTAACCTGAATTAAGTCAAAATAAAGCAGATCGTGATTATGCGGCGCCCGCTATGATCGCTTCGGGCCTTGAATCGCAAGAACCGGCAGGAATCCATGTTTGTAAAAAGTATCGTATCCGCTCTCGCACTCACCCTTGTTATGGCCGGAGTTGCGACAGCGCAGCAGGCCGCGCCGAACCGCATCCAGCAGTTCCAGGCATGGGGCGCTTACTCCTACAAGTCGGGCAGCAGCACCGTCTGCTACGTGCTGTCCGTTCCGACGGCAAAGCAGCCGGCAAGCGTCGACCACGGCGACAATTTCTTCATCGTCTCCCAACGTCCGGGCCAGAACATCTCCTACGAGCCGCAGGCGATGATGGGCTACACGGTCAAGGAAAATTCGAAGATCAACGTCGTCATCGACAACAAGACCTTCGTAATGTTCACCAAGGACAAGGCCGGCTGGGTCGAGAACGCGGCGCAGGAGCCGGCCCTCGTCGCCGCGATGAAGACCGGTCATTCGATGACGGTCAATGCCGTTTCGCGCAAGGGCACCGGCACCTCCTACAGCTATTCGCTCTCGGGTATCTCGGCTGCGCTGAAGCAGATCGAAACCTGCAAGTAAGCTTTTTTGTTGTCAGAGCTTCGAGGGCCGGCCTTGCGCCGGCTCTTGTCGTTTCCATCTATAGTGACGCGCGGGCAAAATGATGCTAAAGGCCGCGCAACAGCGGACAGATCGCGATATCAGTCGCCGTTCCGCCATTCAATTTCTGCCAATGTGCCGTCATGCACCCGCCAGTCTTCCGGCTTAGCCCTGAAGTTCGCAGGGTTTGCGGGGCGGTTACGTGTTCGAATTCGGGATGAAAGACTATGTCCGTCATGGATGCGATTGATGTCATCACGCCTCAGGCGCCTCGTGCCGCTTCCGGCTTCGAGAAGCCGTCCCTGATCGGGCTGTCACGCGAGGAGATGGGGGCGGCACTCCGGGAAAAGGGTGTGGCCGAGAAGCAGATCAAGATGCGCGTCTCGCAGCTCTGGAACTGGATCTATGTGCGCGGGGTCTCTGACTTCGACCATATGACGAATGTCGCCAAGGACATGCGGGAGATGCTGAAGCAGCATTTCACCATCGAACGTCCCGAGATCGTCGAGGAGCAGGTCTCCAACGACGGCACGCGCAAATGGCTGCTGCGCTTTCCCGCCCGCGGCGCCGGGCGTCCAGTCGAGATCGAGGCCGTCTACATTCCGGAAGAGGGCCGCGGTACGCTCTGTCTTTCCAGCCAGGTCGGCTGCACGCTCACCTGTTCCTTCTGTCATACCGGGACACAGCGTCTGGTGCGCAACCTGACAGCGGAGGAAATTCTTTCGCAGCTGCTGCTTGCCCGCGACCGGCTTGGGGATTTCCCGGACCGTGAAGCGCCGCAGGGCACGATCATGCCTGCCGAGGGCCGCAAGGTCAGCAACATCGTCATGATGGGCATGGGTGAGCCGCTTTATAACTTCGATGCCGTCAAACAGGCATTGCTGATCGCCACGGATGGTGACGGCCTGTCGCTGTCCAGGCGCCGCGTGACGCTTTCTACTTCTGGCGTTGTGCCGGAGATCTTCCGCACCGGCGAGGAAATCGGCGTCATGCTGGCGATTTCGCTGCATGCGGTGCGCGACGATCTGCGCGACCTTCTGGTGCCGATCAACAAGAAGTATCCGCTGAAGGAGCTGATCGAAGCCTGCCGGACCTATCCTGGCCTTTCGAACGCACGGCGCATCACCTTCGAGTATGTGATGCTGAAGGATGTCAACGACAGCCTGGAAGACGCCAAGGGGCTGATCAAGCTCCTGAAGGGCGTGCCGGCAAAGATCAACCTCATTCCGTTCAATCCGTGGCCCGGCACCAATTACCAGTGTTCGGACTGGGAGCAGATCGAGAAGTTCGCCGATTTCATCAATTCGGCAGGCTATGCCTCGCCGATCCGCACACCCCGCGGTCGCGACATTCTTGCCGCCTGCGGCCAGCTGAAATCGGAGTCGGAACGCATGCGCAAGACCGATCGTTTGGCCTTCGAGGCGATGATGATTGCCAATCACGGCGCCGACGACTGATCAGCAAGTTTGATCCTCGCTACAATTCTCCGCGATTGATTTCAGGGGGCACTTTTCCTAAAAGTGCCCCCAAAATCATTCAGGAGGATCCCCATGCGCCCGATTTTGCTCGCTCTTGCCGCCACTTTGGCCCTTTCCCTGCCCGCAAAGGCCGATGATGTCACCGTCGCCGTGACGGCGATCGTCGAACATCCGGCGCTGGATGCGGCGCGCAAGGGCGTTCTCGATGCGCTGACGGCTGCCGGCTACAAGGAAGGCGAGAACCTGAAATTCGTGTTCGAATCGGCGCAGGGCAATCCGGCGACGGCAGCCCAGATCGCCCGCCAGTTCGCCGGTGACGAGCCCAATGTCATCGTGCCGATCTCGACACCCTCGGCCCAGGCCGTCGTCTCCTCGACGCGCGACATTCCTGTCGTCTTCACGGCCGTGTCCGATCCGCTCGGCGCCCAGCTCGTCAAGAACATGGACAAGCCCGGCGGCAATGTCACCGGCCTCTCCGATATGTCGCCGGTCGCCGAGCACCTCGCGCTGATCAAGGAAATCCTGCCCGATGTGAAAACCATCGGCTATCTCTACAATTCCGGCGAGGCGAATTCCGTTTCGCTGCTCGCCGTGTTGAAAGCTGAAGCCGAAAAGGCTGGCCTGAAGGTAGTCGAATCGGCTGCCACCAAATCGGCCGAGGTCCAGGGTGCGACACGCGCGCTCGTCGGCCGCGCCGATGTGATCTACATTCCGACCGACAACACGATCATCTCCGCGCTCGAAGGCGCTGTCGCGGTGGCCGAGGAGAGCAAGCTGCCGCTCTTTACCGCCGATACGGATTCGGTTTCGCGTGGCTCGATCGCTGCCCTCGGCTTCAACTATTATGATGTCGGCAAGCAGACCGGCGAGATCGTCGTGCGTGTGCTGAAGGGCGAGAACCCGGGCGACATCGCGGTCAAGACTGCCGCCGGCAGCGACCTCGTCGTCAACAAGGCGGCGGCCGAGAAGATGGGGGTCACGCTGCCGCAGAGCGTGCTTTCCCGCGCTACCAAAGTCATCGAATAAACAAGGCGACTGCCGTCGCTGATCGAGTTTGCAGCCGCTCCCGTTCCACACGGGGGCGGCTGATGGTATTAAAAGCCTGATGTTTCGCGCAAGGCGCGGAGCGGAAACGGACAGAAGAGGGGCGGAAGCCTTGAGCCAAATCGCATTCTGGGGGGGCGTCGAACTCGGACTGGTCTATTCCTTCGTCGCCCTTGGGGTCTATCTCGCCTTCCGTGTTCTGGATTTCCCTGACCTGACGGTCGACGGCTCCTTTCCGCTTGGCGCGGCGGTGACGGCCGTGCTGATCATTGCCGGCGTCAATGCCTGGCTTGCGGCGCTGATCGCCATGGCGGCCGGTGCCGCCGCGGGCATGGTGACGGCGCTGCTCAACGTGCGCTTCAAGATCCTCAATTTGCTCGCCTCGATCCTGACGATGATCGCATTGTTTTCCGTCAATCTGCGCGTGATGGGCAAGCCCAATGTCGCGCTGATCAATGCCGACACGATGATCAGCCCGTTCTTCGGCCATGGCCTTCGCGATTTCTACGTGCGGCCGCTCTTTGTCGGTGTTCTCGTCGTCATCGCGCTCATCCTGGTCTGGCGTTTCCTTGAGAGTGATGCCGGCCTGGCAATGCGGGCGACAGGCGCCAATGCAAGGATGGCGCGGGCCCAGGGTGTCGATACCAGCCGGCAGATCTATCTCGGCATGGCGATCTCCAATGCGCTGGTGGCGCTCGGCGGCGCGCTGTTTGCCCAGACGAACGGCTTTGCCGACGTCACCTCGGGCGTCGGCACGATCGTCGTCGGTCTGGCGGCCGTCATCATCGGCGAGACGCTGCTCGGGCGGCGTGGTCTGCTGATCGCGCTAATCGGCTGCGTGCTCGGCTCGATCCTCTATCGCATCGCGATCCAGCTGGCGCTTTCGAGCGACGTCATCGGCCTGCAGGCGTCCGACCTCAATTTCGTCACCGCCGTGCTGGTGACCGTGGCGCTCATCCTTCCCCGTTTGCGTGGAGGTGCCGCGTCGTGATCAACCTCAAGAACATCAAGGTCGTTTTCGGGCGCGGCACGCCGCTGCAGAAGCAGGCGCTCTCGGGTGTCAGCCTGACGATCGAGGAAGGCTCCTTCGTCACTGTCATCGGCTCGAACGGCGCCGGCAAATCGACGCTGCTCGGTGTGCTCGCCGGCGATGTGCTGGCAAGCGAAGGGCAGGTGCTGATCGGCAATGCCGACGTCACCCGCAAGACGACGGCGGCCCGCGCTGGGCTGGTCGCGCGTGTCTTCCAGGACCCGCTGACGGGAAGCTGCGGTGCGCTGTCGATCGAGGAGAATCTCGCGCTTGCCGCGCGCCGCGGCGAGCGGCGCGGGCTCGTCTCGGCGCTTGGCGCAAAACGGCGCGATCATTTTCGCGAAAGGATCGCCGAGCTCAATCTCGGGCTGGAGAACCGAATGAAGGACCGCATGGACCTGCTTTCCGGCGGCCAGCGGCAGGCGGTCTCGCTCGTCATGGCGACGCTGGCGGGCTCGGAGGTGCTGCTGCTCGACGAACATACGGCGGCGCTTGACCCCGGCATGGCGGAATTCATCATGGGCCTGACCCAGAAGATCGTTTCCGAGCGCAAGCTGACGACGCTGATGGTGACGCATTCGATGCGCCAGGCGCTCGATTATGGCCACCGCACCGTGATGCTGCATGGCGGCGAGATCGTGCTCGATGTCGCCGGCGACAGCCGCAAGACATTGCAGGTCGAGGATCTGATCGCGATGTTCCGCAAGATGCGCGGCCAGACGTTGGATGATGACGCGTTGCTGATCGGCTAGGCCGACAGCGGGCTGATCGGTTAGCGGGCAGCTGATCGTTTCACGACTCCTCAGAGGCCAGGGGGACCGTCATCAAGAGCAGACTTCCACCAGCACGCGATGGCCGTACTGGTTGAGCCATTCCGGCTGGCATTGTTCGGGGTCATAGTCGTCATCGCCGAAGAACAGTCGATTTCTATCATGGAAGGCGAAACGGCCGTCGCGGTGTCCGCCAAAATGGCCGGCTCCGCCGAAATGATGCGCTCCGAAGCCGCGATCGGCGAAAGTGCCTCCGCCCATATGCGCACCACCGCCGAAGTGGCCGCCGTCCCGCGAGAAGCCGCCACCGCCATGGCCTCCGCCGCCGTGAGCTAAGGCAGGTGTTGTCGCTGTAAGGGACGTGGCTGCAAGCGTCAGCGCAACAACTCCTGCTGTTATGATATTGCGGAACGTAATCATGGACTTATCCTTTCAAGGCAGCTCTTCGTGAGCCGTAAAGGATATGTGGGCAGCGAAGGTGGCGTGGCCTAGCCACAATTGCCGACTTACGATCATATGTTGATCACAAGTAATCGCGCGAAAGGCATGGAATAATTTTGGAAGACGGCGAAATTCGCGGTGACTGCCTGCTCCGGCATGGCGTCTCGCGAATATTGGTGTAGCTGGCGGCGGATCGTTTCACGACCGCGGGCGGATCGATCAACCGACCGCGGGCGGATTGCTGCGCAACCGCGGGATTGCTGCGCAACCGCGGCTATCTCGCCTGGGTGAGCAGGATCTTTGCGGCGAAAACCGAGAAGACGCCGGCGAAGGTGTAGTCCATGCCGCGGAGCACTTTCTTGTTGTTCTGCAGCCATGAGGCCAGCCAGTCGGCGGCAAAGACGACGCTGGCGTTGACCGGCATGCCGATCAGGATGAAGCAGAAGCCGAGAAAGAGCAGCTTTTGGGTGACGGCCGGATCGCCGGCGCTGACGAATTGCGGCAGGAAGGTCATGAAGAAGATGATGACCTTGGGGTTCAGAAGATTGACCCAGAAGCCCGAGGAGATGTTGGAAAGTGGCGTGCCCTTCTGCTCCTCGACCTTGGCGACGGTGAGCTTCGAGCCGAAGCGGATAGCCTGCACCGCCAGCCAGAGCAGATAGGCGGCACCGCCGGTCTTCAGGATCAGGAAGGCGGTCGGCGAGGCGGTGATCAGCGCCGAAATACCAAAAGCGACCAGCATGGTGTGGACGACGATGCCGAGGCTGGTGCCGACGACAACGAAGAGCGCCGCCTTCTTGCCCTGGGCCAGCGCGCGGCTGATCGACAGCGTCATATCGGGGCCTGGGGTTGCCGCAAGCAGCAGCGTCGCGGCGGCGAAGGCGAGAAGGGTCGGCAGGCTGGGCAGGAAATCCATGACACGCTCCGAAAGCCGGAAAGATCCGACGATCTCTTACCCGGCTTTCGGAAAATTACCAATCAAACCTTCTGATGGCGCCGATTACTTCTGTTCGAGGAAGGCCTTGAACTTGTCGGCATAATCCTTGTGCCAGCGTGACAGCGGCGGCCGGTTCTCGACGATATCGCCGGCTGCCCAGAGCATGCGGCGCTCGTCGACCGGACGCGCGACGTCATTGTCGGGGCAGAGAATATAGAAATCGCCGCGTTCGAGGCTCTCGACCATGAAATCGACCGTCTGCTCGGCGGTCCAGGCAGCGGCCGGTTTTTCGGCGCGGTCGCCCTTGGTGAGGCCGGTGAAGACGAAGCCTGGGATCAGAAGATGGGCGGAGATCTTTCCGCCTTCGGTATTGCGAAGCTCGTGCTGCAGCGCTTCGGTAAAGACTTTCACGCCTGATTTGGAGATGTTGTAGGCGGGGTTGCCGGGCGGCGTGGTGATGCCCTGCTTGGAGCCGGTGTTGATGATCAGGCCCGGCTCGCCGTGCGACAGCATCTTCGGGCCGAAGGTGCGCGTGCCGTTGATCACCCCCATCAGGTTGACGGCAAAGATATTGTCCCAGTTCGCCTGCGGGCTGAAGATCGAGGTTTCCGGGCCGATGCCGGCATTGTTCATCAGTACGTGCACACGGCCGAAACGCTGGAGCACGGCGCGCTCGAGCGATTCCAGCGAGTCTCTGCTGGCGACGTCGGTCTCGACCGCCATCACATTCTCCTCGCCGGCAATGGCCTTGAGTTCATTGGCCGCGTCGGCCAGCCGATCGCCGCCGAGATCGGCAATGGCGACGCTCATGCCGCATCCGGCGAAATATTTCGCCGCGGCAAGACCGATGCCGGAGGCGCCGCCGGTGATGACGGCAACATTGGACTTCTTGAAAATGTCTTGAATATTCGTCACGGGGGCAACCTCTCCTCGAGCATTTGCGGACGCTGGCGAATATGGGCTCCGCTTTGGCGCTGTCAAACGGTATCGGCACCATCCCGTCGCACTTGGTCTTG
This sequence comes from Rhizobium sp. WSM409, assembly GCF_057653825.1. Classification (NCBI taxonomy): domain Bacteria; kingdom Pseudomonadati; phylum Pseudomonadota; class Alphaproteobacteria; order Hyphomicrobiales; family Rhizobiaceae; genus Rhizobium; species Rhizobium sp. WSM409. The sequence goes on along the minus strand of NZ_CM172794.1, from coordinate 4,158,142 downwards.
CGTCACGCGCCAATCTCGCTAAAAGTGCCGCGACACCGGGTTTTCGCCGGCCTTTTATGCAACGGACCTCATCATCATGGCATCATACAAAGACGTGAAGAAAGTCGTTCTCGCCTATTCCGGCGGCCTCGACACCTCGATCATCCTGAAGTGGCTGCAGACGGAACTCGGCGCCGAAGTCGTCACCTTCACCGCCGATCTCGGCCAGGGCGAAGAGCTGGAGCCGGCGCGCAAGAAGGCCGAGATGCTCGGCATCAAGGAGATCTACATCGAGGATGTGCGCGAGGAATTCGTGCGCGATTTCGTCTTCCCGATGTTCCGTGCCAATGCCGTCTATGAGGGCGTCTACCTGCTCGGCACGTCGATCGCCCGTCCGTTGATTTCCAAGCATCTGATCGATATCGCCAAGAAGACCGGCGCCGATGCGATCGCCCACGGCGCGACCGGCAAGGGCAACGACCAGGTCCGTTTCGAACTGTCCGCCTATGCCCTGAACCCCGACATCAAGATCATCGCGCCTTGGCGCGACTGGGCGTTCAAGAGCCGCACCGACCTGCTGGCCTTTGCCGAACAGCATCAGATCCCGGTTGCCAAGGACAAGATGGGCGAGGCGCCGTTCTCCGTCGACGCCAACCTTCTGCATTCCTCTTCCGAAGGCAAGGTTCTCGAGGACCCCTCCAAGGAGGCGCCCGAATATGTGCATATGCGCACCATTTCGCCTGAGGCTGCACCCGACAAGGCAACGACCATCAAGGTCGGCTTCGAAAAGGGTGATGCGGTTTCGATCAACGGCGTGCGCATGAGCCCAGCGACGCTCTTGGCTGCGCTCAACAATTATGGCCGCGACAACGGTATCGGCCGTCTCGACCTGGTCGAGAACCGCTTCGTCGGCATGAAGTCGCGCGGCGTCTACGAGACCCCCGGCGGCACGATCCTGCTTACGGCGCATCGCGCCATCGAATCGATCACGCTCGACCGAGGTGCTGCCCATCTCAAGGACGACATCATGCCGCGTTATGCCGAGCTGATCTATTACGGCTTCTGGTTCTCGCCGGAGCGCGAGATGCTGCAGGCGCTGATCGACAAGAGCCAGGAGCATGTCGAAGGCGAAGTGACGCTGAAGCTCTACAAGGGCAATGTCATGGTCATCGGCCGCGAAAGCGACAAGTCGCTCTATTCCGACAAGCTCGTCACTTTCGAAGATGACCAGGGCGCCTACGACCAGAAGGATGCGGCCGGCTTCATCAAGCTCAACGCGCTGCGCCTGCGCACGCTCGCCAAGCGCAATCTCGTGAAGTAATCACGGGTTCCCTTCGAACCGAATATCAGCCCGCCGGCATTGCCGCGCGGGCTTTTTCGCGGAATGAGGTAGCAAACCAGCAACTCTTAGAGCGTCTGGATGACCGGATTTGCGCAAGGAGCAGTAGTTGGCCCAGGGTGAAGGAATGACCGTTACGGGGCCGACTGCCGACCGTCCGCTGTTAGCATACCCGACGAGAAAACGGACATTCGGGCACTCCGCGCCAAGGTCTGGGAATGGCCCAAAGCCGTCGCTAATCATTGCTCTGCAGGCAATAATTTTGGATGTAAGCCTGTCGGTTGAGCGCCTGCTGTGTTCACTGAGCCTCCAGCATTTCAGCAGCCTTTGTGTATCCGCCGCCCATTCCGTCGAGGAAATGAAGATGAGAGCCCTTGTTGCCGGAAGGTACCAGGCAAGTCATGAGCGCGTGGGACTGCCGGTGTAGCCCAAACCTGATGTCACCACGATTTCTGGCGCGGACAAGCAGAGCTTCGACCACTCCGATCTGTTCGGCCGTGCAATCCAGCGTCAAACGTAGAACGTCGTCGTATCTGCGATAGTCCGAATTCGCGACGACATCGGCCCATGCTGCGCCGCTGAGATAGTCTTCGACGTCCTGCGTGATGACGATGTCGTTAGGTACCGGGTGGGAATGTCGCTCTCCTGTGTCGAAAACCGCCACGATTTGCTTGGCAAGCTTCGCGAACATCGTGGACCTCGAATGGTCGCAGGGTTCCACGAGGAGGGAAAGTATTTCGCCGCTCCGGCTGGGGATCGGTGCCCATTCGCAAGTCAGGCCGCTCAGGTTCGCGGAGGTGTCCGTGACGTTGTCGGCGATCCCATACTTTCCGGATTTGATCTGCCGATCAGCCCAGTTAAGTCCGCCGCCAGCAAACATCGAATAGATAGCAGTTTCGGATGCTGAGAATCGAGCAGTACGGACATCTTTACCCCCTGCACGGATTTCTCTCACCGAGACCAGGCCAGCCCGGAGATCAAGCTGGAAGACGTCGCGGACGTGTCCAACGGTCTGCCGGAGCGCCGCCGTCGCTGTTTCCAGTCTGTCGGGATGGAAGGCGAACGCGGCACCGTCGCCTCGAAACACGAATGGGAAATCGAAGCTGTTCCAGGCGTTCCCCAATGCCGCGATGGCCGATGCGCCCGCGTAATTGACGTCCTTGTAGCGTCCCGCATTCACCGCAGAAGTGGAGTTCACGACATCCGTAATCCCGACAAGCCATTCGTCAGGCAATGGCTGGTAGATCGTCGTGTCAAGCAACTCGGCAAAATCATGATGGGCGTGACGTTTAGTGCTGAATCTGAACATTGCATTTCCTCCAGACATTTCGACGTCGCTGTTTGTGCGGATGGCTTGACAGCTCGATGATTGTTGGGTCTGCCCGTTAAACCGGACAGACCCAAAAGGTCGCGCTTAGATGAGATTGGTGACGACGTCGATATTGCCGTGCGTTGCCTTCGAATAGGGGCAAATGCCGTGGGCGGCATCGAGCAGCTCGCGAGCAATCACCGGGTCGATGCCGGGGACGCTGACATTGAGGCGGGCACTGAGGAAGAAGTTGCCATCGTCATTGTTCAGATCGATTTCAGCGTCGACTGATATCCCGGCAGGGAGCTTGATCTGTTTTCTGGAGGCCACCAGTTCGATGGCTCCCATGTAGCAGGCGGACCAGGCGGCTCCGAACAGGTTTTCGGCGGCAGGATGCGGCTGCTTCATCTTGATGTCCAGAAAGCCATCGGCGCTGCGAGCATCGCCATCGCGGCCATTGGTGTTGTGTGTCTTACCAGTGAAGAGAACCTTGGAGGTCATGGCGAAATTCCTTTTGGTAGCTGTTGATGATTGAGCGTCTGCACCGCTGTGCTGACCAAAGACCTACCTCGCCGAGTCCGGGATCGCACGTTATGCGTTGCTAGCTGTTAATAGCTGCGATTAACGGCACACGAGCACCGCATAAGCGAAGCCCGTCCACACGGGGGGCTCGCAGGCCAACGGATGCTGCTTCCGATAAGCATCGGGCCGTTATCAAGATCTCACAACACCTAACGTGTGAACTCCACGTCCCCAGCGTACCCCTTGAAGCAGCACAGTCGTGCAGACGATCAACCTGTTTCCAAGGAGAATGATCATGACCGCTATCAAGACTGACGTTATCGACGAGGATCGCCGTCGCCTTCTGGCTGCTGCAGCGTCCGGCATTGCTGCCCTGGGCATCGCAAGTTTGCTTCCCGCGGGTTCGACTGCCGCAACGGAATCCGATGCCATCCGCCCGTTCCGGGTGAACGTTCCAGAGGCTGATCTCGCCGACCTTCGCTATCGCCTTGCTCACACCCGCCTCCCCGAAAAGGAGACAGTCAAGCGATTTCTCCCAGGGTGTACCGCTCAAAACCACCAAGCAGTTGCTCGATCACTGGCAGAACAAATACGACTGGCGCAAGGTCGAAGCCCGGATCAATGCCGTGCCGAATTTCATCACCGAGATCGATGGGCTGGACATCCATTTCATCCATGTTCGTTCCAAGCACGAGAACGCGCTTCCTCTGATCGTGACCCACGGATGGCCGGGCTCGATCATTGAGCAATTGAAGATCATCGGGCCGCTCACCGACCCGACAGCCTACGGTGGCAGTGCCTCGGATGCATTTCACATCGTCATCCCGTCGATGCCAGGATATGGCTTTTCCGGAAAGCCTGATGCGACCGGCTGGGGACCAGAACGGATAGCGACGGCATGGATCACTCTGATGCGGCGTCTGGGCTACAAGCAATTCGTTGCGCAAGGCGGCGATTGGGGCGCAGTCGTGACCGATATGATCGGTGTGCAGGCTCCTCCGGAATTGCTCGGCATCCATACCAACATGCCAGGAGCGATCCCCAACGACATCAACAACGCATCCTTTGTCGGAGCCCCTGCTCCAGCAGGGCTGTCGGACGAAGAAAAAGCCTCCTACCACCAGCTCGTCTCCTTCTACAAGAATGTCTACTACGCATTTCTGATGGGCACGCGTCCCCAGACCCTCACGGGCTTGTCGGACTCACCCATCGCACTCGCGACCTATATGCTCGATCATGACAGGGCGAGCCTGGCGATGATCGCACGATCATTCGACGGCCAGGATGAGGGTGTGAGCCCTGACGATGTCCTCGACAACGTGACGCTGTTTTGGCTGACAAATACCGGCGTATCCGCCGCGCGGCTCTATTGGGAGAACAAGCTCGTATTCTTCGCTCCGAAGGGCGTCAAGGTGCCGGTCGCAGTCAGCGTCTTCCCAGACGAACTCTACCAGACGCCCCGCGCCTGGGCCGAGAAGGCTTATCCAAACCTGGTTCACTACAACAAGCTTCCGAAGGGTGGACACTTTGCAGCATGGGAGCAGCCGAAGCTCTTCACAGACGAGGTCCGTGTCGGCTTTCGCAGCCTGCGGAAGTCCGGCTGATCTTATCAGGCGAGCGCCCCAACCGGCGCTCGCCGCTCAAGGGATATGTCCATGAACAACACCATGCATCTGATCTACACGGCAATCACCGAAACGACAGGCGGGCGTCAGAACGGGATCGCCCGCAGCACCGACGGCGTGCTCGACATCAGGCTTTCAGAACCCGGTTCGGCCCGAATCGGCACCAATCCCGAACAGCTCATGGCTGCCGCCTGGTCGGCGAGCTTCGCAAGCTCCATGGCGAAGGTCGCCAGAGAGACCGGAGTGAACCTTCCCGCCAACGTCAAAATTCATGCCGAAGTCGATCTGTCATCGGACGACGATCAATCAATCCTCGGCGTTCGGCTCGCCATTCAACTTCCCGGTTTGGAAAGAGACGTCGCTTCCTCTTTGATCGAAGAGTCGCGGCGGATATGTCCTTTTTCCAGGGCTACACGGGGCAATGTCGAGGTCGTATTCAGGATCGGGTGAGAGCGCGCTGCGGCAGTATTCGTCCTCAATAGCCTCAGCAGTGCGATTGGAGTATAAGGAGCCAGTGGGGACGGCTGGGGCAAAGCCATGAACATAGGCGGCGACGTTAAAGCGGAGGAGTTATCCTTCGGTCCGTTCCGTTTGAGTGTCGGCCAACGGCTTCTCGCGAAGGACGGGGTTCCGATAAACCTCGGGGCGCGTGCACTGGACTTGCTGGTCGCTCTCACCCTCGCTCCCAATGTCATCGTCAGCAAGCAAGACCTGATATCCCGCGTCTGGCCTGATGTCATCGTCGATGAAGGCAGCCTGCGTTTCCACATGACAGGCCTGAGGAAGGCGCTGGGCGACGGTCACGATGGAGCACGGTACATCACCACTATTGCCGGACGGGGCTATTGTTTCGTCGCGCCAATCTCACGATCCGGTCTCCTTCGACAAGTCTCCGCCGAACTCGATTTCCGTTACGCTATTCTGCCGGGCCGACCGGATCGCATGGTCGGCCGAGAGCAGGATGTTCTCGCGCTGACCGAAAAGCTGATGGCCTCGCGAATGGTCACCATTGTCGGCGTCGGCGGTGTCGGAAAGACGACCGTCGCCACGGCAGTTGCGCATCACCTCGCTCCCACATTCAAGGGAGCAGTCCTGTTTGCCGATTATGGCATGTTGAGCGATCCGGCTCTAGTCGCGGCCGGGATCGCGTCGATGCTTGGTTTGTCCGTCAGCTCCAGCGATGTACGTCCCAGTTTGATTGCCTACCTCCGCGACAAGCAAATCATGCTGATACTCGATACCTGCGAGCATCTGATTGATGCCATTGCCGATCTCGTGGCCGCCATTGTCGAAGCCGCCCCTCAGGTCTTTCTGCTGGCAACAAGTCGCGAGGCGTTAAGGATCGAGGCCGAAAGCGTCTACCGGCTAGATACCCTCGCTTTCCCCCCGGATGACCTGGAACTTACGACCGACACGATACTTGCCTTTCCAGCGACTCGGCTGTTCGTCGAACGGGCTGCGGCGAGCGGTGCCAATCTCAATCTCAGCGACCAGGATGCCCGCGTCGTCGCGAGTATTTGCCGAAAACTCGATGGTATGGCGCTTGCGTTAGAACTCGCCGCCAGACGCGTCGAGAGCTATGGCCTCCTTCAGACCGCCAAGCTGCTCGATCAGCATCTGACATTGGGATGGGCGGGATCGCGAAACGCACCGCCGCGACAAAGGACCCTACAGGCGACGCTCGACTGGAGCTTTGGACTTCTAACAGACCTGGAGCGCATGGTGCTCCGGCGGCTTGCCGTTTTTGTCGGCGACTTCACCCTCGACGCCGCGCTGGAGGTCATTTCCACAGCGGACATGGCGCCCTCGGCCATATTCGAGGCACTGGACAATCTGGTCGCCAAGTCTCTGCTCGCAACGCGGCCGGCAGGGGCGACGATGCGCTACCGCTTGCTGGATACGACACGTGCCTACGCGCTCCATGCGCAGACGGACGAGGACCGCGCCGGATTGAATGCGCGTCACGCGACCTATTGTCAGCGTTGGCTGGAGCAATTCGGACCGGATTGGCCGACGCTTTCTACGGGGCCTGAGCGATTACCGTATTTCGTGAGCATCAACAACGTGCGGGCGGCACTGGAATGGGCGTTCGGGGAGCATGGCGATATCGACGTCGGCATCAGGCTTGCGGCTGCTGCTGTACCTGTGTTCCAGGTGATGTCACTTTTCCCGGAGTGCCAGCGATGGTCGAAACGGGCGGTTCTTGCACTGGATGAGGCGTTCAGGGGAGGCGTCGAGGAAATGCACCTACAAGCCGGTCTGGGAATTTCCCGGATGTATCTGCAGGGAGGCCGCGAGACACCGCAGATCGCTCTTGGTCGCGCCCTCCATATTGCCGAGGACCGGGGGAACACGCTCGACCAGTTGCGCATACTAGGTCCGTTGCACATGTTCAGCCTTCGGATAGGAGATTTTAACGCCGCTCTTGATTATGCCCGGCGGTGTTCGGCAATCGCCGCCACTCTTGATGACGCCGCCACTGTCGAACTGGCGCACTTCTTCCTCGGCAATTCGCTGCACTTTACCGGTGATCTTCGCCACGCCCGCACCGAACTCGAAGCGGCTACAAGAAGCGAACATCAGCCACAACGAACACCTGCAAGCTACGTCGGCTTCGAGGGAAAGCATCTCGCTGGCGGAATTCTTGCACGGAACCTTTGGCTACAAGGCTACCCGGAGCAGGCCGACGTCCAAGCGCGACAGGCGATCAGCGATGCCGCTAAGTTGGATCACTCGCTGACACTCTGCATCGCACTGCTTGGAGGCATTGCAGTCTTCCTATGGCGGGGCGACGTGCCGAGTGCCGAGGAACACATTGAATGGCTGGTCTCCCGTGCGGGGCTACACAACCTGTCTCCCTACGTGTCGGTGGCTCGGGGTTTCGAAGGCGAACTGGCCATCCGTCGGGGACAGGTGAAGCTGGGGATCGAGACACTCAGACGATGCATCGAGAAGCTTCATGCATCCACCTACGAGGTGTTCACGACGATGCTGGAGCTGTCCCTTGCAAAAGGACTGGCACTGATCGGAGAGCGCGAGGAAGGGATGGCCCGGATCAACAAGACCATCGAACTTGTCGAGAGGAACGGCGACCTTTGCTATATGCCGGAGCTGCTGCGCGTGAAGGCAGGTTTGCTGTCGATCAATTCCGCAACCGACGCCGAGGCTTGCTTGGTCTCGTCTTTGGAAAGAAGTGCCAGCATGGGTGCACATGCCTGGGAGCTGCGGGCGGCAACCGATCTGGCCGCACTGATGGCCAGCGACGGTAGGTTACGCGAGGCTCGGGTACTGCTGACGCCAGTGTGTGAGAGATTTGAAGAGGGTATGGACACGACAGACGTGATGGCCGCAGACACACTACTACAAAACCTGTCATAACCTCGCGAGTAACTGAAGTGGCTGCTTTTGGTGCACAGGGGGACGGAGACCGTGCCCAAGACGATGTCCGCTTTCAGGAAGCTGCGAAGCCGCCCTCTATGGTCGACATGGGCGCGCAAAGCGGCCTTATCCTTCTAAAGCGAAAAAGTTCGCTTAGGGCCGAAATCCGCTCCGCTTTTCGTGCTAATGCAACCACCCTTGACGAATGCCTGCGATTGCCTAGTCTGCAACATCATCCTCCGGAGCATTTCCATGACGCAGTCTTTGCTCTTCGGCGCCTTTCTGGCGGCGCTCTTTTACGTGCTCATTCCGGGACCCGCCTTTCTGCAGCTGCTCGGCATCGGCGCCGGGCAGGGGCGCAAGGCCGGCGCCTTCTTCATGATGGGGCATCTGGTCGGGGATCTCATCTGGTCGTCGCTGGCGCTGATCGCGATCGTCGGCGCAAAGACGATAGGAACCTTGGTCTTCGACCTGCTCGGCCTTGCCTGCGGCTTCTACCTCGCCTGGATCGGCTGGAGCGCCGTCAATGCCAAGCCGAAAGCGGAGGGGCAGGCGCTTGTTGTGGTCGAGCGGCCGTTTCGCCGCGGTCTTATCTTCGGCGTTACCAATCCGAAGGGTTATCCGGTGGCGCTTGCCACCTTCACCGCACTCGTTGCAGGCTCGGCCGGTGCGCTCGATTTCGAGGCGTTGCCGGTGCTGCTTGTCGTGTCGTTCGTCGGTTTCGTGACGGCCGACATCATCCTGATCGGCATCATCGGCGCCGGTACGGTGCGGCGCTTCTATCGTGCCCATGAGCGGCTGATCGTGCGCTGCTCCGGCGTGCTTTTCATGGGATTTGCCGCTCAGGCGCTCTGGCACGCAACGCCCGGCCTGCTCGGCTGGCGCAAGGCCTGACCTAGATTTTCGGCATCATGCCCCGATCAGCCATCCAGGAAATTGACGATCGATTTCAGCGTCTGGACCTCGTCGGCATCGCCGATCGACATGGCGACCTGCAGCTGGTTCTTGTAATAATCGAGGAAATTGAAGCTGGTGCCGTCGGTCACGCTGGAGAGATCGACGATGTTGCCGAGCGGATCGATAGCATGCATCGGCAGCGGTTCGGAGATCGCGGCGTAAGTGTTCTGATCGATCAGGCCGCTGTCGAAACTCTGGCGTGCGTAATTGCGTAGTTCTCCAGGGCTGACCGCGGTGAAATCCGGGCCTTCGCCAACATCGTCTTCGATCTGGAACGAGGCCGGGGCGGGAGCTCTGGTCTCGATTTGAATATCAGAGGTCTTCGAACTTTTTGCGTTATTAGGATTGTTTTTAAAAAGCAAACTCTGAGAAGACCGCACAGAAAAAATTTCCATGGCGCATGTCCCCTTACAAGAAGAACATCGGAAAACTAGCGTCTGTGCGTGATTCGCGTCAATCGTTAACGATTGGTTAATTTTCACGTATCAATTGTTGTCCACCGGATTTGGCAGGCGCCCGCCGGATTTGCGAGGCGAGGCAAAAGGTCCTTCCCGGCAACATACCAATTCTACGACGGCTCTCCTATATTGCCGATTCACTTGCATGCCAAAAAGGAATTCCCCGATGTCCTCTTTCCATGATTTCAATCCAGCGCTGGTGACCTGGGACGGTCTTCACGGTCTGCCGCGTTTCGATGCCTTGAACGACGGCGATTTCGCCGCGGCCTTCGAAGCCGCACTTGCCGCGCATGAAAGGGAGATCGACGAGATTGCCGGAAACGGCGATGCGCCGACATTCGACAATACGGTCGTGGCGCTGGAGATTGCCGGAGACGCACTGTCGCGCGTTTCGTCGCTATTCTGGAACAAGGCGGGCGCGCATACCAATGATGTGATCCAGGCGCTGGAGCGGGAGATCTCGCCGAAGATGTCGCGCCACTATTCGAAGATCGGGATGAATGCAGCGCTTTTTGCCCGCATCGACACGCTCTGGGAGAGCCGCGACAGCCTGGGCCTGACGCTCGAACAGACACGGGTGCTGGAACGCCACTGGAAAGGCTTCGTCAAATCGGGCGCCAAGCTTGAGAAGGCCGAGCAGGAAAAACTCGCCACGATCAATGAAAAGCTTGCCGGCCTCGGGACGCAATTCGGCCAGAACGTGCTGGCCGACGAAAAGGCCTGGGCACTTGTGCTTTCCGATGGCGCCGAGCTCGAGGGCCTGCCGGAATTCCTGCGCGACGCGATGGCGGGGGCAGCGCGCGAACGCGGCGAGGAGGGCAAATATGCGGTGACGCTGTCACGCTCGATCATCGAGCCGTTCCTCACCTTTTCGGAGCGCCGTGATCTACGCGAGCAGGCTTTCAAGGCGTGGGTGGCGCGCGGTGAAAATGATGGTGAGACGGACAATCGCGCCGTCATCAGGGAAACGCTGGCGCTGCGCCATCAGGTGGCGACGCTGCTGGGCTACGGCAATTTCGCCGAGCTGAAGCTCGACAATACGATGGCGAAGACGGCGGAGGCCGTAAACGGCTTGTTGCGGGCTGTCTGGGCGCGAGCGGTGAAACGCGCCGGCGAGGAGGAGATCGATATCGCCGCACTGATCGCCGAGGAGGGCCGGAACCACGAGGTCATGCCCTGGGACTGGCGCCACTATGCCGAAAAGATCCGGGCGCGGAAGTTCGATTTCTCCGAAACCGAGCTCAAGCCTTATCTGCAGCTCGAGAAGATTATCGAAGCCTGCTTCGACGTCGCCGGCCGACTGTTCGGCGTCCGGGCCGTCGAGAAGAAGGGCGTCGCCGCCTATCACCCTGACGTTAGGGTGTTCGAAATCAGGGACCGCGAAGACAAGCTCGTCGCCCTCTTCCTCGGCGATTATTTCGCCCGCAGTTCGAAACGATCAGGCGCCTGGATGAGCTCGCTGCAATCGCAGCACAGGCTGGAACTGAAGAACGGCCGCCACGGCGAATTGCCGATCATCTACAATGTCTGCAACTTCGCCAAGCCGGCGGAAGGCAAGCCGGCGCTGCTTTCGCTCGACGATGCCCGCACGCTATTCCACGAATTCGGCCATGCGCTGCACGGCATGCTTTCGAACGTCACCTATCCCTCGGTTGCGGGCACCGGCGTCTCTCGCGATTTCGTCGAACTGCCGTCGCAGCTCTATGAGCACTGGTTGACGGTGCCCGCTATCCTGAAGCGTTACGCCGTGCATGTCGAAACCGGCGAGCCGATGCCGCAGGCCCTGCTCGACAAGGTGCTTGCCGCCCGGACCTTCAATGCCGGCTTCAATACCGTCGAGTTCACCTCGTCGGCGCTGGTCGACATGGCGTTTCACACGAGAACGGCCGTCGAGGACCCGATGGCGGTGCAGGCCGAGGTACTGGCCGAGATCGGCATGCCGAAGTCGATCGTCATGCGCCATGCGACGCCGCACTTCCAGCACATCTTTTCGGGAGGCTATTCGGCCGGCTATTACTCCTACATGTGGTCGGAGGTGCTCGACGCCGACGCCTTTGCCGCCTTCGAGGAGACGGGAGACGCCTTCAACGGCGAGATGGCGCGCAAGCTCAAGGACAATATCTATTCCGTCGGCGGTTCGGTCGATCCGGAAGACGCATACAAGGCCTTCCGCGGCAAGCTGCCGAGCCCGGATGCGATGCTTGTCAAAAAGGGACTTTCGACCTTCGAGGAATTGACAGGCAGCGACGCCTAAGACAATTTGATGACACGCTATGATGCGGCGGGGCGACAGCCTTGCCGCAGCTTTTGCGCGTTCCCCCCTTTCGCAAACGCAAAAAAAACTGTATGGACGCCCCAAACTAATAGGCGCGTCCTCTAGAGCGTGCGCCCCAGCCTCAGAGATTTCACATATGTCACTTCGCAATATCGCGATCATCGCGCACGTTGACCATGGCAAAACGACCCTGGTGGATGAGCTTCTCAAGCAGTCCGGCTCGTTCCGCGAAAATCAGCGTGTCGCTGAACGCGTGATGGACTCGAACGATCTCGAAAAAGAACGCGGCATCACCATTCTCGCCAAGGCGACCTCGGTGGAATGGAAGGGTGTCCGCATCAACATCGTCGACACCCCTGGCCACGCCGACTTTGGTGGTGAAGTCGAGCGCATTCTCTCAATGGTGGATGGCGCGATCGTTCTCGTCGACTCCTCTGAAGGCCCGATGCCGCAGACGAAGTTCGTTGTCTCCAAGGCGTTGAAGGTCGGTCTTCGCCCGATCGTCGCGATCAACAAGATCGACCGTCCGGATGGCCGCCACGAAGAAGTCATCAACGAAGTCTTCGACCTCTTTGCGAACCTCGACGCGACCGACGAGCAGCTCGACTTCCCGATCCTCTACGGTTCCGGCCGCGACGGCTGGATGAACGTCAATCCGGAAGGTCCGAAGGATCAGGGTCTTACGCCGCTTCTCGACCTGGTGCTCAAGCATGTTCCGGAGCCGACCGTCCACGAAGGTCCGTTCACGATGATCGGCACGATCCTCGAAGCCAACCCCTTCCTCGGCCGCATCATCACCGGTCGTATCAATTCCGGGTCCATCAAGCCGAACCAGGCCGTGAAGGTTCTCCACGCCGACGGCAAGACGATCGAAACCGGCCGTATTTCCAAGATCCTCGCTTTCCGCGGCATCGAGCGCACGGCAATTGACGAAGCGCATCAGGGCGACATCATCGCGATTGCCGGCCTTTCCAAGGGCACGGTCGCCGACACCTTCTGCGATCCTTCGATCACAATACCGTTGCCGGCGCAGCCGATCGATCCGCCGACCGTCACCATGTCCTTCATCGTCAACGATAGCCCGCTGGCCGGCACCGAAGGCGACAAGGTGACTTCACGCGTCATCCGCGACCGTCTCTTCAAGGAAGCGGAAGGCAACGTCGCCCTGAAGATCGAAGAAGCCGAAGGCAAGGATTCGTTCTACGTGTCCGGCCGCGGCGAACTTCAGCTCGCTGTTCTCATCGAAACCATGCGTCGCGAAGGCTTCGAGCTTGCCGTGTCGCGTCCGCGCGTCGTGATGCACAAGGATGAAAACGGCCAGCTTCTTGAGCCGGTCGAAGAAGTCGTCGTCGACGTCGACGAAGAACATTCCGGTGTCGTCGTGCAGAAGATGTCCGAGCGTAAGGCCGAAATGGTCGAGCTGCGTCCGTCGGGCGGCAACCGCCTTCGCCTGCGTTTCTACGCACCGACCCGTGGCCTGATCGGCTACCAGTCGGAGCTGCTGACGGATACGCGCGGCACGGCGATCATGAACCGCCTGTTCCACGACTATCAGCCCTACAAGGGTGTGATCGGCGGCCGCGTCAACGGCGTGCTGCTCGCCAACGCTCCCGGCGAAGCCGTCGCCTATGCGATGTTCAACTTGGAAGATCGCGGCCCGATGATCATCGAGCCGGGTGAAAAGGTCTATGCCGGCATGATCATCGGCATCCATTCGCGCGACAACGACCTTGAAGTCAACGTCCTGAAGGGCAAGCAGCTCACCAACATCCGCGCCGCCGGCAAGGACGAAGCGGTGAAGCTGACGCCGCCGATCCGCATGACGCTTGATCGCGCGCTCTCCTGGATCCAGGATGACGAGCTGATGGAAGTGACACCGAAGAATATTCGTCTGCGCAAGATGTATCTCGACGCAAACGATCGCAAGCGTTTCGAAAAGACGAAGGCGGCGCTCTGAGCGCCATTCAAAGTGCTGCAGCGTCTTGGGTCTCTCGAAAAGAGGCGCGGCGCTGGAGAGAAATCCTCCAAAACCCCGGCCGTCGCGCCGGGGTTTTTTATTGTGCGCCGCGTCGATTCCGTCTTGTGACAATCGTTAAAAAAGCGTTAACTTTTGATCGTCGTCCACATATCAAGTCTGTGGGCAATCGATCACAATGCCTCTGTGCATATGGTTAGTTGCCTTCGGCGGGACCAGAGTAAACGTTATGAAGACGTTGTCGATCGATGTCCGGCGGGCCGAGCCGCAAGATGCCCGAGCCATATCGGAAACACATAGGCTTGCCTGGCAACACACCTATGCAGGCATCATTCCGCATCGCGCACTGACGCAGATGATCGAGCGGCGCGGCGAAAGCTGGTGGCGCAAGGCAACGCGCGGACCGGCGACGCTGCTGGTTCTCGATGTTGCCGGGACAGTCGCCGGCTACGCGACGCTCGGGCTCAACCGGGCCCGCGCCCTGCCGCAGGAAGGCGAGATTTACGAGCTCTATCTTCGGCCAGAGTATCAGGGCATCGGTCTTGGCAGGATGCTGTTCGGCGAAGCGCGCCGGCTCTTGAAGTCGCTCGGCTGCAACGGGCTGGTCGTCTGGTGCCTCGAGGATAACGAGACCGCCAGCCACTTCTACCGCAATCATGGCGGCGTCGATTTCTGCGAAGGCATGGAAAGTTTCGACCACAGGCAATTGAAGAAGATCGGCTTCATCTGGAGCTGAATGGCCATTCAAAGTGCCACAGTGTCCTTCGGCGTCTGAAAAGACGCGCGGCGCCGGAGTCGGCGGTCGCCTATCTCCTATTAGAAACTTTTGATGTGAATGTGGCCCGGTGCAGTCAAGCATTGGTGCTGTGCCATGTTGCGTTGCCACATGAAACTGATTATCTGGCTGCCAGCACATTCAACCTCGCGGGAGCTTCTTATGCGCATCGACGCCATTGCAATCGGTAATAATCCACCTGAGGACGTCAACGTTATCGTCGAGGTTCCGGTCGGCGGTCATCCCATCAAGTATGAGATGGACAAGGAAGCCGGCACACTGGTGGTCGATCGTTTCCTCTATACGCCGATGACCTATCCGGGCAATTATGGTTTCGTGCCGCACACGCTGTCGGAAGATGGCGACCCGATCGACGTGCTGATCGCCAGCACCCGCCCGCTGGTTCCCGGCTGCGTCATCAATGTGCGCCCGATCGGCGTCCTGAAGATGGAAGACAATTCCGGCAAGGACGAGAAGATCATCGCCGTGCCGTCGCCGAAGCTGACGCTGCGCTATGAAAAGGTGAAGGACTACACCGATCTTCCCGAGATCACGCTGAAGCAGATCGAGCACTTCTTCGAGCACTACAAGGATCTGGAACCCGGCAAGTGGGTGAAGATCTTCGGCTGGGGCGACTCCAAGGAAGCAGGCGAACTCATCCTCGAAGCCGTCGAGCGCGCCAAGAAGAAAGGCTGATCGCTCAGCCTAAAAATATCTCGAGCTTTTTTACCAAATCCTCCGGATCGCCGTCGATCCGGAGGATTTTTTTGCGCGCGGTCTCACCCGAGACGAGGCTGACGCTGGACTTGGGAATGCGCAGGGATTTTGCGATCAAAAGGATAAGCGCCTTGTTGGCCTTGCCTTTCTCGGGCACGGCGGTGACGCGTGCCTTCAGGAACGCTTCGCCCTCGCCGTCGGCCTCGATGCCGTCGAGCACGTCTCGCCCGCCATTCGGCGTCAGCCGGACGGCGAGGCGGAGATGGTCATCGAAAAGGCTCCAGGGACGGGTCAAGCGACCAGCGGGTACAGCGTGGTCCAAAGCAAGGTGCGCAGGAAGAAGATGATCAGCAGCAGGATGATCGGCGAAATGTCGATGCCGCCAAGGTTCGGCAGCCGGCTGCGGATCGGCTTCAGCACCGGTTCGGTGACATTATAGAGGAATGTGCCGACCGAATTGACGAACTGATTGCTGGAATTGATAACATTGAAGGCATAGAGCCAGGAAAAAATGGCACTGGCAATCAGGATCCAGGTGTAAATATTCAAAGCCAAATCAATGGTTTGAAACAGCGCAAACATCATCGTCTCCAATTCGTTGTTGACAGACATGTAGACATTGGCGACTAAACGAGCAAGTGCCGTGTGGAAACGCACGGTGAATCATGTTTAACGGGCGGCTTTGCCGCTATTCCGGCACCCGTCTCCTCGGAAAACCTCCATGTCGTTTTCGCCCACCGGAGACCGTTTTGCCGCGTTCCGGCATTCGTCCTACACGCGGTTCTTCTTCGCGCGCTTCCTGCTTTCCTTCTCGCAGCAGATCGTCAGCGTCGCCGTCGGCTGGCAGATGTACGACCAGACGGGCAGCGCGATCTATCTCGGTTTGATCGGTCTTGTGCAGTTCCTGCCGTCGCTGCTGCTCATCCTCGTCACCGGTTCGGTGGCCGACCGGTACAATCGCCGGGCGATCGCCGCCCTCTGCTCGCTGGTGAGCGCGCTCTGCACGCTGGCGCTGCTTGTCATGACTTTGATGGGAAGCTTTACGCCGCTGCCTGTCTTCGCGGTGCTTTTGATCTTCGGCATCGAGCGCGCCTTCATGTCGCCGGCGGTGCAGTCGCTGGCGCCCAATCTCGTGCCGGAGGAGGCGCTCTCCAATGCGATCGCCTGGAATTCGTCGTCCTGGCAGCTCGCGGCAATCACCGGGCCGGTGCTCGGTGGCCTGCTCTACGGTATCAGTGCGCCGACTGCCTATACGGTGGCGGTGATCTTTTCCGTGCTCGGTGCGGCCCTTCTCTACATGATCCCGAAGCCGGTGCAGAAGACGACCGGCGAGACTAAGAGCTGGGCGATGATCCTCGGCGGCTTCAGTTTCATCCGCGCCGAAAAGGTGGTGCTCGGGGCGATCTCGCTCGATCTGTTCGCCGTGCTGCTCGGCGGGGCCACGGCGCTGATGCCGATCTTCGCACGTGATATCCTCACCCTCGGTCCCTGGGGGCTCGGACTGCTACGCGCCGCACCCGGACTTGGCGCCATCGTCATGGCGATCTTCCTGGCCGCCTATCCGCTCAGACATCGCGCCGGCATCTACATGTTCATCGGCGTCGCCCTGTTCGGCATCGGAACGATCATCTTCGGCATCTCGACCAACACCGAGGTCTCGATCGCGGCGCTGGCGTTAATGGGGGCGGCTGACATGGTATCGGTCTATGTGCGCGAGAGCCTGATTGCGCTCTGGACGCCGGATCAGCTGCGCGGCCGCGTCAATGCGGTCAACATGGTCTTCGTCGGCGCTTCGAACGAGCTTGGGGAATTCAGGGCGGGCACCATGGCGGCGCTCTTCGGCGTGGTGCCGGCGGTTGTCATCGGCGGGATCGGGACGCTTGTCGTGGCGGCGATCTGGGCGTCGAGTTTCCCCAAACTGCGTGGGATCGATACGCTCGACGCGCCCACATCGTCGGAATCGATTTAAGGAAGGTTACGCACGAAGAGCGATAGAAGACGTCGCCTTCGCCGTCTTTCCCTCGAAGACGATATCGAGGAATTCGGTCAGCCAGGCTTTCAGCGGTGCGTCGAACAGCATGCGGCCTTCGAGATGTTCGCGGCCCTGCTGGGCGTTCGGCAGGATGAAGCGATGGGCGCCATGCACGACCCAGCGATGCATCATCACCCGGGTCAATTCGGCATGGAACTGCAGGCCCCAGGCGTTGCCGTCGTAGCGGAAGGCCTGGTTCGGATAGGCATCGCCTTCGGCCAAGAGGTCGGAGCCACGCGGCAGCTCGAAGCCCTCGCGGTGGAAATGATAGACCATCTTCGGCCAGTGCATCAGCAGGCGACCCTTCTCGGTCGGGTGCAGCGGATACCAGCCGATCTCCGTCGAGCCGTCGGCATTCGACTGCACCTTGCCGCCGAGATGATGCACCAGCATCTGCGCGCCGAGGCAGATACCGAGATAGGGACGGTTTTCCCGAAGCGGAACGTCGATCCAGTCGATTTCCTTCTTGATGAAGTCATCGGGATCGTTGGCGCTCATCGGCCCTCCGAAGACGACGGCGCCGGCATGGTCTTCAAGTGTTGTCGGAAGCGGCTGGCCCAGAACCGGGCGACGGATATCGAGGCGGTAGCCCTTTTCGACGAGCAATTGGCCGACACGGCCAGGGCTCGACCGCTCCTGATGCAGGACGATGAGGATCGGGCGCCCGTCGCGGTTCAGGTTTTGCTCAGTCGGTATCATCTTGCGCAACCTGGACATCTGTCACCCTGGCGGCGGCCTCCTGCCGCTTCTGGATGCGCTCGCGCGAGGAGACGCCGAGCAGATCGGCGATACGCCAGATCACATGGTCTTCCATCTCGCTGCGCTCGCCATCGGCATAGACGATGTCCCAGAGGACGCCGATCAGCTCGAGGCGTTGCTCGGTATTGAGATGGCGTTTCAGGTCGGCGGTGAAGCGATAATAGTCGACGGCGGAGCTTTCGGCCTCAAGGCCGGCGGCTATCAGAGCATCGAGCTGCTTGCCGTCGAGTGCATACTGCTCCTTCAGAAGCTTGCGCAGCCGCTTCTTTTCGCTGGCTTTGATCTGACCGTCGGCCTCCATGACCTGCATGCAGAGCGCTGCCACTGCGATGCGGGGATCATCAGGGGCAAAACCTTTCTTCGGGTGGTCGGCGGTGAGATTCTGGAAGAATGCCTGAAAGCGTTCGAACATGCGGTTTTCGTTCCATTTCAAAAAAGGCGGAGCCGTGTCTTGGGTTCCGGTTCCACCCTGGGATCGCGAACGCCGGGATCATCCGGCAGTCCGCCAAAGAAAGGTTTTGCCTCGCTCGGTGCGGGCGCCTTATCGCTTACGGCCGGTTCGACGGGTTTCGGTTTTGCCGATGTCGGTGCTGGTGCCGGTGCTGGTGTGGGGCGCACAGCCTCGGCAATCGTCGCGGCGCGTTCCAGCTCAATGATGCGATGGTCGTTAACCGGGCTTTCCGGCCTGACGTCACGCAGCGGCGGCAACGTCTTCAAAGCCGTTTCGATCGAGGCCGGCGCCGAACCGTCTTCGAGCGCACCCTCGATCTGGCCGAAGGGCGCCTTCCACTCGAAGGCATCGAGACGGCCGGTCACCGGCGATACCGGCAGCCACTTGTCGGACACGAAGCCGTCTGCAACCCAGGCCGGATCGCGCGGCGCCTTGAGCGCCTGGGCCAGCCAATGGCGCACGCGACCCTGGTCTCCGGTTTCGGCTTCTTCGATGTCGGCCAGCAGCAGGTAGGCGGCTTCACGCGGCTGCATGCGGGCCGCCGCTTCCGCCTTGGCGCGCGCCTTGGCGAATTCCTGCGCGTCGAGGGCTGCCTGGGCGACGACGAGAAGAGATTCGACGTTGTTCGGGCGCTGCCCTTCCAGCCGCTCAGCGCGCTTCAGCCGGTCGAGCGTGGAATCGCCGCTGCGGGCCCTCACATAGGCTTGTCCGATCTCAGGATGAGGTGCGGATTTCCATGCCTGTTCGAGGATCGAGGCGGCCTTGCGCACGCCGCCTTCGCGAAACAGCGCTTTTGCGGCAATGAGGGCCGCCGGAATGAAATCGGCGGCAAGCTTCAGCGCCTGCAGCGCATCGTCGCGGGCACCCGTCGGGTTGCTTTCCAGCTTCTCGCCGGCGCGCGCCGTCAGAAGGACGGCGTGCAGACGGTTGGCTTCGGACTTCTCGACGACGCGGGCAGCCTTTTGCTGTTCGAGCAGGCGGATCGCATCGTCCCAGCGGCCGGCTTGGCTGCGATATTCGAGCGTCGCCTGTGCGGCCCAGGGAAGATATGGCGCGTTGTCGGCAGCCTTTTCGGCATATTGGCGGGCGGCCTCGTTGGCCCCGAGACGGCGGGCTTCCAGATAGAGGCCGCGCAGACCGAGTTCGCGTGTCTCGGGATCGTTGGCCATGGCCTCGAACTTGGCGCGTGCCTCATCATGGCGGCCTTCGATCAAGGCGGCCTGAGCCTCAAGCAGGTTGATCAGCGGTTCCTGATCGGCGCGGATCAGGCCGCGCGAGCGGGCAGCCATCTTGCGGGCGAGCAGCGCATTGCCGGCGCCGGCAGCGATCAGGCCGGTCGACAGCGCCTGATAACCGCGGTCCCGCTTGCGGGCGCGGAAATAACGCGTCACCGAATGCGGCGAGGTCCAGACCAGACGGACGAACCACCAGGCGATCATTACGGCGGCGACGAGGGCGATGATCGCGCTGGCGGCTACGATCAGTTTCGTCTGGTAGATCTGGCCTTCCCAGATCAGCGAGAGGTCGCCGGGACGATCGGCGAGCCAGGAGAAGCCATAGGCAAGAAGCAGCACGAAGAGGGCGAAGACGACAAGGCGGATCAGCATGGTCTCATCCCTCCTTGCCGGTGCCGGAGACCGCTTTCGACAGCGCCCCGCCGACCAGTTCCTCGACGCGGATGCGCGCTTCGAGCGATTGCTTGAAGGCGGCGGACGCCTGTTTGCCGAGGGCGGGCAGGCTGTTCCATTCGGCGGAAGCGCCGGGCAGGTCGCCGTTCTTCACCTTCTCCTCCATGCGGGCGGCAATGGCTTCGACGCTTTCACCCTCGATATTGCCGACGGGACGGACGCTCACCAGCGACTTGGCACTCGACATCAGCCGGTCCGACCAGCTTTGATTCGGATCCGGCTGGTTGACGGCTTCGACGATCGCGGTGGCGACATCGGGAACCTCGCCCACCAGCTCGGTGCGTGAGGGAATGCCGGTTTCGGCAAAGGCTCTAAGGTCGGCGACGGCTGGATCGTCGGGTGCGACACCGGCGAAAGTGTCGAGTTCGGCCAGGAACGGGCCACCGCGATCGATCGCCGCCTTCAGGGCGGCAGCCGCGATAGCCCGGGCAACGGCGACGTCCTCGCGCGGCTCGTTCAGCTTCTTTTCGGCCTCTTCGAGGCGCTTGGCGATATCGGCGCCGTTCGTCGTCTGCTGCTCGGATGACTGGGTAAGCGTAGAGCGCAGTTGGTCGACCTGACCGGTCAGCTCCGCAATCTTCTGGTTGAGTGCCTCGACATTTGCCGAATCGGCCGGTGCGCCGGCTGCGGGGGCCTTTGCAGCCGTTTCCAGCGCAGCGACGCGTTTCGCAAGCTCGCCGTCATCTGTGCTCGCCGGATTGGCGGCAAGGTTGGCGACGGACTGCTTCAGGCCGTCGATCTCACCGGCAAGATCGGCCGTCTCCGGCGAGGTCGTCTGCGGTGCGGAGGAGCCTGGGAGGTAACCGGCATACTGGATAGCGCCGGCGCCAAGCAGCGCCACGAGGCCGCCGAAGATGCCCGCGGCAATGAGACCGGAGGTGCCGGCGCTCTTCGGCGCAGGCTGTTCGGGAGGAGGGGTAAAGGACGGTTCTGGAGCTGCCGGTTCCTCCTCCGGGGCGTCCATCACAGGCTTCTCTTCATATTCGGCATGCGACGCAGTCTCGGTTTCGGACGGCAGGCCGACATCGGCCGCAGCGGTGCTGTCGGCGTCGGCAGTTTCCTTGTTCACCGGTTTTTCGGTATCGGCCGCAGCGGCGAATTCCTGTGCATCGAGGTCGATCGTGACCGGCTCGTCGGCGCTCTTCGAATGGCGTGGCGGGTTTCCCGATACCATGAGGTCCTCTTTATCCTGCATTGCAACGAAACTAGACAGTGATGCCAGTTAAGGGAAGAGGTTAGATCAAATTTGGGCGGTTGGAGCCTTCAAAGCAGCGACAGAAGACTTTTCTCATCCGCCATCGGTGAAATTGTTACGTTTTTTTGGAGTGCCGCCGGAACGGCCTTTGCCACCGCCTCGCTAAGGCAGAGAAGGCGGATCCCACTGTGTTCCGGCCCGGCTGATAGGAGTTCCGGCAGACGAAAGAAATCCTCAGCCGTCTGGCGGGAATAGAAGAGGATGGCATCCGGGTAACTGTTAGCGAAGATCGCGTCGATCTCGGCGGGATCGGGGACGGCCGGCTGCATGCGGTAGCATTCGGCGACGGAAAAATGGATGCCGAGTTCGCGCAATCGCCTTTCAAAAGTCTCGGCGCGCGGGGTGCCAGCGAGGTAGAGCAGCGTGCCCGGTTTTTCCGCCGCGACGAGATCGGCGAGATCGCGGCCATTGCCCTGGGATGAGGCGACCGATCGGAAGCTGAGGCTGCGCGCCTCTTCCGCCGTCGTTTCGCCGACCGCAAAAAGCGGGCGGGCAAGATGCGGGTGAAGTTGCTCGCCGAGTGCGGAGAGGACCCTGATGGCTTCGGCGCTGGTCACAGCGATTGCGCCGTCGGTGGTTGTAAGCGCGGCTGCGGCTTCGGCGCTGTCGTGCAGCGGCTGACGCAGCGGCAGCAGCAGCGGCTCATGGCCCAAATCGCGCAAACGTTGTGCGGTTCTAGTCGCCGAATGCGCGGGGCGGGTGACGAGCACGCGCATGGCCGCTTCAGTGCCAGTCGTCGAAAAAGGCGCTGCCGGCCCTGGCGCGCACGTCCTGGCCGGCGCGGGTGCCGAGTGCTGCAGCATCGCGGCGGTGGCCGTCGGTCGTTACCGCATGCTGGCTGCGGCCGTCGGGGGTGATGATGAGGCCGGAGAACCGGATCAGGTCGCCTTCGCAGACGGCATAACCGCCGATCGGCGTGCGGCAGGAGCCGTCGAGTGCGGCGAGGAAGGCGCGTTCGCAGGAGACGGTGTCGAAAGTCGGGCCATCGTTAACTGGCGCCAGCAGATCGTCGACCCTGGCATCGCCGATACGGCTTTCGATGCAGATCGCTCCCTGCGCCGGCGCCGGCGGGAAGGTGTCGGGATCGAGGATATCGGTCAGCACGTCGACCTTGCCGAGACGCTTCAGGCCGGCAAGCGCCAGCAGGGTCGCATCCACCTCGCCCTCTTCGAGCTTGCGCAGGCGGGTTTCGACGAGGCCTCGGAAGGTGATGACGTTGATGTCCGGCCGCATGCGGCGGATCAGCGCCTGGCGGCGGAGCGAGGAGGAACCGACGGTGGCGCCATGCGGCAGGTCGATCAGTTTGCGCGCGGTGCGGCCGATGACGGCGTCGCGGATATCCTCGCGCGGCAGATAGGCAGAGAGATAAAGCCCCTCGGGCAACTTCGTCGCCATATCCTTAGCGGAATGCACGGCGAAATCGAGCTCGCCGGCGGTAAGCTTCTGTTCGAGCTCTTCGGTGAACAGCCCCTTGCCGCCGATCTCGGCCAGCGACCGGTCGGTGATGCGGTCGCCCTTGGTCGTCAGCACGACGATCTCGAACATGTCTTCGGGCAGATGATGCGCCGCCATCAGCCTGTCGCGGGCCTCATGCGCCTGGGCAAGCGCCAGCGGGCTGCCTCGCGTGCCGATCCGGAAAGGTTTTGTTTGCATCCGTTCTATTCCGTTGTTACCGGAGTTCTCGTAAACGGGTTTCCATCCCATCGCAATCAACGAACAGGCTTCATGGTTCCCTTTCTGCGCATCCTTGGCATCGAAACGAGCTGCGACGAGACCGCCGCGGCGGTCGTCGAGCGCGATGCTGAGGGGCATTCCAACGTGCTGTCGGACGTGGTGCTTTCCCAACTCGACGAACATAGCGCCTATGGCGGCGTGGTGCCCGAGATCGCCGCACGCGCCCATGTCGAAGCGCTGGACGAGCTGATCGAGGAGGCGCTGAACCGCGCCAATGTGTCGCTCGATGATGTCGACGCCATAGCCGCCACGTCGGGGCCGGGGCTGATCGGTGGGCTGCTGGTGGGGTTGATGACCGGCAAGGCGATCGCCAGAGCTGCCGGCAAGCCGCTCTATGCGATCAACCATCTCGAAGGCCATGCGCTGACGGCGCGGCTGACGGACGGGCTTTCCTTTCCCTATCTGATGCTGCTCGTCTCCGGCGGCCATACCCAGCTCATCCTGGTGCGCGGTGTCGGGCAATACGAACGCTGGGGCACGACGATCGACGATGCGCTGGGCGAAGCCTTCGACAAGACGGCAAAGCTGCTCGGCCTGCCCTATCCCGGCGGCCCGGCGGTGGAGCGGATGGCGCGGGACGGCAATCCCGATCGGTTCGATTTTCCGCGGCCGCTGGTCGGCGAGGCAAGGCTCGACTTCTCCTTCTCCGGCCTGAAGACGGCAGTGCGGCAGGCGGCGCAGGATATCGCGCCGCTCAGCGATCAGGACGTGGCGGATATCTGCGCCTCGTTCCAGAAGGCGGTTTCGCGGACGCTGAAGGACCGTATCGGCCGTGGCCTGCAGCGGTTCAAGACGGAATTTCCCGCGACATTCCCTGCTACTGGCCCAGCGACTGGCGAAAAGCCGGCGCTCGTCGTTGCCGGCGGCGTCGCCGCCAATCTCGAACTGCGCGGCACACTGCAGGCACTGTGCGACAAGAACGGCTTCCGCTTCGTCGCGCCACCGCTGCACCTCTGCACCGACAACGCCGTGATGATCGCCTGGGCAGGACTGGAACGGATGGCGACCGGTGCCGCACCGGATACGCTCGACGTGCAGCCGCGTTCGCGATGGCCGCTCGATTCCAATGCGGAAACGCTGATCGGCTTTGGAAAACGAGGGGCCAAGGCATGAGTGAAAACATCGCCGTCGTCGGATCGGGGGCTTTCGGCACGGCGCTTGCCGCCGTCATCGCGCTTGCCGGCCGCAGCGCCGTGACACTCGTCGGGCGTAATCCGGCGCTGATTGCCGATCTGAAGAGCGAACGGCTGCATGATGCGGTGCTGCCCGGCATTCTCCTGCCCGATACGCTGGAATTTTCCGCCGAGGCGGATGCGATCGCTGGTGCCTCCATCGTGCTTTTTGCGATGCCGTCGCAGGCGCAGGCCGATGCGACGCGGCAATACGGCCCTTACCTTGCCAAGGATGCCGTGGTCGTCACTTGCGCCAAGGGCATCGAGCGGGCGACCGGCAATCTTTTGACCGACATGCTGGAACGGGAACTGCCGGATCATTCCGTCGCCGTGCTCTCCGGTCCGGGTTTTGCCGCCGATATCGCCAAGGGCTTGCCGACGGCGATGGCGATTGCGGCAGCCGACATGGAGATCGCGGAGCGGCTCGCTCAGGCCATATCGGGCCGGACCTTCCGGCTCTACGCCTCCAACGACCGGATCGGTGTGCAGCTCGGCGGCGCGCTGAAGAATGTGCTGGCGATCGCCTGCGGCATCGTCGAAGGCCGTGGCATCGGCGATTCGGCGCGTGCGGCGCTGATTGCGCGCGGGCTTGCCGAGATGTCGCGTTTCGTCGTCGCCAAGGGTGGACAGGCGGATACGGTGCGCGGGCTTTCCGGCCTCGGCGATCTGGTGCTGACGGCGACGAGCCATCAGTCGCGAAACCTGCGCTTCGGCATCGCGCTCGGGCGCGGCGAAAAGACCGATTCCCTGCAGGGTGCGCTGGTGGAAGGCGCGTTTGCCGCTTCCATCGCCTCGCGGCTTGCGGCGGAATTGAAGGTCAGCATGCCGATCACCGATGCCGTTTCCGCCATCATCGACGGCAAGCTCGATATATCAGAGGCGATAGAGCAGCTGATGACGCGTCCGATCACCACCGAATAGGAGACAGACATGCTTTTCGCCCTTCTCTGCAAGGATAAACCGGGACACCTGAACGTGCGCATGGATACGCGTCCGACGCATATCGAGCATCTGAACAAGCTGAATGCCGAGGGTACGCTGAAGATCGCCGGCCCGTTTCTCGATGACGACGGCAAGCCCTGCGGCAGCCTGATCATCGTCGAAGCGGAATCGAAAGAGGCGGCGCGTGCGCTTGCCGATGCCGATCCCTATGCCAAGGCCGGACTATTCGAAAGCGTCGACGTCAAGGCCTATAACTGGGTCTTCAACAAACCGGAGGCGTGAGCATGGCGCACTGGCTCTATAAATCCGAACCCGCCTCCTGGTCCTGGGAGCAGCAGAAGGCTGCCGGCGAAAAGGGCACGGAATGGACCGGCGTCCGCAACTATCTGGCGCGCAACAACATGCGGGCGATGCAGATCGGCGACAAAGGGTTCTTTTATCATTCCAATGATGGACTGGAGATCGTCGGCATCGTCGAAGTCTGCGCCCTGTCGCATCCCGATTCTTCCGCCAAGGGCGATCCGAAGTGGGATTGCGTCGATATCCGCGCCGTCATGGACGTGCCGAAGCCGGTGACGCTGAAGGATGTCAAGGCGAGCGAGAAGCTCGCCAAGATGGCGCTCGTCACCTCGATGCGGCTTTCGGTGCAGCCGGTCACCGAGGAAGAATATCTCGAAGTCTGCCGGATGGGCGGACTGGACAATCCGCCGCGTTGAAGACTGATCCGCAAGCCTTCATCCGCGCCAATACCAGCCTGATGCCGCCGCCGCATGTGCCGGAGATTTCGCTCTATCTGGCAAGCGAGGCGCATGAGCTCTGGTTGAAGACGGAGGAGGAACTGGAGGCGATCGGCCTGCCGCCGCCCTTCTGGGCTTTTGCCTGGGCAGGCGGGCAGGGACTGGCGCGCTACGTTCTCGATCATCCCGAGACCGTGCGCGGCAAGCGGGTGCTGGATTTCGCCAGCGGTTCCGGCCTTGTCGGCATTGCGGCTGTGATGGCCGGTGCCCGGGAGGTCATGGCTAGCGATATCGATCCCTGGGCGGAGGCGGCGGTCCGGCTGAATGCCG
Organism: Rhizobium sp. WSM409; assembly: GCF_057653825.1. NCBI lineage: Bacteria > Pseudomonadati > Pseudomonadota > Alphaproteobacteria > Hyphomicrobiales > Rhizobiaceae > Rhizobium > Rhizobium sp. WSM409. The sequence continues at coordinate 4,131,733 of NZ_CM172794.1, read as the reverse complement.
AGGCCAATCGCGTTTCGCTCGGATTTATCGGCGCCGATCTGATCGGGCAGGCTGTCGATGCGGATGTCGTGCTTGCCGGCGACGTCTTCTACGACCGCGCTTTCGCCGATGCGCTCGTTCCCTGGTTCGCAAAGCTGGCAGCTGACGGCAAGTGGGTGCTGGTCGGCGATCCCGGACGCAGTTACCTGCCGCGGGATCGGCTGGAATTCTGCGCGGTTTATGAGGTGCCGGTAACGCGGGCGCTGGAGGACAGCGAAATCAAGAAGACGACGGTGTGGCGCTTCGCTCGGCACGAGATATCCAAAATGTTCCCGACGAACTTAGCCTGACATCACCGAGCTGGCTTATGACGGGATAGCGTGCATATTCACACGGGCTATCCGCAGAGCGTTGATCAACGGGGGAACTTATGACGATCTACGACGAGCTTCGCAAAGCACCGTTCAACCTCGACGACGCTGCGATATCCTGGACCCGCGACGTCTATGCCTCGCTCGATCTCGATGACAAGATCGGCCAACTCTTCACCTTGATCATGATCGGGACGGATGAAGAGGATTTCAAACGCATTGCTTCACTAAGACCGGGTGGCGTAACCCGCTTCTTCACGGCCGACCTCGAGCTCGAGCGGCGGGTCATCTCCGACCTCGTGGCCAAGAGCAAAGTCCCGCCCATCATCAGCGCAGACCTCGAAGGCAGCCGTCATTCCTTCGCTTTCGGCACTCCGGTGCTGGGCCAACTTGGCCTTGCCGCCGTCGACGACGTTCAGGCGACCGAGAAAAGTTCAGAAATCTTGGCACGCGAGGGCCGCGCGATGGGGGTGCGCTGGTCCTTCACGCCGGTCATCGACATAAATACCGCGTTCCGATCACCGATTGTCGGTACGCGGTCATACGGCTCCGATGTCAACAAGATCGAGCGGCACGCGGTTGCCCATGTTCACGGTCTCCAACGAAATGGCGTTGCGGCGACCGCAAAGCACTGGCCGGGCGAGGGATATGACGACCGCGATCAGCACCTCGTTACGACGACCAATCCGCTTTCCATGGACGAGTGGAAGGAAACCTTCGGTCGGCTCTATAGAACGCTGATCACCGAAGGCGTGTTGGCAATCATGAGTGGGCACATTTCCCTTCCGGCCTATATTCGATCGAAGATGCCCGATGCCGGGCTTGAAGCTTTCCGACCGGCCTCGGTTTCCCGGTTGCTGAACGTTGATCTTCTCCGAGACGAACTCGGCTTCAATGGTATCATCGTCTCTGACGCGACACCCATGGGAGGGCTGTCCGCCTGGGGCCACCACCTCGATACGCTGCCTGATATCATCGCAAATGGCTGCGACATGATCCTCTTCAGCGATGAACCTGAGGAGGATATGGCAGCGGTCAAGGCTGCCGTCGAAGATGGGAAAATTACTCCGGAACGACTTGAGGAAGCGGTTCTTCGTGTGCTGGCGCTCAAGGCGCATCTCAAACTTTTTCAACCGTCAGACGTCCTCCCCGATGCGGCGGAAGTGCGCCAGCTGCTTGCGCATCCAGACAATGTCGCTGCATCAAGGGAATACATCGGCCGCTCACCTACGCTTGTGAAGGACGTCAATGGTATCTTTCCGCTCGATCCGGCGAAAACAAAGCGCGTGCTGCTGGTCGACGGCGGCATCATTCATCCGCTCATGCCGCAGCCACTGGAATTCTTGCTACCCGAGCTGTTGCGGAAGGAAGGTTTCGAAGTCACGATCGACCGATCGGACATCGTGCCGACCCCCGACGACTTCGACCTCGTCCTCTACGCGCTAGGCGACGAGTCGCTGCTCGTGCGAGGTCGGATATTCGTCGACTGGCATAAGATGGGTGGTGGGGGCCTTTTCAAGGCCATGTACCGACCCTGGACGAATATTCCCTCCGTAATGATCTCCTTTGGGCATCCCTATCACCTTTACGATGCGCCGCGCGTACCGGCCTATATCAATGCGTACTCCACCATGGACAGCGTCCAGGAAGCCGTCGTTGATTGTATGCTCGGTCGCAAGCCCTTCCTCGGCACCAACCCGGTAGACCCTTTCTGTGGCCTTGAAGATGCGCGTTATTGAAGTCGTCGGGAGCAGAGGCTGCCGGCCTATTGGAACGGGGCAACAGGCGCGTTCCGATCATTCGCGATCGCCCCGACCAGAAGATGTCAGCCGGCGATCAAAGGCGGCTTCATACACCATCGTGGCGGCAAGATCAGCCAACGCCGTTCCGACTGCCTTGTAGCGAGTGATCTCATCGTTGGACGTCCGCGCGCGTCGGCGTGTTCGCATCATGGCCAGCGCTTTACTCACTTGAGGAAAGGGAGAATGATATCTGCAGTCCGGCGGTCTTTTGGTGAAGCTCGCTTAGTCGGAACGATCAGATCGCCGCACGTCCCACAGCGAGTTCCAAGGTTCAAAATGCAGCACTTCGACACAGATGCGCTCGCGACCTTCGTGGCAGTGGCCGACGCCGGTGGCTTTACTGCAGCAGGGACGAGGATCGGCAAGTCGCAAGCGGCCGTCAGTCTCATCATCGCCCGTTTTGAAGAACAGATCGGGCGGAAGCTGTTTGACCGGACAAGACGCGGCGTGCACCTGACTGAAACAGGCGAGATCTTGATTGGCTATGCCCGCCGTATCATTGCGATCGAGGACGAGGCGCTGGCAGCGCTCGATCCAGGTGCCATGCGCGGCTATGTCCGTCTTGGAATGCCGGACGACTACATCGAGCTATTTGGCAAGCCTTTGATCGAAGAGTTTTCGCGCGCCAATCCCCGTATCCAAGTCGAGATCCAGTGCGACTTCTCCCGCTCCCTCGAGGCGATGGTCGAACACGGCACTATCAATCTCGCTATCATCACTCGTGCACCGGATTCGATCGTCGGCGAGTTGCTGCGTCGCGAGCCGCTGGTCTGGTGCGGACCTCCAGATGGGCAGATTGAGCGGCAGCGCCCCCTCCCTCTTGCCTTGTTTCCGGAGAAGGATTGTCGAGCACGGCCCCATATCGTCCACGCTCTCACCCAGGCCGGCATCGGATGGCGAGCGGCATGGACATCCTCACATCTGCCGTCGATTCAGGCGGCGCTGGATGCGGGTGCCGCGGTTACAGCTTTGCCGGCCTCGGTTGTCGCTTCGCGACACCGCCGTCTGACCGCGGAAGCCGACGGCCTGCCGTCGCTGAAACCGCTCGAGATCGCCCTTCTCGTTCCACATGGCGCGCGCGCCGCTGTTCGCACGGTCGCCAGCTTCGTCCGCTCGCATTTTCAGCAGCTTTGACACTATCTACTGGTCGCCGTGATCAGGGTCGCGATCCGGTAAACGGCCAGTTGCAAGGCATATGGTTTTCAGGATCCCAAAACAGCAAATTGGCTAGGCCGCCATGTCTCTTGCTGCGTCTTCAAAAATACCGATCATCTCGTCGATAACGCCATCGGTGTGGGCATTGGAAAGATAGAGACGACCGAAGGCAAACGGCATGATCAACAGCCCGCGGCGGCGCAGCGCCTCATGAAGTTTGAGGGTCATGACGGCATTTGCCCTGTCCAGCGTCTCTGCGTAGTTCGAGGGCGGGCTATCGGCAAACCAGATTGTGAACACAGACCCCTCCCCAGAGGTTGTAACCGCCCTGCCATGACTAGCAAAAGCTGAATTTATGCCATGCCTTAACCGCTCGCCGCGCGCCAGCAAGGCAGCGTAATCGAGGTCTCTCAGAAGCTGAAACGTTGCGGTGACGGCGGCTGTGGCCACAGGATTGCCGCTGTAAGTCCCGGCGCGGTTGACTGTACCCTCTTCTGCAAGCGCCATGAGGTCGGGTCGACCGACGACAGCGGCCACGGCGACGCCACTGCCGATGGCTTTGCCGACGGTGGCCAGATCTGCTTCCACCTCCATGCTATGCCCCGTCAGCCCGAAACGCGTGCGAAATCCCATCAGCACTTCGTCGAGAATGACAAGCGCGCCATGGCGCCGCGCCGTCGCTTCCACATGAGCAAGATACCCGGGCGCTGCCGGGATGCATCCCGCATTGGCCAGCATCGGTTCCAGGATGACGGCAGCGATGCCACTGTTTTCCGCGAACAGTTGATCGACGTCATCGAAGTCGTTGAAGCGCAGCAGCGTGGTTCGCTCGTGCACTGGCCTTGCATTTGTGAGCATTGCCGCATCGGCGGATCCCGCCTGGCCCAGCGTGACGTCGTCATACCAGCCATCATAGCCGGCAGCCATTTTTGCGATATAGGAGCGGCCGGTGGCAGCGCGAGCGAGCCGGCAAGCGAGATGAACAGCCTCACTACCGGTATTGGTGAAGATCGCCCGCGAGAGGTGTCGTGTCGCAGCGGTCAGCACGCTGGCAGCTTCCTCCTCTCCAGCATGGGCAAAGGCCGGCATCGGCCCGTTGCGCAGGGCGGCAGTGACGGCCTCGACAACCAGCGGATTCGCATGGCCGATCACCGTCGCCCCAAATCCGAGCGCCGTATCGATATACTGGCGCTGTCTGTCGTCCCAGATATAGGCGCCTTGGGACCGTCGGGCGACAAAGGGTTTGCCGTCCATCGGTGGCAAGGCCCGCCCGGCGCTGGAGATTCCCCCAACCAGATGTGTCGACATAATGTTTGTCCATTCGTAACGGCCGGTACCTGGCCTAGAACCCGAAGTAGCGCGGCAGCCATTCCGTCGTCTCCGGAATGAAGGCGACGAGCAGGAGGCAGATGTTGCTGGTAATGAAGAACGGGATAAGCCTGCGCGTAACCGCGTTCACGCCGACCTTGGCGACGTTGCAGACGACGAAGATGTTGGTGCCCACCGGTGGCGTGAACAATCCGATACCCAGTGCCATGGTGAAGATCAGACCAAGTTGATAGGGCTGAAGCCCGGCTTCGATGCCGATCGGATGTAATATCGGTGCGAGGATGATCAATGAAGGCCCAAGGTCCGCCCAGGTGCCGACGAAGGTCAGAAGCGCCAGAATCAGTAGGATGGTGATTGTCGGACCGGCTCCCCAAGCATGAAGGAGCCCGGCGGTCCATTGCGGTATCTGTTCGACGGTCAATATCCAGGAGAATGGAACCGAGACAGCCATGATGATCATAATTGCGCCGGTCATGCGCACCGTCTCCACCCCGATCTTCCAAAGGCCAGCCAAGGTAATTTCGCGGTAGAGGACGCCTCCGACCAGAAGAGCCCAGACCACTGCCACGAAAGCAGCCTCCGTCGTTGTCGCAAGCCCGCTCAGCATGGAACTGAGAACCGCAATTGGCATCATTAACGCAGGCAGTGCCCGCAAAAGGTGCTTGCTGAAGCTTGTTACGGTCGGACGGGTCTCCGACTTTGGAAAGTTCTCCTTCACCCCGACCCACCAGGCCGTGAGCATGAATGTGACCGCCAACATAAGACCCGGAATGATGCCTGCTGCAAATAGCCCACCAATCGATGTATCCGTTATGACCCCGTACATGATCATCACAACGCTCGGCGGCAGGATGATGCCGAGCGTGCCGGCTGCGGCCGTAACTGCTGCAGCGAAGTCTCTTGGATAGCCCCGTTCGGCCATCGCCGGGATCATGATGGCGCCGACAGCACCCGTGTCGGCCGTGGCCGATCCGGTGATACCACCATAAATCATGCAGGTCGCGACATTGACGACACCCAATCCTCCTCGCACCCATCCGACCATGTCATTGGCAAGGTCGATGATCCGGCGTGTCAGGCCACCCTCATTCATGATGCCGCCGGCGACGAGAAACAGCGGGATGGACGCCAATGAAATGGAATCGGCTCCCATATAGACCTGTTGCGCAAACCAGGAGGGTGGGAGCGGAACCAGGCCGAAATAAATGACGACAAGGGTGGAAAACGCGATCGACCATGCGACCGGCACACCAGTGTAGAGCGTGATGGCAAAGACGCCGAAGAGAACCAGAAGTGTCATTGCCTACGCTCCCGGAATGCCGAAACAATACGAGCAATGGCGATGACGGCGAGAGTGGCGCCCATGAAGACGATGATGCTCTGAACGGTCCAACTCGGCGCGCGCATAACGGGGGTCGGAACAAATCCCGTGCGCGCAAGCATGGCCTTGCCGCTCCTCAGAAAGGCGGCGGCAACGGTGAGCAGGATGAGATTGTGATAGATGCGAAACCAGCGGTTCCGGCCACTGGTAGACGTGTTGCCGTCGATGGAAACGTTTTCGCCGGCGACCTCCGACAGAACAGCACCAATCGCGGTCGTCCACAAGAACAGGATGCCGACCATTTCAAATGACCAAGTGATTCCGGAAAGACCGAGATACCGGCCTACGGCACCAAGCCCGGTAGAAAGGATTAGGGCGACGACAACGAAGACACCAACGATCGTCATCACGAAGACCGCTGAAGAAGCGAGGCGTTTCATGGGGCTTTCCATCAAAGGAGGACGTGGCTGCACAGGCAACGAATACGGCAAGGACACGTCGGGGGACCGATCGAATCCTCGCCGCAGGCATTGCCTATTTTCCGGCTGCTGCCGAGCGCACGGACGACACCAGATCGTCGCCCCATTCCGCCCCGAATTTCACATAGACAGGATCAACCATCGCACGGAAGGGTGTCGTGTCCACCGTCGTTACGGTGACGCCCTTCGACTTGAGGTCCTCAATGACCTGGGCATAGACTTCGTCGAGTTTTCCGCGGTACCAGATCGTCGTCTCTTCGACTGCCTTGGTCACCGCAGCCTGGTTTTCCGGGCTCAGAGCGTCGAAGCGCTCCTTGTTCATGAACCAGTAATTCGGCGTCCAGATATAGTTCGAGACCGATAGGAACTTCGCGCTTTCGTACCATTTCTGATCCGCGAAATCGCGTATTTCCGGCTCCACGCCGTCGACCACATGCGATTGCAGCGAGGTATAGACTTCCCCGAAAGGAATCGATTGCGGCAGGGCACCCAACTGTTCGATGGTTGCAAGAATGACGGGGTTCGGCGGCGTCCGCAGCTTCAGACCCTTGATATCCTCCGGCGTGGCGATTGATTTGCTGACGGTTGCAAATTGACGGAAACCGGAATCAAGCGCGCCGAGCATCTTGAAGCCGTTGTCGGCACCCGTATCGAAGACCTTTTTCCCGATTGGTCCGTCGAGAAAGGCGTGCGCCGCTTTTGCATCGGAAAACAAGAAGAACGGCAAGGTGACGACGTTGAGCTTCGGATCGATCGCATCCGCAACGCCGCCTAGCCCGATATCGATGGAGCCGGAACCGACACCATCGGCGATCGGTCCCTCATCGCCCAACTGACCATCTGGAAAAATCTGGACGGTAAGGCCGCCCTTGGTTTCGCCGGCGAGCTTGTCGGCGAACATGACGACGGCCTCCTGAATGAGGCTCTTCGAGCTTGACGCGTGGGCGAGCCGAAGAGTTTCGGCATTCGCTTGGCCGGTGCAAAGCAACAGGATGCCGGCGATGGTGGACATGGAAAGGCGACCGGCGTGAGCCCGCATGATATTGAATTCTAACATGTTACCCTCTGTGTCATTGTTATGACCAAGAGTATGTGCGGCCTTTCTCAGGGGTACAATCGGTAAAGCAACGTCTTCGATCAGGAAACGTTATGTTGCTATATCAGATCGTTATGCTGCGCCGCTTGTCACGCACCTGTCCCAAATTAACCCATTAATTAGCATTCGCTTGCATGCGCGGACTGCGATGCTACCGTCGCCGGCATCGTGGGGGATCGCGTATGACAATTGAAGAGCTGATCGATTTACAGGAAGCAGGCTCAAGAGCGCGGGTGCTCGGCCTGAAGGCTCATGAAAACCCATACCTCGCCGCCCATAGGATGCCGACTGGTGATACCGGTGCTCTCGGGGATTGGCTTGCGCGTCACGACGCGTGGAAGTTCGGTTGGGAAGCGGAGGACGCTAGCCGCGAAGGTAGGATTGCTGCGCACTTCAAGGAGCTGATCTCGATTGCCAAACGAGGTGCGCTCGATGCGTAACGTTAGGTTTTCCTGCCTCGTCACGGCGAAGGATCGGCACCTCTTTCACCATCGGATTACCAGCGTTCAGGTCTATTCGAAGAGCGGCGAGATCACCATTTCCGGCACCAGCACCAGGCCCTTGTCGGTTATCCGGATTTCAGGGATGACCGACAGCGGGATAAGGTTGAAGCCCATATAGGCGATGGTGCAGCCTGCCTTTTCCCATTCGAGCTTCAAGGCCTTTACCTCGTCGGCGACCTGGTGCACGCGCTTGTCGGACAAAAGCCCGGCGATCGGCAGCGGCACCATGGCCGTCACCTTGCCGTCCATCACGACACAGACGCCACCCTGCTTTTCTTCGATCGCGTCGAGCGCCACCTGCATGTCCGCGGCATTGGTGCCGGCGACGATGATGTTGTGGCTGTCGTGGCCGACCGAGGATGCGACAGCGCCTTGTTTGAGCCCGAAGCCATTGAGCAGTCCGTGGGCGACATTGCCGGCAGACTTGCCGTGACGTTCTACCACCGTCACGAAGCAGAGGTCGTGCTTGTCGAAATGGGTTTGCCAGTCATTGGCCGGTTCCAGCGTGACGGTGACATGGCCGAGGGTGATGCCAGGCAGCTCCGTCTTGATCGTATGAGCGACGACCGTCTCTATCGGTAGGTCCGGTGTCAGCTTGAGATTTTTTGGCAGCTTGACCGTGTGGTAGGCGGCGTCCGGATAGCGATACGGTTTCGACAGGGCTTCGTCGAGGATCGGCGTGATCTTCTTGCCGTCGACGACGAGCTCGCCGCCATACCAGGTGCTAACAGGCGTAAGGTCGTCGCTGAGAAGCACCAGGTCGGCGCGGCGTCCGCCGCCCAGACCGCCGATTTCGCCTTCCATGCCGAACCGCGTCGCGCCGTGCAGCGAACCCATCGCCCAGGCCTGTTCCGGCCTCATGCCGTATTTCACGGCTTCGCGCGTTACCCAGTCCAGGCCGAAGGCGAGCAGATCTTCCGCATCACGGTCGTCGGTGCAGACGGCAACGCGCTTGTGGGAGGCGCCGAGCTCGGTGATCGTCTTGATCGCCTGCGGCAGCGAATGCCAGGGGGTCGTCGGCGGGCCGCCGCGCAGGAAGATCCACACGCCGGCTTCCAGCAGGTCGTCGGCAATGTCGCGGTCGATAGCTTCATGCGTGTCGGTGACGCCGGATGCGGCATAGGCGGCAACGAACTCCCGTCCGTAGACATGGCCCGACACCGGCCTGCCGCGCTCGAGTGCTGCAGCCAGGATCGCATGGCTGCGCTCGTCGCCCATTGCAACGGGGACAAAATCCATCTTCTCACCGAGAGCCACGGCTTCCGGCCACTTGTCGAACAGGGCGGCGATCTTGTCCGGTGTCAGGTCGCCACCGGCTGTTTCCAGATCCGGCGTCGTCGCCGGCACGGTGCTCGGCACGGTCAGGAAGATCGACAGCGGCGCCTGCCGTGCATCCTCGAGCATGGCCTCGACGCCGGCGACGTCCATGACATTGCCGATCTCGTGGCTGTCGCAGAAGATCGTCGTCGTGCCGTTGAGGAGCGCCGCTTCGGCATAGGCGCAGGCCGTCACCATCGAGGATTCGATATGGATATGCGGATCGACCAGACCGGGCGCGATGATGCCGCCCCTGGCGTCGTAGAGCTTGGCGCTCGCGCCCCTGTAGCTGCCGGCCGGCTTCACGGCTGCGATGCGGCCCCCCGAAATCCAGACTTCGCGTCCGTCGAGAAAGCGCTCCGAATAGGTGGACAAGACGCGTGCGCCCTGGATGACCAGGTCGGGTTCGCGACGAGCGGAGGCGACATCGGCAAGACGGCGGGTCATGGTCGAGAGCGGCTGAACGGAGAAGCGGGTAAGCGTGCTCATGTAAACCTCATTTCCAGGCTCGGGGAGGACTGGCGAGATTGTAAGGAACGCCGCCGGCGGAAGGAAGCACGAATAGTTCTTGTCTCTGGCCTCAAACGGATGCCAGTCAGCGTTTCCCGCGAACTGCCAGAACGGCTTCCGCAAAGGTGTCGATCTGGCTGGCCTGCAGCCCGGCGACATTGATGCGTCCGTCCTCGACGATGTAGATCGCGTGCTGCTCGCGCAGCATCACGGCTTCTCCGGGTGTCAGGCCGATCAGCGAAAACATGCCTTTGTTCTTGGCGAGGAAATCGTAGTCGCTGCCATTGGTGAAACGCCGGAACGAGGCAGCAAGCCCCTGGCGCAGCGACAGAATGCTGGAGCGCATATCGTCCAGTTCGGCGCGCCAGTCGGCCGAAAGCGCCGGGTCTTCCAGGACGGTGCGAACGATAGCCGCGCCATGATCCGGCGGCATCGAATAGACGAGACGGGCTCGCACTGTGAGTTGCGCCTTGGCTGCATCCGCCCGATCCGCGTTCGCGGCGAGAATGAATGCGGCACCCGTACGCTCGCGATAGATTCCGAAATTCTTCGAGCATGACGAGGAGACGAGCATTTCCGGAACCATGCCGGTGAGCAGCCGTACCACGAAGGCATCGTCCTCGAGACCCTCGCCAAACCCCTGATAAGCGATATCGACCAGCGGAACGAGCCCGCGCTCGGCGATGATCTCTGCCAGCGCCTGCCATTGCGAACGGCTCGGGTCGGCGCCGGTCGGATTGTGGCAGCAGCCGTGCAGCAACACGATGTCGCCCCGCTCCGACCGTGAGAAATGATCGAGCAGGGCGTCGAAATCCACCTCGCCTGTTCGGCGATCGAGGTACGGGTAAGTGACGACCCGAAGCCGGTTGTCTTCGAGGATCGACACATGGTTCACCCAGGTCGGGTCGGGCACATGGACCGCAGCACCCGGGCGCGCCAGGGAGATCAGGCCGGCGAGCACCGTCAAGGCGCCTGCTCCGCCCGGCGTCTGGATGCCGCGAATTCGCTCCCACGGCGCGGCTTCGCCGAAGACAAGCCTGCCGATGAGATCGCAGAAAACAGGATCTCCGGCCGGGCCGACATAGGCTTTGGTCGTCTGCGCGGTATGGATTCGCTTTTCTGCCTCCCTCACCGCCCGCGGGATCGGCGTCGTACCGGAGGCGTCCCGGTAGACTCCGACGCCGAGATCGATCTTGTTCGAACGACTGTCCTGCCGGAAAATCGGCATCAACGACAGGATCTTGTCGGCTGGCGGCATTATCAGATCATCGAACATGGTTCTCTCCGGTCAGGGGAATTGCGGGCGGCGATGAAATGCCGGCGCTTCATGATGCGGCCGCAGCGCAAATCAGCCGGCCCGCCTATTTCAGGGCGCCGATCTTGTTCTCGATGGTCTCGAGAAATGCGCCGGACCGCACGATCTCGAGAGCCGGTGTGGTCTGCTTGGGCATGTAGCTGTCCTCCTGCTGGAACGGGATCGCGTCGCGAAGCGCGTCATAGAGCGCCTGGCTGCCGGTCCCGAGCTTGTAGCCGCCGAGTGCCTCTTCGGTCAGGAAGATGGCGCGGGCCGCAAGCAGGCATTCGACACCAAGGATCTTCGGCATGTTGTCGACCACCTGACGCGTCTTGCGGCATGCCCATGTCGCCATCGAAACATGGTCTTCCTGGCTGCTCTTGGTCGGGATGGTATCGGCAACGGCGGGGAAAGCCAGCGTCTTGTTTTCCGATGCGACGGACGCCGCAGCCGTCGAGATGATGCCATAGCCGTAATTCAGGCCGATCGGCTTGCCGGCAAGGTTCGGCGGCAGGCCGTAGTTCAATGTCGTGTCGCAGAGCGAGAACAGGCGGCGCTCGGAAATATTGCCGATTTCCACCAAAGCGATGGTCAGCAAGTCCATGGCAAAAGCGATGGGTTCGCAATGAAAGTTGCCGCCGGACAGAAATTCCAGCGCGCCGAGTTCGTTCCAGAAGACGAGCGGATTATCGGTCGCGGCGTTGAGCTCGCGCGTGATCAGCTCCTTGGCGTGCTCCAGCTGGTCGCGGCAGCTTCCATGCACCTGCGGCAGGCAACGGAAGGAATACTGATCCTGGATTCGAGCGGTGTGTTTCGGATGCAGGATATCGTCCTCGAGGCGCACCGCACGCGCCGCCTCGGTCGTGCGACGGCTGCCTTCGATAATGCGACGGATATTTTCCGCAGTTGCGATCTGCCCGGGCTGCTTGCGCACAAGATGAATGCGGGGATCGAACGCCGCCTGCTCGCCGCGGATCGCCTCCAGACTGAGCGCGCCGGCCGCATCGGCTGTCTTCATCAGCATCTCGGCGTCGTGGAGGTTGAGAACCGCCATGGCCGCGCAGAGGCTGTTGCCATTGATGAGGGCAAGGCAGTCCTTCGCCTTGAGATCGAAAGCAATTGGGAAAATGCCGGCTTTTTCCAGCGCCTGCGGCGCCGGCATGCGTTCGCCCTGGTAATAGGCTTCCGCCTCCTCATAGCCGATCAGCACCGAAACCATGTGCGCGAGCGGCGCCAGATCGCCAGACGCGCCGACCGACCCCTGGATCGGCACCACAGGGTGAACGCCGCGGTTCAACATCTCAACAAGACGATCAACCACCTCGATCCGCAGGCCGGAAACTCCGAGGCAGAAGGCGTTGATGCGGACGGCCATCATGGCGCGGACGATTTCTTCCGACGCCGGCTCTCCGATGCCGGAGCAATGAGAGAGCACGATATTGCGCTGGAAGCGGTCGTTATCGGCCTGGTTGATGGCATAATCCTTGAGCTTGCCGACGCCGGTATTGAAACCGTAGGTCGGCGGCGCGTTTTCGGTCAGCCAGTTTTCCTCGATATAGTTTCTCACCTTGATGATTTCGGCGCGGGCTGCATCGGCGAGCGCGACCTTGGCGCCCTGGCGCGCGATGCGAACGGTATCTTTGATCGTCAGGCTGTCACCGTCTAGAATTATGGCGTTCATCTCGATGTCCTTGAAGCTCGATAGGTGTGAGAAAGTAAGTGCCGAAATCGAACACGCGCGCCGGGAGCGCAGCCTGTCTCGATCGCAGCGGTAATGCCGCCAGTCACGGCGACGTAGTTTTCCGCGACGCCTTCTTCGGTGGCGATGGTTCCTGTCATGACGGCGTCGAAATCGCTCATGATGTCTTCAGATCCTCAGTGCGCATGATGGGGAAGCCGTGGCACACGGCTTTGGTGGCGTCCCGAAGCCGCTCGACCAATTCCGCTGCTTCGGGTTCCGGCATGGAAATCGTTTCGAGATAACGGGCTGCCAGCCCGCCCGGCCCTTCGAGCGGGAGAAAGTCGTCGGCCAGACGCCGGACCTGCAACCGTTCCGCCTCCAGCTCGGCTGCCTTGATCTTCTCGTAAAATTCAATCTCTGCCGTGTTCCTGCGGCCTTGACGCAGGGTTAGCCGAAGATGTCGCAACGGCAGGACGAAATGCGAGCGCCATTCGCCGGCACGTTCCAGAAGCCGCTGCATCTCGCCGTCATCCGCGCCGTGTCCGTCACTATCCGCGAGAGCGAAGAACAGCAGTGACGGCACGTCCACCGCATGACGTGTCTGGGCTTCGAGGCACCAGGACGCGATGCCGGGCTCGCCGTAGAGCCGGACAATGACATCGAAGACATTGGCACAGAAAGCAGCGCGCCTCGCAGCTCCGCTATCCTGTCCTGAGCGCGCGTTGCCGCTTGCCAGCGTTTTTTCTGCCAATGCATCAGGGGCTTTTTCCATCACGCTTGTTCCGCCGTCTTCATTCCGGGCGCCGGTTCGTCGTGAGGGAAATGACAGGCCGCGAATTGGCCGTGGGGCATCGATGCAAGCTTCGGTTCCTGTTCCGCACAAACCGCCTGAGCGCGTGGGCAACGCAGGCGGAACCGGCATCCGGACGGCGGCGCGCTCCGCGACAAGGCCTGCGTCGGCGTTGTGCTCGGCACGATCTTCCGGCTGGCATCGGGAACCGGGACTGCTTCCAGCAGCATGCGGGTATAGGGATGCGCCGGACGCTGATAGATGGCATCGCCGGTTCCGATCTCGACGATCCTGCCCATGTAGAGGACCGCGACCCTGTCGCTGACATTGCGCACGACGGCGAGATCGTGGGAAATGAAGATCAGCGCCAGGTTTCGCTTCTGGCGGATATCCTGCAGAAGATTGATCACATGCGCCTGCACCGAGACGTCGAGAGATGCAACCGGCTCGTCGCAGACGATCAGCTCCGGCCCAACGGCAAGCGCCCGCGCGATCGCAATACGCTGGCACTGGCCGCCGGAAAACTGATGCGGCCTGCGGCCCTCCACCATCGTCCGGCTCATGCCGACATCGTTGAGCGCACGATCGACCCTTTCCAGTCTTTCCGCTTTGTGGATGCCCTGGATCTCGAGGCCTTCTCCGACGATATCCTGCACCTTGCGGCGCGGATTGAAGGAAGAAATCGGATCCTGGAAGATCATCTGCAGCTTGCTGCGGATGGCGCGAAGATCGGAAGCAGACAGATCGGCAACATTCAGGCCGTCATATTCGACGTGGCCGTCGACACGCGTGTCCGCCTTCGGCAGAAGCTTCAGAAGGGCACGGCCGATGGTCGTCTTGCCGCTGCCCGACTCTCCGACGAGACCGAGTGTTTCCCCAGGAGCCACGTCGAAGGAGACGCCGTCGACCGCAACAAAGATCTTGCCGCCGCGCCGGTATCTGACTGAGAGATCGCGTACCTTCAAAAGCGCGTCGTCGCGCAGGAAAGCAGCGAAGGCATGCGTTGCGGCACCTGTATCGACGGCTTGGCCGGAAGCCTCGTCATTCATGACAATGCCCTCCTTTCGACCGCGGTGTCGGCTGCATCGCCGGTTTGAACAGGCACATAGCAGGCGAAGCGGTGCTTGCCGTCCGCACTGGTCGTCATCGGCGGCATCGAGACATGGCAGCGGGCCTCGGCGGCGGGACAGCGCGGTGCGAACGGGCATCCCGGCGCGGGGTTGGCGAGATCGGGCGGACGGCCCGGGATCGTGCGCAGTTTCGTGTGAGCCGGCTGGTCCATGCGCGGCATCGCCGAAAGCAGAGCCTCGGTATAGCGATGGCGCGGATGGGAAAAGACGGTGTCCGTCGGGCCGTATTCCACGACATGCCCGCCATAGAGCACGAGGATGTCGTCGGTGCGTCCGGCGACGATGCCCAGATTGTGAGTGACCAGGATCATCGACATCTGCCGCTGCTGCTGGATAAGCTGCAGCAGATCGAGAATTTCCTTCTGAACCGTCACGTCGAGCGCGGTCGTCGCCTCGTCGGCGATCAAGAGATCCGGCTGGCAGGCAAGTGCCGTGGCGATCATGATCCTCTGCTTCATGCCGCCCGAAAACTGATGCGGATAATGCCCGTAACATTCCGCGGCATCGGGAATGCCGACGCTTGCCAGCAGCTCGATCGCGAGTGCCTTCGCCTTCGCCTTTCCGAGCCGCAGATGGAAGCGGCTTGCCTCTTCGATCTGCCGTCCCACCCGCACGAACGGATTGAGGGATGTCATCGGGTTCTGGAAAACCATCCCGAACTTGCGGCCTAGAAAAGCGCGGCGTTTCGTCTCGTTAAGCGTCGACAGATCGGTCCCGTCGACAAGGATGCGGCCGCTTGTTTTCATCCCCTCCGGCGCAATGCCCATGATCGTCTTGACCAGCATGGATTTGCCCGCGCCGGATTCTCCGACGATGCCGAGCGTCGTGCGCGGCGGGATGCTGAAGCTGATGTCATGCAGCACGCGGATCGGCCCGAACGGCGACCTGAAATGACAGGAGAGCTCGTGACAATCGAGGACCGGGGTGGTGTTCGCTGCCTCGTTCATATCAGAGTTCCCTGCCGCGATGGTTCATGCGACGGGCCAGACAATCCCCGACCGTGTTGAGCGAGTAAACTGTTAGAACGATGGCGACGATTGGTCCGAAGATCAGCAGTGGAAAGCGGCTGAGCAGGTCGGTCGAGCTGGCGATCATCCCGCCCCAGCTCGGCGCCGGCGCCGGAATGCCGTAACCGAGAAAGCTCAGCGATCCCTCTGTGATGATCAACCCCGCCATCAGCGGCGGAACGATGGCCGTCAGCGCCGGAACGAGATTGGGCAGGATCTCGCGCAGCAGAAGCCGCATGTCCGATGCGCCCATGGCGCGTGCCGCCAGCACGTAATCACGGTCGTTCTGGGCAATCACGCCGCCTTTGGCGATGCGTGCATACGTTCCGATGTCGAGCAGGCCAAGCGCCAGCATCATCGTGAAAACCGAATTTCCGGTCACCGATATCAGCGCCAGGATGACGAGGATCGGCGGAAGCGACGCCATGGAATTGGCATAGAGATCGACGATCCGCTCGACCGGGCCGCGATAGAAGCCGGCCAGCATCCCGAGGATCATGCCGATCACCAGCGAGATCAGCGTCGCGACCGAGACGATGGCGAGCGTCGTTCGCGCACCGTAGAGCACCCGGGACAGGATGCTGCGCCCGAGCGCATCGGTTCCGAACAGGCCGTTCAGGCTCCATTCCGGGCCTTGCGAGAAATCGCCATAGGGGAAGCTTGCCCGAACGAGACCCGGAATGAACTCCACGAAAACCGAGGAGATGATCAGGACCGTCAGGAACACGAAGGCGAACCATTCCATCGGATGGCCGCTCGGCATGCGGAAACGCGCGGTCTTCGGCATCGCGGCATTCAACGTCTCCGCCAATGCGACCGCTTCGCCGGGCACGAGGTCCGTTTGTGTTGGCTGGAGGCGGCTCATGACACGTCCACCCGCGGATCGATAAGCGCGTAACCGAGATCGACCAGGATGAAGATGACGACGAAGATCACCACCGTCAGCGACAAGATGGCCTGCATGACGGGCAAGTCGTGGCTGCTCACCGCATTGAGAACGGTCCAGCCGATGCCGGGCACCGCGAAATAGCTCTCGACGATGAAGGAACCGCCGAGCAGATAGGTCATCGACAGACCCATCACCGTCAGCACCTGGGGAGAGGCCGGGCGCAGCACGTGGCGCATCAGGATATAGCGCGTCGGCAGGCCCTTGGCCCTGGCAACGAGGACATAGTCCTCCTGGAGGACCGCGACGAACTCGCTGCGGCTCACTCTGTAGAAATAGGCTGCCTGATGCACGCTGAGGCACATCACCGGCAAGGCGACGTAATAGAGATTGCCGATCGGATCGTCACTGAAGGTAACCCAGCCGGTCGCCGGCAGCCAGCGCAGCACGATTGCGAAGACGAAGCCGAGCAGAACCACAATGACGAAAGTCGGGATCGACAGCATGACCGAGGACACCGCCCGCAGCACCGTATCGACGATGCCGCCCGGCCGGCTGGCGGTATACATGGCAAGCGGCACGCCGATCAGGAGCGAGACGAACATGGCAAGCAGCGCAATTTCGAACGTCACTGCCGCCCGGTCGACCAGGAGTTTTGCCACGGACTGCTGGCTGAACATGGTCTGCCCGAGATCTCCCTGAAGAAGCCGTCCGAGCCAGCCGAGATAACGTTCCCAGACCGGCAGATCGTAGCCGTAGCGGCTGTTCAGCGCATCGATCTGCGCCTGCGTCGCGTTCTCTCCAAGGATCAGCTGCGCCGCCGACCCCGGCATCAGGCTCGACAGCGCCGTCGCCGAGAACGTGACCAGCAGGAAGACCGGAATGCCGGCCAGAAGCCGGACGCCGACCGCTTTCAGATAGGAGAGATTGGCAATTCGCAACGATCGGACTCCGATTGTCAGGTGGAACATCCAATGCCGGACTGGACCGGCATCCGGATTTCGCAAAACGAGATGGCAGAGCGGCCAGCCTCCGGGATCAGAGCGCCTTCCATCTGTCCTCGGCATCGAGCCAGCCGCTGTCCCGCTCCAGCGAGGCCTTCTGCTCGGCAGGCGTCATGCCGCCCATGCTGTGCTCGTCCGCGTAACGCGTGCTGCGGTCCTTGAAGACATGCCGACCGTAATCCATCATGCCATACATCGATCCCTTCTCGAGATAGTGCATGGTCACCAGGTTGAAGCCGAGCGCCTCGATTTCCTCGAGCCGCACGAAGGGCACGCCGTTGACGGTCGCGACATCGCCGAACATCTTCCAGCCGGGCAATTCCTTGGCCACCTTCCGGCATTCCTCCAACGTGCGCAGGCCGTGCACATAGGTCATCTCAGCGCCGAGTGCTGCGGCGCGCACGCAGCGTTCGATAGCGTCGTCCAGCCCCTTTTCGAGCTTGGATTCAGTGCGTGCGATAACCACGCAATCGGTGCCTTGACAGGCTTCGATCGAGGCCTTGATCTTGGCGAGCCAGAGCTCCTGCGAGACGACCTCGTGCGGCACGTTTCCATCGACCTTGCCGGCAAGCGTCGCCGCCTCCATGGCGCGGCCGAACCGCGCGTAGCCGCGTTCATTGGGCGTATCCTCGATCAGGATCGCTCCGGCGCCGGCTTTGGCGAGACGATAACAGGTGCGGAAGGTCTGGACGACATCGCCGAAACCGTCATCGGCATCGATGACCAGTGGCAGAGGCGAATAGTCGGCGATGCGGTCGGTCGCGTAGACCAATTCCTCCTGATTGTGCAGGCCAAGATCCGGCACGCCGGACATGCTGAATCCCAGTGATGCGCCGCTGAGCAGGATCGCCTCGAAGCCGGCCATTTCCGCCGCCTTGGCGGAGTAGCAATCCCAGACGCAGGGCGTGAACACCTGCTTGCGGGAAACCAGGTCCCGAAACTTCACCTTCTCGCGATTGCCGATCATCGTCATCCACCTTTTCCGATCGCCCCGCATCGCAGGGCTCATTCTGTCGTCTTAACGTCTTTGGCTTGTACGGTCGTCCAGCCCATCGACCGGCCCTTCGCTGCCCGCCCGGATCTTCCGGGCGAGCCTGCACGTCGTGATCTGGAACCCGCTATTTCTGGCAGACATCCGTGCAGACGTAGAGGAACTGCTTTTGCAGGATGCCGCCGTTCGAAGGAACGACGCCGCCGGTATTGTCGCGCAGCAGCAGCGAGCGCGTCTGTTCACCGAAGATGTAAAGCGGCATTTCGGTTGCGACGAGCTTCTGAACCTTGACATAGGCGGCTTTGACAGCGGCAGGGTCGAGGGTGGAGCTGGCCTCCTTCAATGCAGCGTCCATCTCGGCGCTCTTGTACTGTCCCCAGTTGAAAGCACCGCCGGAACTCAGCAGATTGGAAATGTTCGGCTCGGCGCCGTTCGACACCAGCACCCCGCCTTCGACGCAGATGTCGAAGTCGAGCTGCGTCTTGCATCGCTGGATCAGCGAGGCCTGGTCGACCTCGACGATCTCAGCCGAGGCGCCTTCATAGCCGGTCAGCACCTGCTGGATGTAGGCGGCAAGACGCTTCAGGTCCGAGTTGGTATAGGTGACGATCTTGATCGAGAACGGCTTGCCGTCCGCCTTCAGAGCGTCGAACAGTTCCTGCGCCTTCTTCGGATCATAGGCCGGAAGAGATGAAGCGCTGTCGAAATAGGGCGAATTCTCTCCAAAGTAATTGCTGGGTGCCTTGTATCCGGGCATCTGCGTGAAGGCCTGCATCAGCCGCGCGCGGTCGATGGCGGAATAGAAGGCCTCGCGGGCGCGAACATCCGTGAAGATACCCTTGGCCTGGTTGAGATAGGCGCGGTTGATGCCGCGGATCGGGATCTCGCGGGTCGCAACCCCCGGCGCCGTTGCGTTCGAGCCGAACTGATAGGGATAACCGGCCATCATCGTTGCACCACCCTGCACGACGGTGGCGATGCGGCTGTTGGTTTCGGGAATGATCGCGAACTTGATCGTCTCCAGATAGGGGCGCGGCTGATCCCAATAACCGGGATTGCGGGCCATGGTCATCGATATGCCCTGGTTCCATTCGGTCAGCGTAAAGGCGCCGGCGCCCACCGGCTTGATGTCGGTCTTTTCCTTAGCGGCCTTCAATGCTGCCGGCGAGGCGATGAAGGGGCACAGCTCGGCGACCTGGGCTGCGAAATTGGCGTTCGGGGAGGACAGCTTGATCGTCAGCGTCTGCGGATCGACGACGGTGATCGCCTTGTTCCATGAGGATATGAACGGCTGCGCCGGTGAAAGCGTGGCCGAATCGGCGGCGCGGTCCCAATTGTATTTGACGGCTTCCGCATCATAGGGCGTCCCGTCTGTGAACTTCATGTCCTTGCGAAGCTTCAAGGTCCAGGTCACGGCGTCTGTGCTGGTCAGGCTTTCGGCCATGCCGCCGGTCACGACGCCCTTGTCGTTGACGTAGACGATAAAGCCGTAGACGGCGTCGAGCACATCCATCGGCCCGCCGGGATAGGTGCCGGCGGAGATCGCCGGATCCCAGCTCTTGATGTCCGAACCGTTGATAATGGTCATCGCGCCGCCGCTAACGGGTTTTTCCGTCTGCGCGGCGGCTTGAGACGCGGCGAGCATCACGGGTGCGGCCGCCATGAGCGACAACAGCAACACGGCGGCGCCGCGCATGAACAGGCTCTGCAACCTTCTGGAACGATTGTCTGACAACATCACTCTATCTCCTTTTTTTTGAGTTCCCCTGGGGGAGTGATTGTGCGTCGTTGTTTTGCATGCGGTTGACATGATGGCCCGGCAGCTTTCAGCGCTGCTCTTCATGGCTCAGTCGTTATGATCCTCCGTCCAGCGCCGGACCGTCGGATGATGAAGCCCGAATTGATCCAGCGCACGCCCCACGGTCTGGTCGACCATTTCGGCGATTGATTTCGGCAGCGTGTAAAAGCTCGGCACCGGCGGCATGATGACGGCGCCGTTGCGTGTTGCCTGGTCCATCAGCGCGATATGGCCCGCATGCAACGGCGTTTCCCGCACCATCAGCACCAGCCGGCGGCGTTCCTTCAGGCAGACATCGGCGGCGCGCACGATCAGATCGTCCGCATAACAATGCGCGATCCCGCTCAGCGTCTTGATCGAGCATGGCGCAACCAGCATGCCGTCGCACCGGAAGGAACCGGAGGCAATCGAAGCGCCGATATCCCCGTGGCTGTAGACCCGGTCGGCGAGGCCACGGATTTCGTCTGCGGTCTTTCCCGTCCCTTCGGCCAGTGCCGTGCGGATCGCCGCGGGCGATATGACGAGATGCGTCTCGACATCGTCGAAGTCCCGCAGCATCTCCAGCGCACGCAGTCCGTAGATTGCACCGGAAGCCCCTGATATGCCGATGATCAATCGCCTCAAATCAGCATCTCCGGCTTGACGCGCAACAGCAGCTTGCGCATCCGTTCGTAGGAATCCGGCGGCGGAAGCGCCTTGTCGAACCCTTCCCTTCGATCGCCCGGCTTCATCGTGGCGTCGTAGCCGACCTTGGCGATCACGCCGCCGTCTTCCTGAGGCTCGGACCGGTCTGCCGGAAGGTCCGTGACGATGAGAATGTCGCGCTCCGCGCGCATGCGCGTCATCTTTGCCAATTCGACGGCATCGAGATCCCAAGGGTCGACATCGCTGTCGACGATCGTGATGTTCTTGACGATGCTGACCGCACCCCAGCAGATCGACATGATGCGGCGTGCCTGTCCCGGGCGGGGCGCATCGATCTGCACGACCACGTTGTTCCGTCCGCTGCCTGATGCGGTGACGGCAACCTCGCCGACATTGAGAACGGACCGCCGGATGACGGCCTTGAGGCTGGCGGCGATCGGCACCGCGCCGAGATAGAGGTGCTCCATGTGGTAACCGGGCTCGATCACCTGCAACATCGCGTCGGAGCGGCAAGTCATGCATTCAAATCTGACGCGCACCCCGGAACCGTAATCCTCGTACATGCCGTGATATTCTGAGACCAACCCTTCAAGGATCGGCTCGTCGATATGAATATGACCTTCGAGCACGATCTCCGCCTCTGCAGGCACGGCAAGATCGATCGACTTGCAGCGGACAAGCCGCACCGGCTCGCCGAGCAGCGATCCGGCGCAGTGCATTTCATCGTCACCAAGCCCCAGATAGAAGCAGGCGGCAAGCTGAATGGCTGGATGCGCGCCGAGGACGACGGCGAAGGGGAGCGGCTCGCCTTTGGCGCCCGCCTTGCGGGCCATGATGGCGAGATGATGGTTCGGTGCAATTCCGATCATCGCCTCGTTCGGACCAAGCACCTTGATGCGGGCATAGGACGCGTTGCCCAAGCCCGTTTCAGGGTCGCGCGCCACGATCAGACCCGCGGTAATGTAAGGACCGGTCTCCTTGGAAAAGAAGGTCGGGACTGGAAGCCGGGTCAGGATGTCGTCCTGGAAGAGCTGTTGCTGTACCGGCGCATCGTCCACGAAGACTGGCGGCACCGGAGAGGCGATCGAGGACAGCAGCTTTTCCTGGATATCGCTTTTCGCGACGTCAAGCGCCAGGGCGACACGATCGAGATCCGACAGGATGTTGCCGAAGATCGGCATGTCGTGACCTTTGATGCAGTCGAGCCGCACCGCCGCCTTTTCATCGACGATGGAAAGAATGGCCGATACGTCGTGGATCGGGTCGACCTCCTCCGAAATCACCAGCAGCTGACCGCGACGGTCGAGCTCCTGAAGAATGCCCCGACACGACTGATCGCTTTCGCTGCGTGGCATTGCAGCGCCGGCCGTCCCGGATGTCATGGCCGGGTTTTCAAGCGGATCAGGGTGATCATTCATCCGGCAATCCTGTAAAAGTCATTTCCGAGGGCTGTTTTGAGGCGGCAAGTATCAGCCGCAGGCCGGAGGCTGGGTAGCTCGAAAATCGTGAATTGGAGGATAGGAAAATCAGAATGCTCGGTGCATGAGCGCGATTCGATACGATATGTTTTTTAGATCACGCCTGTCGGCCGAAGACGGCAGCGAGTGACTGGATCATCGTCCGCTCGGCCTCGGACAGCGTCCTTTCGCCGGAGAAAATCACCGAGAGGTTTCCGGCGATGACGTCCTCCGTAATCGGCGCCGCGGTGAGGCGGCCGCTGTCGATATCCTGCTGGACCGAGGACACCGGCAGGACCGTACAGACCGGCAAACGGCGGACCATGGCGATGGCCAATGGCAGGGAACCGACGTCCATGACCGGCTCGACACACAGATGCCGCGCGCTGGCGGCTGCCATGAACGCCTGATGGATACTGAGATGCTTGATTCCGAGAACCAGCGGAAATCCGCAAACTTCCGCGAGTGGAATCTCCGTTCGACCGGCAAGGTCCAAGGCCGGATTGGCAACGACCGACAGACGCTCGCTCGGCCCGAGATGGATCCGGGCCATCTGCGTCTGGACGGCACCGACAATAGCCAGATTGAGCTCTCCCGCACGTACCTGGTCGTGAAGCGCAGCGTTGGAACCTTCTATGATTCTCAGCCGGTATTCGGGATGGCCAAGGCGGGTTGCCGTCAGCGCCTGCGCCACCTTGTCCGTCATGACGCTATCATGCCCCGAACTCGGCAGCATGCCGATCGAGATGGTCGCCTGTGTGTGGGCGGCAATATCCAGACTGGCCCGAAGGAGGCTATCGATGCGCTCTTCGATCTCCAGGGTGAAGGGAAGCAATGCCTTGCCGGCCTTCGTGCTCTCGGCACCGTTGCGCCGCCGTTCGAACAGGGGTTGCCCGACAACTGCCTCGATCTTCTGAATCTGCGTCGAAACGGAAGGTTGCGTGATATGCGCCGCGCGCGCCGCCGCCGAAATACCT
The DNA here is from genome assembly GCF_057653825.1 of Rhizobium sp. WSM409. NCBI lineage: Bacteria > Pseudomonadati > Pseudomonadota > Alphaproteobacteria > Hyphomicrobiales > Rhizobiaceae > Rhizobium > Rhizobium sp. WSM409. The sequence goes on along the minus strand of NZ_CM172794.1, from coordinate 4,108,211 downwards.
CCGCTGAGATGCGCAAGGTTGAAGTAGTGCAATTGACGTGCCGTCAACTGCGGCCGGAAGACGATATTGGCCTCCGTTGCCTCCAGATTTTTCTTGAGGTTACAAAGCAGGGCGGACACGACCTCCTGGTCCGGCCTGTTTGCGCGCACGCCCAAGGTGCTCGACAACGGCGGATCGAGGGGCTCCAGATGCAGGCGCGCAAGTCCGAGCCGGTCGGCGACCATACTGCGGGGCATCAGGAATCGCATTTGCGGAAACTCGTTGAGCAGCCGATGAAGGTCTGCCGGCTCCTCATCCATCAGGATCATGCGGTCGCGGATGCCATGCTCGTCCGCATATCGGGTGACGGCATCGCGAAGCGCCTGACGCATTTTCAAAACGACAAATTTCTGATTGGGGGAGCGAAGATCAACCGCGGCCTCCGCCGTTCCGACGGAAAACCAGACCTCATCGTAGAAGGGCGTCATCGTAGGCAGGTTCGCGGATGGCACGCCAGTCACATAGCCGACTTCGATTTCCATCGAACCCGTGTTGCCCGGGATTTCCGCGGCCCCCTCTTCAACAAGGGATTTTCCTCGTGCGTCTGCAAACATCACGTCGATCAGCAGGTCGGGCCGCTCGCGTTCCATATCTTCGACGGTACGTCCGATCGCCTTCGAAAACCGGCCGATGGAGAAACTGAGATCGAGGCGAATATTGATGCGAAGATGGTCCGTGTCCCCGTTCCGCATCCGACGCACGAACCTTTCGCGATGAAGGATGGCCGTTGCCTGCTGAAACAGCCAGAAGGCTGCCGGTAAAGGACTGAGGTGACCGCTTTTCCGAATGAAGAGCTTGAGTTGAAGTTCATTTTCCAAAGTACGCAGACTTGATGTCAGCGCCGAAGGAGCAATCCCAAGCTCGCGCGCGGTCTCTGCCAGCGTCGGGCTCTGACAGGCCAGCACGAAATGGGCCAGTTGCTGGATTTCGATGCGCGGCGGATTTGTAATCACTGCGGGTCTGTATCGGATTTGCACAAGGGGCTTACCCGACTATGGCATACAAAGCGTTGTACCGCACGAATATCAGCGCCGGCCCGTTGCTTCCCCTTCGCCCCAAAGACATCAGCCTGCGATCAAGACTGCCTCATACACCATTGTCGCGGCGGCAAGATCGGCCAACGCCGTTCCGACTGCCTTGTAGAGAGTGATCTCATCGTTGGACGTCCGCGCTGGAACATCCCGGCGGCACAGCTCGTCGAGTGTCGCACGCACCGCATCTGCGGAAATGACGCGGGCCCCGATCGGCTGAACCAGATCGCCTGCTTCGTGAAGGGCTTCGTGCGTATCGATATAGACCGAGGAGCGCCGAAGCGCCTCGTCATCGGCCTCGCGCATCGCCGGGGTGAAGCCGCCGATCAGATCGACATGGGTGCCCGGCCGCAGCCATTCGCCGCGGATAAGCGGTGCTGTCGCCAGCGTCGCTGCGCTGACGATATCGGCTTGCCGCACTGCTGCTTCCAGATCCGTGACGGCAGCGACCTGGAGCCCTTGTTGCCGGAGGCTCTGCGCCAGCCGTTCGGCGCTGGCGGGATCGATATCCCAGATATCGACATGCGCGATCGGCCGGACGGCGCGGTAGGCATCGGGTATGAGGCTCGCGACGCGGCCTGCGCCGATCACCAGCAGGCGGCGGGCGTCTTTTCGAGCAAGATAGTCCGCGGCAAGGGCCGATGCCGCTACCGTACGGCGCGCTGTGATCGTGTTTCCGTCAAGGAGCGCAAGCTGCATCCCGGTCCGGCCATCATAGAGCATGTAAGTCGAGGTCAAACCGGGAATGCCGCGCACCGTGTTGCCGGGAAAGACGGTGACGATCTTGATGCCAAGGTAGCGCTCCGGCCGGTGCGTTTCATGCCAGGCCGGCATCAGAAGCAGCGTCGCATCCGGCTCACCGCTATTGGCTATCGTGTGGTGATGCCGTACCGGCACGACACAGCCTTCGGCAAATGCTTGCCGCAGGGTCGCGACCAGTGGGCCGAAAGGGAGAAGCTCGCCCGTTGTCCGGGCATCGAGAATACGGATTTGTGTGTCGGTCATTGAAGCGATCTCCCGGTAAATTCTGACTGCTGGATAAAGCGAATTCTGTGTGATTGAACGAGAGCCGCGTCGCCGCTGCGTGGCGCACCAGCTTTTTAACCGGCATCGGCCCTTTGGACACTTCGTTGCGATCGGAATACGGAGCATTGAGCACCGCTCAGCCAAACGCCGCCTTCTTCTCCAGAAATCTGGCGTATTGCGTCAGCGGATAGCACAGGGCGAAGAAGATCACTGCGACGAGACCGTAGACCTTGAAAGGTTCGAAGGTCGCGTTGTTGATGGCGTTTGCGGTTTTCAGCAGTTCGTCGAAGCCGAGGATCGAGGCCAGTGCGGTGCTCTTGATCAACTGGACCAAGAACCCGACGGTCGGCGCGCGCGTGATCCGGAAAGCCTGCGGCAGGATGATAAGGCGAAGTTCGAGGAGACGATGCAAGCCCAGGCTGGCTGCGGCGTCCCATTGCCCGCGCGGCACCGCCTCGACGCCGCTCCGCCAGATTTCGGCAAGATAAGCGCTGGCGTAGAACGTCAGGCCGCAGACGGCGGCGGTCCATGACTCGATCCGGAAATCGAGCATCGGCAGGCCGAAAAACATCAAAAAGAGCTGCATCAGGAGCGGCGTTCCCTGAAACAGGGCAATGTAGCCGGACGCGAAGCTGCGCGGCCAGCGTGTTTTCGATATCCGCGCAGACAGGATGGCCAGGCCAACGATGGCGCCGCCGGCAAAGGCTGCGAGCGAAAGCATGAGGGTCCAGCGTGTCGCGAAGACAAGATTGCGCAGAATGTCCCAGAAGGTGAACTCAATCATGTCAGACCGGCTCCCAGAAAACGGCGTTTCCCGGCGACAAGCAGCCGGCGAAGTGCGGCGGACATCGAAAGATAGATCAACGTCGCCACCAGATAGGTCTCGAAGGAGCGGAAGGTGCGCGATTGAAGCAGATCGGCCTCCTGCGCCAGCTCGCGGACGGATATTTGCGAAACCACCGCCGATTCCAGCATCATGATGATGATCTGGCTCGTCAGCGCCGGAAAAATGATGGCGATCGCCTGCGGCAGGATGATCTTGAAGAACACCAGCCGAGGCCTGAGGCCGAGTGCCTGCGCAGCCTCTTTCTGGCCTCTCGGTATGGCATCGAGCCCGGCCCCGACCACCTCGATCGTGTAGGCGGCCATGTTGAGGGTCATGGCAAGGACGGCGGCAGTGATCGGATCGAGGCGAATGCCGAGGCTAGGCAAGCCAAAGAAGATGAAGAACAGCTGCACCAGAAATGGCGTGTTGCGCATGATTTCCACATACAGGCCGACGACCTTGCGCAACCATGGATAAGGTCCCCGGCGCGCAGCCGCGCCGAGAATGCTGAGAACGATCCCGAGGACCGATGTGGAGACCGTCAGTGCAAGCGTCGTGCATGCGCCATAAGCCAGAGCTCCCATTCCGTCCCAAAGCCAATTGAAATCGAGGCTGTATCTCATCGCTTGTCCTTTGGAGCCGGATGATCCGGGCCGGGTCGGCCCGAAATCCCGATCCGCCTCTCAACCAAAGAATTGGAGCATGATGCCACCGCAATCGCTTGCAGTTTTCGGCATCACGCTCTGGTGAGTGGGAGGCCGCCCTCGTCAGTCCTTCAGGTTTTCAGGGTTGAGCGGCGCTTTCAGCCAGCTCTTCGAGCTTGCGTCGAGCGAACCATCGGAGATCATTGCGGCGACGCTGTCATTGACGACTTTCTTCAGGCCTTCCTCGCCCTTGCGGAGCGCGATGTGTGAGGGGGAGCTGAGGAGCTGGAATTTCTGCTCCGGCTTCAGTTCGTCCTGTCGTGCCAGAACCTGCGCACCGACATCGTTGCCGACGACCATCAGCTGGGTCTGGCCGGATATGAAGGCCTGGATGACCGAATTATAGTTCTCGAAACGCTGGATCGCAGCCGAGCCGGGGGCGACGGCCGTCAGCGACGTGTCTTCGAGCGTCCCACGATTGACGGCAACGGTCTTGTCGGCGAGGTCTTCCTTGCCGCTCACCTTCAGCGCAGCCGGACCGATGACGGCGATATAGTAGGGGGCGTACGGGGCGGCAAAATCGATAACCTCGGCACGCTCCTTCGAATAGCCGACGCTCATCAGCAGGTCGACGCGGTCGTCGTTCAGGTAGGCGATCCTGTTCTGGCCGGTAACGCTGACGAGATTGAGTTTCACGCCGAGCCCGTCGGCGATCTTCTGGGCGACGTCGACGTCATAGCCCTTGATGCTCATATCGGCGCTTGCCGAAGAGAAGGGCGGGAAATCGGAGAAGATGCCGATGTTGATTTCGCCTGCGGCCTTGATATCGGCAAGTTCGTCGGCCTGCGCGGCCCCTGCCAGGATGCCGAAAACGGCAATTGCCGCGGTGGCGGTGTAACGCAACTTCATAAGAGCAGTCATGTCGTTCCCCTTTTTGAGACGTGTTGTGCGACAGGTGATGGATGGCAGCGGGCACGAGGCACGCTGCCATTGTGGAGCTGGTTCTCAGGTCAGCTTTGTCCTGACCGCGGGACTGAACATCGCGAGGCACAGGAGTTCGAACAGGACCTGCGCGGCGATCTGCGCGGTGTTGGTGGTGTTGTCGTATTGCGGCGCGATTTCCACGACGTCGCCGCCGATGAGGTTGATGCCTTTGAAGCCGCGCAGCAGGGTCAGGGCCTCCCTCGGCTGAAGCCCGCCGACTTCCGGCGTGCCGGTTCCCGGAGCGAAGGCCGGATCGAGGCTGTCGACGTCGAAACTGAGATAGGTCGGACCGGCGCCGACAACCTCTAGAGCCTTTGCGATCACAGCCTTGAGGCCCATCTCCGCCACCTCTTCGGCGTGGATGACGGTCATGCCGGAGACAAAGGAGAACTCCCAGAGATATTCGCCGCCGCCGCGGATGCCGATCTGGATCGTACGCTTCGGATCGAGCACGCCCGCCAGAACCGCCTCGCGGAAGGGCGCGCCGTGATGGAACTTCGAGCCCTCATAGGGACCAGCGGTGTCGCAATGAGCGTCGATGTGGATCATGCCGACCGGCTGGCCGGCCGCCAGGCCCTTGAGGATGGCGCCGGAGATCGAATGGTCGCCGCCGACCGACAGCGGGATAACCCCGGTTGCCGCGATCATCCGGTAGCAGGCCTCGATGTCGGCATGGCACTCGGCGAGGCCGAACCGGCTGCGCATCGGCACGTCGCCGACATCGGCGACCTTTAGCCCTCCCATCGGCGCGACACGCAGAACATGCTCGTAGGGACCGATACGCTCGATCGCCCGGACGGCCCGCGGCCCCAGCCGCGCGCCGGCGCGATTGGTGACGCCGAGGTCCATCGGCACGCCGATCAGAGCCACGTCAAGCGCCTCAAGCACCTCGGGCCGCAAGCCGTTCTCGATGAAACGGGCATCCAGAAAGGTCGCAGGATCGGCGAAGGGCCATTTGCGGCTGTCGCCGTCCTTGAATACGCTCGCCGCCACGGCGCGGAAGTGCGGATCTTCCATCTCCCCGCCTGCAGCGCTGCCGAAGCGCTTTCTCAAGTCTTCCAGAAAATCCCGGTCAATGGTCAAGGCAGGCTCCCACGGTATTGATGCTGCCATCATCATCAGCGCCGCCCACTTCTCTTGGAACCGCGAAAATTCGAGAGGGGATATAACGATTCTTGATAGCTCAGATCCGCCGAGGCTCAGCGATGCGGGTAGCTCGTTCATCGGGATGTTCAGAAAACTTTATAACCCGGCGAGAATTTTCCCACTACCGCGGCTGGCAACCTCCAAGCAGTCTCCGATGCGAACGGCCCGGCAGAGGGCCGACAGCAAAGGGAACCTACCATGTTGCACGATATGACACGCCGCCGCTTCCTCGGATCCGCCGCCGCCGCGGGGATTGCCAGCACGATGACCGGGTTTGCAAGATCCGCCGCAGCCGGTAGCGGCAATCTCACCGCCGTCGAATGGGGCGGCGATGTCGTCGAAGCGATGAAGCAGATTGCCGCCGACCAGAATGCGGCGACATTCAACTGGGTTCTTCACCAGGGCGGCGCGGGCGCCATCCTGCCGAAGATCAAGGCCGTCTGGCCGAATGTCGACTACGACTATGTCGCCGGCTGGGAAGGCTCGTTCAACAGCATGGTGAAGGAGGATTGGCTCGAGACCATCAATCCTGCAGATGTTCCCAACCTTGCGAATATTCCCGAGAAAATCATCATTCGTGACGGCAAGGGCAATATCAAAGCCGTCCCGCGCGCAGTTGGCGGCATGTATTTCGGTGCGCGAACCGACACGGCTCCGATCACCGTGAAGACCATCGATGATCTGCTGAGCCCCGATCTCAAGGGCGCGATCTGCTGGCCAGGCCCGACACAGAGCATGATGCTCCAGATCGTCGCGCTCGCCCTTCACGCCGGCGGCAGTGAAACGAATATGGAGCCCGGGTGGAAGCTCATGACGGAATTGGCGAAATCCGGCAATATCGGCCGCGTTGCCGTCACCGATATCGATTTCACCAATTCGCTGACGTCGGGCGAGACCTCCGTCGGCTTCTTCGCCGAGCCCGGCTGGGCGGCGGTGGCCAAAAACTTCCCGGTTACGCGTTTCACCAAGGACAGCAACTTCAAGGCCTTCCTCTACCAGAGCGGTTTCGGCGTCCTGAAGAATAGGCCAAGCACCAAGGCAACGCTCGATTTCGTCAACTTCGCGATCAGCCCGGACATGAACTCGCTCTACGCCAAGGTGGCTGGCGAAGCGCCGTTGAACAGCAAGGCGGTCACACCCGACAATCTCAAGCATCTGTCCTTCACGTCGGACGAGTTTTCGAGCTTCGTCTATGTGCCGGACTACAATGTCGTTCTCGAACAGCAGGATGCCTGGTCCAAGCGCTGGGAGCAGGATATCGCCCCGTTGCTCTAAGACACCTCGCGGCAGGTTGTCGTAGGCGCGGGCTTCGACAACCTCCCTTTCTCATGGCCCGCAAGGGCGAGGAAAAGGCTGTTCCATCATGACTAAGGTAAGGCGGCAACCCGTCGCCATTTCAATTCCGGATCGCCGAGATGCTGCCCTGACGCTCGGGCCAGCCCTGCTGGTGTTCGCATTCGGTTTTCTGTCACCGCTCATCAATCTGGCAATCGAAAGCTTGAAGGAGTTTACGCCGGGGCGTGTCGGCTCCGTGGAAAATGCCGCGGCAACGGTTCAAAACTATTACGAGCTTGCAAACCAGGCGTTTGCAAGCGTCCTGCTGACGACCTTCTGGATTGGAGGAGTTGCCGCGATCATCGGCCAGCTTGTGGCATTCCCGCTGGCCTATTTCATCGTGCGGCGGATTTCGCCGCGGATGCGCACGCTCACCCTCGGCTTCTTGATTACGCTTGTTCTTTCCAGCGTCCTGATCAAGACGTATGCGATCGAACTGACCTTCGGGTCGGTCGGCATCTTCCGACCCTTCCTCTTGACGCTGGGCCTTTCGCCCAACAGCCGCGAATATATTAATATCGTCGTTATTGCGGGTCTGGTTCACTCGATCATACCGGTCGCAACGCTAACGCTGATTGGCGCGATGCAATCGATCGATCCGCGTCTGCTCGATGCGGCCCAGTCGCTCGGCGCGCCGGGATGGAAAGCCCATCTGTCGATCACGCTTCCCCTGAGCTTCCCGGCTCTGATCTCAAGCACGCTCGTGTCGCTGACTTTTGCGATCAGCGCCTTCGTCATTCCCATGGTGCTCGGGAGGGGCCGGGTGCTTTTCATGTCGAATGTCATCTACACCCGGTTCAGCGATATCGCCAACTACCCGAGCGGTGCGGCGATCTCGCTCGTCATGCTTGCCGCGGCCTTGGCGGTCGTCGCTGTCATAACGTTTGCGCAGGCGCGGAGGGTTTCCCGATGAGCATGCAGTCTCTTGCCGCGAGAACCGGAGACCGGATCGCCGGTTCCCTTGCCTACGGTGTCATCGGCCTTGGATTGGCGTTCCTCGCCATCCCGTTGGTGATAACATGCGTCATGGCTTTCGACGCCAGGACCTACCTCGGCCCGATGCCGCCACCTGCCTTGTCGCTTCACTGGTTCGAACGGCTCGTCTCCCAGGCGGATATCCTTACCAGCCTGCGCACCGGCCTCATCTTGGCGGTACTCACGACGGTTCTGTCCGTCACGATTGGAACTGCGGCGGCTGTGGGTCTTGCCCGGGGCAATTTTCCAGGAAAGGCAGCGCTGACTTCGGCCTTTCTCTCGCCGCTCATCGTCCCGCCGGTTGTCATTGGATTCGGCCTGCTGCTTTTCCTTTCCAAGGCCGGCATCACAAATGGTATGGCGCGCCTGCTGCTCGGCCACGTGATCGTGACGTTGCCCTATTGCATAAGGACCAGTCTCGCCAGCCTTCTCGGCAGCGACCAACGATTGACGGAAGCCGCAATGGTTCTCGGCGCCACCGAGCGCCAGGCCTTCTGGACCATAACCCTGCCGCTCATGCGGACGGGCGTCGTCACCGGCGCGATCTTCGCCTTCGCAATTTCGATGGATGACGTATCGATCAGTCTGTTTCTGAGCGATCCGTCCGCAACGACCTTGCCTGTTACGCTGGTCAGCAACATGCGCGCGGCTTTCGATCTGACGATCGCTGCGGCGGCCGTGGTCCTGATTGCCGTCACTGCGTTGCTGATCGTCGTGCTGGACCGTGTCGTCGGCTTTGACACTGTCGTGGGCCAAGGTTTGTTTCGTTCATGAGGACAATACGATGATTTCTGCCGTGGAATTTCAAGGGGTCAGCAAGCGCTTCGGCGAAACTGTCGCCCTCGGTGATATCTCCTTCTCTGTGAACCCAGGTGAAACAATCGCACTGCTTGGACCGAGCGGCTGCGGCAAGACCACCATTCTTCGGCTCATTGCCGGATTCGAGCGGCCCGACAAAGGCTCGATCCTGATCGACGGCGAGCCGATGGCCGGATTGAAACCCTATGAGCGCAATGTCGGGCTGCTGTTCCAGCACTACGCTCTTTTCCCGCATATGACAGTCGAACAGAACATCGGTTACGGACTTCGCCATCGCAACCATCCGCCGGGGCAAATACCGCGCCGCATTGCCGAGATGCTTGAGCTCGTCCGGCTCGTCGGTTTCGGACAGCGGCGGCCGCACCAGTTGAGCGGCGGACAGCAGCAGCGTGTTGCGCTTGCGCGGGCGCTCGCCACCCATCCGAGCCTCGTTCTTCTGGATGAACCTCTGTCGGCCCTCGACGCCAAGCTTCGGCATGAGCTGCGCACCGAATTGAAGGATGTGCTCGCCGCGGTCGGCTCGACCGCAATCGTGGTAACCCACGACCAGGAGGAGGCGATGAGCCTGGGAGAGCGTATCTTCGTGATGAACCGCGGGGCAATCATGCAATCCGGCAAGCCGGATGATGTGTATTGGCGTCCAGACTCACGTTTCGTCGCGGATTTCATGGGTCGGACGAATTGGATTCATGGCTCGATTTCGGCCGCGGGCGGAACGGCCCGCAAATTTCGCTCCGAATCCGGCTGGGAGTTTCCGGTCGCGTCCACGGCAAATCTTTCAGGTGCCGCCGAGATTTGCGTGAGGCCGGAAAGCGTCGAGATATCGTCCGGCGCTCCGGCTGCCGGAGCCATGACCGGACGCGTTGCCGACGTCGTGACACTCGGTGCCTTCAGGCATGTCGTTCTGGACCTCGTCAGTGGCGACCGGATAATCTCGGCTTGCCCTAACCGTCCAGACATAGCCTTCGCTCGGGGGCAGGAGATCAGCGTTTCCATTCCGCCCGAGGCATGCGTCCTCTTCGCGCGATAAGCTGGCATTGATGGGGCGCAGCTTGTGCTGCGCCCGGGGGCTAAGGGTCACCAGTTGCCGGAAGAACATGGTTCGTCCAATATCCGCTTATAGGCGGAGAGGCCCTCGGCTATCGAGCGCCACAAAGTATGGAATGCGGCTTCTGATGCTTGATCTTGATTCCTATCTGCTTCGTGCATTTCTGACCGTCGCGGAGATCGGCACCGTCAATGGAGCAGCCGTCAAGCTGAACAGAACGCAGGCCGCCGTGAGCATGCAGATCCGCAAGCTGGAGGAGCTTGTCGGCGTTACGCTGTTTTCGCGTTCGTCAAAGGGCCTCGAGCTGACGAGCCATGGGCAGATCATGCTGGCTTATGCCCGCGAAATGGTCGCCCTCAGCGACGAGGTCGGGAAAAGGCTGACAGGCAAGATGATCGAGGACCGCATTCGCCTCGGCGTCGTCGAGGACTTCGCAGCTGGCCACCTGATCGACATTCTTAGTGCCTTCAGAGCCCAGAACCCGAAGGTCGAGATCGACATCATTGTCGAGCCGAATCGCCGCCTCGCCAGCCTGTTTGAAGACAGGAAGCTGGATCTCGTGGTTTGCGACATCACCTGCCTCTCGCGAAAACCGACCCTGATCTGGACCGAATATTTGATGTGGACGGTGAGATCCGACTTTGTGGCGGATACGGAAAAACCGCTTCCGATCATCATGTTCGAGGAGGAGTGTCCCTGGACGCTTCCGACGATTGCGGCTCTGTCCCAGCGAAACATCAAGTGGAAGACGGCGTGCGTCGCATCGACGCTGGTGGCCATGGCGACCGCGGTTCGCGTCGGTATCGGTATCGCGCCAATGATGCTCACGACGAAACCGGAGGGCTGCCGGACGCTTGACCGATCGGCGGATCTGCCCGGTCCGGTGCGCATCGAGATCGGTCTGTATGCTCAATCCGAGTCGGCCGAAGGCGCGCGCTATCTTGTGGACTTCATTTCGCGGCATACCGCCATATTGTCCAGCTAGAGCCTTTCCTGGTCAGATTGCAGCATTCTGCCGGAGCAGGTTTTCGTCAGGGCAGAGGCGATTGGCGACGGGCATACCTCTTGGTACGTCCGAGCCGATCGCCTTTGGCCTGGCGGAAAGATGCCCGGCCCTTCGGGTTGGCTGAAACGGGCCGGCTGATCGACCGGCCGGCTTGGCCGTAGAGCCGGGCTACGACACGCGCCGGCCGGTCGACCATCCGACTCCGTTTGAGCCAACAGAATGCTTCAATCTGACCAGGAAAGGCTCTAGGAGCGTTCAGCTTCCATTATATCGGCTCAAATTAATTCGCTCTACCGAAGTGGCGGGCGAAGCCCCACAGTGATCGGATGAAGGGTCGACGACCCAATATCAAGCATTGGAAGTCTGCGAATACGATGATGGGGCAAGCCAAAGTTGACGAAACTCTCCTCGCAGATGCCGCCTATCTGCCCGGCCAGGTCGCAAACCTGACGAGGGGAGCGAGCGTGACGGCGCAGACCAACGAAATACTGGAACGCATCAATGACATGCTGCTGCGCGAAGGTACCGACAAGTCAGAGATCATTCTCGCCAACATCTGGCTCAGGGACCTTGCCTCATTCGAGGAAATGAACAGAGCCTGGGATGCTTGGATGCCGGATAGCGGAACGCCACGGCGGGCGACGTTTGAGGACAAGAATCTCCCGCCGATGTGCGCCATCCGTATCGACGTAGCCGCGTCGCGAAAGAGTGGGGCCGGGCAAATTTGAGCCGCCTGCATTCGTCATCCTGCTCTAAAGCGCGTCCCGACCTTTCAGATTCGCTCCTCGCGCTTTAGGTCTTTGTTTTAGGCGTGTCGTTGTCGCAAAACCGCGGCATACTCTTGCGCGACAGGCTCTAAGGCCGGATGACGCAGACATTGGCCTCATAGGAGCAGGGATCGTCCCGCACTGCGATATCGATGACCTTTGCTTTCGGGGCCAGCAGCTCCGGCCGTGCTGTAGGATAGCCATAGCCGTTGCCGCCGACATAGGTCCCGCCATCGACCTGATAGACATAGGAAGAGCCGGCATAAGTGCCGCCGCCGTCACCACCCTGCGTTTGGGGCAGGACGACGATGAGATTGTTGCGGGCTATGCGATTTGTCGCCGGCGATGAAAACTGTTTCAGGAACGGCATCCGTTCTTTGCGGTTCCGATATCGATAGGCATTGTCGAAACGGATGCCGCGATCGCGCCAGATGGCACGTTCGCCGAGGAGTAATCCGCCGTGGAAAGCGTGACGATGGCCGGGAAAGCGATGATCGTTGCGGCGGTCGCCGGCTTCGGCGGGAAGTGCAGCAAGCACGGACAGGGCAAGCAGGGCGACTGCGGACAGACTGCGAAACATGGGTGGCCGGCCTCCGGAATTCCGATCCCTAACAAATCGTTAACGCCAGATTGCGCCAAAAGCCGGAGCTTGTCCATTCAGGTCGGACAACCGGCACAAAATTTGAGCGGAAGAGACCAGTTTTGTTAGCCTGCAAACTTCCCGGTAACGCGAATCGATTAAATTAAAAGCAGACAGCGATTGTGCTTGTCGTCGGCGTTCCCGGTGATTAAACGTCGCAATTGATGCAACGCACACAGAGAATTTTGTCATTCGTGTGGTTGACTGAGCATGCTCCGAAATCCGGGAGCGCAGAGAAGCCGCCGCGAGGTTCTGATGGCGAACGTGACAAATAACCGGCCCCTATCGCCGCATCTGCAAATCTACAAGCCTATTCCCACTATGGTCATGTCCATCGTCCACCGCATTACCGGTGGCGCGCTCTACGTCGGCACGCTGCTCGTCGCCTGGTGGCTGATCGCGGCGGCAAGCGGCCAGGGCTCCTATGACTGGGCCAACTGGGTGCTCGGCAGCCTTCTCGGCAAGCTCGTGCTTCTCGGCTATACTTGGGCGCTGCTGCACCACATGCTCGGCGGCTTCCGCCACTTCATGTGGGATCTCGGTTATGGCTTCGGGAAAGAGTTCTCGACCAAGCTCGCCATCGCCAACATCATCGGGTCGCTCTGTCTGACCGTGCTGGTCTGGGTGATCGGCTTCCTCATTCGCTTCTGAAGGTCCTCTCATGGATATGCGCACCCCCCTCGGCAAGGTTCGCGGGCTCGGCTCCGCCAAGGACGGAACGGATCATTTCTGGCGCCAGCGGCTGACGGCCGTCGCCAATGTTCCGCTGATCCTCTTCTTCGTCTTCTTCATGCTCGCCTATGCCGGCGCGCCCTATGCGGATGTGGTTCGCGCGCTATCGAACCCCTTCGTCGCCGTGGTCATGGGGCTGATGGTAATCTCCGGTGTCATCCACATGAAGCTCGGCATGCAGGTCATCATCGAGGATTACGTGCACGGCGAATTCGGCAAGATCGTTCTCCTGATGCTGAACACGTTCTTTGCGATCCTGATCGCCGGCCTCTGTCTCTTCGCCATTCTGAAAATCGCATTCGTAGGATAAGCTGATATGGCACCGACTTCACCCGCCCAGAACGGCAAAGCCTACAAGTATGTCGATCACTCCTACGACGTGATCGTCGTCGGCGCCGGCGGCGCCGGGCTGCGCGCCACGCTCGGCATGGCCGAGCAGGGTTTCCGCACGGCCTGCATCACCAAGGTATTCCCGACCCGCTCCCACACGGTCGCGGCCCAGGGCGGTATCGCCGCTTCGCTGCGCAACATGACGCCGGATAGCTGGCAGTGGCACCTCTACGACACCGTCAAGGGCTCCGACTGGCTCGGCGACGTCGACGCCATGCAGTATCTCACCATGGAAGCGCCGAAGGCGGTCTATGAGCTCGAGCACTACGGCGTGCCGTTCTCGCGCAACGAGGAAGGCAAGATCTATCAGCGCCCGTTCGGCGGCCACATGCAGAATTACGGCGAAGGCCCGCCGGTACAACGCACCTGCGCCGTTGCCGACCGTACCGGCCACGCCATCCTGCATACGCTCTACGGCCAGTCGCTGCGCAACAATGCCGAGTTCTTCATCGAGTATTTCGCGCTCGACCTGATCATGTCGGAAGACGGCAGCCGCTGCACCGGCGTCATCGCCTGGTGCCTCGATGACGGTACGATCCATCGCTTCGCCGCCAAGATGGTGGTGCTGGCGACCGGCGGCTACGGCCGCGCCTATTTCTCGGCAACGTCGGCCCATACCTGCACCGGCGACGGCGGCGGCATGGTGGCGCGTGCCGGCCTGCCGCTGCAGGACATGGAATTCGTTCAGTTCCACCCGACCGGCATCTATGGTTCGGGCTGTCTGATCACCGAAGGCGCGCGCGGCGAAGGCGGTTATCTCGTCAACTCCGAGGGCGAGCGCTTCATGGAGCGTTACGCGCCTTCGGCCAAGGACCTTGCCTCGCGCGACGTCGTTTCGCGCTGCATGACACTGGAAATCCGCGAAGGCCGCGGTGTCGGCAAGGCGAAGGACCACATCTTCCTGCATCTCGATCATCTCGATCCAGCCGTTCTTCATGAACGCCTGCCGGGGATTTCCGAGAGCGCCAAAATCTTCGCCGGTGTCGACGTTACACGCGAACCGATCCCGGTTCTGCCGACCGTTCACTACAATATGGGCGGCATTCCCACGAATTATTGGGGCGAAGTGCTGAACGCCGACGGTGCCAATCCGGAACGGATCATCCCCGGCCTGATGGCTGTGGGCGAGGCCGGCTGTGCCTCGGTGCACGGCGCCAACCGTCTCGGCTCCAACTCGCTGATCGACCTCGTGGTCTTCGGCCGCGCCGCTGCGATCCGCGCCGGCGAGGTGATCGACCGCGCAGCGCCGATCCCGCATCTCAACGTCGCCGCCTGCGACAAGATCATGGACCGCTTCGACGGTCTGCGTCACGCCAGCGGCGGCACACCGACGGCGGAACTGCGCGAGAAGATGCAGCGCGCCATGCAGGAAGACGCCGCGGTGTTCCGCACGCAGGAATCGCTGGAGTCGGGCTGCCAGCGCATCTCGGCAATCTGGGGCGAGATGAAGGACATCAAGGTCACCGACCGCTCGATGATCTGGAACTCGGATCTGGTCGAGACGCTGGAGCTGCAGAACCTGATGGCCAACGCCATCACGACGATCTACGGAGCCGAGGCCCGCAAGGAGAGCCGCGGTTCGCATGCCCGCGAAGATTATACCGAGGGTGCATTCGCCGGCCGCGACGACGTCAACTGGCGAAAACACACGCTCGCCTGGGTGAACGAGGCAGGCGATGTGAAACTCGACTATCGTCCTGTTCACACCGAGCTCATTGCCGAAGGCATCGATCCGCACAAGATCGAGCCGAAGGCTCGCGTGTACTGATCTCAAGAGGAACCGGACATGGTTGAACTCGCTCTCCCCAAGAATTCTCAGATGCGCGAAGGCAAGGTCTGGCCGAAGCCGGCGGGTGCCAAAAACACCCGCGAGTTCCGCGTCTACCGCTGGAGCCCGGACGACGGTCAGAACCCGTCTATCGACACCTTCTATATCGATGTCGACGATTGCGGGCCGATGGTGCTCGACGGTCTGCTCTACATCAAGAACAAGATCGACCCGACGCTGACGCTGCGCCGTTCCTGTCGCGAGGGCATCTGCGGCTCCTGCGCGATGAATATCGACGGCACGAACACGCTTGCCTGCACCAAGGGCCTCGACGATATCAAGGGCGCGGTGAAGATCTATCCGCTGCCGCATCTGCCCGTCGTCAAGGATTTGGTACCCGACCTCACCAACTTCTATGCCCAGCATCGTTCGATCGAGCCATGGCTGAAGACGGTGTCGCCGGCGCCGGCCAAGGAGTGGAAGCAGAGCCATGAGGACCGGCAGAAGCTCGACGGCCTCTATGAATGCATCCTCTGCGCCTGCTGCTCGACCTCCTGTCCGAGCTATTGGTGGAATGGCGACCGCTATCTCGGTCCGGCCGTTCTGCTGCAGGCCTATCGCTGGCTGATCGATTCCAGAGATGAGGCGACCGGCGAGCGTCTCGACAATCTCGAGGATCCGTTCCGCCTCTATCGCTGCCACACGATCATGAACTGTGCGCAAACCTGCCCCAAGGGCCTCAACCCGGCCAAGGCGATCGCCGAAATCAAGAAGATGATGGTCGAGCGCCGGGTTTGATCAACCTCGGTACCGATGGCGGAATAGACGGCTTCGATTCCGAAGCCGTCACCGAGATTCGGTCGCGGTGCACGAACAGGGCATCCGCATCGATCCCGGTGCAATCCTTCTGCAAGATGCGGTGAGACACTATTCCAGGACATTGCGCGAGTTCGACAGGGATCCTGACTGAGATGAACGCGCTCAACACCTTGCTGACAAATTCTATGTGCAGGAAGTTTTGCAGCAGGACAGTTGAACTGTATCGTTTTTCGGTTAGTTGTTGTCACGGGCAATTTATGCAGC
Organism: Rhizobium sp. WSM409; assembly: GCF_057653825.1. Classification (NCBI taxonomy): domain Bacteria; kingdom Pseudomonadati; phylum Pseudomonadota; class Alphaproteobacteria; order Hyphomicrobiales; family Rhizobiaceae; genus Rhizobium; species Rhizobium sp. WSM409. The sequence goes on along the minus strand of NZ_CM172794.1, from coordinate 4,091,952 downwards.
ACGACTTGATTAACCAAATCGAATTACGATAATCGGACTTGTCTCACGCCCGTTTCTCTACGGCGACAGCCGAATTCAGGAGTATGATGATGCAGTTGCGATATGCGATGACAGGTCTGGTGGTGGTTCTGTCGCTAGCCGGTTGTCAGCGTACGGCATATGATTACAGCTCCAACGCCAGTGCCGGCCCGGCGCCGTTGACGGCGCAGCCGGTGCCCTCGGTGCAGGGCGGGCAGCTTCCGCCGCCGACCGGCGGCTCACAGTTTCCGGCCGCGCCGACGACGACGGCGCCGATGCCGGGCGCTGAGCCTGGTGCAATGGCCGCGAATGCGCTCGATATCACCAAGGAATCGATGGTCGGGAGCTGGCGCGTCAACGGTAGCTGCGACATGTTCCTAACGCTCACCAATCTCGGCAGCGGTTCGCGCGGCGGAACGCGTGGCTGTGTCGGCGAGCTGACGGCGATGGGCTCCTGGGAGGTCGCCGGCAAGCAGGTGCTGCTCAAGGACCGCTCGGGCAACCAGCTCGGCAGCGTCTACAAGACGGCCGACAACCGCTTCCAGGGACAGACGAGCACAGGCCAGTCGATCAGTCTCAGCCGGTAAATGTTCCGGCGGGTTCTCCGCCGTTGACTGACAGGCGGATATGCCCTCATGCAACCAATGCCGGATTATGCGCTCAGCGTCTGCGAACAGCTTAAAGCGCTGACCGCATCGGGCGCCCTTCAGGCCGATTCTGCCCAATTGGACGTGGCAAAGAGCCTCGACCGGGTGCTCGCCGGTCTGAAGCAGCGGCGGCCGGCGGCAAAGTCGAGCGCGCTCGGCTGGCTGTTTGCCGCCAAGAAGAAATCGGCCGACGGCATCAAGGGGCTTTATATCCACGGCAGCGTCGGGCGCGGCAAGACCATGCTGATGGACATGTTCTTCGCGATGGCGCCGTGCAGGAAGAAACGGCGGGCGCATTTCCACGAATTCATGGCGGATGTGCACAACCGCATCGCCGCGCACCGGCTGAAGCTCAAGAACGGTGAGACGAGGCAGGCCGATCCGATGCCGCCGGTCGCCGCAGCGCTTTACGACGAGGCAGAACTGCTTTGCTTCGACGAGTTCACGGTCACCGACATCGCCGATGCGATGATCTTGTCGCGGCTGTTCTCCGAGCTTTTCGCGCGCGGATGCGTGCTGGTCGCGACCTCGAACGTCGAGCCCGACAATCTCTACGCGGATGGTCTCAATCGCGGCCTCTTCCTGCCCTTCGTTGCCTTGCTCAAGCAGTATGTCGATGTCGTTACCCTGGATTCGTCGACCGACTACCGGATGGAGAAGCTGAGCAGCCAGCCGGTCTACCTGGTGCCGATCAACGAGCATAACGACATGGCGATGGATGCGTCCTGGACCCAGGCGCTGCATGGGCGCAAGGCGCAGCCGCTGGATATTCCGATGAAGGGGCGCCACATCCATGTGCCGCTCGCCGTCGACCGCATGGCGCGTTTCTCTTTCGCCGATCTTTGCGACAAACCGCTCGGGGCGGTCGACTTCCTGGCCATCGCCGAGCGCTACGATACGGTCTTCGTCGATCACATTCCCTTGCTCGGGCCGGAAAAGCGGAACCAGATCAAGCGGTTCATCATTATGGTCGATACGTTTTACGATCATGCTGTGCGGCTTTACATTTCCGCGGCGGCGATGCCGGAGGAACTGCTGCTACAACGTCGGGGCACCGAGGGCTTCGAATTTGACCGCACGGCTTCGCGCCTGTTCGAGATGCGCAGTGCGGAATATCTTGCGCTGCACCATCAGAAACGCGCCGCAGAGTAACAATCTGGTGACAGAATGTATTACGTTTACGTAAGAATTTTTGGATCTAAACGATTGAAAACGCTGCATCAAAAATAATGCATTGCCATTTTTAGGCTTTGGGTCTATGCGATTGCGTCATTGGGCGGTGCCTTGCGCGTCCGTTCGACGAATTTGATCGCAAAGGAAACAGCGAAATGGCGCGTAACAAGATCGCACTCATTGGTTCTGGCATGATTGGTGGCACGCTGGCGCACCTCGCCGGCCTGAAGGAACTGGGCGACATCGTTCTCTTCGACATCGCGGACGGCATTCCCCAGGGCAAAGGTCTCGATATCTCCCAGTCGTCGCCGGTCGAAGGCTTCGACGTCAATCTGACGGGTGCCAGCGACTATTCCGCGATCGAAGGCGCTGACGTCTGCATCGTCACGGCAGGCGTCGCCCGCAAGCCCGGCATGAGCCGCGATGACCTTCTCGGCATCAACCTCAAGGTCATGGAGCAGGTCGGCGCCGGCATCAAGAAATATGCCCCGAACGCCTTCGTGATCTGCATCACCAACCCGCTCGACGCCATGGTCTGGGCGCTGCAGAAGTTTTCCGGTCTTCCGGCCAACAAGGTCGTCGGCATGGCTGGCGTTCTCGACTCCTCGCGCTTCCGTCTTTTCCTCGCCAAGGAATTCAACGTGTCCGTCCAGGATGTCACGGCCTTCGTTCTCGGCGGCCACGGCGACACGATGGTGCCGCTCGCCCGCTACTCGACGGTCGGCGGCATTCCGCTCACCGATCTCGTCACCATGGGCTGGGTCACCAAGGAGCGCCTCGAAGAGATCATCCAGCGCACCCGTGACGGCGGTGCCGAAATCGTCGGCCTGCTGAAGACCGGCTCGGCCTATTACGCGCCGGCCGCCTCGGCAATCGAGATGGCCGAATCCTACCTCAAGGACAAGAAGCGTGTTCTGCCTTGTGCTGCCCACCTCTCCGGCCAGTACGGCGTCAAGGACATGTATGTCGGCGTTCCTACCGTCATCGGCGCCGGCGGCGTCGAGCGCATCATCGAGATTGATCTCAACAAGACCGAGAAGGAAGCCTTCGACAAGTCCGTCGGCGCAGTCGCCGGTCTCTGCGAAGCCTGCATCAACATCGCGCCTGCCCTGAAGTGATTGGCGCTGAAGTAATCGAAATAGGGATAGACCCATGAACATTCATGAATATCAGGCCAAAGCTCTGCTGAAGGGCTATGGCGCCCCGGTTGCCGAGGGTGTGGCTATTCTCAAGGTTGAAGAAGCCGAAGCTGCCGCCAAGTCGCTTCCCGGTCCGCTTTACGTGGTCAAGAGCCAGATCCATGCCGGCGGCCGCGGCAAGGGCAAGTTCAAGGAACTCGGTCCTGACGCCAAGGGTGGCGTTCGCCTCGCCAAGTCGATCGACGAAGTAGTCGCCCACGCCAAGGAAATGCTCGGCAACACGCTGGTGACCGCCCAGACGGGCGACGCCGGGAAGCAGGTCAACCGTCTGTATATCGAAGACGGCGCCGACATTGCTCGCGAACTCTATTGCTCGATCCTTGTCGACCGCTCGGTCGGTCGCGTGGCCTTCGTCGTATCGACCGAAGGCGGCATGGACATCGAGGCCGTCGCCCACGACACGCCCGAGAAGATCCACACGATCGCCATCGATCCGGAAGCCGGCGTGACGGCTGCCGACGTTGTTGCGATCTCTAAGGCACTTCAGCTCGATGGTGCTGCCGCCGAAGACGCCAAGACGCTTTTCCCGACGCTCTACAAGGCCTTCGGCGAAAAGGACATGGCTCTGCTGGAGGTCAATCCGCTGATCGTCATGAAGGATGGCCATCTGCGCGTCCTCGATGCCAAGATGTCTTTCGATGGCAATGCGCTTTTCCGTCACGACGACGTCAAGACGTTGCGCGACGAGACCGAAGAAGACGCCAAGGAAATCGAGGCCTCGAAGTGGGACCTCGCCTATGTCGCGCTCGACGGCAATATCGGCTGCATGGTCAACGGCGCAGGCCTCGCCATGGCGACGATGGACATCATCAAGCTCTACGGCAAGGAGCCGGCCAACTTCTGCGACGTCGGCGGCGGCGCCGGCAAGGAGAAGGTTGCTGCGGCTTTCAAGATCATCACCGCAGACCCCAAGGTCGAAGGCATTCTCGTCAACATCTTCGGCGGCATCATGAAGTGCGATGTCATTGCCGAGGGCGTCATTGCCGCGGTCAAGGAAGTCGGCCTCAAGGTTCCGCTCGTCGTGCGCCTTGAAGGCACCAATGTCGAGCTCGGCAAGAAGATCCTGAACGAGTCTGGTCTGGCGATCACGGCGGCTGACGACTTGGACGATGCGGCCAAGAAGATCGTTGCGGCGATCAACGGCTGAGAACGATCATGGCCTTCCAGTCCACGCCCTCCGCTGCTCATTTCCGCCTCCACGCCTTCGCCGGCGTGTGGGAAGGGGACGAGCGTGTCGCGGCGTCGGCGTGGACGAGTGAAGGCAAGGCCAGTGCGGAGTTTTCCGGCGAGGCGTTGTTCGGCGGGTTCTTCCTCGAGCAGCGCTATCGCCAGACGCGCGATGGTGCTGTTTCGTTCGAGGCGCGAAATGTTTTCGGCTTCGATGCTTCGGACAAGGCCTACAAACTCTACCAGTTCGACACCGCAGGTTTTGCGCCGCCCGTGCCGGCGTCCGGCGAGTGGAACGGCAATGAGCTTGTGCTGATGAAGACTTCGCCGCGCGGCAGCCAGCGCACCATATTCACATTTGAAAATGAAGACTGCTACCGGATGGGCGTCAGCTTTTCGCCTGCAGGCAGCGATACTTGGCAGGAGGTCGTCAGCGGCGTCTATCGTCGTGCGTCCCCCACGTCTTCCAACCTCTCCTAAACAAAGGCCTCGCATGTCCATTCTCGTCAACAAAGACACCAAGGTTCTCGTTCAGGGCCTAACCGGCAAGACCGGAACCTTCCACACCGAACAGGCGCTTGCTTACTACGGCACCCAGATGGTCGGCGGTATCCATCCGAAGAAGGGTGGCGAAACCTGGACCGGCGCGAAGGGCGAAAGCCTGCCGATCTTTGCAACCGTTGCCGAAGGCAAGGAAAAGACTGGCGCCAACGCGTCTGTCATCTATGTTCCGCCGGCCGGAGCCGCCGACGCGATCATCGAGGCGATCGACGCCGAGATCCCGTTCATCACCTGCATCACCGAAGGCATTCCGGTCATGGACATGGTGCGCGTCAAGGCTCGCCTCGACCGCTCCAAGTCGCGCCTGCTCGGCCCAAACTGCCCGGGTATCCTGACGCCGGAAGAATGCAAGATCGGCATCATGCCGGGCTCGATCTTCCGCAAGGGTTCGGTCGGTATCGTTTCCCGCTCGGGCACGCTAACCTATGAAGCCGTGTTCCAGACCTCCAATGAAGGTCTCGGCCAGACGACGGCCGTCGGTATCGGCGGCGACCCGGTCAAGGGCACCGAGTTCATCGACGTCCTGGAAATGTTCCTGGCCGACGAAGCCACCCAGTCGATCATCATGATCGGCGAAATCGGAGGTGCGGCTGAAGAAGACGCAGCCCAGTTCCTCAAGGACGAAGCCAAGAAGGGCCGCAAGAAGCCGATGGCCGGCTTCATTGCCGGCCGTACGGCGCCGAAGGGCCGCACCATGGGCCATGCCGGCGCCGTGGTTTCCGGCGGCAAGGGCGATGCGGAATCGAAGATCGCGGCGATGGAATCGGCAGGCATCAAGGTATCGCCCTCTCCGGCCCGCCTCGGCAAGACGCTGGTTGAAGTCCTCAAGGGCTAAGCCACCTATATAGACCGGGCGGAGGAACGGCATCTGCGCCCTCCGCCCGGCCTCGACAACACGAAACCAGCAGATGCGCCGCGGACAGGCGGCAATCGAATGCGGCAGCCGGCCATCAAGCCGGCAAATTCATCAAAGTCAGGAGGCGGACGGAAGCGTCCGCATATCACCATGGCACGGCAAGAAGCCAACGAGCAGTTTCAGATCACCTCGTTTCTGGATGGCGCCAACGCTGCCTATATCGAGCAGCTCTACGCGCTGTATGAAGAGGACCCAGCATCGGTCGACGATCAGTGGCGGTCTTTCTTCAAGGCGCTGGAGGAGGATCCCAGCGATGTGAAGAGGGCGGCCAAAGGGGCTTCCTGGCGCAAGAAGAACTGGCCGCTTCAGGCCAGCGGCGATCTGGTGTCGGCTCTCGATGGCGACTGGGGCATCGTCGAGAAGGTGATCGAGACCAAGGTCAAGGCCAAGGCCGAAGCTCAGGGCAAGCCTGCCGACAGCACCGAGGTGCTGCAGGCGACGCGCGATTCCGTGCGCGCCATCATGATGATCCGCGCCTACCGCATGCGCGGTCACCTGCATGCCAAGCTCGACCCGCTCGGCATCGCCGCTCCCGTCGACGACTATCATGAACTGTCGGCGGAGAATTACGGTTTCACGGCCGCCGATTACGATCGCAAGATCTTCATCGACAACGTGCTCGGCTTGGAATACGCGACCATCCGCGAGATGATCGAAATCCTCGAGCGCACCTATTGCTCGACGCTCGGCGTCGAATTCATGCATATCTCCAATCCGGAAGAGAAGGCGTGGATTCAGGAGCGCATCGAAGGACCGGACAAGGGTGTGGCCTTCACGCCGGAAGGCAAGAAGGCGATCCTTGCCAAGCTGGTCGAAGCCGAAGGCTACGAGCAGTTCCTCGACGTCAAGTTCAAAGGCACGAAGCGTTTCGGTCTCGACGGCGGCGAATCGCTGATCCCGGCGCTGGAGCAGATCCTCAAGCGCGGCGGTCATCTCGGCCTCAAGGAAGCCGTGTTCGGCATGGCCCATCGCGGCCGTCTGAACGTGCTCTCCCAGGTCATGGGCAAGCCGCACCGGGCGATCTTCCATGAGTTCAAGGGCGGCTCGGCCGCTCCCGATGAGGTCGAGGGCTCGGGTGACGTCAAGTACCATCTCGGCGCCTCCTCCGACCGCGAATTCGACGGCAACAAGATCCACGTTTCGCTGACGGCGAACCCGTCGCATCTCGAAATCGTCGACCCCGTCGTCATGGGCAAGGCCCGCGCCAAGCAGGATATGAACGCCACCGTCTGGGACGGCGACATCATCCCGCTTTCCGAACGCGCCAAGGTTCTGCCGCTGCTGATCCATGGCGACGCGGCCTTTGCCGGCCAGGGTGTCATTGCCGAAATCCTCGGCCTTTCCGGTCTGCGCGGCCATCGCGTCGCCGGCACCATGCATGTGATCATCAACAACCAGATCGGCTTCACCACAAACCCGGCCTTCTCGCGCTCGTCGCCTTATCCGTCTGACGTCGCCAAGATGATCGAGGCGCCGATCCTGCACGTCAACGGCGACGATCCGGAAGCCGTGGTTTATGGGGCGAAGATCGCCACCGAATTCCGCATGAAGTTCCACAAGCCTGTTGTGCTCGACCTGTTCTGCTACCGCCGCTACGGCCACAATGAAGGCGACGAACCGTCCTTCACGCAGCCGAAGATGTACAAGGTGATCCGCGCCCACAAGACCGTGCTGCAGCTCTATGCGGCCCGTCTCGTCGCCGAGGGCCTGCTCACCGACGGTGAAGTCGAGAAGATGAAGGCCGACTGGCGCGCCCATCTCGAGCAGGAGTTCGAGGCCGGCCAGCACTACAAGCCGAACAAGGCCGACTGGCTTGATGGTGAGTGGTCGGGACTGCGCACGGCCGACAATGCCGACGAGCAGCGCCGCGGCAAGACCGCCGTGCCGATGAAGACGCTGAAGGAGATCGGCCGCAAGCTCTCTGAGATCCCGGCGGGCTTCAACGCACACCGGACGATCCAGCGCTTCATGGAAAACCGGGCCAACATGATCGCCACCGGCGAGGGTATCGACTGGGCGATGGCCGAAGCGCTCTCCTTCGGCGCGCTCTGCGTCGAAGGCAGCAAGATCCGCCTCTCCGGCCAGGATTGTGAACGCGGCACCTTCTCGCAGCGTCACTCGGTTCTCTACGATCAGGAAACCGAAGAGCGCTACATCCCGCTCGCCAATCTTTCGCCGACGCAGGGTCGCTACGAAGTCATCAATTCGATGCTTTCGGAAGAGGCCGTGCTCGGTTTCGAATATGGCTATTCGCTCGCCCGCCCGAATGCGCTGACGCTCTGGGAAGCCCAGTTCGGCGATTTCGCCAACGGCGCGCAGGTGGTCTTCGACCAGTTCATCTCGTCGGGCGAACGCAAGTGGCTGCGCATGTCGGGCCTCGTCTGCCTGCTGCCTCACGGTTATGAAGGTCAGGGTCCCGAACACTCCTCGGCCCGCCTCGAACGTTTCCTGCAGCTTTGCGCGGAAGACAACATGCAGGTCGCCAACGTCACGACGCCGGCAAACTATTTCCACATCCTGCGCCGGCAGCTGAAGCGCGACTTCCGCAAGCCGCTGGTCCTGATGACGCCGAAGTCGCTGCTGCGCCACAAGCGGGCGGTCTCGACGCTTGCCGAAATGGCCGGCGAATCCGCCTTCCATCGTCTGCTCTGGGACGATGCCGAGGTGATCAAGGACGGCCCGATCAAGCTGCAGAAGGACAACAAGATCCGCCGCGTCGTCATGTGCTCCGGCAAGGTCTATTACGATCTTCTCGAAGAGCGTGAAAAGCGCGGCATCGACGACATCTATCTCTTGCGCGTCGAGCAGCTCTATCCGTTCCCGGCGAAGGCGCTGATCAACGAGCTGTCGCGCTTCCGCAATGCCGAGATGGTCTGGTGCCAGGAAGAGCCGAAGAACATGGGCGCATGGTCGTTCATCGACCCCTTCCTCGAATGGGTGCTCGCCCATATCGATGCGAAGTACCAGCGCGTCCGCTATACCGGCCGTCCGGCCGCCGCCTCGCCGGCGACGGGCCTGATGTCCAAGCATCTGTCGCAGCTCGCCGCATTCCTCGAGGATGCATTGGGCGGTTAAAACAAGGGGGCGCGCAATGGCTTATTTCTTTCTGAGACTGCAGCCGCCGCGCCCCACTTTCCCGCATGACGGGACCGGGGAGGAAATGGCGGCGATGAAACGCCATGCTGAATACTGGCATCGGATCGCCCTTGCGGGATCGGCTATCGTCGTCGGACCCGTCTTCGAGGGTGAAGGCGCCTGGGGCATGGCGATCGTCGAGGTCGAGGATCAGGCGGCGGCGCAGCTTCTTGCCGACGGCGATCCGATCATCGCTTCCGGTTTCGGTTTCCGCTTCGATATCCTGCCGATGCCCTCGATCATCTCGCGGCCGCCCGCCGTCTGAAACGCATAAACGAAAACACACGAAATCAGGATCTGAACAATGGCCACAGAAATCCGCGTTCCAACTCTCGGTGAATCCGTCAGCGAGGCAACCGTCGGCACCTGGTTCAAGAAGGTCGGCGACGCCATCAAGGCCGACGAGCCGATTCTCGAGCTTGAAACCGACAAGGTGACCATCGAAGTTCCAGCACCCGCCTCCGGCACGCTTTCGGAAATCGTCGTTGCCGCCGGCGAGACCGTCGGTCTCGGCGCGCTGCTCGGCCAGATCGCCGAAGGTGCTGCCGCTGCTGCCGCGCCGGCTGCTGCTGCACCGGCCGCCGCGCCCGCCCAGCCGGCCCCGGCTGCTGCTACCCAGCCAGCGCCAGTTGCCGCTGCTGCATCGTCGTCATCGAGCGCTTCCGTCTCCACCATGCCGCCGGCACCGGCGGCTTCGAAGATGCTTGCCGAAAACAACCTTTCTGCCGATCAGGTCGACGGTAGCGGCAAGCGCGGCCAGGTGCTGAAGGGCGATGTCATCGCCGCCGTCGCCAAGGGCATTTCCGCTCCGGCGGCCGCGCCCGCAGCAACGCCTGCCGCCGCGCGGGGCCCGTCGACGGTCGAGGATGCTTCGCGCGAAGAGCGCGTGAAGATGACGCGCCTGCGCCAGACGATCGCCAAGCGCCTCAAGGATGCGCAGAACACCGCCGCCATGCTGACCACCTACAACGAGGTGGACATGAAGGCGGTCATGGATCTGCGTAACAAGTACAAGGACATTTTCGAGAAGAAGCACGGCGTCAAGCTCGGCTTCATGGGCTTCTTCACCAAGGCGGTGACGCATGCGCTGAAGGAACTGCCGGCCGTCAACGCCGAAATCGACGGCACCGACGTCATCTACAAGAACTACTGCCATGTCGGCATGGCCGTCGGTACGGACAAAGGCCTCGTCGTTCCCGTCATCCGCGACGCCGACCAGATGTCGATCGCCGAAATCGAGAAGGAACTCGGCCGTCTTGCCAAGGCAGCTCGTGATGGCTCGCTCTCCATGGCCGACATGCAGGGCGGCACCTTCACCATCACCAATGGCGGCGTCTACGGTTCGCTGATGTCTTCGCCGATCCTCAACGCGCCGCAGTCCGGCATTCTCGGCATGCACAAGATCCAGGAGCGGCCGGTTGCGATCGGCGGCCAGGTTGTCATCCGTCCGATGATGTATCTGGCGCTGTCCTACGATCACCGCATCGTCGACGGCAAGGAAGCGGTCACCTTCCTCGTGCGCGTCAAGGAAAGCCTGGAAGATCCGGAACGTCTGGTTCTCGATCTCTAAGGGAGCGCTTTCGATGCGGAACCGGATCATGCGAGCGGCGCGCCTTCTTCTTTGCGCTGCCGCCGCGCATATTCCGGTCGCCGCATCGGCTGCCGGCTGGGATATCGGCAAGGCAAGCAGCAATTTCGACCTGGTGGCGCTCAGCGATGCCGAGCTTTCCGACCGGTCGATCGGCGTCATCCATATGGGCAATGTCGAGCTGACATCGGGGCGCATCGTTGCGGCCGATCCGCTCGCCCAGCCCGACCGTCCGGCACTCGCAAGAACGGTTGCGCCTGGCGAGTATCCGGTAACGCTCTACCAGGCCTTCGGGCGCGTCGCGGCCGCCAGCATGCGGTTTGCCGAGGGCAAGCCGGATCGTTGGGAGCTTGCGGTCCTGCCCGGGCAGGACCCGGCGACGCTGAAGGACGGCGAGATCTTCGGTTATCCTGTCGATGCCGGCCTCGGCTGTTACATGGACGTCGATACGCTTGATCTGATCGGAGAGCGCGAAAAGCAGGTGCAGGCGCAGAAACCGGATTCCGACGTCAACTATTACGACGACGTGCTGGCGTCGGACCTGGAAGCCAACAAGGACATCTATGCGCTGCACCGGCCGGTCGCCGGTAAGAAGGGCAATGTCGCGGTGTTCTGGAGCGGCTGGGGCGACGGTTTCTATCCAGCCTTCTGGGGGCTCGACAGGGATGGCCGTGCACTGGTGCTGTTGACGGATTTCAGCGTTGTCGAGAACGCCGACGGGCGGAGGGAGCCGAAGCTGCAATGAGCGGAAGGATCAGGACCACGGCGAGACGGAAAGGCGTGGCTGCAATCGCAGCCGCCGCGTTTTTCGTCGTTCCGGCCTCCACCTTCGGTGCCGCATGCAAGCAGGAGCAGGCTGTCTATGTCGATCGCGATGGTGCCTATGAATTGCGCTTTGCACCGCTGAATTCTCCATCGGCGGCCGCCAGCAACCAGTTCAAGGTCAGCGCGCTGAAGACACCTGTCGTGATGGAAGGTTATGTCATGCCGTCGGAAGATCCGGTGCGCGCCATCGGCATCCTGATGTTCAACTGCCCCGAGGGTGATGCGACCGGCGCCGATCTCAATGCCTGCACGGTCTGGCAGGGCGCCGTCTATGGCATGGATGCCGAGGGCGAGATGGACAATCTGCAACCCGAAGGCGCTGAAGCGGCTGAAAAGCTCGTGCTTCCCGGCCTTGGTCCCGCCATCCGCGAATCCAGCGCCTGGGGCGAGGGCAAGGCCGTGGTGGCACCGTGGGACGTGCTGACATTCAAGGAGTGTGCGACATGAGCGATACACCTGTTGTTCTCATTACCGGCGGAAGCCGGGGTATCGGCGCCGCGGCTGCACGGCTCGCGGCACGCCAGGGCTGGCGTGTCGCGGTGAACTACGCCGCCAACCGTCAAGCCGCGGATGCCGTCGTGGCTGCGATTGTCGAGGATGGCGGCGAGGCCGTGGCGATCCAGGGGGATGTCGGCAAGGCTGCGGATATCGTCTCGATGTTTACGACGGTCGACCGGCATTTCGGCCGGCTCGACGGGCTCGTCAACAATGCCGGCATCGTCGATTATCCCCAGCGCGTCGACGAGATGTCGGCGGAGCGGATCGAGCGCATGCTGCGCGTCAATGTGACAGGCTCGATACTCTGCGCCGCAGAGGCCATACGTCGCATGTCGAGCCGGCATGGCGGGCAGGGCGGGGCGATCGTCAACATCTCGTCGATGGCGGCGATCCTCGGTTCGGCGACGCAGTATGTCGATTATGCCGCCTCGAAGGCGGCGATCGACACGTTCACCGTCGGGCTGGCGCGCGAGGTCGCAGCCGAGGGTATCCGTGTGAATGCGATAAGGCCCGGCGTCATCGAAACCGACCTTCATGCCTCCGGCGGCCTGCCGGATCGGCCGCGGGAACTGGCGCCGTCGATCCCGATGCAGCGCGCGGGCACGCCCGCGGAGGTGGCGGATGCGATCCTCTATCTTCTGTCACCTTCGGCTTCCTATATCACCGGCGCGATCCTCAATGTGAGCGGCGGCCGCTAGAACGACAGGGCGAAAAACAGCCTGCAATATATTCTCGAATTCTACGGCCAGATATCGCGCGCGGCCGATTAAACGAAAAATCCAAAGGGAAAGAAGCAATGTCCTACGATGTGATCATTATCGGAACCGGCCCGGGCGGCTATGTCTGCGCCGTCAAGGCGGCCCAGCTTGGCCTCAAGGTCGCCGTCATTGAAAAGCGGGCGACCTATGGCGGCACCTGCCTGAACGTCGGCTGCATTCCGTCGAAGGCGCTGCTGCATGCCTCCGAAATGTTCCATCAGGCCGGCCACGGGATGAGCGCGCTCGGTATCGATGTCCTGGCGCCGACGCTCAATCTCGGCAATATGATGGCCCACAAGGATGCGACGGTGAAGTCGAATGTCGACGGCGTCGCCTTCCTCTTCAAGAAGAACAAGATCGATACCTTCCAGGGCACCGGCAAGATCGTCTCGGCCGGCAAGGTCTCCGTCACCGCCGAAGATGGCAAGGTGCAGGAGATCGAAGGCAAGAACATCGTCATCGCCACCGGCTCCGATGTCGCCGGCATTCCCGGCGTCCAGGTCGAAATCGATGAAAAGACCATCATCTCGTCCACCGGCGGCATCGCGCTGGAGAAGGTGCCGGAAACGCTGATCGTCGTCGGCGGCGGCGTCATCGGGCTCGAGCTCGGTTCCGTCTGGTCGCGCCTCGGCGCCAAAGTCACCGTCGTCGAATATCTCGACACCATCCTTGGCGGCATGGACGGCGAAGTCTCCAAGCAATTCCAGCGCATGCTGGCCAAGCAGGGCATCGATTTCAATCTCAGCGCCAAGGTCACCGGCGTTGAAAAGGCCGACAAGGGCGCCAAGGTCACTTTCGAGCCGGTCAAGGGCGGCGACAAGGTGACGCTCGACGCCGAGGTCGTGCTGATTGCCACCGGACGCAAGCCATACACGGCGGGCCTCGGCCTCGAAGAGGCCGGTGTTACGCTCGACAATTGCGGCCGTGTCGAGATCGACGGTCACTACAAGACCAATGTCGCCGGCATCTATGCGATCGGCGATGTGGTCAAGGGTCCGATGCTGGCGCACAAGGCGGAAGACGAGGGCGTGGCGCTTGCCGAAATCCTCGCCGGACAGCATGGCCATGTGAACTACGAGGTCATTCCGAGCGTCGTCTACACCCAGCCGGAAATCGCTTCGGTCGGCAAGACCGAGGAAGAGCTGAAGGCGGCAGGCGTCGCTTACAAGGTCGGCAAGTTCCCATTCACGGCGAACGGCCGCGCTCGCGCGATGCTGGCAACGGACGGCTTCGTCAAGATCCTTGCCGACAAGGAAACCGACCGGGTGCTCGGCGGCCATATCGTCGGCTTCGGCGCCGGCGAGATGATCCACGAGATCGCCGTACTGATGGAGTTCGGCGGTTCCTCGGAAGATCTCGGCCGTACCTGCCACGCGCATCCCACGATGTCGGAAGCGGTGAAGGAGGCTGCGCTCGCAACCTTCTTCAAGCCGATCCATATGTAATCTTACATATTCGTAACAAAGCATACAGCCGCTTGCCGGAAGGCAGGCGGCTGTTTTAGTTGTTGCGTATCGTTGAGTTCAGCATCCGTGAAGGTCCAGAAATGCAGCAGCCATCCATCGTGAGTTACAGCCTGAGCCAGCGTTTTCTTCACTGGGCCGTGGCGCTGCTGATCTTCTTCAACCTGCTGTTTCCCGACGGCATGAATATCTGGCATCGGCTGATGCGCAGAGGCCAGGTGCCGACACCGGAGCAGATTTCGTCGGCAAATATTCATGCCTATGTCGGCATCGCCATCCTGCTGCTTGCCTTCCTCAGGCTCGGGCTGCGTTTTACCAAGGGCGTTCCGGATGAGATCGCGCAGGAGCCGGCGATCTTCCGTCTTGCAGCGAGGCTTGCCCATGCCGGCCTCTACATCCTGATCTTCGCGATGCCGCTTTCAGGCATCGCCGCCTACTATTTCGGTATCAATCCCGCCGGTTCGTTCCACGCGGATGTCCTGAAAATCATTCTCTGGGCGCTGATCGCGGCGCATGTCGCCGGCGCCCTCGTCCATCAGTTCTATTGGAAAAGCAATGTTCTGCGCCGCATGACGCTCGGCTGATCGCCGGCATAAGCGATCACATGCGCCTTGGCCCGTTAATCGATGAGGTGGCACAAATGGGAGTTTGATTTAGCTTATAGTTGGTTCGCAACGCATCCCGTTCCATGGAAAAGACGCCTTCCCTCCGTCACTCCAGTTTCCTTGGAATTCGGAGAAATCCGATGTGAAGGTTATAACCAGATTCCCGTGGCCGTACTTGTCTTGCCAAACGAGATTGCGCGTTAAATCATTTCCATCACCGTCGTCGCTCGGCTCAGCCAGCAAGCCAGTGACAGTCTGCCCTTCCTCGAAGAATACGTAGCTTCCCCTTATCTTGCCGTCTGTGACACTCGGACCGAACGTTGTCTGCGCCTCTGCCATGATGCCGTTCGACAGGAGTTCCCCGCAATATTTTCCCAGCGGAAATCGATTACTCTGGGTGGCGGTGGCGATGCATGGGATAGCGGAAGCGGCAAGAATCGCGACCATTCGTAAACTGCGAATAGCTTTCAATTTGTGCTTCCGCGGTGGCGGCAAAAAGTTGGGCCGATTTATAGTTTCCATCTCCGGCGAAATTAATTCGCTTCCCGAACCAGAGCTTGTTTTCACGCCGCCCATCCGGTGCACAAGGCCGACTTTGCCAAGCATGTCCGCTCCGTCAATCTTGGCACTGAAGGCTTAATTTACAGCTGTTACGGTGAAGCCCTGCTGGCGCAGCAGTTCGATGACGCCGTCCTTGCCGGGCAGATGCAGGGCACCGACGGCCATGAAGACGTTGCCGCTGTCGAGGATGGGCGCTGCGCGCTCGGCCATCACCTTGTTGCGGTCAAGGATGACGCGCTGCTCGAAGGCGGCATAATCGCTGTTTTCACCTTCCTCCTCCGGTGTCACGGTTTTCAGCATCGGCATGGTCATGCCGATATCACCCGAGAGGTAGAGGTCGGTCATCGTCTCGACGACATCGCTCATCTTGTCGCCGAGTTCCAGCGTCTCGATCAGCGATTTCAGATGGAATTCGACCGGCAGATCGGCCATGGCCTGGATCTGCTCGGCAAGGGTTTCCAGCCCCTTGACCTGTTTGCCCTGAGCAATGGCATCGGTGGCGATCTTCTGGTCGAGGAACTGCGCGCCTTTTGCCTTGCGGGCGATTTCGCAGGCCGGCAGGGCGACGGCGCTGGAAATCATCCAGGGCCGCATCCGGGAAACGGCGCTGATCGGGATACCGCGCTGCTTGAGGCCGGTTTCGAGACGCTTGTAGTCCTCGGGAGAAAGCAGCTTGTCGATCGTCGTGCCGTCGGTGAACATCGTCAGTTCCGGCTTTGCAAGCAGGGCGGCGGTCGCCTTCCGCTCATCGAGGATCTCGTCGGATTCGATGATGATCGTGTCGGCGGCATCGTGGGCTGCCTGGGCGCGCGGCGGCAGGGCCAGCACGCGCGGATCGGTGACATGCATGCTGCCGAGCAGCCACGAGGGTGCCAATCCCGGCTTCTCGATCTTCCAGAAGATACCCTTGCCGTTCGGCGTGGCGTCGGCTTCCTTCAGCGCCTCTGCGTAGCGGGCAGGGTCGTTCTGCTGCAGCTCGACCATCAGATTGCGGCCGGTGCAGGCGACGTCTTCGGCCGCTGCCGGCCTTGCCGTCAGGAAGGCGGCAAACAGGGCGGCAAGAAGCAGCATGTGAAAGGCTGCGATCAGCCAGAGCAACAGATTGGCCGGCACTGCGAGGTAAGACGTCCGGCGGCCGATTGATGTCGTCATGATGGGTGTTCCGATCACATGCTATAGGCTTCATGCTCTACGCCCGGCTTGCGCATATTCCTTTAAGAGAATGCCTTAACGAGAGCTTAAAGCGCCTCACATTCAATCGCATCCATGCGATGCGCTTTAAGCCTATCGTTTATGCATGTCGTTGCCCCAAAACCGCTGCGCACTTTTGGGCGACATCCATTACGCTCGCGGATGCGCCCGATCATACACCTCGAGCAGCCGCGATGCATCGACGCCGGTATAGACCTGCGTTGTGGAAAGGCTGGCATGGCCGAGCAATTCCTGGATGGTGCGCAGATCGCCGCCGCCGGCAAGCAGATGGGTGGCGAAGGAGTGGCGCAGTGCATGCGGTGTCGCCGTCTCCGGCAGGCCGAAGGCGCTGCGCATCTTCTGCATGGTGCGCTGGATGATCGCCGCTTGCAGCTTGCCGCCGCGGGCGCCGCGAAACAGCGGCTCGCCAGCCTCGAGATGGTATGGGCAGAGCGTGCGGTATTTCTCGACCGCGTCGAAGACCACGGAGAGCAGCGGCACCAGCCGCGTCTTGTTGCCCTTGCCGGTGATGCGGAGAGTCGTCGCGCCCTTCTGCAGGTCGGCGGGAGTAAGATCCAGCGCTTCGGAGATGCGCAGGCCGCAGCCGTAGAGCAGCGTCATAACCGCCGCATCGCGCGCCGCAATCCAGGGTTCGTCATGGAGCTGGGCGTCGTCGCTGACGACGGTGATCGCCTGGGTGTCCGACAGCGGCTTGGGCAGCGATTTCGGCTGTTTCGGCGAGCGCACCGCGGCAGCACCGGCGGCGTTGACCAAGCCCTTCTTTTCGAGATGGCGCAGCAGCGAGCGAAGACCGGCGAGATTGCGACCGAGCGATCGGGCGCCGGAGCCCTGCTTTCGCCGGGCCGCCAGGAAGGCGCGGAAATCGGCGGAGCGCAACTCCCTGATATCGCCAAGCGTCACCGGGCCGGCGAGATGGCCGGTCAGAAAGGTCAGAAACTGGCGGGTATCGCGCTCGTAAGCGTCGAGCGTGTGCTCGGAAAGACGGCGCTCACTGGCGAGGTTTTCGAGCCAGGCGGCCCGTTCCGTCATCAGGCGCGGATCGGCGATAACAAGCAGTTCGTTCACGTTGCGGGCCTTGATTTTGCCTTCAAGTCCGCCAATTTGGAGCAGGAACAGTTATGGAATTGCTAATGCCGGCCAAGCGTTTGTCATCCTTCGATCATATTCTATTGCGATAGCTTATACCCCATAGACAGGATCTTTCATGGCACGGCGCGATTCCATGACGGCTTTCGGACAGCTCGCGGAAGCGATCGCTCTCGTTTCACACGGAAAGCCCGGTCATATCGTCGATACGCTGATTGCCGAACGCGGCCAGAGGATCGTGAAAAATCCGCTCTGGCCGGTTATGCGGCCGTTCCTCTACACGCTGCTGCGCTATAACAAGGCGCTCGAATTCGCCAATGCGGTCGCCAAAATGCCGGGCTTCCAGTCGTTCGAATATCTGAGCGATGTGCTGAGGCTCGACATCGGCATCACCAATGGTGAACGCATTCCCGATACCGGCGGCTTCATCCTCGTCAGCAACCATCCGACCGGAATTGCCGACGGCGTTGCCGTGTTCGATCTCTTGAAAACGCGCCGGCCGGACATGATGTTCTTTGCCAATCGCGATGCCATCCGCGTCAATCCGCGCTTTGCCGAGATGATCATTCCCGTCGAATGGCGGGAGGAGCATAAGAGCAAGCTGAAAGCGCGCGAAACGCTGCAGCTGACCAACCATGCGGTGAAGGAAGGCAAGGCGACAGTGCTCTTTCCCTCAGGCCGTATCGCCTATTGGGCGAACGGCCGGCTGAATGAACGTCCGTGGAAGACCTCGGCCGTCGGGTTGGCGCGCAAATACAATCTGCCGATCCTTCCCATTCATATGACGGCACGCAATTCCGGCCTGTTCTACTGGCTGGCGAAATGGTCTACCGAGCTTCGCGACATGACCGTGTTCCACGAATTGTTGAACAAACGCGGCGACCGCTTCGATTTCGTCATCGGCAATCTCATTCCGGCCGAACAGCTGGACGGCGACCTCAATGAAGTGACGAAGGCGCTGGAGAAACATACGGTGCAGGACATGGCTAGAGATGGTGACGCGAGTTTCGCGCCGGTCGGTCTGCCGGTTGCGGCGACGCGCCGCGAGATTCCGGTTCCTGCAATCTAACCACCGGCATTGCCATGACAATTGATATCCTGAGGCTCCGCGATCGATTGCCGCAGGAGATCGCAGATCTTGAAAGCGAGGCCCGGCGTGAGGGCCATCGCCATGTCGCCCGCCTTATCGACGAATGGTCGGCCGGCGCCGTCAGGTTCGATCGTGACGGCGAAAGGTTGCTTGGCGCCTATGTCGACGACGCGCTCGTCGGCATCGGCGGCATGACTGTCGACACCGCCATGTCAGGAGCGTTGCGGATGCGGCGTTTCTACATTCGTCCGGCAATGCGCGGGCGCGGCATCGGCCGGATGCTTGCCCTGGCTCTGGTCGATCATGCGCGTTCCTTCTGCACTGTCGTCACCGTTCATGCGGGAAACGATGGTGCAGCGAAGTTCTGGGAGTCGCTCGGGTTTCAACCCCACGGACGAGATGGATATACGCATCTGCTCGCGCTGCAGCGCCATAGCGATGATCCAGCGGCTTTGCATTTGCGCCGGTGTGCTACGCCCCGATCTCCTTGAGGCGGATGGCCTGGCGCGCCAGCAGCCGCTCGACATCGGCAATATCAAGCGCCGAGAGCTTGGCGCCCGGCTTGCGCAGGGTGGCGGACTTGATCACACCGCGCTTGGCAAGCACATATTTGCGCGAGACAAGACCGATGCCCTGCTGCTGTTCGTAGCGGGCGAGCGGGAGATAGGCATCGAAGATCGCATGGGCGCGATCGGGATTTCCGGCGGCATAGGCCTCGACGACACCAACCATCATCTCGGGATAACAAAAGCCGGTCATGGCGCCATCGGCGCCGCGGCCCATTTCTTCGGGCAGGAAAAGCCCGCCATTGCCGCACAGGATGGAGATACGCCGCATGGCGCCCTTGTCGCTGGCGGCGCGAAGTGCCGAGATTTTCGAAAGACCCGGCCAATCCTCATGCTTGAGCATGACGCAGTTTGGCACCTCGTTGACGATGCGCTCGATGACCTTGGGCGCAATCGTCACATTGGTGGTGAGCGGATAATCCTGCAGCACGAAGGGCGTATCGCCCAGGGCCTCGCCGACCGACTGGTAGAAGGCGAAAGCCTGATCGTCGGTCTTGACGGTCCAGGGTGGCGCGACCATGACACCGGCGGCACCCTCACCCATGACGGCTTCGGCGAGCTCGCTCATTGGCGCAAGCCCTGGCGCCGAAACGCCGACGACGACGGGGAGGCGGCCATCGAGTCGCTTCAGCACCCTTTCGACGACTATCCGCGATTCCTCGGCCGTCAGCTTCGGGGCCTCGCCGAGCTGACCAAGCACCGTCAGGCCGGTGACACCGGCACCTTCGTAGAAATCGACCATGCTGTCGATGCTGGCGAGATCGAGCGCGCCGTCATCGGTGAAGGGGGTTACGGCGATCACATAGACGCCCTTGGCATCTTCAGTCAGTCTGGCCATTGGTGCTCTCCAATTCAGCGGCCGAAGAACAGCGCTTCGGCATTTCGAACAAAAATCTTTTCAGCAACCGCGGGGTCGTCGATGGTGGCCTGCATGGTCTCTACTAGCTCAGTGTCATCGGGCATGCCGTCCCACAATTCGGTGTGCGGCCAATCGCTGCCCCAGAGCAGCCTTTCCGCATGGCTGGTGGCAAGGGCGCGGCCGACCTCGGCAAAACCGTCGTAATTCACGTCCTTCGTCAGACGATAGGGCGCGGTTACTTTGACGTAGGCCTCGGCTCTGTCCATCAGTCTTTTCAGCGCATCGACATGCAATGATCTCGTCTCTCTGGCAAGCGGAATGAAGCCGAGATGATCGATGACGATGGGCAGGCGGATGCCGGACAGCGTTGCTGCAATATCGGAAAGTTGTTCGGGATTGATCTGCAATTGCAGCGACCAGCCGAGAGGGGCAATACTCTCCGCCAGTGTCCTGGCGGCGGCGAGCGGGAGGCCGCCCTTGTTGCGCGTATTGATCCGCACGCCGCGCACGCCGAGCCGGTCGAGCCGCTCTATCTCGGTTTCTGTAGTTTCGGGATCGATGACGACGACGCCGCGCAGACGATCTGGATAGGCGGCAAGCGCCTCCAGCAACACCCTGTTGTCGCGGCCATAGACGCTTGGCTGCACCAATATGCCTCTGACAATGCCAAGGCTGCCGGAGAATTCGATCCAGTCGGAAATCGTCGCGATGTCAGGCGTGTAGCTGCGTGGGGTGTTGAGCGGAGCGCCGGTGCGAAAGACGTGGAAATGCGTGTCGACCGTGCCTTGCGGCAGTGCCGCCCGAGGCAGCCGCGTCAGCGGCCGGTGGGGCAGGCAAAGCGGTGCCTCGATATCAGCGGCGCTCATCGCGCGTCGAACTCCTCGCTTTGCAGGAAGTCGAAGTCGGCGCCTTCGTCAGCCTGGAGCACGCGCTCCTGATAGAGCCTGGCATAGCCGCGCGCCGGGGCCGGGGAGGGCCGGTTGACGACATCAAGCATGCGGCGATCGAATTCCGCCTGGTCGATGTCAAGGTCGATGCGCCTGCCCTCGACGTCGAGGCGAATGCGATCGCCGGTGCGGACGATCGCCAGAGGGCCGCCATCGGCGGCTTCAGGCGCGATATGGAGGATGATCGTGCCGAAGGCCGTGCCGCTCATGCGGGCATCGGAAATCCGCACCATGTCCTTCACGCCCTGCCGCGCGAGCTTGCGCGGGATGGGTAGATAGCCGGCTTCCGGCATGCCGGGCGCACCTTTTGGCCCGGCATTGCGCAGAACCAGGATGTCATCGGCATGGACGTCGAGATCGTCGCTGTCGATGCGCAGCGTCATATCCTCGACGGAATCGAAGACCACGGCGCGGCCGATATGCTGGAGCAGATCCTTGGAGGCTGCGGATTGTTTGATGACGGCGCCACGCGGCGCAAGATTGCCGTGCAGGACGGCGATCGTTCCGATCGGCTTCAACGGTTTCTCGACGGTGCGGATGATGGTCTGGCCCGGCTCGTCGACGACAGCGTCGATGATTTCGCCGATCGTTTTGCCGTAGACCGTCGGGGCGCTGCCGTCGATTTCATGGCGCACCGCCTTCAACAGAGCCGGGACGCCGCCAGCCTCGTGGAACTGCTCCATATAATGCTGGCCGGAGGGCTGCAGGTCGACGAGCAGGGGAATGCTCCGGCCCAGCCGGTCGAGCTCGGCCATGTCGAGGCGCAGGCCGAGGCGGCCGGTGATTGCGGCAAGGTGGACGACGGCATTGGTCGAGCCGCCCATCGCCTGAAGCGCGACGAGGCCGTTGCGGACTGCCTGCGGCGTCAGGATATCGCGCACCGTCGGCGCGGCCTCATCCATGGCGAGACGCGCAGCGACACGGCCCGTCTCCTCGGCAAGGCGAACCCGTTCGGATTCGACGGCGGGCGCCGAACCGGCGCGGGGAAGGCAGAGACCCATGACTTCGGTCAGGTTCGCCATGGTGCTCGCCGTGCCCATCACCGTGCAGGTGCCGATCGAGCTGGCCAGCTTGTTGTTGACCTCGGCGATCTCGGCCTCGTCGATCTCTCCGGCGCGGAAGCGCCCCCAGAAACGGCGACAATCCGTACAGGCGCCAAGCCGTTCGCCCTTGTGGTGGCCGACGGCCATCGGGCCGGTCGGCAGGAAGATCGCCGGTATCTCGCTGCTTGCGGCGGCCATGATCTGGGCCGGCAGGGTCTTGTCGCAGCCGCCGATCAGGACGACGGCATCCATCGGCTGGGCGCGGATCATCTCTTCCGTTTCCATCGCCATCAGATTGCGCAGATACATCGAGGTCGGCGAGGCAAAGCTCTCATGGATCGAGATCGTCGGAAACACCATGGGCATCGCACCCGTCAGCATTACGCCGCGCTTGGTTGCCTCGATGAGTTGCGGCACATTGCCGTGACAGGGGTTGAAATCACTGTAGGTGTTGGCGATGCCGACGATCGGACGGTCGAGCGCATCGTCCGAATAACCCATGGCCTTGATGAATGCTTTGCGCAGGAAAAGGGAGAATCCCTGATCGCCATAACTCGTCAGCTTGCGGCGAAGACCGTTCGACAAAGCTGTTCCTCCCTCGCCAAATTGATCCATGGCCGTGGCGTCAGGGTAGAGGGATACGGAGGATTGTCAATAAATAAGATGGTGTCACTGTATCGTATTTTTGAATTTCTTCGGCGATCACCATAAAATACAATAGGAATCTCCGCAATTCGCGCTTTCGTTCAGCAATCAGATGATTGGCTTTTGTGAGGAGGCAGGATAGATTATTGATAAAATAGGATTGAATGCAGAGGAAGCGCGATGATGGGAACGGAACGACGGCGTATCGGTATTATCGGTGCCGGCTGGGTCAGTGCCTACCATCTGCCTGCATGGATGCGGCAGTCGAAAAGAGCCGAGGTCGTGGCGATCGCCGACCCGTCGCTGAGCGCCGTCGAAGCCCGGCTTGCCGCCTTCGATATCGCGCGCAGCTATGCGAGCGCGCAGGCGATGCTGGATGCCGAGCAGCTCGATGCCGTTGATATCTGCGCGCCGCGGGAGTTCCATGTCGAACTGGTTCGGCTGGCGGCAGCAAAGGGCCTCGACATCATCTGCCAGAAGCCGCTCGCGCCCTCTTACGGCGAGGCGGTCGACCTGCTGGAAGGACTTTCCGGCAGGGGCAGGCTGATGATCCACGAGAACTGGCGGTTCCGCGCCTATTATCGGCGGCTGAAGGCGTGGATTGACGAGGAGCTAGCCGGCGAGATCCGGCAGGTGCAGTTCGAATTCCTGTCCAGCGGCATGATCGCGGATGCGGAGGGAAAGAGGCCGGCGCTGGTGCGCCAGCCGTTCTTCCGGACCCAGCAGCGATTGCTGGTCATGGAGGTCATGATCCATCATCTCGATGCGCTGAGATATCTTCTGGGCGAGTTGGAGGTGGTCAGTGCACGGCTTGAGAGGAGCAATCGCGATATCGTCGCGGAGGATGTCGCAAGCGTCGTCCTGCGCCGGACGAGCGATGGCGTTCTCGTCACCGTCAATGCCAATCTCGCCGTGCATGGCGCGCCGCCGTCGCCGCGCGATCACCTGCGCATCTTCGGGGCGCTCGGCACGCTCGAACTGAACGGCAATCTGCTCTCGGCCGAGGGTGCGAAGCAGCGCCGGGAGAGCTTCGATCCTGACGAGACCTACCAGGGCGCCTATGACGCGACCATTGCGCATTTCCTCGACAGCCTCGATGGAAAGGTGGCGATGGAGACATCGCCGGACGATAACATCAAGACGCTTGCCCTTGTCGAGGATATCTATCGCCTGAGCCGGTTCGACCCGGAACGCAATCCACTGTAACATGGCTCGCCGTTAGAGCGCCGCGCGTCCGACAGGACGCGCTAAGGACGCTCTATCACATTAAATTGGCGCATAATCCTTTTCCGAAAATCGACTTCGATTTTCGGGGTTATGCTTCAGAGGAGATGACATTTGCAGACGCTCAACGAAAGCCGCGAAGACGGCATCGAGCATGATGATTTAAGTATTGCCCGCGCGCTGGAGGAAGACATCATTTTCGGGCGGCTTGCGCCCGGAACCCGCCTGACCGAAGACACGCTTCTTGCCCGCTTTCACGTCACGCGCCATTTCGCCCGGCAGGCGATCGTGCAGCTCGAGACGATGGGCATCGTGGTTCGGGAGCGCAACAAGGGGGCAACGGTGCGTTCGTTGACGGCTCGCCAGGTCCAGGAAATCTACGACGTGCGGGAATTGCTGCAACGGCAGGCGGCGCTGTGGATAAAGCTGCCGGCGCCCGAGGCATTGATTGAGGAACTGCTGGCGCTGCATGAGGAGCATGGCCGCCACATCGAATCCGGCTATCTCAGGGGTGTGCACGAGGCCAATGACAAGTTCCACCTGACGCTCTTTAGCGCCTGCGGCAATGCGCATCTCGTGCAATCGATCGAGCTCTATATGCGGCTCAGCCTGCCGGTGCGTGCCAATTCAATGTCGAGCAAGGAATCGCTACGCATCTCGCATGAGCATCACCGGCTGATGATCGAGATGCTGCGTGGCGGGGATAACTGGGTTCTCGCCCAGCTCTGCGTCGACCATCTACAGCCGAGCAAGAAACGTTATCTTGCCTATGTCAGCGAGAATTGACCGGGCCGTTTAATGGGAGCGCAATCTTTCGATTGCGCTCCCTTCGCCTACCGGCTCACCAATCGAGACGCAGGAGAGACACGCCTTGACGTGGTAGGGAGACCTTGAGCCCGATCTTACCGTCGTCGACCTTGACCGATGCCTGACCGTCGATCTCGGCGAGTTTTCCCGAGGCTTCCAGCCTGGCATAGTCTTCGCCGGTCGGATTCTGCGGCTTGCCCATCGCCTTCCAGACGCCGAAAGCGTTGGAATGCTCCTCGTCCATCCTGAAATGCTTGAGCGAGGCGGACTTGCCGTCCCAGCCGTCGAGATTGACCGTGATATTGGCGGACGGCCCGGCTTCATCATCGTCGTGGTAGTGCCAGACGAGAATGGAAACGCCCTTGTCGTCGCGGGTTGCCACGACGTTGACATCGGGCTTGCCGCGAACGCCATGGCTCATGATATCTTCGATGTCGCGGCGATAATCGCTTTCCGATTCCAGCCATTCACCGCCGAGTTTGCCGAGCATGCGGAAGCCGTTGAGAACAGCCTTATCGACGCCATTGGTGGCAAGATCGCGGAAGCCGTCGAAATAGGGCTGGTCGTCGAAGAGGAAGGCCCAGGTCACCGCGCCTTCGATGTGGATGTTGGCGCGTCTTGCAAGCTCGTAAGTGCGGATCATACTCTCGACCACATAGACGCCGTAAAGCGGACCGTTGCGATAGCCGTTCTGGGGATGGACGCGTGCGGAGCAGGCCGCACAGCCTTCCGGATCGGATTCGCCGATCACCACAGGCAGGTGCCGGAGTTCCGGAAACTCATTGATGATGGCAAGGTTCGTCTCGATGTCGCGGAGCTGCTTGTGCAGGCCCATCCGCACGTGACCCTCGTAGATCACAGGATTGCCCTTGGCGTGGAAGGCGAGGAAATCGATCGGCGACTTGTTCTCGACCACGTGCCTGAGGAAGGCGCGCAGAAAGGTCTGGGCCTTTTCATTGGCAAAGGCGCCGCAGGTGTGCGGGCCGCCGACGCGGGCATTGGGCAAGGCACGCTTCAGGGCCTTGGCGCTGACATCATACATTTCGCAGAATTGCGGGATGGTGCCGGTCCAGTAGTGGCCGTCCGGCTCGTTCCACACTTCCCACGGCCAGCTTGAAACGACGTCCTCGCCATATCTCTCGGCAAGATGCCGTGCCCATGCTTCGATCAGGTCGCCCCATTTCTTCAGGTCCGTCGGCGGGGCCGTCCAGCCGGTGGTGATCGTCGCGTATTTGTCGGCCGGCTCCCATTGGTGGCGATAAGGGCCGTCGAAATCGGAGAGCGTCTCCGGCGTGAAGCCGATCTGGATGAGCGGAATGTTGCCGGCTTCGACATAGGTGTCGAAGATCTTGTCGACGATCGTCCAATCATAGACCGGATTGCCGTTCGCATCCTCGGTATAGGCATTGGTCGAACCCCATTTGAGGGCAGGCAGGCCGTCGCCGCTGGTCAGAAGATTGTGCGCACGGATGCGGGGCGGCTCCGGGCTCAGCTCGGTGAGTTCCTTCAGCAGCTTCCTGCCGTGCGGGGAGTAGGTGTAGTTCGGCTCGTCGTAGCCGAACCAGTTCCACAAAGGTTGGTATTTGCCGGTTGGCCGGTTGGCGTGAACGGAGATTGTCACGTCATAGGGGCTGCTCATTCTGGTGTCCTCTTGAACGGTCATGCCAAAGCCTCCTCCCGAAAGCAGCCGACCTGTCTGGTGATGAAGTGCGGCCTCTTGGGAGGGCGCCGCGCTCGCCGCAAAAGCTAAGCCAAACGCTCACTTTGTCAATAATATAAAAAAGCACATCGCTGCCCTGCGCCAAAAATGCCTGAAAATGCGCTATTTTTTATGACAAGCAAAATTATTAGTTGCCGTTTCTCAAAAAATTGTCGATAACTACGGCGTGAGTTCACCCGCCGCCGAGGAGTGCATGTGCCCTACGGCACGCGCAGGCAGGGGTTCGCTGGACGCCATCGTCAATTGATTACGGGAAGCGCTCGCCGCGGCGAGTTGAGGAGGAGGAACATCCGATGAAGTTCCGTAAATATGCAGCCTTTGCCTTATTGTCGCTCATGGCCCTTCCGGCATTTGCGCAGGATTTCATTGCCGGCATACCGCGCAACGAAACGCTGATCATCCAGGGCACGCCGCAGCAGAATGCCGACTGGTTCAACGTCTGGGCTCCGGGCGGCGGGGCGGCGGCAAACCTCAACGGCCTGCAGCAGCTGACCACCGATACGCTGTGGTTCATCAATCCCGAGGGCGGCAAGGATGCCTGGCAGAATGCGCTTGCCAGCGAACCGCCGAGCTACAACGCCGATTTCACCGAGATGACGGTAAAGCTGCGCAAGGGGATCTTCTGGAGCGACGGTGTCGAATTTACCAGCGACGACGTGGTCTATACCGTGCAGACGCAGATCGACCATCCCGGCATGGCCTGGAGCGCGCCCTTCACCGTCAATGTCGCGAGTATCGAAAATCCTGATCCGCAGACCGTCGTCTTTCATCTGAAGAAGCCGAACTCGCGCTTCCACACGCTGTTCACGGTGCGTTGGAATGCCGCCTGGATCATGCCGAAGCACGTCTTCGAGAAGGCCGCCGATCCGCTGTCCTTCAATAATAATCCGCCGGTTTCGCTCGGGCCCTACCAGCTGCAGAGCTATGACAAGGGCGGCAACTGGACGATCTGGAAGCTGCGTGATGACTGGCAGCGCACGTCGATCGGCCTGGCTGCGGCACAACCGCCTGAGGTCAAATACGTCGTCTATCGGGCCGCCGGCAATCCGGAAGCGCGCGTCATCGAACAGCGCAACCACAATCTCGACGTCATCAACGACATGGCGCCCGAGGGCATGTTCTCGATCATGCGCGACAGCAAGAGCACGGCCTCCTGGCTGAAGGGCTTTCCTTTCGCACATCCGGACCCGACGCTGCCTTCCGTTCTCTTCAATACGAAGAAGGCGCCCTTCGACAATAAAGACGTGCGCTGGGCTCTCGCTCTACTGATCGATATCCGCGAAGTGGCGCTCGGCTCCTACCGCGGCGCGGCCAATATCGCCGCCCTTGCCACGCCGCCGACGGGTTCCGCCCCGGACGACTATTACGCACCGATGCAGGACTGGCTGACGAATTTCGAGCTCGACACCGGATCCCGCAAGATCAAGCCCTACGATCCCAACATCTCGGCGCAGATCGCCAATATGGTGCGCAGCCAATGGGCCGATCAGATCCCGACCGATCCGGCCAAGCTGCAGCGTACATTCGGCTTCGGCTGGTGGAAGAAGGACGTTCAGGCTGCAACCGAGCTGCTGCAGAAGGCTGGTTTCAAGAAAAGCGGCCGCCAGTGGGTGAAGCCTGACGGCACGCCCTTTACGATCCGCCTGCAGGTGGAAGGCGATGCCATCCCGACGCTTGCCCGCGCCGGCACGGTGATCGCCCAGCAATGGTCGCAAGCCGGCATCGCCACCAAGGTCGATGTCGCCGGCCCGACCAATGGCCAGCGCCTCAGCACCGGCGATTTCGAGACGGCGATCTACTGGAGCATCGAGACCTGGGGCGGTCATCCCGACCTCTCCTTCTTCCTCGACAGCTATCATTCGGAGTTCATCAAGCCGGTCGGGCAGATCCAGCCGCCGCGCAATCTGCAGCGCTGGCAGGATCCGCGTCTCGACCAGTTGATCGAGCGCAATCGGTCGATCGCCTTCGATTCGCCCGATGTCGCCAAGCTCGGCCAGGACTTCCTGAAGCTTGCCGTCGAGGAAATGCCGATGATCCCGCTGATGGCCTACAACAAGTTCGCACCGCTCGATACGACCTACTGGACCAACTATCCGAGCGCTGACAATCCCTATTCGGCCTCGGGTCCGAACTGGTCGAACATTCGCTACATGGTGGTCGGGCTGAAGGCCAATCCGGATGCGCCGAAGCCTTGATCGAGGCACAACAAAGGAAACAGCCGGCCGCCGGCTGTTTCCGTTCTGCTATTGAAGGGTCGATGTCATGAACGGCTTTCTGATCTATGCGGCAAAACGCTTTCTGCAATTTCTCTTCGTGGTCTTCACCGGCATCACGCTGGCCTTCCTGATCGCGCATTTTTCGCCGGTCGATCCGATCGAGCAGACCGTATCGCTGTTGACGAGCTTCGGTTCCACCGATCCGCAGGCCGTCGAAATCCTCCGCGAATTGCTGCGCGAGCTCTACGGCACCGGCGGCCCGCTGCTGGAGCAGTATTTCACCTTCTGGGGCCGTGTCCTGACCGGCGATTTCGGCCCGTCGCTTTCGTCTTTCCCGACTCCGGTGATGACCGTTATCGGCCGGGCACTGCCCTGGACCGTCGGGCTTCTGACGCTCGCAACGATAATTTCCTGGATCATCGGCAATTTTCTCGGCGCGCTTGCCGGCTATTTCCGCAGCAGCAAGCTGCTGAAGGTCGCCGGCATCGTCATCATGGCGCTGCAGCCGATCCCGACCTACATCATCGGTCTCAGCCTGGTGATCCTCTTCGGTTTCATCTGGCCGATCCTGCCGATCAGCGACGGCGCGCAGGTCAATCTCGCGCCGGCCTTCAACTGGGCCTTCATCAGCTCGGTGATCGAACACGGCATCCTGCCGGCCCTGACCCTCGTGCTCGTCGGCATCGGCGGCTGGTTCATCTCGATGCGCTCGCTGGTTTCCAACATCGTCACCGACGACCACGTCGTCTATGCCGAACTTGGCGGCGTGCGCTCGCGCAGCATCTTTTCGCAATATGTGGCGCGCAACGCCATGCTGCCGCAGGTCACCGGCCTGGCGCTCAGTCTCGGCAATGTCTTCGGCGGCGCCGTCATCGTCGAGTTCGTCTTCAATTATCCCGGGATCGGCAAGCTTCTGATCTCCGGCATCTATTCCGGCGATTACAGCCTCGTGCTCGGTGTCACCACCATCGCCATCATCGCGGTTGCCGCCGCGGTCTTCGTGATCGACATCATCTATCCGCTGATCGATCCACGCGTGAAACTGGGGTAATCCGCGATGTTCAAAGTCCTCAGAGACCTGCTGCGCTACAACAAGGAGTTCCTGCTCGGAACCATCCTGATTTCTATCATCCTGGCGCTGATCGTGGCGTCGTTCTTCTCGCCCTATGACGAGAATGCCATCTATGTCGTTGCGCCCGACATGCCGCCTTCGGCCGAATTCTGGCTCGGCACCACCTCGCGCGGCCAGGAGGTTTTCTGGCAGATCGCCGCCTCGATGCGAAATACGCTGTTCTTCGGTATCATCGTCGCCTTCGTCAGCCGCATCATCGCCATCGCCGTCGGGCTGATCTCCGGCTATATCGGCGGCCGAACCGACCAGATCATCATGGCGGTCAACGATACGCTCGGCGCACTGCCGAACATTCCGATCCTGCTGCTTCTGGTCTTCGTGCTCCGCGACCAGATGACGTGGTTCATGCTGGCGATCACCGCAGCGCTGCTCGGATGGACACATGACAGCCGGCTGATCCGGTCCGTCGCCCTGTCTCTCCGTCAGCGGGAATTCACCCGGCACGCGGTCTTTTCGGGCATGCGCACACCGCAGATCCTCATCCGCGAACATCTGCCCTATGTCATGCCGATCGTCTTCTTCACGACGATGAACAACATGATCTGGGCGATCGGCCTCGAAGTGACGCTCTCGGTGCTCGGATTTTCCGACATCAACCGGCCGACGATCGGCGGCATGATCTACTGGGCCAATGCGCATTCCGCGATGGTATCGGGCATATGGTGGTGGGTCGCCTTTCCGATGCTCTTCGTCGTCATCCTCTTCCTCGGCCTGTTCATGCTCGCCATGTCGGTGAACGAATATATCGACCCGCGCTCGCGGCTCGCCCGCATGGGAGCTTGAGGAGATGCAGAACCTGATGAGGACGCAGCCTTTGACCCTTGCCGAAAACACCATGGACGCACTGACGATCGACGGGCTGAAATGCTACTACGTCAACGACTATTTCGGTGTGCGGCGGGAAATCCGCGCAGTCGACGATATCAGCCTGACCATCCGCAAGAACGAGATCTACGGCATTGCCGGCGAATCCTCGAGCGGCAAGACATCGCTGATCAAGACGCTTGCCGGCGCCATCCGCCCGCCGATGCGCGTCGTCGGCGGAACGGTGAAATTCAATTTTGCCGACGGGCCGATCGATGTCTACGGCGAACCGGCGAAGATGAAGGCGGCACGCTGGCGTCACCTCTCCTACATCATGCAGGGTTCGATGAACGTGCTGAACCCGGTCAGAAGGGTCAAACACGCCTTCACCGATTTCGCCTCCCGCCATATGAACCTCGATCCCGCCGCCTTCCGCGCGCGCGTCGAGGCGCATCTTGCCAGGCTGCATCTCGATCCTCATGTGCTCGAAGCCTTTCCGCATCAGCTTTCGGGCGGCATGCGCCAGCGTCTGACGATCGCCCTTGCCACCGTCTGCGAGCCGGAATTCATCATCGCCGACGAGCCGACGACGGCGCTCGACGTGCTTGTCCAGCAGGACGTGCTGGCGCTGATCAAGGAAGTGCAGACCCGCCTGCAGTCCTCGGTCATCTTCGTGACCCACGACATGTCTGTGCATGCCGCCATCACCGACCGGCTGGCCATCATGTATGCGGGACGGCTGGCGGAGGAGGGGCCGACGCAGGCGATCTTCGACAATCCCCAGCATCCCTACACCGTCCACCTGATCGGCAGCCTGCCGCGCATTGGCGACGTCTCGACGCGGAAAAGCCTCAAGGGCAAGCCGCCGGCACTTTCGGATCCGCCTTCGGGATGCCGTTTCCATCCACGCTGTCCGATCGCGATCGACAAATGCGCACGTGAAGTGCCGGCGATGCTGCCGAGCGCGACGGGAGGGCGGGTCGCGTGCTTCCGTGCCGGGGAGTACCAGATCCAATGAGCAGCAATCTCCTCGAACTCGACCATGTGACCAAGCTCTTTCCGATCGGCGGTTTCTTCTCGCGCGAAAAGATGAAGGCGGTCGACGATGTCAGCTTTGCGCTTGCCGCCGACAAACCCGAGATATTCACGATCGTCGGCGAATCCGGCTCCGGAAAATCGACGCTGGCGAAGATGATCCTCGGCAGCGAAAAGGCCGATCGGGGCAGCATTCATTTCGACGGCACGGATGTGAAGGCGGTGCGGTCCCGCAGGGATCGCGAGGCTTTCATGGCCAAGGTCCAGCCGGTCTTCCAAAATCCATTCGAGGCCTTCAATCCGCTGACCCGGATCGACGAGTATCTGCTGGCCACCGCGCATCGCTTCAAGGGGGCAAAGAGCCGCACCGAGAAAGAGGCGCTTGCCGACGTTGCCCTCCAACGCGTCGGCCTGTCGATGGCGGAGATAAAGGGCCGCTTCTCGCACGAGCTTTCAGGCGGCCAATTGCAGCGCATCGCTGTCGCCCGTGCGCTGATACCCGAGCCGAAGCTGATCGTGGCGGACGAGCCGGTCTCGATGGTCGACGCATCGCTTCGCATGTCGATCGTCAATCTCTTCCGCGATCTGCGTGATGCGCTCAACGTCTCGATCGTCTACATCACCCATGATCTTGCGACCGCCTATTATATTTCCGACCGCGTGGTGATCATGCGCAAGGGCGTGGTGGTGGAGAGCGGCGATGCCAGGGACGTGCTGGAACATCCGAAACACGCCTATTCGATCGCGTTGAAGAACGCCGTTCTGCCGCCCGATCCTCGCGAGGCATCGGCGATCCTGCGTCTGCGGCAGCGCAATGCCGAGACAAATGAAGCCACTTCCGGCAGTGGCGACCGACTTGCCAGGTGAAGCGCAATTCTGAGCTTCACTGTTTAAATCGTTGCGACCAGCCGGAACGCGTCGCTGCGTCTTTGCGGTTCCAATTCCATCGATTTGCGGGCATGGTCTCGCGCGATGAGCACAGATTCGTCCGATCTCTTTGGCGCGCTTTTCGAGGCACCGCCCGCGAACCGAACGGTTCCCGTGCTGGTGCCGATGCCGGCGCCGAAACCCTATTCCTATTCGGTGCCGGATGGCATGGCGGTCGAGCCCGGCTCGGTCGTGCAGGTGCCGCTCGGGCCGCGGCAGGTGATCGGCGTCGTCTGGGACGGCGGCGAGGACGGCGTCGATCCAAAGAAGCTTCGGCCGATCAGCCATGTCTTCGATTGCCCGCCGCTTGCCAGGGAGATGCGGGATTTCATCGATTGGGTGGCGACCTATACGCTCTCGCCGCCCGGCCTCGTCGCCCGTATGGCGCTGCGGGCGCCGAACGCCTTCGAGCCGGAACCGATGGTGGAGGGGCTGAAGCTCGTCGGCGGCGAACCGGAGCGGATGACGCCGGCGCGCGCCCGGGTGCTCGATACCGCCTCCGACGGCTTTTCCTGGACACGCAGCGGCCTTGCGCATGCGGCGGGTGTCTCGACGAGTGTCGTCGACGGGCTAATCACGCTCGGCATTTTTGAGGCGATATTCCTGCCGCCGCCGCCGGTCGTTGCGATGCCGGATCCGGATTTCGCCGCCGCACGTCTCGAAGGGCCGCAGAAGCAGGCGGCAGAAGAGATCGTTGCCGATGTCCGCAAGGGCGAATTTTCGGTGTCGCTGATCGACGGGGTAACCGGCTCCGGCAAGACCGAGGTCTATTTCGAGGCGATTGCCGAGACGCTGAAACGCGGTAAGCAGGTGCTGATCCTGCTGCCGGAGATCGCGTTGACGGCCAGTTTCATGGAGCGCTTCCAGGACCGCTTCGGGGCAAAGCCTGCCGAATGGCATTCCGATCTTGCGCCGCGCATGCGTGAAAAGGTCTGGCGCCAGGCGGTGACCGGCGAAGTGCGGGTGGTGGCCGGCGCTCGCTCGGCGCTCTTCCTGCCCTTCGAGGATCTCGGCCTGATCATCGTCGACGAGGAACACGATCCCGCTTACAAGCAGGAGGATCGCGTCTTCTACAATGCTCGCGACATGGCCGTCGTGCGCGGCCGCATCGGTGATTTTCCCGTCATTCTGGTGTCGGCGACGCCGTCGGTCGAAAGCCAGGTCAACGGGCAGAGCGGACGCTACAGCACCGTCCACCTGCCGACGCGTTTCGGCGATGCGGCGATGCCGGACCTGCATCTGGTCGATATGCGCAGGCACGCGCCGGAGCGGGGCGGCTTCCTGTCGCCTGTGCTGATCCGGGCGATCGGCAAGACGGTGGACAAGCGCGAACAGGCGCTGCTGTTTCTCAACCGGCGCGGTTATGCGCCGCTGACGCTCTGCCGGGTCTGCGGCCATCGGTTCCAATGCCCGCAATGTTCGAGCTGGCTGGTCGAGCATCGTTTCCGCAAGCAGCTGCAATGCCATCAATGCGGCCATGCCGAGCGCACGCCCGAGGCATGCCCAGAATGCGGCACGCTCGATCATCTCGTCGCCTGCGGGCCAGGCGTCGAGCGCATCGCGGAGGAGGTGGAACGGCATTTTCCGGAGGCGCGGACGATCGTTCTCTCCTCGGATATCATGGGTGGGGTGAAGCGGCTGCGGCTGGAGCTGGAAGCGATCGCCAAGGGCGAGGCCGATATCGTTATCGGCACCCAGCTTGTGGCAAAGGGGCACAATTTTCCGCTGATGACGCTGGTCGGCATCGTCGATGCCGATCTCGGCCTTGCCAATGGCGACCCGCGCGCGGCCGAACGCACCTTCCAGCTCTTGTCGCAGGTGACGGGCCGGGCCGGGCGCACCGGCCTCAAGAGTCATGGGTTGCTGCAGACCTATCAGCCGCAGCATCCTGTCATGCAGGCAATTGTCTCCGGCGATTCCGACGCTTTCTACGAGCGCGAGATCACCGAACGCGAACGCGCCATATTGCCGCCTTTCGGTAGGCTGGCGTCGATCATCGTTTCGGCCGAAACCCGCCACGACGCAGAAAACCATGCGCGCGGCATGCGCAACGCCGCACCGCAGGTGTCAGGTATCTCGGTGCTCGGTCCGGCCGAAGCGCCGCTCGCGCTGGTGCGCGGCCGCCACCGCTTCCGTCTTTTGGTCCACGGCCGGCGGAACTCGGACATGCAGGGCTTTCTGCGGGCGATGCTCTCACAATCGCCCAAAGAGCGTGGATCGGTGCAGGTGCAGCTGGATATCGATCCGCAGAGTTTTCTCTAAATCAAATGAAGTCGCCATTTCCTCCTTTTTCGGCCCATGCCATAAAACACTGATTCATCCGGGTGATTTGGGGCTGATGCATGGAGTTTTACTTTCCGACCGAGCTTGGCGAGCAGCTTGCCTTTTGCTCCGCGGCTTTCACGGCGCTTGCCGGCTTCATCATGATGTTCGCGCCGGGCCATACTTTCCGTCTTCTCGGTCTGCAGGCGCAGGAGGGGCGGCCGGAAGGCTTCGGCGAGGGACGCTCGATGGGCGGTTTCTATCTCGGTTTCGGGCTGTCGGCGATCATGCTCGCCCAGGACTGGATCTACATGGCGCTCGGCGCCTCCTTCGCGATGGCGGCCTTCGCCCGTGTCATCTCGATTCTGTCCGATAAGGGGAGTAATCTCGTCAACTATTTACTCCTGGTTGTGCAGATCGCTTTGGCCGCGCTACCGCTGCTCTACGTTTTCGGCTTCACCCAGACGTGACTCTTACTGCCGGCAGACGGCTTCTTCGGCCTGCTTTCAGGCCATTGCGCGATTTTGCAGACAGAAATTCATGCGAAAGGCGTATTCGGGCATTACGCGTGTTGCGAGTCCGAACATCCTATGTTAGACGGACCCCGAATTTCGGAAGAAGCAAGAGGCTTCTCTTGTGATTTCTGGGGGAAATCAAAACGAATTCAAGATCATAGGTTCGGCGCCCGCCGAGAGCCGGATTTTGGGTTGAAATCAGGGAAATTTGTGCCAGTGGCAGACACGTCCCAGCTTACTTCTGGTGTTGCCGAACGCTATGCCTCGTCGCTTTTCGAACTGGCGCTCGAGCAGGGCGCCGTCGACAGCGTCACCGCCGATCTTGATCATTTCCAGGCTATGCTGGATGAGAGCGCCGATCTGAAGCGCTTCGTCGCAAGCCCGGTTTTTTCCGCTGAAGACCAGCTGAAGGCGATCGTCGCCATCAGCGAGAAGGCCGGTATCAGCGGTTTCTTCGCCAATTTTCTGAAGGTCGTGGCGCGCAACCGCCGCCTGTTCGCCCTGCCGGGCATGATCAAGGCCTTCCGCATCATCGCCGCGAACCATCGCGGTGAAATCTCCGCCGAGGTCACCTCGGCGCATGCGCTTTCGCAAGCGCAGGAAACCGAATTGAAGGTGGCACTCAAGAGCGTTACCGGCAAAGACGTGACGATTGCCGTCACGGTTGATCCGTCAATTCTTGGTGGCCTGATCGTGAAGGTCGGGTCCCGTCAGATTGATACGTCTCTTCGTACCAAACTCTCTACCCTTAAGCTCGCATTGAAAGAGGTTGGCTGATGGATATCCGCGCCGCGGAAATTTCCGCAATTCTCAAAGACCAGATTAAAAATTTCGGCAAAGAGGCAGAAGTCTCGGAAGTCGGCCAGGTTCTCTCCGTCGGTGACGGTATCGCTCGTGTCTACGGTCTGGACAATGTCCAGGCCGGTGAAATGGTCGAGTTCCCGGGCGGCATCCGCGGCATGGCCCTGAACCTCGAATCCGACAATGTCGGCGTCGTCATCTTCGGCTCCGACCGTGACATCAAGGAAGGCGACACCGTCAAGCGGACCGGCGCCATCGTTGACGTTCCAGTTGGTCCGGAACTGCTCGGCCGCGTCGTCGACGCGCTCGGCAATCCGATCGACGGCAAGGGCCCGATCAACGCGACGCGCCGTTCGCGCGTCGACGTCAAGGCTCCCGGCATCATTCCGCGCAAGTCGGTTCATGAGCCGATGTCGACCGGCCTCAAGGCCATCGACGCGCTGATCCCGGTCGGCCGCGGCCAGCGCGAGCTGGTCATCGGCGACCGCCAGACCGGCAAGACTGCGATCCTTCTCGATGCCTTCCTCAACCAGAAGGCCATTCACGACAACGGTCCGGAAGGCGAAAAGCTTTACTGCGTCTACGTCGCCGTCGGCCAGAAGCGTTCGACCGTCGCCCAGTTCGTCAAGGTGCTCGAAGAGCGCGGCGCACTGAAGTATTCGATCATCGTTGCCGCCACCGCTTCCGATCCGGCGCCGATGCAGTTTCTGGCGCCGTTTGCCGGCTGCGCCATGGGCGAATATTTCCGTGACAACGGCATGCATGCGCTGATCGGCTACGACGACCTGTCCAAGCAGGCCGTGTCCTACCGCCAGATGTCGCTGCTGCTGCGCCGCCCGCCGGGCCGCGAAGCCTATCCGGGCGACGTTTTCTATCTGCACTCGCGCCTGCTCGAGCGCGCTGCGAAGATGAACGACGACAAGGGCGCCGGTTCGCTCACCGCTCTGCCGGTCATCGAAACGCAGGGCAACGACGTGTCGGCCTTCATTCCGACCAACGTGATCTCGATCACCGACGGCCAGATCTTCCTTGAAACCGACCTGTTCTACCAGGGTATCCGCCCGGCTGTGAACGTCGGTCTGTCGGTTTCCCGCGTCGGTTCGTCGGCGCAGATCAAGGCGATGAAGCAGGTTGCCGGCTCGATCAAGGGCGAACTCGCCCAGTATCGCGAAATGGCCGCCTTCGCCCAGTTCGGTTCGGACCTCGACGCTGCGACGCAGCGCCTGCTGAACCGCGGTGCACGCCTGACCGAACTCCTGAAGCAGCCGCAGTTCTCGCCGCTGAAGACGGAAGAGCAGGTCGCCGTGATCTTTGCTGGCGTCAACGGCTATCTCGATAAGCTGCCGGTCGCTTCGGTCGGCAAGTTCGAGCAGGGCTTCCTCTCATATCTGCGTTCGGAAGGCTCCGCCATCCTCGACGCGATCCGCACGGAAAAGGCAATCAGCGACGATACCAAGGGCAAGCTCAATGCTGCTCTGGATAGCTTCGCAAAGTCTTTCTCGTAATCAGGCCCTAAGTTAGGACGGATCACGGATGCCTTCACTTAAGGATCTGAAAAACCGGATCGCCTCCGTCAAGGCGACGCAGAAGATCACCAAGGCGATGAAAATGGTCGCCGCGGCGAAGCTTCGGCGTGCGCAGGAGGCGGCCGAGGCCGCCCGGCCTTATTCGCAGCGCATGGGTGTGGTTTTGGCGAACATCGCCAAGGCCGTCACCGATGCCGACGGCGCACCGACGCTGATGACCGGCACTGGCCAGGACAAGGTCCATCTGCTGGTGGTCTGCACGGCCGAACGCGGTCTTTGCGGCGGTTTCAACTCGCAGATCGCACGCTTTGCACGCGAACAGGTCCGCAAGCTGCTTGCCGAAGGCAAGACGGTGAAGATCTTCACCGTCGGCAAGAAGGGTCACGATATCCTTCGCCGCGAATTCGCCTCTCTGATCATCGAGCGCAAGGAATTGCGCGACGTCAAGCGGGTCGGCTTCGAGAATGCGGATCAGATCGGCAAGCGTATCATCGAGATGTATGCTGCCGGCGAGTTCGACGTCTGCACGCTGTTCTATTCCGAGTTCAAGTCGGTGATCAGTCAGATTCCGACGGCGCAGCAGCTCATCCCGGCTTCAACGGGAGCTGTGCAGGCCGAAGATGCCGCACATGCAGGCGCCGTCTACGAATACGAGCCGGATCCGGCATCGATCCTCGAAGATCTGATCCCGCGCAACATCTCGGTCCAGATCTTCCGCGCGCTCCTTGAGAACGTCGCAGGCGAGATGGGCGCCAAGATGAGCGCTATGGACAATGCGACGCGTAATGCCGGTGAGATGATCAACAAGCTGACGCTGAGCTACAACCGCCAGCGTCAGGCGCAGATCACCAAGGAACTCATTGAAATCATTTCGGGCGCGGAAGCGCTCTGAGGCTAGGAAAAGAGGGTCAGAAAATGGCTGAGGCAGCTACCCCCAAGATCGGCTCTGTCGGCAGAGTCACCCAGGTTATCGGCGCCGTCGTCGACGTTGCTTTCGAAGGCGAACTGCCGAAGATCCTGAACGCGCTGGAAACCAGCAACAACGGCAACCGCCTGGTTCTCGAAGTTGCGCAGCACCTTGGCGAAAACGTCGTCCGTACCATCGCGATGGACTCGAGCGAAGGTCTCGTCCGCGGTCAGGAAGTCGCCGATACCGGCGCTCCGATCATGGTCCCGGTCGGCAACGAGACGCTCGGCCGCATCATGAACGTCATCGGTGAGCCGGTCGACGAAGCCGGTCCGCTGGTTACCGCTCACAAGCGCTCCATCCACCAGGAGGCGCCGTCCTATGTCGAACAGTCGACGGAATCGCAGATTCTGGTGACCGGCATCAAGGTCGTCGATCTTCTGGCTCCCTATGCACGCGGCGGCAAGATCGGCCTCTTCGGCGGCGCCGGCGTCGGCAAGACCGTTCTGATCATGGAATTGATCAACAACGTCGCCAAGGCGCATGGTGGTTATTCGGTTTTCGCAGGCGTCGGTGAACGCACCCGCGAAGGCAACGACCTCTACCACGAAATGATCGAATCGAACGTCAACAAGCATGGCGGCGGCGAAGGCTCGAAGGCCGCGCTGGTTTACGGTCAGATGAACGAGCCGCCAGGCGCCCGCGCCCGCGTCGCCCTGACCGGCCTGACGGTTGCCGAACACTTCCGCGACCAGGGCCAGGACGTTCTGTTCTTCGTCGACAACATCTTCCGCTTCACGCAGGCAGGTTCCGAAGTGTCGGCTCTGCTCGGCCGTATCCCGTCGGCCGTCGGTTATCAGCCGACGCTGGCAACCGACATGGGCCAGATGCAGGAGCGCATCACCACGACGACGACCGGCTCGATCACCTCGGTTCAGGCCATTTACGTTCCGGCCGACGACTTGACCGACCCGGCGCCGGCAACCTCGTTTGCTCACCTTGACGCAACGACGGTTCTGTCGCGCTCGATCGCTGAAAAGGGCATCTACCCGGCGGTCGATCCGCTCGACTCCACGTCGCGCATGCTCGACCCGATGGTCGTCGGCGAAGAACATTACGACGTCGCCCGTAAGGTCCAGTCGACGCTGCAGCGTTACAAGGCCCTGCAGGACATCATCGCGATCCTTGGCATGGACGAATTGTCCGAAGAGGACAAGATTGCTGTCGCCCGCGCCCGCAAGATCGAGCGTTTCCTGTCGCAGCCGTTCTTCGTCGCCGAAGTCTTCACCGGTTCGCCGGGCAAGCTGGTTGCTCTCGAAGACACGATCAAGGGCTTCAAGGGCCTCGTCAACGGCGAATATGATCACCTGCCGGAAGCTGCCTTCTACATGGTCGGCTCGATGGAAGAAGCGGTCGAAAAGGCCAAGAAGCTCGCAGCTGCTTAATGAGCGATGCGCTAGACGAGATATTCTGCTGCGACTCCCTGAAAGGGGTCGTGGCGGATCTTCCGGAACCGGCAGCGCCGACCGTCTATCGCGCCGATAATGGCGTGCTGATGATGGTGGTGGGGCTGGTCCAGAGCGAGGAAGGCCTCGGTTATCTCGACCAAGCGATAATGCACTGCCCGTTCTGCGGGACTAAATTGCAAGATGCGAACGCCATAGCCGAGAAGGTAAGTCACTGATGGCTGACAATTTCAACTTTGAGCTCGTTTCGCCGGAGCGTCTGCTGCTGTCGGAGATGGTGACCGAGGTCGTCATCCCCGCGACTGAAGGCGAGATGACGGTCATGGCAAACCATGCGCCGACGATGACGACGATCAAACCGGGTGTCGTGAGCGTGCGTTCGGCCTCCGGCAAGAAGCAGGACTACGTCGTGTTCGGCGGTTTTGCCGATATCCTGCCGACCGGCTGCACATTGCTGGCCGAATCCGCGGTTCCGGTCGAGGAACTCCACAAGGACGAACTGACGCGCCGCATCGAGGCCGCCCGCAAGGAACTCGAACATGCCGAGTTGCACGAGCACAAGTCGAAGCTCGAGCACTTCATCATGGAACTGACGCACCTGCGCGGCGTCGTTCAACAGGATTGATTACAATCGGTAAGATCCATGAAACGCGGCCGCGATGGCCGCTTTTTTGTTTCTGCCTTTATCTGTCGATGTATGGAAAACAGCACTATCGGCCGAGTTGAAATTAAGCGGCGGCCGCAACAATTCAAAGGGCTAATGCGACCTTTGCGCGTCTGATAAGACGCGTGACGCTGCAGGGCGGCCTACCTCTGGTAGTGATGCCGGCTTCGTCTCAGAAGCCGGTTCCACCGCGCAGCTCGATGACGACCGTCTTGAACAGGATCTTCAGGTCGAGTAGCAGGCTGAAATTCCTGACATAATAGATATCGCAGGCGATGCGAGCGCGGGCTGCCAGGGGCCGCGCCGTCGGGCCGCGCCAGCCGCGCGTCTGCGCAAGGCCGGTGATGCCGGGGCGCATGATGTGGCGGTGGTGGTAGTCCGGCACCAGTTCCTCGTAGAGCCGACCGGCTGCCCGCATATTGATGGCGTGGCAGCGCGGGCCGACCAACGACATCTCACCCCTGAGAACGTTGAAAAGCTGCGGCAGCTCGTCGATATTGGTCTTGCGGAGCACCGAGCCGATGCCTGTCACCCGGCTGTCGCCCTTGACGGTCTGTTGAATGCCGCTCGGATCGCAAGCTTCCGCACGCATCGACCGGAACTTGAAGACCATGATCTTCCGGCCGTTCAGCCCCCAGCGGATCTGGCGGAAAAACACCGGA
The DNA here is from genome assembly GCF_057653825.1 of Rhizobium sp. WSM409. Taxonomy (NCBI): domain Bacteria; kingdom Pseudomonadati; phylum Pseudomonadota; class Alphaproteobacteria; order Hyphomicrobiales; family Rhizobiaceae; genus Rhizobium; species Rhizobium sp. WSM409. The sequence continues at coordinate 4,050,722 of NZ_CM172794.1, read as the reverse complement.
CCGCCATCGTCGAGTTTGATGAAAAGAGCGATTACCAGAAAAAGCGGCGCCAGCACGATGAGGGCGCTGACTGAGGCGACGATGTCGATCAACCGCTTCACGCCCAGCCGCACAGCCATCTTTCTTTCGATAAGGGAAAAGCTATCCGGCTGGCGAATGTTGGAGTTCGCTATAACCAGGGTCTTGGTTTTGTCCTGACGCTGAGACGGATCGAAGCGTGGATTCGTCTTCGAAGTAAAAGCATTCATTACGCAAGGTCCACAAGTTTAGATGCGATACTGAACAGCAGGGAGACAAATACATGGTCACGTATCGTTTGTCATCGGGATAAATAAGAATTTGATAACCCTAAAGACGCCAAAAATGGGAGTATTCCGCGTTAACCTTAACGCCTGTAGTTGCGTTTACGGGAAATTTATACTTTGAAAGGAGTAGCCCGATTGGGTTGACGAGATGTCAGCCGGCTTCCGAAATGGATCGCCGGCTTTTCCAGCAGCGCGTAGCTGAGGGTTGCGACCAGAAGGATGAGCGCTGCCGCCAATCCGCATGACTGCAGCCAGCCAGTGACGACATTTTCCGAGGAAACGCCGAACGAACCCGGGTCGAGCCTCTGGATCAATATCAGGATGATCTCCTGCCAGATATAGATGCCGAAGGAGATCCTTGCGATGTAGCGGACAGGAGCGTTGTCAAGCAGCACGCCTAGGCGTTGTGAATGGCTGAGCGAGACGAGCGCCGTTGCGACTGCCAGTGGAAAGACCGGAAAACCGTAGGGGATTTCGAGCCAGCCGTAGGCTTCGGCGGAGCCGCCGGGCGATATGACGAGGCGGTAGGCGGCAATGGCGAGGGCGAGGAGCGCTGCGGCATCGAACCAGGAGGAGCGCCTTCTTGGCAGCATGACCTCGACGCCGGCGGCAAGCGCGCCGAGCGCGAAGACGGCGAAGAAGCCGATCGGGTTATATCTCGGCATCCACTCCTTCGCCCCGCCCTGCAGGCCATACTGCCAGCCGCGTCCGATGTCGTCGAGCGGAAGGAAGGTCAGGATCAGCACATGGGCGAGGAGTACGCCGGTGATGACGCAAAGCCAGGCGAAGCGGGCAAGCAACGGGCGCTGCCTCAGGAAAGGCAAACGAAACAGCACGAGAAAGCAGACCGGCAGGAGCACATAGCTGGTGACCTCGAAGGGAATGGACCAGAGCGGCCCGTCGGCTTCGACAGGAAACAAGGTGCGCCAATGCCATTGGCTCATGAACAGCAGCCCGGAGACGTAGCGGAGCACAAGCTCAGGCGTCAGCGGCAGAGCCAGCAGCGTCAGGCTGAGGGCGAAGCCGACGGTGGCGGCGAACCAGAAGCCCGGAGTGATGCGCGCCATCCTGCGTATCGTGTAATGCCGCAGGCTCGGCATGTCGCTGGCCGCGTCGAGCGCGCGCCAGAAGGGATGGGCAAGAAGAAAGCCGCTGAGCACGAAGAAGATGGCGACGCCGAAATTGCCGAAGCGGAGGATATTTGCGGCCGGTCCGAGTTCCTCGGGGATTCTGCGCATATCCAGCCGCAGCGCGAAGTGGTGGGCGAGCACCAGCAGACAGGCCGTCGCGCGCAGAAAGTCCGCTCCGGCCAGTCTCTCCTGTTGTCGCATCTTATCCCCCGCCCTGCCCAGAGCATGATGCCGAAAAGTGTGAGCGGTTTTCGGACGACATCATGCTCCGGGGTCTCGGACTTTGCAGCGGAAAGTCACGACGGGCAAGGCAGGCGTTGGGCTCAGTCGAGAAGTTCGTTGGTATAATAGGTGGAGAAGTCCGGCTTCTCCTTGAGTGCGGCGCCATTCGCATCGACCAGAATATCATTCTCGATCAGGAAGCCACCCAGGGCCTCGGCCTTTGCCGGGTCGAGCTTACCGATCACACCGGCCTCGGATTTCAGGAAGTGGCCCTCGATCAATGCCTTCTGAGAAGCCTTTACCAGTTCCGTATTCATCAGTGCGCCGTTGCTTCCAGAGATCAACAGGTCGCAGGCTTCGTCGGGATGGTCGACGGAGTAGGCATAACCCTTTCGTGTCGCCTGGATGAAGGCGCGGGCGTGGTCCCGACTTGCGGAGAGATAGGCGTCGCTGGAGACGATGACCGTCGTCTGCTCGTCGGGAATGCCATAATCGGAATAGTGGAAGCGGCCGATCTTCCGGTTTTCCAGTTCGGCAGCGATGCCTTCCCAGGTGTAGATCTCCAGCGTGAAATCGATCGAGCCATTGTCCAGCGCCTCGTAAGCGGAGGTGCCGAGGGTGACGGTCTTGACGTCGCCTTTGCCGCCGTCATTGCGGATCATCGCGGAGATCAGCGCGCTCTCCCAGGTGCCACCAAAGCCGCCATAGGTCTTGCCGTCGAGGTCTTTCGGGCTCTTGATGTCGTCGCGTCCGCCCTTGAAGATCAGGCGTGCGGTTTCCGTCTGGACGACGCCGTAGACCATCTTCACGTCACCGCCGCCAGCGCGCTGCGTCAGCGTCTCGATCTCGCTGCTGATGCCGAAATCGGCAACGCCGTTCGACACCAGCGTTCCGGCGCTGGTATCGGTGAAGGGAAGAATCTCGACATCGAGCCCGGCATCGGCATAGAAGCCCTTCGCCTTGGCGACATAGATGCCGATATGGTTGGTGTTGGGCGTCCAGTCGAGCGCGATGCGAACCTTTGCGGGCGCCGATTGGGCAAAGGCAGTGCGGCCGGCGACGCTTGCCGCGATGGCGGCGAAGATCGTCTGGCGACGGGTGAGAAGCAGCATGGTGACCTCCTCAGGTCTCTAGAGCATGATGCCGAAAAGTGTGAGCGTTTTCGGACGACATCATGCTCTAACTCTTTAAATTAGAACAGGATTCAGATTTTAGGCCGACCGACCTAAAATCATCCTGTTCTAGCGGATGAAGCAGGGTTTGCAGGATTTCGGTTTCGATCGCCTGGGCCGCCGGCGAGCCGAGATCGGCGATGCTTCTCGGACGGGGCAGGGGAACGCGGAATTCACGGATGATACGCGCTGGACGGGCCGAAAGCACGTAGATCCGGTCGGAGAGGAACACGGCCTCGCGAACATCATGGGTGATCAGCAGCGCCGTCCAGCGGTGCTCGGTCCACATGCCCTGCAGCCATTCCTGGATCTGCGTACGCGTCAGCGCGTCGAGGGCGCCGAAAGGCTCGTCGAGCAGCAGCATGTCCTGGGTCTGGACGACGGTGCGCAGCAGCGCGGCGCGCTGGCGCATGCCGCCTGACAGCGCGGAGGGATAGTGTTGCTCGAAGCCTGCAAGGCCGAAGCGCTCGAACAGCGGCGCGACAGCGGCGCGGGCCGCGCGACGGCTCATGCCTTTCACTTCGAGACCGAGTGCTGCATTGTCGATGATCCGGCGCCAGGGCATCAGCGCATCGCGTTGCGGCATGAAGGCGAAGGAATGCGGCGCCTGTTCCAGCGGCGCGCCTTTGAAAAGCATGGTGCCGGAATCGGGCCGAAGCGCCTGGGTCAGCAGTCGCAGCACCGTCGATTTTCCGGAGCCGGATGGGCCAACGATCGAAACGAACTCGCCGCTTGCGACAGCGAGTGAAATGTCGTCCAGCACCTTCATGCCATCGAAGGACTTCGAGATGTTGCTGAGTTCAACCATTGCATCGCTCATCGGCGCTGCTCCCCGGATGGCTGCCAGGGCATAACGAGGCGCTGGATCATCAGCGTCAACCCGAAGAGGCAGAGTGTCAGCACGGCGCTGACGATGACGGCGGCGAGCACGAGATCGGGACGGAAGTTGTTCTTGGCGTTGAGGATATAGATGCCGAGGCCGCGGGCGGCACCGGCATATTCGGCAAAGATCGCGCCGACGACGGCATAGGTGATCGAGATCCGCAGGCCGGCGAAGAAATAGGGCAGCGAGGAGGGAAGCCGTGCCAGACGGAAAATGCGCCAGCGGCTCGCCTTCATCGAATACAGCAATTCGGCGATGTCGCGGTCAGTCGATTCATAGCCCTGCAGCAAGGCGACGAGCAGCGGGAAGAAGGTGACGAGCGCCACCAGCAGGATCTTCGGCAACAGGCCGAAGCCGAACCAAAGGACGACGAGGGGGGCGATCGCCACCAGCGGCAGGGTCTGGCTGGCGATGAAGACCGGCAGCAATGCCCGGCGCATGAAGGGCACGAAATCCATGAGGATCGAGGCGGCGAAGGCGAAGGCCAGCGACAGGGCGAAACCACCGAGTGTCGCGCCGAGCGTCGGCCAGGTATTGGCAATCAGTCCCTCGCGGTTCAGCCAGCCCTGCATGACGATGCGCGAAGGCGCCGGCAGGATGGACGGTTTGATGCCGGAGAGATCGACATAGAGTTCCCATGCCGCCAAAAAAACGCAGCCGGCGAGCAAGGCGGGTATGCCCCGGTAGAGAGCGGCGCGGAGCGCGGCAAGGCGCGAATCCGATGGTTGTGGCAGTGTCATCAGCGTTCGTTTCAGGCTTTCGTCGGGCACTGCATAATTCCTGAATTCGGAATCGATTTAAGGATAAAATATGCAGCAATTTAAAGTGTTACAGCGTCCTTGGCGCGTCTGAAAAGACGCGCGGCGCTGTATTGGCGGACACTGTGATGTCGAGCGTCACATGTCCCTCGGGGTCGCCGAAGCGAAGGAAGGCCTCACGAATGGTGGAGAAGACCGCGCCGGCGTCGCCAGAGAGCCTGGTGCAGAAATTCTTGGCACGGTCGAAGGTGCCGGAGCGCTTCAGGAAGTCGATGCAGCCGTAGATCTCGTCCATATGGGTACCGGTTCCCATGACGTAGAGCGAGAATTGCGCAGCGGTCGGCTGTCCGGTCTCGGCGGTGGTTTCAACCGCGGCAAGTGCGGCTGTTATACGCTCGGCAAGCGGCTCCGCCTGGCCGAGGGAGGGGTTGACGCCGCAGATGGCGTCGTCGGGCTCGCCGGGGCAGCCGCGTGAAATCGCAGCGGACAGCACGCAATGCTCGCCGGTCTTTGCGGCAGCGACGAAAAGGTCGTGCATGGCGGCGAAGAGAATGTCAGGCGGGCCGACCAGCAGTGTGGAAATGTCATCGGTCTCGATGCGCAGCCGGTCGCGATAGGGATCGAGCGCCGTGACGGCATCGAGAATGATGCCGACGAAATTGTCGGACATCGGATAGAGTGACACTTGTGCGCCTGAGAACATCTGAACCTCGCTCCGCTGGCATTACCCAGATCAGCTTTGAAGGGTCCAGAGGCTTGCGCCTCACATCTCAGCCCCGGCAATACGGAGCCCCCCTGTTATTTGCGCGGAAACTATCACCGGGGTTTTCTCCCCGCAACCGCAAAATTGCGAACCCGTCCGTGCGGTCGGAATGAACCGGATGTGACGGAAAACACCCGGGCGGAGGATCTGCCCGGGTGTTCCCAATGGTTCCGTACCTGCCGGGAACGGAACCGGAGCTTTCTGGCTCAGGCGGCTAGCGCATAACCCCGAAAATCGGAATCGATTTTCGGAAAGGATTATGAGCAGATTCAAAGTGATAGAGCGTCCTTAGCGTGTCTGAAAAGACGCGCGGCGCTCTATGTCGGCATAGGGACGATTGCTGCGGGCGGTGACGAGCGCCTGCGTCCACCATTCCAGCCTCGCCATCATCCGATCGAGCAAACGCATTCCATCGGCGGGATTATCGAGTCGTCCGTCTGGATCGAAGCGGTTCCAAGGTGCGGCAAAGCTGACCGAATCACGGATGGTGACGGCGTGCAGTTCGGCGAAGACCAGCCGCAGCTGTTCGACGGCGCGCAGGCCGCCGGATATGCCGCCATAGGAAACGAAGGCGACCGGCTTGCCCTGCCAGGGCTCGAAGAAGAAATCGATGATCGATTTCAACGGGGCGGTGAAGCTGTGATTATATTCCGGCGTGACGATGATGAAGGCGTCGGCCATGCCAAGCCGTCCGGCGAGCCTGTCGACTTCTAGGTGCGTCACATCGCGGTTGGCCGGCAGCGCGAAGTCGAGCGGGTCGATGATGTCGATATCAAACTGCGGGAAGCGGAGGAGCTCCTGCGTCAGCCATTTGACCACCCGGTCGCAGATGCGGCCCTCTCTCGTGCTTCCGTAGATGACAGCCAGCCTGGTTGGTGTTTGCATGCGTCGCTCCTTGTTGCGATTGGACTTTACGATTGCAGGAGCAAGGGTTATAAAACCTCAACTAATCTTGAGGTCAAGAGGCGATGGATACAATTCCGGCAGCGCCGCTCGGCAAGCTCCTGACGGTCGGCGAAGTGGCGGCGCGCAGCGGCCTGGCCGTCTCGGCGCTGCATTTTTACGAGACCAAGGGGCTGATCTCGAGCATCCGCTCCCGCGGCAATCAGCGGCGCTATGGGCGCGATGTGCTTCGCCGGCTCGGCATCATCAAGGTGGCGCAGCGTGTCGGCATTCCGCTTTTGGAAATCCAGGCGGCGTTCGAGTCCCTGCCGCAGGGACGCACGCCGACCGTGGCCGACTGGCAGACGCTGTCGGCGCTGTGGAAGGATGATCTCGACGCGCGAATCAGGCGGCTTAGCCTGCTGCGCGACCGTCTGACCGGCTGCATCGGCTGCGGCTGCCTGTCGATCGAAAGCTGTCCGTTGCGCAATCCCTGTGACCGGCTCGGCAAGGAAGGGCCGGGCGCGCGACTTCTGGAGGCCGAAAACTAGTCTTCCGCCGGAAGGTACGTCTTTCCGGAAAGATCGATGCGCGCCTTCCTTTCGGTCGGCGCGCTCATATGTTAAGGGCGAATGACACAACCGGCGGCACTGTCCGCGAGGAGGACGGCTTCGTGTTCCATCCCAGACTGTTCGAAAATCGCAATGTTGTGGTGACCGGCGCCGGCCGCGGCATCGGCCTTGAAGTGGCCCGGCAGTTCCTGGACTGCGGCGCGAAGGTGATCGTCCATACCGGGCGCAAGCCGGGACGCGACCTGCCGGATTTCCTGCTGACGGCTGAATCCGAAAGACGGGCGCTGCTGCTTAATGCCGATTTCTCTGCAGTCGGTGGCGCAGCGCAATTTGCCGAGGATACTCTCGCCTTCTTCGATAAGGTCGATGTGCTCGTCAACAATGCCGGCACCATGCTTGGTCGTTTTCCCGCCGCCACACTCACCGACGCAGAATATGAGGCGGTCGTGCGGCTCAACCAGACATCGGTGGTGGCGCTGACGCGGGCGCTGCTGCCGGCATTGAAGGCGGCCGAGGGCGCTGCCATCGTCAACACGGTTTCGATTTCGGCGCTGACCGGCGGCAGCCCCGGTTCCTCGATCTATTCGGCTTCGAAAGCCTTCGTTGCGACCTATTCCAAGGCGCTTGCCCGTGAGCTTGCACCGGACGGAATCCGCGTCAATTGCGTGTCGCCAGGCACGATCGAGACGGATTTCCATGAGCGCTATTCCTCGCGCGAAAAGCTGGAGCAGACGAGAAAATCCATCCCCCTGCAGCGGCTCGGCACGGCGGAGGATTGTGCTCCGGCCTACCTATTCCTGGCGGCTCCCTCGCTCTCGGGCTACATCACCGGACAGGTGATCGAGATCAATGGAGGTCAGCTTATCTGCTGATTTGTTTGGACTTTTTTTGACATTTCATCACTTTTGACCAATTCGCTTGTGCGAATATGCTATTGTGCTGATCTACCTCATTGCCTACCTTCCGAGATACCGAATGCCGTTGCCCAAACCCGAGCCGGGGATGACCGGCCAGGAATTGCACACACTCGCTGGAAAAGCCCACGAAGCGAGCGATCTGCTGAAAGCGTTAGCGCACCAGACCCGACTTCTGATCCTCTGCATATTGGCGAACGAGGAGCGGACGGTGGGTGAGATCGAAAATATCCTCGGCATCCAGCAGGCAATGGTCTCGCAGCAGCTGGCGCGGTTAAGGCTAGAAGGCCTGGTCCATACGCGCCGCCAGGGCAGGCTGGTCTATTACAGCATCGGCAATGTCAGCGTGCTTGCCTTCCTCGAATCGCTGTTCGATCTTTTTCCGGTTGCAGAAAACAGTTAGAGCATGATGCCGAAAAGTGTGCGCGGTTTACGGACGACATCATGCTCTATTTCTTTGATTTAGATCAGGATTCAGATTTTAGGCCGATCGGGCCTAAAATCATCCTGATCTAGAGATCGCCCTTGCAGAGCACGGCTGCTGCGTCAAAGATGAACTGACCCGGATGATGTCATGCCGGATCGGGAGACCGGATGATCGACAAGCTGGAATTCTTCATCGCCCTTGCCAATGAAAAGCATTTTGGCCGCGCCGCGGAGGAGTGCGGGATCTCGCAGCCTACGCTTTCGGCCGCCATCCGGCAGCTCGAGGATCAGCTCGGCGTCATGCTGGTGCAGCGCGGCTCGCGGTTCCAGGGGCTGACGCCGGAGGGGCAGCGTGTGCTCGAATGGGCCCGGCGCATCGTCGGCGATGCCCGCACCATGCGCGAGGAGATGCGCGCCGCGCGCCGCGGCCTTTCCGGCCACATTCGCCTCGCCGCCATTCCGACCGCGCTTGCCATGCTGTCGCGCATCACCACGCCCTTTCAGGAGCGGCACCCCGGCGTGACCTTCTCGATCGTCTCGCGGAATTCGCTGCAGGTGCTGAGCATGCTTGAAAACCTCGAAATCGATGCCGGCATCACCTATCTCGAAAACGAGCCGCTCGGCCGGGTCACGACCGTTCCCCTCTATGCCGAGCGCTATAATCTGATCACGGCTGCCGGCAGCCCGCTATCTGATCGCGACAACGTGACCTGGCGGGAGATCGGCGACCTTCGGCTTTGTCTATTGACTGCCGACATGCAGAACCGCCGCATCATCAACCGCCACTTGACGGAAGCAGGCGCCACAGCGCATCCGACGCTCGAATCCAACTCGATGATCGTGCTGTTCTCGCATGTCAGGACCGGACGCTGGGCGAGCATCATGCCGCGCAACGTTGCAAAATCCTTCGGATTTCCAGTGGAAATCCGCATGATCCCGATCGTCGAGCCAGAGGCGCATCATCTGGTCGGCCTTGTTGCGCCTTATCGCGAGCCCTTCACGCCGCTTGTCTCGGCTTTGCTGCATGAAGCGAGAGTGCTCGTGCAAGATGAAGAACTTTGATAGAAAAAACCTATCAAGCAACGAGATAGCTTTATTGATCGCCGGCTGCTTCCCTGAGATGGTGGTTACGGAATAGCACTCGGCTGGGGGAGGCCCGCTATTTCGCAACGAGCAAGCCGCCGGGAGGGCTGCCTTATGACCATTCATATCGCCGAAGGCGATATTGCAGCACGCACCCGAGCCATCATCGCCGATCTTCGCTTTCTCGAAGGGCCGCTGCTTCCCATTCTGCACGAGGTTCAGCAAGAATTCGGCTATGTGCCGCAGGAGGCCATGCCTGTTATTGCGGAGGAATTGAACCTCTCCCGCGCCGAGGTGCATGGCGTGGTGACCTTCTATCACGATTATCGCGACCATCCCGCCGGCCGGCATGTGCTGAAGCTCTGTCGCGCTGAAGCCTGTCAGTCGATGGGCGGCGATGCGCTGGCCGAACGTGTCAAGGCGCTGCTCGGCATCGATTTTCATCAGACGACGCTCGATGGCGGCGTGACGCTGGAGCCGGTCTACTGTCTCGGGCTCTGCGCCTGTGCGCCGGCGGTGATGCTCGACGGCGAGGTTTATGGCCGGGTCGACGATCAGACGGCGGCGGAACTCGTCGCGGAGGCACGCCGATGACGGTCAGGATATATGTTCCGCGCGATGCCGCAGCGCTGGCGCTCGGGGCCGAAAAGGTGGCAAAGGCGATTGCCCAGGAGATCGCCGCCCGCGGCTTCGATGCCGAGATCGTGCGCAACGGCTCGCGCGGAATGTTCTGGCTGGAGCCGTTGGTCGAGGTCGAGGTTGCCGGCAAGCGCATCGGCTACGGGTCGGTGAAGGCGAAGGATGTGCCTGATCTGTTCGATGCCGGGATGATTGATGGAGGCGAGCATCGGCTCTGTCTCGGGGAGGTTGAAGACCTCCCGTTCCTCAAGGAACAGACCCGCCTGACCTTCGCCCGCTGCGGCGTCACCGATCCGCTTTCGCTGGGCGATTACGAGGCGCATGGCGGTCTTGCCGGCCTTCGCCGCGCCGTTTCGATGACACCAGTCGATATCGTCAAGGAAATCACCGATTCCGGCTTGCGCGGACGCGGCGGTGCCGGCTTTCCCACCGGCATCAAGTGGAAGACCGTTCTCGAGGCCGCCGGCGAACGCAAATATATCGTTTGTAATGCCGATGAGGGCGACAGCGGCACCTTTGCCGACCGGATGATCATGGAGGGCGATCCCTTCGTGTTGATCGAGGGCATGGCGATATCAGGGCTCGCGACCGGGGCGACCAAGGGTTTCGTCTATACGCGTTCGGAATATCCGCATGCGATCGCTGTCATGACCGAGGCCGTCGGCATCGCGCGCGAGGCCGGCATTCTCGGACCATCGGTGCTCGGCTCCGGCCACACCTTCGATATCGAGGTGCGCGCCGGCGCCGGCGCCTATGTCTGCGGCGAGGAGACGGCGCTGCTCAACAGTCTCGAAGGCAAGCGCGGCATCGTGCGTGCCAAGCCGCCGCTGCCGGCGCATAAGGGGTTGTTTAACTGTCCGACCGTCATCAACAATGTGATCTCGCTGGCTTCGGTGCCCGTTATCATGGAAAAGGGTGCGGCCTTTTATCGCGATTTCGGCATGGGCCGCTCACGCGGCACCATCCCACTGCAGATTGCCGGCAATGTCAGATATGGCGGCCTCTTTGAGACGGCCTTCGGTCTTTCGCTCGGAGATATCGTCGACAGGATTGGTGGCGGTACAGTGACGGGACGGCCGGTCAAGGCCGTGCAGGTCGGCGGACCGCTCGGCGCCTATTTCCCGCGGGCGCTGTTCGACACGCCATTCGATTACGAATCCTTCGCCGCCAAGGACGGCCTGATCGGCCATGCCGGCATCGTCGTCTTCGACGACACGGCCGATATGCTGAAGCAGGCGCGTTTCGCGATGGAATTCTGCGCCGTCGAAAGCTGCGGCAAGTGCACGCCCTGCCGCATCGGCTCGACGCGCGGCGTGGAGACGGCCGACAAGATCGCTCACGGTATCGAGCCGGAGAAGAACCGGGCGCTGCTTGCCGATCTCTGCAACACAATGAAGTTCGGCTCGCTCTGTGCGCTGGGTGGGTTCACGCCCTATCCTGTGATGAGCGCCATGACGCATTTCCCGGAGGATTTTTCGCCGGCACCTCTGGTGGAGGCGGCGGAATGACGCGTTTTTCATGGAACGCCTGCGCTGACCTCACCATCTCAAGCAAGGAGGCCAATCATGTCTCTCATCCATGAAATCGACTACGGCACTCCTGCTTCGAAATCCGAGGTCATGGTGAAGCTCACCATCGACGGACAGCAGATCAGCGTGCCGGAGGGCACCTCGATCATGCGCGCCTCGATGGAGGCCGGCATCAAGGTGCCGAAGCTCTGCGCCACCGATATGGTCGACGCTTTCGGCTCCTGCCGGCTCTGCCTCGTCGAGATCGAGGGCCGCAACGGAACACCCTCCTCCTGCACGACGCCGGTGGCGGCAAACATGGTGGTGCACACGCAGACGGGGCGGTTGAAGGATATCCGCCGCGGCGTGATGGAACTCTATATTTCCGACCATCCGCTCGACTGTCTCACCTGCGCGGCTAACGGTGATTGCGAATTGCAGGACATGGCGGGCGCCGTCGGCCTGCGCGACGTACGTTACGGCTATGAGGGCGACAACCACGTCAAGGCGCGCAGCAATGGCGACATCAATCTGAAATGGATGCCGAAGGACGAGTCCAATCCCTATTTCACCTATGATCCCTCGAAATGCATCGTCTGTTCGCGCTGCGTGCGCGCCTGCGAGGAAGTGCAGGGCACCTTCGCGCTGACGATCGAGGGCCGCGGCTTCGGCTCGCGCGTTTCGCCCGGCATGCACGAGCATTTCATCGATTCCGAATGCGTCTCCTGCGGTGCCTGCGTCCAGGCCTGCCCGACGGCAACGCTGACGGAGAAATCGGTGATTCAGATCGGCCAGCCGGAGCATTCGGCTGTGACGACCTGCGCCTACTGCGGCGTCGGCTGTTCCTTCAAGGCGGAGATGCGCGGCGAGGAACTGGTGCGCATGGTGCCGTGGAAGGACGGCCAAGCCAATCGCGGCCATTCCTGCGTCAAGGGACGCTTCGCCTACGGCTATTCCACCCACAAGGACCGCATCCTCAATCCGATGATCCGCGAAAAGGTCAGCGATCCCTGGCGGGAAGTGAGCTGGGACGAGGCCTTCGCGCATGTGGCGCTGGAGTTCCGCCGCATCCAGTATCAATACGGCCGCGAGGCAATTGGCGGCATCACCTCGTCGCGCTGCACCAATGAGGAAACGTATCTGGTGCAGAAGCTGATCCGCGCCGGCTTCGGCAACAACAATGTCGACACCTGCGCCCGCGTCTGCCATTCGCCGACCGGTTACGGCCTCGGCCAGACCTTCGGCACGTCGGCGGGCACACAGGATTTCGACAGCGTCGAGCATTCCGACGTCGTCATCGTCATCGGCGCCAATCCAACCGATGGGCATCCGGTGTTCGGCTCGCGGCTGAAGAAGCGGCTGCGCCAGGGCGCCAAGCTCATCGTCATCGATCCGCGCCGCACCGATATCGTCCGCTCGCCGCATATCGAGGCCTCCTATCACCTGCCGCTGAAGCCCGGCACCAATGTCGCGGTCATGACGGCGCTGGCGCATGTGATCGTCACCGAAGGGCTCTTTGACGAGGCGTTCATCCGCGAGCGCTGCGACTGGTCGGAGTTCGAGGACTGGGCCGCCTTCGTCGCCGAACCGCAGCACAGTCCCGAAGAGACCGAGATCTTCACCGGCGTGCCGGCGGCGGATCTGCGCGACGCGGCAAGGCTCTATGCCAAGGGCGGCAATGGCGCAATCTATTATGGCCTCGGCGTCACCGAACACAGCCAGGGCTCGACCACGGTCATCGCGATCGCCAACCTGGCGATGGCGACCGGCAATATCGGCCGTCCCGGCGTCGGCGTGAACCCGCTGCGCGGCCAGAACAATGTGCAGGGCTCCTGCGACATGGGCTCGTTCCCGCACGAATTGCCGGGCTACCGGCACATTTCCGACGATGCGACGCGCGATATCTTCGAAAAGCTCTGGGGCGTGAAGCTCAACAACGAGCCGGGCCTGCGTATTCCGAACATGCTGGATGCAGCAGTCGACGGCTCGTTCAAGGGCATCTACATCCAGGGCGAAGACATCCTCCAGTCCGATCCCGATACCAAACATGTCGCGGCCGGGCTTGCGGCGATGGAATGCGTCGTCGTGCAGGATCTGTTCCTCAACGAGACCGCCAATTACGCCCATGTCTTTCTACCGGGCTCGACCTTCCTCGAGAAGGACGGCACCTTCACCAATGCCGAGCGCCGCATCAATCGTGTGCGCAAGGTGATGTCGCCGCGCAACGGCTATGGCGACTGGGAAGTGACGCAGAAGCTTGCCCAGGCGATGGGGCTCGACTGGAATTACACCCATCCGTCGGAGATCATGGACGAGATCGCCGCGACGACGCCGAGTTTCGCGATGGTCTCCTACGACTATCTCGACAAAATGGGCTCGGTGCAGTGGCCCTGCAACGAGAAGACCCCGCTCGGCTCGCCGATCATGCATGTCAATGGCTTCGTGCGCGGCAAGGGCAAGTTCATCCGCACCGAATATGTGGCGACCGACGAGCGCACCGGTCCGCGCTTCCCGCTGCTGCTGACAACCGGCCGCACCCTCAGCCAGTACAATGTCGGGGCGCAGACACGGCGAACCGAGAATGTCGTATGGCATGCGGAAGACCGGCTGGAAATCCATTCGCACGATGCCGAGCAGCGCGGCGTTCGCGACGGCGACTGGGTGAAGCTCGGCAGCCGCTCCGGCGACACGACGCTCAGGGCGCTGATCACCGATCGCGTCGCGCCGGGTGTCGTCTACACGACCTTCCATCATCCCACGACGCAGGCGAACGTCATCACCACCGATTTCTCCGACTGGGCGACGAACTGCCCGGAATACAAGGTGACGGCGGTGCAGGTCTCGCCCTCCAACGGGCCGAGCGAATGGCAACTCGAATATGACGAGCAGGCGCGTCAATCGCGCCGCATCGCCGGCAAGCTCGAGGCAGCGGAGTGACGATGCGGGGGCGGCTCTGTAAGCAGGAACGTGGATCATGACCTTCACCGTCACTGCCCATGCCCCCGAAACCGCCTGCCGCAACGGCATCCTCCAGACCGGTTCGCGCATCGTGCCGGAAGAGGTGCCGATCGCCTTTTCCTACGGCGGCAGTTCGCATGCGGTGATGATGGCAACACCTGCGGATATCGAGGATTTTGCCGTCGGTTTCAGCCTGACCGAAGGGATCATTGCCGGGCCGGCGGAGATATCGGGCATCGAGGTCGTCGAGGGTGAGCAGGGGATCGATGTGCAGGTGAGCCTGGTCGATGATGTCGCCGATCGGTTGCGGGCACGACGCCGCAGCATGGCGGGACCGGTCGGCTGCGGGCTCTGCGGCATCGAATCGATCGAACAGGCGGTACGGCCGGTGCCTGACGTTTCGACATCGCCGCTGGCGCTGTCGCATGCGGATATCGTCCGCGCCGTTTCGCTTCTGAACGAGGCGCAGCCGCTGCATCGTGAGACGCGGGCGGTGCATGGCGCCGGGTTCTATCTTCCCGGCAGGGGGCTGATTGCCGTGCGCGAAGATGTCGGTCGGCACAATGCGCTGGACAAGCTCTGCGGCGCCGTCATCGGCGCCAGTGAAAGAGGCGGGGACGGCGCCGTCGTCGTCACCAGCAGGCTTTCCGTCGAGATGGTGCAGAAGGCGGCGATCCTCGGCAGCCCGGTGCTCATCGCCATATCGGCGCCGACGGCTCTCGCCATCCGCACGGCCGAAGAAGCCGGCATGACGCTCGTCGCGCTGGTGCGCGGCGAGGATTTCGAGATTTTCACCCACCCGCACCGCATCTCGCCCGGAAGCATTGCCGATGTCGCATGATACCAAGACCAAGCTCGTCTATATGGCAAACCAGATCGCCACCTTCTTCAAGAGCCAGCCGCAAAGCGAGGCCGCGCAGGGGGTCGCCACCCATATCAATAAATTCTGGGACCCGCGCATGCGGCGGCAATTGTTCGAAATTCTGGAGAATGAGGAGAACGGCCTGGACGCGCTCGTGCTTCAGGCCGTTCCTCTGATTAGAAAGCCAGAGCCGGTGACACACCAGGTCCCATAGTCTGGATCGGCCCATGCGCGAAGGGGAGGCGGGAGCAACCTGCCTGCGCATATGTCGGTGACAGTAAAATCTGAGAAAAACCAAGTCTGAGCCAGGAGGAGTTGTTCATGACTGCAGCGGAAACACGTACAGACGGGGCGTTGGCGGGGGTAGGCCTGCTCGATCGTGAAAGGATCGTCGCAAGGCCCGGGTTCAATCGGTGGCTGGTGCCGCCGGCAGCGCTCGCCATCCATCTCTGCATCGGCATGGCCTATGGTTTCAGCGTGTTCTGGCTGCCGCTTTCCAAGTCGCTCGGGATCACGGCCTCGACGGCCTGCCCTGATCTGACACTCGCCTCGGCGCTGTTCACCACGACCTGCGACTGGCGCGTTGCCGACCTCGGCTGGATCTATACGTTGTTCTTCGTTCTACTTGGCTCATCGGCCGCCATCTGGGGCGGCTGGCTTGAGCGCGCCGGTCCGCGCAAGGCGGGCGTCGTTTCCGCTTGCTGCTGGTGCGGCGGCATCATTCTTGCGGCGATCGGCGTCATTACTCATCAGCTCTGGATGATGTGGCTCGGTGCCGGCGTCATCGGCGGCATCGGTCTCGGCCTCGGTTACATCTCACCGGTCTCGACACTGATCAAATGGTTTCCCGACCGGCGCGGCATGGCGACCG
This sequence comes from Rhizobium sp. WSM409, assembly GCF_057653825.1. NCBI lineage: Bacteria > Pseudomonadati > Pseudomonadota > Alphaproteobacteria > Hyphomicrobiales > Rhizobiaceae > Rhizobium > Rhizobium sp. WSM409. The sequence continues at coordinate 4,034,774 of NZ_CM172794.1, read as the reverse complement.
GTATGGCGATCATGGGCTTCGGCGGCGGTGCGATGATCGGCGCCCCATTGGCCAACCTGCTGATGAATGCCTTCAAGACCGACAGTTCGGTCGGCGTCTGGCAGACCTTCATCGTCATGGCGGTGATCTATTTCGTCTTCATGATGGGCGGCGCCTTCGGCTATCGCATTCCGCCGGCCGGCTGGCGTCCCGAGGGTTGGACGCCGCCTGCAGCCAAGAGCACGATGATCACCACCAAACATGTGCACCTCAGCAATGCCCACAGGACAAAACAGTTCTGGCTGATCTGGGCGGTGCTTTGCCTCAACGTTTCGGCCGGTATCGGCGTTATCGGCATGGCCTCGCCGATGCTGCAGGAAATCTTCGCCGGTTCGCTGATCGGCCTGCCGGATGTCGGCTTCGCCCAGCTCGACGCCGGGCAGAAGGCATCGATCGCCACGATCGCCGCCGGTTTCGCCGGCTTGCTGTCGCTCTTCAACATCGGCGGACGGTTCTTCTGGGCGTCGCTGTCCGACAAGATCGGCCGCAAGAATACCTATTATTGCTTCTTCGTCCTCGGCATCGTGCTCTATGCACTGGCGCCCACTTTCGCAGGCATGGGCAACAAGGCGCTGTTCGTTCTCTCCTTCGGCATCATCCTGTCGATGTACGGCGGCGGCTTTGCGACGATCCCGGCCTATCTTGCCGATATTTTCGGTACGCAGTTCGTCGGCGCCATCCACGGCCGGCTGCTGACGGCCTGGGCAACGGCCGGCATCGTCGGGCCCGTTGTCGTCAACTATATCCGCGAAGCGCAGATCGCCGCCGGCGTTGCGCCCGGGCCAACCCTCTATACCGGCACCATGTATATCCTCGCCGGCATGCTGGCGCTCGGGCTCATCGCCAATGCGCTGATCAGGCCGCTTTCGGACAAATGGTTCATGTCCGATGACGAGGTCGCCGCGTTGCAGGCGAAGTCGGCCGCCGTCAATGCCGGGCCGACGGGTTCCTTCGGCATCGGCACAGGCGGGCTGGACGCCAAGGCGATGCTTGCCTGGGCCGTCGTCGGCATTCCGCTGCTGTGGGGTGTCTGGGTGACGCTGAGGGCAACCTTCGCGCTGTTCGGCTAAGCCATCAAAGCGCGTCGCATGGGCTTCATGCGGCGGCGCTTTATCGTCGTATACGGCGCAATCCGGTCAAGGTGCCGCCTTGCACCGGTATGGTTCAGAACTCTTCCCAGCTCTGGGCGGTCGCCGCGGCAGCGCCGTGCGCCTTTGCGACACGTGAAACGAGATGCAGCGCCGGCGAGCCCGTTTGTCTTGGCCCCGCTCCGCTGGTCGACTGCGTCTGCCCGGGTAGGCGGAACCTAGCCAGCAGGACACGCAGCGTTTCGGCTTCTCTCGCAAGGCTGAGGCTGGCGGCGGTACTTTCCTCGACCATCGCGGCATTCTGCTGGGTTGCCTGATCCAGCGTATTGACCGCCTGGTTGATTTCCTTGAGGCCGGTTGCCTGTTCCCTGGAGGCTTCGACGATGGCGGCGACATTGCCATTGATATCGCCGACCTGTGCGACGATCGCCTCGAGCGCCTTGCCGGTCTCGCCGACGAGCCCGACGCCGTTCTTGACATGCTCGCCCGACGTGTTGATCAGCGCCTTGATCTCCTTGGCAGCATTGGCGGAGCGTTGGGCGAGTTCCCGCACCTCCTGAGCCACGACCGCAAAGCCCTTGCCGGCTTCACCGGCGCGAGCCGCCTCGACGCCGGCATTCAGCGCAAGCAAGTTGGTCTGGAAGGCGATGTCGTCGATCACGCCGATGATGTTGGTGATCTCGCGCGAGGATTGTTCGATCTGGCCCATGGCCGCGACGGCATTGCGAACCACGACGCCGGAATGTTCGGCGCCCTGCTTGGTCACGGCGACGAGACGCCCCGCCTCATCGGCACGACGGCTGGAATCGTTGACGGTCGTGGTGATCTCCTCCAGCGCGGCGGCCGTCTCTTCGATCGATGCTGCCTGCTGTTCCGTCCGCTTGGAGAAGGAGTCGGCCGATGCGCCGATCTCGCTCGACCCTGCGGCGATCGCACTGGCATTCTGACCGATCGTCTTCATGGTCTCGGAAAGGCCTTTGACAGCGGTGTTGAAATCGTGCCGCAGCTGCTCCATCGATGGAACGAAAGGCGCGTCCACCGTTCTTGTCAGATCGCCTTCGGAAAGATTGCGCAGCGCGGTGCCGAGAAGGGAAATGGCGCTCATGCGCTGGGTAACGTCGGTCGCGAACTTCACCACCTTGTAGACCTTGCCGTCGGCATCGAGGATCGGGTTGTAGGCTGCCTGTATCCAGATTTGCCGGCCACCCTTGCCGAACCTGACAAATTCATTGGCGATGAACTCGCCCTGCGCCAACCGCTTCCAGAAATTGGTATAGTCGGCCGTATCCGTATAGGCACGATCGCAGAACATGCTGTGGTGCTTGCCGGTGATCTCGGCGAGCGAATATCCCATGGCGTTGCAGAAATTCTCGTTGGCGGTCAAGATTTCGCCCGTCGGGGCAAATTCGATCACCGCCTGCGAGCGCGAGATCGCCGCGAGCTTGCCGGAATCCTCCACCGCCTTCTTTTTCGCTGCGGTGATGTCGGCCGCGAATTTCACGACCTTGTATGGTTTGCCTCCTTTGAAAACCGGATTGTAGGACGCCTGGATCCATATTTCCCGGTTGCCCTTGGCAAAGCGCTTGTAGGCGCCGGCGTCATATTCGCCGCGTCCGAGCCGCGCCCAGAATTCGCGATACGCCGCGGTTGCCGTATAGGCCCGCTCGCAGAACATGCCGTGATGCTTACCAACGATCTCGCTCAGGCTGTATCCAAGCGCCTTGCAGAAATTTTCGTTCGCCTTGAGGATGTTTCCTTTGAGATCGAACTCTATGATCGCCTGCGATTTGGAGATGGCATCAAGAATGTAGTTCGAATCGGAGCTTAGACCAAACATTGCTGTCCCTTTGAGATGCGCAGCTTTTGCTGCTTAGGCTGGTAGACGCAAGGGTCGACGAGGAGTGCTGGTCCCGGGACGAACCGTTGGCCGGTTCGCAATCCCAATGTGCCGCAAACATGTCATCCGAACGCTTCACAACCATGCTGACTGGGCATGGTTAATATTGCGTATAAAAGCTTTTGCTAATCTTCTGATATCAGAATCACAGTCGCAGCTGGCCGAGTATCTCACGCAATAAAAAACCGCCCCGGAGGGCGGTTTTTCGATAATTTAGCGGCTTCTCAGAATCAGGCGGCCAGTTCATCCGTCTCGTTTTCCTTGAACATCTTGGCGAGGTTCAGGAAGCAGATCATGCCATTTTCCGAGGCGATGATGCCTTCGCAATAGGCCCGGTCGAAGGAGGCGGTCACTTCCGGCACCGGCTGGACCTGGCTGGACGAGATGGTGAGAATGTCCGAGACGCGGTCGACCAGCATGCCGATGACCATGCTGTGAACTTCGGCGACGACGATGGCGCTGCGCTCATTGGCGACGGTGCTCTTCATGCCGAGTTTGAAAGCAAGATCGATGATCGGGATCACCGAGCCGCGCAGGTTCATGACACCGATGACATCGGCCGGTGCATGGGGGATCGGCGTCGACGGCGCCCAGCCGCGGATTTCGCGGATGGTCGTGGTCTTGACGCAGAATTCCTGGTCATGCAGGCGGAAGGCAATAATTTCGAGCGTATCGCCGCTGAAGTTAGTTGAATTGATCGTCGCCATTAGAATTCTTCCCAACTATCGTAAGCCAGGGCAGAAGCGGATGCGCCACCATTGGCGCGGACAAGCTTTGCCTTCATCCCACGCGATGGCTTTGCGCTCGGCGAAGCATCGTTACGGTTATCGATGACTTTAGCGAAAGAGTGTTGCCCAAATCTAAATTGGGTGTCGGGATTGCGAAGGTTTTTAAGCTCGGATGAAGGCAAGGCAGTTTTGCTGCCGATCTCCTCCAGCCGAAATTTTCGCAGTCAGGATACTCCAGGCTTATTCGAGATCCTCAAGAAGAAGTTCGCCGATTTACTCAGCTTATCGTCTCTTCGATCTGCGAGACCGCCCAATCGACCTGCTCTCTAGATATGACCAGTGGCGGAGCGAGGCGAATTGTGTGGTCGTGGGTGTCCTTGGCGAGAAGGCCGCGCTCCTTCAGCGCATGGCAATATTGCCGCGCGCCGCCGGCTTCGGGTTCCAGCTCGATGGCCATCATCAGGCCGCGGCCGCGGACGTCCCTGACGATGTTCGAGCGGATCGACCTCAAGCCTTCGAGGAAATAGTCGCCCATAACGGCGGCGTTCTCGATCATGCCCTCTTCCGTCAGCACCTTGAGTGCTGCGCGGGCCACCGCGCAGGCGAGCGGATTGCCGCCGAAGGTCGAGCCGTGCTGGCCGGGCTTCAGCACGCCCAGAACTTCGGAATTCGAAAGCACGGCCGACACCGGATAGAAGCCGCCGGATAGCGCCTTGCCGATCAGCGTCACGTCTGCCTCGATGCCTTCGTGCTCCTCGGCCAGCAGCTTGCCGGTGCGGCCGAGGCCGGTCTGGATCTCATCGAGGATAAGAGTGACGTTGTTTGCCGTGCAAAGCTCGCGGATGCGGGTGAAATAACCCGCCGGCGGAATGATGACGCCGGCTTCCCCCTGGATCGGTTCGATCAAGGCGGCCACGGTATTTCTGTTGATTACGGCGGCGAAAGCCTCGGCATCGCCGAACGGAATGATGCGGAAACCTGACGTGTAGGGGCCGAAACCGCTGCGGGCCTCGGGATCCGTCGAGAAGCTGATGATGCTCAGCGTCCGGCCATGAAAATTATCGGCGCAGACGATGATCTCCGCCTTGCCCTCCGGCACACCCTTGACCTCGTAACCCCATTTGCGCACCGCCTTGATGGCGGTCTCCACCGCTTCGGCGCCGGAATTCATCGGCAGGATCTTATGCGAGCCGGTGAGAGCCGCGAGTTCTTCGTAGAGATAGGCAAGTTGATCGTTGCGGAAGGCGCGGGAGGTGAGCGTCAGCCTGCCTGCCTGTTCGACCATGGCGGCAAGGATTTTCGGATGGCAGTGGCCCTGGTTGACGGCGGAATAGGCCGAGAGGCAATCGAGATAACGGTTGCCGTCGGTATCCCAGACATAAACACCTTCGCCACGCGTCAGCACCACGTCGAGCGGCTTGTAGTTATGGGCGCCGAGCCGTTGTTCAGTGGCGATCAGTTTTTCCGAAGTGTTCATGGTCGTTCTCCCTCTAATCTTATTTCAACGCATGTCGTTATCGCAAAACCGCTGCACACTTTTGCTCGACATGCTCTTACGCGGCGCGTGTCGGACGATCGAAGATGCGGCGGCCGAAGAGGCTTGCCGTCAGTTCCACCAGGATGCGGGCGCTCTTGCCGCGATCGTCGAGAAACGGATTGAGCTCGACGAGATCGAGCGACGAGACGAGGCCGCTGTCCGAAAGCATTTCCATCACCAGATGCGCCTCGCGAAAAGTCGCGCCGCCAGGAACCGTCGTGCCGACGCCCGGCGCAATCTCGGGATCGAGGAAATCGAGATCGAGGCTGACATGCAGCAGGCCGTTCGCTTTGGTGACGACATCGAGGATCTCACGCATGGTGGCGCCGATACCCTGCTCGTCGATCGCGCGCATGTCGAAGACGTTGACGCCGTGTTCGTGGATTTCCTCGCGCTCGCGCGCATCGACCGAACGGATGCCGACCTGGAAGACATTCTTCGGGTCGACGAGCGGACGGCCCTTCGGCAGGATCTCGGCGAACTCCGCTTGGCCACAAAAGAAGGCGACGGGCATGCCATGAATATTGCCGGAAGGCGATGTGGCCGGAGAGTTGAAATCGGCATGGGCATCGAGCCAGAGCACGAAGAGCGGGCGATCTTTGCCGGCGGCATAACGGGCCATGCCGGAGACGCTGCCCATGGAAAGGCTGTGGTCGCCGCCGAGAATCAGCGGGAAACGGCCGGAGGCCGCGACGTCGTGGACGCTGCTTTCGAGCGCGCGGGTGAAGGCACCGACGATCCTCAGATTGTGGGCCTTCGGGTGGTTCGGCAGGTCCATCGCCGGTACGATCCTGAGATCGCCAAGATCGGCAACGTCATGGCCAAGCTCGATCAGCGTCTGGTCGACGCCGGCAATGCGCAGGGCCGCAGGGCCCATGGCAGCGCCTCTGCGGCCGGAGCCTTCTTCCAGCGGCGCGCCGATGAGGGTGACAGATCGCGATTGGGCATTCATTTTGGAGGGCTCCGTGTTGAGGCCTGTTTCGACCGATAGTGGGATAAAGGGCTGGCGGCAAAAAGATGGAAAAGTGTCAGAAATGGACTATGATTGCGCAAATTGATAAACCATTTTTGACAAAGTGATCAGCGTGGACGATCTCGACACCGAACTTCTGAGTGCACTTCGCCATAACGCCCGGATTTCCGTCTCCTCGCTTGCGGCGATGACCGGCGCATCGCGGGCAACGGTTGCCGCCCGTATCGACCGGCTGGTGGCCGGCGGCATCATCGTCGGCTTCACCATCCGCACCGGCCATGAGACGCGCTCCGCCGGCGTTCGCGCCATCGTCATGATCGAGGTGCTCGGCAAGCTCGCCGACAGGGTGGCCGATCAGTTGCGGGGCCTGCCGCAGGTGCGCGCGCTGCACAGCACCAACGGCAAATGGGATTTCATCGCCGAACTCGAGGATCGCGACCTCGCCTCCTTCGACGAGACGCTGCGCCGCATCCGGCTGGTCAACGGCATCAATTCGACCGAGACCAATATCCTTCTCAAGACCAGCAAAACGGGTTTCTAAGCCGGGTTAGAGCTTTTGCATGCCGTCGGTCCAAAACCGCTGCCCAGCTTCGGGCGGGATGGATCAGTATTCCCGTTCGTAGACAATCCCGGCTTCGCCCTCGCCATTGCCGCCGGCCCCTCCGCGCAGCTTGACGCCGCGGCCGACATCGAGGTTGATCACCGCCTTGGCGCCGGCCGAACCGCCCTGCTGCAATTCGAAATAGGTGCGGTCGTTGAGATAGCGGCCGACGCTGACGCTCGTCTGGCCCTTGGAATCGGTGCTGACGTCGAAATCGTCGACGCCGAGCTGGTTGCGCAGACCTTCGAAAAGCGAGGTGGAGCGGTTGCCGGCCAGCTGACTGACGGCGTCGGCGAGCTGGGCGATCTGCACCGGCGAGAGCTTCGACATCGACTGGCCGAAAATCAGCTGCGCCAGCACTTCGTCCTGCGGCAGCTGGGGCGAGGAGGAAAAGGTGATGGCGGGGTCGGTGGCGAGACCTGCGACGTCGACGGTCAGCGTCGTCGTGCCGGAGGCCGAGGTCGCTTCCATATCGAGCGCCGGCGTCATGTCGCCGGCAAAGGTGATCCGGCTCTTGTCGGAGAAATCCAGGCGGCGGTTGAGAATGGTCATGCGGCCGCGGCGCATGGTGAAACCGCCGGTCACGATGGGTGCAGCCGCCGTTCCGCGGATCGTCACCAGGCCGCCAAGCTCGGCGTCGATGCCGCGGCCGCGCACGAAGATATGCGAGGGCGCATCGATTTCGAGATCCAGGGTGATCACGGAGGATTTCTCGCCGGGTTTGCGCTCGCCGTCATCGCGCAGCTGCGCAAGTACCGCGCGCGGTGCATTCTTGTGGCGGATGTCGATTTCTCTCAGCGAGGTCGGCAATTTTTCCGGAACCGTGATCGAGGTCTTGTCCAGCCGAAGCTTGCCGCTCAGCGTCGCATTGGTGATCGGCCCGCGCAGGCCGACTATGCCATTGACGGTCGAGACGACAAGCGTTCCATCGACATAGACTGCCTTGTCGAGCTTGATCGAAATGTCGGCGGGAAAGCCGCCGGCTGGCTGGATGCCGATGGTGCCGCTGGCCGAAATCGTGCCGCCGCCGCCAAGGCTGCCGTTGAGGCGCGATATCACGGCCTGGCTGCCATTGAAGGTCACGGTTGCCGTCAGATTGTTGACAGCAAGATTGCGCCGGACGTCGACGAGCTTGGCGCCATTGGTCGAGACAGTGCCGTTGATGACGGGTGCTACGGCCGTTCCGCCGATCTGGAGATTGACGGTGGCGACGCCGTCGGCGACGAGGCCCTGTTGCGCAAGCGGGGCGCCGAGCACGGCGAAAGGAAGATTGCCTGTGAAGCGCATGTCCATGGCGCGATTGCCTGTGATGACGACGCTGCCGCCGCCCTTCAGCGACATGCCGGCATCACCGGCAAGACTGGTATCGACCGTCAGCCTGTTTCCGGCAAGTTTGCCTGATGCGTCGATGCTGAACGGCGAAAGGCCGGCACCTTTTGTCTGGCTCGTCGCTGCGTTCTTCCAATCAACCTTGAAGTCGACGGAGGGCGCCGATAGCGCGCCGGTGGCCTTTACGGTCGCCGAGACCGCGCCCTCGGCTGCAAGGCCGGGAACGAAGCCGTTGGCAATGCCGGCCGGAAGATTGGTGGTATTCGCCGTGACATCGAGCGACCGGATCGACGTGCCTGCGATGGCAAGATTGCCGGCAGCTTTCAGCGCAATGCCGCCGCCGTTGAGGGCGGCATCGAAATCCAGCCTGTCACCGGCGTATTTCCCGGTCGCCGCCAACGCAAGGCGGGACAGGCCGGCAGCCTTGGTATGGCTGGTCGCGGCATCCTTCCAGTCGAGCTTGAAATCGACGACCGGATTTGCCGGGGTTCCCGACGTTACGGCGTTTGCCGAAAGCGTGCCTTCGGCACCGAGTCCTGGAACGAAGGCGTTTGCGATATTTGCCGGCAGCGCCGGGATATCGGCATTGATCGAAAGGTCCCGGATGGCCGTTCCCGCGATCGTGACGCCGCCCGTCGCCTTGGCCAACACGCCGTCCTTGCCGGTAAGGTTGGCATCGAAGTCGACCCGATCGTTGGCGAACTTGCCGGATGCCGCGGCACTCAGGCCCGAAAGGCCGCTGCTTTTGGTCTGGGCGGTCGTGGCGTTCTTCCAGTCGAGCTTGAAATCGACCGCTGGCTTTGGCAGCGCGCCGGAGGCGGATGCCGTGCCCGACACGGTGCCTTCAGCGGCAAGACCGGGGACGAAGCCGTTGGCGAGGCCTGCAGGAAGGTTGGCGAGATCGGCCTTGACGTCGAGGTTGCGGACTGACGTGCCTGATATCGCGATGTTGCCGGCGGCCCTCAGCGAGAGGCCGTCCCGGCCGCCGAGATTGGCATCGAAATCGAGCCGGTCGTCGGCGAAGCGTCCGGATGCGGCAAGTGCGAGGCCCGAGAGATGAGCGCTTCTGGTCTGGCTGGTCGCAGCATCCGCCCAGTCGAGCTTGAAGTCGGCCTTCGGTGCGGCAGGGGTCCCGGCGGCGGACATAGTGCCGGATATCGTGCCGCCGGCCGCCAGATCGGGAACGAAGGCGTTTGCGAGGCTGGCCGGAAGCTTGGCGATCTCGGCATCGACCTTGATGCTGTCGATCGCCGTACCGGCCAATGCGACATTGCCCATGGCCTTCAGGGAGAGGTCTTTATCGCCGCTGACCGCCGCATTGAAATCAAGCTTGTTTTCGGCAAATTTTCCCGATGCGGTCAAGCCGAGCGCTGCAAGGCCAGCACGTTTCGTGTGGCTCGTCGCAGCGTCTTTCCAATTGAAATCGAAATCGGCACTCGGGGCGGAAAGTGACCCGGTGGCCGAGATCTTTCCAGAGATCGTGCCTTCGGCGGCGAGATCGGCGACGAAGCTGTTTGCGATATTAGCCGGGACATTCGCCAGCACGGCATCGACTTTGACGTTGCCGATCGTCGTGCCTGTGATGGCGACATTGCCGTTTGCCTTCAGCGAGAGGCGGTTGGCGCCGCCGATCACTGTATCGAAATCGAGCTTGCTGTCTGCAAATTTACCGGATGCCTTGAGGCCAAGATCGGCAAGGCCGACGCGCTTCGTCTGGCTCGTCGCAGCACCTTTCCAATCGAGATCGAAATTGGCGGTGGGGGCAGCGAGGGAACCGGAGGCCGCCACTTTTCCTGTAATCGTGCCTTCGGCGGCGAGATCGGGAACGAAACCATTGGCGATGCGCGCAGGCAGGTTGAGGATATCGGCGTTGACATCAAGCACCGGTGCCTTCGGGTCGGCGAGCGCGACATTGCCGGCAGCCTTGAGCGAAAGGCCGTCATTGCTGCCGACCGTCGTGTTGAAATCGAGCTTGTTGTCGGCGAATTTGCCGCCGGCGGTGATGCCGAGCGGTGCCAGGCCGGCGCCTTTGGTCTGGCCCGTCGTCGCATCCTTCCAGTCGAGCTTGAAATCGGCGACCGGTGCCGCCGGTGTTCCGGTCACGGCAATCGTTCCGGAGATCGTGCCGCCGGCTGAAAGGTTGGGCACGAAACCGTTGGCGAGGGCTGCCGGCAGCTCGCGGATGTCTGCATCGAGCTTCAGCGTTTCGCCGGCGGAACCTGTGACGGTCACCGAACCGGTGCCGGTCTTCAGCGTCAGTTCGTTCAGGCTGGCGGCACCGCCGCCGACGGCGACCTGCGTCGGGGCGGCAAGCTCGATCGGGATATTGCGGGGGCTTGCCGAGAACCGGTCAAGGTTCAGGTGCATCGTGCCGTCCGCTGCCTCGATATTGCCGGCGGCCAGCACGGGATTGCCGTCATAGGCAGCATTGAGATCGAAATCGGTATGGTCTTGCTGCTTGGTAAACCTAAGCGAAAGGCCGGCGAGCCTGTTCGTTCCGGCACTTACCTCCTCGGCCTTGACCGTGCCGTTTGCCGCAAGGGCTTTGAGATCGCTGACCGTGACATCGATATCCGGCTTGACGATCGCAAGCGTATCACGGCGGATCGAGCCGCCGGTCGCAAGCAGCTTGAGCGCAATCCTGCCGCCATCGCTGCTGACGCCGAGCGACCCTTTGAGATCGCCGTCGGCCTTCTGCCCGCCGAGTGCGGCGAGCAGGCCGACATTGGGGAAATCGAAGGTCAGTGCGGCTGTTGGCTCCAGGGTAGGCGAGAATTCCACATTGCCGGTCAGCCGGTTGCCGCCGATATCGGCGGTCAGCGCCGGGATGCTCGTCTTGCCGTCCTGCGAACTTATATCACCGTTGATGCCGATCGGCTGGCCGTCGATCGTGCCGGTGGCGGCGATCCTGCCCTGCGGCGCCTTGGGATCAGCAAGACCCGACAAGTCGATATTGAGGTTGCCGAGCGTGCGGTCTGCCATTTCAAGGCTGGCGGCCTTGAGATTGGCCGTCACGGAAATTGCCGGGAGCTCACCTCCCACTCTCAACGCATAACCCGCCCCACCGCTGGCGCCGGGGATGAGCTTGCCGATGTCAGGCAGCCGGCCCGAGAGATCGGCATTCAACATCCCGCCATCGAGTGCGACGTTGCCGGCGGCTTCGAGCGTACCGGACTTCAGGACGAGATTGGACAGCGCGAATTTTGACGGGATGGTGCCGACCACCTGGCTTTCGAGCGAGATCGGTCCGTCGAACCTGCTTGTCACCGCAGCCGGCAGGGCTGCCGGGTTGATGGTGAGCTTGAGGTTGCCGGTCAGCGCTTTGTCCGCCAGCCGGTAGGAGCCATTGAGGCCGCCGTTGATATTGGCGCTTTCGACGGTGGTGCCGTTGAATCCGATGCCGGAGGGCGAGATCTGCAGCGGCGAGGCGATCGTGACCGGGCCTTGGACGGCGCGATTGAGGTTCGGCTCGGTAAAGGTCGTATCGCCAGCAACGAGGCGCAGCTGGACGCTGCCGGAACGGGCGGCGAGATTGAAGGCGTCGCTCTTTGCGGTCAGCTTGATGTTGCCGATAGTGGCCTGCGGCAGGGTTGCGGTGTCGAGCGAGCCGCTGACGTTCAGTCGGGCGGTCTGCGCATCGCCTGTCAGCGCCAGGTTGAGGCCTGATATCAGGAAGCGGGCATCGCCTTCGGCGAGCGGCCAGCGGAAATCGACAGGCCCCGACGTGCCGAGCAGATTGGCGTTCAGGCTGTTGTTGCCGGCAGGATCGAGGGTACCCGATGCGGCGATCACAACGCTGCCGGTGGCGATATTGCCGGTCTGGATATCGATCTTGCCGTGATTGTCGAAGGTGGTGGCAAGATCGATATTGGTCTGGCCGGCAAAAAGCGGCCGGAATGCCGATGGAAGCAGCGAGCTCAGGTCACCGCCGCCCTTGAGGTCGAGGTGGTGCAGCCCGTCTTCCGTAATTTGGTGCCGGGCTTCGATTGCGGCACGTTGCTGCCCGTCGAGGGCGGCCTGCAATTTGCCTTTCCAATCGGATATCGGCCCCTGGCCATCGAGATCGATGTTAACGGCCGGGCTGTCCGGCAGGCCGAGAAAGCCCGCCAGCAGTCCGCCCTTCGGCTCGGACAGCTGCGCCTTCAGCCGCAGCCGGTTTTCGGCTGGCGCAAAAGCGATGTCGGCGGCAAGCCGCGCATCCGGAACCGCGTGACGGCTGACATTGACGACGGCCTCGCCGCCATCGCCGTTCGCCGAAAGGCTGCCTTCGGCAGCGAGCGCAAAGGCGCGGCCGGCAACGGGTGCGGCAAGTTTGATATCGGGCAGCGCGATGCGGTCGACATCGACCTTGATCGGAAGGCTGAATCCGCCGGAATTTTCAGCTTGGGGCCGCGAGGGCAGGGTGCGTACCGGCTTGCGCAGCACGTTGATCGCTTCGATCTCGAAGCGTTTGGCATGGAAGGTTCCGGTCAGTAGCGCAAACGGATTCCAGTCGATCGCGACGCCATGAATTTCCGCAAAGACGCCCCTGGTGTCGGAGATGGAGATCTCGGCGGCGCGAAGCCCGCCGGTCAAAAGGCCTTGCGGTTCGCGAACCTCGATCGTCATGTCGCGGTTGGAAAGCGTGGAGGCTATCTTTTCGGTAACGATGCGAGCGCCAAAACTGGTGAAGCCGAAGATCGCCAGTGCGACGACGGCAAGAATCAACGTGGCGCCGACGGCATAGCCGGTGAGCCGTACGATCCAGTTGACGATTTTTGTCAGCGTTTGCATCGGCGCGAACACTACCCCGTTTTCATGACGGCTCACAGATCGGAAAACACGAGCGGAATCGGCAACCCTAGAAGGATTGGCCGATGCCGGCGTAGATTCCGTAATCTGTGCCATCTTCGTACTTGTTCAGCGGCATGGCAAAATCAAGCCGCAACGGGCCGAAAGGCGTTGCATATCGTATTCCGGCGCCGGCGCCGGCGCGAATATCGGAAAAACCTGGAAAGGTGCTGTCCGATACGGTGCCGACATCGATGAAGGGCACGATGCCGATCGTATCGGTGATCTTGATGCGGGCTTCCAGCGAACCAGTCACATAGGAGCGGCCGCCGGTGGGATCGCCATTGTCGTTGTAGGGCGAGATTTCCTGATAGCTGTATCCGCGCACCGAGCCGCCGCCGCCGGCAAAGAAGCGCTGCGTGGCGGGAATGTCCCCAATGCTATCGCCGCCGATCAGGACGCCGGCGGCGACCTTGCCGGCAAGCACCACGCCGTCTTCCTGGCCGAACGGCAAGTAGCCGGAGATCGAGCCCTCGAATGCCGCATAGGGCGTGGCGTTGAAGATCTCGTAGCCGGGCTTTGCCGAGAGCGTCGCGCGATAACCCTCTGTCGGGTTGAACTTGTCGTCGCGTGCGTCGCGATCATATTGGATCGGCAAGGTGAAGGTCAGATAGTCGTTCGTGCCGAAGGCGTCGTCGTCGCGCTCCCAGCTGACCTCGCCGCTCGCGGAGATCGTGTCCTGGTCGGTCAGCTCGTAGGAAAGGCCGAGCGAGGCGGTGACGAGCGTGGCGTTATAGGCATCCGGATTTTCGGTCTTGGCGATGATGCCGGCCTTCAGCGTGGCGGCGGGGAAGAAGGCGCCGGGCTTGGTGAAGAGGATGCCGGCGGAATAGTCGAGGCTGCCGACATCCGTCGTTTCGCCAAGCCGCGAGACCGCTCCCTCGATCCTCAGCGTTTCGGCTTCGCCGAACAGGTTGCGGTGGCCCCAATAGCCCTGAACGCCGAAGCCGTCGGTGGTGGAATATTGCGCGCCGACGCCGAAGTAGCGTCTCTTGCCTTCCGAAACCTCGATCGTCATCGGCAAGGTGCCATCCGGTGCCAGCGCATCCCCTTGGTGGATGGTGACGCTCGAAAAGACGCCGAGGGCGCGAAGGCGTTCGCCAGCCTTTTTCAGCGCTTCCGGGGAATAGGCTTCGCCCTTGTTCAGCCGGGAATAACGCTGGATGAAAGCTGGCCTGACGGTCTTCTCGCCGGTGACTCCGACATCGCCGATCGGGGCGATGGGACCGCCTTCGGCAGCAAGGACGATATCGACGGTATCGCTGTTGTGATCGGCGACGACCTTGCGTTCGGTCAACTTGGCAAACGGCCGGCCTTCGCTCTTCAATTGTTGGACGATCTTGTCACCGGCCCTGATGATGGCGAGCGAGCCGGCCTGCGCACCGGGGGCGAGATCGTAATCGGCGGGATTATGGTTTGCGGCATCGCCGCCGAACTGGACCTCCCTGACCTTGAAAACGGGGCCGGGAGCAATGTCGACGGTAACGGGGATCGGCCCGGACCGGTCGAATGTCGGATTGGGCGGCAGGTCGTCGATATTCTTGCCGTCGATGGTGATCGTCACCAAGCCGCCATAACGGGCCTTTTCATACAGAGTGGCGATCAGCCGCTCACGGTCGTCGCGCGCCTTGACGACCACGCCGAGATCGCCGGACACCGGCTGCTTCTGGTCGCTGACGAGACGGGAACTGTTTTCCAGCGCTTCTTTCAGGTCGGGATCGGCGGTATCGGCTTTGAGGTCGACCTGGTAGCGCACCGGATCGGGCACCTGTTCGCCTTCGTCTTCTTCCTTACCGAAAATGGTGATGCCGAAAAGCTTGAAGGCGTAAGCGTCGCCGATCAGGACCGGTGAGAACGCAGCTGCCGCTGCGACCACCATCATGGTGCCTGTTCGCCGATACGCAGTACTTGTTTTCGGGCCTGTCCCTCTGATCCGCATCCGCCGCTTTTGGTTATGTCTACATTGAAGCTTCGTTGCCCAGCCGTGAACAGCTTAGCGACAAAATCGCGCGGGGTGTACCATTTTAAATTGCCAACGCGCTAATTTAGCACAAAAAATCCCGGACCTGTGTCCGGGATTTCCTGAATTTACCGATTTCCAAGTGCTCTCAGCGCGGGCAACTATCGATGTAGCGGCGGCCGTAGCGGTCGCGATAGTAGCACTGGCCGGGTTGTTCGGCGACGCTGCCGATGAGGGCGCCGGACACGCCGCCGATAGCGGCGCCGACTGCCGCGCCACGGACGTTGCCGGTGACTACGCCGCCGATGACGGCACCTGATGCAGCGCCGATGCCGGCGCCCTGCTGCGTCGGCGTGCAGCTTGCGATCGACAGGCCGATCAATGCGAGTATGACAACTTTCTTCATCTTTTTTCTCCGAGGTTGTTGCCCAGTGGGCAAAGGCCGTCCCTTTTATTTTTTGTCAGGCTAGACCGAAAACTATGTCGGAAGAAAGGGTTGTCCATCCGGTGTGCTGATTTTTTTGCGATCGGGCTGGGTCGCCTTTTGCTCGGTCCGCAAACTCGGCTGCCTTCTGCGGCATCAATTTCGTTGATCGCGGCTTGCATATTTTTTATCTGGAATCATTCAAAAATCTGGGCCTTTTGCCGCAGTTGATGTTAAAGCAAAGGGTAAGGATTGACGCGCGGACGTCCAGTCATCAAGAACATCCGCGCGATACTGGAGCATATGATGGATTTCGAAGCGTTTTTCAAAAACGAGCTGGACGGGCTTCATACCGAGGGCCGTTACCGCGTTTTTGCTGATCTCGAACGTCACCGCGGCAATTTTCCCCGCGCGACGCGTTACACCGCGGATGGCGAGAAGGAAGTCACGGTCTGGTGCTCCAACGACTATCTCGGCATGGGCCAGCATCCGAAGGTGATCGAGGCGATGAAGAACGCCATCGACCACTGTGGCGCGGGTGCGGGAGGCACCCGGAATATTTCTGGCACCAACCACCATCATGTCATGCTCGAGCGTGAGCTTGCCGACCTGCACGGCAAGGAAGCAGCGCTGATCTTTACGTCTGGCTATGTTTCCAACTGGGCAGCGCTTGGCACGCTCGGCGCCAAGATCCCCGGCCTGATCATCTTCTCCGATGCGATGAACCATGCCTCGATGATCGAGGGCATCCGCTATGCAAAGTGCGAAAAGGTGATCTGGAAGCACAATGACGTGGCCGATCTCGAAGCCAAGCTAAAGGCCGCCGATCCGAAGGCGCCGAAGCTGATCGCCTTCGAGAGCGTCTATTCGATGGACGGCGATATCGCCCCGATCAAGGAGATCTGCGACCTCGCCGACAAATATGGGGCGATGACCTATCTCGACGAAGTGCATGGCGTCGGCATGTACGGCCCGCGCGGCGGCGGCATCGCCGAGCGCGAAGGGCTGATGGACCGGTTGACCGTGATCGAAGGCACGCTCGGCAAGGCATTCGGGGTGATGGGCGGCTATATCGCCGCTTCGACGGCACTTTGCGACTTCATCCGCTCGTTTGCCTCCGGCTTCATCTTCACCACGGCGCTGCCGCCGGCACTTGCCGCCGGCGCCGCCGCCTCGATCCAGCACCTGAAGGTCAGCCAGTTCGAGCGCGCCCGCCATCAGGATCGTGTCCGCAAGCTGAGAGCACTGCTCGACCAGCGTGGCATTCCGCATATGCCCAATCCGAGCCATATCGTGCCGGTGCTGGTCGGCGATGCGGCCAAGTGCAAGTGGATCTCCGATCTGCTGCTCGACAATTGCGGCGTCTACGTCCAGCCGATCAACTATCCGACAGTGCCGAAGAAGACCGAGCGCCTGCGCATCACGCCGACGCCGCTGCATTCCGACGCCGATATTGCCCATCTGGTCGAGGCGCTGCATTCGCTCTGGTCGCGGTGCGCGCTCGCAAGGCACGTCGCCTGATTTTTCGATGATCGCTCGGTTCGAACCGTAGTTCAGGGCCTCCACTGGAGGTTCTGACAGCGATCGGTCTTGCTCCCGCAAGACGCTGCAACAAACCTCCCTTGCCCGTTTAAGGTCATCCGCTCTGCGCTTGGTCTTAAACCGATGACACATCGCAATCGGCCCGACCGATGCGCGTGGATCTTTTCCTGTGCTTGCGTCCTCCCGCAAGCTGCGTTGCCGATCCCAGCTTTAGAGTCGCATGAGAAAACCTTTTCTCACTTGACATGGAGATTGGTAAAAGCTTTTCTCAGGTCACTTCAGAAGGAGGATGTTCTGAACATATCGGGAGGAAAAAGAGGCAGGATCACCATCCACGAGGTGGCGGCGGCTGCCGCGGTGAGCATCTCGACGGCGTCGAAAGCTCTCAATGATACCGGCCGGATGGGGTCGGAAACGCGCGAACGGGTGAAACGGATCGCCGCCGAAATCGGATATCGGCCGAATGCGCTGGCGAGAGGTCTTCTCAGCAAGCGCAGCTTCACCATCGGGCTGCTGACGAACGACACTTACGGCCGTTTCACGCTGCCTGTCATGGCGGGTATCTCGGACGCACTCGTCGATCACGGCGTTTCGGTCTTCCTGTGCGCCATTGAAGACGATCCGGCGCTCGCCCAGATCCATGTCGATGCGATGCTGGACAAACAGGTCGACGGCATCATCGCGACGGGAAAACGCCTGGACCGGCGCCTGCCTGTCGATCTGTCGAATTTGCATGTGCCTGTGGTCTATGCGTTCACCGAGGGGGCGCAAAACAGTGTCACCTTCCGGTCGGACGACGAGCAGGGTGCGAAGCTGGCCGTCGAATGGCTGATGAAGATCGGACGGCGGCGGATTGCGCACATCACCGGGCCGCAGGATTTCTTCTCGGTGCGGGAACGTGCCGGCGCCTATCACGAGGTGGCCGGTCACCGCGAGCCGGTGCTCTACGGCGTCTGGTCGGAAAGCTGGGGGCATGATGCGGTCGAACAGCTTTGGAAGAGACCCGGAGAAAAACCGGATGCGCTCTTCTGCGGCAATGACCAGATCGCCCGCGGCGCTGTGGATGCGTTGCGCGAGCGCGGCGTCAAGGTGCCGCAGGACGTCTCGGTCATCGGCTTCGACAATTGGGAGATTGTCGCGGCCCAGACGCGGCCGCCGCTGACAACGGTGGACATGGAACTGAAGGAGCTCGGGCGGCAAGCCGGATTGACCGTGCTTGCACTTGCGGAAGGCCGGCCTGTCGAGCCGGGAGTGAGGAAATTGCCGTGCCGGCTGATCGTCCGGCAGTCATGCGGGGGAAAGCCCCCAAGGGAATGAGAACAAGAGAATGAGCAAAGGCGCGAGGAGATGCGCCATATCGGGAGGAGTGTCATGATCAAGCGTCTATTGGCTGCGACCAGCATCGCTACCTTATGTCTGGTGTCGGCCGCGTCAGCTGCCGAAAATGTCGAAATGTGGGTTCGCTCGGGGATTGGCGATGCCTTCAAGAAGGTCGTCGAAGCCTATAATTCCGGTCACGAGAACAAGGTCGTGATGACCGAGGTGCCGTTCTCCGAGCTGGTACAGAAATATGCGACGGCAATCGCCGGCGGACAGGCGCCGGATGCCTTGTCGATGGATCTCATTTATAATCCCGCCTTTGCCGCGGCCGGCCAGCTGGAAGACCTGACGGACTGGGCAAAATCCCTGCCCTATTTCAATTCGCTTTCGCCATCGCATGTTCGCCTCGGCACCTATCAGGACCGGATTTACGGCCTGCCGCTTTCGGTCGAAACCTCCGTCTTCGCCTGGAACAAGGATCTCTACAAGAAGGCCGGTCTCGACCCGGAAAAAGCGCCGGCGAATTGGGACGAAATTACCGCCAATGCTGAGAAGATCCGGGCGCTGGGTGACGATACCTACGGCTTCTATTTCTCCGGTGGCGGCTGCGGCGGCTGCATGATCTTCACATTCACGCCGCTTGTCTGGGGTGCCGGCGCTGATATTCTGTCGGCCGACAGCAAGACGGCGACGCTCGATACGCCTGAGATGCGCAAGGCCGTCGATATCTACCGCAACATGGTCAAGAAGGACCTCGTACCGGCGGGTGCCGCCAGCGACAACGGCGCCAACTTCCTGACCTTCACCAACGGCAAGATCGGCCAGCAAAGCCTCGGCGCCTTTGCCATCGGCACGCTGGTAACCGAGCATCCCGATATCAACTTCGGCGTGACCCTCATTCCTGGCGTCGACGGCAAGCCCTCGTCCTTTGCCGGCGGCGACAACTTCGTCATCACCAAGGGCACGAAGAAGATCGACGCGGTGAAGGAGTTCCTCGAATATATCTATTCGATGGACGGCCAGAAGATCATGGCGAAGTATGGCAGCCTGCCGACGCGCGGCGATATCGCCGACAAAGTGCTTGAGGGCCTCGATCCGCGCATGCAGGTCGGCCTGAAGGCGATCGGCGTCGCCAAGACACCCTATACGCTGCAGTTCAACGACCTGATCAACAGCGCCAACGGGCCTTGGGCCAGCTTCACCAACGCCTCGATCTTCGGCGACGATGTCGACGGGGCGTTTTCGAGCGCCCAGTCGGAGATGCAATCGATCATCGATAGCGGCCAATAACTCTCTCCCGGCCGCGGCCGGGGAGCGGTGGCAGCTTCCCGGCCAATTTCACTCGACAGATGCGGAGCGTTTTGATGACCGGTTCCGGTTCAGAGATTCTATTGCCTCGGCGCAAGCGACGGCGCCGATCGAACTGGCGCGGCCTCGTCTACATTGCGCCGGCCATGGCGCTGGTCATCGTCTTCTTCATCATGCCGGTTCTCTTCACCGGATGGATGAGCCTGCATAACTGGCCGCTGATGGGGGCGTCACGCTGGGTCGGTTTCAACAATTATGTCCGCATGGCCAACGACACCCGTTTCATGACGGCGCTGAATTTCACGGCCTATTATACCGTGATCGTCACCATCGCGATCTTTGCCATCGCCTTTCCGCTGGCAATCTTCGTCGAAAAGGAACGGCAGTTCGTCGGCGCCTACCGGACGATCATCTTCCTGCCCGTCGTGGTCGGCCTTGCCACCGCCTCACTGCTCTGGGTCTGGCTCGCCAATGTCGATAGCGGCTTCATCGGCCCGGCCTTGAAGGCGCTCGGCCTCGTCGAAAAGAGCCCCAATCTGCTTGCGACCTTCGACACCGCCTTTCTGACGGTAGTGGTGATGGTCGTCTGGAAAATCGCCGGCTTCACCATGATCATTCTTTTGACCGGGCTTCAGGCCATTCCGTCCGAGCTGACGGAGGCCGCCCGCATCGACGGCGCCGGCCGCTGGCAGCGTTTCCGGCATCTGACGCTGCCGCTGATGCGCAAGACGATCGCATTGGCGCTGATCGTCTCCGTCACCGGTTCGATCCTCGCCTTCGACCAGTTCTACATCATGACGTCGGGGGGACCGCAGAACAAGATGATCTCGGTGGTCTACTACATCTTCAATCAGTCCTTCGTGTCGTTCAATCTCGGTTATGGCGCAGCGCTGTCGATCGTGCTTCTCGCCATCCTGGTGGCGATCAGCATCGTGCAGCTCTGGCTGCTTCGCGTCGGGGAGGAGCGTCCATGACCACGTCAAGGGAACGCCGCGCGCGCAAGGCCATTCGGACGAAGTCGGCCTATCATCTGACCGGCATCGCTATCTCGATCTTCTTTCTCGCCCCCTTCGTGATCACGCTGTTGTCGTCCTTCCGGCATGGCACGGAGGCCAGCCTGCCGCCCTTGCCGCCATGGCCGACCTCAGGCGTCAGCATCGATTCCTACGCGCTGCTCGACACGTTCGGCGCCGGTATCTGGCGGCACATGATCAATTCGCTGTTCGTTTCGGTCGCCACCGTGGTGCTCACCGTCGCTGTCAGCCTGCTCGCCGGTTATGGCTTCTCGCGCTATCGATTCCCGCTGAAGAATGCGCTCTTCGTGCTGATCATCGCGACGCTGATGATCCCGTTCCAGTCGATCCTGACACCGCTCTTCATCATCCTTGCAAAGCTCGGCCTCAACAATTCGCTGCTTGGGCTGACGCTCGTCTATGTGACGCTGCAACTGCCCTTCTCGGTGTTCATGATGCGCAACGCCTTCGACGCCGTGCCGAAGGAGATCGAAGAGGCTGCGCGCATCGACGGCGCGCGCGACCTCCGGCTTCTGGTGCGGGTTCTTCTGCCGCTGGTGCTTCCCGGTGTCGCGACGGTCGCGATCTTTGCCTTCCTCAATGCCTGGAACGAGTTTCTCGCTGCGCTGGTGCTGCTTTCCAGCAATGAGAAATACACCCTGCCGGTGCTGATGACGGCGGTTCGCGCCGGACGGCTCGGCGCCATCAACTGGGGAGCGGTCCAGGCCGGTGTCGTCGTCATGACGATCCCTTGCCTGATCGTCTTCCTGCTCCTGCAACGCTACTACATGCGCGGGCTGATGGCCGGCGCGGTGAAATGATCTTAGAGAAAGTGGAGCCTATGACCAAACCAAGCAATGACCGCCAGTTTCGTCCCGTCGCCGTTCCCGATGTGGAGCTTGGCGGCTTCTGGGGCAAATGGCAGGACGCCGTCTGCAATTCCACTGCCGAGACCCTGCTCGACCGCTGCGTCGAGGCCGGCATGCTCAAGGCGATCGATGTCAGCCAGCCGAGCCCGGGGGTCGTCATTCCCATTCAGCCATGGGGCGGGACGACGCAGATGTTCTGGGATTCCGACCTCGGCAAGTCGATCGAAACGATCGCCTATTCGCTCTATCGCCGGCCGAACCCGAAGCTCGAAGCGCGTGCCGACGAGATCATCGACATGTATGAGAAGCTGCAGGATGAGGACGGCTATCTGAACGCCTGGTTCCAGCGTGTGGAGCCGAGCCGCCGCTGGACCAATCTGCGCGACCATCACGAACTCTATTGCGCCGGCCACCTGATGGAAGCCGCGGTCGCCTATTATCAGGCGACCGGCAAACGCAAGCTGCTCGACATCATGTGCCGTTATGCCGATTACATGATCAAGATTTTCGGCCATCGCGAAGGCCAGATATCAGGCTATTGCGGCCACGAGGAAGTCGAGCTGGCGCTGGTCAAGCTCGCTCGCGTGACGGATGAGAAGAAATATCTCGAGCTGTCGAAATACTTCATCGACGAACGCGGCACCGAACCGCATTTCTTCACCGCCGAGGCAAGCCGCGATGGGCGCGATGTCTCCGAGTACCACCAGAAGACCTATGAATATGCGCAGGCGCACCAGCCGGTGCGCGCGCAAACAAAGGTCGTCGGCCACGCCGTGCGCGCCATGTACCTCTATTCGGGCATGGCCGACATCGCCACCGAATACAAGGACGACAGCCTGACGGCAGCGCTGGAAACGCTCTGGGACGATCTGACGACCAAGCAGATGTACATCACCGGCGGCATCGGGCCGGCGGCCTCCAACGAGGGCTTTACCGATTACTTCGATCTGCCGAACGATACCGCCTATGCGGAGACCTGCGCCTCGGTCGGGCTGGTGTTCTGGGCGAGCCGCATGCTCGGCCGCGGTCCGGATCGGCGCTATGCCGACATCATGGAGCAGGCGCTTTACAACGGCGCTCTGCCGGGGCTTTCGATCGACGGCAAGACCTTCTTCTATGACAATCCGCTCGAAAGTGCCGGCAAGCACCACCGGTGGAAATGGCACCATTGCCCCTGCTGCCCGCCCAACATCGCCCGGCTGGTGACGTCGATCGGCTCCTACATGTACGCCGTTTCGGATAACGAGATCGCCGTGCACCTCTATGGTGAAAGCACCGCGCGGCTGAAGCTTGCCAATGGCGCCGAGGTCGAACTCGAGCAGACCACCAATTATCCGTGGGAAGGTGCGGTCGCCTTTACCACCAGGCTGGAGAAGCCGGCGAAGTTTGCACTGTCGCTGCGCGTTCCGGACTGGGCTGATGGCGCAACCCTCAGCGTCAACGGAGAGATGCTCGATCTCAATGCCAATATGCGGGACGGATATGCCAGGATCGATCGTGAGTGGGCCGCGGGCGATCGTGTCGCCCTCTACCTGCCGCTGGCGCTTCGGCCGCAATATGCCAACCCGAAGGTGCGCCAGGATGCCGGGCGCGTCGCATTGATGCGCGGCCCGCTGGTCTATTGCGTCGAAACGACCGACAACGGCGAAGACCTCAACGCCATCGTCCTGCCGCGTGAGCTCTCCACAGCCGAAACCGTCGTGCTGAAGGATCTCAATGATGCCGTCGCCCTCGATCTCAAGGTCGAGCGCGAGGAAACATCGAACTGGGGAACAGCGCTCTACCGCAAGGCGCCGGCGGAAAGGCAGGTCGCCACCGCGCGTTTCGTGCCCTATCATCTCTGGGACAACCGCGCGCCCGGAGAGATGCTCGTCTGGGTCCAGTCGGACAGATAGGTCTTTTTGGGGATGACCAACGGTATGGGTAACAAGAGCGTCGTGCTCCAGGACGTGCGAAAAAGCTATGGCAATCTGCAGGTGGTCCACGGGATCGACCTGACGATCGCGGAGGGCGAATTCGTCGTCTTCGTCGGCCCTTCCGGCTGCGGAAAATCGACGCTTCTTCGCATGATCGCCGGCCTGGAAGACGTGACCGACGGGGAGGTCGAGATCAAGGGACGTGTTGTCACCGATCTCGATCCGTCCGAGCGCGGCATCGCCATGGTCTTTCAGTCCTACGCACTTTATCCGCATATGAGCGTGCGCGACAATCTGGCCTTCGGGTTGAAGATGGCGCGCACCAATGCCGCGGAGATAGAGACCCGCGTCAAGGCCGCCTCCGCGATCCTGAAGATCGACCATCTCCTCGACCGGCGGCCGGGACAGCTTTCCGGCGGCCAGCGGCAGCGTGTGGCGATTGGCCGGGCGATCGTGCGCAAGCCGGACGTCTTCCTGTTCGACGAGCCGCTGTCCAATCTCGATGCGGAACTGCGCGTTTCGATGCGCATCGAGATCGCCCGCCTCCACCGCGAACTCGGCAATACGATGATCTATGTCACGCACGACCAGACGGAGGCGATGACGCTCGCCGACAAGATCGTCGTGCTGCGCGACGGCCGCGTCGAACAGGCGGGAACGCCGCGGGAAATCTACGAGAATCCCTCCAATACCTTCGTGGCGGGCTTCATAGGCTCGCCGAGGATGAACCTGCTGAATGCCCGCTGGGGTGAGGGAGGCCTGGTCGAAGTCGCCGGCCGGCAGATCGAAAGCGGCCTGCCGCCGGCGAACAGACCGGTCGGTGGCGCGGTGACGCTCGGTCTGCGGCCGGAGCATCTGAAGGTCGCCTCCGACCCATCGGGCAGCCTGACGGCCAGGGTCGATTTTTCGGAATATCTCGGGGGAACGCAATATCTCTATTGCCAGCTTGCCGATGGCCAGTCGCTGACCGTCGAACATCGGTCACCGATCAGTATCGCGGCGGGCGAGCAGGTGAGCCTGCTGTTTGAACCGTCGGATTGCCGGTTGTTCGACGAGGGTGGCAACCGATTGCGCTAGCCAACAGCGGTCGTCAGGATCACAGGCGGGCGACCACTCCGCGATCGGGCGGTCTGAACTTCACTCGGCGATCGCTAGTGTCATGAGCTCTGCCGCCCTTTGCCGGGCCTGCCTGTCGGCGGCGAAGACATCGTCCATGCCGGAAGCCGGCGGCAGGCCGGCGAGGTCGTCCATGACCCTTTCGGTGATCTCGGCCATGGCAAGGAAAGACAACCGCCCTTCGATGAAGGCTTCGAGCGCCACTTCCTTGGCGCCGTTCAGCACTGCGCCCTGAACGCCGCCGCGGGTCATCGCCAGGCGCGCGAGCCGCAGCGCCGGAAACCGCACGTCATCCGGGGCCTCGAAATCCAGCCTGGCGAGCTTGGCGAAATCCAGCCGCTCCACCGGCAGGTTCGGCCGGCGCGGAAAGGACAGGGCATAACCGATGGCGGTGCGCATATCGGGCGCGCCGAGCTGCGCCAGCACCGACCCATCCGTATAGCCGACCATTGAATGGATGATCGACTGCGGATGGAAGATGACCTCGATCTGTTCGGGTCTGAGGCCGAAAAGGTGCCGGGCTTCGATCATCTCCAGCGCCTTGTTGAACATCGAGGCGCTGTCGATCGAGATCTTCAAGCCCATCGACCAGTTCGGGTGGGCGCGTGCGGTTTCCACCGTCACATTAGCCATGTCACGCAGCGAGGCGGCGCGGAAGGGGCCGCCCGACGCCGTCAGGATGACACGCTCGACGGCGTGGCGCTGGTTCTCTTCCAGAACCTGGAAGATGGCGTTGTGCTCGCTGTCGACCGGAAGCAGCTTGCCGCCGCCCGCGCGGATCGCTGCGATGAACAGATCGCCGGCCGATACCAGGCATTCCTTGTTGGCAAGGGCGATATCGGCGCCGCGGCGTGCGGCGGCAAGCGTCGGGGCCAGGCCCGCAGTGCCGACGATTGCCGCCATCACCCAGTCGGCTTCGCGGTCAGCGGCGTCCATCAGGCCGGACTTTCCCGAAGCGACGGCGATGCCGGTGCCGGAAAGTGCGCTCTTCAGTGATTCGTAATGGCGGTCGCTTGCCGTCACCGCCAGCCGCGCGCCGGATGATTTCGCCTGCCGGGCCAGCAATTCGACATTGCCGTTGCCTGTCAGCACGGAGATTTCGAAGTTCTCCCGTCCGCCCAGATGATCGACGACATTGAGTGTATTTTGGCCGATCGAACCCGTCGAACCGAAGATGCTGAGGCGCCGCGGCGCGCTTTTGCCGGTCATCATGTGGAATTTCGCGAAAATTTCTCTCGAGGCTCAGGCTCTACTAGGCTTTGGAGGGGGCGGCAAGTGTGCGGTGCAGCAGATTTCAACCCTTAAGGGGTTTACAGAACGGCGGTTGGATGTGATCCTTCTAACATTGCCTGAGGAATCGCGGTTCCGTTGCGGCCGGTTTCGGTCGCATGGCAAGTTGGGGCGCTGCGCGGCGTCCATCGAAGAACAGGCACTCGGTGCCGCCGGCCTTTCGGCCAAACATTAAGTCGAGGATGAAAACCGGGATGGACGGCTTGGCCGTAATCCCTCATCGCGTTCGCTTCGAGCGCTTTCATGTGCGCTGCTGCATCGACTCCGCGCAGCAGCCCTGTGGCAGGTCAAAACGTTTTACCTTCATGACGACATTCAAATTAGCATGCATTCTTTTCGCCATCTTGCCCTCGCTCACAGCCGCAGCGAAGGCGGACGACCTGGTGATCTGGTCGCCGGCCAAGCTTTCGGAACAGTCCTACAAGGCAACGATCGGGTTTCGCCTGCCGGCGGAATGGGAGACGAGCGCTGGCGCCGACATCGCGCTTGCCTCGACCAAGGGCGGGGCGCTGCTGCCCGATTCCGAACAGGCAATGCTTTGGGGCAGGATCATCAGGGCGAGCGTCACCCCGGCAAGCCGGTCACAGCAGGGTGCCAGCGTCAGCGTCGACACGCTGCGCGGCAGCGGCGCGCTGACCCTCAGCCGCTCGCGCAGCTGGATCCTCTCCGATTCGCTCGACATGCAATCGAGCCGGTCCATCAGCGTGCAATATGACGCGGTCGAGGCCCGGCAGGCTTCGGTGACGGCATCGCAGGCGCTGAAGCTGATCCATCCCTGGACGGGAACCTCGCTTTCAGCAGGGACGGGCATCAGCAATGCCAGCGGTGACTTCTCGAGCACGGTGGGGGTCAGCCAGGCCATTCTGCCGAATCTCAATCTCGATGCCTCGGTGAGCAATCCATTTTCAGGGGGTGAGGCGGGCAGCGTCAATCTCCGCTATCGCGTCAACTGGTAGCCGGTGCTGAACCAAACTCTGCCGACAGCGTTTCCTACGAGGTTTCACGGAGGAACGGATCATGGTTTTCAAGGAGCAGACATTTCACGGGCTCGAGCCCGAGATGGAAATAGAGATCGCCAATCGTGCAGCGGTCGAAGCGGCCGTCGCCAATGCGCTGGCGATTGCCGGCGGCATCGATGCGTCGGATGTCGAGGTGACGATGGAGTACGACCAGATCGTATTGAGCGGCACCGTGGGCACGGTGGGCGAAATCGAACGGGCAACCGCGGTTGCCCAAGCCGTCGAGGGCGTGCATGTGGTGCAGAACCGGATCCTGCTTGGCGGAGCCTCGCTCGACGGCACGCATTAGCCGGATGACGGGTTACCCCCGGGCCAGACCTGCGGGACGAGGAATAGTTCCACGTCGTCGCCTATAAGCTGGCGCTCAGCTGATCAACCGGCGAAGCGTTCGACGAGGAAGGACGAGCCGGCCAGACGATCTGTCTTCTGCGCGGCGACCGACCCTTGCGGCTGATAGGCGATGGCAAGCAGCACGGCGCTGACGGCGACATAGGCGATAGCCAAAAGAATCATCTTGATACGCATGATGAATACTCCTGTTTCACAATAAACGCGGCTGATATTGCGAAGTTCCTCATCGGCGGGGTCAGATAGGAAAAGCCCGGCCGATAGGCTCAGCCGGGCTTCCCTGCATGGATTGCCTTATCGGCAGATTCGGGTTTCCTTGACGACCGTATGGCCGTGACGGCGGATTTTTTCCGTCTTGGTGAAGCAGTCCTGGGAGACGTGGCGCGGCCGCATGTGATGGCGGTAATAGGGCCGTTCCGCGTGACGGTAAGTGGGACGCGCATCATCCGTGGTGATGGTCACACTTGCCGCCTGGGACGGCATTGCGGAAAAAATGGACGCAGCAGCAAGCGTGCAGGCAAGGATAATCTGTTTCATGACAAGCCTCTCTTTCTGAGTTGGTCACGGCATCAACTCGCCGGAAGTGCCGTCGGTTCAATCACATAGAGTTACCGATTGTGACGGAGGCAGAAACCTTTGACGCGCCGGATCGTTAGCGCAGGGGATAGCCGGAGGCATCAATCATGGGACCGATTGCAAGGATCATCACCGTCGTCGCCGGGCTTGCCGGCGGCACGGTGTTTTCGCAGGCGCCGGAATTTGCCCAGCAATACCGCCAGCGGATCGGCGGGGCGATCGACGAATTGCGGGTCATCGTCGAGGATTTCAATGCCCAGGCGGCCGCGCACCATCTCGATCGCCAGCAGGCGCTGAACGCCTATGCGTTATCGTCCGACGATTTCCTGCGCGACCGCGGCGTCTCGATGCAGAGCACGATCTCGCGCTATGAAACGCTGCTCTCGCAGCAGCTCCACCTCGGCACCGCCGCCCCAGTCGCCAAACCTTTCGTTCTGCTGGGGAATGCCGATGACGTCGTTTTCGCCAATACCTGGCGCGACTTCGTGCCCGGCGTCCCCGTCAGCTTTGCGGGTCTTGTCTGGGGCGCGATTGGCTTTGTCGGAGGTTGGGTCGTGGCGGCGTTACTGGGATTGGGGGCGCGGCGGTGGACAAGAACCACGCGGCCGTCACCCCGGCCTTGGAAGAATGGAAGCGGCTGAAGACACTCGGGGTCGGTATATCATGACTAATTGCGCTAGCCGGTCTCACAGTCGGCGGGATGGTCGCCTATGCGAGCGATGGTGCTGTGGCGACCCTTAGGCATTGGCTGAAAATCAACTGATCGCCAGCGCTTTGCGTGCAAGGCTTTGACAGAAGCGCTTTTGGCCGGATCGGAGATTATTTCGGCTTAACCGGTTTTCACAACGGCTCGTGACAACATTCAAAACTCATCTTAAGGATTTGTTAAACTATAAAAGCGCGGGAGGCTCGCATGGACGGGGGCGGAGTCGAGAAGCCGTTTTACCCAAACTTCAACATGATCAGGCTCGTCGCAGCCTCGATGGTCATCTTCTCGCATGCGTTCCTCATCTCGGAAAAGACCGAGGCGAACGAGCCCTTTGTGCGTTTGCTCGGCGAGGGCAAGCTTCTCGGCATATTCGGCGTCTATGTGTTTTTCATCACGAGCGGGTTCCTCGTCACGCAGAGCGCGCAGTTCGGCAGCGTGGGTGGTTTTCTCTGGCGGCGGGCGCTGAGGATATATCCGGCGCTCGTCGTCTGCACGCTGCTCAGCGTCTATGTCTTAGGCCCCTTCTTCAGCCCGTTGGGAATCAGCGGTTACTTGCTCAAGTCGCTTCATGTGAAGACGACAGTGCATTCGTTGCTCGATCCGAGCTTTGGCATGACCCTGCCGCATGTGCAGTTTTATGATCCAGCAATCTCGTCGCTTGCCATCTCCATCAACGGCTCTCTCTGGACGATCGGGCAGGAAATCTTGTGCTACCTGATCGTCGCGGGATTAATGGCAATCGCGTGTCTGCGAGCGCCGTTCATGGCACTTGCGCTCGCCGTGGGCGTGACCTGGGAGCTCTTCTTCGATCATCCGTGGCCAGACAGACGGCTCCTGACTGATTTCACTTTCATCGCTCCCTACTTCTTCTGCGGTTCGTTTCTCTGGTTCGTGATGGACAGGCGGCAGCCAAATATTGTCCTGGCGTTGATCTTCGTGGCGCTCGGCGTGCTCTGCCTCGTCTTCTGGCCCGCCTATCTCCACGGACCTATGTTGTTTGCCTATCCGCTTGCCTACATCGCGACTTCACCGACCATACGCCTGCCGACCCTCGATCGGTTGGGCGACGTCTCCTACGGGACCTATCTCTATGGCTGGCCAGTGGAGCAGGTGATGAACCATGCCCTCGGCCAGTACAGCACGTGGTGGATGGTCTTCGCCCTTTCTTTGCCGACAAGCTTGTTGCTCGGCTGGCTTTCATGGCATCTGCTGGAAAAGCGTGCGCTGCGATTGAAGCGAATTTCATCCTTCCAGCGGCAGCCTTTCAGTCCGTTAAGCTGACTTCGACCCACACACCCGAGCGAGTGCAGTCTGGCGCGCTTGATCAGAAGGTTCTGCCCGTCACATTTGGCCGTGTCGCCATCGACGACGGTCAACGATGCGCAGATGATGCAGCAATCATCGCAATATCTATTCGTTCGTCGTGGCCGACGGCTCTGCCAAAGACGGGCACCGTGTGCATAACCTATACAGCTCCTGATGACTGGCAACATGTTGCATCTCATGTTGCACGGATTCGCCGCGACCTCGTTGAAATGCTTGGAAATCAGGGGAAGCGCTTGCAACACGAATGCAACAAGCGAAATGGATTATCTAGTCGTAAGTTATTGAAATTAATGGTGATCCCGGCGCGATTCGAACGCGCGACCCCCAGATTAGGAATCTGGTGCTCTATCCTGCTGAGCTACGGGACCACTTGAGTGCCATGCATACAAAAGGCTTGGCGCGAAGCCAAGCCTTAATTGTTGCTAAAGGCCAAGGCGTTGTTCGGCGAGGCGGACCCAATAGGAGATGCCGTGGGCGATGGCTTCGTCGTTGAAGTCGTAGGCCGGGTTGTGGAGGCCGGCGCTGTCGCCGTTGCCGATGAAGATGAAGGCGCCGGGACGGGCGTTCAGCATATAGGAGAAATCCTCGCCGCCCATCATCGGATCGATCTCGGCGTTGACGTTGCCTTCGCCGGCGATGGCGCTGGCGGTGGCGACCGCATGCTCGGTCTCATCGGGATGGTTGACGGTGACGGGATAGTTGCGGTGGAAGCTGATGTCGGCCTCGGCGCCGTGGGCCGCGACCAGTCCCTCGATGATCTGCCGGAACCGCGTCTCGGCAAGTGTGCGCACCTCCGGGTCGAGGGTGCGGACCGTACCGGCGAAGGTCGCATCGTTCGGAATGACGTTATGGGCGAAGCCGGCATTGAACTTGGTCACCGAGACGACGACCGAGCGCAGCGGATCGGCGGTGCGCGAGGCGATCATCTGCAAATTGGCGATGATCTGGGCGCCGATGGCGATCGGGTCGATCGTCTTATGCGGCTGGGCGGCGTGGCCACCGCGGCCCTTGACGGTGACGGTGAATTCGTCGGTCGCCGCCATGATCGCGCCCTTGCGGGTGGCGAACTGGCCGACAGGCAGGCCCGGCAGATTGTGCATGCCGTAGACCTCTTCGATAGCGAAGCGCTCCATCATGCCGTCCTTGACCATCAGATTGCCGCCGCCGCCGCCTTCTTCGGCGGGTTGGAAGATAACGGCAACATTGCCGTTGAAGTTGCGGGTCTCGGCCAGGTATTTCGCGGCGCCGAGCAGCATGGCGGTGTGGCCGTCATGGCCGCAGGCATGCATCTTGCCCGGCGTCTTCGAGGCCCAGGGCTTGCCGGTGATCTCAGTCAGCGGCAGGGCGTCCATGTCGGCGCGCAGGCCGACCGTGCGGGAGCCTTCGCCCTTGCCCTTGATCAGGCCGACGACACCGGTGCGGCCGATGCCGGTGACGATCTCGTCGACGCCGAATTCCTTGAGTTTTTCGGCGACGAAGGCGGCCGTGTTTTCCACCGCGAAGAGGAGTTCGGGCCGGGCGTGGATGTGGCGGCGCCATTCGGCGACCTCGTCCTGCAACTCCGCGGCTCTGTTCAAAATCGGCATATCGGCGTTCCTGTTATGAAGTCTCGACAATCTTTCATCGCTTCACGAGGGTGTGAGGCTGTGGAAATTACTTAGTCAATGACCTTTGCCATGTCATAGCCATATAGGCTAAATAGGGGAGGATTTCGAGATTTTCCTGATATCTGAAGGACGAACCGTGTCGACGCGCCACTTCCGTTTGTTTGCTGCCTTGCGGCCGCTTTCTTTCGTATCAGCGGCGACTGCCGTTTTTCTGGGCTCTTTTTCGCTTGCCCAGGCCAATCCGCATATTCTGGTCGATGTGCAGACCGGCCGCGTGCTCGAGCATGAAGAAGCCTTCCGCAAATGGTATCCGGCCTCGCTGACCAAGCTGATGACCGTCTATACCGTGTTCGATGCGATCCGCGCCGGGCAGATCAGCCTCGATACACCCATCGTCATGAGCAAGCGCGCCGCCGCGCAGCCTGCCGCCAAGATGTATTTCAAACCGGGCCAGAAGCTGACGCTCGATAGCGCGCTGAAGATCCTGATGGTGAAATCGGCCAACGACATCGCGGTCGCGGTTGCCGAAGCCATCGGCGGCACGCAGGAGGGCTTCGTGACGCGGATGAACGGCGAGGCGCTGAAGCTCGGCATGACGGATTCGCATTTCGTCAATCCGAACGGCCTGCCCGGCAAGGGCCAGTATACGACGGCGCGCGACCTTGCGGTGCTGACGGTGGCGCTGCGCCGCGATTTTCCGCAATATGCCGGCTATTTTTCGCTGGAAGGTTTCACCAACGGCCAGCAGAACGTGCCGAGCCTCAATATGCTGATCGGCCGTTTCGCGGGCGCCGACGGCATGAAGACCGGTTTCATCTGCGCCTCGGGCTTCAACCAGATCGGCTCGGCGACGCGCAACGGCCGCACGCTGGTCTCCGTTGTGCTCGGCACCGACAGCCTTGCGGCGCGTGCCGATGCGACGGCGAATCTTTTGCAGAAGGGCTTCACCACCCAGCCTGCCAGCAACGACACGCTGGGTTCGCTGAGACCTTACGGGGTGGGACAGGACCAGGTAACCGACATCAGCGCCGATATCTGCAGCGCCAAGGGCGCCAAGGTGCGCAGCGAAACGCGCGACGAGGTCGGCCGCATGAAGGTGCAGTCACCCTATATCCAGCCGATGGACCACGATCCGCAATTCGTCTTTGCCGGGCTCATTCCGGGCCAGGATCCGCAGCCGGCCGCGCAGCCGGAAAAAATGGCGCGCGGTGATACGGCAGGAGCGATCGCCAACGTGCCGGTGCCGATGCCGCGCCCGACATCCTTCTAAGCTTTAAGGTAAGATGATATGAGCGCGCTCAACGACAGGATTCCGGTCACCATCCTGACCGGCTTTCTCGGCGCCGGCAAATCGACGCTCCTCAACCGCATCCTCAAAGATCCTGTCATGAAGGATGCGGCCGTCATCATCAACGAATTCGGCGATGTCGGCATCGATCATCTTCTGGTCGAAAGTTCCGGCGATTCGATCATCGAACTGTCCGATGGATGCCTCTGCTGCACCGTGCGCGGCGAGCTTGTCGATACGCTGGCCAACCTGATGGACGCGGTGCAGACGGGCCGCGTCAAGCCGGTCAAGCGCGTCGTCATCGAGACGACGGGCCTTGCCGATCCTTCGCCGGTCATGCAGGCGATCATGGGCAACCCCGTCATCGCCACGAATTTCGAGCTGGATGGCGTCGTCACTGTCGTCGACGCAGTGAATGGGCTGCAGACGCTCGACAATCATGAGGAAGCGCGCAAGCAGGCGGCGGTTGCCGACCGGCTGATCGTTTCGAAAAAATCGATGGCCGAGGTGACGGGTGGGCTGGAAAAGCGCCTGCGGGCGCTCAATCCGCGTGCCGTGATGATGGATGCCGACAGCGCCGAGGCCGGCAGTGCCGCAGTGCTGGTCAACGGGCTCTACGATCCGGCGACGAAGATTGCCGATGTCGGCCGCTGGCTGCAGGACGAGGATGCACACGAGGCGCATCACAATCACGACCATGATCGTGATGGACATCACGATCATCATCATGATGGCGATCACCATGGTCCCCACCATCATGATCATGCTGCGGATCAGGACCCGCACGACGTCAATCGTCACGATGCCTCGATCCGCTCTTTCTCGATCATCGAGGAGAAGCCGATCGATCCGATGGCGCTCGAGATGTTTATCGATCTTCTGCGTTCGGCTCATGGCGAGAAGCTGCTGCGGATGAAGGCGATCGTGTCCGTTTCCGACCGTCCGGATCGGCCGCTGGTGCTGCATGGGGTGCAGAGCATCTTCCATCCGCCGGTGCGGCTCCCCGCCTGGCCGGGGGAAGACCGGCGCACGCGCATGGTGCTGATCACCCGGGATCTGCCGGAAGCCTTCGTGAAGGATCTCTTCGA
Source organism: Rhizobium sp. WSM409 (assembly GCF_057653825.1). NCBI lineage: Bacteria > Pseudomonadati > Pseudomonadota > Alphaproteobacteria > Hyphomicrobiales > Rhizobiaceae > Rhizobium > Rhizobium sp. WSM409. Next base: position 4,001,033 of record NZ_CM172794.1, on the reverse strand, counting down.
CGCCTTCCTCGGCAAGCCGCGCATCGATATGCCCGATCGTGTAGCGCTGTCGGACAATCCGCTCGCTATCCCCGGCCTTAGAATTTAGCGCTTGCGAATCAGGAAGCGGTGGCCGTTTTCGGCCTTTTCCGTCTCGATCAGCTCGTGACCGTCCTCATTGCAGAAATGCGGCATATCGATCACGGCCAGCGGATCGGTGGTGTCGACGCGAATGAGCGTGCCGCTCGCCATCGCGGCGAGCTTCTTGCGTGTCTTGATCACGGGAAATGGGCATTTCAGGCCGCGAAGATCGTAGAGAACGGGGTTCAAGCCGTTCAGTTCCTCGCCCAGAATTTCCAGAACGGCTTCTTTGCCGTGGCTTCCGCCGTTTCCTGCGGTTCGGGCGCCGCAAAGGCCAGTGGGTTCTGCATCGGCACCGGCACGACCGCAGGGGTCGCGGCAGCGACGGCCACTGCCTGCGGCTGGGCAGGTGCTAGAGGTGTCGCGCCCGGCGCGCTCTTGGCAGCGAGGCCCTGCGCGGTGCGCTTGGCCATCATGTCTTCGAGTTCGGCGACCTTGACCATGCGGCCGGCTTCCAGCGAGGTGCCGGTCGGAGCGTAAGCAAGTTCGCGGCCCTTGCGCGTCTTGGCGACCACGGCCTTGCGCTCGGCTTCCGTGGGATCGTACCAGGCCATGCCGTCAAATTTGCTCATCGCCTTGGCATAATCGGCATCGTAGGTCTTGCCGTAGGAGGCAAGGGCGGCCGTCAGCGCCGGCGGCGTCGACATAGCCGGGCACTTGCCGGCGGCATTGAAGGCGCTGCCGTCGGTTGCCTGCTGGTTGAAGACGTACTTCTTCTCGCAGACGTTCACCTCAGGCGGGCGCTTCGTCACTTCGAAATTGTCGTAACCGACCTTCAGCATCTTCCAGAAGTCGTAATTGCCGTCGAGACGATGCTTGACCATGTTTTCCGCCGTCATGCGGAAGGGGAAGGCCTGCAGCTGCACGGTCGCCTGGCCGCCCTTGAAGGCGTCGCGGGCAAAAGCGTAGATCTCCAGCACCTGCTGGTCGGTCATCGAATAGCAGCCGGAGGAGGAGCAGGCGCCGTGGATCATCAGATCGGAACCGCTGCGGCCGTTCGCCGCGTCGTAGCGGTTCGGGAAGCCGGTATTGATCGCCAGATAATATTTGGAATTAGGATTCAGGTTGGCGCGCGTCAGGTCGTAGAAACCTTCCGGGGCCTGCCGGTCGCCGGTCTTTACCTTCGGGCCGAGACGGCCGGACCAGGCGCAGATCTTGTAATCGGCGATCTTGTCGAAACGGTTGTCGGTTTTCGCCTTCCAGATCTCCATGGCACCTTCTTCCTTGAAGATGCGGATCATGATCGGCGAATTACGGTCCATGCCCTTGGCGGACATCTGAGCGAGGATATGGCTGGGAAGCGGCTGCTCGACCTTGTTCTTGACCTTGGAAAGATCGACCTGCGCGGTTTCCAACGCGTCATTGCAGCCGGACAGAGCCAGCGCCATGAGGGAAATATAGGCAAAATGACGTATGCGCATCCAAACTAGCCCATAAAGATAGTGCGACCCGGTCCGCCTATGGAGTCCGGGCATCAGAAGGAATCATAGGCGGCTTATACTTTATAAATCCTTACCAGCCTATGACTGTGCCTGGAACATCCCCGCAAGCGCGAATGCTACAGATAACATCAATGTGGCCAAGATTTGGCCCCAATCGGCGAAGAGCCGAATGTCTGCTAGAGATTGCGGCCTATGGCGAGAAATTTCTGGCGGCGGTCGTTGCGCAGCTGTTCGCCGGAGCGGGGTGCCATCTCAGCCAGCGCGCTGGCGATTACGTCGCCGGTTGCGGCTATCACGCTGTCGGGATCGCGATGCGCGCCGCCGAGCGGCTCGGAAATGATGCCGTCGATAACACCGAGCGATTTCAGGTCCTCGGCGGTGATCTTCATGTTGGTCGCCGCTTCCCGGGCGCGGGTGGAATCGCGCCAGAGGATGGAAGCTGCCCCTTCGGGCGAGATGACACTGTAGATCGAATGCTCGAGCATATAGACCTTGTTGCCGGTGGCGATGGCGATCGCGCCGCCCGAGCCGCCTTCGCCGATGACGACGGAAACGAGGGGAACCTTGACGCCGAGACACATTTCCGTCGAGCGGGCGATCGCCTCGGCCTGGCCGCGCTCTTCGGCGCCGACGCCGGGATAGGCGCCTGCCGTATCCACCAGCGAAATCACCGGCAGGCCGAAACGATCGGCCATTTCAAGGATGCGGATCGCCTTTCGGTAGCCTTCCGGGCGGGGGCTGCCGAAATTGTGCTTGATGCGGCTCTTGGTGTCGTTGCCCTTTTCCTGGCCGATGACGGCGACGGGTTGGCCGCGGAAGCGGGCAAGGCCCGCCTGGATCGCGGCATCCTCGGAAAATTTGCGGTCGCCGGCGAGCGGTGTGAATTCCTGGAACAGGGTCTTGGCGTAATCGATGAAATGCGGTCGCTGTGGATGGCGGGCGACCTGAGTCTTCTGCCAGGGATTGAGCTTGGAATAGATTTCGACGATCGCCTCGCGGACGCGAACCTCCAGCCGGCCGATCTCATCGGTGGTGTCGATGCTCTCGTCTTCCGTTGCGAGCTTCTTCAGCTCGATGATCTTGCCTTCGAGGTCGGAGATCGGCTTTTCGAAGTCGAGATAATTGTGCATGAGGTGCGTTTCCGTTCCTTGTGCCCGGGGCGTTTTCCTGGCTCCGCCCCATGTCGCCGGTCCTATTCGTGCTTTTTCGCCTGTTTGGCAAGGGGGTGATGCGTCTGGACAAGCTGCTGCAGCCTCTCTTCGAGGACATGTGTGTAGATCTGCGTGGTCGAAATGTCCGAATGGCCGAGGAGTTCCTGTACGACGCGCAGATCGGCGCCGTTCGCCAGCAGGTGGCTGGCAAAGGCGTGGCGCATGACATGCGGCGAGATCAGCGACGGCGTCAGGCCGGCGCGGATCGCCAGGTTCTTGAGGTCGCGGGCAAAAACCTGGCGCGGCAGGTATCCCTCCTTCGAGGCGGAGGGAAACAGCCACGGGCTTTCCTGCCGTTCCTTCACGGCTGCATTTTCGGCCGCCAGCAGGCGCCCGTAGGATTTCAGGGCTGATATTGCCGAATGCGACAGCGGCACCAGCCGCTCCTTGTTGCCCTTGCCACGGATCATCAGGAAACGGCCTTCCTGATCGAGCACGCGGGCGGGAAGCGAGACGAGTTCGCTGACCCGCATTCCGGTGGCATAGAGCAGCTCCAGCAGCGCCAGCATGCGCAGGCGCTGCAGCTGGCCCGGAGCCGTATCCTCCGCCTCGGCCTCGGCCTGCGAAAGCAGCCTGCCGACCTCTTCGACGCCCATCGTCTTCGGCAGCGGACGGCCCTTCTTCGGCGCGTCGAGAATGCCTGTGGGGTCGTCGGTCCTCAGGCCCTCGGCATAGAGGAACTTGTAGAACTGCCGCATGGCGGCAAGCCGGCGCGCCTGGGACGAGGGTTTGAAGCCCTCTCGGGCGAGCGAGGAGAGATAGGCGGCGAGATCGGCGGAGGCGGCTTCTGTGAGCCGTATGCTGCGCTCGGTCAGGAAGGAGCGGACGTCGTCGAGATCGCGCTCATAGGATTGCAGCGTGTTGGCGGCAGCGCCGCGCTCGGCGCTCATCATCTCCAGGAAGGATTCCACATGGACGCGGCCGAGATCCACCATGCCGGTCACTTCCTGGTCGTGTCGATCGCGCCCGTGGCGGGCGGATTGACCCGCTCGGACGGAATGCGGATCGTCACGTCGCGCTGCTGCGGCTCCACGAAGGTCACAAGCGCCAGCATCGCTCCGTAGACCGTCCCGGCGAGGATCGCGCAGACGAACAGGAAACGGAACAGGGTCGGCATCCAGCAACTCCTTCATGCTCTGCTTCTGTTATAAGAAGCCTATCTGCAAGTGCAAGAAGCGGTATTCAAGCCATGATTCCCTTGTCCGCGACTTGACGCTCCATCTGCATTTGTCGATACCGTTTGCAAACAAAGTGTGAATGGACCGATGAGTGAACAACTGCTGACCGTTGCTGACAGCTTGAAAGACAGAGCTCGCGCCGCGCTCGGTTCACGCAATCTGATCCTTGTCGGCCTGATGGGCGCCGGCAAATCCTCCGTCGGGCGCATCGTCGCCAGCCAGCTCTCCATTCCCTTCATCGACAGCGATCTCGAGATCGAGCGGGTTTCGCGCATGACGATCGCCGAGCTTTTCGCCGCCTATGGCGAGCAAGAGTTTCGGGCGTTGGAAGCGCGGGTGATCAAGCGGCTGCTAAAGAGCGGGCCGCGTGTCGTCTCTACCGGCGGCGGCGCCTTCATCAACGACCGGACGCGCAAACATATCAAGAAGGGCGGCCTCTCCGTCTGGCTGAAGGCCGATCTCGACGTGCTCTGGGACCGGGTCGCCAAGCGCGACACGCGGCCGCTGCTCAAGACCGAAAATCCGAAGCAGACGCTCGAGGGCCTGATGAATGCGCGTTATCCGATCTATGCGCAGGCCGACCTGACCGTGCTTTCGCGCGACGTCCGCAAGGAAATCATGGCCGACGAAGTCTTAAAGGCCTTGATCGAAGCTCAGAAGGAAAGTGCAGCGTCATGAATGCGATAACCTCCGCCTCCGCCATCCGAACGGTGCATGTGCCGCTCGGCGAGCGCGCCTACGACATCCTGATCGGGCCGGGGCTGATTGCGCGGGCCGGCGCCGAGATCGCCTCTCGCCTCAAGGGCCGCAAGGCGGCCGTTATCACCGACGAAAATGTCGCGCCGCTCTATCTCAAAGCTCTCGTCGCAAGTCTGGATGAAGCGGGTATCGCCTCGGCTGAGGTCGTCCTGCCGGCCGGCGAGAAGACCAAGAGCTTCGAACATCTGATCACGGCCTGCGACAAGGTGCTTGAGGCGCGCGTCGAGCGTAACGATTACGTCATCGCGCTCGGCGGCGGCGTCATCGGCGATCTTTCGGGATTTGCGGCCGGCATCGTCCGCCGCGGCGTGCGCTTCGTGCAGGTACCGACCTCGCTGCTGTCGCAGGTCGATTCTTCCGTCGGCGGCAAGACCGGGATCAATTCCCGCCACGGCAAGAATCTGATCGGCGTCTTCCACCAGCCGGACCTGGTTCTGGCCGATACGGATGTGCTGAATTCGCTGAGCGCGCGCGAATTCCGCGCAGGTTACGCCGAGGTCGCAAAATACGGGCTGATCGACAAGCCGGATTTCTTTGCCTGGCTGGAAGCGAACTGGAAGGCAGTTTTTACCGGCGGCTCCGCACGCATCGAGGCGATTGCCGCCAGCTGCCAGGCGAAGGCCGATGTCGTCGTTGCCGACGAGCGTGAGAACGGTCAGCGGGCGCTGCTCAATCTCGGCCATACCTTCGGTCATGCGCTGGAAGCGGCGACTGCCTATGACAGTTCCCGCCTTGTGCATGGCGAGGGCGTTTCGATCGGCATGGTGCTGGCGCATGAATTCTCCGCACGGATGAACCTTGCAAGCCCCGACGATGCGCGCCGCGTCGAGCGGCATCTGAAGGAGGTCGGCCTGCCAACCCGCATGTCCGACATTCCGGGCGAACTGCCGCCGGCCGAAACGTTGATGGACGCGATCGCCCAGGACAAGAAGGTCAAGAGCGGCAAGCTCACCTTCATCCTGACGCGCGGGATCGGCCAGTCCTTCGTCGCCGACGACGTGCCGGCGTCCGAAGTGATCAGCTTTCTTCGGGAAAAACACGCCTGATGTCGGTCGAAGGCGCTCTGGCATTTCTTTCGACATATTGGCCGGAGATCCTTTCGATCACGGCGCTCGTGCTCATGTCCGCCTTCTTTTCCGGCTCCGAGACCGCGCTGACCGCCGTTTCGCGCAGCCGTATCCATACGCTCGAGGTCAACGGCGACGAACGCGCCGGCCTCGTCCGGCAGTTGATCGAACGGCGCGACCGGCTGATCGGTGCGCTGCTCATCGGCAACAATCTCGCCAATATCCTGTCCTCCTCGATCGCCACCAGCCTCTTCCTCGGGCTGTTCGGCAGTTCCGGCGTGGCGCTGGCGACGCTCGCGATGACCGTCATCCTGGTGATCTTCGCGGAAGTGCTTCCGAAGAGCTGGGCGATTTCGGCGCCTGAGCGCTTCGCACTCGCCATCGCGCTGCCGGCCAGGCTGTTCGTTGCCGTCGTCGGCCCGGTTTCCTCCTTCGTCAATGCGATCGTGCGGCAGATTCTTTCGCTGTTCGGCATCAATCTCTCACGAGAGACATCGATGCTGACGGCGCATGAGGAACTGCGCGGTGCCGTCGATCTGCTGCACCGCGAGGGATCGGTGGTGAAGGCCGACCGCGACCGCCTCGGCGGCGTGCTCGATCTTAGCGAGCTCGAACTGTCCGACATCATGGTCCACCGCACCGCGATGCGGGCGATCAACGCCGACGATGCGCCGGAAGCGGTGGTGCGGGTTATCCTCGAAAGCCCCTATACGCGCATGCCGCTGTGGCGTGGCACGATCGACAACATCATCGGCGTCGTCCATGCCAAGGATCTGCTGCGGGCGCTTGCCGAGCCGAACATGGAGCCGCAGAACCTCGATATCGTGAAGATCGCGCAGAAGCCGTGGTTCGTGCCCGACAGCACCAACCTCGAGGACCAGCTCAACGCCTTCCTGCGGCGCAAGCAGCATTTCGCCGTCGTCGTCGACGAATATGGCGAGGTGCAGGGCATCGTCACGCTGGAAGATATTCTCGAGGAAATCGTCGGCGACATTTCCGACGAACACGATATCGAAATACAGGGCGTGCGTCAGGAGGCTGACGGCTCCGTCGTCGTCGACGGCGGCGTTCCGATCCGCGACCTGAACCGCGCGCTCGACTGGAACCTGCCCGATGAGGAGGCGACGACGATCGCCGGCCTCGTTATCCACGAATCGATGACCATCCCGGAAGAGCGCCAAGCCTTCACCTTCTACGGCAAGCGTTTCGTCGTCATGAAGCGGGAGAAGAACCGCATCACCAAGCTGCGCATCCGCCCGGCCGGAGAAGACGGCGCAAAGCCAGCCTGATTCTGCTTGGATCGTAGACGGCTAGTGCCTATATGGGTTGCGTGCCGCTACCAGCGGGTCGGTTCACCAGGTGCAGCCGGTTCGACGGCCAGCGCATGCAGGCCGGCATCGAGCTCCGGTTTCAGCAGGTCGGTGATTGCCCGGTGGCGCGCCAGCCGCGACAGGCCGGCGAATTTTCCGGAAACGATCCTCACCCGCATATGGGTTTCGCCGGTGCCCGTGATATCGGGTTGGTGGCCGGCATGCAGATGGCTTTCGTCGATGACGCTCAGGCGTTCGGGCGCGAAGGCTTCGACAAGTTTTTCTTCGATGCGGGTTCGCAGGGTCATCATCCGGTCTTGCTGTTCGCGAAAAGGGTTCCTACCAAGCCTGCAACATTCCCGTTTGTCAATTCTTGTTGTCGCTTCGCGACAGCCCCATAATTAGCGCCGTCATGAGACTTGATTCCAAATATTTCGATCGCATCCGAACACGCCGCAAACGCGAGCCGGAGACAGAGCAGGCGCCGCCTACCTGTCAATGGGACGGGTGTGACAAGAAGGGCGCGCATCGCGCTCCGGTCGGCCGCAATGCGGAAGGCCAGTTCTTCTTGTTCTGCTTCGAGCACGTCAAGGAATACAACAAGGGCTACAATTATTTCTCCGGTCTTTCGGACGGCGAGATCGCGCGTTACCAGAAAGAGGCGATCACCGGCCATCGGCCGACATGGACGGTCGGCGTCAACAAGGCGGCGAAGGACAGTCCGCTGCATTCGGAGATCCGCTCCGGCGCCTATACCCGCGTTCGCGATCCCTTCGGCTTCGTCAAGGAAGGCGGCAAGGGCAGCGGACCGCGTTTTCCCCAGGCGCGCAAGCTGAAATCGCTTGAGACCAAGGCCTTCGAAACGATGAGCCTCGACGCCAATGCGACATCGGCGGAGATCAAGAGCCGCTACAAGGAACTGGTGAAGAAACACCATCCGGATGCCAATGGCGGCGACCGCGGCTCGGAGGAGCGTTTCCGCGCCGTCATCCAGGCCTATCAATTGTTGAAGCAGAACGGTTTTTGTTAATTCCCGTCCTTGCTCTTAGGCTTCAATCGGGTATGGTCCAAATCGGCTGAGGCCGCAGGCAAACGCGGCTCATATTTGTGCGTTTTCCCGACATCGCCTCCGCCGACCTTCCGGACGCGGCGTTTCTTGTCCGGGACTCTTTCAAGAATGCTCGCACGCGGTCATTATCCCGCCGAGGTTTCGTTTCAGTCCCGGAGAAGCATCGCCGACGTTCCGACCTGAACGGGCGCGGAATAAAAAAACGCGGCGTCTGGGTTGCGACATGGCCTGAGACAGTATGGCCGGGTGGCATCACCCGCCTTGGAGACACGATGAGCAAGATCGACCTGGATATATCAGAACTGCCCGATACCACCGTTTCGGTCCGCGAGGCCTTCGGCATCGATTCCGACATTCGCGTTCCCGCCTACAGCAAGGGCGACGCCTATGTTCCGGACCTCGACACCGACTACCTGTTCGACCGCGACACGACGCTCGCCATTCTCGCAGGCTTCGCCCATAACCGCCGCGTGATGATTTCCGGCTATCACGGCACGGGCAAGTCCTCGCATATCGAGCAGGTGGCGGCGCGGCTCAACTGGCCTTGCGTGCGCATCAACCTCGATAGCCATGTCAGCCGTATCGATCTCGTCGGCAAGGATGCGATCGTCGTCAAGGACGGGCTGCAGGTCACCGAATTCAAAGACGGCATCCTGCCCTGGGCCTATCAGCACAATGTCGCGCTGGTCTTCGACGAATATGATGCCGGCCGCCCCGATGTGATGTTCGTGATTCAGCGCGTACTCGAATCCTCCGGGCGCCTGACGCTGCTCGATCAGAGCCGCGTCATTCGGCCGCACCCGGCCTTCCGTCTGTTTGCGACTGCGAACACGATCGGCCTCGGCGACACGACCGGCCTCTATCACGGCACGCAGCAGATCAACCAGGCGCAGATGGACCGCTGGTCGATCGTCACCACGCTGAACTACCTGCCGCATGATCACGAAGTGAATATCGTCGCCGCCAAGGTGAAGAGCTTCGGCAAGGACAAGAACGGCCGTGAGACGGTTTCGAAGATGGTGCGCGTCGCCGACCTGACGCGTGCCGCCTTCATGAACGGCGATCTCTCGACCGTCATGAGCCCGCGTACGGTTATCACCTGGGCCGAAAACGCCGAAATCTTCGGCGATCTCGCCTTCGCCTTCCGCGTCACCTTCCTCAACAAGTGCGACGAGCTGGAGCGTCCGTTGGTCGCCGAGCATTATCAGCGCGCCTTCGGCGTCGAGCTGAAGGAAAGTGCCGCCAACATCGTTCTCGGGGCTTGAGACCGACCGATCATGGCAGCTCGCGGTGACAATTCGAAAGCAAAGCCCGGCGCGCCTGTCGACGTCGAGCCATTGCGCCGGGCGATAACCGGCTGCGTGCGCTCGATCGCCGGTGACGGCGACGTCGAGGTGACCTTCGCCAATGAGCGGCCGGGGATGACCGGCGAGCGCATTCGGCTGCCGGAACTTTCCAAACGGCCGACGGCGCATGAGCTGGCGGTCACCCGTGGTCTCGGCGATTCGATGGCGCTGCGGCTCGCCTGCCATGACGAGAAGATGCATGCGACGATGGCGCCGCAAGGCTCGGACGCCCGGGCGATCTTCGATGTAGTCGAACAGGCGCGCGTCGAATCGATCGGCGCGCTGCGCATGGAGGGCATGGCATCGAACCTGCGCTCCATGACGGAAGAGAAATATTCCAAGGCGAATTTGACCGGCATCGAGCGCCAGGAAGACGCACCGGTCGGCGAAGCGGTTGCGATGATGGTGCGCGAGAAGCTGACTGGCCAGCGCCCGCCAGCCTCCGCCGGCAAGGTGCTGGACCTCTGGCGCGACTTTATCGAGGACAAGGCAGGGTCCGAACTCGACAATCTGTCGAGCGCGATCAACGACCAGCAGGCCTTCGCCAAGGTCATCCGCAACATGCTGTCGGCGATGGAAATGGCCGAGGAATACGGCGACGATGACAGCGACGCCGACAATGACGACCAGTCGGAGCAGGAAGACCAGCCGAGCGGCGACGAACAGGACCAGGACGAGGTCGACGAGGATGCCGGTACCGATGCCGCCCCCGTCGAGGACAGTGAGGTCGCCGACGAGCAGATGGAGGACGGCGAGACCGAAGGCGCCGAAATCTCCGACGACGACATGATGGAAGAGGGCGAGGACGATTCGGAAACGCCGGGCGAGACCCGCCGGCCGAATACGCCTTTTGCCGATTTCAACGAGAAGGTCGATTATCACGTCTTTACCGAAGAGTTCGACGAGATCATCACCGCCGAGGAACTTTGCGACGCCGCCGAGCTGGAGCGCCTGCGCGCCTTCCTCGACAAGCAGCTGGCGCATCTCCAGGGCGCGGTCGGCCGTCTCGCCAACCGGCTGCAGCGCCGCCTGATGGCGCAGCAGAACCGCTCCTGGGATTTCGACCTGGAAGAGGGTTATCTCGATCCGGCCCGGCTGCAGCGCATCATCATCGATCCGATGCAGGCGCTCTCCTTCAAGATGGAGCGCGACACCCAGTTCCGCGATACTGTCGTTACCCTGCTCATCGACAATTCCGGCTCGATGCGCGGCCGGCCGATCACGGTTGCCGCCACTTGCGCTGATATTCTCGCCCGCACGCTGGAGCGCTGCGGCGTCAAGGTCGAGATCCTGGGCTTTACGACCAAGGCCTGGAAGGGCGGGCAGGCGCGTGAAAGCTGGCTTGCCGGCGGCAAGCCGCAGACGCCTGGCCGCCTCAACGACCTGCGTCATATCATCTACAAGTCGGCCGACGCGCCGTGGCGGCGCGCGCGCGCCAATCTCGGGCTGATGATGCGCGAGGGCCTGCTCAAGGAAAATATCGACGGCGAGGCGCTGATCTGGGCGCATAATCGCCTGCTCGCGCGCCGCGAGCAGCGCCGCATCCTGATGATGATCTCGGACGGAGCGCCAGTGGACGATTCGACGCTGTCGGTCAATCCGGGCAATTATCTGGAGCGGCACCTGCGTGCCGTCATCGAGCAGATCGAGACACGCTCGCCTGTCGAGTTGCTGGCGATCGGCATCGGCCATGACGTGACGCGCTACTATCGCCGCGCCGTGACGATCGTCGATGCGGACGAGCTTGCCGGTGCGATGACCGAGCAGCTTGCCTCGCTTTTCGAAGACCAATCCGTGCAGCCGCGCGGCGGCCGGATACGCCGTGCCGGCTGACGCCGCTGGAAGAATGACGGTCAAGCGCCTCTGCCGTGCGGCGTCGATCGCTCTCGGTATCGCAGCCGGCGCTTCCTCGTCATGGGCCGGCGACGACGTGCCGGTCATTAGCCGGCAAATCTCCGATTTCAGGATCGGCTCTTCGGAGATGCAATTCGGATCGCTGGAATTTCTGGGCGGGCTGGAAATGGTGTCCAGCCGAGCGCTGTTCGGCTCGCTCTCCTCCATCCGTTTCCGGCCGGACCAAAAACATTTCGTCGTCGTGCTCGATACCGGCCAGTGGCTGACCGGCAGCATCGAGCGCGACGTCAAGGGCAGGCTTTCCGGCCTTTCGGATGTCGAGATCACGCCGATGAAGAACAGCGCCGGGCGCAGCTTCGAGGGCAAGGGACATATGGATGCCGAAGGCCTGGCGCTCGACGGCGACCGGATCCTGGTCTCCTTCGAGCAGGCTCATCGCGTCGATGTCTATCCCGATCCCGGCTTTGCCGGCTCGGGAGCGATCGCCACCCTGCCGATCCTCATCCCGCGGAAGATGCTGAGCGACAATCGAGGTATCGAAACCATCACCGTGGCGCCGGCATCGAGCCCACTCAAGGGCGGGGTGGTCATCATCTCCGAGCGCGGTCTCGACAGCGATGGCAACCGGATGGCGGCCATTCTCAGCGGGCCGCTGAAAGGACGTTTCTCGGTCGAGCGGGATGGCAGCTTCGACATCACCGACGGCGCCTTCCTGCCGAACGGCGACCTGTTGCTGCTGGAGCGCCGCTTCAACATGGCCGAAGGCATCGGCATGCGCCTTCGGCGCATCAAGGGCGCCGACATCAGGCCCGGCGCCGTCGTTGACGGCGAATTGCTGCTGGAAGGTAATTTCAACTCGCAGATCGACAATATGGAAGGGCTCGATGCTTTTCAGGCCGCCGACGGCACGACCCATATCATTCTGGTGTCGGACGACAATCATTCGATCCTGCAGCGCAATCTGATGCTGGAATTCCGGCTTTCGGAAGAGGCCGCGTGGGCAGCGCCGAGTTCCCAGAAGCGGAATTAATCCAAGACGTCAGACCGATGTCATATGCCTCGGCTATCCCCCGCGGCATCGGGAAGCAGTCTTCGCAGGGAGATTCATGGTGCATATTCATGTCATGGGCGCGTCCGGTTCCGGTACGACATCGCTCGGCCATGCGCTTGCCGAAAGGCTCGATATCGCCCATCTCGACACTGATGATTTCTTCTGGATGCCGACCGATCCGCCGTTCACGACGCCGAGGAATGCCGACGAGCGCATCCGACTGCTCCTCGAGGAAGCGGCACGGCATGACGGCTGGGTCCTCTCCGGATCCGCGCTGAAATGGGGTGGGCCATTGGAGCCGCTTTACGATCTGATCCTATTCCTCAGGATCGAGCCGGGGCTTCGAATGGCGCGCATCCGCGTGCGGGAGATTGCCCGATATGGAAACAGGATCGGGCCTGGTGGCGACATGGAAGTTAAAAGCGGGGAATTCCAGGAATGGGCGGCCAGCTATGAGACGGCCGGCCCCGAGGGTCGCAGCCTTGCGGCGCATGAACAATGGCTGGATACGCAGACGGCGCCGGTGTTGCGGCTCGATTCGTCAAGAGATATCGACGATCTGGTTGCCGAGGCTCTGCTGCATCCCGCGATCACCGCCGGTGCGGTCCGGCGGCGTCCGTGATTAGCTGGCGCGAGCGGCCTGCATCGGCCGCAGCACGTTCATCAGCGCGCCATAAGGCAGCAGCATGACGAGGCCGACGATCATCTTCACGACGAAATCGCCGATCGCCCAGGAAATCCATCGCGGAGCCTCCGTGGCGAAAACGCCGAGGACGGGGGCTGCTTCCAGCGCAAAGGGGTCGTTCGGGCCGAGGAAGACGAAGAACGCGGCGAAGGAAAGCGAGAAGAACATCACCGTATCGAGCGCCGAGCCGATCAGCGAACCGACCAGCGGCGCGCGCCACCAGGCCTGGCGGCGAAGGCGGTTGAAGACGGCGATATCGAGCAACTGGCCGGCGAGATAGGCCGAGCCGGAGGCGATGGCGATGCGTGGCACCGAGGTGAAGAAGGAGAGCGTCACACCGACGACGAAGCCGGCAAAGACGACCTTGCGGGCTGCCTGCGGGCCGAACTGACGGTTGGTCAGGTCGGTGATCAGGAAAGCGATCGGATAGGAGAAGGCGCCCCAGGTCAGGATGTCGGCAAGGTTGATGCCGGCGACTTCGGCGTTCAGCGGAAACTGGACGAGGAAGTTGGAGGCGACGACGACGAGCGTCATCAGCGCGACATAGGCGATGGTATAGCGGGTCTTCAGCATTTTTTTATCCTGGGTGATGCCACCAGTTGGAGGAGCAAACCGGCAAAGCAAAAGGCTTGTCCGGTATTATCCGTTCAAGCCTTTTGAAGCCGTATGAAAGAAGGGCAGAAGGAAGCTTACGCAGCAGCGGCTTCGGCGGTCTTCTTGGCGATCTGACGGCGCAACAGGCGCGCGCGCATCGACAATTCGTTTTCGCTGGCCTTCAGCAGGAAGGCATCGAGGCCGCCACGATGCTCGACGGTGCGAAGAGCGGCAGCCGAAACGCGAAGACGATAACGCTGGTTGAGAGCGTCGGAAATCAGCGTGACCTGGCACAGGTTCGGCAGGAACCGGCGCTTGGTCTTGTTGTTGGCATGGCTGACATTGTTACCAGTCAGGACGGCCTTGCCGGTCAATTCGCACACGCGGGACATGGAACACCTATTCTTGTTTTTCTCGGGCCATCGAATTGCCATTCCCGGCAAAACCAGGCGCGCAATCCAACGGGCATGATTGGAAAGTTGCGGTTCTATAGTCAGACAGGCTGCTCGCGTCAAGCCAAACCTTGGCCTTTCCCGCAATTCTGTCAAAAAGCTGCTGTTTTCTTCCCTTCGCGGCAGGAGTATAGACCGCTCAGCAAAGGTTGCCAGCGCGCAGCAAGACAAGGCTTTTTTCCATGGCTCATTCGGGCAGACGGATTTTCATTTCGGCCATCGCCGCACTTCTTGCCATACCCGCATCGGCGGCCGAAATCCAGCATCGGACGGAATACCGGGTGGCGCTCGCCGGGCTGCCGATCGCGCGCGCCGCGTTCCTGACGCAGATCGAGGACGATCACAGCTACAAGATCGCCGGGAGCATCAATTCCGCCGGTCTTGCCGATCTCATCACGACGATTTCGGCCAAGACCAGCGTGAGCGGCGTCGTGCGCAATGACAGATTGCAGGCGCAGAAATACTCGCTCTACTACAAGAGCGGCAAGAGGAAGGCCCGCGTCTACGAGGTCAGCTACCGCAACGGCAACATCATCTCGGCGACGACGACACCGATGCCGAAGCGCCCGAAGAACTGGATCGACGTCACGCCGCGCGACATGCGCTCGGTGCTCGATCCGATCTCCGGCCTGGTCTTCACCGGCGATACCAAGGTCTGCTCGCAGACGCTGCCGATCTTCGACGGCGAGACGCGCATGGATCTGGTGCTGTCGCCGAAGGGCGACGAGGATTTTTCCACCAATGGGTTCAAGGGCAAGGCGACCGTCTGCAGCGTCCGCTTCGTGCCGCGCTCGGGCTACAAGAAGGGCCGCAAGGATATCGACTATCTGAGCAAGAGCGATCGCATGGAAATCTGGTTTGCCAAGTCGGACGCGGCAAATGTATACGCTCCTGTTTATGTGCGCATTCCAACCGAATATGGAATGGTGACGATCACTGCCGTCAAATACGGCAGCAACAGCTGACGGGGCTTCTGCCTCCGTGAAGGGGGACAGGTGAAGCTTCGCGCGACGTTGATCGGCTTTACGGCCATTCTGATGTGGTCGTTCCTGGCGTTGTTCACGGCCGCCTCCGGCAAGATGCCACCGTTCCAGCTTTCGGCCGTCTGCTTTGCGATCGGCAGCATTCCCGGCCTCGTCGTGCTTATCCTCAATCCCGCGCGGCTGGCGCTGCTGAAGCAGCCGGCCAAGGTCTGGATAACCGGCATTGCGGGGCTGTTCGGTTATCACTTCCTCTATTTTACCGCGCTCCGGAACGCGCCGGCGGTGGAGGCGGGGCTGGTCGCCTATCTCTGGCCGCTGTTGATCGTCGTCGGTTCGGCGCTGCTGCCGGGCGAACGGTTGCACTGGTATCATGCGGCGGGTGCGCTTGCCGGACTTTGCGGTACCTTCCTGATCGTCGGTCGCAACGGCATCGATTTCGACGGCGCCTATGCCGTCGGTTACGGTGCCGCCTTTCTCTGCGCCTTCACATGGTCCGGCTATTCGCTGCTGACGCGGCGTTTCGACGCCGTCTCCACGGATGTCGTCACCGGCTTCTGCCTTGCGACATCCATGCTGTCGTTGCTCTGCCATCTCGGCCTGGAGACGACCGTCTGGTCGGCAACGAGTTTCGAGTGGGTCGCCGTCGCCGGGCTTGGGCTCTTTCCGGTCGGGGCTGCCTTCTACGCGTGGGATTACGGCGTCAAGAACGGCGATATCCAGATTCTCGGCGCGGCAAGTTACGCCGCACCTCTGCTTTCGACGCTTATTCTGCTGCTGTTTGGATTTGCCGAGCCGAGCTGGCGCATTGCTCTCGCCTGCGTGCTCGTCACCGGCGGGGCGGTGCTCGCCGCCCAGGACATGTTCCGCCGCAAGAGCCAGGCGCAGCCCGCAGCAGCAGAATAGGCCTTAGATAGTTGGAGCATGGTGTCGCCCGAAAACCGCTCACACTTTTCGGCATCATGCTCTAGCCGCCGGGCTTCCAACCGGGCGGCGCCATCTCGAAGCTCGAAAACTCGAAGCCGGGCGAGACGGTGCAGCCGACCAGGGTGAAATCGCCGAGGGTTTCGGCCGATTGCCACCAATTGGCGGGAATGATCGCCTGCGGCCGCTCGCCGGCGGACAGGTTGGTTCCGAGCGTCAGGGTTTGGCTTGCCGTTCCGTCTTCCGAGCGGTGCAGCGAGAGCGGCGCGCCGGCGTAATAATGCCAGGCCTCCGCCGCGTCATGGACGCGATGCCAGTGCGAACGCTGTCCCCTGGTCAGCAGGTAATAGATCGCTGTCGAGTGGCCGCGTTCCCCGCCCGCCGTATCGCGGAATGTCTGCACGTACCAGCCACCTTCGGGATGCGGCTGCATGCCGAGTTCGCGGATGATGTCCTCAGGCGACATCAGAAATGGTCCTTGCGCTTGCGGATCTCTGCAAAGACTTCCTCGTTGGTCTTGCCTTCCATCAGCAGATTGCGGCGGATCGCCGGATCGGCGGCGCGCAGGAACGGGTTGGTTTCCTTTTCCAGCCCCAATGTCGTCGGGATGGTGAATTTGCCATCGGCGCGCAAGGCCTCGATCTCGGCGGCGCGGCTCTTCAGTCGCTCATTGTCGGGATCGACGGTCAGCGCGAAGCGGGCATTGGACAATGTGTATTCATGGCCGAAGTAGATGGCGGTCTCATCGGGCAACACGGCGAGTTTCTGCAGGGAATGCCACATATCGGCGGCCGGGCGTTCGAACAGCCGGCCGCAGCCGAGCGCAAACAGCGTGTCGGCTGCAAACAGCAGCTTGTCATCGACGAAGTGATAGCAGATGTGGCCGGCGGTGTGGCCGGGTGTCTCGATGACGTTGACGGTGTGATCGCCGAAAAGGAAGCTGTCGCCATCGGCCATCGTCCGATCGAGGCCGGGAATGGCGACGGCCTCGTTGATCGGGCCGATGATCTCGCAGCCGAATTGTTCCTTCAGCGCCAGGTTGGCAGTGACATGGTCGGTGTGATGATGAGTGGTGAAGATATGGGTGATTTTCCAGCCGCGACGTGTCGCCGCTTCCAGGATCGGCGCCTCCTCCGGCGCATCGATCGCCGCGGTAAAGCCTGTCTCCGGATCGTGCACGAGAACGCCGAAATTGTCGGTGCGGCAGAGAAAAACGTCTAATTCCAAAGGTTTCATCGTTCAATAATCCCTTATCCCAGGAGTCTCGCGGAAATGTAGAGGTTCCGGCCTTGAAGTCCAACCGCCCGCTGATAACATTTGTCGCAATGCACGCCGATATCGTCGACTTACGCCAGTTCTATCATTCCGAGCTCGGACGTCTTGCCGAGCAGTCGATCGCCATGGCGCTGTCCTCGCTCTGGGTGCGGCTGCCGCAGGAGCGTCTGGTCGGTCTCGGTTATGCCGTGCCCTTCCTCGATCGCTTCCAGGCCGATACCGAGCGTACCTTCGCTTTCATGCCGGCCGGGCAGGGCGCGGTGAATTGGCCGATGGGCTCGCTCTCGACGACGGCGCTTGTCTTCGACGAGGAACTGCCGCTGCCGGATTCGTCGATCGACCGGGTGCTGATGGTGCATTCGCTGGAATTCGCCGAAAGCCCGCGCGAGACGCTGAAGGAGCTCTGGCGGGTGCTGGCGCCGGGTGGACGGCTGGTCATCGTCGTGCCGAACCGGCGCGGCGTCTGGGCACGCATGGAGCATACACCCTTCGGTTCGGGCCGGCCCTATTCCCGCGGTCAGTTGACCAATCTGCTGCGCGAGACGAATTTCACCCCGGGCGCGACGGCTGAAGCGCTGTTCTTCCCGCCCTCGAAGTTGAGGACCATCCTGCGGCTTCGCCGCGCCTTCGAGCGGATCGGTCGAACGCTGTGGCCGGCCTTCTCGGGCGTCATCATCGTCGAAGCGCAGAAGCGGCTCTATCAGGGGCTGCCGGTGGCGGCGCGGGCCTCCCGCCGCGTCTTCGTGCCGGTTCTCGCACCGCATGGCGTGCCGACCACACGCAGCAGGTAGCTCTCGGCGGTCTCCAACTGCTTGTGTCACGCCCATAGGTCTCGACAACAATCTCATTCCGCTTTAATGCCACTTGGTGTTTTTCAGCCCGGATTTCCGGCAATTCCAAGGTCGAACCCATGAGCGTTGAGATGAGCAAGCCCGTTCCGCGTCCCGGTATTCTCGATATCGCAGCCTATGTGCCGGGCAAGGAACATGCGCCGGGTGTTGCCCGCGTCTACAAGCTTTCGTCCAACGAAACGCCGCTCGGCGCCAGCCCGAAGGCAATCGAAGCCTTCAAGACGGTTGCCGACAATCTGGGGCGTTATCCTGACGGGCAGGCGATCGAACTGCGTGAGGCGATTGCCGCCGTGCACGGCCTCAATCCGGCAAACATTCTCTGCGGCAACGGTTCCGACGAACTGCTCGGCTTGCTCTGCCATGTCTATCTCGGTGCCGGCGACGAGGGCATCATCACCGAGCACGGCTTCCTCGTCTACAAGATCCAGATCCTGGGCGCCGGCGCCACGCCTGTTGTCGTCAAGGAGAAAGACTATACCGTCGATGTCGATGCGATCCTTGCCGCGGTGACCGAGAAGACGAAGATCGTCTTCATCGCCAATCCCGGCAATCCAACCGGCACCTATGTTTCCGTCAGCGAGATCCGCCGCCTTCAGGCCGGACTGCCGAAACATGTCGTCCTCGTGCTCGATGCCGCCTATGCCGAATATGTGCGCCGCAACGATTATGAAGCCGGCATCGAGGTCGTCTCCTCCAATGCCAACGTGGTGATGACCCGCACCTTCTCGAAGGCTTATGGCCTTGCGGCGCTGCGCGTCGGCTGGATGTATGCGCCCGCCGAGATCGTCGATGCGCTGAATCGCGTGCGCGCGCCGTTCAACTTGAACGCGCCGGCAATCGCCGCCGCTGCCGCTGCCATCCGCGACCAGGCCTTCATCCAGCAGGCCGTCTCCTTCAATCAGATGTGGGTCGAGACGCTCACCCAGGCACTCGAAGCGATCGGGTTGAAGGTGACGCCGTCCGTCGCCAATTTCGTCCTCATTCATTTCCCCGAGATCGACGGCAAGCGCGCCGCGGATGCCGATGATTTGTTGACGAGCCGCGGCTACATCCTGCGCGCCGTGCGCGGCTATGGTTTCGCCAATGCGCTGCGCATGAGCATCGGCCCCGAAGAGGCCAACCGCGGCGTGATTGCCGCGCTCACCGAATTCATGGGTCATCAGGCATGAGTGTGCAGTTCGATCGGATCGCGCTGATCGGCATCGGCCTGATCGGCTCTTCGCTCGCCTATGACATCAGGCGGCTTGGTCTTGCAAGGGAGATCGTCGTCGCCACGCGCAGCCCCGATACGCTGAAGCGTGCGGAGGAACTCGGCCTCGGCGACCGCTACACGACGTCTTCACAGGATGCCGTCAAGGATGCCGATCTGGTGATCGTCTCGGTGCCGGTCGGCGCTTCGGAAAGTGTGGCGAAGGAGATTTCGGCAAGCCTGAAGCCCGGGGCGATCGTCACCGATGTCGGCTCCACCAAGGCTTCTGTCATTGCGCAGATGCTGCCGCATATGCCTGATAATGTGCATTTCATCCCCGGCCACCCGCTGGCCGGTACGGAGAAATCCGGCCCGGATGCCGGCTTCCCCGGCCTCTTCGAAGGCCGTTGGTGCATCTTCACGCCGGTCGCGGATACCGATGAGACCGCTTTGAAGCGGCTGCGCAGCTTCTGGGAAGCGTTGGGCTCGAAGGTCGACGAAATGGATGCCGAACATCACGACAAGGTGCTCGCCATCGTCTCGCACCTGCCGCATATCATCGCCTACAATATCGTCGGCACCGCCGACGATCTGGAGACGGTGACGGAGTCGGAAGTCATCAAATATTCCGCCTCTGGCTTTCGTGATTTCACTCGCCTCGCCGCCTCCGACCCGACGATGTGGCGCGACGTCTGCCTGCATAACCGCGATGCGATCCTCGAAATGCTGGCGCGCTTCTCGGAGGATCTCGCCTATCTGCAGCGCGCCATCCGCTGGGGCGAGGGCGACAAGATTTTCGAACTCTTCACCCGCACGCGCGCCATCCGCCGTTCGATCGTCCAGGCCGGCCAGGATGTCGACGCGCCGGATTTCGGCCGCCACGCGCTGGACAAGAAGTAGCCGCCGCGATGGTGGAGGTGGCACGTGCCGGCCGGGCGGATATCGACTGGTTGGCTCGCGAGGATGCCAGCGCCGGTGAAGCATGGGTATCGCGTTGCGTCGCGCTCGGCGAATATCTGGTTGCCAGGGAAGACGACGAGATCGTCGGCTTCCTGCGTTTCTCCCGCTTCTGGGGCAGGGTTCCCTATATGGAAATGATCCGCGTCCTGCCCGGCCATCGCCGGTCGGGCGTTGGGACGGCGCTGTTTCTCGCCTGGGAAGAAGCCATGCGCGGCGATGGCGCCCGCCTGCTGATGACGTCGAGCGAATGCGACGAAAGCCGGCCTCAGGACTGGCACCGCCGCAACGGATTTTCCGAAACTGGCGCGATCGAGTTGCCCGGCCTGCAATCGGTGCCGGAAGTCTTCTTCATCAAGCGAATTGCCTGAAGCGCCTCGCGTCGAGCCGGACTCATTCGACGCGCTTCAGGCCTTTCCTATGCATCCCGTTATCCCAAAACCGCTGGACACTTTGGGGGGATGCATCAGATCGGTGGAATGCGGCCGAGCGGGATGAAACCGCTGACGGTGGCATTGCCGCGATTGACGACGAGATCGACGGAGACCTTGTCGCCGCCGCCGGCAAGCGATTTCAGCAGCTTCGTCGCCGTGTTGACGGTCGAGGCGATATCCGGAAAGGCCTGTTTCAGGCTGTCCCCCCAAGGGCCGAGTTGTTCGATCTCCAGTTTGAATTTTCCCGAAAGCAAGCCCTGCTCGTCGAAGGAGAAGGGGCCGGTGAGCGTCATCACCTTGCCGTCACCGATGTCGGCGACGATGCGGCGCAGGTCGCCGGTGGCGCCATTGAGGCCGTTCCGGTCACTGCCGTCGATCAGGCCGGCCTTGCCGGCGACGGTCAGATCGATGCTCGCCGAGAATTTCGGGAAGATCTGCGGCCAGTCCTTGATCGCCGCGTTGGCGTCCTGCACGGAAATCGCACCGTCGAGATCAGCACCATTCTGGCGCAGGTGGATTTCGGTGCGAGCGGCATCGAAGCTCATGGTCTGGCCGGTGTAGGAGGAGAAGGCCATCGCCTTCAGACCCTCGATTACGGTCGAGCTGTGGTCGATGCCCTGCAGCCTCGTCGTAAGGCTCGCCTGCAGGTTCGTCCATTGGGCCGAGATCGAAAGGCCGTTGCTGGTGCGGATCTCTGCCGGAGAATCGAGTTCCCAGACGATATTGCCGGGCGCGTAGACCTGTGCTGCCGAGCGCAGCGCGCCGAAGGTGGCGGAGACGCCGTTGACATTGTCGTCGACGTCGATCTTGGAGCAGAACAGGCCGATACGGAAGGGATAGCCGCGAAATTCGATATCGGAGCATTCGCCGCTGACGCCTGCCTGGTCGCGCGGCGCGATCGCTTTCAGCACTGTGTTCTTCAGCGCCGAGGCCGCATAGAACCAGCCGCCGGTATAAAGCGCAATCACCAGGAGGACGCCTCCACCCAGCAACCAGAATTTCTTACCGCTGCCGGATTGGCTGCTGCCGGATTGGCTTGACGCTGCCATGATGTTCTCCAATGGTGAATCGCAAATGTGATTCCCGGTCTGGCGTGCGATATGGACGAATTTTGGGTATTTGGCTACGGTTCGCTGATGTGGAATCCGGGCTTCGAGTTCATGGAGCGGGCAGAGGCCCTAGTCTACGGCTACAGGCGTTCGCTCTGCGTCCGCTCCTTTGTCCATCGTGGTACCCGCGACAATCCGGGCCTGGTTCTCGGCCTCGACAGGGGTGGCGCCTGCCGCGGCATGGCTTTCCGCATTTCGCCGGAAAAATGGGATGAGGTGATCGATTATCTCCGCGCCCGCGAGTTGGTCACCAATGTCTACCTGGAGCGCCGGGTGCGGCTGCAGCTTGCCGGCCGGCGTCGGGTCGAAGCGGTCGCCTACATCATCGACCGCGAGCATGAACAATATGCCGGCGCGCTCGATGCGCTTGCGGCGGCACGGGTGGTGAACGAAGCAAACGGCCAGTCAGGTCCGAATGATGCCTATATCTTCAACACGCTGACGCATCTGAAGCAGATGGGCATTCGCGACCATTGGCTGGAGCAGGTCGTCAACGAAGTGGAGCGGCTGCGCGCCGCCTGATCTCAGCCAGTTGCCGCGTTCAGCTTGCGCAGCTCGACCAGCCTTTCGACCGCCGTCGGCGGGAGCGGCAGATGCGGATTTCGCGCGACGGTTTCGAGCAGAAGCTCGTCGCTTGCCCGCTCCGATACCTCGATCAGATGGGCGAAAAAGGCGTCCGGATCCATTCCCGGCATGATCGGCGGCAGAATCTTCACCTTGAAATGGCCGGGATAACGTCGAATGCTCCGCCGCGGCCAGAACAGACCGGGATGCATGGCAACCGGCACGACAGGGAGGTTAAGATCGCGGTACATGCGGGCGATGCCGTATTTATAGAGCGGCTCTGCGCCTGGCGGGCGGCGGGTGCCCTCGGGATAGATGATGAGCTGGCGGCCGGTCGACAGTTCCTCCTTCGTGCGTTTCAGCACTTCCACCATCACCTTGCCGCGGGCGCCGCGATCGACCGGGATCATACGCTGTTTCTTCGCATACCAGCCGAAGAGCGGAATCCACATAAGCTCGCGCTTCAGGATGTAGACCGGATCCTTCAGCCAGGGCAGCAGCGCGTAGGTATCCCAGAAGGACTGATGTTTCGGCGCCAGGATGTAGCTGCCATCAGGCAGGTTCTCCAGTCCCTCGATCTCGAAGGTGGTGCCGACGATCACCCGCATCAGCCAGTGGTTGGAGCGCGCCCAGTTCTTCGGGATCGCATAGGCGATCTTGCGCGGCACGACGAAATAGTAGGGCGAGAGCACGATCATCCGGATGATGAGGTTGGCGTAGAAGATCGTGTTGAAGAGAACGGAACGCAGGGCGATCATGAAACTTTCCCGAGGCATGCTCACGCGACCGGCCTACACGATATTGCCCGCCATAAAAAGCGTTTGATGACGCCCTGATGTAAAAGCCTAGAACAGGATGATTTAGGCCTGTTCGGCCTAAAATCTGAATCCTGTTCTACATTATAAAGTTAGAGCATGATGTCGTCCGAAAACCGCTCACACTTTTCGGCATCATGCTCTGAAGAAATTCCGGCAAAAGTGCATAGTGGTTTTGCGTCCGGATTGCGCAAAACAAGAAGACGGAGCGTCCGTAGCGCGTTCTATCAGACGCGCGGTGCTCTATTGTTGGCCGGACGCATTTGCCGAGCGCAAGCCGGTGTGGCGGCCGAAGCCGGTGATGTTGCGGGCCCCGGTCAGCAACACTTTCACATATTCGGCCAGCATCACGCGCATCGCATTCGGATCGGTGAACCAGTTGCGGCTCTTCAAATCCGAATTGACCACGGGATAAGCGATGAATTCGATGTCGGGATCGACATAGGAGAGTTCGGCGAGGCTTCGGGGCATGTGATAGTTGTTGGTGACGATCAGAACGCTGCGGTATCCCTTGGTGTGGATCCAGTTCGAAGCTTCCTCGGCATTGCCGATCGTGTCGATCGCATCGTAGCCGATATCGACACAGCAGGAGAAGAGATCGGCCGAACCCTGCGTCATCTTGCGGATCTGTGCCGGCGTCGTCGTCGGGTGGACGCCGGAAATGAGCAAGCGCTTGCCTGCCCCCTTCTGCAGCAGCTCCACGGCCTGGTCGATGCGCTGGTAACCACCCGTCAGGACCACGATGGCATCCGCCTTCGGCTCGGCCGGGGGCTTCAGCGTCGTCACGGAATCGGCGAAACGCAGAAAACCGCCGAATACCAGGGCGATTGCCAGCAAGCAGGCAAAGCCGCCCCAGCGCAGCAGGCGGCGGATTGGCCCGCGTCGCGGCGGCAGACCCGCCGGGCGATCAAGCTCCGGGTCCTGATGAATCGGGTTGGGTGTCGTGTGTCCCATCGTCATGAATCGTGATTATACGCTGATTGCGGCGCGGAACAGACGCTTTCATGGCAAAACGGCACGGTCACGATCAACTTCCGATGCCGTCGGTGCGTGTCGGGTCTGAGCGTAGTGTATCGATTTCGTAGATCGTCCGCATGACGGTCAGCCGCGCGGTGAAGGTGGTCAGGAGTGCGATGACGATCATCGTCGCGAAGA
Organism: Rhizobium sp. WSM409; assembly: GCF_057653825.1. NCBI lineage: Bacteria > Pseudomonadati > Pseudomonadota > Alphaproteobacteria > Hyphomicrobiales > Rhizobiaceae > Rhizobium > Rhizobium sp. WSM409. Next base: position 3,976,642 of record NZ_CM172794.1, on the reverse strand, counting down.
TGCCGGCATAACCGAGCACGCCGACGGAGAAGGTGCCGAAGAGCGCGGTCGCCTGGTCCGTTTCCGGGGTGGCGAGGGTGCGGCTCTGCCAGAAACCGGCGCTAGCGAAGAAGAGAGCGGCAAGCGCGCTGCCGATCGCCGAGCCCTTGAGGCTGATCTTCAGGAAATGCTTCTGAAATTCGGTGGCGACGAAGGAGCTTTCGGCGCCGACGAAATGCAGCACTTCGACGACGTGACGATTGCCCGACAGCGCGCCGCGCGTGGCGAAGACGACCGTGAGCACCATCGCCGTGAAAACCAGCAGCAGGATGCCGGTGCCGATCATGACAGTCGTGTGCGCCATGGACACCAGCCGGTCGACCCAGGTGCGGTGATCGTCGAGGCTCGCCTGCGGGATACTGTCCTTGAGCAGCGCCCGCATCGAATCGAAATCCGGTGGATTGCTCTCATCGATGGTGATGATGACGAGACGGGGAACGGGCAGATCCTTGAGATCGAGACCGGGGCCGAGCCACGGTTCGAGCAGGCGGGCGGTCGCCGCCTCGTCGACGATCTGGCCGCTTTTGGTGCCGACGAAGGTCAGCGCCAGGTCGCGCGCCTGGGTGAGCGCCTTCTCCATGTCGAGATTGTCGTCCGGCTTGATCTGAATGGTGATCTCGCGGGAGATCTGGCTCTCCCAGCTGGCCGCCGTCGAGCGCACCATGCTGACGCCGCCGAGCGTCAGGCAGGCAAGAAAGGCCATGATTGAGATCACCACCATCAACGCGCTGCCCTGGATGTTCGAAGGCGGCAGGATCGGCGCAGTCGGACGCACGCGCAATTCCGGCCGCTTCTGCTGGGTCTTGGCAGACGCCTTCTCGGGGTTTCTGGACGGGGGCTCAGTCATAGATATCGAGATGCCCCTCTGAGAGGATCATGCGGCGGGCTTCCACCTGTTCCATCAGCGCCAGGTCATGGGTGGCGATCACCACCGCCGTGCCGAGTCGGTTCAGCTCGAGGAAAAGATTGAGCAGGCGCTTGGCCATCGGCGGATCGACATTGCCAGTCGGCTCGTCGGCCAGCAGCACTTCCGGCCGGTCCATCAGCGCCCGGGCGATTGCGGCGCGCTGTTTCTCGCCGCCGGAGAGCACGGGCGGCAGCACGTTGATGCGTTCGCCGAGGCCGACCCATTTCAAAAGTTCGAGGACATCGGTCTTGTAGGAGCTCTCATCCTTGCCACGCACCCGTAAGGGCAAAGCGACATTCTCATAGGTGGTGAGATGGTCGAGGAGGCGGAAATCCTGGAAGACGATGCCGACGCGGCGGCGCAGAAGCGGCAGTTCAGGGCGGGGGATTTCGGAAATGTCGCGCCCGAACATGCGGATCAGGCCGCGCGTCGGCTGCAGCGACATGAAAAGCATCCGCAGCAGCGACGTCTTGCCGGCGCCCGATGGGCCTGTCAGGAACTGAAAGGATTTCTTCGGAATGTCGAAGGTCAGGTCCCGGAGGATTTCCGGGCCCATGCCATAGCGCAAACCGACATTCTCGAAGTGGATCAACGGGCAACTCAGTCTGTTGTGGGTTTCACCGCACGACTTGTTAACCAACACCGTTAACAGCCGGTAAATTTTGCTGGAAAGACGCCCGTTTGATGGCGATCTTTGCGAAGCATTAACCATTAAAATTTACGACTGAGCAGGATTCGTTTCAATGCCAAGATTTCCCCTGGCAGCGAAACCATGTGGACATCTGCGAGGCAGCCACCATGGAAGCATCCTCCTTCAGTCGCCGGACGCCGGGCCAGGCCTATGATTTCCTGCCGCCGGAACCTGCCAACCGTCAGTACCGCTCTGCGCGTCCTGCCGATATCTCCGACGCCGAATTCGTCACCCTCGGCAAAGTTCGGCCCAGGGAATTCAATGCAAGGACCTATAACGACAACCGCAAGCGTATGGCTGCCGCAAACGCTGCACCGCCGCCGTTCATGCTGGCAATCGCGAATTCCGTTCTGCAGACCGCGGAATCCTGGCTGCAGCGCGCGTCGATGCGGAGCTTCGCAGCGCTGGTGCTGGCGCTCGTCGTGCTTGTCTTCGGGCTAACGGGTGGCTTTTCCGGCGTTTCCGGCGAGCGAGCCACGTCCGGAGCGTCGCTGCATTTCACCCATGTCACGGTGACGCCGCGTGATGCGAACGGCATGCGCGTGCTGGTCATCAACGGCATCATCGAAAACGACAGCGGCACGACGCAGACGGTGCATCCGATCCGTGCCGATCTCGTGACCGACGAGCGGCTGACCGCAAGCATCGTCATCAACCCGCCGGCCGATGTGATCTATGGCGGCCAAAGCCGGGGCTTCTCGGCTCGCGTGCAGCATGCCGGCGGAAAGATGCCGGAGGTCCGGCTTTCCTTCCTGCCACAGACGTAACAGGACACGGGATGGGCCGACTTTCGCGCCACAGGTCGTGCCAATCGCGCTAATTTCATAGCCGGCGAGGCTGTTTCAAGCTCGCATATGTGCTAACGGCTTACCTTCTTTTTCATGGAGCAAGCCCTTATGCCTGTCGTGCGCGGAAAAAACATCGAGCCGCTCTTCACCGCCGAGCAGATTGCCGAACGCAATCATTCGATGGCGCGGGAGATCGCCAGCGGCCCGACCAAGGACCTGCTCGTCATCGCCGTGCTCAAGGGCTCATTCATTTTCGCCGCCGATCTGATCCGGGCCCTGCATGACAGCGGGCTTGCCCCGGAGGTCGAGTTCATCACGCTGTCGAGTTACGGCATCGGCACAGTTTCGCAGGGCGTGCGCATCGTCAAGGATATCGACAGCGACGTGCATGGCCGCGACGTCCTGCTGATCGACGATATCCTTGAATCCGGCCGGACGCTGCTCTTTGCCAAGGAACTGCTTTTCGAGCGTGGTGCGCGCAACGTCACGATCGCCGTGCTGCTCGACAAGCGCGTCAAGCGCAAGGAAAAGCTGGAGGCCGACTATGTCGGCTTCGAATGCCCTGACTATTTTGTCGTCGGCTATGGCATGGATGTCGCCTATGCCTTTCGCGAACTGCCCTTCGTCGGCGTGGTGACCGGGGACGCCTGAGCGACTGCAAAGTGTTGCAGCGCTTTTGCGCGTCTGAAAGACCCGTTGCGCTACTTTGCCGTTCGAGACGGGTTGTTAACCATCTCGTCCATCGCTTCCTCATCTTTACCGATCGAAAAGGAAAGTCTGGTGATTTCCGTCGCGGGGCTGATACGGAGCGATGCACATATGGCAAGAATTCTGATTACGGAAGACGAGGACTCCCTGCGGTCCTTCGTGGCCCGGGCCCTGCGGCTTGATGGCCACGAAACCGATGAGGCGGCCGATGGGGCCGAGGGGCTGGAGAAGCTCAAGGACGGGGTCTACGATCTGCTGCTTTCAGATATCCGCATGCCGGTGATGGACGGCATTGAACTCGCCCATCAGGCAAAAGACGCTTTTCCCAGTTTGAAAATCCTGCTGATGACCGGCTATGCCGAACAGCGCGAACGGGCCGACGATCTTGCCGAAAAGATCATCGATGTCGTCGCCAAGCCATTCGCGCTTCCCGAGATCCGCAAGGCTGTCGCCCGAGCGCTTGTCGCTTAGAGCCAGGATACCAAAAGGCGTGATTTGGAGCGAAATCATGCTCCATTTCTTTGATTGAGATCACGATTCAGATTCCAGGCCGGTTCGGCCTGGAGTGAATTTGTTCTAACGCGCCTGCTGTTGATCGCGTTGCGGTGAGTGGCCTACTGGATGTCCAGCAGTCGTTCGAGATAGCGCCGTTCCATTTCCTGCGGCGGATTGTTGCCGAGCTTTTCGCGGATCGCGTCAAGGATTTCTCGCGCCCGCTGAACGTCGATTTCGTCAGGCACCTTCACGCTGTTGTCGCCGAACTCCGGCCCCTGGGGGCGGCGCGGCCGGCCGAGCGGGTCGCGGCCGTTCTGGTCGCCCTGGCCCACCTGGCCGTTCGGACCTTGACCCTGCTGGCCCTGCTGCGCCTGCATCATCTGGTTCATCATGTCGCGGGCGCCCTGGCGAAGCGCTTCCAGGGCGCGGCCCTGGCCCTCGACGGCCGGTTGGCCACGTCCCTGGCCGAGTTCTCGGCCGGCGCCTTCCATTTCGCGCTGCGCCTGGCCAAAGCCGGGGCCGGGCTTCATGCCCATCTCGCCGAGGCTCTTCTGCAATTCGCCGAGCTGCTTGCCGAGCGCATCCTGCTGGGCGCGCAGCTGTTTCAACGCCTCCCGCAGCTGCTCGGCCGTCATCTGGTCGGAGGGCTGCTGGCCTTCTTTGCCTTGCTGGCCCTGCTGTTGATCCCGCGGCTCGCCGTTCTCTCCGGGGTTCATCTCGTCGAGCAGCGGATCGTTCTCGCCCATGTCAGGCTCGCCGCGCTGCATGCGGTCCCTGAGCTGCTGGTCGAGCCGGAAGGTCTGTTCCATCAGCTTCTGCTGGTCGCGCAGGATCTCACCGAGCTTGTCGATCTGCTTGCGGGCCTCGCTGTTTTCCTGGCCCTGCTGACCTCGCTGCGGGCGGCCCGCCTGCAGGTTGTTCATCATCCGCTGCAATTCCGACAGCATCTGCTGGGCGGCGTCACGATTGCCGGAGCGGGCGAGATTTTCGATCTGGTCCATCATCCGTTCCAGGTCCTGCTGACGCAGGATATTCTGCGCGTTCTGGTTCGGCTGCATCGGCGCGTTCTGCATGCGTTGGGCGAGCTCGGTCATATAGTCCTGCATCGCTTTGCGCAGCTCGTCCATCAGCTCCTTGATCTCCGCGTCGGGAGCGTTGCGGTCCAACGCGTCGGCAAGCTTCTGCTGGGCTTCGCGCAGCTTGCGCTCGGCGAGCGATAGATCGCCGTCCTCCATGCCGAGGGCGATTTCCCAGAGATATTGGGCCGTATCCTTCAGCGCATCCTCGCCCCTGGCGAGCTTCATGCGCGTCAGGGCGGATTCGAGCAGCAAGTAGTTGGTAAGCTTGGGGATCGTCTCCTCGGGGCGGATAGTCAGCGCCTCGTTCAGGGCGATTGCCTGCGGCATCTTGCGCGTATCGAGCGCGAAAACCTGCCGCTCCTCAGCTACGGCCGCGGCAAGCGGCTCGTTGAAGGGCCGCGACGGCAGCACCATCTCATGCGGCGGGCTGCGGCCGGTCTGGCCGGCGGCATCCTTGGCGACGAGGGTGATGCGCACGCGCTTGCCGGCAAGCGGATGTTCGGTCAAGTTCCGGCTGGTCACGCCCTTGGCGTCGCGGGCGTTGCGGCGGGGAATATCCAGCCGGTATTCCGGCAGCGGATAGAGCGGCGTTGCCGTCGGATCGGTTTCGACGGGGACGATCTCGGCATGCGCCTCCTGGACCCCGTAATCGTCCTTGACGGTGAAACCGATTTCGAGCGCGCCGTTGACGCTGGGCTTCGGCAAACCGTCGAAGGCAATCTCCGGCGCCTTGTCGGGGAGCACGTCGAAGCTCCAGCGGCGGCCGTTGACCTCGAGTGCACCGTTCTCCTGGAGCTTCATCATATGCGTCTGGGCGACGAGAGCCTGGCTGGCCGGGGCTGCTGTCTGCTGCTCGCTGCCTGATGCCGCCGTCTGCTGCGGCTTGGTATCCGCCTGCACGGCAATATCCTGGGCCTCGCCGTTCGCCTTGCGGAACACGACCTTTTCGGCGGTCTTTCCGCCGCTGACGCGGACGGTGAGGCCTGAAAACTGCGGAATGCCGATCGGCGCCTGCTCGCTGCCGTCGGCCGTCAGATAGATCGGGGCTCGGCCGGTATAGGAAGGCGGCGTCACCCAGGCGTCGATGCGCACTGCCGGATCGCTGACCACCTGCTCGGGTGCTGCCTGCAATGCGTCGCGGATCGAGCCGCCGTTGATCGACAGTGAATAACCGAAGGCCGTGACGAGCAGCAGCGCCGGGACGGCGCGCAACGCGAAACGGTCATGCGCGGCGATATCAGGCCGCGGCAGTCCGGTATCAAGCGCTGCGATCTTTTCGGCCATGCGCGCCTGGTGCTCGCGCCAGAGCGCCCGGCCGAAGGGCGTATCGAAGGCCGGCTCGTCTTCCTGGACGGTGACCGGCTGGTGCGGCAGACCGTTGCGCTCCTCCAGCATGCGGTCGGCTTCTGCGATCCTCGGCCAGCGCAGGGTGCGGAAGGGGAGGAGCGAAATGAGAAAAGCGGCGGCAAAGGCGATGAGCAGCAGAATGCGCAGCCAGTCCGGCACGCTGCGGAAGAGGCCGAACCAGGAGGCAGAGAGATAAAAGGCGATGACGGACAGTACCGGCATCAAAGGAGGCAGCAGTTGCTCGAAAAAGAGCACGATTCGCGCCAGCAGTCGTTTCGTCGTCACGAGCCGGGCAAGCGAGGGACGGTAGGCAAATGCGCCTTTCTTCTGCCTCGATGGGCTTGTCATCGGTCCGGTCTCCGCGATCTGGCGTTCTGGAACAGAGGGCGCTTCCGGCGATTGCAGGGCAATACGCTCATGAACGAAAGGATAACACTCTTTGTGGCGAAGGCGAGGGCGAGCGGCCGGCAATACCGGCTTTTCACGTTTATTCGCCAAAAAGTGATGGCTTGTTCAGTCGAGCCAGGCCGGAACGGAGTCGAGGCTGATCAGTTCGGCATAGGTTCTACGCGGTCGAATCGTGTGGAAATCGCTGCCCCTGACCAGAACTTCGGGCACCAGCAGCCGGCTGTTATAGGTGCCGGCCTGGACTGCGCCGTAGGCGCCGGCGGTGCTGACGGCCATCAGGTCGCCGGGCTTCGGCATCGCCATCTCGCGGTCGAGCGCCAGATAGTCGCCGGTCTCGCAAACGGGGCCGACGACATCGGCGCGGATGCGCGGCGCGTTGGCCGCCGAAATCGTTACCGGCCGAATCTCGTGATAGGCCTCGTAAAGCGTCGGGCGGATGAGATCGTTCATCGCGCCGTCGACGATGACGAAGGTCTTTTCGCCGCCATCCTTCACATAGAGGACCTCGGTCACGAGGATGCCGGCATTGCCGACGATCAGGCGTCCGGGTTCGGTGATGATCTTGCAGTTTAGACCGCGCAGCTGGTTCTTGACGATTGCCGCATAGGCGTCCGGCAGCGGCGGCGGATTGTTGTCGTCCTTGTAGGGGATACCGAGGCCGCCGCCGATATCGACGTGATGGATGGTGTGGCCGTCGGCGCGCAGCGTCGCGACAAGGTCGTGCAGCAGCTTGAAGGCGTCGTCGAAGGGCTGCAATTCGGTGATCTGGCTGCCGATATGCATGTCGATGCCGGTGACCTCGATGCCCGGCAGCTTGGCGGCATGGGCATAGATGGCGCGGGCGCGCTCCCAGGAGATGCCGAACTTGTTTTCCTTCTTGCCGGTCGAGATCTTGGAATGCGTCTTCGCATCGACATCAGGGTTGATGCGGAAGGAGACCGGCGCTTTCTTGCCCGCGCTGACGGCGCGCTGATTGAGGATCTCGAGCTCGGGCTCGGATTCGACGTTGAAACAGTAGATACCGGCTTCGAGGGCGAAATCCATCTCGGACGGCGTCTTGCCGACACCTGAGAACATGATGCGGCTCGCTGGAATGTCGGCGGCAAGCGCGCGGCGCAGTTCGCCCTCAGAGACGACATCGATGCCGGCGCCGAGGCGGCCCAGCGTCTTCAGCACCGCCTGGTTCGAATTCGCCTTCATCGCATAGCAGACCATGGAGTCCATGTCGGCGAAGGCTTCCGAAAAGACGCGGTAATGGCGCTCCAGCGTCGCGGTGGAGTAGACGTAGAAAGGGGTGCCGACCGCCTTGGCGATCTCGGGAACGGGGACGTTCTCCGCATGAAGGACGCCGTCGCGGTACTCGAAATGGTTCACGGATTTATGCCTTAAAGAAGGGGATCGAGAAGGAAGGGCTTGTCGACGGTTCCCGGCCGTTTCGTCGGCTTGGAAACGTCGCCTTCCTTGGTTGCCGCAGCGCTCGGCGGATCGAGGTCGCCCTTGCGCCCGCATCCGGCAACGGCAAGGCCGATGACGGCGAGAACCGCCGTCAGGCGGACGAGGTGCGGCAAGCTCTTCATGGATATCCTCTTCTGCGGCATGTGACGGGCATCATTCGTACCGAACGATGGACATCATTCATATCGGATGATGGACATCTTCATAGCGAAGTTTATTCGCCTTGTGCACCCTGATTGTTGGCGGTCTTTGCGCGCCCCGCAGGAAGGGCGCGGCGGCTTTTCGCCACGCCTGGTATCTCTTAGTTGCGGGCGCGCCAGAAGGCGATCTGCCTGCGCACTTCGGACGGCGCGGTGCCGCCGAAGCTCTTGCGGCTGGCGACTGAGGCCTCGACGGTCAGCACGTTGTAGACCTTGTCGGTGATGTCGGGATGGATCGCCTGCAGATCGGAGAGCGGCAGCTCGGCAAGGTCGCAGCCCTTGCTTTCGGCGAGCGCTACGGCGCGGCCGGTGACGTGATGGGCGTCGCGGAAGGGGAGGCCCGCTTCGCGCACCAGCCAGTCGGCAAGATCGGTCGCCGTCGAATAGCCGGAGCCGGCCGCAGCCTTCATGCGCGCGGTGTTGACGGTCATGTCGCGCACCATGCCGGTCATGGCGGCAATTGCCAGTTCCAGGCTCTCGGCGGCGTCGAAGACCTGTTCCTTGTCTTCCTGCATGTCCTTGGAATAGGCGAGCGGCAGGCCCTTCATGATCGTCAGCAGCGCCACCAGCGAGCCGTTGATGCGGCCGGTCTTGGCGCGCACCAGTTCGGCGGCATCCGGGTTCTTCTTCTGCGGCATGATCGACGAGCCGGTCGAGAAGGCGTCGGAGAGACGCACAAAACCGAATTGCGGGGTCGACCAGATGACGATCTCTTCTGCCAGACGCGACAGGTGCATGCCCGCAATCGCCGCGATCGACAGGAATTCGATGGCGAAATCGCGGTCGGAGACCGTATCGATGGAGTTGCGGGTCGGCTCGCGGAAACCGAGCGCCTTGGCCGTCATGTGGCGGTCGATCGGATAGCCGGTGCCGGCAAGTGCGGCGGCACCGATCGGGCTTTCATCCAGATGTTCGATGGCGTGGCGCACGCGCGAGCGATCGCGGCCGAACATTTCGACATAGGCCATGCAGTGATGGCCGAAGGTAACGGGCTGGGCTGCCTGCAGATGGGTGAAGCCCGGCATGACGCTTTCGGCATGTTCTTCGGCGCGGTCGAGGAAAGCCGCGATCAGGCCGGTCAGCATCTGCTCGGTCTTCTGCAGCTCTTCCTTCACCCAGAGACGGAAGTCGAGCGCCACCTGATCATTGCGCGAGCGGGCGGTGTGCAACCGGCCGGCGGCCGGTCCGATCAGCGTCGCCAGGCGTGCTTCGACATTCATATGGATGTCTTCGAGCTGGCGCGAGAATTCGAAATTGCCGCTTTCGATTTCTGACAGGATCGTGTTTAGCCCGTGAACGATCTTGTCCTTATCGTCAGCGGAAATGATCCCCTGATGGGCGAGCATCGTCGCATGGGCAATCGAACCGCGGATGTCCTGCGCGAATAGCTTCTTGTCGAAACCGATCGAGGCATTTATCTCCTCCATGATCGCGTCCGGGCCGGAGGCGAAGCGACCGCCCCACATCTGGTTGGAGGATTTGGTGTCCGTGGTGTCGTCGGCCATGAAGGTGTCCGCCTTGAGGATGCATGTCCAGGAGAATGAAATGACGACAAGAAAACCCCTCGGGCTGCCATCCCTGAAATGGATCGCGATGGCCGCCGTTGCGGGTGTCGTTGCCGGTGCGGCAGCGGTATACGTGAAGGAGACGGGGATTGGCAATGGCGGCGGCGAAACGGCGTCAGCCGAATGCAAGCTTGCCAGGGATCGCGTCGCCAGCGTCACACTGTTGATGAAAGGGCAGGTGGCCGCCATGGTCGCCGCCTACGAGCCGCGCAAGCTTACTGCAGTCTCCTTCAACGGGCCGGACGGCAAGCCGCTGACGCTCGATCATTTCGCCGGCAAGACCGTGCTTCTCAATCTCTGGGCGACATGGTGCGTTCCCTGCCGCGAGGAGATGCCGGCGCTGAACGCGCTCGAGAAGGAGATGGGCAGCGACAGGTTCCAGGTGGTGCCGGTCAATATCGATAGCGGCGACGACGAGAAGCCGAAGACCTTCCTCGCCGAGATCGGCGTCGATGCGCTGCAGCTCTATCGCGACAATACGATTTCGGTGTTCAACAATCTGAAGAAAGCGGGCCTCGCCATGGGGCTGCCGGTGACGCTGCTGATCGATGACAAGGGATGCCTGATTTCAGCGATGAACGGGCCGGCCGCCTGGGACAGCGAGGATGCCAAGGCGCTGATCAAGGGCGCGATCGGGTCCTGAAGCCACGATTGGCCACCCTCCTTCGCTGAAGAGGGGGCGCAGCAGAAGTTTACCGCGTCGGGACCGGCACTTCACCGCGATAGTCATAGAAGCCGCGGCCGGACTTGCGTCCGAGCCAGCCGGCTTCGACATATTTCACCAGCAGCGGGCAGGGACGATATTTCGAGTCCGCCAGGCCGTCATGCAGCACCTGCATGATCGAAAGGCAGGTGTCGAGGCCGATGAAATCGGCAAGCTGCAGCGGTCCCATCGGATGATTGGCGCCGAGCTTCATCGCCGTATCGATGGCGTCGACCGTGCCGACGCCCTCATAGAGCGTGTAGATCGCTTCGTTGATCATCGGCAGCAGGATGCGGTTGACGATGAAGGCCGGGAAATCCTCGGCGACAGTGATGGTCTTTTCCAGCGTGCCGACGAATTGCTTGGCGGCGGAAAAGGTCTTCTCGTCGGTGGCGATGCCGCGCACCAGTTCAACCAGCTTCATGACAGGCACCGGGTTCATGAAATGTATGCCCATGAAGCGCTCGGGGCGGTCGGTGGCGGCAGCAAGCCGGGTGATGGAAAGGGAAGAGGTGTTGGTGGCAAGCAGCGCTTCCGGCTTCAGGACCGGACAGACCTGGGTATAGATCTTGCGCTTGACCGTTTCATCCTCGGTGGCGGCCTCGATGACCAGATCGGAGGGAGCGAGATCATTGACATCCGACGAGCCTGTGATGAGCGACAAGGTCGACTTGCGCTCCTCTTCGGTCATCTTGCCGTTCGTCACCAGGCGGGCCAGGTTGCCGTTAATGGTGGCAAGGCCGGATTCGATGCGGTCCTGCGAAAGATCGTAGATGTGAACCCTATAACCTGCGGCGGCCGAAACATGCGCGATGCCGCAGCCCATCTGACCGGCACCGATAATACCAATATTCTTCAACACCGCATTCATCTCCAAACCCCCGCACGGCATTCGCCCCCGCGCCGCCGTATTTTTCTAGCAATACTGCCGGACGAAGGATCGCCCGGCAGCAGTAGTAGCCCGATAAAAGATAATTTTCCAGTCATTCGCAAGTGCGAAAGAAAAGCATTTGACGCGGTCAGAGCGCCTTTTGCAATTCCGGCAAGACATCGAAGAGATCGGCGACCAATCCGTAGTCGGCGACCTGGAAGATCGGCGCCTCCTCGTCCTTGTTGATGGCGACGATGACCTTCGAATCCTTCATCCCGGCCAGGTGCTGGATGGCGCCTGAAATGCCGCAGGCGATATAGAGCTGCGGCGCCACCACCTTGCCGGTCTGACCGACCTGCCAGTCGTTCGGCGCATAACCGGCATCGACGGCCGCACGGCTTGCACCGACGGCAGCACCGAGCTTGTCGGCAAGCGGCAGGATGACCTCCCTGAACTTTTCCGCCGAGCCGAGCGCCCGGCCGCCGGAAATGATGATCTTCGCCGAGGTCAGTTCCGGACGGTCGGAGGCCGACAGCGCGTCCCTGACGAAGGTCGACAGTCCCGGATCGGAAACCGCCGGGATCGCCTCGATCGTTGCCGAGCCGCCTTCCGGTGCAGAGGCGAAGGATGCGGTGCGCACGGTGATCACCTTCTTGGCATCGCTCGCCTGCACCGTCTGGATGGCATTGCCGGCATAGATCGGCCGCTTGAAGGTATCTGACGAGATCACCTCGATGATCTCGGAGACCTGGGCGACATCGAGAAGAGCGGCGACCCGCGGCAGCACGTTCTTGCCGACCGAGGTGGCGGCAGACAGGATCGTGTCGTAGCTGCCAGCCAGCGAGACGATCAGGTCGGCCAGCGGTTCGGCCAGATTGTTGGCGAGTTCATCGCTTTCGGCCAGCAGCACCTTGGAGACGCCGGCAAGCTTGGCGGCGGCATCGGCGGCAGGCTTGGCAGCTTTGCCGGCGACGAGGATGTGAATATCGCTTGCCTGTTCCTTGGCGATCTTGGCTGCTGCCGTCAGAGTTTTGGCGGTCTGATCGGACAGGCTGGCATTGTCGTGGTCAGCCAGAAGAAGAATGGTCATGATGATGGCTCCTGTTCCAGGCTGATTACAGCACGCCGGCTTCGTTTTTAAGCTTGTCGATCAGTTCGGCGACCGACTTGACCTTGACGCCGGCCTTGCGGCCCGATGGCTCCTCGGTCTTCAAGACCTTGAGGCGCGGCGTGGTGTCGACACCGAAATCATCAGGGCTCTTCTTGTCGAGCGGCTTCTTCTTCGCCTTCATGATATTCGGCAGCGAGGCATAACGCGGTTCGTTCAAGCGCAGATCTGATGTGATCACCGCCGGCAGCTTGATCTCGATCGTCTGCAGGCCGCCATCGACTTCACGGGTCACCTGAGCCTTGCCATCACCGATCTCGATCTTCGAGGCGAAGGTCGCTTGGGCGGTTCCCATCAGCGCTGCCAGCATCTGGCCGGTCTGGTTCGAATCGTCATCGATCGCCTGTTTGCCGACGATGATCAGCCCCGGCTGTTCGGCATCGGCGACAGCCTTCAAGATCTTGGCGACAGTGAGCGGCTCGATCTGATCGTCGGTCTCGACCAGGATCGCCCGGTCGGCGCCCATGGCAAGTGCTGTGCGCAGCGTCTCTTCGGCCTTGGCAGGACCGATCGACACCACCACCACTTCCTCGGCCTTGCCGGCTTCCTTCAGCCGCAGCGCTTCTTCCACCGAGATCTCGTCGAACGGGTTCATCGACATCTTCACATTGGCAAGCTCGACACCCGTGCCGTCCGGCTTCACCCGGATCTTCACGTTGTAGTCGACAACCCGTTTGACTGGCACGAGTATCTTCATGGGGTCCTTCCTTCAGGAGAAACTGGCTTCAGAGACTTTTTTAGAAAATGCGCGCTTGGGCGCCGCTCCGATTGTCGAATGGCGACATGGATACGCGTTTTTCCTCCAAATTCAACGCTTGCATGACGCCGGCAGGCGATTTGCTTCGGCAATATATGGACGTTTACGTTCACGTCAATATAGCTGTTTAGCGGCGGCCCCAGGGAAATCGCTGCGCCGTCCGTCCGTCCGTGCCGGCTGCGATGGCCGGGCCGGCGCCCGGGTCGTTTCTGACGGCGCGGGGCGTGACGATCTGCCGGTCGAAGAGCGGCACACCAGGCCGGCGCAACACCAGGATTAGGAAAGCCCCGGCAAGGATGCCGCCGACATGCGCGCCCCAGGAAACGTCGCCATCGGGTGCAATCGCCAGCATGAAGAACTGCTGCCCGATCCACAAAAGTAGCGGCACGAAGGCCGGCAGGGGCAACGGCACACGGAAAAACACCAGCACCCAGACCCTGACTCGCGGATGCAGCAAGACATAGGCGGCAACGACGCCGGAGACCGCCCCCGATGCGCCGACCAGCGGCGCTTCCGAGGTCATGGTCAGCAGGCCGTGGCAGAGCGCGCCGGCGGCCGCGCAAACGAAATAGAAGATCAGGAAGCGCAGATGTCCCATCGCATCCTCGACATTGTCGCCAAAGACCCAGAGGAAGATCATGTTGCCAGCCAAATGCCAGAAGCCGGTATGGACGAAGGCGTATGTAAGGTAGGTCAGCGGTTCCGGCACGATTTCGAGCCCCTGCGCCAGCATCGCATGGCCGAAGGCAATCGCCGGGATATAGCCGAGACCGACGGTCGTCGCCTGGGCTGCCTGTTCGCTCTCCAGGCTGGTCAAAAGCCAGACCGCGATGTTCAGCGCGATCAGTGCGAGCGTCACCCACTGAACCTTGATATGTTTCAGCGTATTGGCATCGTGAAGTGGTATGAACATAAAGGCCCCCCGGCGATCGTGAACGCGGCAAGCCTATCTGTTTTTTCCCGGAACCCAAAGTACATCCGCATGGCCCTGGTCATTTGCATGACGCGCGGCGACGAAGAGGAAATCGGAGAGTCGGTTGACGTATTTCATCGCCGGCTCGCCGACGATTTCGCCGTCGGTGCGAGCAAGCGCCACCATCAAACGTTCGGCGCGCCGCGCAATCGTGCGGGCAAGATGCAGATGTGCCGCGGCCGGACTGCCACCTGGCAGGATGAAGGATTTCAGCGACTCCAAACCGGCGTTCAGCTGGTCGATATCATGCTCGACGCGGTCGACCTGCGTCTCGGCGATCCGCAGCGGCTCGTAGGCCGGTGGCTCACCGGTGTCGGGGGTGGCGAGATCGGCGCCGAGATCGAAGAGATCGTTCTGGATCGACATCAGCATGGCGTCGAGTTCAGGCAAGTCGGCCGTGTGCAGCCGCGCCAGGCCGATCGCGGAATTGGCCTCATCGATGGTGCCGTAGGCCTCGACGCGCAGATCGTCTTTGAGCCGGCGCGGACCGGATACCAGCCCGGTCGTACCGTCATCGCCTGTTTTCGTGTAGATCTTGTTGAGCTTGACCATGGTTTCCCCCTTGAATCCCGGTCAGGTCGGGCGGCCGCCGCCGGTCAGCCACAGCGTCACCATGATCAGGATGACGGCGATCGCCTGCAACAGCACACGAAGCTGCATCAGCTTGTTGGAACGGTTGGGATCGCCGCCCTTCATCATGTTGAAGAGGCCGCGGATCAGGACGAGGGCGACGACGCCCATGACGATGATCGCGAGGATATAGGTGACCGTGGACATGGCGTTCAGCTTTCTCAGTCAGTCTGTCCAGCGCATCAGGCGGTAGAAGAGGTCTGCCGGAAGCAGCCGCTTCAGGAACATGCCCTGTTTAGCCGGAGTCGTTACGGGATAATGTGGCCTCGGATTTTTCGAGTTCAATGCGTGTTTCAACACGGAATAGACCGCTTCCGGGCCGAGTTTATGGCGGTTGACCGGCCCCGATCCGTCGAGTCTCGCCAATTGGCTGATGTAATCGACCGCGTGAGGCGAATTCTCGAGGTCGATATGTTCCTTGATCTTTGCGAGCGCATTGGCGGTGAACCGCGAGGCGATCGGTCCCGGCTCGATCAGGCTCACATGGATGCCGCTGCCCTGCAGCTCCATGCGTAGGGTGATGCTGAGGCCTTCGAGTGCAAATTTGGACGCGGTGTAGGCGCCGCGAAAGCGATAGGGGACGACGCCGAGGATCGACGAACATTGCACGATCCGCCCTTGGCCACGTTTGCGCATCGGCGGAAGGACCTGCCGCGTCAGTTCATGCCAGCCGAAGAAATTCGCCTCGAACTGCGCGCGCAGCGTTGCCGTCGACAGATCCTCGACAGCGCCCGGCTGGCCGTAGGCGCCGTTATTGAAGAGCGCGTCGATGCGACCGCCGCTGCGTTCCAGAACCGTGCCGACCAGCTCGGAAATCGTCTCGGTCCTGGCATAGTCCATCAGGAAGGCTTCGATGCCTTCCGCTTCCAACCCCTTGAGATCGTCCGGCTTGCGCACCGTTGCGAAGACACGCCAGCCATCGGCTTTCAGCGCCCGTGCGCAATGAGCGCCGATACCGGACGAACATCCGGTCACGACGATGGTGCGCGCTCCCGCCATGGAATGATTCCTGTACAAAATGGGACTCGTTTCCCATATTCGGCCAGAGGATACAATCTGGAAAGCCGGAGACGGAATGCCGAAGGTACTGCGCACGATCTACGACGTGGTCTATGACGCGATCTGTCACATGGTCGAGGACGACGGCTTCGCCATGGCAAGCCATGTGGCGCTGTCGAGCCTGCTTGCGGTTTTCCCCTTCCTGATCTTCGGCACGGCGCTTGCAAGCTTCCTCGGCGCCGATCAATTTTCCTCGACCGCCATCCACCTGATCTTCGACACCTGGCCCGAGGCGATCGCCAAACCGCTCGCCGACCAGGTGCTGCAGGTGCTGACCATTCCGCGCGGCGGGCTGCTGACGATCTCGGTGCTGGCGGCCGCATATTTCGCCTCGAACGGTGTCGAGGCGCTGCGCATTTCGCTCAATCGCGCCTATCGGGTGCAGGAGACGCGGGCCTGGTATTTCACCCGTCTCGCCAGCCTGGGCTACGTGCTGATCGCGGTCATCATCTTCACGGCGATCAGCATTCTGCTGGTCGCCCTGCCGCTGGCGCTCGATTATTCGAGGAAATGGTTTCCGCTGTTTGCCGATACGCTCGACATCGTCTTCAGCTGGCGCATCTACGGCACGCTGGTGGTTCTGACCGTCGGACTGCTGGTGATGCATCTCTGGCTGCCGGCCGGCAAGCGGCGGGTCTTCGACGTCATTCCCGGGGTGCTGCTGACACTGCTTCTCTGGCTCGCCGGCGCGCTGATCTTTGCCTATTATCTGGCGACCTTCGCCAACTATACGGCAACCTATGCCGGTCTCGCCTCCGTCATGATCGTGCTGATCTTCCTCTATATGGTCGGCGTCATCTTCATCATCGGCGCGGAGATCAATGCGGCGCTGATCAAATTCCGCGTCTTCCGGATGTTCTCCCGCACGCTTTCGATCGTCGGCAGAGAGCGTGTCGAAAGGCAATCAGAGCCCGACAAGGCGGCGAATATCCGCCCCTGACATGCCCTGGGCGCGCAATTCGCCAAGCCCGCTGTCGCCTTGGCTTTTCGAAAGCTTGCGGCCATCGGCGCCAAGAATGAGACGATGATGGTGATAGACCGGCTGCGGTAGGCCGAGCAGCACCTGCAACAGCCGGTGCACCGATGTCGCGTGGAAGAGGTCGAGCCCACGCACGACATGGGTGACGCCCTGCAGCGCATCGTCGACGACCACGGAAAGATGATAGCTCGACGGCGCATCCGAGCGCGACAGGATGACGTCGCCCCAGACGTCGGGCTCGGCGGCGATCTCGCCTGTCCTGCCGTCGCCGGTTTCCGTCCAGAACAGCAGTTCGCCGATCAGGTCGAGCGCTTTGCGCATATCGAGCCGCCAGGCATGTTTCTTCCCCGAGGTCAGCATGTCCCGCCGTTCGTCTGCCGGACGCTCGCGATCACTTGCGGGATAATGCGGGGTGCCGTCGGGATCGTGCGGCCAGGGTTCACCCGCCGCCTCGTAGGCAGCGATGCGCGCCTTCACCTCGCCCCGCGTCAGAAAGGCCGGATAGACCAGTCCGCGCTCGATCAGCGCATGCAACGCCGCCTGATATTCGGGAATATGTTCCGACTGGCGCCGCACCGGGCTTGCCCAGCCGATATCAAGCCATTCGAGATCCCTGAGGATGCCGGCCTCGAACTCGGGCGTGCAGCGCGTCTGGTCGATATCCTCGATGCGCAGCAGCAGGCGCGCTTGTTCGGCCTCCGCCATGTCGCGGTTCATGAGGGCCGAGAGGGCATGTCCGAGATGCAACGGTCCGTTGGGGCTCGGCGCAAAACGAAAGACAGGTTTTTGACGCTCACTCGTGGTCATGCTTTCTTCTGCCATGGATTCGGTTTTTGAACCACAGCGAGGCAAAGTGCAGATCATCCGCAACGAAGATGACGTCAGGCAGGGGCTCGAAGCGCTGCTTCGCCTCGATCCGCGCCTTGCGCCTGTAGTCACTGAGGCCGGGCCTATTCCGCTGCGGTTGCGCGAGCCCGGCTTTGCCGGTCTTGCCCATATCATCGTCTCGCAGATGGTGTCGCGCGCCAGCGCCGAGGCGATCTGGCGGCGCATGCTGCCGGCGGACGGTTCGCTGACGGCCGAAGGTTACGCACTGCTTCACGCCGAGGCGTGGCGCGAATTCGGTCTGTCGCGCGCCAAGGCCGAGACGCTGTCGCTGATTGCCGAAGCGGTCGCCTCCGGCCGTCTCGATCTCTCCGGGCTCTGCCTGAAGCCGCCGGGCGAGGCGCTTGGCGAACTGACAGCGCTGAAGGGCGTCGGGCCGTGGACGGCAGAGGTCTATCTGATGTTTTGCGGCGGCCACGCCGATGTTTTCCCGGCCGGCGATGTCGCGCTGCAGAATGCCGTCGGGGCGGCATTCGGTCTTGCCGCACGGCCGCAGGCGAAGGCGCTTGCTGAGCTTTCGGAAGTCTGGTCGCCGTGGCGCTCGGTGGCGGCACGGCTTTTCTGGGCCTACTATGCCACGAGGATGCGCCGTGACATGGTGCCGATCGGCTGATCGGCAACACTCTTCAAATTGCCTTTATCCTCTGAATTTATTGGACTTCACAATCCTGTAACAACCGGCCTAATATACAGGTGCAGATGCCGAATCGATCAGGAGAGTCCCTTGACGATTGCAGTCTCCCCACAGGCCCTGCCGGCGCTCGTTCTGAACGCTGACTACCGGCCGCTGAGTTATTACCCCTTGTCGTTGTGGTCCTGGCAGGACGCGATCAAGGCGGTATTTCTCGACCGTGTGAACATCATTGCAGAATATGAACATTCGGTTTCTTCGCCGAGCTTTTCGATGCGGCTTCCGAGTGTCGTGTGCCTGAAGACTTACGTTCAGCCGTCCCGCAATCCCGCGTTCACCCGGTTCAACGTCTTCCTGCGCGACCGGTTCGAATGCCAGTATTGCGGCGCCCATGACGACCTGACCTTCGACCACGTCATCCCGCGCGCCCATGGCGGCGAGACCACCTGGGAGAATGTCGTGGCAGCCTGCTCGCCTTGCAATCTGCGCAAGGGCAGCAAGCTTCCGAAGCAGGCAAGCATGTTCCCGGCGCAGAAGCCCTATCAGCCGACGGTGCAGGATCTGCACAATAACGGCCGGCTGTTCCCGCCGAACTACCTGCATGAAAGCTGGCTCGACTATCTCTATTGGGATACCGAACTGCAGCCCTGATCGAACGGCCCGCAGCGCCGCGCATCTTTTTCAGAGGCGGCAAGGACGCTGCGGCACTTCGAATGCTGCATAATTTTATGAGGCGGCCTTGCGAACGCCGACAAAGGCGAAGGCTGCGAGCAGGATTCCGGCAATCACGTTCCAGCCCGCAAAAGACAGGCCGAGCACGCGCAGTGCCGCGTCGGTGCAGGACGGGCCCTTGATGGTGTTGAGCTCGCCGAGCAGATCGCCGGCATTGGTCGTCATGCTGCTTGCCGTCGTCGAGCAGGTGGACGGGCCGGGCCAGAAGTGCCATTCCACACCGGCGTGATAAACACCCATGCCTGCCGTCACCAGCATCAGGATGCCGGCCGCGAGAATGAGCGCCCGGGTGATCCAATTCGGCAGTCCGACGAGCTCGGAGATCGCGGCCAGGATCGCGATCGGGATGGCGTAATAATAGGGCTGCCGTTGCAACAGGCAGAGCGCACAGGGAATATAACCGCCGATATACTGGAAGCCGAGCGCGGTGCCGACCGCCGCCGCCATGCCGATGGCGAGCAAAATGGAATAGACAAAGCCGGGGCGGGCGAGCGGCGAGGAAATAGTCATGGCGGAGCTCCGCGAGTTTAGTAGAGCATGAGATGCAGATTGAGATTTTAGGCCTGTTCGGCCGAAAACCATCCTCGCCTAGTGAGCGAAAGAGCGGTAGCCGACATATAGCACGATCACGGTAGCGGCACCGATGCCAACGATTTGGCCGAGGCGCTTCTCGATGAAGTCACGGATCGGCTCGCCGTAGCGGCGCAGCAGCCAGGCGAGGAAGAGGAAACGCGCGCCGCGTGCAATAATCGCCGAAACAATGAAAAGGCCCAGATTGACGTGAATGACGCCAGACAGAATCGTCACGATCTTGATCGGCGGCAGATGCGCAAGACCTGATGTGACAAGCAGCAGCAGGATCCACTCGTAGGTGACATAGGCCTTCATCTGCTCAAAGGCATCGAGCTTGCCATAGAATTCGAGAACCGGCCGCGCCACCGTCTCATAGGCGTAAAAGCCGAGCGCCCAGCCGGCGATGCCGCCGAATACAGAGGCGACGGTCGCGACCAGCGCGTAGCGATAGGAGCGTTCCGGCCTGGCAAGCGCCATCGGCAGGAATAGCACGTCGGCGGGGACGAGAAAGATGGAGCTTTCGACGAAGGCGATGACGGCGAGCCAGATTTCGGCCGATTTGCGCGCGGCCAGAGACATGGTCCAGTCGTAAAGTCTGCGGAGCATTCCGTTTCCTTCCTGTTGCAGTGCAAAAGAGCTTTAGGGGCCGTGCGCGGCGCTGTAAATGCTCGCCCGTGTCCTTCCTGCCACCGCCGTCAAAAAATTTTCGTGATGCGGGGTGTCAGCGCCTCTCCCAAGATTTCGGGAGATTGCGAATCGGCCATTCTGCGGCAAGCTAATTTAGGGTCGACGTGCAAGGTGGCATGAGAATGTTCAAAGTGATCGAAGGCGGCCGTGGGCGGGCCGTGCAAATGGATGACTGGTCCGAAGAGCGGCGCGGGCCAAGCAAAGAGGACGTGCGCCGGGAGGCTGCGCGGCGGATCAGCGAGAGCGGTTATCATCTGTCTCGCATCCGGGAATTCGCGACCGGCGTGCCAATGCTGGCGCCTCTTAAATACTTGTCGCTGCAGATCGATTTCGCAGCCGAGACGTTGTCGCGGCTCGACCCGATCCCGGAGGATTTCCGCTCAGATGGCTATTGGCCGGCGGGCTGAAGCCATCACGCTAGCGTGATTGCCGCTAAAATGCGGAGGTATTTGCGTCAGGACAGGTCCATCGACTTTTCCCATTGCTGACGCAGGACATTCATTTCCGTCCGCTTCTGGGCCATTTCGCTAACGGCGGCGCGCAGATGCGGATGGTGAGACATGAACATGTTGAAGTCGCGCCGTTCGAGCACCTCGAACTGGCAGAAATCGACGGCGATCACGTCGGCCGTGCGCCGTGCGCCAGTCAGCAGGGCCATTTCGCCGAAAAAGGCGCCCGGCTCCAGGCGGATCGCGCCACTGGCGAGCCGCACTTCCACCGCGCCCGAGGAGATGAAATACATGCTGTCGCCGCGGTCGCCGCGGCGGATGACGCGTTCGCCGGGCGGCGCGGATTTTGCCTTGAAGAGCAGTAGCAGTTCCTCCTGGGCGTCCTCGTCGACTTCGGAGAACAGCGGGAAAGTCTCGATCAGCTGTTGCATCTTCAGTTGATGCTGGCGCTCGCGCTCTTCGCCGAGCGCCCTGATCTTTTCCAGTTCTTTGCCGAGCGCCTTCTGCCTGCTCCTGCCGTAGCTTTCCCAGAGGGAGGGCCATTTCGAATGGATATATTTCTTCAGGCCGTCGGTTGCGAAGATCACGATCGGGTTGAGCGTGATCGACAGGATCGCGGCAGCCAGGATCAGATCCTGGCCCTCATGCGGCAAAAGCCCGAGTGAGACGCCGAGGCCGGCGAGGATGAAGGAAAACTCGCCGATCTGGGCGAGGCCGCCGGCCAATGTCAGTCCCATGCTGATCGGATATCTGAGCAGGATGACGATGAGGAAGGTGATGATGCCCTTGCCGAGGATGACGAGAGCCAGCGCGCCGATCACGGCCAGCGGCTGGCGCACCAGGATCGAGGGATCGAAGAGCATGCCGACGGAGACGAAGAACAGCACGGAGAAAGCGTTCTGCAGCGGCAGCGAGTCGGCGGCCGCCCTGTGGCTGAGCTGGGATTCGCTCATGACGACGCCGGCGAAAAATGCGCCGAGTGCAAAAGAGACGCCGAAGATCGCCGCCGAGCCGAAGGCGATGCCGAGTGCGATCGCCAGCACCGTCAGCGTAAAGAGTTCGCGCGAGCCGGTCCGGGCGATCATCGTCAGCAGCCAGGGCACGATGCGAGGCCCGAGGAAGATCGCCATGGCGGCGAAGGCCACAACCTTCAGCAGTGTCAAGCCGATCGTCAGCGCCAACGGCAGGTCACCGAGGCCATGGTTGGTCGTAGTGCTGGCGTTGCCACCCAGAAGCTCTGCCAGCGCCGGCAGCAGCACCAGTGCCAGCACCATCACCAGATCCTCGACGATCAGCCAGCCGACGGCGACGCGTCCGCTGGCCGCGTTGACGAGATTGCGCTCCTCCAGCGCCTTCAAGAGCACGACGGTGCTCGCCACCGACAGGCTGAGGCCGAGGACAATGCCGGCGCCGAGGCTCCAGCCCCAGAGTTTGCAAAGACCGATGCCTAACAGGGTGGCGAGGATAATCCGTCCGATCGCGCCAGGCACGGCGATGCCGCGCACGGCGAGCAGGTCGGAAGCGGAAAAATGCAGGCCGACGCCGAACATCAAAAGGATGACGCCCATCTCGGCGAGCTGGCCGGCAAGGGCGGTATCGGCGACGAAGCCCGGCGTGAACGGCCCCATCAGGATGCCCGCCATCAAATAACCGACGAGTGGCGGCAGCCGAAGCCGGTCGGCCCCATAGCCCAGGATCGCTGCGAAAACGAAACTGACGGCGACCGTCGCGATAAGTCCTACTTCCTGATGCACGTCCGCCCTCTCTTGTGATAGCGGCGGCCACTTTGGACGAAGCGCAAGCAAAATTAAACAGTTGATTTGGGAATGAGCTGCTGTTCGGGCTTTCGTTCTCAGTGCTGGCTGGTGTGGCGCAGACGTCGTCCGCGGCACGGTCGGGCCGTCACCGATGTTGGAACCACTTGCGTCTTGCCTCGTTGCCCTTTCATCAAGAAAGGAGAAACGACATGCGGAAGATGATCTTGAACTGTACTGTAGCGGCCCTTGCCGCCTGCTCGTTTGCAGCGCCTGTTCTTGCCGACAGCGTGTATGTCAGGGAGCGTTCCTATGATGACGGCTATCGCCACGAGCGGGTGCGACCCGGCATCACCATCAGCGAGCGTGGCGTCACTTTCGGTGCCGTGCGCGAACGCGAGCATCGCCGCTATCGCGATAGTGGCTGCGAAACCAGGAGCGTCACCCGACAGACCGACGAAGGCGAGGTCACCAAGACGGTCCGGCGCTGCAATTAACGAAAAAATGTGCGATAAGGACGAAGCCCGGTTCCGACGAGCCGGGTTTTCGCCTTTTGTGGCAAGAATATCTCAATGCAGTGGTGAAAGTCGTCTGTCGGTGTTATGAGCACGCCTTTGGTAACAGCGCGTTCCCAGCGCAAACACCGCCCGCACAGGATCTTTTAGTATGATTGAGCTTACGCCGTCCCAGATCGCCGCACTTAAACTCGCCAGGGATGGAGACCTTTATCCTCAGCCAGCCAATAAATGGACGCACGAGAACGCGACAGTGACTTATGCAAAAACTGACCGGTGGAAAGAGCGGCCTCAGAAAATAAAGTCGGTCACTGCCAAGACGCTGGGCGAGTTGAAGGAGCCGGGCTTTCTGGAGAGGCGGCACCTGGATGACGACGCAACAAAGGACGTCTACGGCATCACGATGGCCGGCAAGATGTGGCTGCTGAAGAACAAATAAGCTTCGCTTAGGCGCTGAGTATTTTCACAAGCCTCCCAGCCGAACGGGATATGACGGACCTCATATCCGACTTTTCGGGAGGGACTGGAGATCGCCGCCAAAGCGACCTGGCCAATAAGAATTCTATCGCGTACGGGCGGCGGTCGAGGCGGTGATGCAGCGTCGTCTTTCGCTGGCGCACAGCCGCCAGCGCCCCATCACGCGCAAGCCTTCATAGTGCCTTTGGATCGGAATTATGCGGCCTCACCTGCCTGCGCGCGAAGCCATGCGCAGAGCTGCCGCGGCGCTTGGCGCGGGTCATTGGCGCGGATGAGCGCAAAATGCCAGGCTGGCCCGCTCAGCACGTAGGGGAACGGCGCGATCAGCCGGCCCTCGGTCAAAAGCGGCCGAAACAGCGACGGTGACAACAGCGCCACACCCACGCCTGCCAGCGCCGCATTGGCATCCAACTCGTGCGTGGGGTAATCGACCGCCAAAAAGCGCAAATCCTGCGGGGCCGAGCATTGAGCCTCCTTAAACCATTGCTCCCAATCAGGGTGCGGCAAAAGCTCGAAGTCAGCCAGCGCCTCCGGCGCGGCAAGCGTCCGTGTTTCAAGCAGGGAAGGCGACAGCATCGGCGTCACTTCTACGGGAGCGAGCCGATATTCTTCCAGCCCGGCCCATCCACCGCGACCCGTCCTTATGGCGACGTCGAATGCGCCCGGATCACGTATTTCCGCCGAGACGTCGACCTCGATGACGGAAGCTCCAGGCGTAGGATAGCGCGCCAGACGCGGTGCAAGCCAGCGTGACGCGAAGGTCGGCGGCGCCGTGAGCCTGAGTGGCGGCGTCGCCGCCTGAAATTCTGCGAGCGCCTCACCGATCCCGGTTAACGCCTCCCGGACCCGCTTTGCGAGAACTGAGGCCGCGGCCGTCGGGACCACTCGCCGACCGGCGCGGATAAATAGCGGCTGACCGAGCTCAGCCTCCAGGGTGCGAATACGAAGGCTGACCGCCGCCGGTGTCAGAAACAAGCGTTCGGCTGCCCGCGCGAAGCTGCCGGCCGAGACACAGGCTTCCAATACGCGCAGAGACTCCAATGACGGCCGCATGATCAGCTTCCCTTCACGATCAATTTATCTTGTGGTGACGACAAGCAAAGCACGTTTTGAAGGCGGAACGCCCTGGTGCAGTTTTGGTGGACAGCCAAGAATAGGAGATTTACTGTGTCCCTGCAATCTCAGCACCTGTTTACACTCTTCATCGCGCTTCATCCGACGCTGGAGCTTGGGCAGACACCTGCCGGCGGCCGGCGCATTTTTCCTGTCTCAGGCGGACATTTCCAAGGGGAGCGCCTGAAAGGAAAAGTATCGTCGCTGATCGGCTCGGATCTCCTGCTCGCTCGTGGCGACGGCACATTTCAGCAAGATGTCAGGCTCCTCCTCGTCGCCGACGACGGGGAGCTCGTCCTCATGACCTATCGCGGCGTCAGGCGTGCGTCACAGGCCGTCGACGAGCGTTTGGTATGCGGCGAAACGGTCGACGCTTCGGAATATTATCTGCGCACGACACCGTATTTCGAGACCGCCGCGCCTGCGCATGCGTGGCTCAACAGCATTGTCGCGGTCGCAAAGGGCGGCAGGTGTCCGGGCGGTGTCGAATACGAAGTCTTTGAAGTTCTGTGACCACGATATTGTCTTCGCCGCTCTCTCACATTGCGGGCGGGGGCGTGACGACGCAGTCCGCTTGCGTTGCTTGAACTATCTGACAAAGAGCTTGAAGATTTTGGTGGTGCCCCATGCCGGAGTCGAACCAGCACTTCTTTCGAAACTCGATTTTGAGTCGAGCGCGTCTACCAATTCCGCCAATGGGGCAACGGATGCGAACGGGCGGCTGTCTAACATGCGAGCGCCCGGACGCGCAAGACGGGCAAGCGAAGTTATCGGATTGATCCGGTAGAGAGATCCGGCCTCGCTTAGAGGCCGAATCTAGTCTGATATCAATGGGCGGCGGCCGATGCCGGGTTGCTCAGGCCGGACTTCTTCAGCGTGATCGCCAGGATCGAGGCCAGCAGGCAGAAGGCGCCGGCGACGAAGAAGGCGGGCAGGTAGCTCGAAAGCTCGGTGCGGGAGAGGCCGGCGCCATAGGCGGCGGTGGCGGCTCCCAGCTGATGTCCGGCAAAGACCCAGCCGAAGACGAGGCCGGTCTTTTCACGGCCGAAGCGGTCGGCGGCGATCTTGACGGTCGGCGGCACGGTGGCAATCCAATCGAGGCCGTAGAAGATGGCGAAGATGGAGAGGCCGTAAAAGCTGAAATCGCTGAAAGGCAGGTAGAGCAGCGAGAGGCCGCGCAGGCCGTAATACCAGAATAGCAGCCAGCGATTGTCGAAGCGGTCGGACAGCCAGCCGGAACCGATGGTGCCGAAGAAATCGAAGATGCCCATGACGGCCAGCACGCTTGCCGCAGCCACCGGCACGATGCCGAAGTCGCCGCAGAGGGTGACGAAATGGGTCTGGATCAGGCCGTTGGTGCTGAGACCGCAGATGAAGAAGGTGGCAAAGAGGATCCAGAAGGTCGAGGTCTTCGAGATTTCCTTGAGGACGGTGATCGGCGTCATCAGCGCGGCGCCAAGCGAGGTGCTTGCCGGTGGCGGCGTCACCTGCGTCTCACCGAAGGCGGGCAGGTTGAGGTCGGCCGGGCGGTCGCGCATGAAAGCAAGCACGGCAAGGGCTGCGACCATGATCATGGCGCAGACGAAAAACACCGTCGAGCGCCAGCCATAACGTTCCGTCAGCTCCGCCATCAACGGTAGAAAGACGAGCTGGCCGGTGGCCGAACTTGCCGAGAGCATCCCGACGACGAGACCGCGATGCTTGGCGAACCAGCGGCTGGAAATCGTCGCGGCGAGCACCATGGCCGTCAATCCGGTACCGAAACCGACGACGATGCCCCAAAGCAACAGCAGTTGCCACAGCGTCGTCATGAACAGCGAACCAACGAAGCCGGCGCCAATCAGCGCTAAGGCGAAGACGATGACCTTGCGCACGCCAAAATAATTCATGAAGGCGGCGGCGAAGGGACCCATGAAGCCAAAAAGGATCAGTCGGATCGCAAGGGCCGAGGAAATCTGCGAGGTCTCCCAGCCGAACTCATCCTGCAGCGGCTTGATGAGAACGCCGGGTGCGCCCATGGCGCCGGCGGTGACCAGCATGGTGAGGAAGGTCGCGGCAACGACGACCCAGCCGTAATGGATGTTGCGCCGGGCAAGGGTGGAGGCGAGGGCTGTGGAAACCATGGGCAAGATTCCGTTTGAATTCAGGTTCTAGAAGATAGTGGACCATTTTACATGATGCTCATCATATTTCTTGCATATTGATGATGGACGTCATATATTTTGTCAAGCGACTATTTCTGGAGATGACAAATGCGGGTCAGCCGCGAAAAATTTGCCGAAAACCGCGAAAGGATCCTGAGCGTTGCCGGCGTGCTTTTCCGCGAAAACGGCTTCGACGGGGTCGGCGTCGCCGACATCATGAAGGCGGCGGGGCTGACGCATGGCGGCTTTTACGGTCATTTCGGTTCGAAGGACGACCTGGCGCTTGAGGTCAGCCGCAAGCTGATCGACAGGGTGGAAGAGCGCTGGAAGGAGCATATCGCCGAATCGCCGGACCGGCCGCTGGCAGCCCTTCTCGACCATTATATCCACTGGCGCACAGTTGACGATCCGGGCGGCAGCTGCGTCTTCGCAACGCTGATCCAGGAAGTCAGCCGCAGCCGCGGCGCGGTCCGTGCGGTCTTCAGCGATGGGCTGTCCGTGCTGGTCGACACGCTTGCCGATATCGTTCCCGGCGAAACGGAAGAGGAGCGCCGCGCCAATGCGACGACGACACTCTCATCGATGATGGGTGCCGTCATTCTTGCTCGTGCTGTCGAGGACAAAGCGCTTGCCGAGCAGTTTCTGGTGACGATGCGCCGGCAGCTCGATCCTGAAAGCCCGAAATAATCTCAGTCGCGAATGGCCATGGTTTCGATCTCCCTCTCCAAGTGGAGAGGGATCTGCCTTGCAGGTGCCTGAGGACCGAAAAGCCAGCGGCTACTTGAAGCCGGCGATGGCGTGCGGGATGTAGGGTGCTTCCAGCGCCGCGATCTCCTCGGCGGTGAGCTTGACCGAGAGCGACGCAACGGCGTCTCTGAGGTGGTTCGGTTTGGACGCGCCAATGATCGGGGCGGTCACCGCACTCTTCTGCAGGATCCAGGCGGTTGCGACCTGGGCGCGGGAGACGTTGCGGGCCTTGGCGATTTCGGCCACGGCCCCGACGATTTTGCGGTCGGCATCGATGGACTGGGTGTAAAGCGTCTTGCCGAATTCGTCGGTTTCGCTACGTGCCGTCGTCTCCTCCCAGTCGCGGGTCAGGCGGCCGCGGGCAAGCGGGCTCCAGGGGATGACGGCGATTTTCTGATCCTCGCAAAGCGGCAGCATTTCGCGCTCTTCCTCACGGTAGAGCAGGTTCAGGTGGTCCTGCATGCTGACGAATTCGGTCCAGCCGTTCAGCCTGGAGACGTAAAGCGCCTTGGCGAATTGCCAGGCATACATGGAGGAGGCGCCGATATAACGCGCCTTGCCCGATTTGACGACGTCGTGCAGCGCTTCCAGCGTTTCCTCGATCGGCGTCGTGTAGTCGAAGCGATGGATCTGGTAGAGATCCACGTAGTCGGTGCCGAGGCGACGCAGACTATTGTCGATCTCGTCGAAGATCGCCTTGCGCGACAGGCCGGCGCCGTTCGGGGCCGGCCGCATGCGGTTGAACACCTTGGTCGCCAGCACGATGTCTTCGCGTTTGGCGAAGTCTTTTATGGCACGGCCGACGATCTCCTCTGAGGAACCATTGGAATAGGTGTTGGCGGTGTCGAGGAAATTGATGCCGAGGTCGATCGCCTGCTTGATCATCGTCCGGCTTTCTTCTTCCCGCAGGCTCCAGGCATGATTGCCGCGGCCGGGATCGCCGAAGGTCATGCAGCCCAAGCAGATCTTCGACACTTCGAGGCCGGTCTTCCCAAATTTTGTGTATTCCATGAAACGACTCCGTGATGAATTTAATAACCCCAGACGGCCTTCCATGATTTAGCGCGAGATGGCCAAAGTCGCAGGGTGGCACATGAAAAATTATGCTGCATGCGCACAATGATCCGTGATCGAGACCTCTGAAGCCGCTCTCTTCGCTATCGATTCCGGCTGCAGCTTGCACATTCCCGCCGCAAGATGTTAGCTGATGCAGCATTTTTACCGGAATCCGACCATGCAGCTGCCGTCCCACGATCGCTATGACGATCTCTATTGCAATTTCTCCTGGCAGATCACGGAGGATTTCAATATCGGCCGCGCCGTCAGCGACGACTGGGCCGCGAGAGAACCCGAGCGCGTCTGCCTCGAGCATTTCAGCCCCGACGGCAATCATCGCGCGATGACCTATCGCGCGCTCGCCGACCGTTCCTCGGCCTTTGCAAATGCGCTCGTTTCACTTGATATCAAACGCGGCGATCGCGTCGCGCTGCTCTTGCCGCAATCCTTCGAAACGGTGATCGCGCATGTGGCGATCTACAAGACCGGCGCGATCGCGCTGCCACTGGCGCTGCTTTTCGGCGTCGAGGCGCTGGAATACCGGCTGAAGGCGGCAGGTGCTGTGGCCGTCGTCACCAATGGTTTCGGTCTCGAACGCATCCGGCAGATCCGCGGACGCCTGCCGGCGCTGAAGCATATCGTCAGCATCGACGGGGCGAGTGGCGATGCGACTGCTTTCGCCGAACTGGTGGATGGCTATCCCCCTGTCTTCGACATCGCCAAAACCGGTCCGGACGATCCGGCGCTGATGATCTTCACTTCGGGAACGACGGGGCCGCCCAAGGGCGCGTTGCACGGCCACCGCGTCCTGCCCGGCCATATTCCGGGCATGCAGTTCGCCCATGAGGGGTTTCCGCGGCCGGGTGATAAGGTCTGGACGCCGTCCGACTGGGCCTGGGCCGGCGGGCTGCTCAACGCGCTGCTGCCGAGCCTTCTGCTCGGGATTCCTGTCGTCTCTTCGCCGGCGCAGAAATTCGATGCCGACATGGCCTATCGCATCATGGCCGAGATGAAGGTGCGCAATGCCTTCATTCCGCCGACGGCGCTAAGGCTGATGAGATCCGTTGCCGATCCGCGCTCGAAATATGATCTGGCGCTGCGCACCATCGGCTCGGCCGGGGAGGCGCTCGGCCGCGAGACCTATGAATGGGCGCGGCATGTGCTCGGCATCACCGTCAACGAATTCTACGGCCAGACGGAGTGCAATTTCGTGCTTGCGTCGAGCGCTGCCTATGGCGTCACCAAAGCGGGCGCCATCGGACGGGCAGTGCCCGGGCACCGCGTCGCGATCGTCAGCGAGACGGGCGACGAGTTGCCCGTCGGCGAACCGGGCCAGATTGCCATCGCCAGTCCCGATCCTGTCATGTTCCTCGGCTACTGGGACGATACGGCAGCGACGGAACGAAAATTCGTCAAAGGCTGGCTGCTCACCGGCGATATCGGCCGGCAGGACGCCGAGGGATATGTGACCTTCGAAGGCCGCGACGACGACGTCATCACCTCGTCGGGATATCGCATCGGCCCGGCCGAGATCGAGGACTGCCTGATCGGTCATCCCGCCGTGCAGCTTGCCGCCGCCGTCGGCAAACCCGATGCCGTGCGCACCGAGATCGTCAAGGCCTATATCGTGCTTTCACCAGGCCATCGGCCAAGCGAGACGCTGGCCACCGACATCAGGGAATGGGTGAAGACGCGGCTTTCGATGCACGAATATCCGCGCGAAGTGGAATTCATCGATGCATTGCCGCTGACCACCACCGGGAAGGTCATCCGACGGCTGCTACGCGAAAGGGCCGCTGGCGAGGGATAGAACTGCTACGCATTTTGCTGGAATGCTTAGCCCCGGCCGGCAAGCGACATGATCTTTTCGCGCAGCATCTTCGCCATATTGCGGGTACTGCGGTACATGTGCAGCTGGGCGGTGACCTGGCGCATGTCGCGGTCGCTGTTCTGCGTCAAGCCGATTACCAGCGTTCCCATCTCCTCGCGCTCCTGCCAGAAGCGGCTCATGATCGGATGATCCGAGACCGCGCAGGAATCGGAGCGGATGATATTGGCGTCGTCGAGATGCCATTCGGTGAGTTCGCTCATCAGCAGCTTGCCAGGCGAATAGCGGGCATAGTTTTCGTCGTAGGCAGTCTTCCAGGTATAGGCCTCGCCGCCCATCATCAGCACGACGATGGCGGCAATCGCCTTGCCGTTGAGATCGATCGTGTGAATACGCACGGCATCGACGGCGGCAAGGTTCGATACCGCCTCGCGGGCGAAGGCCGTGTGATAACGATCGGTGACGAGAGCGCTTCGCCGCTTGCCCTTCCAGCCACCGGCTTCCATCGCCAGGAATTCCTCGAAGCGGATATGGATTTCGCGCGGTTGGCGGGCGACGGTATAGACCGTCGTTCCCCGTTCCTCCAGCAGCCGCCACTGGCGGCGCATCTCGCGCATATGCGAGGAGGCGATGGTTTTGCTGAGATAGGCCGGCGCCTCTTCCTCGCTCTGCAGCATCGGGCGCAGGTAGGGATTGGTGACGGTGACGGGAAGATTGCGGCTGAGCGCCACGGCCTTGACCATGCGCACGAAGATACCGTTCAGCCTGAGATCCGGCAGAACCAGTATGCCGGGCAGATTGAGATCACGGGCGGTCAGTCCCTCGAAGAGATTGTCGAGGGTCTCGGCGGCATCCTCGCCATCGACGAGCGGCGTGCCGAGCGGACCGAAACTGTTCGACCAGCCGCGGATGATCGACGGGCCGACGGCAAAACCCGGCTTGTCGACCGAAAACGGCAAAAGGAAGCGCATGCGGCTGCGGCCGGCACTGTGGTCGCGGATCAGGGCGAAGTTCACCTGCCGGTCTTCGAGCCGCGGCATGGCGGGGGCGAGGAAGCGGCCGGAGAAAAAGACGTTCGGTTCCATCGCCCGGTTGGAAAGGAAATCGAGCTCATCCTGAAGCTCATAGCCGAGCTTACCCGGATAGAGGCAGAGCTCGCGCCCCGGCCGGCCGATCTCGGCGCGAGCCTCGGCTTGCGGCGCTTCGAAATGCAGTGCTGCGAGATCATGCACCATGCGGTTCGCAGCGCTGTCGGTGCTTTCGGTAACGGGGGGGATACGCACCATCTATCGAACTCTCATTTCTGGCGTTGCGGCGGAGGGGCTGGCGAAAGCGAAAAGGACGATGCCAAGCGTGCGGCGCACGGCGAGATGCAACAGGATCGCCTCGACTGCCATGGCGGAGGCCGTGGCGATCGCCGTGCCTTCGATGCCGTAATGCGGGATCAAAGCGAGGTTGAGGCCGACATTGGCCGTCAGTGCGCCGGCATAGAGCGCGACGCAGAGGTTCTGTTTGCCTGCCATCATCAGCAGCGTTTCGGCCGGGCCGACCAGCGATTTGGCGAGGATGCCGGCGAGCAGGATCGCCATGACCAGATAGCCTGATGTAAAAGCGCCGCCGAAGAGCGACAGCAGCAGATGGCCGGCCGCAAGCACGACAAGGCCGACCCCGAGCGCTGGCCAGAAGGTCCAGCGCGCGGCGTCGATGGCAGCGGCTGCCAGCTCTCCGTGGTTGCCTTCGGCGATGATCGAGGAAAAGCGCGGGCCGGAGGCCGCCTTGACCGAGAAATTGATGAAATGCACCAGCGCCATCGTTTTGGCAGCGGCGAAGTAGATGGCGACATCGTGCGGCTCGAGGAAGATGCCGACGACGACGACATCGGAATTGGTGAGCAGGAAGCTCACGCCCTCGATCAGGAAAATCGGAAAGGCGACGCTGAACCAGGCGAGGAAATCGACCTTGCGCGGGCCGTCGTCATAATGCCGGCGAAGGCGGTAGAGCGTTGCGGCATATTGGCCGAGGGCGGTGACGTAGGTCGCAACGAGCGCTGCCTGCATCGCGGTGACGGCAGTGTGATCGGCGCCGATGGCAATCGCAATCAGCATGAAGAGGATGATGAGGATCGGGCGGACGATATAGACGGGGCTCAGTGCCATCACCGGCCAATGGTTTGCCCGCGACGTCCCTTCCAGAATGTCGCCGAGCGCGATCATCGGCATGGCGAGCAGACCGATGAAGATCGGGACGAGATAATAGACCTGGATCATATCGCCGAAGAAATGCAGCCCGAGCATGCCGGCAGCGAGCACCGCCGTACCTGATAGCAGCGCAAAGATGCGCGCCGTGCCGGTCAGGCCGCGGATTTCTTCGAAAGCGCCCGCTGCCCTGTATTGCGGCAGGAAGCGGACGATTGCGGTGTGGAAACCGAGGCATGAGAGATCGCCGAAGACGACGACCAGCACCCAGACGAAAACGAAGATGCCATATTCATATTCACCCATCAGCCGGGCGAGCACGATCTGCGAGACGAAGGCGAGTGCGGCGCTGAGGATGCGGATCGAAAAGGCCGTCAGCGCCATGCGCTGGGCGGCCGCCCTCTCGCCGCGTTCGGTGAGCACGGCCGCAAGCAAACGCAGCGTCCGGCCGCCGATCGGGCGCAGGCCGGCGGGCAGCATCTTCTCCGCTGTTTCTATGACCGCCATGATGAACACGCAAAACTCTGAGGTCAGGCAAATCGCCCCTGAAGTCTTGCCAGAACAGGGTTAAGAAACGGTTCCGGATCAAGCTTGAGTCCGATGCTAGAATTCCGAATTTCCGGCGTTGCCGCAGAAAAGAAAATGCCGCCCGGAGGCGGCATTTTCGCGGATCTTTGCGGGCTTGCCTCAGACCTGCTCGAAGGCGCCGTGGCAGTGCTTGTATTTCTTGCCGGAGCCGCAGGGGCAGGTCTCGTTGCGGCCGACCTTGCCCCATGTGGCCGGGTCATCCGGGTTGCGGTTTTCAGGAGAAACGATGACTTCCGACGCCTGGTAGATCGCCGGGGCGAAATCATCCTCGCCGGTCGTCGGATCCAGGTGATGGGCCTGCATCAGCGGTGGTTCTGGTTCGGCAGGGGCCTGCTGCACCAGTTCGACGCGCATCAGCTGGGCAGTAACGGCCTCGCGCAGGTTGTTGAGCAGCGCGGTGAAGAGCTCGAAGGCCTCCGACTTGTATTCCTGCAGCGGATCGCGCTGAGCATAGCCACGGAAGCCGATGACGGAGCGCAGATGGTCGAGGTTGACGATGTGCTCGCGCCAGAGATGATCGAGCGTCTGCATGACGATCGAGCGTTCGACATAATGCATGATGTCGTCACCGAAACGCTCGGCCTTTTCCGTGAAGGCGGCATTGGTGGCTTCCGTCAGGCGCTCGCGGATATCGTCTTCGCCGATACCTTCTTCCTTCACCCAGTCCTCGATCGGCAGGTCGAGATTGAGAATGTTCAACGCGCCGGTCTTCAGGCCGGCGGCATCCCATTGTTCGGCATAGGCACGTTCGGGGATATGCTTTTCGACCATGTCCTCGATCACCTCACGGCGCATATCGGAAACGGTCTCGGAAATATTGGTCGATTCCATCAGTTCGAGGCGCTGCTCGAAGATCACTTTGCGCTGATCGTTGAGAACGTCGTCATACTTCAGGAGGTTCTTGCGGATGTCGAAGTTGCGGGCTTCGACCTTCTTCTGGGCGCGCTCCAGGGCCTTGTTGATCCAGGGATGGACGATCGCCTCGCCCTCCTTGAGGCCGAGCTTGGTCAGCATGCTGTCCATGCGATCGGAGCCGAAGATGCGCATCAGGTCGTCCTGAAGCGACAGGTAGAACTTCGAGCGGCCAGGGTCGCCCTGACGGCCGGAGCGGCCGCGCAGCTGGTTGTCGATGCGGCGGCTTTCATGGCGTTCGGTCGCGATGACGTAGAGGCCGCCGGCTTCGAGCGCCTTCTGCTTGAGTTCCTTGATCTCCTCGATGATCGCCTGGATCCGGGCGTCACGCTCCGGACCGGCTTCGACTTCGCCGAGCTCGCGCTCGATGCGCATGTCGAGGTTGCCGCCGAGCTGGATGTCGGTGCCGCGGCCGGCCATGTTGGTGGCGATGGTGATGGCACCGGGCACGCCGGCCTGAGCGACGATATAGGCTTCCTGCTCGTGGTAGCGGGCGTTCAGCACCTTGAAGTCGTCGAAGCCCTGCTTGCGCAGGCGCTCGGCGAGCAGTTCCGATTTCTCGATCGAGGTGGTGCCGACCAGCACCGGCTGGCCGCGCTTGTGGGCGTCGAGGATCTCCTCGATGATCGCCTTGAACTTCTCGTCGAAGGTCCGGTAGACCTCGTCGTCCTCGTCGAGGCGCTTGATCGGCAGGTTGGTCGGGACCTCGATGACATCGAGATTGTAGATATTGGCGAATTCTTCCGCTTCCGTCTGCGCCGTGCCGGTCATGCCGGCGAGCTTGTCGTACATGCGGAAGTAGTTCTGGAAGGTGATCGAGGCCAGCGTCTGGTTTTCCGGCTGGATCTGCACCTTTTCCTTGGCTTCGAGCGCCTGGTGCTGGCCTTCCGAATAGCGGCGGCCCGGCATCATGCGGCCGGTGAACTCGTCGATGATGACGACTTCGTCGTTGCGGACGATATAGTCCTTGTCGCGCTGGAACAGCTTGTGGGCCTTCAGCGCGTTGTTGACGTGGTGGACGATCGCAACGTTCTCGATGTCGTAGAGCGCGTTGCCTTTCAAGAGGCCGGCCTGGCGGAGCAGGTTTTCCAGCTTTTCGGTGCCCTCTTCGGAGAAGTTGGCCGAGCGCTGCTTCTCGTCGATCTCGTAATCGCTCGGCACCAGCAGCGGAATGTAGGCGTCGATCGTATTATAGAGTTCGGAGCGGTCGTCGAGCGGACCGGAGATGATCAGCGGCGTGCGCGCCTCGTCGACGAGGATCGAGTCCACTTCGTCGACGATTGCGAAGTTGTGGCCGCGCTGGACCATCTGGTTCTTCTCGTACTTCATGTTATCGCGCAGATAATCGAAGCCGAGTTCGTTGTTGGTGGCGTAAGTGATGTCGCAGGCATAGGCCGCGTGGCGTTCCTCGTCGGAAAGGCCGTGGACGATGACGCCGGTAGTCATGCCGAGGAAGCCGTAGACACGGCCCATGGTCGCGGCATCGC
Source organism: Rhizobium sp. WSM409 (assembly GCF_057653825.1). Lineage (NCBI taxonomy): Bacteria > Pseudomonadati > Pseudomonadota > Alphaproteobacteria > Hyphomicrobiales > Rhizobiaceae > Rhizobium > Rhizobium sp. WSM409. The sequence continues at coordinate 3,941,047 of NZ_CM172794.1, read as the reverse complement.
GCTGGGCGAGGTAATCGTTGACGGTGACGACGTGCACGCCCTTGCCGGAAAGCGCGTTCAGATAGACCGGCAGGGTGGCGACGAGGGTCTTGCCTTCGCCGGTCTTCATCTCTGCGATCGCATTTGAATGCAGGATCATGCCGCCGACCAGCTGTACGTCAAAAGGTCGCAGGCCGAGAACGCGGCGCGAGGCTTCGCGCACGACGGCAAAGGCCGGGATCAGAATGTCGTCGAGCGTCTTGCCCTCGGCGAGCAGGGCGCGAAACTCCACGGTCTTTGCCGCGAGCTGCTCGTCCGTCAGGGCCTTCGTCTTCTCTTCGATAGAGTTGATGGCAGTGACGTTCGGCTGGTAGGACCGCACGCGGCGGTCGTTGGAAGACCCAAATAACTTGCGGGCTATACCGCCAAAGCTGACCATATGACTGGCCCTTTCTCAATATTCATCCCCGGCGTTTCTTGTCCGCGGCCCAGCCGAAAATCAGGCGCGCGCCTTAAAACGCCCGGAAACTGTTCTGGACGCGAGGTTGCGTGACAGATAAGAGGGGGGTCGAATGATGTCAACGGATTTGGCGGATACAGAAAGGCCACAATCCGGTGTTGATGGCTATTTTGGGCTGGATTCAGGGGATGCTGAAACCGGCAATGTAACTGTGAAGGGTATTTCATGTTGAGCACCAACAAACTTGCCGTTCTGGCGTTTGCAACTTTTGTTGCGCTCCAGGCCCCGGCCTATGCCGATGACGCCGTCATCGCCAAGGTCGGCACCCTGGAAATCCACCAGTCGGAACTCGACCTCGCCGTCGCCAATCTCGACCCCCAGCTGGCGCAGCTTCCCGATGACCAGAAGAAGGTCGCAGCCCTTTCCGCCGCCATCGACGTGAAACTGCTCGCCGCCGACGCTGCGGCCGAGAAGCTCGATCAAACCGACGAATTCAAGAAGCGCATGCAATACCTCACCGACCGCGAGTTGCACAATGCCTACTTCAAAAAGCATGTCGTCGACATCGTGACGCCTGACGAAGTCAAGGCCCGTTACGACAAGGAAGTCGCCGCCCTGCCGAAGCAGGAAGAAGTCCACGCCCGTCATATCCTCGTCAAGACCGAGGACGAAGCCAAGGACATCATCAAGCAGCTCGACGCCGGCAAGGATTTTGCCGAACTCGCCAAGGAAAAGTCCACCGATCCGAACAAGTCGGAAGGCGGCGATCTCGGCTATTTCTCGCGCGGCCGCATGGTCAAGGAATTCGAAGACGCAGCCTTCGCGCTTGAGAAGGGCACCTATTCCAAGACACCGGTTAAGACCGATTTCGGCTTCCACGTCATCAAGGTCGAGGATAAGCGCGACGCTCCGCCGCCGCCTTTCGAGCAGGTGCAGGATCAGGTTCGTCAGCTCGTCATGCGCGACAAGTATCTTGAGCTTCTGAACAAGGCAAAGGCCTCCGCCAAGATCGAGATCACGGACGAGACGCTACGCAAGGGTTACGACCAGGCCAACAAGCAGCCGGAGCCGGGCAGCGAGCCCGTCGCCCCGGCGCCGAAGCAGTAAAATTCGCATCAGGGCCCGGTTCTTCCGGGCCCTTCATTAGATCCCGGATGATCTTGGGGCCTGATCGGTCTAAAGTCTGACATCCAGATCTAAATCAAAGAATTTGAGCATGATGTCGTTCGAAAACCGCTGACACTTTTCGGCATCATGCTCTGGCATCGTTTGTTGTCGCATTTCCGGACGGCGAACCGGTTTCCATTTCGCCTGGAAATGCTCATTGGCAGGTCTCATCATGTCCGGTTCCGTCTCTCCGCTCGCTCCGAAATCCTTCGTCTCGATGCCACCGTTGCGCGGTGTGCGCATGGCGACGGCTTCCGCAGGCATCAAGTACAAGAACCGGACCGACGTGCTGCTGATGGTCTTCGACAGGCCGGCGGCTGTTGCGGGCGTTTTTACCCGCTCGAAGTGCCCGTCGGCGCCGGTGGATTTCTGCCGGGCCAATCTCTCCCATGGCAGCGCCCGCGCCGTCGTCGTCAACTCAGGCAATGCCAATGCCTTCACCGGCCTGAAGGGCCGCCAGGCGACCGCGCTGACGGCGAAGTCGGCTGCCGGTGCCGTCGGCTGCGCCGAAAACGAGGTCTATCTGGCCTCGACCGGGGTCATCGGCGAGCCGCTCGATGCCACCAAATTCGCAGGCGTTCTGGATGGGATGCAGGGCGAAGCGACCGGCGATTTCTGGTTCGAGGCCGCCAAGGCGATCATGACGACCGACACCTATCCGAAGGTTTCGACCCGCAGCGCCGAGATCGGCGGCGTGGCCGTGACGATCAACGGTATCGCCAAGGGCGCCGGCATGATCGCGCCCGATATGGCGACGATGCTCTCCTTCGTCGTCACCGATGCCGACATCGCGCCTGCCGCGTTGCAGGCGCTTCTGTCTGACGGCGTCGGCCCGACGTTCAATTCCATGACCGTCGATAGCGACACCTCCACCTCGGACACACTGATGCTGTTTGCGACGGGTGCTGCGGCCGAGGACGGTCAGGCCCGCATCGAACGCGCCGACGACCCGCGCCTTGCCGCCTTCCGGGCCGCACTCAACGAAGTGCTGAAGGATCTGTCGCTACAGGTGGTGCGCGATGGCGAGGGCGCCACCAAGATGCTCGAAATCACCGTGACGGGTGCCGAGAGCGATGCCGCCGCCAAGCGCATCGCGCTGTCGATTGCCAATTCGCCACTGGTCAAGACCGCGGCCGCCGGCGAAGACGCCAATTGGGGCCGTATCGTCATGGCCGTCGGTAAATCCGGCGAGATGGCCGATCGCGACCGGCTCGCCATCTGGTTCGGCGATATCCGGGTCGCCGTCAACGGCGAGCGTGATCCCGATTATTCCGAGGCGGCCGCCTCGGACGTCATGAAGGCGCAGGATATCCCCGTCAAAGTCGATATCGGGCTCGGCGCCGGCACGGCAACGGTCTGGACCTGCGACCTCACCAAGGAATATGTTGCCATCAATGGCGACTATCGGAGCTGATCGTTCATTGGCGCAGGCATCCATTTCCTCACACAATCTGCCGCTGGTGCGCAGGCTGGAGGCCGTCGGCTTCCGCGCCTGGCCGGCGGCATCCGTGCAATATGATGGCAGCTGGCAGGTACGGCTGACGGCCGGTCACCCGTCCAACCGGCTGAACTCGATCGTGCCGCTCGATCCTTCGGATCATCGCGACGTCGAAATCCGCCTGGAAAAGGCGAGCCGGAAGTTTGAAGCCTATGGCCGCGCCGCCGTGGTCCGCCAGACGCCGCTTGCCTCGCCGGTGCTAATCGAACTTCTGCGCGCGCAGAACTGGACGCGCTTCGACGATACGGTGGTGATGACCTGCGACCTTGCCGAGGCAGAGCTGCCGGATACGCTCGATCACCTGCCGACCCATGATGTCGGCCGTTTCGTCGACGCCAACCTCGCCGTCGACCAGGCGCCACCGAGGCTGAAGCCGGCGCTTGCCGAGATCATTTCGGCGATCAAGCCGCCATCCGGCCTGTTCATGATCGAGAACGCGGCGGACGGCCCGCTTGCGACCGTGCTCTGCGTCCAGGACAACGACCTCGCCGGCATCATGTCGCTTTCGGTCTCCGAGGCGCGGCGGCGCGAGGGGCTCGGCATCGAAATCCTGACCTCGGCGCTACGCTGGGCGCGCATGCGCAGCGCCCGTTCGGCCTGGCTGCAGGTGAAGCTGTCCAACCGCCCGGCCATCGCACTTTATGAGCGCCTCGGTTTTCGCGACGCCTATCATTATTGCTATTGGCAAAAGGAGCCGCGATGAGCGAGGCGGGCCGGAAGATATTGCTGGTCGCCGCCTGTGCGCTGATCGATGCCGACGGGCGTATCCTGTTGGCACAGCGCCCCGAGGGAAAGTCGCTCGCCGGGCTCTGGGAGTTTCCCGGCGGCAAGGTCGAGCCGGGTGAGACGCCGGAGGAAACGCTGGTGCGCGAGCTCGAGGAAGAACTCGGCATCAACACCAAGATCGCCTGCCTGGCGCCGCTGACCTTCGCCAGCCACTCCTACGAGACCTTCCACCTTTTGATGCCGCTTTATATCTGCCGGCGCTATGAGGGCATTCCCCAGGGCCGCGAGGGTCAGGCGCTGAAATGGGTGCGCCCGCAGGCGTTGCGCGATTATCCGATGCCGCCGGCCGACGAGCCGCTCATCCCGATGTTGCAGGATTTACTTTAGCATTGTCTGATTATTATTGTGCCACGCCATTTTCGGCTGTGGATATTAATGGATCGTTTAACACCTTCTGCCAAAGATCGGCCTCAATCAAGCATCTGGCGTGCGTGTATTAAAAGGCTTGACGTCATGGACGATGATTTCTGGAAAGCTGTCCGGGAAAAGGAACGGGCCTCGTCTGCCTCGCGCAGGACGGGTGCGCTGAATATCGCCCTTCTGTTCGGCACGGCAGTGGTCGCGTTGACGCTCATCCTGACGCCAATGCTTGCGGATTCCTCGAAGAAAAGCGTCTTTGCCAGTGCTCCGGCGGATTTCGATACGATCACGACAGGATCGATCCCGAAGAGCGAAAGCGGCAAGCGTTATACGATCCGCCGCAGCGTCCTCCAGGATACGCCCGGCTCGGTCTGCGTCGTCCAGGGCTACGGCGTCGGCGCCGGTTGCTGAAAAATGCCGGCCATCGTCCCGATGGTCGTGGAATTGGTCGTTTGTTGTCGGTTTCGCGCAGCGGGTGGGGTCATGCGTCTTTTGAAAGCATTTGTTGCAGATAACAGAGGTGCGACGGCGATCGAATACGGCCTCGTCGCCGCCCTCATTGGTGGCGCACTCGTCTCCGCTCTAGGAATCTTCAGCGGCAGCCTGCAGGACGTCTTCAACGTGATCAACAATAATCTGACCGTCAATTGAGAAGCAACCGGCCATTACTGCCTGAGCTTGTGCTCGTCCACCTTCAGCGCATCGGCGAGGCGCGCCTTGGCTGAACCGGGCTTCAGCGGCTTTTGCTGGCTCTCGTGCGCAGCCCATCCCGAGACATAGATGATCGAGAAGGTGGCGCGGATGCGTCCGTCGGGATCGGCATAGCGTTCGGCGTAGATCTCCGCTGCGCGCAGGAAGAAAGCGCGCGTCAGCGGCATGCGGCCGCGGGCTGCAAGCGGATTGCTCATGCCCATCGCTCTCAGATCCCGCATCAGCGGAAAGAGCGAATCATAACGTACCGTGTAGTTCTCCGCGTCGATCACCGGCAGCGTGAAGCCGGCGCGTTGCATGAGATTGCCGACATCGCGCACATCAGCGAAGGGAATGACACGCGGGCTTGCGCCACCCGTCATCTCGACCTCGGCGGCCAGCAGCACCTCGCGCAGTTCCTGCAACGTGCCGGCGCCGGGGATCGCCGCCAGAAACAGGCCATCCGGCTTCAGGGCGCGGCGGATCTGGATGAAGACGCCCGGCGTATCGTTGGTCAGATGCAGGCTGAGCGGCGCAAGGATGAGATTGACCGATTGCGGTTCGAGCGGCACGTCCTCGAGCGGCGCCTCGATCAAGTTTTCGCCTGGCCCGGCATAGGCCTTGTCGCTTTCGACGCGGATCATCGTGCCGATCTTGCCCGTCGCCAGTGCGGCCCGGGCGGCAGCACCGGTCGCGCCATGCAGTTCGACGGCGGTCTCGAAAGTCCGCTCGACCACGGAAAGCCTCTCGGCCATTTCCTCAGCGGCGATGTCGAGCAGGAAGGCGGCTTTCGGGTCGTTGTTTACAAGCGCGCGGCGGCGATGTGCGGCGATCAGGGCTCTGTCGAAGATCGTTTCCATGGCGATGTCCTTAGTCTCGTGCCGCCTGTGCGGCAAGACGATTTTCCTTTCGCGAAGAACACGCTAGTCTCTGCGGCATGGGCCTGATCAACATCGAAAAACCGTCAGAGTTCCTGCGGACGCATCTCTTGCGGCCGTTTTCGGCGCTTGCTGATTTCTTTTATCCACCCGCCTGCTCGGTCTGCGGCATTTCGACCGGCGGCCATCGCGGGCTCTGCGCGAAATGCTGGTCCGGTATCCGCTTCATCGAACGGCCCTATTGCGAGGTGCTCGGCATTCCCTTCTCGCATGATCTCGGCGCCGGCATCCTCAGTGCTGAGGCGATCGCCAACCCGCCGCCCTTCGACCGGCTGCGGTCGGCGGCGACCCACGACCGTGCCGTCCGCGATCTCGTTCATGGGCTCAAATATCGCGATCGCACCGATCTGGCGCCGATGATGGCCGCCTGGATGCTGCGCGCTTCCGACGGGACGGTCGAGAGCTGCGATGCGCTGATCCCGGTGCCGCTGCACCGTAGCCGTATGCTGACGCGCAAGTTCAACCAGGCAGCAGAGCTTGCCCGCCATATGGCAAGGCTCTCGGGCAAGCCGCTGCTTGCCGCCACGCTTATGCGCGTCAAGCGCACCAGCCAGCAGGTCGGCCTTGGCGCCAAGGCGCGCGAAGACAATGTCAGGGGCGCTTTTGCGATCGCCAAGGGTTGCGAAAACGACATTTTCGGCAAGCGCATCGTCCTTATCGACGACGTCTATACAACGGGGGCGACGGTCGCCGCGGCAAGCCGGACACTGCGCAAGGCGGGTGCGACCGACATAACGGTTTTGACCTTTGCAAGGGCTCTCTCCGAGCCTATATGACAGAAATACCCGGCATCGGTCTGGAGAGATTATGGTACGCGTCACCATCTATACACGGCAGTTCTGCGGCTATTGCACCCGCGCCAAGTCCCTTCTCGAAGAAAAGGGTGTCGAATATGTCGAGCACGACGCGACCTTTTCGCCGGATCTTCGCCAGGAGATGATCGGCAAGTCGAACGGGCGTACCACTTTTCCGCAGATCTTCATCGGCGCCGATCATGTCGGCGGTTGCGACGATCTCTTTGCGCTCGATCGGGCCGGCAAGCTCGACCCGTTGCTGGCGGCTTGAGGAAGAACCGATGAGCTTCAAGGCCGCCGCTGTCCAGATGTGCTCCGGGGTCGATCCGGTGAAGAACGCCGCCGCCATGGCGCGGCTGGTGCGCGAGGCCGCTGGCCAGGGCGCGACCTATGTGCAGACTCCCGAGATGACCGGCATGCTGCAGCGCGACCGTACAGCGGCACGCGCCGTGCTTGCCGACGAAGCGCATGATATCATCGTCAAGACCGGCTCAGAGCTCGCCATAGAACTCGGCATCCACATGCATGTCGGTTCGACGGCGATTGCCCTTGCCGATGGCAAGATCGCCAATCGCGGTTTCCTGTTCGGTCCCGACGGCAGGGTTCTCAATCGCTACGACAAGATCCACATGTTCGACGTCGACCTCGACAATGGCGAGAGCTGGCGTGAAAGTGCGGCCTATACGGCCGGCTCGGAGGCCCGCGTCCTGTCGCTGCCTTTTGCCGAAATGGGCTTTGCGATCTGTTACGACGTGCGGTTTCCCGCGCTCTTCTGCGCCCAGGCGGTGGCCGGCGCCGAGGTGATGACAGTTCCTGCCGCCTTCACCAAGCAGACCGGCGAGGCGCATTGGGAGATCCTGCTCAGGGCACGCGCGATCGAGAACGGGGTCTTCGTCATCGCCGCCGCGCAGGCCGGCCGGCATGAGGACGGGCGCGAGACCTTCGGCCATTCGATGATCATCGATCCCTGGGGCACGGTTTTGGCGTCGGCCGGCGCCACCGGCGAGGCGGTTATCGTCGCCGAGATTGATCCCGCCGCGGTCAAGGCCGCACATGACAAGATCCCGAACCTGAGGAATGGTCGGGAATTCTCGGTCGAGAAGATTGCGGGGGCAATCGCCGGAGGCGTCGCCGCTTGATCCGCTATTCCCTCACCTGTGACAATGCCCATGAATTCGAAGGCTGGTTTTCGGAAAGCGCCGATTTCGATCGTCAGGTCGAAACCGGTTTCCTGACCTGCCCGGTCTGTCATTCCGCCGCCATTTCCAAGCTGTTGATGGCGCCTTCGGTGTCGACCGCGCGCGGGAAGGACGAGAGGCAGACGCTGGCGATGGATGCCATGCGCCGCGAGGCCCTGCAAAAACTCAAGGAGGCCGTTGCGGCGGTCAAGGCCAATTCCGAGGACGTCGGCACGCAGTTTCCCGAGGAAGCCCGCAAGATCCATTACGGCGAGGCGGATGCCCGCGGTATCATCGGCCACGCGACGGTCGACGAGGCGCAGGCGCTCTTGGAAGAAGGCATCGAGATCGCGGCCATTCCCGTTTTGCCGGAGGACGTGAACTGACATGCAGTCGGCGCGTCTGGCCGCCTATCTGCATCTCGCGCTGCTGAAAGTCTAGCCGGCTTATTGACGGCGCGAACTATGCCGACCGCTTCGCCAGCAGCATATAATTCACGTCCATATCCTTGGACAGGTTCCATTGGTTCGACAGCGGATTGAAGAAGACGCCGGTGCGGTCGCTGATCTCAAGGCCGCTTGCCACCAGCGGCTTTTCTAGTTCTTCCGGACGTACCAGTTTTTCGTACTGATGTGTGCCGCGCGGCAGCCAGCGCAGAATGTTCTCGGCGGCGAAGATGGCAAGCGCTGCCGCCTTCATCGTGCGGTTGATGGTGGCAACGAAGATCAGGCCGCCGGGGCGGACCATTTTCGCGCAGGTGGTCATGAAGAATTCGACATCGGCGACGTGCTCGACAACCTCCATGTTCAAGACGATATCGAAGGTCTCGCCAGCCTCAGTGAGTTCCTCGGCGGTGACGGCGCGATAGTCGACCGAAACGCCGGAGGCCTTCGCATGGGTGGAGGCGATGCCGATATTCTTCTCGGACGGATCGGCGCCGACGACGGAGGCGCCCATGCGGGCGACCGGTTCGGACAACAGGCCGCCGCCGCAGCCGATATCGAGCACGCGCAGGCCTTCGAGCGGGCGCGCGCTTTTCGGATCACGGCTGAAATTCTCGCAGGCTTTGTCGCGGATATAGGAGAGCCGGACGGGATTGAATTTGTGCAGCGGCTTGAACTTGCCGGTCGGGCTCCACCATTCCGCCGCCATCGCCGAGAAGCGGTCCACTTCGCCCTGGTCGATCGTGCTTCTGGCGCCTTCCGTCATCGTCCGCTCCTTCATTCGTGACATGTGAAGTCGGACGATCGGGGGCATAAGTCAAGAGGCGCAGATCAGGGGACTGACAAGCACGGAGCCGCTCGCCAATAGCTTTTGTCGCGCGCGCTTGCCTCCCCCCGCCAAACTCGCTAAGAGACGCCGCAACTTGGGGCCTTTGGGGCCTGGGCTTTTAGAGCGATTCCAGAAGTTGGGAATCCGGCTCTCTGGCCCAAACGGTCTGCCCCAGAGCTTTCGTGATGCCGGGTCCGGTTTTCCGCTTCCCGGCGCCAGTCGTGGTAGAGGCATATGGCACGCATTGTAATGAAATTCGGCGGCACGTCCGTCGCTGACCTGGACCGCATCAAGAACGTTGCCCGCCATGTAAAACGCGAAGTCGATGCCGGGCACGAGGTGGCGGTGGTGGTGTCGGCTATGTCCGGCAAGACCAATGAACTGGTCGGCTGGGTCCAGGGCACGCCGAAGGTGATCGGCGCCAATTCTCCGTTCTACGATGCGCGGGAATATGATGCGGTGGTCGCATCGGGTGAGCAGGTGACCTCCGGTCTGCTGGCGATCGCATTGCAGGCGATGGATATCAATGCGCGTTCCTGGCAGGGATGGCAGATCCCGATCCGCACCGACAACGCGCACGGCGCGGCACGGATCATGGAGATCGACGGTTCCGACATCGTCAAACGGATGGGCGAGGGGCAGGTCGCCGTGATCTCCGGCTTCCAGGGGCTGGGACCCGACAACCGTATCGCGACGCTCGGGCGCGGCGGGTCGGACACTTCGGCCGTCGCAATCGCGGCAGCTGTCAAGGCGGATCGCTGCGATATCTATACCGATGTCGACGGCGTCTACACGACCGACCCGCGCATCGTGCCAAAGGCGCGCAGGCTGAAGAAGATCGCCTTCGAGGAAATGCTGGAAATGGCCTCGCTCGGCGCCAAGGTACTGCAGGTGCGCTCGGTCGAGCTTGCCATGGTACACAAGGTGCGCACCTTCGTGCGCTCATCATTCGAAGATCCCGATGCTCCGGGCATGGGCGATCTGTTGAACCCGCCCGGAACGCTGATTTGTGACGAGGAAGAAATCGTGGAACAGGAAGTAGTCACCGGCATCGCCTATGCCAAGGATGAGGCTCAGATCTCGCTTCGCCGTCTTGCCGACCGGCCGGGCGTTTCCGCGGCGATCTTCGGGCCGCTCGCCGAATCCCATATCAATGTCGACATGATCGTCCAGAATATTTCCGAGGACGGGTCGAAGACCGACATGACCTTCACCGTGCCATCAGGCGACGTCGAGAAGGCGATCAAGGTGCTCGGCGACCATAAGGAGAAGATCGGCTACGATGTCGTGCAGAACGAATCGGGGCTGGTGAAAGTATCGGTCATCGGCATCGGCATGCGCAGCCATGCGGGCGTTGCCGCTACCGCATTTCGTGCACTTGCCGAAAAAGGCATCAACATCAAGGCGATCACCACCTCCGAGATCAAGATTTCCATCCTGATCGACGGTCCCTATGCAGAACTCGCTGTCAGGACTTTGCATTCCTGCTACGGTCTGGATAAGAATTGATTCCCAGTGGGCGGCCTGCCCCTTCAGGTTGAGGAGACGAGGGCCGGCCCGCCGGGACTGAGTGCGTTGTTTCGGGAGCTTGAGACGCCATGAGAGACCTTTCCGGCGGTCCGCGCGTGCTGCTCAGGCGGCTGCGCGAGTTGATGGCGGAGCCGCTGGAGCCGCAGGATCGTCTTGACCGGATCGTCCGCCAGATCGCCGGCAACATGGTGGCGGAGGTTTGCTCCGTCTATGTGCTGCGCGCCGACGGTGTCCTCGAACTCTATGCAACCGAAGGCCTCAACCGCGAGGCCGTGCATCTGGCGCAACTGAAGATGGGGCAGGGCCTGGTCGGCACGATCGCGGCCTCGGCCCAGCCGCTCAACCTTTCCGACGCGCAGTCGCACCCTGCCTTCCGCTACCTGCCGGAAACGGGCGAAGAGATCTACCATTCCTTCCTCGGCGTGCCGATCCTCAGGACCGGGCGCTCGCTCGGTGTTCTCGTTGTGCAGAACAAGGCGAGCCGCAATTATCGCGAGGAAGAGCTGGAAGCGCTCGAGACGACGGCGATGGTGCTTGCAGAGATGATCGCCACCGGCGAGCTCAAGAAGATCACCAAGCCAGGCCTCGAACTCGACCTGACGCGTTCGGTCACCGTCGACGGCGACACTTATAATGACGGCATCGGCCTCGGTTACGTCGTGCTGCACGAGCCGCGCATCGTCGTCACCAACCTGCTGAACGAGGATGCCGAGAAGGAAATCCGGCGGCTGGCCGAAGCCATGGGCTCGCTGCGGATCTCGATCGACGACATGCTGTCGCGTCGCGACGTGTCGATGGAGGGCGAACACCGCGAGGTGCTCGAAACCTATCGCATGTTTGCGCATGACCAGGGCTGGGTGCGCAAGCTCGAGGAGGCGATCCGCAACGGCCTGACGGCGGAAGCAGCAGTCGAGAAGGTGCAGAGCGACACCAAGGCGCGGATGATGCGGTTGACCGACCCTTATCTGCGCGAACGCATGCATGATTTCGAGGATCTGGCGAACCGTTTGCTCAGACAGTTGACCGGTTATACCGGCCGGACGTCCGGCGAAGGTTTCCCCAGCGATGCGATCATTCTGGCGCGCGCCATGGGAGCAGCCGAACTGCTAGATTATCCGCGTGCCAATGTCCGCGGGCTGGTGCTGGAAGAAGGGGCGGTAACAAGCCATGTGGTGATCGTCGCGCGCGCCATGGGCATTCCGGTCATAGGTCAGGCGGCGGGCGTGGTGGCGCTCGCCGAGAATGGCGATGCCGTGATCATCGATGCCGACGAGGGACATGTGCATCTGCGGCCGATGGCCGATCACCGGCGTTCCTACGAGGAGAAGGTTCGCTTCCGTGCCAGGCGGCAGGAGCAGTTCCGGGCGCTGCGCGCCGTCGAGCCGGTGACCAAGGATGGGCAACGGATCGCGCTGATGATGAATGCCGGCCTGCTGGTCGACCTGCCGCAGCTTTCGGAATCGGGCGCCGAGGGCATCGGCCTTTTCCGCACCGAGCTGCAGTTCATGATCGCCTCCACCATGCCGAAGGCGGAGGAGCAGGAGCAGTTCTACCGCAATGTGATAAAGCAGGCGGCGGGCCGCACTGTCACCTTCCGTACGCTCGATATCGGCGGCGACAAGGTCGTGCCCTATTTCCGTGGCCATGAGGAAGAAAATCCCGCCCTCGGCTGGCGCGCCATCCGGTTGTCGCTCGACCGGCCGGGTCTGTTGCGCACCCAGTTGCGTGCTCTGCTGAAGGCATCGGCCGACACCGAGCTGAAGCTGATGGTGCCGATGGTGACCGAGGTTTCCGAGCTGAAGATGGTGCGCGAGCTCTTGCAGAAGGAAGTGCAGCATCTGTCGCGCTTCGGCCACGGGCTGCCGCGCAAGCTGCAATTCGGCGCGATGCTGGAGGTGCCTGCATTGCTCTGGCAGCTCGATGAACTGATGGAGGCGGTCGATTTCGTCTCGGTCGGTTCGAACGACCTCTTCCAGTTCTCGATGGCGGTCGATCGCGGCAATGCGCGGGTTTCGGACCGCTTCGATCCGCTCGGCAAGCCGTTCTTACGCATCCTGCGCGACATCGTACGCGGGGCGGACCGGAACAAGACACCGGTGACGCTCTGCGGCGAACTCGCCAGCAAACCGATCTCGGCGATGGCGCTGCTCGGCATCGGCTTCCGCTCGATTTCGATGTCGCCGGCCTCGATCGGGCCGGTGAAGGCGATGCTGCTCGGGCTGGATGTCGGGGCACTGACGAAGGCGATGGACGAGGTGCTGGACGATCACCACGCCTTGATGCCGATGCGCGAGGTGCTTGCCCGCTTCGCCGAGAGCCACAATATTCCCCTTTAGACAGAGATTAAGAAGAATCGGAGTGAAGGGTGGCGAAGCTTCCCGTTGAAAAGATGCGCGAGCTGGAACGTCGTTTCGGCGAGATCGAGGCGCGCATGTCGGCTGGCCCGGCTGCCGATGTCTATGTGAAGCTCGCATCCGAATATTCCGAGCTGCAGCCTGTCGTGACGAAGATCCGCGTCTATGAGAAGGCGGTCGCCGAGCTTGCCGATCTCGAAACGCTGCTCGAGGACAGGTCGGTCGACCGCGAGATGCGCGAACTCGCCGAGCTGGAGCTGCCCGAGGTGAAAGAGCAGATCGAGGTGCTTGAGCAGGAGATGCAGATCCTGCTTCTGCCGAAGGACGCAGCCGACGAAAAGAGCGCGATCCTCGAAATCCGCGCCGGCACGGGCGGCTCGGAAGCGGCCCTTTTCGCCGGCGATCTCTTTCGCATGTACGAGCGTTTTGCAGCGGAAAAGGGCTGGAAGGTGGAGGTGCTCTCGGCGAGCGAGGGCGAAGCCGGCGGCTACAAGGAAATCATCGCGACGATCACCGGCAGGGGTGTCTTTGCCAAGCTGAAATTCGAATCCGGCGTGCATCGTGTGCAACGCGTGCCGGAAACCGAGGCGGGTGGGCGTATCCATACGTCGGCCGCAACGGTTGCGGTGCTGCCGGAGGCCGAGGAGATCGACATCGAGATCCGAGCCGAAGACATCCGCATCGACACGATGCGCTCTTCGGGTGCTGGCGGCCAGCACGTCAATACGACGGACTCGGCAGTGCGCATCACCCATCTTCCGAGCGGCATCGTCGTCACCAGTTCGGAAAAATCGCAACACCAAAATCGCGCCAAGGCGATGCAGGTGCTGCGCTCCAGGCTTTACGATGCCGAGCGGCAGAGGGCCGATAGCGAGCGCTCTGCCGATCGCAAGAGCCAGGTCGGCTCCGGCGATCGCTCGGAACGTATCCGCACCTATAATTTCCCGCAGGGGCGGGTAACGGACCATCGCATCAATCTGACGCTCTATAAGCTCGACCGGATGATGGAAGGCGAGATCGAGGAGGTCGTCGACGCGCTGATGGCCGATTACCAGGCCAGCCAGCTGGCGCAGCTCGGCGAGCAACAATGAGCTCGACGGTCGCCGATATGCTTGCCGATGCGCGCCGCCGCTTCACCGAAGCAGGTATCGTCGACCCGGCGACCGATGCGCGGCTGCTGGTCGCGGGCCTTCTGAAACTGTCGCCGACCGAGCTGTTGACGCGATCGGCCGAGAGGCTTTCTGCTGAGCAAGCCGAAGCGATTTTCAGGGCGCTGGAGCGGCGCCTCGGTCATGAGCCGGTGCATCGCATTCTCGGCGAGCGGGAATTCTATGGCCTGCCACTTCGGCTCTCGGCGGAAACGCTGGAACCGCGGCCGGATACGGAAATCCTGGTCGATACGGTTCTCGTCTATCTCAAGGACCTTGCAAAGGTGCAAAGCCGTCTCCATATCCTTGACATGGGAACCGGGACGGGGGCGATATGCCTTGCGCTTTTGAGTGACTGTCCTGATGCGTCAGGTGTCGGCAGCGACATATCGGCGGATGCACTTCTGACGGCAAGATCGAATGCAGAAAGAAACGGATTGCAGGATCGTTTTCAGGTCGTACAGTCGAGTTGGTTCGAGAACATCCAGGGATCCTTTCACGCGATTGTCTCAAATCCGCCCTATATTGCTTCCAATGTCATTCACGATCTCGCTCCCGAAGTGACCAAATTTGATCCGGCTGCGGCTCTGGATGGCGGCCCGGATGGGCTTGACGCTTACAAAGCCATAGCCAAGGATGCGGCAAGGTTCATCAGGCCCGATGGGGTCGTCGGACTGGAGATCGGCTACGATCAGCGAAACGACGTGACGGCGATCTTTGAAGCGAAGGGCTTCAGGTGCCTCAAATCCGTAAAAGATTATGGTCAGAACGACAGGGTGCTCGTGTTCGCGCTCGCGTGAGAGACGATAATGCGGCATTGAACAGGACATTATTGTTATTGCGAAGAAAAGGCTTGGATTTCCCGGTGAAGCAATATAGGTTGCGGTCACGTGTTGGGCAGATAGGAATGAACGAGATTCGTTCGGTACTTGGTTTGCCTCGGGGGTCCGCTCTTTTAAACGAGAGTTTCAACGGTTGAACACGACCCAATGCGTGAATCAGTCAAACTGACTTGAGAACCAAGCGGCAGGTCGGCGCAAAGGCGCAGTATGCTCGCGGCACAAAGGTCCTGACCCGGTTTTCCGGTCATGGCGGTTGGTGCCATGTATCCATCACAAACAGAGAATTCAGGTGAACGATCTATGAGGCCAGGACAGCAGAACAAGCGCGGTCGAGGGCGTGGCAACAATAACAACGGCGGCGGTGGAAATAACAATAACAACAATTTCAACCGCAAGGGCGGCAATCCGCTGACCCGGACCTATGACAGCTCCGGCCCCGATGTGAAGATTCGCGGTACTGCGCAGCATATCGCCGAAAAATACGCACAGCTCGCCCGCGACGCCCAAAGCTCCGGCGACCGCGTGATTGCCGAGAATTATCTCCAGCACGCCGAACATTATAATCGTATCATCGCCAGCGCCCAGGCGCAGATGCAGGAACGCTTCCAGCGCGACGATCGCGGCGAGTACAATGATCGCGACGGTGCGGACCGCGACGGCGACGACATGGACAACAATGACAATGAGAATGACAATGACGGCGACGATGTCGTTATCGTCCAGCCGCCGCAGAGCAGGCCGCACCAGCCGCAGCAGAGCAGACAGCACCAGCCGCAGGCACAGCCGAAGCCGGTAGCCGCTCAGGCGCCTGCGCCGGCACCCCAGTCCGAGGTCATCGATGGAACCGGCCCGCAGCCGGAGATCGAAGGCATTCCGGCCGAAGTCGCCATGGACGAGGAAGGTGCCGGCGGCCAGCCGCGCGAACGCCAGCCCCGCCGCCGCAGCACCGGCAGCCGCCCCCGTCGCCCGCGTCGGGGTGCCGAGGGCGAAGAAGCAGCCGCTGAGGGCGAAGGTGCCTCTGCCGAGGCGCCAGTGCTGGCTGACGTCACATCGGAATGAGGATTTCGCTTCCCCTTCAGGGAGAGCGTGACGCTCATGCCATCTACTCGAATTAGCTTGAAAATCCCCGGCCTTGTGCCGGGGATTTTCATTTTATGGGCTCTTTAAACTCGCTGAACAGGCTACCATATTCTCTTCGAACTGCTTCGCCCGAATCCCAGCCGGGCAAAGCGCGACCTGCCTTTTCAGGGGGTCGATCTCAATCATCGGTCTGCGCCTCGTCAGGGCAGGGCGATCCATGGAGGCAGAATATGAATATCGAGAAATATTCGGAGCGGGTGCGCGGTTTCATCCAGTCCGCCCAGACCTATGCGCTGGCGCAGGGTCACCAGCAATTCACGCCCGAACATGTGCTGAAAGTCCTGCTCGACGACGATCAGGGCATGGCGGCGTCGCTGATCGAGCGCGCCGGCGGCGATGCCAAGGCCGCCCGCCTGGCCAATGACGCGGCTCTCGCCAAGTTGCCGAAGATCTCCGGCGGCAACGGCAACATCTATCTGGCACAACCGCTCGCTAAGGTCCTTTCGACCGCCGAAGAAGCGGCGAAGAAGGCCGGCGACAGCTTCGTAACCGTCGAGCGCCTGCTGCAGGCGCTGGCGATCGAATCCTCGGCCTCGACCTTTTCGACGCTGAAGAACGCAGGCGTGACGGCCCAGGGCCTCAACCAGGTCATCAACGACATCCGCAAGGGCCGGACGGCGGATTCCTCCAATGCCGAGCAGGGTTTTGACTCGCTGAAGAAGTTCGCACGCGATCTCACCGCCGAAGCCCGCGAGGGCAAGCTCGACCCGGTGATCGGCCGCGACGACGAAATCCGCCGCACCATCCAGGTGCTTTCGCGCCGTACCAAGAACAATCCAGTGCTGATCGGCGAACCCGGCGTCGGCAAGACGGCGATCGTCGAGGGCCTGGCGCTGCGCATCGTCAACGGTGACGTGCCGGAATCGCTCAAGGACAAGAAGCTGATGGCGCTCGACATGGGCGCGCTGATTGCCGGTGCGAAATACCGCGGCGAATTCGAGGAGCGGCTGAAGGCCGTGCTCAATGAAGTCCAGGCGGAAAACGGCGAGATCATCCTGTTCATCGACGAGATGCACACGCTGGTCGGCGCCGGCAAGGCGGATGGGGCGATGGATGCCTCCAACCTCCTGAAGCCGGCTCTTGCCCGCGGTGAGCTGCATTGCGTCGGCGCGACCACGCTCGACGAATACCGCAAACATGTCGAGAAGGATCCGGCCCTTGCCCGCCGCTTCCAGCCCGTCGTCGTCGATGAACCGACGGTCGAAGACACGATCTCGATCCTGCGCGGCTTGAAGGAAAAATACGAGCAGCATCACAAGGTGCGCATCGCCGATGCGGCGCTGGTGGCTGCGGCGACGCTTTCCAACCGCTATATCACCGATCGTTTCCTGCCGGACAAGGCGATCGACCTGATGGACGAGGCGGCAGCGCGGTTGCGCATGCAGGTGGATTCCAAGCCGGAAGAGCTCGACGAACTCGACCGCCGTATCATGCAGCTGAAGATCGAGCGCGAAGCGCTGAAAAAGGAAACGGACGTCGCGTCTGCCGACCGTCTGAAGCGGCTTGAAACCGAAGTGACCGATCTCGAGGAACAGGCCGATGCGCTGACGGCCCGCTGGCAGGCGGAAAAGCAGAAACTCGGCCTTGCCGCCGATCTCAAGAAGCAGCTCGATGATGCCCGCAACGAACTGGCGATCGCCCAGCGCAAAGGCGAATTCCAGCGTGCCGGCGAGCTGACCTACGGCGTCATTCCCGATCTTGAAAAGCAGCTCGTCGATGCCGAGAAGCAGGATGGCGACCGCGGCGCGATGGTGCAGGAGGTGGTCACCCCCGACAATATCGCCCATATCGTTTCCCGCTGGACCGGCATTCCGGTCGACAGGATGCTGGAGGGCGAACGTGACAAGCTGCTTCGGATGGAAGACGAACTGGCGAAATCGGTGATCGGCCAAGGCGATGCGGTTCAGGCCGTGTCGCGCGCCGTCCGCCGCGCGCGCGCCGGCCTGCAGGATCCGAACCGGCCGATCGGCTCGTTCATCTTCCTCGGCCCGACCGGCGTCGGCAAGACGGAGCTCACCAAGGCGCTCGCCCGCTTCCTCTTCGACGACGAAACGGCGATGGTGCGCATGGACATGTCGGAATATATGGAGAAGCACTCCGTTGCCCGGCTGATCGGTGCACCTCCCGGCTATGTCGGTTATGACGAAGGCGGAGCGCTGACGGAAGCCGTGCGTCGCAGACCCTATCAGGTCGTGCTGTTCGACGAGATCGAAAAGGCGCATCCCGACGTCTTCAACATCCTGCTGCAGGTGCTGGACGATGGACGCCTGACCGACGGTCAGGGCCGGACGGTCGATTTCCGCAACACGATGATCATCATGACCTCGAACCTCGGCGCCGAATATCTGACGCAACTGAGGGATGGCGACGACAGCGACACGGTTCGCGAGCAGGTGATGGAGGTCGTGCGCGGGCATTTCCGGCCGGAATTCCTGAACCGCATCGACGAGATCATTCTGTTCCATCGCTTGAAGCGCGAGGAGATGGGCGCGATCGTCGATATCCAGCTGAAGCGGCTGGTGGCTTTGCTGTCCGAGCGCAAGATCATCATCGATCTCGACGAGGAAGCCCGGCACTGGCTGGCGAACAAGGGTTACGATCCGGTCTACGGTGCAAGGCCGCTGAAGCGGGTGATCCAGAAGTTCGTGCAGGATCCGCTGGCCGAGCAGATCCTGTCCGGCCAGGTGCCGGATGGATCGACGGTGACGGTGACGAGCGGTTCGGACCGGCTGCAGTTCAGGACGAGGCAGACGGTGAGCGAAGCAGCGTAAATCCAGTTTGCCGGATGAATGAGAAATGGCGGCTTCGGCCGCCATTTTTCGTTGGATGGTCGGGGCCGTTTGTTGGAGGGGAAGCAGCGTAGATGGACGCTACTTGCTCGCCACCTGGTCCGGCGTCTGGTTGTTGAGCAGCGTATCGATGCGTTTGCGCTCGTCTTCGAATTTCGCCAGCGCCTCGCCCTGCAGCGATTTGCCGCCCGGCAGGCGGATGCGCAGCGGATCGACCTTGGTGCCGTTGACGATCAGCTCGTAATGCAGGTGAGGGCCGGTGGATTCGCCCGTCGTACCGACCCAGCCGATCACCTGGCCCTGGCGGATCTTGGCACCGGGGACGACGCCCTTGGCGATGGCGCTCTGGTGATTGTAGGAGGATTCATAGCCGTTGGCATGGCGCACGATCGTCTGGTTGCCGTAACCGCCGGAATCCCAGCCGGCTTTTTCGACCGTGCCGTTGCCGGCGGCGATGATCGCCGTGCCGCGCGGTGCAGCCCAATCGACGCCGGTGTGCATGCGGGCAAAACCGAGGATCGGATGGCGGCGCATGCCGAAGCCCGATTTGAAGATGCCGTTCGGAACCGGGTTACGCAGCAGGAACTGGCGGATGCTCTTGCCGTTCTCGTCGAAATAATCGACCGTGCCGTCTTCGGGGTCCTGGAAGCGGTAGAAGCGCGTCTGCGTATCGCCGAAACGGGCGTTGACATAGAGCAGTTCGGAATCCTCGGTCGCCTGACCAGCGCTGTCGGCGACGGAGAAGAAGACTTCGAGACTGTCGGTCGGCCTCAACTGCGCCTGAAAATCGACATTGCTGGCGAGCAGCTTGATGATCAGCGCCGTCATATCCTTGGTCATGCCGTAGGAAAGGGCAGCACGATAGATGCCGTCATAGACGCGCGGCAGGTTCTGGCCGGGGGGCGGTGCGAACGAATTGTCATCGAAGGCGGTGGCGATGGCATCCAACATCGGCGGCTCGCTGCCGGGCACATATCTGCCCTTGTCGTCGACGGCTACGGTGACGAGATGGCGCGTGCCGCGATAGACGCTGGCTCGGATGATCTTTGCCTGTTCGCCCTTCTGAATGATGCCGATGCGCAGCACATCGCCCTTGTCGAGATCACCAGAACCCAGTTGCTGCGCGATATAGCCGGCGATGCCATCGGCATATTGCTGCGGATAGCCTGAATCCGTCAGCGCCTTGGCGATGGGCGTGTCGACGCGCACCGGCAGGATGTCGTCGGCGAATTCTTCGGTCTGCGGCGTGATCGATTCCGATGCGGAGACCGTCATGTTCTGTTCGAGCACGCGGGCGGACAGACCGGCGGTCAGATCGACATCGGCATCCTCGTTGGAGAAACGACGCGGATCGACGTAATAAAGGGCTGCGAGCTGCGTGTTGCCGTCGGTCAGCACCGAGCCGTTGGAGCGCACATTCTCTTCGACCTCCTCGAGCGACAGGCCGGATGCCATCTGCATGCTGGTCTTGCCGGTCGGGAAGGGAATGGTCTTCAGGCTGACTTCGGATTCGACGTCGGAGCCGTAAAGCGCGCCTGTGCGGCTTTGCGGCGCGGGCTGCGGCTCGTCGGCGGAAAAGATCGCCAGAGGATCGAAGTCCGGATAGTCCTCCGTCGCCACATGGTTGGCGGCCAGCGTCATCTTCACATGCGCGAAGGGCTGGCGGCGGACGACTTCCTTTTCGCCGTCGTGGACGACGGTTGAGACTTCCATAATGGCACGGTCGGACGGTTTTGCGGCGATGGCGGGCGCGATCAGCCGGCCACCGCGGACCACTGTCGTATCCTCATGCGCGTCCGCCGCAACACTTGCATAGGCTTCGGCGGGGATCGCCAATTGCTGGCGGCCATCAAGGGCGGCAAAAAGGGCGACACCCATCAGGACGGATGATGTAATGCCTGTGAGGAACGTGCCCGAGAGCCAGCGCAAGGAAACTTCGCGCCGGTCGGGCGCGCGTCTGCCGTCTGCCAGAAGCGGAGGCTCGTTGCCCAACGAGCGGATCATCATTTTCTCCGTCATCATGGCAGTCGGGTCCGCGTCCTTACATCAGGCGTCTGTGGGAGCATGTATCGGCCATCCTGGCTGGGGCGAAAGATGTGCATATTTTGGGCATGGAAGTCAA
>NZ_CM172794.1:3505000-3915000 GCF_057653825.1 Rhizobium sp. WSM409 | reverse complement strand
CAGACCAGGGGGTAGCGACTGTTTATCAAAAACACAGGGCTCTGCGAAGTCGCAAGACGACGTATAGGGTCTGACGCCTGCCCGGTGCTGGAAGGTTAAGAGGAGAGGTGCAAGCTTTGAATCGAAGCCCCAGTAAACGGCGGCCGTAACTATAACGGTCCTAAGGTAGCGAAATTCCTTGTCGGGTAAGTTCCGACCTGCACGAATGGCGTAACGACTTCCCCGCTGTCTCCAACATAGACTCAGTGAAATTGAATTCCCCGTGAAGATGCGGGGTTCCTGCGGTCAGACGGAAAGACCCCGTGCACCTTTACTATAGCTTTACACTGGCATTCGTGTCGGCATGTGTAGGATAGGTGGTAGGCTTTGAAGCGGGGACGCCAGTTTCCGTGGAGCCATCCTTGAAATACCACCCTTATCGTCATGGATGTCTAACCGCGGCCCGTCATCCGGGTCCGGGACAGTGTATGGTGGGTAGTTTGACTGGGGCGGTCGCCTCCGAAAGAGTAACGGAGGCGCGCGATGGTGGGCTCAGACCGGTCGGAAATCGGTCGTCGAGTGCAATGGCATAAGCCCGCCTGACTGCGAGACTGACAAGTCGAGCAGAGACGAAAGTCGGTCATAGTGATCCGGTGGTCCCGCGTGGAAGGGCCATCGCTCAACGGATAAAAGGTACGCCGGGGATAACAGGCTGATGACCCCCAAGAGTCCATATCGACGGGGTTGTTTGGCACCTCGATGTCGGCTCATCGCATCCTGGGGCTGGAGCAGGTCCCAAGGGTTTGGCTGTTCGCCAATTAAAGCGGTACGTGAGCTGGGTTCAGAACGTCGTGAGACAGTTCGGTCCCTATCTGCCGTGGGTGTAGGAATATTGACAGGATCTGTCCCTAGTACGAGAGGACCGGGATGGACATATCTCTGGTGGACCTGTTGTCCTGCCAAGGGCATAGCAGGGTAGCTACATATGGACGGGATAACCGCTGAAGGCATCTAAGCGGGAAACCCACCTGAAAACGAGTATTCCCTATCAGAGCCGTGGAAGACGACCACGTTGATAGGCCGGGTGTGGAAGTGCGGCAACGCATGAAGCTTACCGGTACTAATAGCTCGATTGGCTTGATCGTTCTCATTGACTATGCTCATCGAACTTCGTTCGATGTGCCAGACCTTTGTCCTGGCGCTGTCGCGGCTTTGCCGCTTCGCTCCGGACGGGCCGCGCCACAAGGCGCGACGGCCACTTGGCCTTGCGGAGCGCTGCTCCGACGCCCTCAAGAAGGTTCAAAGACGTGTTCAAAAAAAGAAAACAGGCTAACGCCTGCCAGCTTCTCAAAACATATAGTTGCGCTTTGCCGACCTGGTGGTTATGGCGGGGTGGCTGCACCCGTTCCCTTTCCGAACACGGCCGTGAAACGCCCCTGCGCCCATGGTACTTCGTCTTAAGACGCGGGAGAGTAGGTCGCTGCCAGGTCTGCAAAACGCAACTGATGTAAAACAATCTTCTCAGAACAAACTCTGCGGCCCATGCCGAACAAAAAGGGCCGCTCACAAGCGGCCTTTTGTGTTACAATACATCAGCAAATCTCAATGATTTGCTCTGGCGCGGGGTGGAGCAGCCCGGTAGCTCGTCAGGCTCATAACCTGAAGGCCGCAGGTTCAAATCCTGCCCCCGCAACCAATCCTTCCCTTAGATACTCCCAAGCCCCTGCCATGCAGGGGCTTTTTGTGTTGCCAGAAGAGAGCAATATCGCTGGCGCGAAGACTTCATCTTCGCTGGCGATGGTAGCTCCTCGTCCTGCGGACCATAACCTGAAGGCCGCAGGTTCAAATCCTGCCCCCGCAACCAAACAAATAGCCGCCTTCAGGGCGGCTTTTTGTTTGGTAACGGGTCGAGGGTTTAATGCCTAATCAGGGGCCCGCAAGAAGGCAAAGCCGACGCAGCGGGACAGAAAACTACAAAGCCTGCCCCCGAAACCAAATCCTTCCTTTTAAAGATCAGCATCTACCTTCTTATCGCTGGCGGAAAAGCTTCGCTTTCCCTGGCGATGGTAGCTCCTCGTTCGCAGAGCTCACCATAACCTGAAGGGTGAGCGGTCGATCGGGCCCGCCCGATAAAACAGTCCACTGAACTGTTTAAGACCCAACGGGGCAAAGCCTCAAACCGAAACCAAATTCCCAATAATACGCAAAAGCCCGCCTCGTGCGGGCTTTTTGCGTTTTTGCTTACCGGTAGGATGAACCATGCCTTCGCCCCGATAGGTGAAGCGTGCATAGCCTTCGGATCAACCCATTTATCGGTTCTTAAACAAAGAATGACAGCTTAGCTCCAATCGGTGGTGGGGATGCGGTCGTGGTAAGTGGTTTGATGTCGCGGGTTCGCATTCAGACGAAGGTGCTCGTACTATTGGCGCCATTCGTCTTTAGCCTATGCGCAGTGGGGCTGACGGGATACTACGCGTCCAGCCTTCTCGAGGGACGGATGGAGATCTCCAACCATGTTTTGCAATCCCTGAACGGGTTCAAACATGTTTCTTCCAGCATGACCGGCTTTCTGATGAAGCCGTCGCAGGAAGCCCGAGACACAGCACTTGCGGACGCCCGTAAGCAACTGGAAAACCTGAAGCAGACGATCGAGAGGCTAAGGCCGACGACCGATGTGGGGCTTCTTGACCAGGCGCTTGATCAGTCGCAAATCATCCCGCAAAAGATCGAAGCGATCTGGCAAATCGAAACGGGACAGCAGAAAATTCTCAGTGATGTGGACGCTGCTTCCGCGGCACTTCTTGACCTGCAAGGGCAGGTTGGCAAGCGCTCGTTCATGCTGATGGCCAGTGCGAAAAAGATGGAAAATACCAACAAGAGCGGCCTGAGCAATTCCGTCTCCATCAGCGCCGCCGCCAGTGTCGCGACAAAACTTCGCAATGACTATACGAACGCGACGACGCCGGCTGACAAAGTTGGCCTGCTAGCCAAATATGGGCCTGATTTGCAGAAGGCAAAGGAGCAGCTTTCGCCTGCTGTAGCGACCGAAGCCCTCGCCGCACAGTATGCCGCTGCTGTGGATGCCATCGCCAACGCTTCGAAGGTGTCGCCTGACACTTTGGATGTCCCAGCAACGGATACCGCCGTCGCCAATCTTGCTGCAACTGGCGACAGTCTCAAGACGATTGGCGACGATCTGATGCGGACCTCCGTGCTTGCGCTTGCTGCGTCGGACAAGGATATCTCTCAGGCCACGAATGTCGGCAACGAACTGCGCGCCATCGTTAACAGCAATAACGAGATCCGCGTCGGCTTCGCCGAGCTCGCCGGAAATCCAGACGACGCGCGAGTGAAGAAAGTCCAGCAGTCGATCTACATGTATCAGACCGAGCTCGGCCGTCTCGCCGGCGTGGTGAACGACGATCCCCTCTTTGTCGAAATTCCGAAGAAGGCTCAACCCGTCCTCGACCTGCTCGCGGCAAACGCGGCAGCGCTCTCAGAAGGTGCGGCGCGCAAGCTAGGTGAGTTCGACAGCGCTGCGGGGCAGATCGACAACACCTGGAACCTGCTTGCTCAATTCGCCGAGACGCAGAGGCAAAATGCTGGGCAGGATCGTCAACAGGCCAATAGAATATCTGGCGGCGCCATTGTCATCGGCATCCTGATTGCTATGACCGCGGGTGCCGCGCTGGTCGTCACCCTGAAGGGACCGATCACCCAGATTACCGCAGCGATGCGCAAGATCGCAGAGGGAAGGCTCGATACCGCAATCACCGGCGAGGCACGGGGCGACGAAATCGGGGAAATGGCCCGTGCACTTTCCGTCTTCAAACAAAATGCGCTATCGAATGTCGAGATGGAACAACAGGCAGAGATCGCGCGTAGCGATGCGGAATCCGAGCGCGCCCGCAACGAACTCGAGCGACGTAGCGCCAAGGTCCAGGTTGACGCCGCAATCGAGGCGCTTGCAGAAGGGCTCACGCGGCTGTCGCGGGGGGAATTGAATTTTTCCATCGATAAGCTCTTTGCCCCCGAACTCGACCGGATCCGCACCGATTTCAACATGTCGGTCGCGGGTCTCAGGGAGACGCTCTCCGATATCCGCGAGACCTCTTCCCTCATCAGCGACAATGGTCGCCAGATGGCGGAAGCCGTTGATGACCTGGCCAGCCGAACGGAAAAGCAGGCGGCCGCACTTGAGGAAACCGCAGCGGCAGTGGAGGAGATTTCTTCCGCCGTCAACACCTCTTCAGGACGGGCAGCAGCAGCGCTTGCGCTTGTCCAACGCGCCAAACAGGGCGCCGACGCCTCGGCTTCAGTGGTCCAAAACGCGGTTTCGGCCATGGGACGGATTGAGGACGCGTCGGGCAAGATCGTGCAGATCGTCAGCGCTATCGACTCCATCGCTTTCCAGACCAATCTCTTGGCTCTAAATGCGGGCGTCGAAGCGGCAAGAGCGGGTGAGGCCGGCAAGGGCTTCGCTGTCGTCGCACAGGAGGTGCGGGAGCTGGCGCAGCGATCGGCGCGCGCAGCCAAGGAAATCGGCGAGCTCATCAACAATTCCGTCCGCGAGGTTGCGTCCGGCTCCGAATTCGTCGGCCGCACCGGCGATGCGCTGATGGAGATTTCCAGCGAGATCGTCCACATCGTCGGTCATATCGAGCTCATCGCCTCGTCAAGCCGCGACCAAGCGACGACACTCCATTCGATCAACGCATCGGTGAACGATATTGATCGTATGACGCAGCAAAATGCAGCGATGGTGGAAGAGACGAATGCTGCCACCCGACAGCTATCGTCCGAGGCGCTTGCACTCACCGACATGATTGCACGCTTTCGGCTTGAAGGCCACGAGAGCCCGGCTTCAAGAGGGTACGAGGCTGCGGCATGACGGCAGCATGTATTCGCAGAACCTGTTAACTTGCTTTGAGATGCATGGTTTCCGATCACGAGGCTGATGAGTGATACGTTTTCCTTGATCAGTTTTCAGGCGCACGATAGTTGCTAAAATAGCAATATTCTAATATACGTGGAGCCGGCGTTTTAATATTTTCGTAGCCGCAAGCAACGTCCCTCCAATTGGCGGGCGTTTATTATCCTTTTCAGCAGGGCGTTCGATTTCATGAAGTAGATTAGAGATTTATAGGGGGGAGGAATAATGCGAAAGTGGGCATCTTCTCTACTGACGGCTCCGCAGGGACGGCGTCGTCTTCTGTTTGGTATCTCGGGATTGCCAGCGCTCTGCGCAGTGGTGCTCTTTGCTGGTGTCGCGTCCGCGCAGGCGCCGACTGAAGAGCAGCGCAATGCGATCAGGGCGGAATGTCGATCCGATTTCATGGCACAATGTTCAGGGGTGACGCCGGGAGGTATCGAGGCGCTCACTTGTCTGCAACAGCATAATGCCACACTGTCAGCGGGCTGCCGGAAGGCGGTGTCGGCGGTGAGCAAACCCAAGTCGACATCCGCGGAGCCGGTCCCGGCGGCGCCCGCAACTACCGGGGCGACGGCGCCAGCGCCAGCGCCGGCGACGGGCACACCGGCGCATCAGCCGACCCAGGCGCAGCGCAACGCCGTCAAATCGGCCTGCCAACGGGATTTCATGGCGCAATGCTCCGGCGTCACACCGGGCGGCACCGAGGCACTCAGCTGCTTGCAGCAGCACAATGCCGCTCTTTCGGCGCCATGTCAGCAAGCCGTTGCGGCCTTGGGCGGATCTACCGGGGGAGGATCAGCAGGATCAACCCCAGCCGGCGGCGGTGCCGCGGCGACGGTTGCGACCACACCTGCTCCCCGGGCCATGATGCCGGCCTTCTCGCCGCGCGAGGAATTGATGGTCCTGCGCGAAACCTGCGGATCGGATTTTCGAGCCCTGTGCCGGATGGTGCCTCTGGGCGGAGGGCGGGGTATCGCTTGCCTGCGGGACAATCTGCAACGCGTGTCGCCTGCCTGTCACAGGGTGCTGACCTCGGGACTTTAGTGGCTGTTCGAATCCCCGCTGTGAAGAGCCACCCCGAACGGCAACCTGCCTGCGCACCAAACCGTAGGTGATCGCGCGACGGGCCGTCGTGACTGCCCTACTGAACCTTCGATATCTCCGTTTCCGCCAGGCCTGCGGTCTTTGTGCGCCCTTTCCAATATTCCTCGAGGCGCTGCAACAGGACGTAGAAGGACGGGACAAAGAGCACGGCGAGGCAGGTCGAGGCGATCATGCCGCTGAAGACCGATATGCCGATAGATTTGCGGGCGGATGCGCCGGCGCCAGTCGCCAGCACGAGCGGCAGGACGCCGAGGATAAAGGCGAAGGACGTCATCAAAATTGGCCGGAAACGCAAGCGGGCGGCCTCGACGGCCGCATCCAGTATTTCCATGCCTTCCGCCCGCCTTTCCCTAGCATATTCGACGATGAGGATGGCATTCTTCGATGCAAGCGCGATCAGCAGGATAAGGCCGATCTGCGTATAAAGGTTGTTGGCAACGCCGGCTGCCATAAGCGCTGCCACTGTGCCAAGGAGGGCGAGCGGCACGGCGAGAAGGACTGCCAGCGGCAAGATCCAGCTTTCATACTGGCCTGCGAGCACGAAATAGACGAGGAGCATGGCGAGCGCGAAGATGAAATAGATCTGCCCGCCCACGGCCTTCTCCTGATAGGACAGCGCCGTCCATTCGAAGCCTGTGCCCGGTGGCAGTGTCTGATCGGCAATCTGCTCCATGACGTCGAGCGACTGGCCGGAACTGAAGCCTGCGGCAGGCCCGCCAACGATCGTTGCAGACGGGTAGAGATTGTAGAGGCTGATCAGAGATGGGCCTTGTGTCGCGGTGACATCGACGACCGTGCCGAGCGGCACCATCGTGCCGTCACCGGCCTTGACCTTCAGATTGCGGATGTCTTCGGCGCTGACCCGGAAATCGGAAGCGGCTTGCGCATAGACCTGGAAGGTCCGGCCAAATTTGTTGAACTGGGTGACATAGCTCGATCCGACGTAACTGGAGAGAGCCGAGAAAACCTGGCCCACGGTAACCCCTAGCGTCTCCGCCTTGATCCGGTCGACAGAGACTGCGAGTTGCGGCACGTTCGAGCGAAAAGGCGTGCTCAGCCTTTGCAGGGATGACTGAGCACCGCCGTTCTTGACGATCGTGTCGGCAAGCGATTGCAGCAGTGGGTAGTCGGAAATGCCGTTCCTGATCTCGACCTGCATGGTAAAGCCACTGGCATTGCCGACGCCCTGGATCGGAGGTGGCACGACCACCAGCGTCTTGGCGGCGAGCACGCTTTGCAGCGTGCCGTTCAAATGCTGGTAGATCGACAGCAGATCCTGCCCCTTTTGCTTGCCGCGCTCGTCCCAATCCTTCAGCACGACATAGGCGACGCCGGCATTCTGCAGACTGGCATTGTTGTCGAGAACGGAGATGCCGCTGATGGTCAGCACCTGATCGACGCCAGGCGTGGCTTCGGCGATCTTGCCGACCTCTTCCATCACCGCGTCGGTGCGCTCCTTCGATGCGCCGTCGGGCAGCTGCGCACTGATCAGCACATAGCCTTGATCCTCGATGGGCAGAAACGCAGTCGGCAGACGGGCGAGCCCCCAGACGGCGACACCGATCAGCGCAAGTGCTGCTATGACCATGATACCGCTGTGGCGGGTCATCGATCCGATCAGCCCGGCATAGCTGCGTTCACCCCTGTCGTAGACCTTGTTGAAGCCGCGATAGAAGATGTTGCGTTTCTCTGGCGGGACTGGTGGCCGCAGCCAAAGGGCACATTGCGTCGGTTTCAGCGTGACGGCATTGATGGCGCTGATCAGTGCCGTGGCGGCGATGACGAGGGCGAACTGCCGGTAGAGCTGTCCGGTCAGGCCGGGCAGGAAGGCGGCCGGAATGAAAACGGCCATCAGCACCAGCGTAATGCCGATGACCGGGCCAAGCAGCTCCTCCATCGCCTTTTCGGCCGCCTTTCGGCCGGACATGCCGGCCTCGATGTGTCGGGCGACCCCTTCGACAATGACGATGGCATCATCAACGACGATACCGATGGCGAGAACGATGGCAAACAGCGTCGACAGGTTGACGGTGAAACCCAATGCTGCCATGGCCGCGAAGGCGCCGATGATGGTGACCGGAACGGTGGTCGCCGGCACGAGCATCGCCCGCCAATCCTGCAGGAAGACGAGAATGACGATGAGAACGAGAATGCCGGCCTCGATCAAGGTGACGTAAACCTCGTCGATGGAGGCCTCGACGAATTTTGTCGTGTCGAACGGCACGTGATATTCGAGGCCCGGCGGGAAGCTCTTCGAGAGCTCCTGCATTTTCGTGTTCACCACCTGCGCCACCGCGATGGCATTTGCCTCCGGCAGCTGAAAAATGCCGATGCCGGCAGCCGGCCGGCCGTTCTGCATGAAGGACTGACTGTAAGTCTGGGCGCCGAGTTCGACGCGGCCGATATCGCGGATCCGGGTAACACGGCCGCCCTGTCCGCTCTCGACCTTGACGACGATGTTTTCGTAGTCGGCCGCCTCGTTCAGCCGGCCATTGACGTTCAGCGTGTATTGGAAGACCTGCCCCTTCGGCACCGGCGGAATGCCGATCTGGCCGGCGGCAACCTCCTGGCTTTGCTGCTGCACGACGCTGACCACATCCTGCGGCGTCAGGCCGCGCGCCTGCAGCAGGTTCGGATCCATCCAGATGCGCATGGCATACTGGCCGGCACCGAACACGGTAACGTTGCCGACACCCGGCAGGCGGGCGAGTTCATTCTGCAGATTGATGACGGCGTAGTTCGACAGGAACAGGCTGTCATAGCGACTGTCGGGCGAGGTCAGGCTGACGAAGCCGAGGATCGCCGTCGATTTCTTTTGCGTCGTCACGCCCTGAAGCTGCACCGCTTCGGGAAGCGATGACATCGCTATGGCGACGCGGTTTTGCACCAGAACCTGGGCCTGGTCCGGATCCGTTCCGATGGCAAAGGTCACGGTCAGCGAATAAGTGCCGTCGCTGGCGCTCGTCGACTGCATGTAGAGCATGTCCTGCACGCCGTTGACCTGCTGCTCGATCGGCAGCGCGACGGTGTCGACGAGGGTCTGTGCGCTGGCGCCCGGGAAGCGCGTCGTCACCTGCACCGTCGGCGGAACGACATTCGGATATTGCGCCACAGGCAGCTGGAACAGGGCCACCGCGCCGATGAGCACGAAAACCAGCGCCAGAACATTGGCGAGTATCGGTCGCTCGATGAAGAAACGCGAGATCATGCTGTTGTCCTTAGACGTTCAGATGAAGCATGGCGGCGGATTCATTGCGTGGTGGCCTTGGCCTTGGCATCGACGGCGGCAGCTGCCGGTGGATTCATTTCCATTTTCTCGGGCGTGACCTTGCTGCCGGGGATGGCCTGCTGGATACCTTGGGTTACGACCCAGTCGGCCGGATCGAGGCCGGAGTCGATGACACGGAGCGCACCTTCGCGCTGGCCGGTCTTGACCTGCTTCTGCTCGATGACGTCATCCTTGCCTAGAACGAGCAGGTAGCTGCCCAGCTGGTTCGTTCCGATGGCGTCGTCGCGCACCAGCAGAGCCTTGTCGTTGTGGCCGACCGGCACCCGGACGCGCACGAAGAGACCAGGCAGCATGGCGTGGTCCTTGTTATCGAAGAGGGCGCGCACCTGAAGCGTGCCCGTGGAGGCATCGAGCTGCGGCGAGACGTAGTCGAGATGTCCCTTATGCGGGTAGCCTTCCTCGGTCTGCAGGCCGAGTTCTGCCGGAATGCTCGGAAGATCCGTCTGCTTGAAGGTGCGCCCCTGCCTTGCCAGGGTTTCCTTGATCATCAGCACCTGGGTTTCGCTGACGTTGAAATAGGCATAAAGCGGATCGGTCTGAACGATGCTGGCGAGTTTGGTGGGACCGGATACGCCGACAAGCGCGCCGATATCGACGAGGTGATCGGTGACGGTGCCGTCGAACGGGGCAAGCACCTCCGTATATCCGAGGTTGATCGTCGCAAGATCGAGATTGGCCTGGGCATTGAGGATGGATGCATTCGCCTCGTCGAGCGTCGCTTTGGCGCTGTCAACCGCGGTCTGGGTGGTGACCTGTTGCTTCGACAGATTGAGCTGCCGGTCGTATTCCTGCTTCGCGCCGACCTGGGACGCTTGTTGCGAGGCGAGCGATGCCTTGGCCTGATCCAGTTGTGCCTGATAAGTGTTGCGCTCAATTCCGAAGAGCTTGGTGCCCTTCATCACCGTCATGCCGTCCTGGTAATCGATCGATTGGACGTAGCCTTGGACGCGCGCCTCGATATCGACGGAGTTGAGCGGCGCCGTGTTGCCGGTGAGTTCGAAATAGAGCGTTACCGGTTGCTGGACCGGCTGGGCGACACGAACCGGAGGTGGAGGAGGGGCAACGTAGGTGTTGCCGCTTTCCTCACAGCCAGCGAGAATTGCCATGCCGGCAAGCATCATGGACAGGTGCAGACCCTGATACAATCTCACACGCATTGCCGCCGCCCCGATGTTTACGAGCCTACTGCATAATTCATAGAAGCAAATCGGTTTTTTGAATTATGCAGCAATTTCAATGATCTACTGCGTCCTTTGCGCGTCTGAAAAGACGCGCGGCGCTGTAGTCTTCATGCGTGCCTCGGTGGAGACGACCCCTCTCCGAAAAGTTCCGGGCATGCGATATTATGTCGCGGCATTGTTAAAAATTGCAATAGCTGCTGGTGCACAATTAAACTGTGAGCTCGTCCATCGATGGACAAGATGACGCGGCTAGAGCCTTTCCGGGTTAGATTGAAGCATTCTGTTGGCTCAAACGGAGTCGGATGGTCGACCGGCCGGCGCGCGTCGTAGCCCAGCTCTACGGCCAAGCCGGCCGGTCGATCAGCCGGCCCGTTTCAGCCAACCCGAAGGGCCGGGCATCTTTGCGCCAGGATCAAAGGCGATCGGCTCGGACGTACCAAGGGTATGCCCTTCGCCAATCGCCTTTGCCCTGACGAAAACCTGCTCCGGCAGAATGCTTCAATCTAACCCGGAAAGGCTCTAGGGTTTCCCCAGCCGTTCGATGGCAAACTGTAATGGTGCATCCGAAACACGGATCAGCCCGACATATGGGTTGGCCATATCCGAAACCAGGAAGATGGCGCCGGCGACGGACAGGGCGCAGACGAGCAGAATTGACAGCACTGTCGGATTGGCCGGCGCCTGCAGCCCGAAGGTCGCAAAGAGCAGCGAGAGCCAACAGACGAGAACGGTCAGAAAGGCCCAGGGCAAACCCTCTTTGCCGGATTCGACCAACAGCCAGTGGGTTTCGGCCAACATGCCGCTCACTTCCAGCGCACGCGCCTGGAGAGAGTGCTGCACGGCATCCCTCGGCGCCAGGGATCGAAGGTCGGCCTGAACCGCCTCGATATCCTGATATTCCCCCGGCGCATTGCCGGATGTCTCGTCGGTGGTTTCGGCAGTCCAGCCACGGCTCAGCCGTTTCTCGATGAGTTCACGCAGCAATTGACGCGCCTTGTTGGTTTCCGGCCCGTATTGCGCCATGACGCGGTCAAGCAGGAGTACCCGTGCCGCCGCCGTTCTCATTTCCACTTCGGCGTTGTCATAGGACGACTTGGCGGATGCGATCAGAAGGCCGAGAGCCAGAGCCGACAGCGTTCCCACCACGGCGGTCGCCAGCCTGATGACATCCTTGGATTCTGCATTGAGATGGTGATCCGGCAAGCGGCCGCGCACCAGCAATCCTATCGATGTTGCCATCGACAGAAAAACAAATACAAGCCCGCCAACCAACAGTGAGCCCAAGTCCGGTCTCCGTATTGCCACGTAAGTCCTGCAGCCACCTTGCAAGCTGCGCAATAGCTCCCGTCATCATAGCGGAAGACGGACCAAGCACGGAACTCTTTACTTTCCTGATCTTGCGCGGCCGAAATCGGGCGGGTTTCATTGCTGGAAAATGAGCAGCACGTAAGCCAGGAAAAGCACCAGATGGACAGCACCTTGCATGAGGTGCGTGCGGCCGCTGGCAAAGGTGATGATGCTGACGGCCAGAGTGAGTAGGAGCATCACCAGGTCTCCATGTTCCAGGCCGAGCGTCACCGGGTGCCCGTAAAGACGGCTGATGACAAGCATTGCCGGCACGGTTAGCCCGATCGTCGACAATACCGAACCAAGAAAGATGTTGACGGCGCGCTGAAGATTGTTGGCGACGGACGCGCGCACGGCGCTGATTGCCTCGGGTGTCGCGACAAGGATGGCCATGACGACACCGCCAAATGCGGTTGGGGCATGCAGGGTTTCGATAATGTAATCGATCGGCCGCGCAAGCTGTTCGACCAGAAAGACGACGGGACCCATATAGGCGAAAAGCAGAATGGCATGAGGCCAGACCGGCCCGCGGGGAGGAGCATGTTCACTATGATGCTCGTGGCGATTGCTGTCGTCGGCGAAATAATCCTGATGGCGGCCGGCCTGAAGAAACAGAAAGGTGGCGTAAAGGCCGACCGAGATAATGCCCAGGATCAGTTGCCGCGGTGCCGATGGATGTTGTCCGTCCGGGCCTGCAAGAAATGTCGGCATCACCAGGCTCAGGGTCGCCAGCGGCACGATGACGCCGAGATAGGCGTTGGCGCCCTGCAGGTTATGCTGTTGTTCCGGTCGCCGCCACGCACCCAGCAGTAATGACAGGCCGACCATGCCGTTCAGGATGATCATGACGACCGCAAACAGCGTGTCGCGCGCAAGCGTGGGATTGTTCTCGCCATGGATCATGACGGCCGATATCGCCATCACCTCGATCGAGGTGATGGCGAGCGTCAGTATGAGCGTACCGTAAGGCTCCTTCAGCCGCTCCGCCAGATGATCCGCATGCCGCACGACCGACAGAGCGGAGCCTAGGACGACGGCAAATAGCCAGATGAAAACGACAGTGAACCAAAGCGGATCGGCAAGCCGGCCGAAGAGCTGCTCCTGGAAGGCAAGAAACGTCAGGCTGGTCACGACGCTGACGCCGAGGAACCATTCCTCGCGCACCAGGCTGGTTGCGCCGACGGCGCGCAATGCCGGACCCTCCGTCATCGAAACCATCCGCCTTCTGGCAAATGCCGCTGCAATGCGATCATCAACACCATTGTCTCCGCCCGCTGTTCCCCTGCCCGTCCCATGAGCAGGCGCAGACGAGGCTGCCTCAAGGCGAACCGAAGCTCAAGCCAGATCGTAGATCACTGATTAAAACTTGCAGGGTTCTGTCGTTCATCACCCACGGATCTAGACAAAGGAGCAGTCGCCGACGGTCGATCGCGCCGCGCCTTGCGTTATTCGCGGCCGGTCGCCGGGATTGCAGCACCGGTGACAACGGCTGCGGCCGGCGAAATCAGGAAGGCAATGAGGCGGGCGATCGATTGCGGCGATACCCAGCCGTCCGTCTTCGCATCGGGCATGGCCGCGTGGTTCTCGGGCGTGTCGATCGTCCCGGGCAGGATGCAGTTGGCGGTGATGCGATCGTCGCGGCATTCGGCAGCGATCGCCTCGGTCAGCCGGATGACGGCGGCTTTAGAGGCGGCGTAAGCGGCCTGCTTGGCGCCAGCCTTCAGGCCGGGCGCGGCGGCGACATGAACGATGCGGCCGTAGCCGGCGGCCTTCATGGTCGGGAGAACCGCGGCACTGATTGTCAGGGCAGTGCGGGCGTTTGCGGTCATCATCGTCTCCCACTGCGCGGGTGCCTCCGGCCCGACCAGCCCCATCTGGAAGCCACCGACGGTGTTGACCAATGCGCTGACGCCGCCAAAGCGCTTGACGGCCCGAGCGACGGCGGCGGCGCAGGTAGCATAATCGGTGAGATCCGTTCCGGCGATCGACAGAAACTCCGTGGAGGCAGGAAGATCGCCGGCCAAGGCTTCCAGCTCATGGCTCGAACGGTTCATGCAGACGAGTTTCGCGCCGGCGCCGGCAAGCTCGCGGACAACGGCGCTGCCGAGGTTGCCGCCGGCTCCGGTGACGATCACGGCTTTCTGGTCTTTCATGGCAATCGATCTCCTGACGGTGCCCGCGCTGGACGGTGCCGCGCATTGTTGATCCAGGCTGTGCGGCAGCGCAAGCCCGCCGCCCAGATGTTTGCAAAACGGCCAGCGAAGCTATCCGCAGGCCGTTCGTCTTTGATCGCCTGTCGGACCAGCTTTCAATGATATTTCGCCCGTTCGCGGTCGAGGATGACAGGCGCGTCGAGGCCGGCGATGGGACGGGTGACATCGGCCGGGATGTCGCCGGTGAGCTGCAGGTCGAGATAGCGGGCACAGCAGACCCGCAGGAAAGACGTGAAGTTGCCGAGATCGTGGCCGGCATCGATCGATTCATGATGCAGCCGGGTGATCAGCTGGACGACATTCATGCCGTCGCGGCGGGCGATTTCCTCCAGCTTCGCCCAGAAGAAGTTCTCCAGCCTGACGCTGGTGACCATGCCGTCGATGCGCAGCGATCGGGTGGCGCTTTCCCAGAGCCGAGCATCCGCCTTGATAAACAGTTCACACATATCGTCCTCCCCGGTGCCGCCCTTCTCAGGCGGCGTTGGTTTCGAGCAGTGCTGCGGCATCGAGCACGGCCATGAACTGGCGCAGCCACGACGGATGCGCCGGCCAAGCGGGCGCCGTGACCAGATTGCCGTCCGAGACTGCATCGCTGATAGCGATGTCGGCATAAATGCCGCCGGCAAGTTCGACCTCCGGCCGGCAGGCGGGATAGGCCGAGCAGGTGCGGCCCTTCAGCACGCCAGCGGCGGCGAGCAGTTGCGCGCCATGGCAGATGGCGGCGACGGGTTTTCCTGCGTCGAAGAAGTGCCGGACGAATTTGAGGACATCGGCATTGAGGCGAAGATATTCTGGCGCGCGGCCGCCGGGGATGACGAGGGCATCGTAATCTTCGGCCCGCACACTGTCGAAAGTGGCGTTCAGCGCAAAATTATGGCCGCGCTTTTCGGAATAGGTCTGGTCGCCTTCGAAATCGTGGATGGCGGTGGCGACGGTCTCGCCAGCGTTCTTGCCGGGGCAGACGGCATGGACCGTATAGCCGCAGGCGAGCAGTGTCTGGAACGGCACCATCGTTTCGTAATCTTCGGTGAAATCACCTGTTATCATCAGGATCTTTGAGGCTGGCATCGTTTCCTCCCTTTGAAACCAACTGGCGGAGCTTAGCAAAGAGCTGTGGAGAGCAGGTACTATGGGAATACTACAGGCGAAATTCCCACCGGTCGAACGACAGCCTCAGACCGCCCTGACCTTCACATCAGGCACTGCGCAGGCCTCGCCGCCGCCGAAGAGGCGGGAGCGGGTGAGGAAGCGCTTCTCGCGGCCATTGTCGAGCGAGAACATGCCGCCGCGGCCGGGCACGACGTCGATGATCAGCTGCGTATGCTTCCACGCCTCGAACTGGCCGGCGCTGATATAAACAGGTACGCCGCCGATCTCGCCGAGCTTGACGTCACTGTCGCCGATCATGAATTCGTTGGCCGGATAACACATCGGCGAGGAGCCGTCGCAGCAGCCGCCGGACTGGTGGAAGAGGATATCGGGATGATCGCGCTTGATTTCTGCGATCAGATCGAGAGCTGCGTCGGTTGCGAGAACACGCGGTTCGCCGTTGACGGTGGTTTCCATCACTCTTCCTCCAAAGTTTCGGGAGGAGAATTCCCCTCCCCAACCCCTCCCCACAAGGGGGAGGGACTTATAATGCCGCTCCGACAGCTCACCACGCCGAAGTTTCGGCAAGAAGATATGTCTTTTTAGAACGAGGCAGTTCAACGGGTTAAGCCCCTCCCCCTTGTGGGGAGGGGTTGGGGAGGGGGTTGAGACCCTCCCACCATGCCGAAGCATCTCAGAAGAAGCCGAGTGCCTTCGGGCTGTAGCTCACCAGCATGTTCTTGGTCTGCTGGTAGTGGTCGAGCATCATCTTATGGGTTTCACGGCCGATGCCCGACTGCTTGTAGCCGCCGAAGGCGGCATGGGCCGGGTAGGCGTGGTAGCAGTTGGTCCAGACGCGGCCGGCCTGGATCTCGCGGCCGAAACGGTAGCAGCGATTGGCATCGCGGCTCCAGACGCCGGCGCCGAGGCCGTAGAGCGTGTCGTTAGCGATTTCGAGCGCTTCCTTCTCGTTCTTGAAGGTCGTCACCGAAACCACCGGCCCGAAGATTTCCTCCTGGAACACGCGCATCTTGTTGTGACCCTTGAAGATCGTCGGCTTGACATAGTAGCCGTTCGCCAGCTCGCCGCCGAGATCGTTGCGCGAGCCGCCGGTCAGCACTTCCGCGCCTTCCTGCTTGCCGATGTCGAGATAGGCGAGGATCTTTTCCAGCTGCTCGGTCGAGGCCTGGGCGCCGATCATCGTTGCGCTATCGAGCGGGTTGCCCTGCTTGATCGCCTCAACGCGTTTGACGGCCTTTTCCATGAAACGGTCGTAGATCGATTCCTGGACGAGGGCGCGGCTCGGGCAGGTGCAGACTTCGCCCTGGTTCAAGGCAAACATCGCAAAGCCTTCGAGCGCCTTGTCGAGGAAGTCGTCGTCTTCCGCCATCACGTCGGCGAAGAAGATGTTCGGCGATTTGCCGCCGAGCTCCAGCGTCACCGGAATGAGGTTCTGGCTGGCATATTGCATGATAAGCCGGCCTGTCGTCGTCTCGCCGGTGAAGGCGATCTTAGCGACGCGCGGGCTGGTCGCCAGCGGCTTGCCGGCTTCGAGGCCGAAACCGTTGACGATGTTGAGGACCCCTGCCGGCAGGAGATCGCCGACGAGTTCAGCCCAGACCAGGATCGAGGCCGGGGTCTGCTCGGCGGGTTTCAGTACGACGCAATTGCCGGCGGCAAGTGCGGGCGCCAGCTTCCAGGTGGCCATCAGGATCGGGAAGTTCCACGGAATGATCTGGCCGACGACGCCGAGCGGCTCATGGAAGTGATAGGCGACAGTGTCGTGGTCAATCTCGCCGATCGAACCTTCCTGGGCGCGAATGCAGGAGGCGAAATAACGGAAATGGTCGATCGCCAGCGGAATGTCGGCCGCCATGGTTTCACGGATCGGCTTGCCATTGTCCCAGGTCTCAGCCTGGGCGAGCAATTCAAGCTTGTCTTCCATGCGCTGGGCGATCTTCATGAGGATATTGGAGCGCTCGGCAACCGAGGTGCGACCCCATTTTTCCTTTGCCGCATGAGCGGCGTCGAGTGCGAGGTTAATGTCCTTTTCATTGGAGCGGGGAATGTCGCAGAGCTTGCCGCCGGTGACGGGCGTGAGGTTTTCGAAGTATTTTCCCTCGACCGGCTCGCGCCATTCGCCGCCGATATAGTTGCCGTATTTCAGCTTGAACGGCGACTCGACGATTTTCTGATGAAGCATGTCATCCTCCCTTGATGATCCAGGTTCCCAAGCGAACCAGTGGGAGGAAAATGAGCATGTTTTGGCGGAGGGACTAGGGCGGGTCTTCCATACCGCAGTGCACAGTGTCGCAGACCTGCGACAGCATCGGGTCACGATTCCTCCAGGAGCGGGACCTTTACACCGATCAGTGGAGATCGAGCTTTTTCATCTTCCTGTGCAGCGTGGCACGGCTGATGCCGAGTGCGATCGCTGCCTGCGAGACATTGCCGCCGGCGCGCGACAACGCCCGCAAGAGTGCCGCCTTCTCCGCCTCGACGATCTCATCCTGCTGGGAGACGCCAGCCTCGTGCAGGGCATCGGCCGCCGGAATGCCGGCGGCGATGCGCTTGTCGTCCAGCTGCAACGCGATGCGGGCGGCGCGCGTTGCGCCGAGCACCAGATCGTGCCTGTCGACGGCGAGCAGGGCGGCAGCGGAATTGGCTCCGGCCGGGACCATCAGGAAACGCGCGCCGGCAAAGGCCGAGCGGAAAAGGTTGAGTTCGATGCGCATCGCCGCATCGCGCACGGTCTGCGTCAGGATCGCCAGCGTCATCTCGTTGACGTCTTCGCGGCATGCGGAGATGTCGAGGGCTGCTGCCACCTGCCCACGATGATCGCGGATCGGCGCGGTCGTGCAGCTGAGGCTGGTGTTCGAGCTGAAAAAATGCTGATCGCGGAAGATGGCGACGGCACGCTCGTCGGCAAGTGCGGTGCCGATGCCGTTGGTGCCGATGCTGGCCTCGGTCCAGACCGAGCCGGTCCAGAGGCCGAGTTCGCGGAATTCCTTGTCGTCTCCGGCAGCGCCCCGGCGTTCCAGCGCGATGCCGTTCTTGTCGGTCAGAAGCAGGCAGCAGCCGGCCCTGCCAACGGTGGTAAAGAGACGATCGAGCTCTTCCGTGGCGCTGGCAATCAGCTGTTCGGACTGCTCGCGCGCGCGGCGGAATTCCTGGTCGGTCAGGCGCAGTGGAGCCCGCTGGTCCTCGGGGGCGAGCTGGTGCATGGTCATGCACCGCCGCCATGAGGCGACGACAGGGGAACTCGCCGCCGCAGAATCGCGCTGGGCAGATGTGTAGACGTGCTCGGCGTGCGCTGAGTGTTCGTGCATCGGCTCCTCCCATCGAATTTCAGCACATTCTGATAGAAAAATGGCTGGTTTGCAATCGGCCGGCGCTGGCGGGCGTCAGCGTGCGGCGCTTCCTGACGAAAGTGACGGAAATCACATTTCGGTGTTTGGGTGGCCATGGTGTAACAAAAGACCCTCTTTCTCGTAGTTCTTTGCAGAAGCAAGGTTTGCCAGACGAGGAGATCCGACCATGCTGAACAGACGATTGTTGCTGACGGGCGCCGCTTTTGGGGCGCTCGCGGTTCACTTGGACTTAGCCGGCAAGGCGATCGCCGCCGAGACGTTTGCGGTGACCCACACCGACGAGGAATGGCGCAAGCTGCTGACGCCGGATCAATATGTCATCCTGCGCCAGGCGGGGACGGAACAGCCCTTCACCAGTGCCTTGCTGCATGAGGAGCGAAAGGGCAATTTCGTCTGCGCTGGCTGCGATCAGGACCTCTTTTCCTCGACCACCAAATTCGACAGCGGCACCGGCTGGCCGAGCTTCTGGGCGCCGCTCGAAAAAGCCGTCGGCACCACGAACGACACGACTTACGGCATGGTGCGCAACGCCGTGCACTGCAGCCGCTGCGGTGGGCATCTCGGCCATGTCTTCGATGATGGCCCGAAGCCAACCGGGCTTCGCTACTGCATGAATGGGCTCGCCATGACATTCCGTCCGGCCTCGGCCTGACTGAGGGATGATCTCACGCGGTGCTGATGACTGCCTGCGTTTAGAACAGGATGATTTTAGGCCGGGTCGGCCTAAAATCTGAATCCTGTTCTAAATTAAGAGTTGGAGCATGATGTCGTCCGAAAACCGATCACACTTTTCGGCATCATGCTCTGCGCTGCAACCAGGCTTCGATGCCGCGGGCTGCCGTCCGGCCGGTCGCCAGGCAGGCGGTGAGGAGATAGCCGCCGGTCGGCGCTTCCCAGTCGAGCATCTCACCGGCGACGAAGGTGCCGGGCAGTGCCTTCAACATGTAGCTGTCGTTGATGCTGCTCCAGCGGATGCCGCCGGCCGAGGAGATCGCTTCGGCGATCGGGCGGGTTTCGATCACCGGCACCGGCAGGGCCTTGATCATGCCGGCGAGACGCTCCGGAACGGTTCGGTCGCGCTCGGGAGCGAGTTCGCGCAGCAGCGCCGCCTTGACGCCGTCGAGGCCGGCGCCCTTGCGCAGGCGGTTCGAAAAACTTGATTTGGCGTCCTGCCGTGCAAGGTCGCGGCTCAGCCTGTCGATGGTGCGGCCGGGTGCGAGGTCGAGCGTCAGGGCGGCGCTGCCGTGGATCAGCAGCCGATCGCGGAGGCTGGCGGTGTGGGCATAGATCAGGCTGCCCTCGATGCCGCTCTCGGTGATGACGAATTCGCCGGGAAACGTGCCGGCCTCGGATGTTGCGGTGACCGATTTTACCGGCTCGCCGGCGAAACGCTCGCTGAAGTTCCCGCTCCATCCGACGACGAAGCCGCAATTGGCGGGTTGAAAACTGTGAATTTCCACACCCCTGCCGACCAGCCAAGGCACCCAGGCAGCATCGGAGCCGAGGCGCGGCCAGCTTGCGCCGCCGAGCGCGAGCAGGGCCGCGTCGCAATGGACGATGCTGCGCCCTTCGGGCGTTTCGAAAACATAGCCGTCTTCGGCAAAACCGGTCCAGCGGTGGCGGGTGCGCAGCGTGGCGCCCTGTGCCTCCAGCCGCCTGAGCCAGGCGCGCAGCAAAGGCGAGGCCTTCATCACCTTCGGAAAAACCCGGCCGGACGAGCCGATGAAGGTTTCCGTCCCGAGCTCGCTTGCCCAATTCCTGATATCATCAGGGGTAAACGCATCAAGAGCGGGGCGCAGGCGGGCGGAAGCCGCGGCGAAGCGCGTGGTGAAACGGGCATAATCCTCGGAATGGGTAATGTTGAGACCGGACTTGCCGGCCAGCAGGAATTTGCGGGCAAAGGTCGGCATGGCGTCGTAGACCGTCACCGCATGACCGGAACGGGAAAGCAGTTCGGCAGCCGCGAGACCCGCCGGGCCGCCGCCGATGATCGCAATCCGCTTCTGGTTCATTGATGTCTTCG
Organism: Rhizobium sp. WSM409; assembly: GCF_057653825.1. NCBI lineage: Bacteria > Pseudomonadati > Pseudomonadota > Alphaproteobacteria > Hyphomicrobiales > Rhizobiaceae > Rhizobium > Rhizobium sp. WSM409. Next base: position 3,894,471 of record NZ_CM172794.1, on the reverse strand, counting down.
CCCGATTGTATCTGCGTTCAGTTTTGGCGCGGGCGCGGATCGCCTGCAAGGGCAGAGATCAGTGGTGCGGATGCGTGCACTGGCCGTGATCGGCGAGCACTTCGATGACGCGGCATTGGTCGACGCGGCCGTGGCCGCAGCCTTCCACCATGGTTTCCAGCTCGGCCTTCAGCGCCATCAGGCTGCGGATGCGCTGCTCGACCTCAATGAGGCGGGCCTTGGCGATGGCGTCGGCCGAGGCGCAGGACTGGTGCGGATCGTCCTGCAGGGTGAGCAGCGTGCGGATCGCGTCGATCTCGAAACCGAGTTCGCGGGCGTGGCGGATGAAAGCGAGACGGCTGATATCGGCGGGCTCGAAGGAGCGCTGGTTGCCCTCGCTGCGGCTCGGGGCGGCGAGCAGGCCAATGCTTTCATAATAGCGCACCGTCGGCACCTTGACGCCGCTTTGGCGCGCGGCTTCGCCAATGGTGATCTTTTTCATGATTTTCCTCTTGCACCTCTAGTCGCTATAGGATGTAGGAGAGATGCTTCTGTTTGACAAGGAAGCGGATGATGGCTGAGAGCGAGACACGATACCGGGTTGGCGGCATGGATTGCGCCGCCTGCGCAACCAAGATCGATACGGCGGTCAGACGCGTGGCGGGTGTCGCCGATGTTTCCGTCTCGGTGATGGCGGGCACGATGACCGTTCGGCACGATGGCAGCAGCGATCTCAAGATGATCGAGAAGAAGGTGACGGGGCTCGGCTATTCCGTCGCGCCGCTTGCCGGAAACGCTGCGCCTGCGCATACTCAGGGCTCACAGCATTGTCACGATCATGGACATGGCTGCGGCGATCACGCGGGCCATGACGACGATCATGCGGTACATGATCATGAAGGTCATAGCCATGACCATCCCCACGATCATGGCGAGAAGGAAATCGAGGGGTTGCACGGGCACGATCATGCGCCGATGGCCGGTCCCTGGTGGCAGAGCAGGAAGGGCCGGCTGACCATCCTTTCGGGTGGAGCACTCGTTGCCGCCTACACCGTCGGCCATCTCGTGCCGGCGATCGCGTCCTACGCCTTCATCGTCGCCATGCTGATCGGGCTGGTGCCGATCGCGCGGCGCGCCATCATGGCCGCCTTCTCAGGCACACCGTTTTCGATCGAGATGCTGATGACGATCGCCGCCGTCGGCGCCGTTATCATCAATGCCGGCGAAGAGGCGGCGACCGTTGTGTTCCTGTTCCTCGTTGGCGAGCTGCTGGAAGGGGTGGCAGCGGGCAAGGCGCGCGAAAGCATCCAGTCGCTGACGGCGCTGGTGCCGAAGACCTCGCTGCTCGAAGACAATGGGCAGACACGGGAGGTGCCGGCGGAAAGCCTTTCGGTCGGGGCCATCATCATGGTTCGTCCTGGCGATCGGATCTCGGCGGACGGCATCATCCTCTCAGGCGAGAGCGCGATCGACGAGGCGCCGGTGACGGGCGAGAGCACGCCAGTGCGTAAGGGCGTCGATGCCGTCGTTTTTGCCGGCACGGTGAATGGCGATGCGGTGCTTAGGGTTCGCGTTACGGCGGCCGCGGCCGACAATACCATCGCCCGCGTCGTCAAGCTGGTGGAGGAGGCGCAGGAATCGAAGGCGCCGACCGAGCGCTTCATCGATCGGTTCTCGCGCTATTACACGCCCGGCGTGGTCGTGGTCGCAGCGCTGGTTGCGGTCGTTCCGCCGCTGCTGTTCGCAGGGCCATGGGGCGAATGGGTCTATAAGGGCCTTGCGATCCTTTTGATCGGCTGCCCCTGCGCGCTCGTCATCTCAACGCCGGCGGCGATCGCTGCCTCGCTTTCATCCGGTGCGCAGCGCGGGCTGCTGATGAAGGGCGGCGCGGTGCTGGAGACGCTCGGCAAGGTGACGATGGTCGCCTTCGACAAAACAGGCACGCTGACGGAAGGCAAGCCTCAGGTGACTGACATCATTTCCTTTGGTCTGACCGAGGCGCAGGTGCTGTCGCGCGCGGCGGTGCTGGAACAGGGTTCCAGCCATCCGCTGGCGCTGGCGATCCTCAACCGCGCCAAGGCGGACGGCGTTCCCGTGCCGCCGGCCTTCGAGCTGGAAGCGCTGCCGGGCAAGGGCGTCAGCGGCAAAGTCGGTGGTGAGACGCTGGACCTCTTGTCGCCGCCCGCCGCCCGCGAGCGCGGGACGCTCAGTGCTGAACAGGATGCACGCATCTCGGCGTTGAACGACGAGGGCAAGAGCGTGTCGGTGCTGCTCGTCAACGGTGTTGTGGCCGGCCTTATCGCCATGCGCGACGAGCCGCGTCAGGATGCCGAGGCCGGGCTCGCTGCCCTCAAATCAGCAGGCGTCAAGGCTATCATGCTGACCGGCGACAACAAGCGGACGGCAGCAGCCGTTGCCGGCATGCTCGGCATCGACTGGCGCGGCGAGATGATGCCGGAGGACAAGCAGCGGGTCGTCGGCGAATTGAAGCGCCAAGGCTTCATCGTCGCCAAGATCGGCGACGGCATCAACGATGCTCCGGCGCTGGCCGCTGCCGATATCGGTATCGCTATGGGCGGCGGCACCGATGTGGCGCTGGAGACGGCGGATGCCGCCGTGCTGCACGGACGCGTTGGCGACGTGGCGCGGATGATCGAACTTTCCAAACGCACGATGCGCAACATCCTGCAGAATATCACCATCGCACTCGGGCTAAAGGCGGTGTTTCTGGTGACGACGATCGCCGGCATTACCGGGCTCTGGCCAGCGATCCTCGCCGATACCGGCGCCACCGTGCTGGTGACGATCAACGCGCTCAGGCTGCTTCGAATAAAAATATGAATGTCGTTTCGGGGAGCCGGCTTCTGCCGGCTCTTTTCTGACGGGTTCTCCACAGCGCTTTTCCGTTAACGCTTCGTTATCCACATCATACACAGTCACGGCGATTCGCTGCCGCCATTGCTGCGCTGCCACAACAACTTGTTGACGTCATCAGCGATTCGCGTACCATATCTAGTGTTCGAGGTTCCGTCGATTCGTGAGGATCGGCGGCTAAGACGGGAATACGGTGCGTTTCGCCATCATGGCGCGGCAATGCCGGAGCTGCCCCCGCAACTGTAAGCGGCGAGCAACTGTCCGATTTCAGGTCACTGGAGCATGATGCTCCGGGAAGGCTGGGGCAGGGTGCTTTGACCCGTGAGCCAGGAGACCTGCCTCGAACGAAACGTCCACGGGCGGGGTGTCCGGAAGGTCGCGTTGCATGGCTGCGGGGAATCTCCGCATCGCGTTTCGCAGGCCCGAGCCTCCGCCCCCGAAACCTTCGCATTGAGCCACTTCGGGGTGAAGTCATGTCAGTATCTCAGTTCAGGCCGCCACCCGCTAGAGGTAGAGGGCGGGTCACGCCCAGCGGCTGAACGAGCCGCATCGCTGCAAAATACAGAGTGTTTTCGACGGATATCGCGAGATTTCCGATCGATGTCCTGCGTCCCAATCGCGTCGTCACGAGGAATATCATGACCATCACCGTCTACAGCAAGCCTGCCTGCGTCCAATGCACTGCCACCTACCGCGCCCTCGACCGGTTGGGGGTCGATTATGACATCGTCGATATTTCGCAGAATGCCGAAGCGCTCGATCGGGTCCGCAGCCTCGGCTACATGCAGGCGCCCGTCGTCATCGCCGGCGAGCAGCATTGGGCCGGCTTCCGTCCCGACATGATCAGCGCACTTTCCTGAGGAAAGGCGATGGCTCTGATCGTCTATTATTCCAGCCGGTCCGAGAACACCCATCGGTTCGTCGCCAAGCTCGGACTGCGCGCGGCGCGCATTCCGCCAAATGGCGCAGACTCGTTCCATATCCGCGAACCCTTCGTGCTGATCGTGCCGACCTATAGCGGCGACGGCGGCAAGGGCGCCGTTCCCAAGCAGGTGATCCGTTTCCTCAACGATACGGAAAACCGAGGACACATCCGCGGCGTGATTGCCGCGGGCAACAGCAATTTCGGCGAAACATACGGGCTCGCCGGCGACGTGATCTCAAAGAAGTGCCAGGTGCCTTACCTCTACAGGTTCGAACTGCTGGGCACAGAAGCGGATGTCGCCAACGTCAAACACGGAATGGAACGGTTTTGGACACGGGAACACCTCTGACGCGGGATGCGGGCGCAAAACCGCATAACACTTTTGCTCATCCCGCCGGCGAACGCCCTTTGAAAGCGGCGGAAACGCTCGACTATCACGCGCTGAATGCGATGCTGAACCTCTATGACGATGCGGGCAGGATCCAGCTCGACAAGGATCGTTTGGCGGCCAAGCAGTATTTCCTGCAGCATGTGAACCAGAACACGGTGTTCTTTCACAATCTCCGGGAAAAGCTCGATTACCTCGTGACCGAGGGCTATTACGAGCAGGAGGTTCTCGACCAGTATTCCTTCAATTTCGTGCGCGACCTGTTCGACCAGGCCTATGCCAAGAAATTCCGTTTCCCGACCTTCCTCGGCGCCTTCAAATATTACACCAGCTATACGCTGAAGACCTTCGACGGAAAGCGTTATCTCGAGCGCTATGAGGACCGCATCTGCATGGTGGCGCTGGCGCTCGCGCGCGGCGACGAGGCCCTTGCCCGCGACATGGTCGACGAGATCATTTCCGGCCGTTTCCAGCCGGCGACGCCGACCTTCCTCAATGCCGGCAAGAAGCAGCGCGGCGAACTGGTTTCCTGCTTCCTGCTGCGTGTCGAGGACAATATGGAATCGATCGGCCGGTCGATCAATTCGGCGCTGCAATTGTCGAAGCGCGGCGGCGGTGTGGCACTGTCGCTGACGAATATCCGCGAGGCGGGCGCGCCGATCAAGCATATCGAGAACCAGTCCTCGGGCATCATACCTGTCATGAAGCTGCTCGAAGACAGTTTTTCCTATGCCAACCAGCTCGGCGCACGGCAGGGCGCGGGGGCCGTCTATCTCAATGCCCATCACCCCGACATCATGCGCTTTCTCGACACCAAGCGCGAAAATGCCGACGAGAAGATCCGCATCAAGACGCTGTCGCTCGGCGTCGTCGTGCCCGATATCACCTTCGAACTCGCGAGGAACAACGAGGACATGTACCTGTTCTCGCCCTATGACGTGGAGCGCGTCTATGGCGTGCCCTTCACCGAGATTTCGGTGACGGAAAAGTACCGCGAGATGGCTGACGACGCCCGCATCTCCAAGAAGAAGATCAAGGCACGCGAATTCTTCCAGGTGCTTGCCGAAATCCAGTTCGAGAGCGGCTATCCCTACATCATGTTCGAGGACACGGTGAACCGGGCAAACCCGATCGCCGGACGTGTTTCGATGAGCAATCTATGCTCGGAAATCCTGCAGGTGAGTGAGGCGAGCGAATATAACGACGACCTCTCCTACAAACATCTCGGCAAGGACATCTCCTGTAATCTCGGCTCGCTGAACATCGCGGCAGCGATGGATTCGGTCGATTTCGGCAAGACGATCGAGACCTCGATCCGGGCGTTGAGTGCTGTTTCCGACATGAGCCACATCTCCTCAGTCCCTTCGATCGAGAAGGGCAATGACGAGAGCCATGCGATCGGCCTCGGCCAGATGAATCTGCACGGCTACCTCGCCCGCGAACGCATCTTCTATGGCTCCGAGGAAGGCGTCGATTTCACCAACATCTATTTCTACACGGTGACCTACCACGCGATCCGCGCCTCGAATCTTTTGGCGGTCGAACGCGGCGCGAGCTTCAAGGGCTTCGAGAACTCGAAATATGCCTCCGGCGACTATTTCGACAAATATACCGACCGGCTCTGGGAGCCTGCGACGGAGAGGGTCAAGGCGCTGTTCGAGACGTCAGGCATTCACATTCCGACGCAGGAAGATTGGGTGGCGTTGAAGAAGGCGGTGATGGCCTCCGGCCTCTATAACCAGAACCTGCAAGCAGTGCCGCCGACAGGCTCGATCTCTTATATCAATCACTCGACCTCCTCGATCCATCCGATCGTCTCGAAGATCGAGATCCGCAAGGAAGGCAAGATCGGCCGCGTCTATTATCCGGCGCCGTTCATGACCAACGACAATCTCGACTATTATCAGGATGCCTACGAGATCGGACCGGGGAAGATCATCGACACCTATGCGGCGGCGACCCAGCATGTCGACCAGGGCCTGTCACTGACCTTGTTCTTCCGCGACACGGCAACGACGCGCGATATCAACAAGGCGCAGATCCACGCCTGGAAGAAGGGCATCAAGACGATCTACTACATCCGCCTTCGCCAGATGGCGCTGTCCGGCACCGAGGTGCAGGGCTGCGTATCCTGTACCTTGTGATTTGAATGCTGCTGGCGCTGCAAGGAACGGGAGGGTTCGCAGTTCCCTTCGCCATGCAGATTCTGGCGCCCGAAAAGGACCACCCGATGAACATGCAAATCAAACCCGCTTCCCGCGTGCGCGCCGTCAACTGGAACCGCATCGAGGACGATAAGGATCTCGAAGTCTGGAACCGGCTCACCGGCAATTTCTGGCTGCCGGAAAAGGTGCCGCTTTCCAACGACATTCCCTCCTGGGCAACGCTGACGGCGGCCGAGCAGCAGTTGACCATCCGCGTCTTCACCGGGTTGACGCTGCTCGATACGATCCAGAACGGTGTCGGTTCCATCCGGCTGATGGAGGATGCGGTAACGCCGCATGAGGAGGCGGTGCTTTCCAACGTCTCCTTCATGGAGGCGGTGCATGCGCGCTCCTATTCCTCGATCTTCTCGACCCTGTGCTCGACGCCCGATGTCGACGATGCCTATCGCTGGTCGGAAGAGAACGAGTTCCTGCAGCGGAAATCGGCGTTGATCATGGAGCAGTATCGCTCCGGCGATCCTCTGAAGAAGAAGGTCGCGAGCGTCTTCCTCGAAAGCTTCCTCTTTTATTCGGGCTTCTACCTGCCGATGTACTGGTCGAGCCGCGCCAAGCTCACCAACACGGCCGACATGATCCGGCTGATTATCCGCGACGAGGCGGTGCACGGCTATTATATCGGCTACAAGTTCCAGCGCGGGTTGGAGCGGCTCGGCGACGAGCGGAAGCAGGAGATCAAGGATTTCGCCTTCGAACTGCTGCTCGAACTCTACGACAACGAGGCGAAATATACCGAAGCGCTGTATGACGGCGTCGGGCTGACCGAGGACGTCAAGAAATTCCTGCACTACAATGCCAATAAGGCGCTGATGAACCTTGGCTACGAGGCGCTGTTCCCGGCTGAAGCCTGCAAGGTCAATCCGGCGATCCTGTCGGCGCTTTCGCCGAATGCCGACGAGAACCACGACTTCTTCTCCGGCTCCGGCTCCTCCTATGTCATCGGCAAGGCGGTGGCGACCGAGGACGAGGACTGGGATTTCTGAGTCTTGATCGCAGTCTGCCTCTTATCATTTGCTCCCTCATCGCCCACATTCAGCGGAAATAAATTCGGTCCTCGCCAATGATGTGGCGTAGCGGGAGTTTTTGATGCAATCCATTTCGAACAAGGCCGGGACTGTCGTCGAGGCGGGCGAAGGCGTCTGGCCGATCCGCAGAAGACGGATTCTCGACTGGCTGGTGAACGAGACGCGCGGCGAGCGGTTCATCGACAATATCCTGGTGGACATGTGCGAGAAGCTGCTGGCGGCAGGAGTGCCGGTGGCGCGGGCGACGTTGCATTTCAGGACGAACCATCCGCAATGGATCGGCGCCCGCATCCTCTGGAAGGAAGGCCTGGCGGAGGCGAAGATCAACACTTTCGCCTATGGTGTCGAAAACACGCCGGAGTTCCTGAAGAGTCCCGTCAACGCGATCCATCAGGGTTCGGAGGAGGTGCGTAGACAGCTGGAGGGCACAGCCGACGGCGACGAGGATTCATTCTATCAGGAACTGCGCGATGACGGCCTCACGGAGTATATCGCCTGGCCGCTCGAGCATACTTTCGGCAAACGGCATGTCGCGACATTTTCGACCAGCCGGCCGGGCGGTTTTACGAGCGAGCATGTCGATTTCCTGCGCGACCTGCTGCCGGCATTGACCCTCGTCAGCGAAATCCGGCTGAAGAACATCATGGCGCGCACGCTGCTGCAGACCTATGTCGGACCGCATGCGAGCGAACAGATCCTGTCGGGCGTCACGACGCGCGGCAGCGGCGCGACCGTCGGGGCGGCAATCATGATCTGCGACTTGCGCGACTTTACGGCGATCTCCGATCTCTGGCCGCGTGACGATGTCATCCATCTGCTCAACGATTATTTCGACGCCATGTCAGATCCGATCGAGCGGCATGGCGGAGAGATCCTGAAGTTCATGGGTGACGGATTGCTGGCGATCTTCCCGTTAGCCAAGGAAACCGCCTGCCTCGATCTGCTGCAGGCGATCCGCGAAGGGCAGGCGTTGATGGCGCAATTGAACGAGCAGTATGCGGGCAACGGACGCGAACCGTTGCGCTACGGCGTCGGCGTGCATGTCGGCGACGTCATGTACGGCAATATCGGCTCGCGCCGGCGGCTGGATTTCACCGTCATTGGCCCGGCGGTCAATGTCGCCTCGCGACTGGAAACCCTGACCAAGGAGGTCAAGCGTCCGGTGCTCTTGTCGCGGGCCTTTGTCGAAATGGCGGGCTGCGCGAAGGACATGGATAGTCTCGGCACCTTCCCGCTGCGCGGGCTTGGAGAGCCCGTCGATGTTTTCGCCTTTCCGGAGCGCGTCGCTGCATAATTTTCAACGCAGGCAGGCTCATACGCCTCGCTTGTTTCCCCAGAGCAGCACGTGCAATTGCGGTAGTACGCGGACTTCAAACCATTGGTCGGCCGTCACCCTTTCGACAAGCCAGTGCATCCGATCCATCACGCCGTCGATATCAATGCGCGCGTCATCGTTATCGGGCGGCGGCGGCGTATGATTGCCTGGCTGAAGGAACAACGGAATTTGGGGATAGCGCTGACCCGCCTGTTCGGCGAATTCGTAGTCGGCATCGTCGAAGACGACAATCTTCAATGCGACCTCCGGTCCGCCGGCGGCCAGTTGAAGGCAGTTATCCACCTGATCCCAATCCGTCAGCATTCCGCTTGATGGCGGTTTGGGGCTCACGACCAGGACGTCGAGATCGCGAAACCAGGCCTGGGCTACGCTTCCCTGTGTTTCCAGGGCAAAACGATATCCTTGCGAATGGCCAAGCTCGATAAGCGGCCTTAGGGGCTGTATCGCCGGATTGCCTCCGGAAAGGGAAACCGTCAGTGGTTTTCCACCGGAGAGCTTCATGATCTCGTGCCAGATCGCCTCCGTGGACATGGGAATCCATTGATCCCGGAAGGCGCTATCGACGGCGTGAAGGCTGTCGCACCAGGAACACCGGTAGTCACAGCCGCCTGTCCTCACGAACACCGTCGGCAGCCCGATCAAGGCGCCTTCACCCTGTATGGTCGGGCCAAAGATCTCGCTGACGCGAATGGTCCCGGCGCTCACGGCCTGTACTCCGCCCAGGTTTTCGGCGTCTCGCTTACGCGAACGGACGATGTTTCCGGGAAGTGCTGCTTGCACCAGTCGTAGAAGTGCCTCGCCAGGAACTCGGAGGTGACTTTTGAATGGCCGAAGACGTCGTTCAGGTGACGATGGTCGAAAGTTTCGTCGATGTAGCGCTTGAGCGGCGAGAGGTCGTGATAGTCACGGACGAAGCCATCATCATTCAGGCTTTCCGCAGCCAGCTCGACGACGACGACGTAGTTGTGACCGTGGAGCCGAGCACATTGATGGTCGGCAGGCAGGTGATCCAATTGATGGGAGGCGGAGAGATGAAACTCCTTGGTGATGCGGTACATCAATGCACCTCCGTGGCCGAGTATCGCGACACGGCCGCTCTCCAGAAATCCTGGTCTTCGTATTCCGTGGGATCGGGGACGCCGGCAAGATGGAAAGCTTCACGGCGTTCCACGCAGGTTCCGCAGCGCCCGCAGTGGAGCTCGCCGCCCTTGTAGCAGGACCAGGTCTCCGAGAACGGCGTGCCGTGTTTTTCGCCGTCAACCACGATCGCCGCTTTGGAAGCGTCGACATAGGGTGCAAGCAGTTTCACGTTGGCATAACCGTCCAGCGCTTCGTTTTGCATATGCTGGAAGGCATCGATGAAGCCCGGCCGGCAGTCCGGATAAATGAAGTGGTCGCCGCCATGCACAGCGACGGCAACGGCATCTGCTTTTTGCGCGGCCGCCAAACCGAACGCGATTGCCAGCATGATCGCATTGCGGTTGGGCACGACGGTGGCTTTCATGGTCTCCTCGGCGTAGTGGCCATCCGGAACCTCGACATTGTCGGTCAGGGCCGATCCGCTGAGATGACCGCCGATGCTGGCGATGTCGATAATATGATAGGGAACGGCGAGGCGTGAGGCACATCTGGCGGCGAAGTCGAGTTCCTTGCGATGCCGTTGGCCGTAGTCGAAGGATACGAGACCGATAAGCTGTTGTTCCGCTGCTACCTTGTGGGCAAGCGTAACGGAGTCCAGTCCGCCGGAGCAGACAACGATGGTTTTCATATTTTGGATCCCTTGTTTTGACCGGGTGGGCTGCGACCGGATTGCGCGGTGCTTCTAGGACAAATCACGCGCCATAGAAACAGTTTTGAAGCGTCAGCGTCATTAAGGGATGAGATGACGTTGATTTCACGCCGGTTTTCGTAGCTTCGAGGTTTGATGTCAACCCGAGGTCGTCTAACCGATCGGAAAGTTGATCTGCGGCGGCAGCAGGAGTTGCAGATCCTCGGCATCCGGATTGTTGATGCGCTGCAGCAGCATGCGTCCCAAATCCTCGCCGGCCGCCGTCAGGTCCTCGTGGATCGTGTCGACCTTCGGCTGCAGCTGGGTGAGAAGGCGGGACGTCTCCTTGGCGACGATATCGTAATCGACCGCCAGTATGCGGCCGGCATCGCTCATGCCGCTGATGACGGCGAGCGCCGAAACTTCGCCGGGACAGATGAAGCCATCCGGAGCATCTGGCGCGGCGGCGCGGCTGCGGATGAAGTCACGCAGCACGTCTGCCGGTGTATCGAGATCGACCGCCTCGGGAACCTCATAGGCGATGCCTGCCTCCCGCACCGCCGTCATGAAGCCGTGCAGGATATGCTGGCAGAAGGTCAGCCGCTTCGGCGGCAGGATCACCGCCACCTTTCTGCGGCCTTTGGCGATCAGCCGGCGCGCCGCCTCATAGGCAAAGGTGAAATTGTCGTAGTCGACATAGGGGTGCGGCGTCGAAAATTCAGTGCGGCCATGACAGATGAAGGGAAAGCCGGTTTCGAGCAGCAGGCGGACGCGCGCATCGAGCGGTTCGGTGCGCGTGAAGATCAGCCCGTCGGCGAGGTGGTTGCGGATGATATATTCGGCGGCCTCGATATCGGTCGTCGACAGGAAGTTCGGGGCGACGACCAGATGGTATGAGGTCTCCTTCAGCGCCTTGGCGATGCCGTACATGATCGAGGTGCTGAAACCGACCACTTCCTCGTGCGAATCGAGCAGTATGGCGATGACGTTGGTGCGGCCTGTCTTCAGGCGCTGCGCAGCCCGGTCAGGGAGATAGCCGATTTCGCGGGCGATGCGATGCACGCGTTGGCGGGTCTCGAGTGAAATCTGCGGCGCATCCGAAAGCGCCCGTGACACTGTCGTCACCGCAAGGCCGGCGATCGTGGCGATCGTTCGCAAGGTCGGCTTGCCGCGCTTATGCGTGATATCGAGATTTTCGCCGCGTTGCGGCCGGGACGGTTCGGTCACCCTTGGCTTTCCATGCTGGAATTGCCGATACCATAACACGATGAATCGGGCGCGCAATCGACGAATGGAAACGTTTTAAATTTTAGCGTTTTGTTAGCCATAGATTTAATATGAATTGTATTCAGTAGCTTAGTGAAATAACCATATTTTTCTCGGGAGTCGAGAAAGGGCTTGACGACCAAAGATTTATAACGTTTTAAATTAGCAACCGCGCGGAGGAGCGCGGCCGTATGCTGACCGCTGCAATGGCGGGAAGCATCGGGCGGCAGGGAGGTCCCGCCGCCGATTTGCAAACGGGAGGAAATTCATGAACAAGTTTTTGAGCTCGGCAGCTGTTGCTGTCGTGATGATGGCTGGCCTCAGTGCTGCCCACGGCGCTGACGTGAAGGAAGTGCAGATGCTGCACTGGTGGACGTCTGGTGGCGAGGCGGCGGCGCTGAACGTCTTGAAGCAGGATCTTTCGAAGGAAGGTTTTGCCTGGAAGGATGTGCCGGTTGCCGGCGGTGGCGGCGATGCGGCGATGACGGCGCTGAAGGCGATGGTTGCGGCCGGCACCTATCCGACAGCCTCGCAGATGCTGGGCTATACCGTGCTCGATTATGCTCAGGCCGGGGTCATGGGCGATCTGACCGAGACGGCGAAGAAGGAAGGCTGGGACAAGTCGGTTCCGGCAGCGCTGCAGAAGTTCTCGGTCTATGACGGCAAGTGGGTTGCTGCCCCCGTCAACGTCCACTCGGTCAACTGGCTGTGGATCAATAAGGCTGTGATGGACAAGATCGGCGGCACTCAGCCGAAGACCTTCGACGAGCTGATCGCGCTGCTCGACAAGGCCAAGGCCGCCGGCGTCATCCCGCTGGCGCTCGGTGGTCAGAACTGGCAGGAGGCGACGATGTTCGATTCCATCGTGCTGTCGACCGGCGGGCCGGAGTTCTACAAGAAGGCCTTCAACGACCTCGACGATGAATCGCTGAAGTCCGACACGATGAAGAAGTCGTTCGATAATCTGGCCACGATCATCAAATATGTCGACCCGAACTTCTCGGGCCGCGACTGGAATCTCGCGACCGCCATGGTCATCAAGGGTGATGCGCTGGTGCAGGTGATGGGCGACTGGGCCAAGGGCGAATTCGTCGCCGCCAAGAAGACGCCTGATACCGACTTCCTGTGCTACCGCTTCCCCGGCACCGACGGCAGCGTGGTCTACAACTCCGACATGTTCGGTATGTTCAACGTCCCTGATGACCGCAAGGCGGCCCAGGTGGCATTGGCCACTGCAACGCTGTCGAAGAGCTTCCAGTCGGCCTTCAACGTCGTCAAGGGTTCGGTGCCGGCTCGTACCGACGTTCCCGATACCGACTTCGACGCCTGCGGCAAGAAGGGTATTGCTGACCTGAAGGCAGCGAACGAAGGCGGCACGCTGTTCGGCTCGCTGGCGCAAGGGTACGGCGCTCCGCCGGCCATCGCCAATGCCTATAAGGATGTCGTCTCGAAGTTCGTCCACGGCCAGATCAAGACCTCCGACGAAGCCGTCAAGCAGCTCGTCCAGGCGATCGACGACGCTCGCTGAGACCACGTGTGATGACAATGCTTCCCCGCCCTGCTGGCGGGGAAGCTTCAGGCTCCGCGCCGATCATGCAGGCATGATCATGCGCGGACAATCATGCCCGATCCAGAGCCGATCATGCAGGGCCGATTGCAGGCAGGAGATGACATTCCATGAGCACCGTTGCGACCACCGATCCGGTTCTAACGCCGAGGCAATCGACGGGGATCTCGTTGAGGGGCCGGCTGCAGGATGCGCTGCCGAAGATCGTGCTGGCGCCGAGCTTCGTCATCACCATCATCTTCGTCTACGGCTTCATCGTCTGGACGGCCTATCTGTCGTTTACCAATTCCAAGACCTTTCCCTCCTATGCGCTGACCGGAGCACGCGCCTATCAGCGGCTGTGGCGCTGGACCTTCGAGAGCGATCCGCCGTCTTCCTGGTATACCTCGATCACCAACATGGCGATCTTCGGCTTCCTCTATGTCGGCATCTGCCTGGCGCTCGGCCTCTTCCTCGCCATCCTGCTCGACCAGAAGATCCGCGGTGAGAGCGTGTTGCGGCCAATCTTCCTCTATCCGATGGCGCTCTCCTTCATTGTGACAGGCGTTGCCTGGAAATGGTTCCTCGATCCCGGCCTCGGGCTGGAACAGACGCTGCACCACTTCGGCTGGACGAGCTTCCACTTCGACTGGATCAAGAACAAGGACTTCGTCATCTACACCGTCGTCATCGCCGGCGTCTGGCAGGCGTCCGGCTTCGTCATGGCGATGTTCCTGGCGGGCCTGCGCGGCATCGACGGCGAGATCATGAAGGCCGCCCAGATCGATGGCGCGTCTGCCTTCCAGCTCTATCGGCGCATCGTCATTCCGCTGCTGCGGCCGATCTTTCTCTCCGCCTTCATCGTGCTCGCCCATATGGCGATCAAGTCCTATGACCTGGTGGTGGCGCTGACCTCCGGCGGCCCCGGCGGCTCGGCCTGGCTGCCGTCCAACTTCATGTATGAATACACCTTCAAGCGCAACGAGATGGCCGTCGGCTCGGCCAGCGCCATCATCATGCTGATGACGATCTCGGCGATCATCGTTCCCTATCTCTATTCCGAACTGAAGGAGAAGGCGCGATGAGCAGCGTGACCTCTCCGACAGCAATCTCGCAGAACAGCACCAACACCCGCTGGATCGGCCGCACCGTCATCTACGGCCTGCTGCTGATCTTCGCCGTCCTCTACCTGATGCCGCTCTTCGTCATGCTGACGACCTCGCTCAAGACCATGGACGAGATCCAGAACGGCAACATGCTGGCGCTGCCGCAATCGCCGACCTTCGACCCCTGGATCAAGGCCTGGGGCGAGACCTGCGTCGGGCTGACCTGCGCCGGCATCAAGGGCTACTTCTGGAACTCGATCAAGATGGTGGTGCCGGCGGTGGCGATCTCCACCATCATGGGGGCGCTGAACGGCTATGTCCTGACCAAATGGCGCTTTCCCGGCCACACGCTGGTGTTCGGGCTGATGCTGTTTGCCTGCTTCATTCCGTTCCAGTCGGTGCTGCTGCCGATGGCAACGATCCTCGGCAGCCTCGGCCGCTTCGGCATGACGCTGCAGAACGCCACGGGTTTGAGCTTCGGCTTCGGCAATCCGACGGTCAATCTGGTCTTCGTGCATGTCGTCTATGGCTTGGGCTTTACGACGCTGTTCTTCCGCAATTTCTACGAGGCCTTTCCGACCGAGCTCGTCCGCGCCGCCCAGGTCGATGGCGCCAGCTTCTTCCAGATCTTCCGCCGCATCATGCTGCCGAACTCGCTGCCGATCATCGTCGTCACGGTGATCTACCAGTTCACCAATATCTGGAACGACTTCCTGTTTGCCTCGGCTTACGCCGGCACCGGTGACACCATGCCGATGACGGTGGCGCTGAACAATGTCGTCAACACCTCGACGGGCGTCGTCGAATACAATGTCAACATGGCGGCTGCGATGATCGCCGCCGTGCCGACGCTCATCGTCTATATCCTCGCCGGCCGCTACTTCGTGCGCGGTCTGATGGCGGGCGCTGTCAAAGGGTAATCCATGGCCTTCCTCGAAATCTCCGGTCTCAAAAAGCGCTTCGGCGCCGTCGACATTCTCAAGGGGATCGACCTCGAACTCGAAAAGGGCGGCTTTCTCGTGCTGGTCGGCCCGTCCGGCTGCGGCAAGTCCACCCTGCTCAACACCATTGCCGGGCTGGAGACGATCACCTCCGGCGATATCAAGATCGACGGGCGCGACATCAGCGGCCTGCATCCCTCCAAGCGCGACATCGCCATGGTGTTCCAGTCCTATGCGCTCTATCCGAACATGACGGTGGCGGGCAACATCGCCTTCGGCATGGAGATCCGCGGCGTGCCGAAGGAGGAGCGCGCCAAGGCGATTGCCCAGGTCTCCGACATGCTGCAGATCGGCCATCTGCTCGACCGCAAGCCGAGCCAGCTCTCCGGCGGCCAGCGCCAGCGTGTCGCCATGGGGAGAGCGCTGGTGCGCAATCCGCAGGTCTTCCTGTTCGACGAACCGCTCTCCAATCTCGATGCCAAGCTGCGCGTCGACATGCGCACCGAGATCAAGCGGCTGCATCAGCGCATGGGCACCACCTTCGTCTATGTCACCCACGACCAGATCGAGGCGATGACGCTGGCGACCAAGATCGCCGTGCTGAAGGACGGCGTGCTGCAGCAGTTCGGCACGCCGGCCGAGATCTATAACAGCCCTTCCAACATCTTCGTCGCCGACTTCATGGGATCGCCGGCGATGAACCTGCTCAACGCCACCGTCGAGAACGGCGCCGGCGGCCTCGAAGTCTCGCTGGAGCGGCCGAATGCCGCCCCGCTCCGACTGCCTGTTATCTCAGGCAATGACGGACTGACCGCCTATACCGGCAGACAGGTGATCTTCGGCATCCGCCCGGAGGCCTTGACCGATCCCGATGGCGCCGACCGCAAGGCGCGCTCGCTGACCGAGGGCGATTGCCTGATCGAGGTGGTCGAACCGGCCGGCTCCGACACCTTCGCCGTCACCAAGCTCGGCGGCAAATCCGTCGTCGCCCGCCTGCGCGCCGATACCGGCATCGCGCCAGGACAAAACACCCGCCTAGCATTCAATCTCGACAAGGCCGTCTTCTTCGATCCGGAAACACAGGCGCGGATCGCATGACGACCGTCAGGCAGCCGTTACGCCGAGCGTCACCGGCGCAAAACGCGTGGAAACCGCTTCGACGGTGATCTCGCCGGTGAACCCGGTCGCCTCCAGCCAGAAACCGGCGGTGCCGCCCTGCAGCGGGACATTGGTCGGGCCGACGATCCTAGCCGGGCCGTGAACCTTCAGCGAAATGCTGTCGTTCAAGAAAGGCAGGCGCTGGCCGCGCTGGTCGAGGGCGCGGATGATGACCCGCGTGCTGTCGCGTTCACGGGCCTTCAGCGTCGAGCTGTCGGCAACGACTTCCAGGGTCGTCGGCAACGGATCGGCCACCAGCGTCAGGCTGGCCACCGGCTCGCCGCCGATATAGCCGGTGAAGGTGCCGTCGATCCATTCGAGACCCCAGGTGCCGAGCTCATCGGCGGTAAAGTGCCGATGGTCGAGCACGACGGGCGGGTGCGGCAGATGCGGGTAGTTCTCGCGATCCGGACCGATGCGCTTGGAAAGCCCGCCATATTGCAGTTCCACCTCGTCGCAATTGGTCAGGATGATCAGCGGCAGCACGCCGCCGATATTGCGTTCGCCGCGCGCCCAGAAGGTCACCGGCTTCATGACGATCTCCTCGGAAGGGTCGCACTGGCTGATATAGGCATAGGCCGCGAATTTCGGCTCGCGGAACATGTCCATGACGCCGTGATAGCAGATGCGGTCGCCGGAGCCGAAATCCTTGTGGGTGTTGTAATCGAACATGCACCAGCCGATGGCGCCGGAGATATCAGGATCGCCATGGGCGGCATTCAGCACTTCCAGGTGCCGGCGCACATGCTCGGCCTGGCGCTGCTCCTGGTCATAGATCTTCGTCGGGTGCATGTGGCCGTTGAACTCGGTGATCAGGTACGGCACCTTGTGCGATAGTCCGGTATTTTCCTGCTGGGCGCGCAGGGCGGTGCGCGGTCGGTTGGCGCCCGGCAGCTCTTCATTGCCGAGGATGAAGTCGTTCATCGTGTAGACGTCTTCGAGCAGCTCGCTCTCGGTGAGATAACGCACGCCGCCGGTCTGGCGGGTACTGTCGAGTTCACGGGCGAGGCGATTGGTCTTGGCGTAGAAATCGTGATTATCCTGCGATTCGTTGATGCGCACGCCCCAGATGATGATCGAGGGGTGGTTCCAGTCGCGCTCAATCATGCGGCGGACGTTCTCGATCGATTCCTGCTGCCAGTCGGCATCGCCGATATGCTGCCAGCCGGGGATCTCCTCGAAAACCAGCAGGCCGATTGCGTCGCATCGATCGAGGAACCATTTCGACTGCGGATAATGCGAAGTGCGGACAATATTGCACTTCAGCACCGTCTTCATGATGTCGGCGTCACGCTCCTGGGCAGAGCGGCCGGCGGCATAACCGACATAAGGGAAGGCCTGGTGGCGGTTGAGGCCGCGCAGCTTCAATGGCTTGCCGTTGAGGAGGAAACCTTCCGGCGTGAATTCGGCGGTGCGGAAGCCGAACCGGGTGGAAATACGGTCGGAGCCGTGTTCGGTCCTGAGCTCGACGGTGACGTCATAGAGCGTGGGATCGGTGATGTCCCAGAGGGCGATGCCGGTGAGGCCGCCAAAGGAGAGCGTGGTGCGGCTGCCGATCGTTTCGGTCGCGGCAGTGGCGACCACCGTGCCGTCGGCCTGTTTCAGCGTGGCAGTGACGGTCGCCGAGAAGCTGCGGCCCTCGGGATTGGCGATGTCGACGCGGATGGTCGCCGATTTCTCCGGGCGAAGAACGTCAGTGGTTTCGATCTTGAGATTGCGGATCGAGACCGGGTCGGTGACCTTCAGCCAGACATCGCGGTAGATGCCGGCATAGGTCAGATAATCGATGCGGCCGCCGAAAGGCGGAATGTCAGGGTTCTCGCTGCCGTCGATCTTGACGGTGACGAGGTTCTCGCCCTTGACGAGCTTGCCGGTGAGGCGGGCCTCGAAGGGCGTGTATCCGTCCTTATGGGCAATGATTTCTTCGCCGTTCAGATAGACGACGCTGTCGGCCATGGCGGCATCGAAGACGAGCGAAACCTCGCGGCCCTCGAATTCCGGCAGCCAGCGCAGCACCTTCTGATAGGTGAAGGCGCGCTGATAGCTGGTCTCGTCGAAATAGCTGAAGGGCAGTTCGACGGCGGTATGCGGCAGGCTGACCGACTTGGCGGCATCGAAAGCTTCGAGCAAACGCTGGCCGAAGCCCTCATGGAAACTCCAGCCTTCGTTGAAGGAAACGACGGAACGCATTTCAGGCTCTCCAGGTTACGACATCAGGGACATTGCGGCGCCTCTCGGCGCGTGAAAATCTGGTCATCGGTATTCCTCCTGGACGCAATGGATGAGCGAGCCGCTAAAATACGTCACAGCGAATTCGATTCATGCGACGCGCTTTAGCTTTTTTCATGCATGTCGTCACCCCGCAACCGCTGTGCACTTCCAGGCAACATGCTTCAGGCGGTCGAGCCCCAGCGGGCGGTGCAGGTGAGCGTGATGCTGTGCGGGCCTTCGATCTCGGCGTCATGCCGTTCGATCAATTCGACGACGGCATCGATGAAGGCGACGTGGTTCAGGCTCAGTGTGGTCAGGTCGTTGCAATCCCAGGCAGCCATGGCGATGCCGTCCTGGCCGACGATGGCGATATCATCAGGGGTGTTCTTGCCGAGCACCCGGCGGGCCGCATCACGTGCGCCGATCGCCATGACGTCGTTGCCGCAGATGATGGCGTCGACCTTATCCCGGTGCAGCAGGAGCACGGCTTCCTTGAAGCCGGAATCATAGGAGTAGTCACCGAAGGCCTGTGCCTCGAAAGCAAGTCCGCGCTTGGCTAGCGCATCGACGAACCATTTTCGCCGGAGCTTGTCGATCCAGCTTGAATTGGTGCCGGAAAGGTAGGCAAAACGCTTCTTGCCGTCGCGGACGATCTTATCGATGATCTCGTCGGCCGCCTCAGCGCCGTCGATGCGGATGCTGGAGACGTTTTCGTTGTCGAGCGGCTCGAAGGAGACGATGATCGGCTTCGTCGTGTGGAAGATGTCGACCGCATCTTGCATCGACACCATGTCGGAGAAGACGACGACGTGATCGACCTGATAGGTGGATGCAAGGCGCATCAGTTGCAGCCGGTCGGAATGATCGGCGCAGCAGAGGATGATCGGCAGCAATTGTCTGGCCTGCAGGCGGTGGACGAGAAGCTGTTGCTCCTCAGCCTCGCAAGGGTTGCCGATCGCATTGACGACGAGGGCGACGAGCCGCGAGCGCTGGTTGTTCAGCGAGCGGGCGATCGCGTTCGGCTGGTAGCCATGTTCACGGGCGACGGCGAGGATGCGGTCGCGCGTGGCGCTGCCGATGCGCGAATCCGGCGAGAAGGCGCGGGAAATGGTGGCGGAAGAGACGCCGGCGAGTTTCGCCAGTTCCTTCGAAGTGATCCGCCGTCTGTTCATTCCGCTCATCTTCAGCGCCTATTGGGCGACGATCCTGACGGAAGCGCCGTCGGCCGCTGCCGATTCCTTGATTGCATCCCATAGCCTAGCGAATCTGAGGCCCATTTCAACGGAGCCGGAGTTTTCCATCTTTCCCTCGCGAATGGCGAGGAAATTCTTCATCGGGTTGCCGAGAATCTCGGCTTCCTCGCGCGGCTCGGCGGTCCGCCCGATACTGATCTCGCGCCAGCCACCCCAGGCGTCGATGCGCACGATCGCCTTCGAATAGAAGAAGGTGATGTAGGAAGCGCAGCCCGGAGGTCCTTCGCCGGCGGCCGTCAATGTCGCCAGCGCGCCGTTCTTCAGCCGGGCGGAGACGGCCGTGGTGATATCGACCTGTCTGCCGTGGTTGTTCATATAGGCGGACACACTGTCGAAGTCCGAATTGGCGAGCAGGCAGACGGTGTTCATCATATGGGCGCCGGTATCGAACATGAAGCCGCCGCCGGAGATGTCAGGCTGCTGCTTCCAATGGCCGTCGTAATTGGACGACCAGCTTTCCCAGATCATGCCCGATATGGCGATCAACTCGCCGAATTCGCCGGTGAGGGCCCGCCGGCGCGTGTCGAGCACCAGCGGCGACAGGCCGCCCTGGAAGGCGGTGACGATGGTGACGCCGCTATTTTTCTGTGCGGCGATCAGCCTCTCGGCCTCAGCAACCGTCGTCACCATCGGCTTTTCCAGGAAGAGATCGAGGCCAGCCTCGGCGACGGCAGTTGCCTGCTCGGCATGGAAGGCATGCGGGGTTGAGACGTAGACGATGTCGAGTTCGTCCCGACATTCCGCGAGCATCTGGCGATAACCCTCGAAGCTCCTCGGTTCTGGTGCGCCGGCGGCGAGGCAGACGTCGATCAGGCGCTGGCGCGACGCCGCCGTGGTGTCGGCGAGAGCAGCGAATTCGATCTCCGGCATCTTGACCCAGCTCTCGGCATATTCCGCCGCCTTCAAGCCAGCGCCGATGACGCCGAGGCGCAATTTCTCAGACATGAAATTCCTCCCTGAATACATTGTGCACACGATTACACAAACGGTATGGCGATGGCAATATCTAAATAAATAAGTAATATCAGTATATTAAAGCTAACTATCGAATCTTTTCAAAAACCGTCTTGTCAGCATTCGGAATGCGTGTACATTTTCACGACCGGTGCTGGAGGGCGCCGTGTCTCTACAAAAGGGAGGACTTCCGTTGAAGAAAATGGTTCTTGGCGGCCTATGCGCCATTCTGCTGAGCGCGGTTTCGACGCTGGCACAGGCAGAAACAATCCGAATTGCAAATCATGGTCAGGCCGGCATCGACGCGATGAAGTCGACGGTCGAGCGGATCGAAAAGAAATATGGCGTCACCGTCGAGGTCATCGAATATCCGGCGCCCGACAAGGACTACCTGACGAAACTCCTGACCGAGCTCGGCGCCGGCAACGCGCCCGACCTGTTCTCCATCCCGACGACGGCTGCGGTCGCCGACATGGTGGAAGCCGGTTACCTCGCGCCTGTTACCAAGGAGTTCAAGGCCTGGGACGGCTACGCCAACCTCTATGACGTCGCCAAGGAGCTTGCCGTCAGCCCGGATGGTGAAACCTATGTGATGCCGTTCATGCTCGGCATTCAGGAAATCTATTACCGCAAGGACGTTCTCGAAAAAGCCGGCATCTCCACCGAACAGCCGAAGACCTGGCAGGAACTTCTCGACCGCGCGGCCGAGATCAAGCAGAAGACCGGCGCCTACGGCCTACTCTTTCCGGCCGGCGTTTCCTGGGGAAGCGGTGCCTTCGACGAAGGTTTCCAGCATCTGCTCGTCGGTTCCAAGACGCCGCAGCTGGTCGATGCCGACGGCAAGCTCGATCTGAATGGCGAAGGCATCAAGGATGTCTTCAACGTCTACAAGGAACTGATCGACAAGGATCTGATGCCGACGCAGCCGCTGCTCGGACCCGAGCCCTGGGTCGTGCCGAAGTACCAGATGTTCCCGGAAGGCAAGCTCGCCGCGACTACCTGCGGCTCCTGGTGCTATATTTTCGACTGGGGTCGCGAAAGCAAGAACCCGATCCCTGACGTGACGAAGGTGGTCGGCACCTGGACGGTTCCCGGCCAGAGCAGCGGCCAGTATGTGCTTGCCAATCTCGCTGCGCCGTGGGCCGTCAATTCCAAGTCGGCCAATACCGAACTGGCAATCAAGGCGCTGATGGAGATCGGCTCGATCGAGACGCAGGTTTCCTACGCCGCCCGCATCGGCAACATCCCGGCCAGCAAGGATGCGGCTGACAATGCCGAGTTCCAGAAGCTGACGGAACTGGTTCCGATCCATGCTGCGGCCGGGAACGGCGTGTTCCTGAAGCAGGCCTCTGGTTTCGGTACGGTCTCGGAAGGGGTCGCGCGGGCCACCGAAGCGCTGCTGCGCAAGGAAACCGATGCCGCCGGCGCCCAGAAGATCCTTGTCGACTACGTCAAGGAAACGCTCGGCGACGACATGGTCAAGTAAGCTCCGGCACCCTCTCTTCCGCCACGACGGGGACGCGGCGCCAACGCCCGCGTCTTCCCGCTTTCATTCGATAAGCCGGTTCCATCGATAAGGTTTGTGAGCTTCCATGGCCCGAAACTCTCATGAAAAGCGCGCCGAGCGGCAATGGCTGCTGATCCTGCTGCCCTCGCTGGTGCTGCTTCTGGCCTTCGTCATCTATCCGGCCCTCTATTCGATCTATCTGAGCTTCACCAATGAGGCGCTGACCGGGGCTGCGGCCCTTCGGCCCCGTTTCGTCGGTTTCAGGAACTATACGCGGCTCTTCAACGACGCGAAGTTCTGGAATTCGCTGTTCGTCACCTTCGTCTTCGTCATCGGTTCGGCGGTGATCGGCCAGTTCGTGCTCGGCCTGATCTCGGCAATTGCGCTGCGCCGGCCGATCCGCTTTCGGCGGGTGTTCTCGTCGATCATCCTGTTGCCGAACGCGGCCCCTGAAGTCGTCGCCGGTTTCATGTGGATCTCGATGCTGGCGGGCGGCGACAATGCCACACTCAGCCGCATCGTCAGCTTCTTCGGCATCACGCCGGCCGACTGGCTGCAGGTCTTCCCGCTGTCGATGATCATTGTCGTCAACACCTGGCGCGGCATCGCAACGGCGATGATCCTATTAACGGCCGGCCTCAGCACCATTCCAGCGGAGATCTACGAGGCGGCCCGCATGGACGGCGCGACACCGTCGCAGATGTTCCGACGCATCACCCTGCCGCTGATGATGCCGACGATCCTGCTCTATATGCTGATCTCGGCCGTCTCCACCATCGCCGTCTTCGGCCTCGTCTATGCGCTGACGCGCGGCGGGCCGGGCGGGGCGACCGAGGTCGTCAGCATCTATATCTACAACCAGTCCTTCACGGCGTTCCAGCTGGGCTATGGTGCTGCGGTCGCCGTCGTCGCGCTCGTCATCTCACTGATATTAGGTATCGCCTATGTCCGGGCCATGAAGGTGGAGGTCTGACATGGCCGTCGTTTCCCCGAGCGAAACTGCAAACAAAGGTCGGTCCGACCTCATCGCCTATGCGACGCTGTCGCTGATCTCGATCTTCTGCGCGGTACCTTTCTTCTGGGTGCTGCTTGCCTCTCTCGACGGCAATGCGCAGCTCTTCCTGCATTGGCCGGAGCAGTGGACCTTCGCCAACTATATCAGAGTCTTCACGAAGGAAGACGGGGCGAAGTGGCTGTTCAATTCGCTCTTCGTGGTCGCTAGCGCGACGCTGCTCGTCATGGTGCTTTCGGGGCTCGGCGGTTATGCGCTGTCGCGCACCCGGGCCTGGTGGAAGCTGCCTTTCCTCTACGCAATCCTGCTCATCCGGGTGCTGCCGCCGACGGCGCTGGTCGTGCCGCTCTATAAATTCCTGCTGACGTTGAACAATGCGGAAGCGGCGGTGCTCAGGCCGTTCTTCGGCAGCTATACGCGTGACATCATGCGCTGGACTGGCTTCATCGACGGGTATCTTGGGCTGATCCTGGTGCTTGCGACAATGCAATTGCCGCTGGCGCTCTGGATCATGAAGACCTTCTTCGATGGGCTGCCGAGGGACTACGAGGAGGCGGCGCTGATGGATGGGGCGACACTCACCCAGCGCATCCGCCGGGTGCTGATCCCGCTGGCGCTGCCGGGGCTGGCTGCGGCCGGGCTTTTCGCCTTCATGTCGGCCTGGGGCGATTTCCTGCTGCCGCTGATCCTCCTGTCGTCGCCGGAGCTGCAGACGCTGCCGCTCGGTCTCTTCCGCGCCTTCCTGCGCATCAACGAGATCGATTACGGCCTGCTGACCGCGCTGGCATTCATCTATCTGCTGCCCGCCGTCGTCGCCTTCGGTTTTGCGCGGCGCTTCCTCGTCCAGACATTTTCGGGCGGTGTGAAGGGCTGAGATCAAGAAAGAGAAACAGATGATCAATCTCAGAAACGTTCGCAAGTTCTACGGTGCGCTCGAGGTCATCAAGGGCGTCGACGTTACCGTGGAAGACGGCGAATTCGCGGTCTTCGTCGGCCCGTCCGGCTGCGGCAAGTCCACGCTGCTGCGGATGATCGCCGGCCTCGAAGGCATCGACGAGGGCGACCTCATCCTTAACGGCACACGCATCAACGACGTGCCGCCCGATAAGCGCGGCATTGCCATGGTGTTCCAGTCCTATGCGCTCTATCCGCATATGAGCGTTGCCGAAAACATTGGCTTCTCGCTCAGCCTGAAGAAGGTGCCGGAGGCGGAAATCCGCCGGCAGGTGGAAGGTGTCGCCGAAATCCTGCAGCTCACCGACTACCTCGACCGCCGCCCGGCCGCCCTTTCCGGCGGCCAGCGCCAGCGCGTGGCGATCGGCCGCGCCATCATCAAGAAACCGGCGCTGATCCTGTTCGACGAACCGCTGTCGAACCTCGATTCGGCGCTGCGCGTGCAGATGCGCGCCGAGCTGCAACGCCTGCACCGCGAGCTGAAGGCGACGGTCGTCTACGTCACCCACGACCAGGTGGAGGCGATGACGATGGCGGACCGCATCGTCGTGCTGAACAAGGGCGTCGTCGCTCAACAGGGCGCGCCGATGGATCTCTACCATCAGCCGGACAACGAATTTGTCGCAACCTTCATCGGCTCGCCAAAGATGAACGTGCTGCCGATGACGGCGACGCGCCGGGATGCCGGCAAGGTGCATCTGGAAAGCCCGCTCGGCCTTTCCATCGACCTTTCAGACGGCAATGGCGCCGTGCAGCAGGGCGAGGCGAAGCTCGGCATTCGGCCGGAACATCTGAAGCTCGCACCCCAAGGGCAGGGTGATTTTTCGGCCGAGGTCGTCATCGTCGAGCGTTTGGGCGTGGAGACCTATCTGACAGTCGGTTCGCAGCAGCAGCCGATCGTCGTACGCGCCGAAGGCGATATCGCGGTGCGGCCGGGCGATCGTGTGTCGCTGACTGCCGAGCGCGCCGGTTGCCATCTGTTTGATTCCGCCGGCCGGGTAATCCGTTCGGCAACCGCTTGAAACACATCGAGGAATGACATGACAATCAAGGTCACGATCTGGAACGAAGGGCGCCACGAGCAGGTCCACAAGGAAGTTCAGGATATCTATCCTGATCGTATCGACGGAGCGATCGCTGCCGGTATCGCCCACCCCGATTTCGAGGTCCGCCGCGGTACGCTAGACGATCCGGATGAAGGGCTGCCGGATTCCGTGCTCAATGATACCGACGTGCTGCTCTGGTGGGGGCATATGGCGCATGAGGAGGTCAGCGACGGGCTGATCGACCGCGTGCAGCAGCGCGTGCTGAAGGGCATGGGCCTGCTGGTCCTGCATTCCGGCCATCATTCCAAGCTCTTCCGCCGGCTGATGGGCACCAATGCCAACCTTTCCTGGCGCGAGACGCCTGATGGCGACCTGGAGCGCGTCTGGGTGGTCAATCCCTCGCATCCTATCGCCGAGGGGCTGCCGCCCTATTTCGAGGTCAATGCCTCGGAAATGTATGGCGAGCCCTTCGATATTCCGCAGCCGGACGAGCTGGTGTTCATCTCCTGGTATTCCGGCGGCGAGGTGTTCCGCAGCGGCTGCACCTTCCAGCGCGGGCGTGGGCGCATCTTCTTCTTCAGCCCCGGCCACGAGACCTACCCGATCTATCACGACAA
This sequence comes from Rhizobium sp. WSM409, assembly GCF_057653825.1. Classification (NCBI taxonomy): domain Bacteria; kingdom Pseudomonadati; phylum Pseudomonadota; class Alphaproteobacteria; order Hyphomicrobiales; family Rhizobiaceae; genus Rhizobium; species Rhizobium sp. WSM409. The sequence goes on along the minus strand of NZ_CM172794.1, from coordinate 3,868,383 downwards.
GACCGTGCATAAGGTGATCTCGAACGGCATCCGCTGGGCGCGGCAGAAACACACCGATGGCCGCATTCTGGAAAACTGGCACCGCGCCGAGCCGCTGCACGGGCGTCCCGACAAAGCGAAGGCCTGATCTATGGATATTGTGCGCCGGTCGTCTTGATATAGATCGAATAGACCGAACGTGTCGCGGTGATGAAGAGCCGGTTTTTCTTGGGGCCGCCGAAGGTGAGGTTGGACACCGTCTGCGGCACCCTGATCTTGCCGAGCAGGGTTCCGTCGGGCGAAAAGCAGTGCACGCCGTCGGAGGCACTCGTCCAGAGATTGCCGGCGACATCGAAACGAAAACCGTCGGGATGGCCGACATCGAGGCTGCAGAAATAGCGGCTGTCGGCAAGCGCCCTGCCGTCGATGACGTCGAAAACGCGGATATGGCGCGGCACTTCATGTTTTGCGGAGCCGGAATCGGCAATATAAAGCTTCGTCTCATCGGGCGAGAACGCAAGGCCGTTCGGCTGGATGAAATCCTCGACGACGGCGTCGATCGCGCCGCTTGCCGGGTCGATCCGGTAGACATTGCGCGTCGACTGCTCGGGTTCGGCCTTGTGGCCCTCGTAATCCGACAGGATGCCGTAGGTCGGATCGGTGAACCAGACCCCGCCGTCGGAGTGCACGACGACGTCGTTCGGCGAGTTCAGCCGTTTGCCCTGATAGCTGTCGGCGAGAACGGTGATGGTGCCGTCCGTCTCGGTGCGGGTGACACGGCGGCCGCCATGTTCGCAGGAGACCAGCCGGCCCTGCCGGTCGCGGGTATTGCCATTGACGTAGTTGGAGGGTGAGCGGAAGACGGAGACCGTCCCATCCGGTGTCCAGCGCATCATGCGTTCATTCGGGATATCGCTCCAGAGAAGGCAGTTCAGGTCGGAAAACCAGACCGGGCCTTCCGTCCAGCGGCAGCCGGAATAAAGCTCCTCGAGGCCGGCGCTGCCGATGACCATTGCACCGAAGCGTTCGTCGCGGATCTCATAAATCGGATTGTCGCCCATGCCAGTTTCCTCCCTGAATGCTGCCGTTCTTTTCCTAGCGGCAAAAAGCTGGAGGTGCCAGAGCCCGGCGATGGAAATGCCGGGCTCCGGTTTCGTATAGCCTTTCCTGATCAGCTTGAAGCATTCTGTTGGCTCAAACGGAGTCGAATGATCGACCGGCCGGCGCGCGTCGTAGCCAAGCTCTACGGCCAAGCCGGCCGGTCGATCAGCCGGCCCGTTTCAGCCAACCCGAAGGGCCGGGCATCTTTCCGCCAGGATCAGAGGCGATCGGCTCGGACGTACCAAGAGGTATGCCCTTCGCCAATCGCCTCTGCCCTGACGAAAACCTGCTCCGGCAGAATGCTGCAATCTGACCAGGAAAGGCTCTAGAGGGCGGCGACCGGATGCGGCGAGCCGTCGTAAGCGCCCCAGATCGACTGGTCGAAGCAGATGACCGAGCCGGTCATCAGGCCGGATTCGGAAGACGACAGGTAAGCGCAGGCGCGCGCCACCTCGTGCGGATCGACGAGACGGCCGAAGGGCTGGCTTGCCGCCGCCTTCTCCAGCCAGTCGGCCGGTGCGCCGTGATATTCGCGCTGAATGCGGTCCTCGCCTTCAGAGGCCATCCAACCGATGTTCAGACCATTGACGCGGATGCGGTTGCGCAGGAGCGCATAGGCGGTGTTCTTCGTCAGCGTTTCCAGCGCGCCCTTGGAGGCGCAATAGGCGGCGATGAAGGGCTGGCCGGCTTTGGCCGACATCGAGCCGATGTTGACGATCGTACCCTCGATCTTTTCGCGGCGCATGACCTTCACCGCTTCCTGCATCAGGAAAAACGGCGCGCGAACATTGACGGCGAACATTGCGTCGAAGAGTTCCGGGCTTGTGTCGAGGATGGTGCCGCGATCGGTGATGGCGGCGGCATTGACCAGCGCATCGACACGACCGAAGGTCTCGTCGCAGGCGCGCACGACATTCTGTGCATCCTCGACCTTGCCGAGGTCGGACTTGACGTAGACGATCCTGGCGCCGGTCGCAGCCGAAATCTCCGCCGCCTTCGCCTTGCCCTTGGCTTCGTTGCGGCCGCAGATGACGATGCCTTTTGCACCGCGTTCGGCGAAGAGGCGGGCGATCGTCGCGCCCAATCCTTGCGTGCCGCCGGTGACGATGGCGATCTTGCCGTCAAGGCGGCCGTGGTCTGTGCTCATGTGGTTCCTCCATTGCGATGATGTGCGAATGGCCTCCCGCGGGTGCGGGAGGCTTTTATGTCAGTGCGGATGCAACAGGCTCGAGCTCCAAATCAGCTCAGCTTCTTCTGCGCCTGCTCGGCAAGTGCTGCCGTAAAGAGTTCATCGCTCCAGCCTTCCTTCAGCGCCTCATGCATCAGTTGCGCTTGTGTTTTCGGCGCCAGTCCGCCAAGCGGCGGGTCGCGGTCGAGGTTGGTCGGGAAGGAGTAGCCCTCGGCGCAGGCGGCGACGGCGTTGGCGATTTCGTCAGGCGAGAGCCTGCCCAGCAAGGCCTTCAAAGCGGGAAACAGCCTGGCGCTCATCTTCTCGCGGTTGACGGTTTCCATCGCCCGGCCGAAGGCGGAGGAGACCTGCAGGAGGTTGGCGACGCGCTTGATGTCGGCCGAGCGGTTGGTGCCGGCGGCATGGAAAAGGGCGGGATTGAAGAAGACGAGGTCGCCTTTTTCGAGCGGCAGCTGGACATGGTTGGTCTCGAAATAATCCAGGAACTCCTGCCGCTTCAGCGCGAGGTAACCCGGCACATAGGTCTGGCTGTGCGGCAGGAAGAGTGTCGGGCCGCTTTCGAGAGGCATGTCGCAATGGGCGACCGCACCCTGCAATGTCAGCACCGGCGAGAGCCGGTGCACATGCGCCGGGAATTGTTCGATCACCTTCGAGGACTGAAAGCCGAGATGATAGTCGCGATGCGCCGACTGCGCCGAACCGCCCGGATTGACGCGGTTGACCTGCGCCGTCATCTGGTAGCTTGGGCCGAGCCAGGCTTCGCTGGCCAGCGCGATGATGGCGTTGCCGTAATATTCGGCGAAATTTGCCGGATCGGCGAGGCAATGTTTTTCCAGCGAGTTCCAGATACGGTCGTTGGCACCAGGCTTGGCGAAGTGATCGCCGCCGCCGGTCGAAGTGCGGTGCTGTTCCTCGATGATCGCATCGAAGATCGTGCTGGCGCGGTCGATGATGCCGGTGTCTTCGTAAGCGCGCTTGAACACGACGACACCAGGACCTTCGCCGAAGGCATCGCAGATTTCCGCCAGCACGGCGCGTCGGCCTTCTGGCGTTGCGGCCGTCGTCATCACCTTGCGGCTATCATAGATCAGCACGTTTTTTTCGACCGCAGACGCCGAGGGGTAATCGGCAAGTGCCGTCGTCTTTTCCGCAAGGGCGCGAAACTCATCGAGATCGCATGCGTCTTCGCTCAGCCAGACGCGGTCGGCGCGCAGTTTCTGCTGGTTGTCGGTTTTCATGGTGGGCTCCTCCGTCTTTCCAATGGAGGCACTATACGCCGCGATGCCAGGTGATATAGATCAGAACTCCATCAAAAAACCATCAGACCGATCGCATGGCACACCTCTTTCTCGTCAAGGATATTGCCTTCCAGGCAGGGCTCAGCACTGCGACCGTCGACCGGGTGCTGAACGGCAGGCCGGGCGTGCGCCGGCAGACCGAGATGCGGGTGAAGGCGGCGATCGCGGAGCTGGAGAAGCAGCAGGCCGGGGCGATGGGCAGCGGGCGGGTGCTGGCGATCGATATCGTCATGGAGACACCGCAGCGTTTCAGCGATGCGGTGCGCGCCGCCTTCGAGGCGGAGATGGCGACCTTTCTGCCGGGCGTCTTCCGCTGTCGCTTCCATTTTGCCGAGGTGATGAAGCCGGCCGAGCTGGCGCAGCTTCTCGATCGCATCCGGCTGCGTGGCACGCACGGCATCGTACTCAAGGCGCCTGACGTCACCGAGGTGGCTGCCGCCGTCGCGCGGGCGGATGCGACCGGCATTCCGGTCGTGACGCTGGTGACCGACCTGCCGAATTCGGCCCGCATCGCCTATGCCGGCGCCGACAACCGGGCAGCGGGAGAGACCGCCGCCTATCTGATCGGCGAATTTCTCGGGGCTGGCGGCGGCAAGGTGCTGGTGACCCTGTCGAGCGGACGCTTCCGTGGCGAGGAGGAGCGCGAAATCGGCTTTCGCCGCGTCATCCGCGCCCGTTATCCCGACATCGGCATTACCGAAATCAGCGAGGGGCACGGCACCGATGCTGCGACGGGAACGCTTGCCGCGGCAGCGCTTGCCGCCGATCCCACCATCAACGCCGTCTATTCGATCGGCGGCGGCAACCGGGCGGTGCTTGCGGCCTTCGACGCGGCCAAACGCCCCGTCCGCGTTTTCGTCGCCCATGATCTCGACGCGGATAATCGCGCCCTGCTTGCGGCGCGTCGGATCGGCTTCGTGCTGCATCATGATCTCAGAACCGATGCGCGTTCGGCCTTCCGGGCGATCATGAGCCGCGCGACTGCCTTGCCGCGCGCGGTTACGCCCTCGCTTTCATCAGTCGAAATCGTCACGCCCTACAATATGCCCGCGGCCGATTGAGCCAATTGGCTTTCCTTCGATGCCGAATTCGGGCTACAGCTTTGACACGAGTGAAGGTGAGTGGGCATGGATTACAGCGACGTCAGCACGATTGCAGCCTGGATCACGGAGCAGGGACTGAAAGGCGTTTCGGAAGCCGAACTCATGACCGGTTTCTGCTCGGCTTGCCGGGACGCCGGCCTACCGCTCGACCGCGGTCTGGCGCTGATGGATACGCTGCATCCGGTGCATGAGGGCCGAGCCTTCCGCTGGGACAGCATCGAGGAAATCCAGACCGAGTTCGAATATGGTCCGACAATCTCGGGGGAGGCGGCGTCGAACTGGCAGCGTTCGGCCTTCTATCATCTTTGGTCTCGCAACGAGCGGGAGATACGCCGGCGTCTTGGCTTCGGCGATCCGATCGATTTCTCCATGCTCGATACGATCGCTGAAGCCGGTCACACGGATTTCGTGGCGATGATGCATCGTTTTTCCGAGGCCGGCACGATCGGCGAGATGGATTGCTTCTTCTCGCATTTCGCGACGAAACATCCTGAGGGCTTTTCCGATCACGACCTCGCCATCCTGCGCAAGCTGGTGCCGGTGTTGGGGCTGGCGATCAAATGTATCGCGCTCGGGCGTATCGCCCGCACAATCGCCGAGGTCTATCTCGGCGAGGACGCCGCGCGCCAGGTGATGGAAGGCAAGATCAGCCGCGGCAAATCGGAACGGATTTCCGCTGCACTCTGGTTTTCCGACCTGCTGAACTACACCAAGATCTCCGACAGCGTGCCGCCGGAGGAGATCATCCCGCTGCTCAACGACTATAGCGAGGCGGTGATCACGGCGGTCCACGAGTCCGGCGGCAACGTGCTGAAGCTGATCGGCGACGGTGTGCTCGCCATCTTTAAGGGCGAGGTGCCGGCGGAGACATGTCGTGCGGCGCTGAGTGCCGAATCGTTGCTGCGGGAAAAGCTGACCACGCTGAATGCCGCGCGTGCGGCCGACGGCCGGGCGACGACCGACGTCTATATCGGCCTGCATATCGGCGATGTCTTCTACGGCAATATCGGGAGCCAGGACCGGTTGGACTTCACCGTCATCGGACCTGCCGTCAACGAGGTCAGCCGGATCGCCTCGATGTGTCGTTCCGTCGATCTCAACCTGTTGATCTCCTCCGATTTCGCCGCGGTGATACCGGAGCAGCAGCGTACCGCACTCGCCTGCGTCGGACGCTATGCGTTGCGCGGCGTGCAGCGCGCGCAGGAACTCTACACCCTCGACAGTGCCCGGCTGAACGGCTGAGTTCCTGACTGCAAGGGCTATCGCAACAGGCCCTGGCCGCCGTCGATCCAGATCGGCGTACCGGTGATGTGTCGGGCGCGCTCGGAGGCGAGGAAAAGGATTGTTTCGGCGACATCTTCGCTCTTGCCTGTCTTGCCGCCGGCAATCGGAATATCCCCCTCAGGCCAGATGACCGGAACCTCCGTCTCCTCGCGGTGGCGGCTGTCGGTATTGGCGCCGATATTGGTCTCGATCTCGCCGGGGCAGACGGCATTGACGCGGATGCCGTGTCGGCCGAGTTCGAGGGCGAGCTGCTGGACCATGGCGACCTGGCCGGCCTTGGTTGCGGTGTAGGCGGTGGCACCGGGCGTGGTGAAGGTGCGGGTGCCGTTGATCGAGGAGACGACGATGATCGAACCGCCATGGCGCTTCAGATGCGGAACCGTCAGATGCAGGGTGAGATAGGTGCCGCGCAGATTGACGGCGATGGTCTTGTCCCATTCATCCGGCTTCAGATCGTCGATCGGCGCCCAGACACCGTTGATCCCAGCATTGGCGACAACGATGTCGAGGCCGCCGAAGGTGTCGGTCAGTTGCGCGACGGCGCCCCGCATTTGAGCTTCGTCGCTGGTATCTGCCGTCAGCGCGATCGACTCTCCGCTGGCGGCCTTGATCTCGGCGCAGGTCTTTTCGACCTCGTCGGCGGTGCGGCTCAATGCTGCGACCCTTGCCCCCTCGGCAGCGAGCCGCAAAGCGGCCGCTTTGCCGATGCCGGAACCGGCGCCTGTTACCAATGCGATCTTTCCCTTCAGCTCCATGGGCGGGCTCTCCTTGCCGTTTTGCCGGTAGGCCAATGTTCGGCACGGCTCTTGGTTCCGAAGGAGAGCAGGTCGCTAGAGCGCGGTGCTAGAGCCTCCTGAGGAGGGTGTGGCTCAGCGCCCATCTCTCCGGCCCGTGGACGGCGGCAAAGAGCAGACCGGCGAGGAAGGTAAAGTGATCGATGAAGAAGCCGAACTCGGCCTGGTTCTGTTGCCAATGGGACGGACCGTGGAAGGCGAAAGCGAGGAAGATCACATAGATGGCTGCGAGCAGGCTGGCCTCGGTGAAGAAGGCTCCTGATATGAAAGCGAGCGCCAGCGCGATCTCGAAGAAGGCGGCGATCCAGGTAAGGAATGTCGCCATCGGAAAGCCTGCCGCGGTTATATAGCCTGCTGTTGCGCCGATATCGGCGAACTTGAAGCCGGCGGCCATGAAGAAGACGAAGCTGAAGATGATGCGGGCGACGATGATTGTGATTGCTCTGGCCATCCTGAAATCTCCTCTTTTAGTTTCCAGTATGACGGATGAGATCCCCGAGATCCGACACGGTGAATGAAAAAGGGCCGCTTGCGCGACCCTATCACTTTGAATTGCGCACAATCCTTTCCGAAAATCGGTTCCGATTTTCGGGGTTATGCGCTCTCACCACTCGGCGAAGCTGCCGTCGGCATGTCGCCAGATCGGGTTGCGCCAACGATGGCCCTCCTTGGCGCGTTCGATGACATAGGCCTCGTCGACCTCGATGCCGAGCCCTGGACCCTGCGGGATCGAGACGAAACCATCGGCATACTGGAACACCTCCTTGTTGGAGATGTAGTCGAGGATGTCGTTGCCCTTGTTGTAATGGATGCCGAGGCTCTGTTCCTGGATGAAGGCATTGTAGCTGACGGCATCGACCTGCAGGCAGGCGGCAAGCGCGATCGGACCCAGCGGGCAATGCGGCGCCAGCGCCACGTCATAGGCTTCGGCCATGGCCGCGATCTTGCGGCATTCGGTGATGCCGCCGGCATGGGAGAGATCCGGCTGGATGATGTCGACATAGCCGTCCGAAAGGACCTGCTTGAAGTCCCAGCGCGAAAAGAGCCGTTCACCGAGCGCAATCGGCGTAGAGGTGTGGTTGACGATATCGCGCAGCGCTTCCTTGTTTTCGGAAAGCACCGGCTCTTCGATGAACATCAGCTTGTAGGGATCGAGCTCCTTGGCGAGAACCTTCGCCATCGGCTTGTGCACGCGGCCGTGGAAATCGACGCCGATGCCAATATGTGGGCCGATCGCCTCGCGGATGATGGCGATGGTCTCGACCGCCTTTTCCACCTTCTCATTGGTGTCAACGATCTGCATTTCCTCGCAGCCATTGAGCTTGATCGCCTTGAAGCCGCGGGCAACCACTTCCTTGGCATTGTTGGCGACATCCGAGGGACGATCGCCGCCGATCCAGGAATAGACCTTGATGCGATCACGGAGCTGGCCGCCGAGCAGAGAATGGATCGGCTGGCCGAGCGCTTTGCCCTTGATATCCCACAGCGCCTGGTCGATGCCCGAGATCGCGCTCATGTGGACGGCGCCGCCGCGATAGAAGCCGCCACGATACATCACGGTCCAGTGGTCTTCGATCAGGAAAGGATCCTTGCCGATCAGGTAGTCTTCCAGCTCATGGACGGCGGCCTGAACGGTGAGCGCACGGCCTTCGACGACCGGTTCGCCCCAGCCGACGATGCCTTCATCGGTCTCGACCTTCAAAAACAGCCAGCGCGGGGGAACGATATAGGTGGTGAGTTTGGTGATCTTCATCGCTGCTCTTTCAGTCTCTTCCCGGGTTTGCGATCGGCGGCGCGTCCGCAGATTTGTCGTGATAGTTCATTTCGTTCTGCCGATCGCTTTTTCGGCGGCGGCAAGATCGCGCACCGCAAGATCAAGCATGCGGTTGGCGCATTCGCGGGCGCCCGCCTTGTCGCGCATGCGCAGGGCCTCGACCAGCTGGCCGTGAACGAGCACCGCATCCTCGCGATTCTCGACGCCGATATTGGAGGCATGCAGCGCATATTTCAGCGCCGCGTGAATGGCGCTCGACAGGCGGCGGAAGACCTGGTTGTGGCTGGCGGTGAGCAGCACCGTGTGGAACATGACGTCGGCATCGGTGAAGCTTTCCGGGTCGCGGGCGCTGTCGCGCATCTGCCGCCAGGCGTTGTCGAGATCGGCGATCTCCTGGGCGCTGGCGCGCTCGGCGGCATATTCGGCGGCTGCCGGCTCGATGGTGCGGCGGGCTTCGAGAATGCAGCCGAGCAGGTCGAAATCCTTGATATAGGGACCCATCCATTCAAGCACGTCGGCGTCGAGGATATTCCAGTCGTCCTTGTCGCAGACGGTGGTTCCGATGCGCGGCTTGCCACGGACGAGGCCTTTGGACTCCAGCACTTTCAGCGATTCGCGAATGACGGTGCGGCTGACGCCGTAGAGTTCGCAGAGATCGTTTTCGCGCGGCAGCGGCGAGCCCGCGGGATAGCGGTCCGCACAGATATCCTGAGCGATCGCCGCCGTGACGTTGCGGCGTACGCGCGGGCGGCGCTCGATGCGGCGGCTTTCGGCCCCGCTCTGTCGCTCGATTGTTTCCAACTCACCTCTCCGCTCTGTCTCGCGTGCGAAGCAATCGAACCTGATTATCCGAATTCGATCCGCTTTGCGACGCTTCCTCCCGGCATCTCGTCAATAATCCTATTATTCCAATCATCATACATTGGCAATTGACTGGTATGATGATTTATCATAATTCAATGGACGTTGCCTGGGAGGCAGCTGCTCGGTTTTTGAGAGTTTAGGGAGAGAGACATGCGCTTGTTCAAAGCAGCCATTCTGGCTGGCACTTTCGCCATTCTGGCGGCCGGATCGGCATTTTCCGCGGACGTCAAGATAGGGTTCATCGTCAAGCAGCCCGAGGAGCCTTGGTTCCAGGACGAATGGAAATTCGCCGACCAGGCCGCCAAGGAAAAAGGCTTCACCGTCGTCAAGATCGGCGCCGAAGACGGCGAGAAGGTCCAGTCGGCGATCGATAATCTCGGTGCCCAGGGTGCGCAGGGCTTCATCATCTGCACGCCCGATGTCAAGCTCGGCCCCGGCATTGTCGCCAAGGCCGAAGCCAACCAGCTGAAGCTGATGACGGTCGACGACCGCCTCGTCAGCGCCGACGGCAAGCCGCTGGAAGACGTGCCGCATATGGGCATTTCAGCCACCAAGATCGGCGAGACCGTCGGCCAGGCGATCGTCGACGAAATCAAGAAGCGCGGCTGGGACATGAAGAATGTCGGCGCCGTGCGGGTCTCCTATGACCAGCTGCCGACCGCCGTCGACCGCGTCGAAGGCGCGATGTCGGTGCTGAAGGCCGCCGGCTTCCCGGCCGAAAACATCTATGATGCGCCACAGGCGAAGACGGATACGGAAGCGGCGCTCAACGCGGCAACCACCGTTTTCAACAAACATGCCGACGTGAAATACTGGGTCGCCTTCGGCCTCAACGACGAAGCCGTCCTCGGCGCCGTCCGTGCTTCCGAATCGGTCGGCATTCCGGCGGCCAACGTCATCGGTGTCGGCATCGGCGGTGCGGAATCGGCGATCAACGAGTTCAAGAAGCCGGCGGCGACGGGCTTCTTCGGCACCGTCATCATCTCGCCGAAGCGTCACGGCTATGAGACGGCGCTCAACATGTATGACTGGATCGCCAACGACAAGGAGCCGGCAAAGCTGACGTTGACCTCCGGTTCCCTGGCACTGCGCGGCGATTTTGAAAAGGTCCGCAAGGATCTTGGCATCGAGTGATCGTCCTTCCAAGATGATATCGTCCGGCGGCCGCCTAGCGTGCCGCCGGGTCCTTCTCGGTGGAGCAATGATGGCTTTCCTCGAATTCAGCAATATCTCCAAGGGTTATCCCGGCGTGCAGGCGCTGGCGAATGTGTCCTTCACTGTCGAGAAGGGTGCCGTCCACGGCTTGATGGGTGAAAACGGCGCCGGTAAATCGACGCTGATCCGGGTACTGTCCGGCGATCAGGCCGCCGATGCCGGCAACATCCTCATCGACGGCGAGGAGCAGAGATACGGGTCCGTCCGCGACGCCTTCCATGCCGGCGTCATCGTCATCCATCAGGAACTGCAACTCGTTCCGGAGTTGACCGTCGCCGAAAATCTCTGGCTCGGACGCTTTCCGGCCAAGGGCGGCGTCATCCATACGAAAGTGCTGATCGAGACGGTGCGGTCGAAGCTCGAGGAGATCGGCATCGATGTCGATCCGTCGGCCAAGGTCGCCTCGCTTTCGATCGGTGCGCGGCAGATGGTCGAGATCGCCAAGGCCGTCATGCTCGATGCACGGGTGATCGCGCTCGACGAGCCGACCTCCTCGCTTTCCTCGCGCGAAAGCGAAATCCTGTTTTCGCTCATCGACAGGCTGAAGGCGCAGGGAACGGTCATTCTCTACGTCTCGCATCGTCTCGATGAGATCTTTCGTCTTTGCGACAGCCTGACGGTGCTGCGCGACGGCAAGCTTGCCGCCCACCATCCTCAGATCGCCGAAACCACGCGCGAGCAGATCATCTCGGAAATGGTCGGACGCGAGATCAGCAATGTCTGGGGATGGCGCGAACGTCCGTTCGGCGGCATTCGGCTGGAGGTCAACGGCCTGTCGGGGCCGAGGCTGCGCCATCCGATCAGCTTTTCCGTCCGCGAGGGCGAAATCCTCGGTTTCTTCGGCCTGATCGGCGCTGGCCGCAGCGAGATGGCGCGGCTGCTTTACGGCGCCGATGCCAGGCATCAGGGCCAGGTGACCATCGACGGCGTTGCCGTTTCGCCGAACAATCCGAAAGCGGCGATCAATGCCGGCATGGTGCTTTGCCCCGAGGACCGCAAGTTCGATGGCATCGTCCAGGGCCGATCGATCGAAGAAAATATCGCGATCTCGTCACGCCGGCACTTTTCGCCCTTCGGCATTCTGAGCCCGAGACAAGAGGCGGCGCTGGCAGATCGGTTCATCGCCAAGCTTCGGGTGCGAACACCGTCGCGCAAGCAGGACATCATCAATCTATCGGGCGGCAACCAGCAGAAGGTCATTCTCGGCCGCTGGCTGTCCGAGCAGGGGATCAAGGTGCTGGTCATCGACGAGCCGACGCGCGGCATCGATGTCGGGGCGAAATCGGAAATCTACGAAATTCTCTATGAGCTTGCGGCCGGCGGCATGGCGATCGTGGTGATCTCCAGCGAGTTGCCCGAAGTCATGGGCATCTCCGATCGCATCATGGTGATGTGCCAGGGCAGGGTGGCGGCCAACGTCGCCCGTCCGGATTTCGACGAGCGCAGCATCCTGACGGCAGCGCTTCCCGACAAGAATGCCGCAGGCACCCTTTAGAATTGGGAATACGGACGATGAATTCGTTGAAAAAAATTCTCCTCGGCGAACAAGGGCTGGTGGTGATCTTTGCTGCCGCCTTCGTGATCGTCTCGCTCTTCGTTCCGAACTTCCTGACCGAGCGAAACATGCTGGGGCTGCTGCAGTCGGTCGTCACGATCGGCATCGTTGCCTGCACGATGATGTTCTGCCTGGCGTCGCGCGATTTCGACCTTTCGGTTGGATCGATCGTCGCCTTCTCCGGCATGATCGCGGTGATGGTCTCGAATGCGACGGGCTCCATTCCCGTCGGGCTGCTCGCCGCCCTGCTTTGCGGCGCCGTCGTCGGTTTCGTCAATGGTATCGTCATTGCGCGGTTTCGCATCAATGCGCTGATCACCACGCTTGCGACCATGCAGATCGTGCGCGGGCTGGCGCTGATCGCTTCCGATGGCCGCGCCGTCGGCATCAATGATCCCGCTTTCTACCAGCTTGCCCTGTCGCGATTTCTCACCGTGCCGACGCCGATCTGGATCATGCTGATCCTTTTCATCCTCTTCGGTTTCGTGCTCAACCGCACCGTCTTCGGCAAGAACACCCTGGCGATCGGCGGCAATCCCGAGGCCTCGCGGCTTGCCGGTGTCAATGTCGTCAACATGCGGGTCTGGATCTTTGCGCTGCAGGGGCTTGTCTGCGGCATAGCCGGAATTCTGCTTGCCTCCCGCATCACCTCCGGCCAGCCGAATGCGGCGACAGGGCTTGAGCTTTCGGTGATTTCGGCCTGCGTTCTTGGCGGCGTTTCGCTGGCCGGCGGCCGGGCGGCGATGAGCGGCGTCATTGTCGGCGTGCTGATTATGGGCATCGCCGAAAACGTCATGAACCTCTTGAATATCCAGGCGTTCTATCAGTATGTGGTACGCGGGCTGATCCTGCTGATCGCAGTGTTGCTCGACAATTTGAGGTCTTCGGCTGCGGGACGGCGCGGATGAACCAGGGACAAACCGGCGATGACATCGAACTGAGGCACGGCGATCTCGCCGTCCGGGTCAGCCGTCGGGGTGCTGCCGTCACCGCCGCGACCTATCGAGGCATGCCCTTTCTCGTGGCGGCCGGCGGCCCTGAAGGAATGATGGCGAATTTCGCGATGGTGCCGTTCGGCAACCGCGTGGAAGGCAATATCATGTCCTTTGCCGGACGCGACTATGCCTTCCAGCCGAATACTTCCGATCCGCTCTATCGGCACGGCGACGGCTGGCTCAGCCTCTGGCAGCTTGAAGACTCCAGCCCGGAGCATGCGCAGTTCTGCTTTTCCCGGAGCGCCGACGGGGTTTCACCCTATGCCTATCTTACCCGGCAGGAGATCCGTCTCGCCGGCAATGCTCTGGTGCTGAGGCTTTCCGTGGAAAACCGAGGCGAAACCGCTCTTCCCTTCGGGCTCGGTCAACATCCCTTCTTCGCGCGCACGCCAAAGACGCGACTGACGATTGCGGCCGATCGCTATTGGAGCGAGCGGCCGGACCATCTTCCGGAGATGCCTGGCTCTGTGCCGGACTATTTCGATTTCAGATCCGAAAAGCTTTTGCCGCAGAGATGGATGAACAATGCCTTCGAGGGTTGGAATGGGCGGGCTGCAATGGCCTGGCCGGAACTTGGAATCCAGGCGGCGCTGGAAGCCGACGGTGCGCTCGATCGCTTCATGCTGTATATGCCGGTCAACCGGAGCGACTTCTTCTGCCTCGAACCGATGAGCCATCTGCCGAACGGCCACCATCTGCCTGATTTCGGTGGGCTCGCGCCGCTTGCGCCGGGGGAGGCGCTTGCCGGCACGGTGACGATCCTGATGTCGGCGCTGCCGGTTCGGTCGGAGGAGGGATAGATGGGCGGCCGTCTGCAAGGCAAGAACATCCTGATAACAGGTGCTGCGCAGGGTATCGGGCTTGCGATGGCGAAGGCTTTCATGCGGGAGGATGCCGCCGTCTTCCTCGTTGATCGCGATGCGGCGCTGCTGGCGCGGGCGGCGAAAGAGCTCCAGAGCAGTGGTGGCCGGCTTGGTTATCTGCCGGCCGATATTACCGATGCCGGGACGATCACGACATTGGTCGCTCAGGCGAATGAAGAAATCGGACAGCTGAACGCGCTCGTCAACAATGCCGGGGTGAATGTCTTTGCCGAACCGCTCGAGACGACGGACGAGGAATGGAACCGCTGCTTCGACATCAATTTGAAGGGCGCATGGAACTGCTGCAAGGCGGTGCTGCCGGGCCTGATCGAACAGGGCGGCGGCGTTATCCTCAACATCGCCTCGACGCACGCTTTCACCATCATCCCGCACACATTTCCCTATCCGCTGGCAAAACACGCCCTGCTCGGAATGACGAAATCCTTGGGGCTCGAATATGCCGCCCGCAATATCCGCGTGAACGCGCTGGCGCCGGGCTATGTCTCGACGCAGAAGGTGATCGATTATTGGAACGGCTTTCCCGATCCGGAGGCGGCAAAGGCCGAAACGATGAAACTGCATCCCGGCGGTCGCATCGCGACGCCGGAGGAGATTGCCATGGCGGCCGTGTTCATGATCTCCGACGAGTGCCCGTTCATCAATGCCACCTGCCTGACGATCGACGGCGGCCTCAGCGTGCTGCAGCATCCTGCCTGAAGGGCTTCGATCCCGCTATTTTTACAAGCCTGTCGTCTTCTCGGGATATAGCATTATATTGCCCATCGGGAAGGCTATCTGATCTCCCGCAGGCACGGAGCGGCCCCCGCCGCTTTCTGGAAACAGTTGGAGCATGATGTTGTCCGAAAACCGCGCACGCTTTTCGACATCATGCTCTGAAAGCACAATCGAAAACAGGAGGACGGCATGCAGATCAATCGCACGGCTTCGGCTCATTGGACCGGTGGCCTCAAGGACGGAAAAGGCCTGATCTCGACGCAGAGCGGCGCCCTGAAGGATTACCCCTACGGCTTTGCGAGCCGCTTCGAAGGTGTTGCCGGCACCAACCCGGAAGAACTGATCGGTGCCGCCCATGCCGGCTGCTTCACCATGGCGCTGTCGTTGATCCTCGGTGAAGCCGGCTTTACCGCCGAGCATATGGAAACCTCTGCCGAGGTAACGCTCGAAAGCGTCGAGGGCGGCTTTGCCATCACCGCCATCCATCTCTCGCTCTCCGGCCGTATTCCCGGTGCCGATGAGGCGACCTTCACCGAACTCGCTAACAAGGCAAAGGCCGGCTGCCCGGTTTCAAAGGCGCTTGCGTCGGTTCCGATCACACTCGACGTCAAGATCGTTTGACACGTCACTCCTTTGACGAAGTGCCGCGCGCTTCTCGCCGCGGCACTCTCCATTTGTGGCCTGCCTGCTCGGGTCCGCCTATTCCGACGTCACCGGCTATCAGCATGACGCGTGCAGGCCCCTTCTCCCCGTGCATCGATCTTCTCGAGTTGTCGCTTCCGCCGGACCGCGCTCGCCCCGCGACACATTTTGCTGCGCCGCGGCATTGACAAGTAATGCCTGATATTTTACGACTGACGAAATTCGAAAATCGTCAGTCGTAATTCAGGTCTCGAAACTTATGAACGACATTGCGGAAAATACACTCGACATCACGCGGCAGGAGAATGTCACGCGCATTCTGGATGCCGCCGAGCGACTGTTCCGGCACTATGGCTACAGCAAGACGACGGTGGCCGACATTGCCCGTGATCTCGGCATGTCGCCGGCCAATATTTATCGTTTCTTCGCCTCCAAGGTGGAAATCCACCAAGCGCTCTGCGGCCGCATGCTCGCCACCGCTTACCAGATGGCTTACGACATCCGCCATCAGCCGATCAGCGCCAGCGAACGGCTGCGCCGCTATGTCGAGACCCAGCATCAGTTGACGCTGGATGTGATGCTCGACGAGATGAAGGTGCACGAGATGATCATTGTCGCGATCGATCGCGACTGGCACGTCATCGAAAAACACATCGATCGCATTCATGATCTCATTGCCGAAATCATTGCTGAAGGCATTGCAGCCGGCGAGTTCGCCGAGCAGGACCCGGTCGTTGCCTCGCGCTGCTTCGGCGCGGCGACGAACACGCTCTGCCATCCGCAGATGGTGGCGCAATGTCTTGCCAAAACCAACCGCGCGAGCGTCGGCGAACTGATCGACTACGTGATCAGGGCGCTGAAGAAATAATGGACGGCAGCCGCCGTCGGAACCCCCGAAACGATCCAGGAGTGCGGAAGATGTTTTCGCTCAAGACCCTCAGCCATCGCATGCCGTCCGTCGCCAGTCTCGTGCTCTTCGGCGCCATCGGCATCGGCGTTTCCGCCTGCTCGGAAGAGAAGGCTGAGGTCAAGCAAGTCATTCGGCCGGTGAAGGTCGTCGAGATCGCCAAGGCCGGCGACACCCGCAAGCTCGACTATTCGGGCTCGGTCAAGGCGCGCACGGAGATGAACCTAGGATTTCGCGTCGCCGGCAAGATCACCGAACGCCTCGTCGATATCGGCGACAAAGTGAAGCCGGGCGACGTGCTCGCTCGGATGGACTCCACCGATTACCAGCTGGCGGTCAAGACGGCGGAAGCCAATCTCGCAGCCGCTGAAAAAGGCGTCGAAACCGCCGATCTCGTGAACAAGCGCAATCAGCAGCTGTTCGACAAGAATGTTTCGCCGAAATCCCAGCTCGAGCAAGCGTCGCTCAGCTACGATCAGGCCGTTTCAAGCCGCGATGCCGCCGTCTCGGCGCTCGATCAGGCGAAGAACCAGGTGAGTTATGCGGAGCTGAAGGCCGACCACAACGGGATTGTCACGACGATCAATGCCGATGTCGGCCAGGTCGTTGCGTCGGGCACTCCCGTCGTCGCCGTTGCCGTCGACGGCGAAAAGGAAGTGCAGATTGCGGTTCCGGAAAACGACATTGCCGAATTCAAGCCGGGCAAGACAGTCAAAGCCAGCTTCTGGGCTGACGACAGGCTGGTGCTCGACGGCAAGGTGCGCGAGGTTTCCGGCAGCGCCGACCAGCAGTCGCGTACCTTTGCGGTTCGGGTGAGCCTGCCGAACGATCCGCAGGTGTTGCTCGGCATGACGGCGACGATAGAGGCCGATGTTAGCAACGGCAACAGCTATGTCTCGATCCCGCTCAGCGCCCTGGCTGAAAAGGACGGCAAGCAGATGGTCTGGACCGTCGACCGCGACACGGCGACCGTGCACGGCCGTGACATCAAGGTTGCCGACTTCACCGGCGACGGCGTGCATGTGACCGAGGGTCTCGATACCGGCGATCTCGTCGTTTCGGCCGGCGCGCAGTTCATGAGCGAAAACCTGAAGGTGAAGGTGCCGGACCAGCAATCGGCCCTGGCCGCCACGGACCAGACCGTCCGCTGATCGCGCCATAGGATAGGGACAAAGACCATGGACGCCACCACCGAGAAGCGGCCCTTCAATCTGTCGCGCTGGGCAATCGGACATCCGAGCATCGCCCGTTTCCTCTTCGGGCTAATCATCATCACCGGCGTGCTCGGCCTGATGCGCATGGGCCAGCGCGAGGACCCCGAATTCACCTTCCGCGTCATGGTCGTTCAGGCGATCTGGCCAGGTGCTTCCATCCAGGAAATGGAAGACCAGGTCGTCAACAAGATCGAGCGCAAGCTGCAGGAAACGCCGCATATCGACTGGGTCAAGTCCTATACGCGGGCGGGCAGTGCGATCATCACCCTGCAGGTCAAGGGCGACACGAATTCGCAAGAAGTGGCGGATGCCTTCTACCAGGTGCGCAAGAAGGTCGGCGACATCTCCAACGAGCTGCCGCAGGGCCTGCTCGGCCCCTATTTCAACGACGAGTTCGGCGACACCTTCATCACGCTGCATTCGATCAGCGGCGACGGCTATTCCTATCCGGAACTGAAGAAATTCGCGATCCAGGCGCGCGACATGCTGTTGACGACGCCGGGCGTCGAAAAGGCCGTCATCATCGGCGACCAGCCTGAGAAGATCTATATCGACGTCTCGTCCAAGGCGCTCTCCGAGCGCGGCCTGACGATCCTCGATCTGCAGAACGCCATCAAGGGCCAAAACAATGTCGATCCGGCAGGCTCGGTCGATACCGGCCTGCGCTCGGTGCGCATATCGGTCGAAGGCGACGTGAAGAAGGCGGCCGATATCCGCGAGCTGCGCCTTCGCGCCGGCGGCCAGGTAACGCGCCTCGGCGATATCGCCACCGTCAGTTCCGGGCTCGAAGATCCCTACCAGCGCAAGTACCGTTTCAACGGCCACGACAGCGTTCAGGTCGGCGTCGTGATGGCCAAGGGCTTCAATGTGACCGATGTCGGCAAGGGCGTGGAGGCGACCTATCAGCGCTTCGAGGAGGCGCTGCCCTATGGCGTCGCCGTCGATCAGATCGCCAACCAGCCCGACGTGGTGACGGATGCGGTCAGCGAATTCATGCATGCGCTCGGCGAAGCTCTCATCATCGTGCTCGTCGTCTCGTTCGTGTCGATCGGCTGGCGATCGGGCCTCGTCATCGCCATCGCCATTCCGCTGGTGCTGGCTGCCACCTTTGCGCTGATGTACGAACTCGGCATCGATCTGCAGCGCATCTCACTCGGCGCGCTGATCATCGCGCTCGGCCTGCTTGTCGACGATGCGATGATCGTCGTCGAGATGATGGAGCGAAAGCTGGAGGAGGGGCTCGTCAAGATCGACGCGGCAAGCTTCGCTTATTCCTCGACTGCCTTCCCGATGTTGACGGGCACGCTGATAACCACGGCCGGCTTCATTCCGGTCGGCTTCGCCGCCTCGACGGCCGGCGAATATGTGCGCTCGCTGTTCTACGTCGTCGGCATCGCGCTTGTCACCTCGTGGTTCGTCGCGGTCTACTTCACGCCGTGGCTCGGCTATATGATCCTCAAGCAGCGCCATCACGCCGGCGAGCATCACGACGCCTTCGACACCGGCTTCTATCGCCGGCTGCGCGGCACGGTCGGCTGGGCGGTGCGCCACCGCGTCATCGTGCTGCTGCTGACGCTCGGCACCTTCGTCACCAGCCTCTGGGCCTTCCAGTTCATTCCGCAGAATTTCTTCCCGCAATCCTCGCGGCCGGAAATCCTCGTCGATCTCTGGCTGCCCGAGGGCACCAGCATCAAGGAAGTCGAGGTGCAGGCAAAGGCACTCGAAACCAAGATGATGGATGATCCCGACAAGCGGTTTATCGCCACCTATATCGGCGAAGGCGCGCCGCGCTTCTTCCTGCCGCTCGACCAGCAGCTGCGCAATCCGAACTTCGCCCAGCTGCTCGTCATGGCCAATGACGAACCGGCGCGCGAGCGGCTGATCGTCAAGCTGCGGACGATCCTTGCGGAAGACTTCCCCGATATTCGCGGCAAGGTCGACCGCCTCTTCCTTGGTCCGCCGACCGGCTGGCCGGTGCAGATGCGCGTGATGGGGCCCGACCGTCAGGAAGTCAGGGAGATCGCCGATCAGGTAAAGGCGCGCTTCCAGGCCAATCCGGAGCTCGGCGCCATCCATGACGATTGGCTGGAAGAGGTGCCGGCGATGAAGCTGGTGATCGACCAGGATCGCGCCCGGGCACTCGGCGTCACCTCGCAGCGTGTCCGCCAGATGTTGCAGACCGCCATGTCAGGGACTGCGCTCGACGATTTCCGCGATGGCGAGGAGACGGTTTCGATCGTCGCCCGCGAGCCGGATGCCAGCCGCTCGCTGCTGTCGGCGGTCAACTCGGTCTATGTGCCGACGGATTTCGGCGGCTTCGTACCGGTCTCGCAGGTCGCCAAGGTCGTGCCCGTCATGGAGCAGGGCATCGAATGGCGGCGCAACAGGCTGCCGACAATCACCGTGCGCGCCACGCTGCCTGACGATGTGCAGCCGAACGACGTGGTGATGAAGATGTATGCCGACATGAAGGATCTGCGCGACAGCCTGCCGGCCGGCTACAAGGTCGAAATCCAGGGCGGCGCCGAGGATGCGGCGGAAAGCCAGATGTCGATCGCCGCCAAGGCGCCGATCATGCTCGCCGTCATCATCGTACTGCTGATGGTGCAACTGCAGCATTTCGGCAAGGCGATGCTGGTGCTCGCAACCGGACCGCTCGGGATCATCGGTGCGGCGGCCGCATTGCTGATCAGCGGCGCGCCTTTCGGCTTCGTGGCGATCCTCGGCGTTATCGCGCTGCTCGGCATCATCATGCGCAATTCGATCATCCTGGTCGATCAGATCGACCAGGATATCAAGGCCGGCATGCACCGGCAGGAGGCGATTGTCGGCGCGGCCGTGCGACGTTTCCGGCCGATAATGCTGACGGCGCTGACCGCCGTTCTGGCTCTCATCCCGATCTCGCGCGGTGTTTTCTGGGGTCCGCTCGCCTACGCGATGATGGGCGGCATCCTGGTTGCGACCGTGCTCACCATTCTGGTTCTGCCCGCCGGTTACGCTCTTTTCTTCGGCCGGGAGCCGAAGGCTAAGGACGAGCCGGGCGAGCATGCCGACGCCATCCAGGAAGAGGCGGATGACAGACATCCGCCGGCGTTGGCAGCAGAGTGAGGACGGCGCGGCGAAAGCCGCGCCGTTTTCCTTGGCTACAGGTCCTCGTGCGCCGATTCCATTGCCGCCTCGAAAAAGCTAAGCTGCCAAAGCATGCCGGGATACCAACCGCGATCCCGGCCACTCAGCGACGAGGCAGAGCACGACCATGGCCGATTACCATCTGGAAGCAAGCTGGAGCCCGATCGAGGGCAGTTTCGGGCGCCTCACCTTCATGCTTTTCAATCTTTCGACCGAGCCGCTGTCCGGCTTCTCGCTCGCCTATACGTCAGAGACGCGGGTTGCCGACAAACATGTCTGCGACGGCGGCAGCCTCAAGCGGCGGGTCGCGCATTTCCATGAATTCCTGCCGCCCGAAGACCTGAGCGTGCCGCCCGGTGGGCGCTGGCGCTTCACTGTCGAGGGACTGACCAGGGAGCCGAAACATGTCACGGCCGGCGTCAAGTCGGCCTATCTGACACTTGGCGACGGACGCCACTTTCCTGTTGGTTTCGGCGATCTCATGCTCGAAGGCCGGGATGGTGGCGTGGCGCCGCCGCTTCTGCCGCCGGGCCGGGCCGAGGAACCTTATTCGCTACTGCCCTGGCCGCTGGCGCTCGGGTTGAAGGCGGGAGAGCTGCCGGTCGTGCTTTATCCGGCCGAGCGGACGCGCCCTGATGCGGTCAAGGCGCTCTCGCTGATTCTGGAGCTCTACCAGCGGCTCTACCCGGCCGACAATATGCCGTTTTCCCTCGGTGCCGTCGAAGGCGGGCGGGGCATTCGTTTCGTCACCGAATCGTCGATCGCCGCCTTCGCTTACGAATTGCGTTTTACCGCGCATGAGATCGTGCTTTCGAGTGCGGATGCCGCCGGGCGGCATTACGGGCTGATCAGCCTGGCGCAACTGCTGCACGGCGCCCGCGCCGATCCCGAGCGCTTCAAATTCCCCAATTTCGGCGCGATCGCCGACCAGCCGCGTTATGACTGGCGCGGCTGCCATCTCGATGTGTCCAGGCAGTTCTATCCGGTGGCAGACGTCGTGCGGCTGATCGATATTCTCGCCTGGAACAAGCTCAACATCTTCCACTGGCATCTGACCGATGACGAAGCGTGGCGGCTGGAGATCAAGGCCTATCCCGCGCTGACGGAGATCGGCGCCCGGCGCGGGCCGGATGAAGTGCTCGTGCCGCAGCTCGGCGACGGGGCGCAAACGCGCTCCGGTCATTACACGCAGGAGGATGCCAAGCGGATCGTTGCGCATGCAGCCTCGCTGCATATCGAGGTACTGCCGGAAATCGATATTCCGGGCCACAGCATGGCGACGCTGTTCTCGCTGCCCGAGCTCGTCGACGGCCAGGAGGCGCCGGATAGTTACCGCTCGGTGCAGGGTTATCCGAACAACGCCCTCAATCCGGCGGTGGAATTCACCTATGAATTTCTCGGTAAGGTGTTCGACGAGATGGTGACGCTGTTTCCCGGCGAATATCTCCATATCGGCGGCGACGAAGTGGCGCACGGCTCCTGGCTTTCCTCGCCGCTCTGCAAGACGCTGATGGAGAGGGAGAAACTTGCCGGCACTGCCGAGCTGCAATCCTATTTCCTGAAACGTATCAAAGCCATGCTGTCGGATCGCGGCAAGAAACTCGTCGGCTGGAACGAGGTTTCGCATGGCGGCGGCGTCGACCGCGACGGCACGCTGCTGATGGCCTGGGAAAAGCCCGCCGTCGGCATCGAGCTGGCACAGGAGGGCTACGACGTGGTGATGACGCCGGGCCAGGCCTATTATCTCGACATGGCGCAAGCGGAAGCCTGGGGCGAGCCCGGCGCGAGCTGGGCGGGCTTCAGCCTGCCGGAACACACCTACGCTTACGAGGCCGAGGGCGAGCTGCCGGCGGCGCTGCAGGAGAAGATGCGCGGCATCCAGGCCTGCATCTGGACTGAAAATTTCCTCTCGCGTGCCTATTTCAACCGGCTGGTTTTCCCGCGTCTCCCAGCGGTCGCCGAGGCTGCTTGGACGCCTTCTGCGCGCAAGGACTGGGATCGGTTCGCAGCGATCGTGCGGATGTGGCCGGTGCTTTAAGCCGCCGTCTCGGCCTTCAGCCCCAAAAGCGCTGCGCCGATCAGGCCGGGTTCGATGCGGCATTCGCTGCGCACCACCAGCGGGCGATCGAACTTGCGCAGGATGCGGGCGCGCACGGCGTGGTCGAGCTCGGCAAGCAGCGGCTCGACATTGGAAAGCCCGCCTCCGACCGGCACAATGGTCGCTCCGGTGATGTTGATCGTCAGCGCCAAGGGCGAGGCGACGAGATCGACATAGACGTCGATCGTCCTTGTCGCCTTTTCCTCCCCACGCCCCCACTGAGCGATGATCTCCTCGCTGGAAAGGTCGAGATCGTGCAGCGTCTGGTGCAGCCGCTCCAGGCCGCGGGCACCGCCGACGGTGTCGACGCAGCCCCTCTGGCCGCAGCCGCAGGCATAGGCGGGAATGGCGACGGGCGGATTGCCGGCCGCAGATGCGATGATCGGCCCATGACCCCATTCGCCGGCAAAGCCGCCGGCCTCGTTGACGAGGCGCCCGTCGGCAACCAGGCCGCCGCCGACGCCGGTGCCGAGGATGGCGCCGAAGACGATGCGGTGGCCGCGGCCGGCGCCGAGACCGGCTTCGGCCATCGCGAAACAGTCGGCGTCGTTGGCGATCAGCACCGGCAGGCCGAGCTCGACTTCGAGATCGGCGCCAAGCGTACGGTGGTGGATGCAGGGAATGTTGGCGCAGATCAGGCGCTGCGTATCGGGATCGACGACGCCGGCGATGGAGAGGGCGATGCGGCTCGGCTGTTCGCCGGTTTCGGCGATGATGTCGCGCAGGGTCTCGACGAACGCGGCAAAATCATCCTTGGGCGTCGGGCGGCGGCCGAGGGGAAGGATGTCTATCTCGGAGTGGGCGATGCCGCCCTTGATAGCGGTGCCGCCGATGTCGAATGAAATGATCATTGCCACTCTGCCGTTTTTCTGGTCTCCCACCGTCTGCTTGCATTGTTGGCGGGGAATTTCAAGCGCTCATTCGGCGGTGGTGTCGCCGGCTTTAGGGTCGTGTCGTGTGCTACCCCGTCTGTTCTGCTTGACATCTCTCCCGCAGGTGGGGAGATCGGATAGGCGCGACGGTTTTCCGTCTTTCATTCCGTCATGGCAAGACGTTGGAGAAATCCGGTGAGCCCAAGCCCATCGGCTTCGATCGCGGCCGCAATTTCTAACCCCACAAGTCATTCAATTGGCATATTGCATCGCCAGAATCCGGCCCTACACTTTTATCAACTGCCGGACCCACGACCATAGATACGAGAGAAAACAGTACCATCCGAAGACCACGTCCCAAAGGCCGCCGCCTTTCATCCATTTTGCGGCAGATGGCCGCCGACCAGAGCCGCGAACGGATCTCGATAGGCGATCTGTTCGATACTATGGGTGACAGGGCGATCAGCGCGTTGATGCTGATCTTCGCGCTGCCGAATGCCTTTCCCACTCCGCCGGGCACCTCGGCAGTGCTCGGGGCGCCATTGGTCTTCCTGGCAGTGCAACTGACCTTCGGGCTGAAACCCTGGCTACCGAAGGTGATTGCCAACCGTTCGATGCGGCGGGAGGATTTCGAGACCATTGTCGGCCGCATCCATCGCTGGCTCGCCTGGGCCGAACGCATGCTGAAACCGCGGCTTGCGATCTTCGCCGAACCGCCGGCGGAATATCTTGCCGGGGCGGCATGCCTGCTGCTGTCGATCGTGCTGCTGCTGCCGGTCCCGCTCGGCAACATCCTGCCGGCGGTCACGATCTCGGTCTTCGCCTTCGGCATATTGGGCCGTGACGGGCTCTTCGCGCTCATCGGCTTCGTGATGACGGCCGTGTCGCTCGTCGTCGCCGGCGGGGTGATTTACGGTCTCGTGAAGGCGGCGATCTATCTCGTCGTGCAATGGTTTGCCTGAGCGGGTTTGCCGGAGTGATGGCGGTTATTTAGCGGTCCACTTTGCAACAGGCTCGACATTTGCCGGAATTTTGTTTTGATCTGGCGATACAGACTCAGATCATGTTCGGCGGCGGCACGCCGGCTCACTTCGCGCGGTAGGCAGTAAATGGTAAAAAGATCCGAGACCCCTGCACGGCTCGACGATGCGGCGCGTGCCGGCTGGCTCTATTACGTCGCCGGGCGCACGCAGGACGAAATCGCCGCTGCGATGGGCATCTCGCGGCAATCGGCGCAGCGGCTGGTGTCGCTGGCGGTCGCCGAGCGCCTGATCAAGGTGCGGCTCGATCATCCGATCGCCGCCTGCCTGGAGCTCGGCAGTCAGCTGCGGCGGAAATTCGGGTTGAAACATGTGGAAGTGGTGCCGAGCGATCCCGCATCGTCGTCGACGACGGTCGGTATCGCCGAGGCGGCCGCGGCCGAGATCGAGCGGTGGCTGAAACGGCCGGAGCCGATCGTGCTCGCCATCGGTACCGGCCGCACGCTGAAGGCGGCCGTCGACCAGCTTCCGGCGATCGAATGTCCCAATCACCGCATCGTTTCGCTGACCGGCAATATCGCCCCGGACGGATCGGCGGCCTATTACAACGTCATCTTCAGCATGGCCGATGCGGTGAAGGCGCGGCACTATCCGATGCCGCTGCCGGTGCTCGTCACCTCGGCGGAGGAGCGGGAGCTGCTGCATGGCCAACAGCTGGTGCGCTCGACGCTGAATATGAGTGCGCAAGCCGATGTCACCTTCGTCGGCATCGGCGAGCTCGGCATCGATGGGCCGCTCTGCGTCGACGGGTTTCTCGAGAAGGACGAGATGATGGAGCTGATGCGCGGGGGTGCTGTCGGCGAGATCTGCGGCTGGATCTTCGATGTCGATGGCAGGTTGATCGACAACCCGATCAACGAGCGCGTCGCGTCGGCGCCGATCCCGTCCCGCGACGCGTCGATGGTCATTGGGCTGGCCAAGGGCAAGCGCAAGTTCAAGGCGATCAGGGCTGCGGTTGTCGGCCATCAAATCAACGCTCTGATCACCGACGAAGAGACGGCTGAGTTTTTGCTCAGGAGCTGAGCAAAAAATATTCTCGTTAAATCAATAGGATGACCATCGCCTTCGGCACCGCAGCAACGATTGTCGATTGACATTCCTTATTGTTTATTGAGTAATTGCCCATGAGCGAAGCGAATGCTCACACCCCATCTTCTGGGAGGAAGATTATGACATTGAGAACTTTTCTGCTGGGCGCCTGCTCAGCACTGGCGTTTGCCGGTATGGCTTCGGCCGAAACGCTGACAATCGCGACCGTGAATAACGGCGACATGATCCGGATGCAGAAGCTGACGGATGATTTCAAGGCGAAGAACCCCGGTATCGACCTTGAATGGGTAACCCTGGAAGAAAACGTGCTGCGCCAGAAGGTCACGACCGATATCGCGACCAAGGGCGGCCAGTACGACGTTCTGACGATCGGCACCTATGAAGTTCCGATCTGGGCAAAACAGGACTGGTTGCTGCCGCTCGACAATCTCGGCGCCAATTACGACGTCGACGACTTGCTGCCGGCAATTCGCAGCGGCCTGACTGTGGACGGCAAGCTCTATGCTTCGCCGTTCTATGGTGAAAGCTCGATGGTCATGTACCGTAAGGACCTGTTCGAAGCTGCCGGCCTGAAAATGCCCGACGCGCCGACCTGGGACTTCGTTGCCGACGCTGCCCGCAAGATCACCAACAAGGACAAGGAAATCTACGGCATCTGCCTTCGCGGCAAGGCCGGCTGGGGCGAGAACATGGCCTTCTTGACGGCCATGTCCAATTCCTTCGGCGCACGCTGGTTTGACGAGAAGTGGAAGCCGCAGTTCGATCAGCCGGAATGGAAGGACACGCTCGACTTCTACGTCAAGCTGATGAAGGACGCCGGCCCTCCGGGCGCCTCCTCCAACGGCTTCAACGAGAACCTGGCGCTCTTCCAGACCGGTAAGTGCGGCATGTGGATCGATGCAACGGTTGCCGCTTCCTTCGTCGCCGATCCGAAGCAGTCGCAGGTCGCCGACAAGGTCGGCTTCGCGCTCGCCCCGGACAAGGGCCTCGGCAAGCGCGGCAACTGGCTCTGGGCCTGGAGCCTCGCCATCCCGGCAGGGACCCAGAAGGCCGAAGCTGCTGAGAAGTTCGTTGCCTGGGCAACCAGCAAGGAATACAGCAACCTCGTCGCCGAGAAGGAAGGTTGGCTGAACGCACCTCCGGGCACCCGCAAATCGCTCTATGCGAATGCGGACTACCAGAAGGCGGCTTCGTTCGCCAAGATGACGCTCGACTCGATCGAGTCGGCCGATCCGACCAAGCCGACCGTCAAGCCGGTTCCCTATGTCGGCGTCCAGTTCGTGGCGATCCCGGAATTCCAGGGCATCGGCACGGCGGTGGGCCAGCAGTTCTCCGCAGCTCTTGCCGGCCAGCTCTCGGTCGACCAGGCCCTGCAGGCAGCGCAGCAACTGACCACTCGCGAAATGACCAAGGCCGGCTACATAAAATAAAACCTCCTGAGCAAGAGGCGGATCCTTGACAATCCGCCTCTCTGGGCCGCCGATTGCCCGAACTGCATCGGCGGCCGCTTTTTTCCAGACAAAGCTGCCTTGCGGCCGCTCCCCGCTTCAGTCCAGATCGGTGATTGCCATGGCAACGTTACACACCCGCTCCTCCGCGCGCCTGATGATCGCGCCCTCCGTGCTGCTGCTTTTTGCGTGGATGATCGTCCCGCTGGCGATGACGATCTATTTCTCGCTGCTGAACTACAATCTGCTCAGCCCCGGCATGGAGAGCTTCGTCGGTTTCCTGAACTACGAATATTTCCTGTCGGATCCGGCCTTCTTCGCCGCGCTGATCAACACGCTGCTGCTTGTTGCCGGCGTGTTGCTGATCACCGTCATCGGCGGCATCGCCTTTGCGCTGCTGCTCGACCAGCCGATGTACGGCCAGGGCATCGTGCGCATCCTGGTGATTGCACCGTTCTTCGTCATGCCGACGGTGGCAGCACTGGTCTGGAAGAATATGTTCATGAACCCGGTCAACGGGTTGTTTGCGCATCTTGCCAAGGCGCTCGGCCTGCAGCCGATCGACTGGCTGGCGAATGCGCCGCTGTTTTCCGTCATTCTGATCGTCGCCTGGCAATGGCTGCCGTTTGCCACCCTCATCATGCTGACGGCGCTGCAGTCGCTCGACGAGGAGCAGAAGGAAGCCTCCGAGATGGACGGCGCCGGACCGATCTCGAAGTTCATCTACATCATCCTTCCGCACATGGCGCGCGCCATCACCGTGGTGATCCTGATCCAGACGATCTTCCTGCTTTCGGTCTTTGCCGAAATCCTCGTCACCACCAATGGCGGGCCGGGCACCGACAGCACCAACCTCACCTATCTCGTCTATGCCCAGGCGCTGCTGCAGTTCGATATCGGTGGGGCATCGGCCGGTGGTATCGTGGCTGTTATCCTCGCCAATATCGTCGCGATCTTCCTCGTGCGCCTCGTCGGCAAGAATCTGGAGGCTTGAGATGGCCAGAAAAGTCACAACCAAGCGCAAGCTCATCGTCACCGCGATCGCCTGGACGCTCGGCATCCTGATCTTCTTCCCGATTCTCTGGACGTTTCTCACCAGCTTCAAGTCGGAAGCCGATGCCATCGCCTCGCCGCCGCAGTTCCTGTTCTTCCACTGGACGACGGAGAACTACGCGGAGGTGCAGAGCCGGTCGAACTATCTCAGCCACTTCATGAACTCGGTGATCATCTCCTTCGGCTCGACGCTGATCGGCCTGATCATCGCCATTCCGGCCGCCTGGGCGATGGCGTTTTCGCCGACCAAGCGGACCAAGGACGTGCTGATGTGGATGCTGTCGACCAAGATGATGCCGCCGGTCGGCGCGCTGATCCCGATCTATCTGATGTTCCGCAATTTTGGCCTACTCGACACGCGCACCGGCCTGGTGATCGTGCTGACGCTGATCAACCTGCCGATTATCGTCTGGATGCTCTACACCTACTTCAAGGAAATCCCCGGCGAGATCCTCGAGGCGGCGCGTATGGATGGGGCGTCGCTGATGAAGGAGATCGTCTACGTGCTGACGCCGATGGCCGTGCCCGGCATTGCCTCGACACTGCTTTTGAACATCATCCTTGCCTGGAACGAGGCGTTCTGGACGCTCAATCTCACCGCCTCGAAGGCGGCGCCGCTGACGGCCTTCATCGCTTCCTATTCCAGCCCCGAGGGTCTGTTTTACGCCAAGCTCTCGGCGGCATCGACGATGGCGATCGCGCCGATCCTGATCCTTGGCTGGTTCAGTCAGAAACAACTCGTCCGCGGCCTGACCTTCGGCGCTGTGAAATAACATAAAAGGGAGAGAAACATGGGCAGCATTACCCTTCAGAAGGTTTCCAAGGTCTTCGGCGAAGCCAAGGTCATCCCTTCGATCGATCTCGACATCAAGGACGGCGAGTTCGTCGTCTTCGTCGGTCCGTCGGGCTGCGGCAAGTCCACGCTGCTCAGGCTGATCGCCGGGCTCGAGGACGTCTCCGGCGGCAAGATCGTCATCGACGGCAGGGACGCCACCGAAAAGGCGCCGTCCGAGCGCGGCCTTGCCATGGTGTTCCAGTCCTATGCGCTTTATCCGCATATGAGCGTGCGCAACAACATCGCTTTCCCGCTGAAGATGGCGGGCATCGACAAGGCGGAGATCGACCGCAAGGTCAGCGATGCCGCCCGGGTGCTTAACCTCACCGACTATCTCGAGCGCAAGCCGCGCCAGCTGTCGGGCGGCCAGCGCCAGCGCGTGGCGATCGGCCGCGCCATCGTGCGCCAACCTTCGGCCTTCCTGTTCGACGAACCGCTGTCGAACCTCGATGCGGCGCTACGCGTCAACATGCGCCTCGAAATCAGCGAG
Organism: Rhizobium sp. WSM409; assembly: GCF_057653825.1. NCBI lineage: Bacteria > Pseudomonadati > Pseudomonadota > Alphaproteobacteria > Hyphomicrobiales > Rhizobiaceae > Rhizobium > Rhizobium sp. WSM409. Next base: position 3,838,856 of record NZ_CM172794.1, on the reverse strand, counting down.
TTACATCAGCAACTGAAGACGACGATGGTCTACGTCACCCACGACCAGGTCGAGGCGATGACCATGGCCGACAAGATCGTCGTCCTGAACCGGGGCAATATCGAGCAGGTCGGATCGCCGCTCGAACTCTACAGCCGTCCCCTGAACCTCTTCGTCGCCGGCTTCATCGGATCGCCGAAGATGAACTTCATCACCGGCCAAAACGCCGCCGCGCTCAATGCTCATACCATCGGCGTCCGGCCCGAACATGTGCTGCTGTCGATGGAAAGCGGCGACTGGAAGGGCAGGGTCGTGGTCGCCGAACATCTTGGTTCCGACACTTTCCTGCATATCGATGCCGATGGCATCGGCATGCTGACGGCGCGCGGCAGCGGCGATTTCGCCGCCAAAGCGGGCGATACGGTCTTCCTGACGCCGGACCGTTCGCGTATTCATAAATTCAACGAAGGCGGTCTTGCCATCTGAGGCAGCCGGCCGGGCCGGAGGGCAGGCATGCGAGCCGGACGATGGCGCCCGGCCGTCTCGGCAAGACCTTCAAGAGGACTGAAACATGACGTGCAAACTATCGCTGGCAACGCTTTCGGATGTGGCGCGCACTGCTGCCATCCCTGGATATGACAGGGCGTCGCTGAAGGCCGGCATCGTGCACTTCGGCGTCGGCAATTTCCACCGTGCCCATCAGGCGATCTATCTCGACGATCTCTTCAACGCGGGCACGGATCACGACTGGGCGATCGTCGGCGCCGGCGTGCTGCCGTCGGATGCGGCGATGCGCGAAAAGCTTGCGGCGCAGGATTTCCTGACGACGGTGGTCGAACAGGACAACAACAAGACGGCGGCGCGCGTCACCGCACCGATGATCGACATCCTGCCGGTCGGCGATGCCGCTGCGATCATCGCCAGGCTTGCCGATCCCGAAATCCGCATCGTTTCGATGACGATTACCGAGGGCGGTTATTTCATCGATGCCTCAGGCACGTTCAATCCGGCCCATCCGGCCATTGCCGCAGACGGAGAGAACCCCAACGCGCCGAAGACGGTGTTCGGCCTGATCGTCGCCGGCCTGAAGGCGCGCAAGGACAAGGGCATCGGACCTTTCACCGTCATGTCCTGCGACAACATTCCCCATAATGGCATCGTCACCGCCAATGCCGTCGTCGGCACGGCGGCACTTTCGGATCCTGCCTTTGCCGACTGGATCCGGGCGAATGTCGCCTTCCCGAACGCCATGGTCGACCGAATCACGCCGGCGACCAGCCAGCGCGAGATCGATTTCCTCAGGAACAATTTCCAGATCGAGGACAGTTGGCCGGTTTATTGCGAGGAATTCAAGCAATGGGTGCTCGAGGATAAGTTCACCGCCGGCCGGCCGGCGCTGGAAAAGGTCGGCGTCACCTTCGTTGCCGATGTCACGCCTTACGAGCATATGAAGATCCGCATCCTCAACGGCGGGCATGCCGCGATCGCCTATCCGGCGGCGCTGATGGACATTCACTTCGTGCATGATTCCATGGAAGACCCGCTGATCCGCGCCTTCCTCGCCAAACTCGAGAAAGACGAGATCATTCCGATCGTGCCGCCGGTGCCGAACACGTCGCTGACGGATTATTTCGCGCTGATCGAACATCGCCTGCTCAATCCGAAGATTGCCGACACCATTCCGCGGCTGGCGCAGGACGGCTCGAACCGCCAACCGAAATTCATCCTGCCGTCGACGCTCGACAATTTGAGTCAGGGCAGGGACGTCGTCGGTCTGGCGCTGGTTTCGGCACTCTGGTGCCGTTATTTCGCCGGCAAGACCGACAGCGGCAAGGATATCGTCTTCAACGACGCGAGCGCAGAGCGCCTGCATGCGGCAGCGCTGAAAGCCAAGGACGATCCATCGGCCTTCCTCGTCTTCGACGATATTTTCGGCGAAGTGGCAAAATCCGAACTTTTCCGCAAGCGTTTTGCCCATGCTCTCAAAACCCTGTGGGAAAAGGGCACGCGGGAGACGCTGCAGCTCTATCTCGACGGCAAGCTCGCAGTGTAAGAAATTCGGTGGCGGTCTCTACTGCCGCCATTCATCCGGCCTTGCGAGTGAAGCGGGACGGTAACGCGTCCGAATTGAACTCAGGTTGGGTCTTGCATGGCTGATGCTGAAACACGGCTGGTGATCTTCGATTGCGATGGCGTACTCGTCGACAGCGAGCCGATCTCGATCAGCGTGCTCGTCGGGGCAATGAACGATCTCGGCGTCTCGATCACCGAGGACCAGGCCTATGAGCGTTTTCTCGGCCGCAGCCTGTCGACCCTCATCGATACGCTGGAAACCGAATTCAACGTCCATGCCGACGAGGAATTCCTCGAGCGTATCCGCATCGAACTCTACGCTCGTTTTCGCACGGAACTGAAGCCGATCGACGGTATCGCCGCGGCGATCGACAGGCTGGGCGTTCGCTGCTGCGTTGCCTCCTCCAGCCAGATGGAGCGAATCCGGTTGTCGCTGTCGGTGACCGGGCTTCTCGACAGGCTGCCCGACATCTTCAGCGCAACGATGGTCAAGCGCGGCAAGCCGGCGCCCGATCTCTTCCTGCATGCGGCGCGTGAAATGCAGGTCGAGCCGGCTCATTGCCTTGTCGTCGAAGACAGCCCGGCCGGCATTGCCGCCGCCAAGGCAGCAGGCATGACGGTCTTTGCCTTCACCGGCGGATCACACGCCAATTTCACCGGATATCGTGCCGAACTCGACCGCCTTTCGCCTGATGTGGTGTTTGACGCCATGCCGGATTTGATACACCTTGTCCGCAACCATAAGCTGGACGGGACCAAGACTTGATGCGTGATCATGTGGTTGCGGTGGATATCGGCACGGGCAGCGCGCGCGCCGGCGTCTTCGATGTACGCGGCCGTCTGCTCGCCAAGGCCGAGCATCCGATCGTGATGAACCGGCCACGCGAAAACCATGCCGAGCATGATTCCGAAGACATCTGGTCGGCCGCCTGCACGGCAGTGCGCAGGGCGGTGGAGCAATCCGGCATCGCCGCCGCCTCGGTCGGAGCGATTGGCTTCGACGCCACCTGCTCGCTCGTCGTCCGTGACATCGAGGGCCGGCAGCTCAGCGTTTCCACAGGCGGCGACCGGCGTTTCGACACGATCGTCTGGCTCGATCACCGGGCGCTGAAGGAAGCCGATTTCTGCACGGCGACGGAGCACAGGGTGCTCGAACATTCCGGCCACGTGATGTCGCCGGAAATGGAAATGCCGAAGCTGATGTGGCTGAAGAAAAAGCTGCCCGCCACATGGGAAACGGCCGGCTACTTCTTCGATCTCGCCGATTTCATGACGTGGAAATCGACCGGATCGGCCGCCCGTTCGCGCTGCACGCTGACGGCGAAATGGAACTATCTCGCCCATCTCGAAAAGGGCTGGCAGCAGGATTTCCTGGAGCGGATCGGCCTCGAGGACCTTCAGGCGCGCGGCCACCTGCCGGATGAGACCACGCCTGTCGGAGACAGCGTCGGCCGGCTGACTGAGGAAGCGGCAGAAGCGCTGGGGCTGACTGTGGACTGCCGTGTCGCTGCCGGGATGATCGACGCCTATGCCGGCGCACTCGGCGCGCTCGGCGGCTATGCCGCTGATCCTGTCAAACGCGAGCACCAGCTGGCGCTGATTGCCGGCACATCGAGCTGCATCGTTACGTTCTCGCGGGAGCGCAAGCCGAGCCATGGCATGTGGGGTCCCTATTACGAGGCTGTCTTCCCGCAATCCTGGCTGGTGGAGGCCGGGCAATCGGCGACCGGCGCGCTGCTCGACCACATCGTGCGCATGCATGCGGCCGGCGGCGAGCCAACGGCGGCGCTGCATCAGAGGATCGTCGCGCGGATCGCCGAATTGCGGGCCGAGGAGGGCGATGCCTTCGGTGCGCGGATCTTCGTGCTGCCGGATTTCCATGGCAACCGCTCGCCGCTCGCCGATCCGCATGCGGTCGGCGTCGTCAGTGGACTGACGCTCGATACGTCCTTCGACGGGCTCTGCGCGCTTTATTGGCGCTCTGCGGTGGGCATTGCGCTCGGCATCCGCCATATTCTGGAAATGATGAAGCAATACGGTTACATGACCGATACGCTGCATATCGCCGGCGGGCATGTGAAGAACCCGGTGCTGATGGAGCTTTATAGCGATGCGACCGGCTGCAAGGTCGTGGTGCCGAAGATGAACGAGGCAGTGCTGCTCGGCACGGCGATCGCAGCATCCGTCGCCTGCGGCCTGTACAAGGATCTGGCGGCGGCCGGCGAGGCGATGTATCCGGGCGCCGACGAACGGCTTCCCGACAAGGCGAAGCAGGCGCTCTACGACCGCGACTACCGCCGACTTCTCGCCATGCACCGGCACCGCGCCGAATTGGAAACGATGCAATAGAGCGCCGCGCGGCGCTCCATCACTTTGAATCTGCGCATGATCCTTTTAAAATTAGTGGTTCGCCGTCTCGCCGAGCACGGTCGCGAACTCCATCATGCGGCGGCGGCGAAGTGCCGCCTCTTCTCCGACTTGGAGGATGACGGATTCCGACAGGCAATCGAGCAGCGCGATCAGCGGCGGAAGATTGTCGAGATCGGGTGCACGAGCGGGCGGCAGAGGCAGCATGACGTTCGACTGGTCCGCCATCCAGTCCGCTTGCTGCGGCGAAATCAGCACGACCTTATAGCCGTAGCGCCGCGCCGTTCTGGCAAGCAGCCGCGCCTTGGCGAAGCGGCGACAATCGATGATGACGAGCAGTGCGTCGTCGACCGCCAGCCGGGCGAAGAGTTCCGCAAAACGGTTGTCGGCGGCGTCGAGCGTGCGCACGCCGTCGCGGGCTTGTGTCAGCCGCTGGCAGAAATGATTGGCCAGGCTTGCGAGCCGCGCATGCGTGGCGATCGACACTTCGCGGGCAGTGCTGATCAAGCCGACGGCTTCCGACCAGTGCGGCTGCGCCGTCAGATGATAGATATGATGGAGGGCCTGGATCTGTTCGGCAACCAGCACGGCCAGCGGTTTGCCCTCCGCGGCGTCGGCATGCAGCTCGCTCATGGCGCTCTGTAATTGCGCCGGCGATGTCGTCACGGTCTCGCGAATCTCCACCTTGACGCTGTCCAATCCCTGATAACCGAGCGAGCGCAGAAAGCGCCCGACGGTCATCGGCGAGAGATCCAGCCTGTCGGCAACGGACGCAGCCGTCTCGAATGGCAGGTCGTTCAGATGTTCGGTGAAATATTTCGCGATACGGCGCTCGGCGGGTGTGCCGGTTTTTGCGTATTGCCTGAGTTTTTGCACAAAGTCTTCCACGGCAGCCTCCCCATCTTCCTCAGAGGCGTTCCGTGGATGCGCTGTTGCGACCCCTTGTCTTTGCAACTATTTCGGAAGCTGCTTCTCAGGCCCGTGCGTATTTCATGTATGCCACAATATTATATTAGTATTTGGTTTTCGACAAGTTTTCTATTACTGAATGCAATTTTATTCTCTCTTGTCGGTGGCCCGCATCTTCCCTACATCTTCGGCGCAACCGGAGACGCCTGAGACATGATTCTTGACGCCGCTCGACTTTCGCTCGCCAATCTGTTCGCATCGGAAACACGCTCTGTCTTCTGGAAGGTGCTCGGCCTGACGGTTCTCGTGCTTGTCGGCCTCTGGTTCGCGCTGCGCGGGGCCTTCATGGCCTTTCTCTTTCCCTGGCTCACGAGCTTCTTTCCCGATATGCCGGATTGGGCGGGGTGGTTCGCTCTCATCTTCGCAATTTTTGCCGGAATCGGCCTTGCTCTCATGCTGGCGCTGCTGCTGTCGCCGGTGACGGCGCTGATTGCCGGCCTGTTTCTCGACGACGTCGCCGAGGTCATCGAAAAGCGCGACTATCCCAAGGACGCGCCGGGCACCGCCATGCCGCTCGGTCCGGCGATGGTAAGCTCGATCAAGTTTCTCGGTGTGGTGATTCTCGGCAATATCCTGGCATTGCTGCTGCTGTTCATACCCGGCGTCAATCTGGTCGCGTTCTTTCTGGTGAACGGCTATCTGCTCGGACGGGAATTCTTCGAATTCGCCGCCATGCGCTTCCGTTCGCCGGATGAGGCGCGGCTCTTCCGCGCCAAGCATGCCTCCACCGTCTTTCTCGGCGGGCTGATGATCGCCCTTTTCCTGGCGATCCCGATCGTCAATCTTCTGACGCCGCTTTTTGCCGCCGGTATGATGGTGCATCTGCACAAGTTGGTTTCCGCTAAGGACACCGGTTTGCGTGCCTAAGACTCAAGCGGGCAGGGCGGAGGTGTCGTACATCGCCGCGAATTCGGCGCTCGGCGGGATCGGCTTGATGATGTCGATCAGCACGCCGTTCGGATCGGCGGTGATGAAATGCCGCTGGCCGAAATCCTCGTCGCGGATTTCTCTCAGAATTGGCAGGCCGGCGCTCCGGCAGGCTGCATAGATCGCATCGACATCGCCGACCTCGAAATTGAGGAGAAGGCCGGACACCCTGCCGCGGGCTATGGCCGGGATGGTCTCGTGGCTGCCGTCAAGGATGGCAAGCGCGATATGCTCCTCCTCTGCCGATTGCAGGTGAACATACCAGTCGCTTTCGAACAGAGCTTTGAAGCCGAAATGCGTGCAATAGAAGCTGGCGGTGCCGGCAACGTCGTCGGTCATCATGACAGGATAATAGCTCGTCGATTTCATCTCGTTTTCCTCCTTTTTTACATACAATCTGTATGTTTTTGTCTATTAACATACATTCTGTTTGTATGTAAAGAGGTGTGCATGGGCCGCAGCAATCGCGAGAGAACGGAGCAGACGAGACAGGCACTGATCGATGCCGGTCGACGTCTCTTCGTCGAAAAAGGTTATGCCGAAACCGCGACGCCGGAGATCGTCGCGGCGGCGGGAGTGACGCGTGGTGCGCTCTACCATCATTTTGAAGACAAGAAGGCGCTTTTTAGGGCGGTTATCGAATGCGAGGCGAAAGCGGTGACCGCGGCGATCGAGGCGCGTTCGGCGTCCTACGACGCGCCGCGTGCCATGCTGATCGCCGGTGCCTCGGCCTATTTCGATGCGATGATGGGGCAAGGGCGCACGCAGCTGCTGCTGATCGAGGCACCTGCCGTTCTCGGCCCGCTGGCGAGTGCGGCGATCGATGCAGAGAATGCGGAAGCGACGCTGCGGGCAGGGCTTGCAGCGATGCTTCCAGAGGCCGGCGCCATGCTCGAACCGCTGACGTCGCTGCTATCGGCGGCCTTCGATCGCGCGGCGATCGCGATCGAGGCGGGCGCTGAAAGGCGGCATTACGAGCAGGCGATCGCAGTCCTACTCGACGGCCTCGCCGATCACCTGCGGCGGTAGCTCGACCAGCGGCGCCGGCACATCCCAACTCTTCTCCGGCGATTTGCAGAGGTCGGCGATGATACAGCGCTCGCATTCGGGGCGGCGCGCCTTGCAGGTATAGCGACCGTGCAGGATCAGCCAGTGATGGGCGTGATAGAGGTAATGGCTCGGGATCACCTTCATCAGCCGCGCCTCGACCTCGTCTGGTGTCTTGCCGGGGGCAAGCCTGGTGCGATTGGCGATGCGGAAGATGTGTGTGTCGACGGCCATCGTCGCCTGGCCGAAGGCCATGGAAAGCACGACATTGGCGGTCTTGCGGCCGACGCCCGGCAACCTCACCAGTTCGTCGCGCGTTTCCGGCACCTTGCCGCCGAATTGGTCGATCAGCATCTGCGAGAGCGCGATGACGTTTTTCGCCTTGTTGCGGTAGAGGCCGATCGTCCTGATGTAATCGCGCAGCCGCTCCTCGCCGAGATCGAGCATCTTTTCCGGCGTATCGGCAACCTTGAAGAGCGCGCGCGTCGCCTTGTTGACGCCAACATCGGTCGCTTGCGCTGAAAGCGCGACGGCGACGACGAGCGTGAAGGGGTTGGTGTGCTCGAGCTCGCCCCTCGGTTGCGGCCGCTGCACCGAGAAGCGGCGGAATATCTCCTCGCGTTCGGTCAGCGAATAGGCCGTGCGCACCGCTGCCGCCGGTTTGCGGCGGGCAATCACATTCGTGCCCTGCGGCGTCTTGGTAACGGATTTGAGTTTCGGATTCGCCATGGAAACTCTATACTCAGCAGCCATGATGGAAAGCAACGCCGACAGCTTCAATGAGCAGCCTGTTTTCGCTGCCGAGCTCTTTCCCCACCGGTCGCTCGGCCGCCGGGGCTTCAAGGTGCTGCTTGCCCTATCCGGTGCCGTCTGCTTGCTTTACGGCACGTTCTTCATCGCGACGGGGGCCTGGCCGATCGGCTTCTTCTTCGGACTGGATTTCCTGCTTCTCTACGGCGCTTTCTGGCTGAATTACCGCTCCGGGAAAGCGCACGAACAGGTGACGGTGTCACGTACGGACGTGTCGGTGCGCAAGTTTGCGCCATCAGGACGGATGGTGGAGCATCATTTCAATCCGTTCTGGGCACGCTTCCTCGTTCGCCGGCACCAGGAGATCGGCATCCTTTCCATGCATATCTTCGGCGAGGGCCGGCGCACGGATATCGGCTCCTTCCTCAATCCCGACGATCGCGAAAGCTTCGCCAAAGCCTTCAAGGGAGCGCTGGCGACGGTCAAGCAGCGGATCTGAACCTATCCGGCGGATGCGCAAGAATCGGGTGGTTTGCTCACCCCCACTTGACTATCTCCTTGTTACAAGGAGAAAGACGATGAATATGATTGCCAACCTGCAGACAGACATCACGCCTGACGGCCCTGATTATGACATTGTCCGTCGGGTGATCGAACTCATCACCGAGGATTACCGCGACCAGCCTTCGCTGGAGGCGATCGCGGCGCGGCTCAACCAGTCGCCGACCCAGCTGCAGAAGACCTTCACCCGCTGGGCAGGACTATCGCCCAAGGGCTTCCTGCAAGCGGTGACGCTCGACCACGCCAAGCGGCTGCTGCGCAAGGAAGACATGCCGCTGCTCGAGACCTCGATCGAGGTCGGCCTTTCCGGGCCGAGCCGGCTGCATGATCTTTTCGTCACCCATGAGGCGATGTCGCCCGGTGAATGGAAGGCCAAGGGCGGCGGTCTCATCATCCGCTACGGCTTCCACATTTGCCCCTTCGGCGTGGCGCTGATCATGGTGACCGACCGCGGCCTTGCCGGCCTTGCCTTCAGCGATTCCGGCGACGAGAGGGCCTGCCTCGAGGATATGACCTGCCGCTGGCCGAACGCCGAATATGTCGAAGACCTGCAGGCGACGGTCCCCTATGCCGCCCGGATCTTCGAGCCCGGCAAATGGTCCTCGGACCAGCCGCTGCGTGTCGTGCTGATCGGCACGGACTTCCAGGTACGCGTCTGGCAGAGCCTGCTGAAGATCCCGTTCGGCAAGGCCGTCACCTATTCCGATATCGCCAACGATATCGGCAGCCCGACGGCGCAGCGCGCCGTGGGTGCGGCGGTCGGGGCAAACCCGATCTCCTTCGTGGTGCCCTGCCATCGGGCGCTCGGCAAGAACGGCGCACTGACGGGCTACCATTGGGGCCTCACCCGCAAGCGGGCGATGCTCGGTTGGGAATCGGCGCACGCCTGAGGGGCCTGCCGCAATTAGTCGAAGTCAAAATTGTTGATCCGGGCGATAATGTCGTCGTCCAGATTCAATAGGGCTTCGGCGATGTCGATGTGACCTTTCGCGACTGCTTGGGCTGCGCCTGCCGAGAGGAGCGTCGATCTGCTCCAGGTTTCATGGCGGTGCAAGCTGACGCAGTCAGTCATCGATGTGATCGCGTGGTGGTAGGCCTCTTCCAGATCAGCAGGTATTTCCGGTCCCCGCCCGGTCATCCGGGCAATTTCGATGCTTGCCGGCAGTTGGTAGAAAGAGAAGTCGATCGGTGCCGTCGTCGCAAGCCCGATCCTGACGATATGAGGGACCGCCGCGTATGAAGCAGTGTAGACGTCGCCTTGATGACAGAGGCTTGACCATAGGCTGAACCAAGGTTCCGCATCGGGAGACAAGTCCGGTCCGGCCGGCAAGTCCAATGCTCTCAGCAGTGCCGGAGTATCGGCTGCCGGGCCATAGCAATGGCTCAACTCACCCCAACGCTTGTTGTCAAGTGGGAGCATGTGTTTCTATTCCGCCAATTCCAGCAATGCCCGGGCAGCACTTTCATCGGTGATCAGCGTGTTGCAGCCGATGCGCTTGATCGTCGCACGGATTGCCACGGCCCGATGGGCGCCACCGGAGGAGAGCACGATGTGCTTTGCCTCCTTCAGCGTGTCGAGATCGACGGACATCACGCGCCGATTGATCGAGTGGTCGACCGAATTGCCGTCCCTGTCGAGGAAGTTGAACATGGTGTCACAGACGCAGCCGGCATCGATCAACTCCTGCAGCTCGGCCTTCGAGATCCAGCCCTCCGACAGCGAGGTCGAATGCGGGCCGATATCGCCGCAGCTGACGATCGCCAGATCAAGATTTTCGGCGAGACGGTAGATCGTGTCCAGCCCGCATTTCTCGATGAGGTTGCGCTTGGTCTCGATGGAGTCGACCAGAAGCGGCGCCAGGAACATGTAGCATTCGGCGCCGAGCTGGTTAGCCAGCCGCCAGGTGTAATCGATCGGGTTCGTCTGATGCACGGCGACGATGCCGCCCAGCAGCGAGACGACCTTGCAATTGGCGCGGCGCGGCGGCCGGAAGCTCGACAGCGAGGCGGTCATGGTACGGCCCCAGCCGACACCGATGGTGTAGTCGTCCGGAATGGCTTCGGAGAGGAACTGGCCAAGCGCCAGGCCGACATTTCTCGCCAGCGAAATGACGTCGCCATTGACCGGCGCAGGGACGACGATCGCCTCGTCGAGGCCATAGGCACGCTCCAGCTTCACCGAGAGTTCAACGCAGTCGCCGATCGAATCGTTGATCCAGATCTGGACTTCGCTGCGTTTCATCGCCTCGTCGAGCAGGCGGATCACCGTGGTGCGGCTGATGCCGAGCTGTTCGGCGACGTCCTTCTGGGTAAGGCCCTCGTTGTAATAGAGCCATGCCGCCCTGAGCCGTAGCGAGGATGCCTCCGAATAGGCCGTGTGCGTGCCGCGTTTGAGCTTGACCACATCTCCTCCGCACGATTTCCTGCCCTAGATCCCTCATGGGATGAAAGGCCTTAGCGACGCTTTTGTTGCCGGGGGATAATGACGGGTGTGACACTTATGTCAATTGAAATGCACAAATGTCCTTGACTTTTCGCAAGGCGAATGGCGATAGTCCGGGTGACACAAGTCGTTCTTGTCCGTCCGAGGAGGACATAGTGCGGGCATGCCGAAAGTCACGACCGGCCTTCCAGCCGCAAGCGGTATCGCTTGCGTTTGAGCAGCCGTTCGTTTGCGGCCGGAACACGGCCACTGTCCTTCACGTTTATGAATCATCCGTGACGGATGCGCGCATTTTCGCCTGCAGCATGCAAACAACCTGTCGGTAGATCACCTTTGCCCGGCGGAACTCGCGCCGGTCGCAGCCCAAGTTCAACAAGGATTATTGACCATGACATCCAAGCTTGACCAACTCCGCGAGATTACCACCGTGGTCGCCGATACCGGCGACATCGAAGCCGTCGCCCGCCTGAAGCCGGTCGATTGCACGACGAACCCGAGCATCGTGCTCAAGGCCCTCGGCACGCCGATGTTTGCCGACGCCATCAAGGAAGCCGTTACCTGGGGCAAGAAACAGGGCGGCAATCCCGAAGCCGTTTCTTCCGCCGTCGCCGATCGTCTCGCCATCTCCGTCGGCGCAGCCCTGGTGAAGCTCGTCCCGGGCCGCGTCTCGACCGAAGTCGACGCCGATCTTTCCTTCGATACCGAGGCTTCGCTTGCCAAGGCGCGCGCAATCATTGCCGCCTACAAGGATCGCGGTATCGACCAGGACCGCATCCTCATCAAACTCGCTTCCACCTGGGAAGGCATCCGCGCCGCCGAAGTGCTGCAGAAGGAAGGCATTGACTGCAACCTCACGCTTCTCTTCAGCAAGGCCCAGGCGATCGCCTGCGCCGACGCCAAAGTGTTCCTGATCTCGCCCTTCGTCGGCCGCATCCTCGACTGGTACAAGAAGTCGACCGGCAAGGACTATACGCCTGAGGAAGATCCGGGCGTCATCTCCGTCCGTGAAATCTACAACTACTACAAGGCAAACGACATCAAGACGATCGTCATGGGCGCCTCCTTCCGCAGCGCCGGCGAAATCGAAGCCCTTGCCGGCTGCGACCGCCTGACCATCAGCCCGAACCTGCTCGACGAGCTCGCCAAGGATGAAGGCAAGCTGGAGCGCAAGCTCTCGCCGGAGAGCCGCAAGCCGGATCCGAAGGTCTCCGTCGACGAGAAGACCTTCCGCTGGATGATGAACGAAGACGCGATGGCGACGGAAAAACTCGCCGAAGGCATCCGCGCCTTCGCCAAGGATCTCGGAACGCTGCGCACCATGGTGCAGAAGGAACTGCAGCTCGCCGCCGCCTGATAAGGCTCGGCCACAATCGGAGGCGCGGCTGCCGGCTGGCAGGCGCGCCTTTTTCATGCTGTTATCAAGGGCATATGCTGTCGGAGACCGATATGGCGGATGAGGAACGGGCAAATTCGCTTGCAGCATTTGCCTACAAGCATGCGAGCTTCATCTTTGCCGTTGTTGCCGGACTGGTGGTCTTCTTGGCGCTGACCTCACGCGAAGTCAGCGCCGGCAATATCCTGTTCGGCTGGAATGTCAGCGCCGGCGTTTTTGTCGCGCTCAGCTGGCGCAAGATGCTGCGGGCGACGGTTGAAAGCATCCGGAAACGTTCGGAGGATCTCGATTTCTCCGACACCGTCCTGCTGGCTCTGTCGATCGGTGCCGCACTTGCCAGCATTGCCGGGATCGGCCTCGAGCTTCATTCGATCAAGGAGGCGGCACCTGACGTCGCGCTGGCGCGGGCAGGTGTTGCGGTTCTGACGATCCTGATTTCCTGGATCTTCCTGCATACACTCTTCACCATCCACTATGCCCATTATTTCTATGGCGGGGCGGACGAGGAGGGTGGGCTGAAGTTTCCGGACGGGATCGAAGAGCCCGGCTACTGGGATTTCCTCTATTTCTCCTTCACCATCGGCGTTGCCGCACAGACGGCGGATGTCGCGGTCAGTTCGACCAGCATGCGCAAGCTGACGCTGCTGCATGCCGTGCTGTCGTTCCTGTTCAATACGACGATCCTGGCGCTTGCGATAAATGTCGGGGCGAGCCTGCTATAATGCGCCTTGCCTTGAGCGGGCTAACCACCTGCTCTTCAAATCGGAGGGTATGATGGAAAGCGCCTCAAGCCGGCCCCGACTGGCCGATCTCATTCTTCTCCTCGGCAGGCTTCTGCTGTCGCTGATCTTCCTGCACGAAGCTTGGTCGCTCGCGGCAGATATCACCGCGACTTTCGACATTTTCGCAAAACTGGGGCTGTCGGCGCCGGTCGCGCTTGCCACCATTGCCCTGCAGATCGGCGCCGGCCTTTCCGTCGCGACAGGCTTCCTCAGCCGGCTTGGGGCATTGGCGCTGGCGCTCTTCTGCCTGGCGACCGCCTTGCTCTTTCACACGAATTTTGCCAGCCAGAACGAACTGCTGCACTTCGAGAAGGACCTGGCGATTGCCGGCGGCATGTTCGTGCTCGCGGTTTCGGGTGCGGGATCGATATCGATCGACAAGCTGCTGAGAAAGCGAACGAACAAAATGCCTCCCTGGCTCAGGGCGGTATTGTCGTGAATGCCCCCGAAATCCGAAGACCTTCGGTGCTGAATTTGATGAATTTTGCGGGCGCTCCCTGGCGCAATAAAACCGAATAAAACCGAACAAACAGAAGCGTCGATGCGGGCTACACTTTTGGCGACAGGTCAGGAGTGTGCCAGTGATGTCTTCCGCGCAAAACAATCAGCAAAAGCCAATTCTCGTCTTTCTCGGAAAAGACGCTGCCTGCGATATCGTCTCGAAATTGAATGAGAACGGATATGTCGCGGCGGCTGTGTCCTCGGTGCCGGAACTTTTCGACGCCTTGCGTTCGGGCCGATATTTTCTGGCCGTAACGATGCGGTCGGATATCGACATGGTCCGAAACATCAAGCCGATACCGATCATCAATCTGGAGGTGTTTTTCCATGCCGTCCAGCCGGCCACGAAGGCGGTTCACTCCTCGAAGGAATTCGACAGCGATGCATTTCTGAGAAGGATCTCGGCCCTTACCGAGTCAAGGACAGGCAGAATTGCTGCAGTCCAGAGAGCCCCTGCTGCGAACGAGACGGTGATTGCAGGCACGGCGAAGGCATCCCGGTGGCGTGCCGCCACCTCCCTTCTTTTAAGCCGCCGCGCTGCGCCCAGCGCAGAACGAGCCGATTAGAGGTGACCGAATTCCCGTCGCCGACGGACCGGTCTTCGCCTGATTCAGATCCCGATGACCCGGCCCCGTCTCTCCGGCCGGCCACGCTGCGCCTCGTTCCGGACGATTCCTATGAGCATATTTCTACCGGGTTTCGGCGGCTTGAAAACGTCATTCCGAGACCGGAGCTTTTTACGTGGTGCGGATGTCTTCTCATGTTTCAGTTGCTCGGTGCAGCATCGGCAAGCGGATATATCATCACGGCATTGTTCCTGCTGGTGGCGATCGGTCGTCTCGCCAGACGCGCTCTCGATAAGCTCACCGCAGGGCTCCAGAAGCGCTCGGCGTTGAAATTTTATACGACGGCGGTCGTCTCTCTGGTGTTCTTTTGCCTGCTGGTCGTCCGGATGTGTTTCATCGCCACGGTCATCATTGACAGCGCCATCCTAGGTGACAAGGTGGAAATCAGCGGCGATCCCGAAAGCCAGTTTTGACGCCGGACTCCGCATTGGCAGTCCCGCAACATATCTCAACATTATCGAATATAGCATTGCACGATACTTGATATCCTGAAGGCGGAGACCGCGTCGGCGCGGCGACCGATATCGTGTGGTGTCTGATTGACTGCGGAGATTAGCCGCCGCGATTGACAGTCGACGAGGCCGCCTGACCGAGACACGGTGAACGTGGTAATTTCGCGCCAAGGGCATCTCCCGGCAAGAGAACGAATGACGATGGCATATGAAATGGCAGCTCCCAATCAGGCTCATATCCTCATCGTCGAAGACGATCCCGCCATCGCGGATATGCTGGTGGATCTTGTCCGAAGCAGCGGCTTCGAGGCCTCGTCGGTGGAAAGCGGCGCGGCTATGGATCGAATGATGGTGCGACAGCAATTCGATCTCATCGTCCTCGATGCGATGTTGCCGGGCGAGGACGGTTTCAGCATCTGCAGGCGGCTTCGTGCGGCGTGCTCGGTGCCAATCCTGATGTTGACGGCGCTCCAGGAGGATATCGACCGCATTCTCGGCCTGGAGCTCGGAGCCGACGACTATGTCACGAAACCATTCAACTCCCGCGAGCTTCTGGCCCGGATCAAGAGTATTCTCCGCAGGGCGTCATATGCGCATCATCAGGAGGAAGCACTTGGACCGATGATGTTCTCGGGATGGCGCATCGATCCAAAAAGCCGTCAACTCCACGACGCCGACGGCGCGCAGGTTTCCATGACAACCGCGGAGTTCGATATCCTCCTGGCCTTCTGCTGCAATCCCAACAAGGTTTTGACGCGCGAACAG
Source organism: Rhizobium sp. WSM409 (assembly GCF_057653825.1). Lineage (NCBI taxonomy): Bacteria > Pseudomonadati > Pseudomonadota > Alphaproteobacteria > Hyphomicrobiales > Rhizobiaceae > Rhizobium > Rhizobium sp. WSM409. Next base: position 3,823,221 of record NZ_CM172794.1, on the reverse strand, counting down.
CTGTTGTCGATGACACATGCCGGATCGGCGGGGCCGGTCGAGCGCAGCATCGACGCCCATATCAGCCGGGTCAGGCAAAAGATCGAACCAAATCTGAAAGATCCGACGTTCATAAAGACGGTGCGGCTGGGCGGTTATCTCTTCGCATCCAAGGTAGAGCGTCTCCCTTGAGAAATTTTCGGCGCGCTTCGATCCAAAGCCAGATCCTCATATTGGCGACCTTGCTTGTCGTGCTCGTTTCCGTCGCGGCAACCGCCATGGAGCCCTATATCTACGGCCGTCATGATCGTGGGTTTCAAAACGGCCTGTTTGCTGCCAGAGCGGCAATGGTCGCGGAGCAATTTGCCCAGGCAAGTTCAGCGCAGGACGAAGTCACCGTTCTCAAGAGAGCAGCGGCACTCGGCGTTGGGGTCGAAAAATTGTCCCTGGAGCAGCCACTTGCCGGCAAACAGCAGATGGTATCTCCCAGCGAATTGGTGGCGCGTATCAACACAATGCTTGCCGACAATATTTTTGCGGCATTTCATCGCTTCGTCATCGGTCAATCGCACCCAGATGTCCTGACTGTCGGAATTGACGACAAGCGCGCCCTCGTCTTTCAACTGCCGGTTTTTCCCAGCTATGTCTGGTTTGTTCCGGCCGCCGTGAGCGGGTTTTTGAAAATCGTCATCCCATTGGTGCTGCTTGCATATTTCAGCAGCTGGCTTATCACCGAGCCTCTGAGGCGCTTTGCCGCCGCCGCAAAGCGAGCAAGCATCGAGGGCAGTTGGGAAAAGCCTTTCGAACCGGACGGCGCAGCCGAGATTCGAAGTCTGGCGGAATCGCTGAACGTCATGAGCGATCGAATCCAGAGCATGGCGGAGGATCGAACAAGAATGCTGAGTGGCGTGGGGCATGATCTCAGGACGCCTCTGACGAGATTGCGGATGCGTGCCGAGCGTTCTGGCGAGCCCGAGCTTCGCGGCCTGATGCTGGCCGATATCGCCACCTTGAGTTTCATGATCGACGAGTGCCTGGCCTATTTCAAAGACGCGTCCACTGCGGAGACTGATCGAAAGGTCGATATCTCAAGCCTGCTGCAGACGATTGCGACAGACTTCTCCGACATGGGCGTCGATGTAGGCTTCACCGGTTCGCGGCGGCTGGCGTTTGTCTGCAAACCTCAGGCCCTGACTCGGGCAATCACGAATCTGGTCGACAATGCGTCTCGTTATGCAAAGCAAGTCGAAATCGATCTGCAAGAGAGCGACGATGGCGGGATCAAAATATCGGTGGGCGACAATGGTCCTGGTTTGACCGATGAGGCCAAGGCAAAAGTTCTGGAGCCGTTCTTCAAAGTGGATAAATCCCGCCAGATCGGTGCCCAGGGCGGCTCCGGGCTTGGGCTCGGCCTTCCGATCGCCAAAGGAATTGTCACCAAAGCGCATAATGGACAGTTGACGTTGCTGGACAGGACGCCAACCGGCCTGGTCGTCGTGATCGATCTTCCCGCCCCTCAGGCGAGCCAGCCCGAAGGCGCGCCGCCGATCCCTTCGTCACAATGACTTATTGCCCGGCCGTCGCGTCATCACGCGTCGCGCTGCCCGGAGCGAACACGGCTCACGAACATTTCCACATATCATGGCAAACACAGCAACATTCGAATTCCATAAAACCGCTGCCAGCAGATGCCATTCGGTATTTCCAAAGCTGGAGCCAAGTCATTGATAAAAAATTTGAAAGTCGGCGCCGCACTGATGCTCGCCTGTTCGAGCGTTGCCGCATGCACGGCCCCTGACCCCACGGTTTATTCCGGGCTGGCTTCGGCATCGCAGCTCCAGCCGAACAGCGAGGATAAGACCGGCCGCGTACCGTATCGCTATCAGACTAAAGTCAACTGGAGCCAGTACAGCAGGATCATCGTCGATCCCGTTGCCGTCTATAACGGTCCCGACAACCAGTTCGGCAAGGTCTTAGAAAAAGACAAAGCATTCCTTGCCAATTACATGCAGGTTCAATTCACGGAAAAATTGAAGACGCGCTTTGCTGTCGTCAGCACGCCTGCTCCAGCGACTCTCAGATTGCATCTGACGCTGACGGGCGCCAAGGCAACGACCGCGGTCCTCGGAACGGTCACGCGCATCGACGTCGCAGGCGGATTGTATAACACCGTCCAGGCCGTTCGCGGCCGGGAAGGCTCGATGATCGGCTCGGTGAATTATGCCGTGGAGATCTATGACGCTGCGAGCAATCGCCTCCTGTCTTCCTATGTCACCAAGCAATATCCCAACGCGATGAATATCGGCGCAAGCTTCACGGCGATGGATGCCTCCATGGTGGGCATCCGCAAAGGTGCCGATGCTCTGCTTGCCGAGTTGAAATAGGCCGCAGGGCTTAAAGGGCCTGTGGCGACAACAGACGGCGGGGGCCGCAAGCGCAAGGCGCAGCGGCCCCCGCGACCGCTCACAGGATCGCCTGGCCGGCCATCAGCGCAAGGACAAGGAAGATCAGGAAGATCAGCAGCGCGATGCCGAAGAGAACGCGTGCGATTGTCGCGGTCGCTGCGGAGACGCCGGAGAAACCGAAGAAGCCGGCGATGATCGAAATGACAAAAAATATCAGAGCCCATTTCAGCATGACATCATCCTTTGCGTTTGCTTGGGAAAGACGCGGCAACCGGGAAAATGTTCCAGATCGCTTGAATGGAATGGCGATCTCTGGGGAGCACCCTCCCGGTGCTACCGATGGGCATTGCGTCGAATTTCGTACCCTTGCCTTTCCTGCCGGTCAGCCGTGATTGATCATCACGTGGCGTACGGCGGTGTAGTCCTCCAGTGCGTAGACCGACATGTCCTTGCCGTAGCCCGACTGTTTGAGGCCGCCATGCGGCATCTCGTTGGTCAGCATGAAATGGGTGTTGATCCAGGTGCAGCCATATTGCAGGCGGGCGGCTGTCTTCATGCCGCGGCCGATATCCTTGGTCCAGACGGAGGAGGCCAGGCCGTAGTCGCTGTCGTTTGCCCAGGCAACGGCGTCGTCGGCATCGGAAAAGCGGGTGACCGAGACGACCGGGCCGAAGACCTCGCGCCGGACGATCTCGTCGTCCTGCAGGGCGCCTGCAATGACCGTCGGCGTGAAGAAGAAACCCTTGTCGCCGGAAACCTTGCCGCCGGCGGTGATCTCCATGTGCTTGTGTTCGGAAGCGCGGGCGACGAAGCTTTCGACGCGGTCGCGCTGGCGCTTGGAGATCAGCGGGCCGATCTCGTTTTCGGTATCGTCGGCCTGGTTGAAGCGGATACTCGAGACGGCTGAGGAGAGGTCGGCGACGAAATTGTCGTAGACCCTGGCATCGGCATAGATGCGGCAGGCGGCGGTGCAGTCCTGGCCGGCATTGTAATAGCCGAAGGTGCGGATGCCGGCGACGACCGCATCAATATCGGCATCATCGAAGACAATGACCGGGGCCTTGCCGCCGAGTTCCAGGTGGGTGCGCTTGACCGTCTTGGCCGCGGCCTGCAGTACCTTCTTGCCGGTTGCGATATCGCCGGTGATCGAGACCATGCCGATCTTGGCGTGATTGATCAGGGCGTTGCCGACACTTTCACCACGGCCGAGGATGACGTTGACGACGCCTTCGGGAAGGATTTCGGAGAGCAGCTTCGCCATTTTCAGCGCCGTCAGCGGCGTCTGCTCCGAGGGCTTGAAGACGACGGTATTGCCGCCGGCGATCGCTGGCGCCAGCTTCCAGGCCATCATCATCAGCGGATAGTTCCACGGCGCGATCGAGCCGACAATGCCGATCGGATCGCGGCGGATCATCGAGGTGTGGCCGGGCAGGTATTCGCCGGCCGCCGGTGCGTGCAGGTTGCGCACGGCGCCCGCAAAAAAGCGATAACAATCGACGATCGCCGGGATTTCGTCGTTCAGCACCGCATTGATCGGCTTGCCGCAGTTCAGCGCCTCCAGTGCGGCAAAGCCGGCGGCATCCTTTTCGATTGCATCGGCGATCTTCAACAGGTAGCCGGAGCGCTCGCCGGGCGTTGTCTGTGACCAGCTCGTGAAGGCTTTCTCGGCGGCGTCGACTGCAGCGTCAACCTGGGAAAGCGACGCTTCGGCAAGGTCCAGCACCGTCTCGCCCGTCTTGGGGTTCAGGACGTGCTCTTCCGTTTCCGTGCCTTTTTCAAAGCGGGAACCGATCAGCATTTGGATATCCATGATGTTCTCCCTTTTTATTTACCGGCGCCGGCGATCTGGTCGCCATCGCGGGTGAGGTAATAGGCTGCCAGGATCGGCAGGAAGGTGACGAGCACGACGACCATGGCGACCACATTGGTGACAGGGCGCTGGCGCGGGCGGATGAGTTCTTCGAGCATCCAGATCGGCAAGGTCGATTGCTGGCCACCGGTGAAGGTGGTGACGATGACCTCGTCGAAAGACAGCGCGAAGGCAAGCATGCCGCCGGCAAGAAGGGCGGTGCCGATATTCGGCAGGATGACATGACGGAAGGTCTGGAAGCCGTCGGCGCCGAGATCCATCGAGGCCTCGATCAGCGAACCGGAGGTGCGGCGGAAGCGGGCGACCGCATTGTTGTAGACGACGACGACGCAGAAAGTGGCGTGGCCGAGCACGATGGTCCAGACCGAAAACGGGATGTCGAACAGGCTGAAGGCGGAGCGGAGCGCAATGCCGGTGATGATGCCGGGAAGGGCGATCGGCAGGATGACCAGCAGCGAGATCGCCTCGCGGCCGAAGAACTTCGTCTGGCTGACGGCTGCAGCACAGAGCGTGCCGAGGACCAGCGCGATCGCCGTGGCGATGACGGCGACCTGCACGGAAAGCCCGAGCGCCGACCAGACGTCCGGCCGGTTCCAGGCGACCTCGAACCATTGCAGCGTCAGGCCAGGCGGCGGCCATTGATAGCTCTTCTCCTCCGTCGTGAAGGCATAGACGAAGATCAGCAGGATCGGCAGATGCAGGAAGAGCAGCCCGCCGGCTGCGGCGACCTTCAGCGCAAGTGGCGATGTCTTGAGGTCAGAGCGCATCGAAAGCTCCCTGTTTCTTGGCGAGCCAGAGATAGAGCGCCATGATGACGATCGGCACGACGGAAAAGGCGGCAGCAAGCGGCACGTTGCCGGCCGTTCCCTGCTGGGTATAGACCGCCTGGCCGATGAAGAGCCTGGACGAGCCGATGATCTGCGGGATGATATAATCGCCCAATGTCAGCGAGAAGGTGAAGATCGAGCCGGCGACGATGCCGGGCAGGGCGAGCGGCAGCAGCACCGTTCGGAAGGTCTGGCGCGGCGTGGCGCCGAGATCCGACGAGGCCTCGATCAGGTTGCCGGGCACACGCTCGAGGGCTGCCTGCGTCGGCAGGATCATATAGGGGAGCCAGATATAGACGAAGACGATGAAGGTGCCGAGGTAGCTGACCGAGAGCGAATTGCCGCCGATGACGGGCAGGTTCAGGATGCCGTCGAGCAGCCAGGAGAGATAGAGCTTCTCGAAGATCCAGGTGAGGATGCCTTCCTTGGCGAGGATCAGCTTCCAGGCGTAGATCTTGACGAGATAGCTCGACCAGAGCGGCAGCATGATGCCGAGATAGAAAAGCGCCTTCCATTTGCCTTGCGCATAACGCGCCGTGTAGTAGGCGATCGGGAAGGCGATCAAGGCGGAGGCGACGGTCACTAGTGCCGCCATGACGAAAGTGCGGATGATAATGTCGAAATTCGTCGGGCTCAGAAGCTGCGCATAGGTCGCAAGGGTGAATTCGTAATTCACCAGGCCTGAGAAATCGTCGATCGAAAAGAAACTCTGCAGAAGCAGGGCGAGCAGCGAACCGATATAGATGATGCCGAGCCAGAGCAGCGGCGGCGTCAGCATCAGGAAGAGCAGCAGTTTCGGGTGCCGCCAGAAGGCATCGGACAGCCGGCCGAAGAGGCCGCCGCGCCCCGGAAGAATCGATGTCGCCTCATTGGTGGTGATGAAGATCGCCGTCATGCCGCGTCATCCATGTAGTGGATATCGTCGGGCTGCCAGGCAAGGCGTATGCCGGCGCCGACGACAGGCACATCTGCGCCCGCCGGCAGCATCACATGCAGCCGCGCCCCCCGGAGGCCAACGGTGAGGCGCGTGGCTGCGCCGAGGAAGCTCGCATTGTCGACCTGCGCCGCGACACCGTCGCCTGCCAGCCGGATTGCTTCGGGACGGAGGCTTGCCCAGCGTCTTTCGCCGCCGAGTGAGGCCATCAGATCAGGTGCGATGACGTTCGACGAGCCGACGAAATCGGCGACGAAGCGGTTCTTCGGGCGGCGGTAGATATCCTGCGGCGTGCCCTCCTGGACGATATTGCCGTCGTTGAAGACGGCGACGCGATCGGCCATGGACAGCGCCTCACCCTGATCGTGGGTGACGAAGACGAAGGTGATGCCGAGTGCGCGCTGCAGGCTCTTCAGCTCCTCCTGCATCTGTTCGCGGAGCTTCAGGTCGAGCGCGCCGAGCGGCTCGTCGAGCAGCAGCACCTTCGGCTTGTTGACCAGTGCGCGGGCGAGCGCCACGCGCTGGCGCTGACCACCGGACAGCTGGCCGGGGCGGCGGGCGCCGTAACCCGGCAGCTTGACGAGCTCGAGGGCATCGCCTGCCGCTTTCATCCGCTCCGCCTTGCCGACGCCTTTGACCATCAGCCCGTAGGCGACATTGTCGAGGATGTTGAGATGCGGGAAGAGCGCGTAGTCCTGGAATACGGTGTTGACGTTGCGGCGATAGGGCGGAACGCCGTCGGCCGTCTCGCCGAAGATCTGGATATGGCCCGCGGTCGGCTGCTCGAAGCCGGCGATCAATCGCAGGCACGTCGTCTTGCCGGAGCCGGACGGCCCGAGCATGGCAAAGAATTCGCCGGGCGCGATCTCGAGATCGACGCCGTTGACGGCGCGAACCTGGCCGAAATGGCGTGATACCTGCTGGAAACGGACGGCGGGTGTCATGAGGGCTCCGGCTTCTTTGCTTTTAGAGAGGCTGCGGTCTTGGTTCATATGACTCCGCCCAAACCCCTCCCCACAAGGGGGAGGGGCTTAATCTGCCGTACCCCTTTCGCAAATACCTTGGCGTTTCGGCAGGAATTCGGCGGTGCCATTCAAGGCCCCTCCCCCTTGTGGGGAGGGGTTGGGGAGGGGACTTTACCCAAGCGGATCGGCCCGGTTTACCGCCCGCCGATCACGCCGATATAATCAGACACCCAACGATGGTACGGCACGCATTCGCTCTGCGTGGTGCATTTGGCGACCGGGGTCTTCCAGAACTTGATCTTGTCGAAGTGATCGAAGCCGTTGGTGGCGCAACCGCTGTCGCCTATCAGCTCGTTGCCCTTGCAGGCAGCGGGAACGGAGGGCACGGCGCCGAACCAGGCGGCGGCGTCGCCCTGGACCTTGGCCTTCAGCGAATGTTCCATCCACATATAGGCGCAGTTCGGATGTTCGCTGTCGGCATGCAGCATGGTGGTGTCGGCCCAGCCGGTGACGCCTTCATCCGGAAAAGTGGAGGCGATCTTCTGCTTGTCGGCTTGCAGCAGGTTCACCTGGAAGGGCCAGGAGCCGGAGGCGACGACGCCTTCGTTCTTGAAATCGTCGATCTGGATCATCGCGTCGTGCCAGTAGCGGGAGACGAGCTTGCGCTGGCCGCGCAGCAGGTCGAGGGCGGCCTTGTACTGGTCCTCGTTCAGCTCGTAGGGATCCTTGATGCCGAGATCCGGCTTATGGGCCATCAGATACATAGCGGCATCGGCGATGTAGATAGCGCCGTCATAGGCCTGGACGCGGCCCTTGTTGGACTTGCCGTCGGGCAGCGTCTGCTCTTCGAAGACGACGTTCCAGCTGGTCGGCGCCTTGTCCTTGAAGGCATCGGTATTGTACATCAGCACGTTCGGCCCCCAGAGATAGGGCACGCCGTAATGCACGCCGCCGACCGTATACCACGGTCCGTTCTGCAGACGCTCGTCGACGGTCTTGAAGCTCGGGATCAGGTCGGTGTTGATCGGCTGGACACGCTTGCCGGCGATAAGGCGGAGCGAGGCGTCGCCCGATGCCGTGACGAGATCGAAGCCGCCTTCGTTCATCAGCGACACCATTTCATCCGAGGTGGCGGCGGTCTTGACTGAAACCTTGCAGCCGGTCTCCTTTTCGAAATCGGTGACCCAGTCGTAGTTCTTGTCGGTTTCGCCGCGTTCGATATAGCCGGCCCAGGCGACGATGCTGACCGCACCTTCGCCTTTGCCCAGAGCCTTCAGCGGTTCGGCGGCGATTCCCTGCGTCGCGAAGCTGAGGCAAGCGAGCGCTGCCGTGCAGGATTTCAACAGATTCGTCATCATCCGTCTCCCGGTTTGCCACTTTTGTGGCGGTTTGTTCCCGGATGAAAAGGTGACGCGAAAAAGCCGCTTTCGCAAATTCATTTATCAGAAAGGCGATATCGGAAATTCCGATATCAGCGGATTCGGCCGGAGCGCAAGCTTTCGGCGATGCCGACGAAGTCGCGCGCCGCCTGCGGCAGGCTGGAGCCCTTGCGCCAGACCATGCCGACCTGGACGACCGGCAGCGAACCGGAGACGTCGCGGCTCTCGATGCGGTCGCCTTCCAGCGACCATGGACGGTAGACAAGATCGGGAAGCAGGGCCACGCCGGCGCCTGTCGCAACCAAACTGCGCACCGCCTCCACCGAGCGGGTGCGGAAGGCGACATGCGGGCGGGCGCCGAGGGCTGAGAGCAGCTTGCCGGTATTCTCCTCGATTTCGTCGACCGTCAGCATGATCAGCGGTTCGCGGGCGATGTCGGCGACCGAGATGATGTCGGCCGATACCAGCGGATGGCCCATCGGCAGCCATAGTCGATAGGGCGAGGTCTCCAAGATCTCCGCCTGCAGCGCCATCCGGTCGCGCAGATTTGATATCACCATCACGGCGACATCGAGTTCGCCGCCGACCAGGAGATGTTCGAGGTAACCACCATTGTCCTCGATGGCGCTGACCTCGATATCAGGACAGGCGCGCCGGTATCGCGCCAGCAGGTCGGAGAGCACGTAGCCGGCGACAAGCGAGGTGACGCCGATGTTCAGCGTGCCGGAGAGGGCGCTTTGCTGGCCGGAAAAGCTGGTCCGCGCATCGGAGACGGAGGCCAGGATCTTCGTCGCGTGGCGCAGGAACTGGTGGCCGTTATGGGTGATGGTCAGGCCGCGCGGATGGCGCTCGAAGAGCGCGACGCCGAGGTCGGTTTCGAGCTCCTTCAGCGCTTCCGTCACCGAGGATTGAGAGATCGAAAGGTTCTGTGCGGCGCGCGTCACCGAACCTTGTTCGGCGACGGCGACGAAATATTGAACCTGGCGAAGCGTGAAGGCCATGGGGGTTTAGAGCATGGCGGAACAGGCTGTGGCAAGCGGCCCGGAAAGCGGACCTTTTTTGGTGTTTTCTCAAAATGGCGCAGGCTTCACACGCCCACTTAAACTTTCGGAAACGTCATTTCTTTAGCGTTCTTAGCACTTGTCCTGCGTTGGAGTTTCAGATGGCGGAGCAGTTGGCGTGAAGGCCTTACTGCGCATCTTCCGGCCTTCCCGGAAATTGGCAATCATCATCGGTGGAGTCGCTCTTCTCATGGGCGTTTCCGGCGGTGCGGCGGTCTATGTCGGCAAGGACAGGCTGATCGGTGCCGCCGGTGGTGGATACGGGCTCGAATGCAGCGACGTCAACCTGGTGACGATCCGGAAGCAGGACCACGTCTGGGTACGCAAATACATCAAAACCGAACCGACCGACGGGATGACGCGCGTCAAGACTGCGCTTCGTGTCGCTCAGGCCGTCTATGCCGCGCAGAAGCCGGATCTGGTCCAGGTGGTGGTGCTCGACGAAAACGGACCGACGTTACGCGCCGACATTCGCGGCCGGGCGATCGGCGCCGATGTCGTCTATATCCCGCATCCCGACAAGACCGTTCCCGGCCTCGACGACAAGGCCTATACAGCGCGCTACTATGACGGCAAGGCCAGTGAAAATGGGCTGTTCTTCGGCGAGCGGATAGAGATGCCGTTCGACGAGGTCGCCATGATCAGCGCCGCCTTCAAGGACCCCGAGGATTGCGTCGACCCGGTCGCGGTTGGCTCCACGAAGGGTGAGGGCAAGGCAGCAGGCGGTGGACACGGCGCAGCACCGGAGACCAAGGATCCGTCTGCTCAGGAGCAGGCTGCCAAGGATGCAGCCACTCCAGCGGAAGACGCTCCCGCAGAAGAACCGCAGGCCAAGAGCGGGCACTAAACCCAAAAAGCATCAGGCGGCAGGCCTGATATTTTCCCTCATCAGCGAGGCGTCGCGCGCCGGCGGCTGGCCGAAGAAACGTGCATATTCCCTGGTGAATTGCGAGACGCTTTCGTAGCCCACCGAATAGGCGACCGAGGAGGCGTTTCCGGATTGGGAAATCAGAAGCTGGCGGGCCTGCAGCAGGCGGATACGCTTTTGGAACTGGATCGGGCTCATCGCCGTCACAGCCTTGAAATGGCGATGAAAGGCCGAGACGCTCATGGCGGTGAGGGCGGCGAGTTTTTCGACCTCGACCGCTTCGGCATAATGCTCGCGAACCCAGCGAATGGCGAGCCGTATCCGCGACAGGGCGCTATCGGGTGCTGCGATATCCCGCAGCATCCAGCCCTGCGGTCCTTGCAGCACGCGATAGAGGATTTCGCGTTCGTAGGCCGGGGCAAGGGCAGGGATATCCTGCGGGCGCTCCATGAGTTGCAGCATCCTCAGCCAGGCACCCGGAAGTTCCGGCGTCATGCGACAGACGGAATAGCCACCGCTTTGTCCCTCCTGATAGGATTGCGGCGGAAGATCCAGGAGAAGCGCTGCGACCTTTACAGGATCGAGCGATAGGCTGACGCCGATATAGGGCCGGTCGGGACCTGCCTGCTGCACCATGCCCGTCGCCGGCACATCGATCGATATCACGAAGTAGCTCGCTGGATCGTAATAATAATCCTGCCCGGCGATCGTCAGCGTCTTGCTGCCATCAAGGATCAGGTTGACCATTGGCTCATAAACGGCGCCGAGCTTGTGTTCGGGGATCTCCCCCTTGACCATCAGTATGCCGGGTATGCCGGTTTCCGTCGGGCGGTTTTCAGCGTGGGCCGTCAAGCGGCGCATCTCTTCGAGCATTGTTTGCATGGCGAAATCCTGCCCCAGCAAGTGACACGGCACAAGGCAAAAGCAGGAATAGGCAAGAACGAGGCAGTTTCCGGCGGAGTGTAGGCCGGCTGTTTCCCATAGCTTCCGGCCATCGAAGCAAAGGAGACAGAGATGAAAATCGCAATCATTACCGGCGGCAGCCGTGGCATTGGTCAATCGGCAGCGCAGGAATGCGCAAGGCGCGGCATGGGTGTCATCCTCACCTATAACAGCCACAAGCCAGGTGCGGATGAAGTCATCGCCGCGATCAAGGCAGACGGTGGTCAAGCTTTTGCGCTTGCCCTCGATGTCGGTGATGCCGACAGCTTTCCGGCCTTCGTGGCGGAGGTGAAACGGCTGCTTTCCACTTATTGGGGCCGGGATGCGTTCGATTGCCTCGTCAACAATGCCGGTTTCGGCATGTTCAATCTCATGGAGATGGTGACGACGGGCCAGTTCGACGCTCTGATGAATGTCCACCTGAAAGGGCCGTTCTTCCTGACGCAGGCATTGCTGCCGCTGATGGTCGATGGCGGCGTGATCCTCAATGTAACGAGCGCTTCCGTTCGCGTCGCAACAGCAGGTGTTGCACCCTATGCAGCCCTCAAGTCCGGACTTGAGACGTTGACCCGCTATCAGGCGAAGGAGTTCGGCGATCGCAGGATCCGCGCCAATGCTATCTCGCCCGGTCCTATCCGCACCAATCTTGCCGACGCTGCGCTGGACAAGAACCCGGAATTCGCCGCGTTGCTTGCCTCACAGACGGCTCTCGGCCGTATCGGCGAAGCCGAGGATGTCGGCCGCGTCATCGCCATGCTCGCGTCCGACGACGGCGCATGGATCAATGCGCAGACAATCGAGGTCGCCGGCGGCTACATGATCTGAGTGTGACGACGAACGCGGTCATAACAAAAACCAACGAAATACCAGTCTGCTTAAAACAAAACGGAGCGTCCTTTCGGGCGCTCCGTTTCTTCATTTTAAGGAATGTGGTTCTCAGTCGGCTTTGTTGCGGCGGGCCGGGAAGAGGATGACGTCGCGGATCGACGGCGCGTTGGTCAGAAGCATGATGAGACGGTCGACGCCGATGCCGAGGCCACCTGCCGGCGGCATGCCCTGGTCGATGGCGTCGAGGAATTCCTCATCCAACTGCTTTTCCTTTTCGCCGCGGGCATGCGCCTGTTCGAGCTGCTCGACCATGCGGCGGCGCTGCTCCTCGGGATCGTTCAGCTCCGAGAAGGCGTTGCCGAGTTCCCAGGCGTTGCAATAGGTCTCGAAGCGCTCGACCAGGCGCGGCTCGCCCGGCACTTCCTTGGCGAAGGGCGAAATGTCCTTCGGGAAATGCGTGACATGCGACGGCTGGATCAGCGTGGATTCGACCTTTTCCTCGAAGATGAAGGCGAGGCATTCGCCCCAAGTCCAATCCTTCTCGACCGCAAAGCCGGCAGCCTTGGCGGCGGCGCGCGCCTCTTCATCGGTCTTGATGGCGAGGAAGTCGATGCCGGTCGCTTCCTTGACGGCGTCGGGCATCGGGACGCGCTTGAACGGACCCTTGAAGGACATGGTCTTGTCGCCGAAGGGGAATTCCGTCGCACCGTGAATGGAGAGTGCCAAGCTCTCGAACAGCCGCTCGACGAGGTCCATGATGTCCTCATAATCGGCATAGGCCCAGTAACACTCCATCATGGTGAATTCGGGATTGTGCCGGGTGGAGACTCCTTCGTTGCGGAAGTTCCGGTTGATCTCGAACACCTTGTCGGTCAGCCCCGAGACCAGCGTGCGCTTGAGGAACAGTTCCGGTGCGATGCGCAGGTACATGTCGAGTTTGAGCGTGTTGTGATGCGTCTTGAACGGCTCGGCGGTGGCGCCGCCATAGACCGAATGCAGCATCGGCGTCTCGACTTCCATGAAGCCGTCATTTTCCATGAAGCGGCGGATGCCGGAGAGGATCTTCGAGCGCTGCTGGAAGCGGAGCTTCGAATCCTCGTTGGTCATGATGTCGAGATGGCGCTTGCGATAGCGCAACTCGATGTCGGAGAGGCCGTGCCACTTTTCCGGCATCGGCAGCAGCGACTTCGTCAGCATGGTGATTGTCTGCGCGTTGATCGTCAGCTCGCCGCGCTTGGTGCGGCGCACGATGCCGGTGACGCCGATGATGTCGCCGATGTCGATCATCGGCAGCAGGGCGCGGGCTTCTTCCGGGGTCGTGTCCTTGTGACTGAAAATCTGGATCTTGCCGCCGGCATCGTGGATGTCCATGAACATGCCGGAGTTGCGCGACGAGTAGACGCGGCCGGCGACGATGACGACATCCTGCGTCTCGACGTCAGATTCCAGGTTCTCATATTTCGCGATGAGCTCGGCATTGGTCATCGTGCGGTGGAAATGCGCCGGATAGACCTCGCCGATCTGCTCGCGCAGCAGCTTCAGCTTCTGGGTGCGCACTTCCGTCGCGTCGGAGGAAAGGGTGTTTTCGGTCTTGTTGTCAGCCATTGTCGAAATCCTCTGACTGTTCTTACTTCGAGCCGACGAGGGCGGCGACCGCCTGCGAGGCGAGCTTCAGGCGCTGACGCACAACGGACCGGCCGAGGATCGCCATGGAATCGAAGAGCGGCAGCGAGCGCGACGAGCCGGACACGGCGACGAAGAGCGGCGAGACCACGACCTTCAGCTTCTTGCCCATGCGGTCGGCGATCGCGCGCAGCTCCGCCTCGATCGTCTCGACATTCCATTCCAGGATCTTTTCGAGATCCGGCTGAACGGTGTTGAGGATCTCCAGGATCTCTTCCGGCGGCGACTTGATCTTGGCGAAGTCGGAAGGCTGCAGGCCGAGATCGGACTTCAGCAGGAAGCCGGCAAGATCGGGCAACTCACCGAGCTTGGAAATGCGTGTCTGCGACAGGCGCAGACCTTCCTTCAGGCGGTCGTTTTCCATCGCCCAAGTCAGCACACGCGCCTGGAATTCCTCCTCGGAGAGCTTCTCGCGGATCCAGCGGCCGTTCAGCCAGTCGAGCTTCTGAATGTCGAAGATCGCACCGGCCTTGGAGAGGTTTGCCGGGTCGAACTTCTCGGAGAGCTCGTCCATACCAAGGAGCTCTTCGCCCTCGGCGATCTGGATGAAGAACAGGCCGAGGAAGTTCATCAGCGCTTCCGGGATATAGCCGAGCGCGGAGTAATAGGAGATCGAGGTCGGGTTCTTGCGCTTCGACAGCTTCGACTTGTCGGCATTGCGCATCAGCGACAGATGCATGAAGACCGGCTGATCCCAGTCGAAATAGCGATAAAGCAGGATGTGCTTCGGCACCGAAGCCAGCCATTCCTCGCCGCGCGCCACATGGGTGATCTTCATCAGATGGTCGTCGATGACGTTGGCCATGTGATAGGTCGGCATGCCGTCGGCCTTGACGAGCACCTGCATGTCGACCGAATCCCACGGAATGGAGACATCGCCGTAGACGCCGTCGGTGAAGTCGCATGAGCCTTCGGCAGGAATCTTCATGCGGATGACGGTCGTCTCGCCGGCGGCAATGCGCGAGGTGACTTCCTCGGCCGTGAGGTTGAGGCAGAGACCATCGTACTTCGGCGGCTTGCCGGCGGCGCGCTGGGTTTCGCGCATCTGCTCCAGCCGCGCGGGTGTGCAGAAACAGCGGAAGGCATGGCCCTTATCCAGCAATTCCTGCCCGTAAGGCTGGTACATTTCCTTGCGGTCGGACTGGCGATAGGGGCCGTAGGGGCCGCCGATATCAGGGCCTTCCTTCCATTCCAGCCCGCACCATTTCAGCGCGTCCAACACCTTCGTTTCGAATTCCGGGGTCGAGCGTGTCGCATCGGTATCCTCGATGCGCAGGATGAACTCGCCGCCATGCTTCTTGGCGAAAAGGTAGTTGAAAAGAGCGATGTAAGCGGTGCCGACATGCGGCTCGCCGGTCGGCGAGGGAGCGATGCGGACGCGGACGCCGGTGGCTGTCCCGGAAACTGTCATTGTGTGTGCCCGTCAATGAATGCCGGACGGCTTTCATGGGAAAGCGACGTACGGCCGGAAGGATGCAGATAGCTTCATCGGCAAACCGGCCGGAAAAAGGGCATAAGCCCGCACTATCCGCCGATCGTCCGTTCGGCTGGCCTTAGGCCATATTCAACCGGGCGCGTCAAGAAAAACACGCCAGGAACGGCCTGATGGCAATGCGTGAGGGCGCGCCGGTTCCGCCGCGCCCTCCTGCCCAAGCCTCAATGCGCGGCGTCGCGTTTTCGCTTGCGGGCGTTGCGCGCGAACATGTTCAGCACCTCGACCAGCGCCGAGAAGGCCATGGCGGCGTAGACGTAGCCCTTCGGCACATGGAAGCCCATGCCTTCGGCGATCAGCGTCGTACCGATCATCAGCAGGAAGGCGAGCGCCAGCATGACGATCGTCGGGTTCCTCTCGATGAAGTTGGCAAGCGGGGTCGCGGCGACAAGCATGACGGTGACTGCGGCGACGACGGCGACCACCATGATCGGCAGATGTGGCGTCATGCCGACGGCGGTGATGATGCTGTCGACGGAGAAGACGAGGTCGAGCAGAAGGATCTGGCCGATGGCCGATGCAAAGCCTGTCGTGGCCGAACTTGCGATGAAGTCCTCGCCGTGATCTTCCGGATCGACGCTGTGGTGGATTTCCTTGGTGGCCTTCCAGACGAGGAACAGACCGCCGGCAATCAGGATCAGATCCTTCCAGGAGAAACCGTGGCCGAAGGCTTCAAACAGCGGTTCGGTCAGCTGCACGATCCAGGCGATGGTGCCGAGCAGGGCGAGACGCATGACGAGCGCAAGACCGATGCCGATCTTGCGGGCCTTCTCGCGGTGCTCGGGCGGCAGTTTGTTGGTGAGAATGGAAATGAAGATCAGGTTGTCGATCCCGAGAACGACTTCCATCACCACCAGCGTGATGAGCGCCACCCAGGCGGCCGGATCCTGAATGAGCGTCATGATTTCCTGCATCAGCATATATCCCTTTTGCGCCACATGAGTAATGACGCTCGCAATGTAATGTCGCCGGCCTGCCAGGCAAGCGCCGCAAGGGGGTATACGAAACCGATGTGACTTTTATTCCCTGGAACAGGATTTAAGGCCGGGTCGGCCTTAAAATTGAATCTTGATTAAAGAGTTAGAGCATGATGTCGTCCGAAAACCGCTCGCACTTTTCGGCATTATGCTCTGATCGGCAACCAGATTTCGGTGACGCCCATGCCGGTATAGGGGTCGAAGCGCTCGTCGTAGCGTTCGAACATGTCGGGTGTCTCGCTGTGCTCTAGGCCCGAGGTCGGCCACCATGCGCCAAAAATGCGGTTCATCGTCGCCGGAATGCCGGAGACGTGGCCGCGATGGGCAAAGACGACGTAGCGCTGGCCTGGAAGCTTGAGCGTTGCAAAATCCGCCGGCAGATCACCCGCATCGGAGATCTCGACCGCGGCCATATAGCGGAATTTCTCCGCTTCTCCGTCGATATGCGTACAGATGCCGTAGGCGACATTGCCTTTCTGACCGGAGATATGTCCGAAATGGGCATTGAATTTCTGCCAGAGAGAGGGGATGGCGGCATTGCCGCCATAGGGGTAGATCTCCTGCAGGCCGGCAAACAGCATCGGTTGGAGGGTTTCGAAACGGGGCGGTTCGAGGTCGTTGAGGTGGGCGGGGTCCATTCTGATCGGCTCCAGCAAGACAAGGTTACAGGCGTGCCCCTGTCTGCGCACCGCATCCGGCGTCATGCCGAACTGGTCGCGGAAGGCACGGGTGAAGGCCTCGTGCGAGCCGTAGCCCGCGCAAAGCGCAACCTCGAGAATGGTGGATGAGCTGCCGACCAGTGTGGGCACGGCGCGGCTGAGGCGCCGCCCTCTTATATAGCCGCTGATCGAGTAGCCGGTGACGAGCCCGAAGACGCGCGACAGATGGTAGCGCGACAATCCGGCTGCTTCCGATATCTCTTCCAGCGATATATCGCTTTCGAAATGGCTCTCGATGAACCAGATCGCCCGTCCGACAGCGCTCATCCTTATTCTCCTACAGCGCCGCGCGTCTTTTCCAGGCGCGCAAAGGACGCTGTAACACTTTGAAGTGCTGCATAATTTTATCCTTAAATCGATTCCGATTTAAGGAATTATGCAGTGTTGCGACTCTTCCTTAAAGAAAAGTCGGCAGCCGGATTTGATCGCTATTGCGGGATTTTGGCCGACGGAACGCGGCAGTCAAGGATGCGGTCAGGCGGTCTCGTGCCGGCGCGCGCCATAGGCGGCCATGAAGACCCGGATCGCGCCGCGGATGACGCGCTCGATTTCGTCACGGGACGGCGGCTCTTCCATGCTTCCGAACAGGCGGAGCTTGAAGAAACTACCGCTGGCGAGATCGAGGAACTGGCCGGCGGCCAGATCGATGTCGTCGATCTCAAACCTGCCTTCGGCGATGTGGCGTTCCAGGAAGTCGCGCATGATGGTGCGCAGGTTTTCCGGACCCTTGAAGAAGCGTTGACAGAGCACCGGCATGCGGTCGCGAACGCCGAGAACGGTGCGCATCGCGCTGATGACCTTTTCATCGGTCATATGGGTGACGAAGCTTATCCCGAATTCGTACAGGCCGGCTTCGGGATCGTCATGTTCGGCAAGCGCCGTGCGCACGGCCGCCACGAAGGCGGCGCGCTCGGTCTCGATCATCGCCGAAAACAGCTCTTCCTTGTTGGTGAAATAGACGTAGAGCGTTCCCTTGGAGACGCCGGCCTCACGCGTCACGTCGTTCATGCTGGCGGCGTCGAAACCCATCTTCATGAAAACGCGCTTGGCGCCGGCGAGGATCTGCTGGCGCTTGGCCGGATCTTCGCCTGCGGCAAATCGGCCTCCGGCAGCGGGAGGACTGAATACGGCGGCGTGGTCGGGTTTCAGCGTCATGTCCTCTTAACCGTGTTGACGGTTTCGCTTTTTCTTTAAAAGAAATCGAACCGATTGGTTCTATACATCTTGATATGACGATAAAACAGGTTTAAGTCAACTGAACCGAACCGTTCAGTTCGATTATTTACTCCAGATCGGTAAAGTGGCTATGTCGAGCAACCAGAAGAGCAACGTCGCGCGGATCGTCAGCGAAAACGCCGAGACCGAAGAGGTAAAGGCGGATGTCGCGGCCGTAGAAGCCCCGACGGCAGAAGCCCGCGAACTTCCCTCTGCTCCCGCGCAGTCGGCGCCGGCTTCGGTCGCCGCCGCACCCGCGGCTGCGAAGAAGCGCCGCAGCCCGGTGCTGCCGATCGTCGTGCTTGCCCTTCTCGCAGGCGGCGGCTGGTATGGTTACGAATGGTGGACGAACGGCCGCTTCATGGTGTCGACCGACGACGCCTATATCGAAGGCGATATCGCAACGATTTCGCCGAAGGTCACGGGCTACGTCGCGAAGGTGAACGTTGTCGCCAACCAGGAAGTCAAAGCGGGCGACGTGCTTGCCACGCTTGATAACGGCGACTATCAGAACGCCCTCGATTTGGCCCAGGCCCAGATCGTCACCGAACAGCTTTCGCTGCAGCGTATCGACGCGCAGATCGAAGGCGCGAATGCGAGCCTGGTGCAGGCGCAGGCGCAGAAGGTGGCACTCGAAGCGGCCGTTCGCGGTGCCGAGATTACTCAGAAGCGCCAGAGCGACCTTCAGGCGAAGTCGGTCGGCACCGCCGCCGATCTCGACAACGCCAATATCGCCCTCGACCAGGCCAAGGCCAATCTTGCCGGCGGCGATGCCAACATCACCGCTGCACAGGCCAACATCACCATTCTCCAGGCCCAGCGCAAGGAAGCCGAAGGCTCGGTCCGTTCGCTGGAAATCTCACGCGACAAGGCCGTTCGCGACCTTTCCTTCACCGTGCTCAAGGCGCCTTATGACGGCATTGTCGGCAACCGCTCCGTCCAGGAAGGCGACCTCGTCTCTCCCGGCCAGCGCCTGATGGCACTCGTTCCGGTGCGCCAGCTCTACATCGACGCCAATTTCAAGGAAACGCAGATCCAGCATCTGGTGCCGGGCTCGAAGGTCAACGTCCAGGTCGATGCCTATAGCGATCATCCGATCGTGGGCACCGTCGAATCGATCTCACCGGCTTCCGGCTCGGTCTTTTCGATGCTGCCGCCGGAAAACGCCACGGGCAATTTCACCAAGGTGATCCAGCGCGTGCCTGTGCGCATCGCGCTGCCGCAGGAAGCGCTCGACAGCGGGCGGCTGCGCGCGGGCCTGAGCGTCGTCGTCGACGTCGACACCCGTACGGCGCCGAGCAAGTAAGCCTTCAGGAAAGGCGGAGGTGGTCTGATGGCCGGGAGCGCGACAGCAACAGCGGGGACGATTCCGGCGGCACCCGCCCATGCCGACGAACGCATGGATCCGAAGAAGCTTATCGCCTTCTTCGCGATGGTGCTCGGCATGTTCATGTCGATCCTCGACATCCAGATCGTCTCGGCTTCTCTTGCCGAAATCCAGGCCGGCCTTTCTGCAGGCAGCGACGAGGTCGGCTGGGTGCAGACGGCCTATCTGATCGCCGAAGTGATCATGATCCCACTTTCGGGCACGTTGGCGCGCATCATCTCGACGCGTTATCTCTTCGCAATCTCGGCTGCCGGCTTCACCATGGCGAGCGCGCTGGCGGCGACGGCCACCAATATCGATCAGATGATCGTTTACCGCGTCATCCAGGGCTTCATCGGCGGCGGCATGATTCCGTCGGTCTTCGCGGCCGCCTTCACCATCTTCCCGCCGTCGAAGCGTAGCATCGTCTCGCCGATCATCGGCCTGATCGCGACGCTGGCGCCGACCATCGGCCCGACCGTCGGCGGTTATCTCAGCCATGCCTTTTCCTGGCACTGGCTGTTCCTCGTCAACATCGTTCCCGGTATCATCGTCACCATCGTCACCTGGAACTTCATCGATTTCGACAAGCCGGAACTGTCGCTCTTCAAGAAGTTCGACTGGTGGGGTCTGATCTCGATGGGCGTCTTCCTCGGCGCGCTGGAATATGTGCTCGAAGAGGGCAATTCGAACGACTGGTTCAACGACAGCTCGATCGCCATCGCAGCGGTTGCCTCCGGCGTTGCGGCCATCGTCTTTTTCTATCGCGCCTTCACGGTGGATTTCCCGGTCGTCGACCTCAAGGCCTTTTCGAACCGGAATTTCTCCTTCGGCTCGGTGTTTTCCTTCGTCATGGGCATCGGCCTTTATGGCCTCACCTATATCTATCCTGTTTATCTCGGGCGCATCCGCGGCTATGATTCATTGATGATCGGCGAGACGATGTTCGTCTCCGGGCTGGCGATGTTCTTCACCGCGCCGATCGCTGGGCGGCTGTCGACCAAGATGGACCTGCGGTTGATGATGGTGATCGGCTTCGTCAGCTTCGCCGCCGGCACCTTCATCATGATGCATCTGACGGCGGATTGGGATTTCTACGAACTCTTCATCCCGCAGATCCTGCGCGGCTTCGGGCTGATGATGTGCATGGTGCCGATCAACAACATCGCGCTCGGCACGATGCCGCCCTCGCGCATCCGCGGCGCGTCCGGCCTGTTCAACCTGACCCGAAACCTCGGCGGCGCCGTCGGCCTTGCCGTCATCAATACCGTGCTCACCAACCGGCAGGACGTGCATTATGAGCGGCTGCGGGAGAATATGGATTGGGGCAACCCGGCGGCGATCGACCAGATGAACAACATGGCCGCCAATTTCAACACCTATGGCATGGATGGCGCCTCGGTTGCGATCAAGCAGATGGTCGGGCTTGCCACCAAACAGGCGATCATCCTTTCCTTCAGCGACGTGTTCCTGATCCTGACCGCGCTTTTCCTCGCGATGATCCTCGGTGTCGCCATGATCAAGAAACCCGCGCCGCAAGGCGGGGGAGGCGGTGGCGGCCACTGACCTCCGGCCTGCCGCCCCTTGAAAAGGCCCTCTTCGGAGGGCCTTTTTGTTGCCGTCTTCCGGCCGCTGTGGCATCAGGCGGATGACTGTGGGCCGGGTCGGAAAACCGACGTGGAAACCGGCCTGTCAGATTTTTTGATTTACGTACATCAAAATTGGCGCTAATGGTCTCGTCAGGAGGAATGATGAGGCCAACCGTTCACGATATCGCCGCTGCCGCCGGTGTCAGTCTCGCGACTGTCGACCGGGTTCTCAACCAGCGGCCCGGTGTGCGCCACGTCACGCGGGAAAAGGTCGAGACCGCGATCCGCGAACTCGGTTATGTCAGAGACGTCGCCGCCGCCAATCTTGCCAAGGGGCGCACCTATCCGCTGGTCTTCATCCTTCCGGCCAGCGATAATTCCTTCATGCACGGGCTCAATGCCGAAATCCGTCAGGCGATCCTCCGCTCGTCGGCCGAGCGTACCGATATCCGCACCATCGAGGTGCCGGCCTTCGATCCCGCCGCCCTCGTCGCCGTGCTTGAAGGGCTTTCCCGGGAAAAGCCCTGCGGCATTGCGCTGGTTGCGACCGATGCGCCTGACGTGCGCGCCGCCGTCGACAGGCTGGTGCGCGAGCGCTTTCCCGTCGTCACCCTGGTTTCCGATCTCACGGGGTCGCTGCGCCATCACTATGCCGGCGTCGACAATATCGCAGCCGGCCGCACAGCCGCCCGCCTGCTCGGACAATTCCTCGGGCCGCGAAAGGGCGAAATAGCCGTGCTCGCCGGTTCCATGCTGGTGCGCGACCATCGCGAGCGGCTGGAGGGCTTCACCGCTGTCATGGCCGAGGAATTTCCGGATCTTGCGATCCTGCCGGTTCTCGAAGGCCGCGACGACCCGGAGGTCGCCCACAGGCTTGTTGCCGACGCGCTCGGGAATGCCGACATCATCGGCGTCTACAGCCTCGGCGCCGGCAATCGCGGCCTGATCCGGGCGCTGAAGGAGAAGGCCGTCGATCGCGTACTGACTGTCATTGCCCACGAGTTGACCGCCCATACGCGCGCAGCACTGATCGACAATACGATCGATGCGATCCTCAACCAGGATGCCGGCCATGAGGTGCGCAGCGCGATCCGCGTACTGAAAGCCAAGGCGGACGGGCTTGCCGTCATCGAAGCGCAGGAGCGCATCCGCCTCGACATATTCCTGAAAGACAATCTGCCGTAACGGCAAAGGGAGAAATACCACATGTATCTGGGTCTCGATCTCGGAACCTCCGGCGTCAAGGCGATGCTGATCGACGGTGATCAGAAGATCATCGGCTCTGCCAATGGTTCGCTCGACGTCTCGCGTCCGCATTCCGGCTGGTCGGAACAGGAGCCGGCCCACTGGGTACGCGCCACGGAAGAGGCTGTCGCCGGCCTCAAGGCAAAACATCCGAAGGAGTTGGCGGCGGTCAAGGGCATCGGCCTTTCCGGCCAGATGCATGGCGCAACGCTCATCGATGCCACTGATAAGGTGCTGCGCCCCTGCATCCTTTGGAACGACACCCGCAGCTACGTCGAGGCCGCGGCACTCGATGCCGATCCGCGCTTTCGCGCGCTGACCGGCAATATCGTCTTTCCCGGTTTCACGGCACCGAAGCTCGCCTGGGTCGCAAAACATGAGCCCGATGTCTTCGGCAAGATCGCCAAGGTGCTGTTGCCGAAGGACTATCTGCGTCTCTGGCTGACCGGCGACTATATCTCTGAAATGTCGGATTCGGCCGGCACCTCCTGGCTCAACACCGGCAAGCGTGCCTGGTCGTCGGAACTGCTGGCCGCCACCAAGCTTTCCGAGGAACAGATGCCGGCGCTTGTCGAAGGCACCGAGCAGGCCGGCAAGCTGCGGTCCGAACTGGCGGCGCAATGGGGCATATCAGGCGATGTCGTCATTGCCGGCGGTGCCGGCGACAATGCGGCTTCGGCCTGCGGCATGGGCACGGTCAGCGACGGCGCCGCCTTCGTCTCGCTCGGCACATCAGGTGTGCTTTTTGCTGCCAACGCTTCCTATTTGCCGAAGCCGGAAAGCGCCGTGCATGCCTTCTGCCACGCGCTGCCGAACACCTGGCACCAGATGGGCGTCATCCTGTCGGCCACCGATGCGCTGAACTGGCATTCTGGTGTAACCGGCAAGTCGGCCGCCGATCTCACCGGCGAACTCGGCGAGACGCTGAAGGCGCCCACCGGCGTCACTTTCCTGCCCTATCTCTCCGGCGAGCGCACGCCGCACAATGATGCCGTCATCCGTGGCGCCTTCATCGGCCTCGAACACGAAAGCAGCCGTGTCGTTCTTACACAAGCGGTGCTCGAAGGCGTCGCCTTCGCCATTCGCGACAATCTCGAAGCGCTGCGTTCGGCCGGCACCGGCATATCCCGGGTCACGGCGATCGGCGGCGGTTCACGCTCGCGTTACTGGCTGGCGTCGATCGCGACCGCGCTCGGCGTTCCGGTCGACCTGCCGGCTGACGGCGATTTCGGCGCGGCCTTCGGGGCAGCCCGCCTCGGCCTGATCGCAGCAACGGGGGCAGATCCCATTGCCGTCTGCACGCCGCCGGTGACGGCAGGCACGATCGAGCCTGTGGCGGCGCTAAGCGGCGCTTATGAGGATGCCTACAAGCGCTACCGAGCGCTTTACCCGGCGATCAAGTCGCTGGCGCATTGAGAACTGGAGCCAGCGGCCCCCTCATCCGCCTGCCGGAACCGACCGGGGTCGAGCCACGGGTCTCAACCCGTCCTTCGGACCCCCGAGGGGAGAAGAGGTTCGCAGCGGCGCCTCATTCCCCTTCTCCCCTGGGGGAGAAGGTGGCCCGAAGGGTCGGATGAGGGGGCTGCACGGCACGAACGATAGACTGAATTACGAACCCAAGGAGAACCAAAATGAGCACCGGATTTTTCGGCGATATCCAGAAAGTCAAATACGAGGGCCCTGACAGCACCAATCCGCTGGCCTTCCGCCATTACCAGCCGGACGAGATCGTCATGGGCAAGCGCATGGAAGACCATCTGCGCTTTGCAGTGGCCTATTGGCACACCTTCACCTGGCCGGGTGGCGATCCCTTCGGCGGGCAGACCTTCCTGCGTCCCTGGTTCGAGGACACGATGAAGGCCGCCAAGCTCAAGGCCGACGTCGCCTTCGAATTCTTCTCGCTGCTCGGCTCGCCCTACTATTGCTTCCATGACGCCGACGTGCGTCCGGAAGGCAAGACTTTTGCCGAGAACACTAAAAACCTCAACGAGATCGTCGATTATTTCGCCGAGAAGCAGGCCGCAACCGGCACCAAGCTGCTTTGGGGCACGGCGAACCTCTTCTCCCACCGCCGCTATATGTCGGGCGCTGCGACCAATCCGGATCCCGATGTCTTTGCTTTCGCAGCCGCGACGGTAAAGACCTGCATCGATGCCACGCAGAAGCTCGGCGGCGAAAACTACGTGCTCTGGGGCGGCCGCGAAGGTTACGAGACGCTGCTCAACACCGATATCGGCCGCGAGCTCGACCAGCTCGGCCGCTTCCTCAACCTCGTCGTCGAATACAAGCACAAGATCGGCTACAAGGGCACGATCCTGATCGAGCCGAAGCCGCAGGAGCCGACCAAGCACCAGTATGACTATGACGTTGCGACCGTCTATGGCTTCCTCAAGAAGCACGGCCTTGAAAACGAGGTGAAGCTCAATATCGAGCAGGGCCACGCGATCCTTGCCGGCCACTCCTTCGAGCACGAGCTGGCGCTTGCCAATGCGCTCGGCATCTTCGGCTCGATCGACATGAACCGCAACGACTACCAGTCCGGCTGGGATACCGACCAGTTCCCGAACAATGTTCCCGAAATGGCGCTCGCTTATTACCATGTTCTGGCTGGCGGCGGCTTCAAGACCGGCGGCACCAACTTCGACTCGAAGCTGCGCCGTCAGTCTCTCGACCCGGCGGATCTGCTGATCGGCCATATCGGCGGCATGGATTGCTGCGCCCGCGGCCTGAAGGCCGCTGCCAAGATGATCGAGGACAAGGCTCTGTCGCAGCCGCTCGCCGATCGGTATGCCGGCTGGGAATCCGCCGAGGCGCAGAAGCTCTTCCGCGGCGAGTATTCGCTGGATGAGATCACCCACTATGTCGAGAGCCACGACGTGAACCCGCAGCCGAGATCCGGCAAGCAGGAACTGCTGGAGAACGTCGTCAACCGTTACGTTTGATAAAGCGCGCCGGCGGCCATTGGTCGCCGGCGCATTTGCCGGCTAGAGCATGATGCCGAAAAGTGTGCGCGGTTTTCGGACGACATCATGCTCTACTTCTTTGATTTAGATCAGGATTCAGATTTTAGGCCGATCGGGCTTAAAATCATCCTGATCTAAATGCGCCTTAAGCGCTCAGTGATACGGGTTCAACGTTTCGACCAGCTGCGCGACGGCGCCGAGACGGAGTTTCGAACCACCAGATCCGGCCGCAGCAGGATTTCCGTTTCGGTTGGCCGGCCATCGGACAGAAGTTCCAGCAGCAGCGCCATCGCCTGCTTGCCGATCGCCGTTCTCGGCTGGCGGATCGTGGTCAGCGGTGGGGATATGAAGACGGCCTGCGGCACGTCGTCGAAACCGGTCACCGAGAAATCCCGCGGAATATCATAACCTCGTGCGCCGAGCCCGACCATGACGCCGATCGCCGTCTGGTCGTTGACGCACATGAAGGCGGTTGGAAGCGTGTCGCGCATGAAAAGCTGTTCGACCGCATGCCGCCCGCTTTCGATCGTGCCGTCACCTTCCAGCACGATCCTGGTGTCGGGCGGGATGCCTGCGGCATCGAGACCGGCATCGTAACCCATGCGGCGTCTCGTATAGGCAAGCCGGGTGCGTGAATCGCCGATGAAGGCGATCTTGCGATGCCCTTCAGCCAGCAGCAGGTCCACCGCTTTCCGAGCGCCTTCGGTATCGTCGACGCCGACATAGGGAATGCCGCCGTTGAAGACGGGCTCGAAAACGCCGACGCTCGGCGGCAGCCGCGCGGTCATCGTCTGATGCCCGAAGGGCAGGATGCCGGTGAAGAGGATCAATCCAGCCGCCTGGTTGGAATTGAAGAATTTCAGATATTCCAGGCCGCGCTGGGCATCGTTCTGGGTGTGGCCAATCAGGATGCCGTAGCCGTGCGCGCGCGCTTCGTTCTCCAGCCCGACGAGAATATTAGAGAAATTGGGATCGCCAATATCGGGCGCCACGACAAGGATCATATTGGAGCGGCCGAGCCTCAGGCTGCGCGCCATGGCATTGGTGGTATAGCCGGTGATGGCGATCGCCTGGTTGACCTTGAGGCGGGTGGAGTTGGCGACCTTCTCCGGCATGTGGATTGCCCGGGAAACCGTCGCGATAGAGACCTCGGCGATCCGGGCGACGTCTTCGATGGTTGCGGGCGTGGAATTCGACACTGAGCTCTGCCTTGGGCTGTCTTCGCCGCGACACTACACAGACTTGTCGAGAGGTCAAAGGCAGGCTTCAACTGATCTGTGTAAATCAACGATGTAAACCTTTACACGATGTATGTAAAGGTTTACATAAGGCTTCTGAGTGGACGGAGAGCCGCTTTGGGGAGGACCAGATGACCGTGGAGACCGCCGACACCGCACCCGTGGTGCTGTCCGCCAGGCGCATATGCAAATCCTTCAGTGGAGTGCAGGTCCTTTTCAGCGTGAACTTCGATCTCCGCGCCGGCGAAATCCATGCGCTGATGGGTGAAAACGGCGCCGGCAAATCCACGCTTGTCAAGGTATTGTCGGGTTTCGAGCAGCCCAGTTCCGGCGAAATCCTGCTTGATGGCAAGCCCGTCGTCCTGCCGCCCAACGGCGACGCCGAGGCGCTCGGCATCGTCATCATTCACCAGGAATTCAACCTCGCAGAACATCTGACCGTGACGGAGAGCCTCTTCCTCGGGCGCGAAGTCACGCATTTCGGCATGCTCGACCGTAAATATATGCGGTCGGAGACACGCAAGGTTCTCGACGTGCTCGGTTCGCATGTCGATGAGAATGCGCTGATCAGCACGCTTTCCATCGCCGACAAGCAGATGGTCGAAATCGCCAAGGCGATCAGCCGCGATGCGCGGGTGGTGTTCATGGACGAGCCGACCGCGGTGCTGTCGCGGGAAGAGACCAATATGCTGTTCAAACAGGTTCGCAAGCTTCGCGACCAGGGGACCAGCTTCGTCTTCGTGTCCCACAAGCTCGACGAGGTGATGGAGTTGACCGATCGTGTCACGGTGCTGCGCGACGGCCAGTGGATCAAGACTTCGCCGACGTCGGTTCTGGACGGGGAATCGATCGCTCAGCTGATGGTAGGCCGCGAACTCTCCAGCCTCTATCCCGCCAAGGTCGAGCCTGATGTCGACGAGGAGGTCGTCCTCAGGGTCGCTTCGGTATCAACGGGTTATGTGAAGGATGCGAGCTTCGAGGTGCGCAAGGGCGAGATCATCGGGTTTTCCGGCATGATCGGCTCCGGCCGCACCGAACTGATGGAAGCGATCGCCGGGTTGCGGACCCGTCTCGAGGGCGAGGTGGTCATCAAGGGGGAAACTGTTCCCTCCGGCGACGTCCATGCCGCCAATCGCTGCGGGCTCGCCTACATGACCAAGGACCGCAAGTCGAAAGGCCTGCTGCTGCGCTCCGGCATGGTGACCAATCTGACACTGCAATCGCTCGGAAGGCACGCTCGTCACGGCTATCTCAGCCCGGGCAGCGAGGCGGCCGCGATGGCAAAGGCCAAGCGCCGCTTCGATATCAGGGTTCGTGACGGCAATATCGTCGCCGGCCGGATGTCGGGGGGGAACCAGCAGAAGCTGCTGCTCGCCAAGGTCATGGAGACCGAACCTCAGATCATCATCATCGACGAGCCGACGCGCGGCATCGATGTCGGCACCAAGCAGCAGATCTATCATTTCATCTCGGCCCTCGCCCGGGACGGCCGGTCGATCATCGTCGTGTCCTCGGAGATGCCGGAGGTCATCGGCCTCTGCACCAGAGTGGCGGTGATGCGCGAAGGGCGTATCGTCGGCGTGCTCGAGGGAGACGAGATTTCCGAGCAGGAGATCATGCGTTACGCCGCCGGGCTCAAGAGGAAGGCGGCCGCCTGAAGGCTGAAGCAGGGCTTTGCCGATCAGGACGACAGATAAAATGCCCAGAAAATATGGGACGGGAGGTTGATTTTGGAAATGAGTGTCAACGAGGAGACCAGGGAAATCCGGCGCCGATCCTGGCGGGATGTCGACCTGCGTGCGGTCGCTCCCTTCGTCGCCCTGGCGCTGCTGCTGATCGTCGGAGCCTTGGTCAATCCCAATTTCATCGGCATCACCAACCTTGCCAATGTCGCGACGCGCAGCGCTTTCATCGCCATCATCGCGGTCGGTGCGACCTTCGTGATATCAGCAGGCGATCTCGACTTGTCTGTCGGCTCGATGGTGGCCTTCGTCGCCAGCCTGATGATCCTGCTGATGAATTCGGGCGCCATCGAAAACCCGGCTTTGATGCTGACGGTCGCCGCCGTCTTCACGATCGTCGCCGGCGCGCTTTGCGGCCTGGCGAACGGCCTGATCACGACGGTCGGCAGGATCGAGCCCTTCATTGCGACGCTCGGCACGATGGGCATCTATCGCGGCCTGACGACCTGGCTGTCGCAGGGCGGTGCGATCACGCTTCGCTCAGCCGATATCCAGACGCTCTATCGCCCTGCTTATTTCGGCAATGTCGCCGGCATACCCGTGCCGATCGTGGTGATCCTGGCAGTGACGGCGGTTGCGGCCTTCATCCTCTATCGCACCCGCTACGGGCGCCACGTTGTTGCGGTTGGATCAAACAGCGATGTCGCCCGCTATTCCGGTATCGCGGTCAACCGTGTGCGGACGATCGCCTTCGTCATCCAGGGATTGTGCGTCGCCATTGCCGTGCTGCTCTATGTTCCCCGTCTCGGCTCGACGTCGGCGACGACGGGCATCCTATGGGAGTTGCAGGCGATCACGGCCGTCGTCGTCGGCGGCACGGCCCTCAAAGGCGGCGCGGGCAGGGTCTGGGGCACGATCTGCGGCGCCTTCATTCTCGAACTGGTCGGCAACATCATGCTGCTTTCGAATTTCATCAGCGAGTATCTGATCGGCGCCATCCAGGGTGCGATCATCATCATCGCCATGTTCGTCCAGCGCTCGCTGGTGCGCAAATCATGACTTGATCGGGCTTACAGGGCGTCCGGTCCCGTATGGAAAAGTCCCTGAAATTATTGGGAGGAAATAGCATGCGTAAATTGATGTTGGGCCTGACGGTTGCGGCGGTGACGTTCGCCGGCGCCGCTCACGCCCAGGACAAGAAATTCACGATCGGCGTGTCCATTCCGGCCGCCGACCACGGTTGGACATCGGGCGTGGTGTTCCATGCCGAACGCGTCGCCAAGCTGCTGATGGCCGAACATCCCGGTCTCAACGTCATCGTCAAGACCTCGCCGGACGCCGCAAGCCAGGCCAATGCCGTGCAGGATCTCGATACGCAGGGCATCGACGCCCTCGTCATCCTGCCGTCGGATCCGGATCCGCTCGTCAACGCCATCAAGGAAGTCAAGGGCAAGGGCAAGTTCGTCGCCCTCGTCGACCGTGCGCCGAGCAACAACGACAATTCCGTGCGCGATCTCTATGTCGCCGGCAACAACCCGGCTCTCGGCGAAGTCGCCGGCAAGTACATCAAGGACACCACTCCGGACGCCGAAGTGGTCATCATCCGCGGTCTGCCGATCCCGATCGACCAGCAGCGCCAGGACGGCTTCGACAAGGGCATTGCCGGCTCGAACGTCAAGGTTCTCGACCGCCAGTACGGCAACTGGAACCGCGACGATGCCTTCAAGGTCATGCAGGACTACCTGACCAAGTATCAGAAGATCGACGTCGTATGGTGCCAGGACGACGACATGGCCGTCGGCGTTCTGCAGGCGATCGAGCAGGCCAAGCGCACCGACATCAAGTATGTCGTCGCCGGCGCCGGCTCCAAGGACATGGTCAAGAAGGTCATGGACGGCGATAAGCTGATCCCGGTCGACGTCCTCTATCCGCCGGCAATGGTCGGCACAGCGATGGAACTGACGGCGGCGGCACTTTATGATCAGGTTCCGGTTCACGGCAGCTACATCCTCGACGCGACGCTCGTCACCAAGGACAATGCCAAGGACTTCTACTTCCCGGATTCTCCGTTCTGATCCATCGACTGGAGACATGCGCCCATTCGTAAGGATGGGCGCATTTTTTATGCTTCCAATAGAGCGGGTGGCCGAAAATGCTGCACGTACCTCTTGCCCGCCAAAGCCCATCATGATTAGCTCGCCGCCATATCGCATCTGGCTTCGCGCCAAATCACGAGCCAAGGGCGAGGAGGCGCCTTGCTCCCGCCAAATTGCGTGCTACAACACTTCAGAAACGTTTACGGCCGATATTCAGGGAGGAATCTGACATGAAGACGATCAAGGGCCCCGGCCTTTTCCTTGGCCAGTTCGCGGGCGATACTGCTCCTTTCAACTCGTGGGACGCGATCACCAAATGGGCGGCCGACATCGGTTACAAGGGCGTCCAGGTGCCGACCTGGGCCAGCCAGCTGATCGATCTGAAGAAGGCTGCCACGTCCAAGGATTATTGCGACGAATTCGCCGGCAAGGCGCGTGAAAACGGCATCGAGATCACCGAACTCTCCACTCATCTGCAAGGACAGCTCGTCGCCGTTCACCCGGCCTATGACGAAGCCTTCGACGGGTTTGCTGCACCGGAGGTGCGCGGCAATCCGAAGGCGCGTCAGGAATGGGCGGTCGAGCAGGTCAAGATGGCACTGACGGCATCCAAAAACCTCGGTCTCAAGGCGCATGCGACCTTTTCCGGCGCGCTTGCCTGGCCCTTCATCTATCCCTGGCCGCAGCGTCCTGCCGGTCTGGTCGAGACTGCCTTCGACGAACTCGCCCGCCGCTGGACGCCGATCCTCAACCATGCGGACGAGAACGGTATCGACGTCTGCTACGAGATCCATCCGGGCGAGGACCTGCATGACGGCATCACCTTCGAGATGTTCCTGGAGCGGGTGAAGAACCATCCGCGCGCCAACATGCTCTACGATCCCTCGCACTACGTCCTGCAGTGCCTCGATTATCTCGACAACATCGACATCTACAAAGACCGCATCAAGATGTTCCACGTCAAGGATGCTGAGTTCAATCCGACCGGGCGCCAGGGCGTCTACGGTGGCTATCAGGGCTGGGTCGAACGCGCCGGCCGGTTCCGTTCGCTTGGCGACGGCCAGGTCGATTTCGGCGCGGTGTTCTCGAAGATGACGGCGAATAATTTCGATGGCTGGGCCGTGGTCGAATGGGAATGCGCGCTGAAGCATCCGGAGGACGGCGCCCGCGAAGGCGCCGAATTCGTTGCCGCCCATATCATCCGCGTGACCGAGAAAGCCTTCGACGATTTCGCCGGCAGCGGCACGGACCAGGCGGCGAACCGGCGGATGCTGGGGCTCTAGGTTTCTATTCCCTTCTCCCCAGCGGGGAGAAGATGCCCGTCAGGGCAGATGAGGGGGATGAGGAGCGATAGCGACGAATGCCTTGAGCGACAAGCGAAAGGCATATCTACCGCGAAGCCCCCTCATCCGACCCTTCGGGCCACCGACCGGGGTTGAGCCACGGGGCTCAACCCGTCCTTTGAACCCCCCAGGGGAGAAGGGAAGAAAAATTGAGGAGGAATCAATGGCAATCGAAGCATCATCCGAACAGACACGCGAGCCGCGCATCCGGCTCGGCATGGTGGGCGGCGGCGCGGGCGCGTTCATCGGCGCGGTGCACCGTATCGCGGCCCGCATCGACGATCAGTACGATCTCATCGCCGGCGCGCTGTCGGCTTCGCCCGAAAAGGCGATCGCATCCGGCCGCGACCTCGGCCTCGATCCGTCGCGGACCTATTCCAGCTATCGCGAGATGGCGATCCGCGAGGCGAAGCTGAAGAATGGCATCGAGGCGGTGGCGATCGTCACGCCGAACCATGTTCACTACGATGCAGCCAAGGAATTCCTGAAGCGCGGCATTCATGTCATCTGCGACAAGCCGCTGACATCCAACCTTGCCGATGCGAAGAAGCTGAAGAAGATCGCCGACGAGAGCGGGGCACTCTTCGTGCTGACGCATAATTACACCGGCTATCCGATGGTCCGCCAGGCGCGGGAGATGATCGCGAATGGTGAACTCGGCGACATCCGCGTCGTCCAGGCCGAATATCCGCAAGACTGGCTGACGGAAGCGGTCGAGCAAACCGGCCAGAAACAGGCTGCCTGGCGCACCGATCCGGCGCAGTCCGGCGTCGGCGGCTCGACCGGCGATATCGGCACCCATGCCTATAATCTCGCCGCCTTCATCACTGGCCTGGAGCTCGACAGCCTCGCCGCCGATCTCGATAGCTTCGTTCCCGGCCGCCGGCTGGACGATAATGCGCATGTCATGCTGCGCTTCAAGGCGAAGGGTTCGGAGAAGCCGGCCAAGGGCATGCTCTGGTGCAGCCAGGTTGCGCCCGGCCATGAAAACGGCCTGATGGTGCGTGTCTACGGCACCAAGGGCGGGCTGGAATGGACCCAGAAGGACCCGAACTACTTGTGGTACACGCCTTTCGGCGAGCCGAAGCGGCTGATCACCCGCGGCGGCGCCGGTTCAGGCGCGGCTGCCGGCCGTGTCACGCGCGTGCCATCAGGGCATCCGGAAGGTTATCTCGAAGCCTTTGCAACGATCTATACGGAAGCCGCGCATGCGATAAACGCCCGCAAGAAGGGCAAGGCCGTCGACAAGGCGGTGGTCTATACCACAGTCGATGACGGCGTGAAGGGTGTGGCCTTCGTGGAAGCCTGCGTCGCGTCTTCGAAGAGGAACGGCGCCTGGATCAAAGTCTGAATTTAACGATCTCGGTTGCCCCATGAAAAACGCCGAGGCGATCTACTGCATAATTCCTTAAATCGGAATCGATTTAAGGACAAAATTATGCAGTAATTCTAAGCGCTACAGCGCCTTTGCGCGTCTGAAAAGACGCGCGGCGCTGTAGAGTCGCCTCGGCGTTTTGTTTTATTTTGATCAGACCGCAGCAGTGCGGCCACGCTTCAGCAGGTTGTCGACGCTCAACGGTCCGGCACCTGCCGCCACCAGATAAAGAAACACGAAGCAGAACAGGATCGCCGCGACGCCGCCGTTCTGGGCGGGGTAGATGCCCTTCGATGCATGTGCGATGAAATAGGCGACGGCCATCAGGCCGGAGAGCACGAAGGCGGCGATACGGGTCTGGAATCCGACAAGCACCAGGAACCCGAAGGTGAGTTCGAGCAGGCCGGCAATCCAGGGCAGCGAGCCTGCGGGCGGCACGCTTGCCGCAGCCGGAAAATGCAGGATCTTCTGTGTTCCATAGCTGAAAAGTACAAGTGACGAGACAATGCGCAACAGGCTCAGCAGATGAGGCTGCAGCGAATGGACCGAAGAGAGCATTGGATCCCTTTCATATTTGTGATGCCATTTCCCGTGTAAGGATCGCGGTCTCAACGGCCAAATCACGACTGCTGACATTGCCGTTATGAGGGCGGCAGCGCGGCGAGGGAGCGGCGCTGCAGCTGTTCTGTTTTTCCTCCTGCAACGTTGCAGTTTTTCTTCCGGCCAGCCTGTACTTTGCCTTCAGGCTTGGCTAAATCCGGCGCAAACGGCTCAACCTGAGAGATAGGATTTCCAGATGATCGATCCGAAGAAACTCGCGGAGCGCTTTCCCGGCGACTTCATTTTCGGCGTTGCCACCGCTGCCTTCCAGATCGAAGGCGCCAGCAAAGCTGATGGCCGCAAGCCATCCATCTGGGATGCTTTCTGCAATATGCCTGGCCGCGTCCATAATCGCGATAACGGCGATGTTGCCTGCGATCACTACAATCGCCTGGAACAGGACCTCGATCTCATCAAGGAGATGGGTGTCGAAGCCTACCGGTTCTCGATTGCCTGGCCGCGCATTATCCCGGACGGCACGGGTCCGGTGAACGAGGCCGGCCTCGATTTCTACGACCGGCTGGTCGACGGCTGCAAGGCGCGCGGTATCAAGACCTTCGCGACGCTCTACCACTGGGATCTGCCTCTGTTGCTCGCCGGCGAGGGCGGGTGGACCGCGCGCTCGACCGCCTATGCGTTTCAGCGCTATGCCAAGACGGTGATGAACCGCCTTGGCGATCGCCTCGACCGGGTCGCGACCTTCAACGAACCCTGGTGCATCGTCTGGCTCAGCCACCTCTACGGCATCCATGCTCCGGGCGAGCGCAACATGCAGGCTGCCCTTCACGCCATGCATTACATGAACCTTGCCCACGGCCTCGGCGTCGAGGCGATCCGCTCGGAAGCGCCCAATGTGCCGGTCGGCCTCGTGCTCAATGCCGCCTCGATCATTCCCGGCTCCGACAGCCCGGCCGACCTTGCCGCGGGCGAGCGGGCGCATCAGTTCCACAACGGCGCTTTCTTCGATCCCGTCTTCAAGGGTGAATATCCGAAGGAATTCGTCGCGGCGCTCGGCGACCGCATGCCTGTCATCGAGGATGGCGACCTGAAGCTCATCAGCCAGAAACTCGATTGGTGGGGCCTGAACTATTATAAGCCCGAACGCGTCACCGACGATGCCGAACGCAAAGGCGATTTCCCCTGGACGGTGGAGGCGCCGCCGGCAAGCGACGTCAAGACCGATATCGGCTGGGAAATCTATGCGCCGGGCCTGAAGCTCTCGATCGAGGATCTCTACCGCCGCTACGAACTGCCGGAATGCTACATCACCGAGAACGGCGCCTGCGACAACACCGATGTCATCGACGGCGAGGTCGACGATACGATGCGCCTCGACTATGTCGGAGATCACCTCGAAATCGTTGCCGGCCTCATCAAGGACGGCTATCCCCTACGCGGCTATTTCGCCTGGAGCCTGATGGATAATTTCGAATGGGCGGAAGGCTACCGCATGCGCTTCGGCCTGGTCCATGTCGATTATGAAACCCAGCTGCGCACGGTGAAGAAGAGCGGCAAGTGGTATCGCCAACTCGCGGCGCAATTCCCGAAGGGCAATCACAAGGCGGTTTAGCGCAGTTGCCTCGCGGGCACTTGAGAGAGGCACCTGTCTGACGCTTATCGCGAGCATCTGGGGGCGCGGACTTCCGGCCGGCATGGCAAGCTGACGTTGCTTGCCAGCATTTTCGCGACGACCGGAGGCAGGCAGAAAAATAGATCGCGAGAGGCCTGCAACAGGCGGTTGCTTAAACGTTTTTGAACCCTTGACTGGCAAAGTCCAACGGTCAGGGAGTCGTAATGCAGACAGCCGGAAAGTCGCAGAGCAAGGGATCGGGAATAGGCCGTCACATCACCGTCACCGGCGTGCTTTTCTCCTTCGCAGTCATCGTCGCCGTCGTCACCATCATGGTGCTGACGGCGCTGGAACGCGTGGCCGAAAATTCCAATGTTCTCGATGACGAGCGCTCGCGCGAAACGACGGTCGGTGCATTGAAGACCTTCGAGGATCAGCTCGGCGCGACGCTCGACGATTACGCCGCCTGGGATGACGCTGCCGTCAACGTCTACGCGGCCGACGGTATGGCCTGGACGGTGAGCAACTACGGCGAGATGTCGGTCAACAGCTCGCTGTTCGACATGGCGATCGTCATCGATGGCGAGAAGAAGGCGATCATGGCCTATCGCGACGGCAAACCGATGGAGGAGCCGCTCACAGATTTCTTCGCGCCTTCGCTCTGGACCCTCTTCGACACGGTAAAGGCGGCCGGCCCGGCCGATCGTCCTCAGGCGATCGGTTTCGTCACCACCAAGCGGGGCATTGCCGCCGTCGGTGTGGCATTGGTGCGGAAAAAGTCCGGTGCGCTGGATGTGCCCGCCGGCCAGCAGCGCTATCTCGTTTTCGCCCGCCATCTCGATGACGACAGGGTGACCGCTCTCGGCCAGACCTATGTCATCGGCGGGCTGAGGCTGGCGCCGCCGAGTTTTGCGGCCGACTATCTTGTGCCGATCGTCGATCCGACGGGGGCAACGCTCGGCAAGCTGGTTTGGATCTCGCGTTCACCCGGCGATATCGGCTATGCACAGGTGCGGCCGATGGTCATCCAGGCGCTCGGCCTCGTCGGGTTGTTCTTCGTCGTGCTGCTGGTCATCGGCTGGCTTGCCGGCCGCCGCCTGAAGGCGGAGGAAAACAGCGCTCGCGAGGAGGCGCTGCGCGACAGGCTGAGCGGGCTTTCCAATCGTGATGGCCTCGGGCTGGCCGTCGATCGTTTTGTCGTCGAGGCACGCCAGACCAAGCGCAACGTGCTCCTCCTCTATCTCGACCTCGATGGCTTCAAGGAAGTCAATGACAGCTATGGCCATGGCACCGGCGACCAGTTGATCCGTGCGGTCGCGGCCGGGCTCGCTGTGCTCATTCCGCAGGGTGCCGTTCTCGCCCGCATCGGCGGCGATGAATTTGCCATCGCCTTTCTCTCCGACAGTGAGAATGCCGCCGCACTACAGCTTGCCGAGCAGATTCTCGATTTTCTTGTCGAGCCGCTGGAGATCGGTCGCCGTGTCGTTGTCGTCGGGGCAAGCATCGGCATTGCCATGTCGCCTTCCGGGACGATCGGGCGTGAGGAGCTGGTGCGCCGTTCCGACCTTGCCATGTACAAGGCGAAGGAAGCCGGCCGCGCGCGCATGACCCTCTACGATCCGTCGATGGACACCGATCGAGAGCAGCGCAACGCGCTGGAGCTCGATCTCCGGATCGCCATCGAAAGCGGCGACCTGACGCTGGCCTACCAGCCGCTGATCGATGCGGCGACGCATGCGATGACCGGCGTCGAAGCACTGGTGCGCTGGAACCGTCCGGGCCATGGCCCTGTTTCGCCCGAGCTGTTCATCCCGATCGCCGAGACCAGCGGCCTCATCGAATCGCTCGGTCTGTTCGTACTGCGCAAGGCCTGTGAGACGGCCAAACAATGGCCGGAACTCAACGTCTCGGTTAACGTCTCGCCCGGCCAGTTCCGCAATCCTGCCTTTACCGACTATGTGCGCTACGTACTGAAACAGACGGAGATCGAGGCCGGCCGCATCACGCTTGAGATCACCGAAGGCTACATGATTCAGAATCCGCAGCGCACCCGCCAGTCGATCGAACGGCTGAAGGGGCTGGGGGTCAAGGTGGCGCTCGACGATTTCGGTTCCGGCTTCTCGTCGATCGGTTATCTCAGGCAGTTCGGCTTCGACCGCATCAAGATCGACCGCTCGCTGGTCATGGGCGTCAACGACAAACGCCAGCGCGAGATGCTGCAGGCGACGGTGGCGCTCGCCCGCTCGCTCGACATTCCGGTGACGGCCGAAGGCATCGAGACCGAGGAGCAGGCGATAGCCATGCGCCTCTTCGGCTGCGACTGCCTGCAGGGCTATTTGTTCGGCAAGCCCGTGATATCAGAGCTTATCACCGAGATGCTGCACGAGCGACGTGAAGCGGAGCCGGCAGCCCGGCGTCGCATCGACGCAGCCTGATCTACAGAAAGCAAAGTTGATCCACACAGAAATCTGGCTCAGCTACCGATATGTCGTTGGCCGCGCCTTCTTGCGAGCGCGATCTGGTGCTGACGCTGACGGTAACGCAGCCGGTCTTCTTCCGTGCGGGTGTGGTAGCAGTGGCTGCAGGAAACGCCTTCCTCGTAGAGCGGCGAGATCATTTCCTCGGCGGTGATCGGGTTGCGGCAAGCGTGGCAGAGCCGGTGTTCGCCTTGCTTCAGCCCGTGCTCGACGGATACACGCTCGTCGAAGACGAAGCAGGCGCCATCCCAGAGACTCTCCTCCTGCGGCACTTCCTCCAGATATTTCAGGATGCCGCCCTTCAGATGATAGACCTCGTCGAAGCCCTCAGCCTTCATGAAGGCGGTGGCCTTCTCGCAGCGTATGCCGCCGGTGCAGTACATGGCGACCTTCGGCTTGTTGTGCAGACCGGGATTTGCGCGCACCCAATCGGGAAATTCGCGGAACGTCTTGGTCTTTGGGTCGAGCGCGCCGCGAAAAGTGCCGATTGCTGTCTCGTAGTCATTGCGGGTGTCGATGACGATCGTATCGGGATCGGAAATCAGCGCGTTCCAGTCCTTGGCCGCCACATAGGTGCCGACCACCTTGTTGGGGTCGATATCTTCGACGCCCATGGTGACGATTTCCTTCTTCAGCTTCACCTTCATGCGCAGGAAGGGCATTTTCGAGGCGTGGCTTTCCTTGTGCTCGAGGCCCGAAAATTCCGGCTGGGCGCGCAGGAAGGCAAGCACGGCGTGAATGCCGGCATCCGGGCCCGCGATCGTGCCGTTGATGCCTTCATGCGCCAGAAGCAGCGTTCCCTTGACGCCGTTCTCCTCGCAAAGCGTCTGCAACGGCGCCTGCAGGTCGGCAAAGCGCGGCACAGAAACGAAATGATAGAGTGCGGCCACGAGGAACGGGCTGGTGTGTGTCGGGCTGTCGGTCATGGGGCGGAAATACAGAAAATCGGCGGGCCGCGCAATTGCCTTCGCCGGCGGCGGCCTTCTCTCAGTTTCCGGCCATCAGCCAGAGAAGCTCGATGCGCTGGGCTTCCTCGTCGGCATCATCGGCGAAGACGGCTTCGGCTTTGATCAGCGCTTGCCGCCGGTCCTCCTGCTGGCGGAAGATGATGATGTCGAGCAGATGCGCCAGGTCGTCATTGCGGGTGAAGAGCTGTGGTTCGGCCTCGACCAGTTCGGAGAGTACGGTCAGATCGTGAATGTGGCCGAGATCCTCGACGAGTTCCTTGGCCGCATCGCGCTTGGCCTTCATCGCGCCCGGCCAGACGTCGCGCAGAAGGGCATGGTAGAGCCGATAGTCGTAGGTGCGTTTGCGCAGATCGTGGAAATCGTCGGCCGATGCCCCGCCGTGGCAGGCCGCAAGCGCCGCCTTGGCCTTCCGTGCGGTGCGGCGCCAGCTTTTTGCCAGCATGCGGGCATTCTTGCGGTGTCCGCCATCAAAGGAGACGGCGTCCAAGGCGGCGATCGCCTGCTTCAGAACGCCGGAGGTTTCCGCCAGCCGCTGTTCCAGGCCGCTTTCGGCTTCCGCCATCCAGTCACGGCGCCCTTCGAGAATGGTGACGATGCGGCCGAGCGCCTCGCTCTCCTCGTTCTCGCGGGCTGCATGCTGCAGATATTGGGCGGTGCCGATAAGGGCGGCAGCGTCGCGGATCGCCGAAAGCGAGCGTGCGGCATCGCGCAGCCTTGCGTTTTCGCGGCGCTGGAAATCCGGCACGTCGCGGGCCACGAGACGGTAGAGCGAGCGTAGTCGTTTCAGATTCTTGCGGAATGAATGGATCGCCTCATGCGCGCCATCCGGGCGTTCATCGAGGATGGTGACGGCGTGTTCCAGCTGCTTGGTCGCGACGCTACGGAACGCCTCGGTGAAATCGGCGTCAGGCCGAATGCGATAGGCCATGCCTGTCGTGCCCGTATTCTGTGGCAAGGGCCTGGTTAGAGTAACGGAAATCTCCGGTCACTTCGCGTCCGAGCCAGGTGGGCAGGGCGGGATCATCGGTTTCCGACGTCATTTCCACCTCGGCGATCACCAGTCCCCGATGCTCGCCGGTAAACACGTCGACTTCCCAAACGAAGTCCTCATGCGGAACGCGGTAGCGCGTTTTCTCGATGACGACGCCGATCGCGTTGCGCAACAGCTCTTCGGCATCGGCGATCGGGATGTCGTATTCGAATTCGTCACGGGTGATGGTGCTGCGGCCGATCTTGATCGTCAGTCTCGCCTTCCTGCCGTCGAGTATGCGCACTCGCACGGAACGGTCGTCCATCGAGGCGATGTAACCCTGCCGGAGGACGGACTTCGTCTCGACAGCGGCACGCCATCCATCGCTGCGTACAAGGAACTTCCGCTCGATCTCTTTCGCCATACCAGTGAACCTTTTGTGACGATTGCGGCACGGTAGCCCAATTTCCACCCATTTCATACCCTTCTCGGCATGTGGTCCGGTTTTATCTCGACAAGGTTCCGCGAGGGCGTTATTCGGGGTCCGAATTCAATCGTTTTAAGGAGGTCGCGCGACCATGGGCGAGAAAACAGAGAAGCTCCTTTCCATCCTGAAACTCCAGCCTGTCGTTCCGGTCTTGATCGTCGACGATGCGAAATCGGCGGTTCTGCTGGCCCGGGCGCTCGTCGCGGGCGGCCTGAAGGCGATCGAGATCACCATGCGCACGCCGGCGGCACTCGAGGCCGTGCGTGCCGTCGCCGCCGAGGTCGAAGGAGCCGAAGTCGGCGCCGGCACGATCCTCAATGTCGCCCATTGGGAAGCCGCCGTCGAGGCTGGGTCGAAGTTCATCGTCAGCCCGGGCACGACGCAGGAACTGCTCGATGCCGCCGCCGATTCCGACGTGCCGCTGCTTCCGGGGGCCGCGACCGCCAGTGAAGTCATGGCGTTGCGCGAGGAAGGCTACCAGGTGCTGAAATTCTTCCCGGCGGAGCAGGCCGGCGGCGCCGCTTATCTCAAGGCGCTGTCCTCGCCGCTTGCTGGCACCTTGTTCTGCCCGACCGGCGGCATCTCGCTGAAGAACGCCAATGATTATCTCTCGCTGCCGAACGTCATCTGCGTCGGCGGTTCGTGGGTGGCGCCGAAGGAACTGGTCGCGGCCGGCGACTGGGCTGGCATCACCAGGCTCGCGGCAGAGGCTGCCGCATTGAAGGCCTGAGTTTCGGCAGGGGCGGGTGAGCCTGACGGCTCAATCCCGCTCCCCATATTTGTATTTCAGCCGTCGCAAACCTATGTTCCCTCCAGCTTCAACAGGGAGATGACGAGGAATGTTCGACGCAAAAAAGCTTCTCGACCAGTTCTTGGGTTCGCAGGTGCCAGGTCTCGGCGGTTCGGTCCGCGACAGGGCGGGCGATGCCGTGCAGACGGCCAGGAATAATCCGATGAAGACCGGCGCGATTGCCGCCGCGCTGCTCGGCACCAAGACCGGTCGTGGTATTGCCGGTAATGCACTGGCGATCGGCGGTCTTGCCGCGATTGCCGGCCTCGGCTACCAGGCCTACAAGAATTATCAGGCCGGGCAGGCGCCCGCTGCCCCTTCCGATGCACCGTCCGCCAATAATCCGGTGCTCCTGCCGCCGCCCGTCGAATCCGGTTTCGGACCAGCGTCGCCCGCCGGCAGCAATGAATTCGTGCTGGTGCTGATCCGCGCGATGATCGCCGCCGCCAAGGCCGACGGCCACATCGACGATGCCGAACGCGCCCTCATCATGGATAAGGTCAAGGCCGCCGATGTCAGCGGCGAGGCCGCGGCCTTCATCGAGCATGAACTCGCTTCGCCGACGGATATCGATGCGTTCGTTGCCGCCGCGACGACGGAAGAACAACGCGTCGAGCTTTACACCGCCTCGCGGCTCACCATCGACCCGGATTCGCGCGCCGAGCGCGGTTATCTCGATCTGCTTGCCGGCCGCCTCGGCCTTGCCGACCAGCTGGTCGACCATATCGAGGCGACGGTGTCCTCCGCCAAGGTGACCTTGTCACAGTGACATCTAAAGCATGTCGCGCAAAAGTGTGCAGCGGTTTTGCGACAACGACATGCGTGGAAATAAGGGCCTAAAGCGCGATGCGCTTTAGGCCGGTTGCCTTTGTCGGGCGGCTGGCCTATCCACTCTTCCGAAAAGGGGAGTGACCATGCGCGATCTTGCAAATTTCAAGGGCTGCCCGGCGCCGAAGCCGGTCACGCTGAAGGGCCGTTTCGTTACCGTAGAGCCCTATCGGCGCGCCGAACATCTCGAGGCGCTGTGGGACGGGCTCGGCGGCATGGGCATCAATCCCCTGCTTCTCTATTTCGCCCAGGACGATTTCTCCGGTATCGACGATTTCGCCAACTGGCTGGAAACCGTCTACACCAAGTCCGGCTGGCTTACCCACATCTTTCGCGACAACGCCACCGGCAAGATTGTCGGCATGGCGAATTACATGCGCGCCGACCCGGCAAACGGCGTCGTCGAGATCGGCGGGGTGGCGCACGGGGCCGAGATGAAGCGGTCGCCGCTGTCGACCGAGGTGCACTACCTGATGGCCAAGCATGTCTTCGAGGATCTCGGCTACCGCCGCTACGAATGGAAATGCGACAATAACAACGAGGCAAGCAAGACGACGGCTGCGCGTTACGGCTTCAGCTTCGAAGGGGTCTTCCGCCAGCACATGATCTCCAAGCATCGCAACCGCGATACCGCCTGGTTCTCGATGATCGATGCCGAATGGCCGATGATCAACGATGCCTTCGAAGCCTGGCTTTCGCCGGAGAATTTCGACGCCGAGGGCAACCAGATCCGCCGCCTGCAGGACATCCGCACCGATCTTGAAAAGGAAAGACTCGCGTGAGCCCGGAAAGCCGCTCGCAGGCGACCGCCGCCGGCATCATCCTGCTTAGCGCCGCCCTCGTCATCTATTTCCTGCCGACCATCGTGCTGTGGATCGGCAATTTCTCGCCGACGCTGGCGATTGTCGTCGGCGTCTGCCTGATCATGGCGTTTTTCGCAGTCTTCTGGCTGCGGGCGCGCTACCAGCGCCGCCGGGGAAAATAATTTTATCCCTGCAGCGAGGCCCCGAGCAGCAGGGCGCCCATCAGCATGACGAGCACGGCGCCGAGGATTTCGATGGCGTTGCCGACCCAGATCGAGGTGGTCGAGCCGCGTCCGGAGAGGCGGACGGCCGCGCTCTTGGCAGTAACGGCAAGTGTGGCAAGCAGGGAAACGGTGATCGCCGTGCCGAGCGACATGGCGGCGACCGAAAGCACGCCGCCGAGATAGAGCCCGTTCAGCAGTGAGAAGGTCATGACCAGCAATGCGCCGGAACAGGGGCGCAGACCGACGGCTACGATCGCCGACCAGGCCTCGCTGGCGCTGAACCTGTCGCCGCCGAGCAAGGCCGGATCGGGCACATGGGCATTGCCGCAGGTCTCGCAGACCATGCCGGGAACGAAGGTATGGCCGGCTTCGACAGGCTGCGCCTTGCCGTTGAAGGCATAGGCTTGGCGTTCGGCCGCATTGTCCTTCCAGTCGAGCATCATGCTGACCGGACCGGCAGGCGTCGCCATCAGCCGGCGGCGCGGCATGTTGCCCACCAGCGAGCGCAGTTTGCGGAACAGCAGCCAGCCGCCGAAAAGGATGACCATGACGAAGCTTGCGATCTCCATTGCGTGGGTCGCCGCCGTCAGCGTAATGCCGGTGCCGCGCAGCACCAGCCAGGCGCCGCCGACCAGCGCCACCGCCACCACGCCCTGAACGAAGGCAGAAATGAAGGAAATCACCACGCCGCGCTTCAGCTCGACCTCGTTGGCGATCATGTAGGAGGAGATGACCGCCTTGCCGTGTCCGGGGCCGGCGGCATGGAAGACGCCATAGGCGAAGGAGAGGCCGATCAGCGAAGCCAGCTGCCAGGGGTCTTGGCGCATCGCCTTCAAGGCGCCGGTCAGCGCCCGATAGAAAGCCTGCTGCTCGTAATTGACGTAGAGAAATAGCGGCGCAAACGGCCCGCCGGTCGGCTGGAAGCTTGGTTCCGCCGTGCCGATGCCGAGCGGCGATTGCGCATGGGCGAGGCTTGCCGCCGTCACCAGCGCGAGGACGGCGGCGGAAAAGATGAGGGGAAGGCGTTTCGTCAGCATGTGACCTCCAGCCGGGTGGCGAAGAGTTTGGACATGTTGGTGCCGGTGGGATCGTTGAAGAAGGCGTCCGTCAGCGACTGTTTGTTTTGCGAGATCACCTCGTCGGCATCCGGCCGCACCACCTGATGTTTGCAGGCCTTGAAGCCGTCTCCGACGATCGCCAGCTCGTTGTCGGTGGGAAAATCGATCGAGG
Source organism: Rhizobium sp. WSM409 (assembly GCF_057653825.1). NCBI lineage: Bacteria > Pseudomonadati > Pseudomonadota > Alphaproteobacteria > Hyphomicrobiales > Rhizobiaceae > Rhizobium > Rhizobium sp. WSM409. Next base: position 3,779,233 of record NZ_CM172794.1, on the reverse strand, counting down.
TGTAGAGCGTCGGGTCGTAGACGCCGAAGGTGAGCCTGCCCTTCAGCGGCATCTTCTCCACCGGCTTCACCGCGAAGAACATCAGCAGCTGGCCATCCTTGTAGTCGACATGGATGATGTCGGGCTTCTGGACGGTGATGTTCTTCCCGTTGATCGTCAGGTTCATGTAGTAGTCGTAGTCAGCAAGAGACTTCTTGACCGTGTTGCCGACGTCGGTCAGCTCGTTCGGTTCCAGCTTCAGGTCGGTGTTCTTGTCGAAATCCATGACCACGGAGGAGGAAAAGACCTCGTCGAAGCGCCAGACATTGCGCAGTTCCTCGACACTGCCGTCCTTGCCGGCCACGACTTCGAGGCGGGCCTCGATGAAGATGTGCGGATGGGCAAAGGCGGCGGCCGGCGCCAGCGAAAGAAGCGCGGCCATCAGTATCGTTGAATGTTTCATCTATCCCGCTGCCCTGTTCGCTGCCCCAGACTTCTTGCCAGAAATTGGGACGGAATTGGGACCGGACTCCGTATCGGATTCGTGGGGCCACACGTTGAAGCGGGGCGGAATGTCGCATCGCTGCGCAGGTGCGCCGCCCTACGGATGCTTCTTGAACCAGTTGTGCAGGTAATCGACGAAGATCCTTACCTTGGCCGGCAGGTAGCGCCGGTGCGGGTAGACGGCATAGATGCCGCGGTCGGTCGGGGTGTAATCGTTGAACAGGGTCACCAGTTCGCCGCTCTCGATCGGCTTGCGGGCGATGAAATCCGGGATGAAGGCTACGCCGATGCCGGCAAGTGCCGCGCGTAATGTCGCATGCGGGCTGTTGACCTCTATCGGTCCGGAAACGGCGACGGCAAACGAGGTGTTGTCGGGATTGTGGAAGCGGATGCTCGCCTGGGTGCGCGCATTGGTATCGACGATGAAGGGGACGCTGGAAAGGGCCGTTGGGTGATCGAGATCGGGATAACGCTCGAGAAATTCAGGGGTGGCGCAGATATGGATGCGGAAATCCGAGATCTTGCGGGCGATCATGCCGGAATCTTCGAGCTTGGTGATGCGGATCGCCACGTCGAAACCTTCTTCGATCAGGTCGACGAACCGGTCGTCGGCGGCGATCTCCAGCGAAAGGTCCGGGTTCTCCTTGGCGAAATCGATCAGCGACTGGCCGACATCGGCATCGACGAAGGTGCGCGGCACGGAAATGCGAAGCCGTCCTTTGAGCTGTGCATTGTTCTCACGCACGAGATCGGCGAGGTTGTCGATCTCCTTCAGGATATCGGAGGCGGTGCGGTAATAGGTGTGGCCGGCTTCGGTCATGGAGAACTGCCGGGTGGTGCGGTTGAGCAGCAGCGCGCCGAGCTCATCCTCCAGTTCACGCACATATTTAGAGAGCAGCGCCTTTGAGCGGCCGGTGCGCCGTGCCGCGGCGGAGAAGCCTTCGGCCTCGACGACATCGATGAAGGCGCGTATGCGGGTCAAGGTATCCATGGCACCCCTCAGCTGTTTCGGAATATTGAACAAATTGCTTCCTATTGTTCAATTATTTTTTTGGCCCGAGATCAAAAAATCGCTTGATTATGAAGGCGAATATTCTTATTTCCCACTCAGCCCAAAGTCGCACGTGCCCATGGGTGTCCGCCGAACCCTCGAATTGGTGAGGAAATCGGTAAGGTACCTGGAATTAACCCCTCCAGTCGCTATTCCGGCCAACCGGAAAATGCGAGGACGCCTGAAGCAACGACGGTGCGGGCCTTTTTGTTCTCTCCCTGCTTTCCATCAGCGGGGGTTACTGAAGAGGCACACCATCATTGCCGGAAGTGCGGTTGGGATTCTCCCTCCAATCCATGGCAGACAAAGCCGAACTTACACCGCACCGCGGCGTTGGTTCACGATCTGCGCATCGAGCGCTTGCTATGGTTCCGGGGTCTCCACCGGCTGGTTCCAATGCGAGCTATCGTATGCCCTTTGTCCTCCGGTTCAAACCGGAGCTCTGGAATTGGAAGAGGGAATCGATATGACCACCCAGCGCATCCGCGACTTTCTCGCAACCCGACGTCCCGATGGTCCCTGCCTCGTGGTTGACCTCGACGTCGTTCGCGACAATTTCCACGCCTTCCGTCACGCCATGCCGGACAGCGCCATCTACTACGCCGTCAAGGCCAACCCGGCCCCGGAAGTGCTGAAGCTGCTTGCAGGCCTCGGCTCCAATTTCGATTGCGCGTCCGTTGCCGAAATCGAAATGGCGCTCGAAGCCGGTGCAACCGCCGCCCGCATCTCCTACGGCAACACGATCAAGAAGGAACGTGACGTTGCCCGCGCGCATGCGCTCGGCGTCAGCCTCTTTGCGGTCGACAGCCACGAGGAAGTCGAGAAGATCTCGCGCGCCGCTCCCGGCGCCCGTGTCTTCTGCCGCGTGCTGACCGATGGTGAAGGCGCTGAATGGCCGCTGTCGCGCAAGTTCGGCTGCGTTCCCCAGATGGCTGTCGACGTTCTCGTCTACGCCCATCAGCTTGGCCTGCAGTCCTATGGCGTCTCGTTCCATGTCGGTTCGCAGATGACCAAGGTCGATGCCTGGGATTCGGCACTCGCCGATGCCAAGCGCGTCTTCGTATCGCTTGCCAAGCAGGGCATCCACCTGCAGATGGTCAACATGGGCGGCGGCTTCCCGACCAAGTACCTGCGTGACGTTCCGTCCGCAGAAGCTTACGGCAAGTCGATCTACCAGGCGCTGCGCACGCATTTCGGCAACCAGATCCCGCAGACGATCATCGAGCCGGGCCGCGGCATGGTCGGCAATGCCGGTGTCATCAAGGCGGAAGTCGTTCTGATTTCGAAGAAGTCGGACAATGACGATGCCCGCTGGGTCTTCCTCGACATCGGCAAGTTCGGCGGTCTCGCCGAGACGATGGACGAAGCCATCCGCTATCCGATCCGCACGGAACACGATGGTGACGAGATGGAGCCCTGCGTCATTGCCGGTCCGACCTGCGATTCGGCCGACGTGCTCTACGAGAAGAACCTCTATCCGCTGCCGATCTCCCTTTCGATCGGCGACGAGGTCCTGATCGAAGGCACCGGCGCCTATACGACGACCTATTCGGCGGTCGCTTTCAACGGTTTCGACCCGTTGAAGGCCTACGTCATCTAAGGTCGTTTCCGCCGGCCCCGTAACCAGCCGGGGCGGCAACTTCACAATTTTCCTTCATCGCCGCTGATAACGGTATTGGGTACGGGAGGCCAAGATGGCCGCTGTTCTTGATTCTGTCCGCGCATTCTTTGCGCCTACCACTTTCGCCATCGACGCCGAAAATCCTTCGGATGTCGTTGCGCGTGAAAACCTGCTCGACCGCGTCATGGGACCAGATCGCCGCAAGAAGTCGTCGGAGAAGATCCGCCGCAGCCGCGTTCCGGCCGAGGGCCTTGCGCTCGTCGCGCGCGATCGCGACGGCCATGTCATCGGCACGGTGCGGCTTTGGAACATCGAGGCCGGCGTCAATGACGAAGGCACGCCGATCAATGCGCTGCTGCTCGGACCGCTCGCCATTGCGCCGCATCACGGCGGCAAGGGCATCGGCTCGGCGCTGATGCGCGCGGCGATCCTCGAAGCGAAGAAGCGTAGGCACGGTGCCGTCCTGCTCGTCGGCGATGCTGCCTATTACGAGCGCTTCGGCTTCTTTGCCGAAAAGGCTCGCCATCTTGTCATGCCGGGTCCGTTCGAACGCTCGCGCTTTCTGGCGCTCGAATTGACGGAAGGCTGGCTCGACGGCGCGGCCGGCATGATCGTCGCCTCGGGACGCATGCTGGCCGGTGCCCCGGTTCGCCGCGCAGCCTAGCGCATCGATTCTGAAAGAAGCGCGGCGCTGTAAGGCTGCGCCGACCGGCCGGCCAGGTTGGGAACTTTTCCCCCGGCTGGTAATATCCGCACCGTTTGACCACCCAGGCAGGCGGGCTTGGTGTGGTTGCGGCGCGGATTGTATTTCTGGCATCAAGTTTCGAGAAGGCGCCGGCGCACGCGGAAACACAATCGCGTGAAAAGTGGCGCCGGCATGCGAACATATCGCGGCGATATCCTATCTTGCGCCACATGATCCGCATTCTCTCCCTTCTGCTTCTCCTCTGCCTGCCGCTTGACGCAACGGGGCCGGCTGCTGCCCAGAGCACGGCTTCCGCCGTCGGCGGGCTTGGTCCGCGTCTCGATCGCGTGGCGAGCGACCCCGCGATGCGGCCTTTGAAGACGGTCATTGTCGCTCGCGACGGACGCGTGCTCAGCGAACGTGGGTTTCGTGGTCATTCGCCCTCGGAATCGACCAATATCAAATCCGCTTCGAAGTCGATCATCTCGGCGCTGGTCGGTATCGCTATCGACAAAGGCCTGCTCATTGGGCCGGATCAGAAGATCGCGCCGATCCTGAAGGCCGATCTCCCTGTAACGCCCGACCCGCGCATCAACGACATCACCATCGGCAATCTTCTCTCGATGCAGGCTGGGCTCGATCGCATGTCGGGGCCGAACTACGGCCGCTGGGTCTCCTCGCGCAACTGGGTGCGCTTTGCGCTGTCGCAGCCTTTCGTCGATCAGCCCGGTGGTGAGATGCTCTATTCCACCGCATCCACGCATCTGCTGTCTGCCATTCTCACCAAGGTCGGCCGGCGGCCGACGCTGGTGTTGGCGCGCGAATGGCTGGGTCCTGTCGACGGTTTCCGCATTGGCGCATGGGAGCGCGATCCGCAGGGCATCTATCTCGGCGGCAATCAGATGGCGATGAGCGCCCGGTCGCTGCTTGCTTTCGGCGAACTCTACCGTAGCGGCGGCAAGACCGCCGACGGCCGCCAGATCGTCCCCGCCGACTGGATCGCCCAGTCGTGGCAGCAGCGCACCAACTCGCGCTTCTCAGGCGATGAATATGGCTATGGCTGGTTCACGCGGCAGATCGGCGGCGAGCAGGTGCATTTCGCCTGGGGTTATGGCGGGCAGATGCTCTACATCGTGCCGTCGCTCGATCTCACCGTCGTCATGACCTCGGAAGAGAGCGGTCCGTCTGCCCGAAACGGCTACAGGGACTTGCTGCACGGTCTGTTGGCGGACATCATCGGCTCGGTGCGGGCCGCTTGACGACAGCGCCGCGCGTCTTTGAGTTGCGCAAAGGGTCTGTCGCATTTTGAACTATGCAGCAGGGAAAAACCGGCGATCGTTAAATTCTTAGCGAAGGCTCCAATCAAACCGCAAAACGCTTCCTGTAAGTTCCGCGAGAATTTCGGGAAAGCGCCATGCTGCTGGATCTCAGGACAATCTATTTCATTGTTGCCGTGAGCTGTTTCGTGCTGGGCATTCTCCAGCTTGCAGCCTATGCGACCGGTCGCTTCGAGAGGTGGCCGCTCTGGTGGGGCTTGAGCAACCTTCTTGTCGGCGTCGGTTCGTTTCTCGTCGCGCTACGCAATCTCGTTCCCACCTCTGTCTCGATCGACGGCGGCAATATCGTCACCATCGCCGGCTACATGCTGATGTTCTTTGCCATACGGGTGTTTTCGGGACGAGCGCTCGACCAGCGCACTTTCTGGCTTGCCATCTTCGTCGTCAGCGTTCCTGTCGCGCTTATTGTCCGCGATCCCTCGGCAGTCTCGGCGAGGCTCCTCTACGTCTCCGTCATCTGCTGCCTCTGCGATCTTGCCGTCGCAAGGGAGGCAATCATCATTGCCCGGTGCGAGAAGCTGTATTCGGCAGCGCTGCTTGTCGGCCTCTACGCCTGCACTGCCGCGATTTTTGCGGTTCGCAGCATTCTCGCGGCGACCGGTGAGATTGGCGGGCCGGATCCTTTCGGCGGCAGTGCAGTTCACAGCTGGATGGCGGTATCGGCGGTCGCGTTCATCATGCTGCGCAGCATGGCGATGGTGCTGATGGCCGCCGAGCGCAGCCGAAATCAGCTGACGGAACTCGCTCACCACGATCCGCTGACCGGCGCCCTCAATCGCGGCGGCCTTGCCCAGCATCTGCCGGCGCTCGGCTTCCAGCCGGTATCGCTGCTGATCATCGATATCGACCATTTCAAGCAGCTGAACGACAGGCATGGCCATGCCGCCGGCGACGATATCCTGCGGCTTTTCGCCAGTGTTTCGAGAAGCATCATGCGCTCCGACGACCTGCTCGCCCGTCAAGGTGGGGATGAGTTCCTGGCGGTGCTGAAAAATGCTTCCCGGCAGGATGCGGTGATTATTGCCGAACGCATCCGTCTCGCCTTCGCCGCTGCCGTCCTGCAGCGACCGGATCTGGCGATCTTTCCGACGCTGAGCATCGGCGTTGCCGCGCGCGCGGAAAGCGGCGGAGATTTCGAACGGCTGATGCAGAAGGCGGACGAGGCGCTCTATCGTTCGAAGCGTGAAGGCCGCAACCGCGTCGAGGCCTTCAGCGAAAATCAGCAAGCCGCCTAGGATCGGGCGAATTCCCTATTCAGGACAGCTCTAGATATTCTGATCCATCGTCTCGGCCGGGATTTCGTCGACGCGGTGGACGCGCACGAGCGTCGCCGGCACGCCGGCGACCGTGCAATGCGTGGGAACCGACTTGAGCACGACGCTGCCGGCGGCGACTTTGCTGAAGGCGCCGATTTCGATATTGCCGAGGATCTTGGCGCCCGCGCCGATCATCACGCCGTGGCGGATCTTCGGGTGGCGGTCGCCGGTCTCCTTGCCGGTGCCGCCGAGCGTGACGTTCTGCAGGATCGACACTTCATCCTCGATGACCGCTGTTTCGCCGATGACGATGCCCGAACCGTGGTCGAGCATGATGGACGCGCCGATCCGCGCCGCCGGATGGATATCCGGGCCAAAGACCAGCGAAACGAGATTGGCGAGCCAACTGGCGATCTCCGGACGGCCGGCGGTCCAGAGCGCATGGGCGATGCGATGCGTCTGCAGCGCATGAAAGCCCTTGAGATTGAGAAGCGCGTGCAGAAATGTCGTGCAGGCCGGATCGCGCTCGCGCACGGCGATGAGATCGGCCTCGACCTTTCGCATGATATCGCCATCAAGTGTGGACAGGATGAGATCGAACAGATCACCCGTTTCCACCTGCGCCACGGAGAGCCGCGCGGCCAGCACGCGGGCGATGATCTCATCGTTGCCAGCGGTGTCCGTTACCTGAGCGGCAAGCAGCCGCCGCAATATCGGCTCGCGTGCGGCAAGCTCAACGGCCTCGGCGCGGATCACGGTCCAGACGGATGCGTCGCCCAAAGCCTGCGGCTGTTGTTCGGTCAAACCGAGGCCGGTCGATTTCGACATTCTCGTTTCCTCTATCAGCCAAGGTGGCGCGCAAAGCGCTTCCTGCTCGTGCTTCATGTTTCGCCCGGGCAAGGCGTTTGGCAAGCCCCGATATCCTATGGCCTTGGGTCCGATAGCATATTCTAGCCGGATGGCTGCAGGCGAGCAGTCAGCTCCGGAAGCAGGCGCCAATGATAGAGTACATCAGGCTCCCGTTCTTCGTTGTCGGCGCCATCGGTCTCCTCCTCGGCGATAAAACCGTGCCGTTCGTAGAAAGCGCGAGCGCCCGCATTGCGCTGAAACGTCCAGAGCCTGATCTCGTTCATCTCCTCCTTGGCGCAGCCAAGGAGGGAGGAGCCGATGCCCATGCCCTGGAACCCGGGGAGAACGTAAAGCTGCTCTATCCAGTTGTCGCCATAGGCGATGACACCTACGAGCCGGTTGCCCATGGCAGCGCCGAGGATCGAGCAATTCGGTAGCAGATGCATGCGCCAATACTGCTCCTCTTCCTCGGGCGTATGGACATCCGGCAGCCAGGGCAGCCGCTGCCACAGGGCGACACGTCTGATTTCGGCCGCGGCTTGCATGTGATTGGCCGTGAGCGCCACGATTTCGGATTCCGTCAAGGCGTCGTCCATCGCCGGCAACGGGCCTCAAGCCGAAATATCGACGACGCCGCAGTCGCCGGCTTCGGAGCCGAAGGCGAGCAGCTTGCCGTTTTTGCTCCAACTCATCGCCGTGATCGCGCCCTTGCCGGGTCGGCGCAGGAGCGCTTCCTTGCTGTCGGTGATGCGCACAGCCAGGATCATGCCGTCGATGAAGCCGATGGCGAGGATGTCTTCGAGCGGATGGAACTTCACCGCGGTCGCCATGATATTGGCGCGGGTGCCGAGCTCCATCGGCGCCTTGCCCATCGGCCCGTCCTTGCCCTGGAAGGGCCAGACGATTGCCGCAGGCGCGCCTGAAGACGCGAGCCACTTGCCCTTGACCGACCAGGAGAGCGATTTCACCTTGGCGGGGTAGCCGGTCATGCGCATGTGGCGAGCTTCGGTACCGGGCTTGATGTCGAGCTTCCAGCCGTGCAGTGCGTTTTCCTGCATCGAGGTGACGAGGAAATTGCCATCAGGCGAGAAGGTGACGCCGGTATGCGCACCCTTCCATTCCAGGTCGACCGGCTTGGCGTTCATACCGATCCAGTGCAGCGACACACCGTTGTAGCGCGCCGCCGCGATGCGTAGGCCCTTCGGCGCAAAGGCAAGGCCTTCGACCGTGCGCTCTTCGGCGAATTCCTTGGTCGTGCCGTCGGCAAGGCGCACCAGTGAACTCTTGCCGTAGGAATAGGCAACGGCACCCTGCGGGCCGGCTGCGACCTGCGAAATCCACTTGCGCGGCGCGGTCGCGATCTCGCTGACGCTGCCGTCGGCGGCAATGCGCAGCACCTTGCCGTCCTCGCCGCCCGAGATCAGGCTCTCGCTATAGGGATCGCGGATCGCGGTGAGCATGCCCTGGTGGGCTTCGGAAACCCTGTCGCCGCCGTCCAGCCGGTGGAATGTACCGTTTGCGCTTGCGAAGAAGGGAACATCACCTAAAAATTCGACGGCCAGAACGTGGCCGTCGAGATCAAGCGGTGCAACTGTCGGCATCAGGCGGCTGCCTCGCAGGCCTTGAAGGAGGCTTCGAGCTTCTCGCGGTCAAGTTCGCGGCCGATGAAGACGAGACGGCTCTCGTGCTTTTCGCCTTCCTTCCACGGCCGCTGGTGGTCGCCCTCGATGATCATGTGCACGCCCTGAACGACGTAACGCTCGGGATCGTCTTTGAAGGCGATGATGCCCTTAAGACGCAGGATATTTGGCCCCTGCGTCTGGGTGACCTTCTGGATCCAGGGGAAGAAGCGCTCCGGGTTCATCTCTGCGCCGCGCAGCGACACCGACTGCACCGTCACATCGTGGATCGCCGACATCGCGCCATGTTGATGGGCGCCATGGTGATGATGGTCGTGGCCGTGGTCACCATGCTGATGATCATGGTCATGATGGTGGTGGTCGTGATCGCAATCGGGGCCGCAGACATGGTCGTCATGGCCGTGCTCGAGGAAATGCGGATCGTTTTCGAGCGCGCGCTCCAGGTTGAAGGCGCCCTGATCGAGCACGCGGGCGAGGTCGACGCCGGAGCGGCTGGTCTTGTAAACTCGGGCGGCCGGGTTGATGGCGCGGACGATATCCTCGATCACATCAAGTTCTTCCGGGGTCACCAGGTCGCTCTTGTTGATGATGACGACGTCGGCGAAGGCGATCTGGTCCTCGGCCTCGCGGCTGTCCTTCAGGCGCAGCCGCAGGTGCTTGGCATCGACGAGGGCGACGACGGCGTCGAGCTCGGTCTTGGCGCGCACATCGTCATCCATGAAGAAGGTCTGGGCGACTGGCACCGGATCGGCAAGGCCCGTCGTCTCGACGATGATGCCGTCGAAGCGGCCTGGGCGGCGCATCAGGCCTTCGACAACGCGGATCAAGTCGCCGCGCACCGTGCAGCAGACACAGCCATTGTTCATCTCGTAGATTTCTTCGTCCGACTCGACGATCAGGTCGTTGTCGATGCCGATTTCGCCGAATTCATTGACGATGACCGCATATTTCTTGCCGTGATTTTCGGAGAGAATGCGGTTGAGCAATGTCGTCTTGCCGGCGCCGAGATAACCGGTGAGCACGGTAACGGGAATGGGCTTCAGGGTGGAGATCGCGTCGGTCATGAGAACCTCTAGGATTTAGGCGTGCGGCCGAGCGGCTTGGGATCGGCTGCTTGAACGGTTGGTCTCATATAATGGCTTGAGCGTGGCAGTTCAAAGGGTTTTATAATGTTATAAGATCACGTCGTCTGGCCGGTGCAGATGCCCCCATAGTCACCGCAGTTGCGCGACATCGAATGCATCGACGTCACTCAGCAATTCCACCAGTCCTTTTACCGCATGGGCAATCAGCGCCTCGCCTTTCTCTACTGTGGCGGCGGCGGCGTTTCCCGCCACGCCTTCAGCATTGAGGTCCGACATCTTCCAGCCGAAGGCGTGCGGCCCGTAGGCGCGCAGATGCTTGAAACGCTCGGCGAATTCCGTCTGCCGCGAGGAAAAGTTCGCCGCCTTCGCCATATTAACCTTGTCGGGATGAAGCGCCAGCATCACCGATGTCTCGATATCGCCGCCATGGATGCCGATCGCCTTTTCCTCCGGCGTGACCACGCCATCCGGCAGGCCGAAACGGGTCCAGCTCGTTGCCACGGCCAGCATGGCGAAGCGGAGCCGCGCCTCGGTCGCGACAATGGTCACGATGGGCGAATTGCCGCCATGGGCGTTCAGCATCACCAATTTGCGGATGCCCTGCTTTGCCAGCCCCTCGGCGATGCCGAGCCAGCGGTTTACCGCTTCGTCGAAGGCAAGCGTCTTCGTTCCTTCAACATCCATATGCTCTATGGAATAGCCGACAGATTCGGCGGGCAGGAAGGTGACCGGCAGGCCGGCAGGCAAGGCTATCTTCAATCGTCCGGCGATGCCTTCGGCAATCAGGGTGTCGGTTTCGAAGGGCAGGTGAGGGCCGTGCTGTTCATGGGCGCCGAGCGGCAGCACGGCGATCAGATGGCGCCCGTCAGGTGTAGAGGCCGGGTTGCTGTCCTCGAAGCGCGGCGAAGGTGTCATCATCCGGTCGTTGCCTCTTGTTTATGACGAGATCCTGAGCAATGTCATATCGCAGCGGCGCCGGGGCTTAAAGATCAAAGGGATGGCTATGGGAAAGAAGCACAAGGACGGCAAAAAGAACAAGTCCAAGAAGAAGGATCAGACCGAGTATACGCTCGTCGATCTCTCTCCGGCTCTGACCCAGGCGGCACGTTCCATGCGGACAGTGCTCTCGCGCAACCTGCTCGAAAGCGGCCTCTATGCCGGCCAGGATGGCGTCATCCTCTCGCTTGCCGAGAGCGACGGCATGACGGCCGGCGGCCTTGCCCAGAAGCTCGGCGTCAAAGCGCCGACGATGACGCGCACCATCGGCCGCATGGAAGCGCAGGGCTTTCTCGAGCGTAAGCCCGATGCGGAGGATGCGCGCCTCACCAAGGTCTATCTCACCGAACTCGGCCGCGGCAGCGTGCAAGGGATCGAGATGGCGGCCTCGGCCTGCGACAAGTTGGCGACGCAGGAGTTCTCCGAGAAGGAAATTCGCAATCTCGTCCGATTGCTGAAGGCGATCGATGCCAATCTGCAGGCCGAAGCCATTCATATCGAAGAACCGGACGAAGACTGAAATTTCCCCGAAAGACGAATTGCTTCCATCGATTAAATCTTTTAATTAAACATTTTAAGGGCCGCGCCGGTTTGACGGCGGGGTCTTGACTGCCTTGCGTGCTGCCTGGAGGAGGACACGTGGTTCAGAAGATCAAGCTTTCGACAATCGCCGAAACGCTCGGCATTTCTACGGCGACCGTATCGCTTGCCTTACGCGACAGTCCGCTCGTCGCCGGCAATACCCGGGAGAAGATCAAGGAACAGGCGCGCGCGCTCGGCTATATCTACAATCGCCGTGCCGCCAGCCTTCGGACCTCGCGCTCCGGCATCATCGGCGTCGTCGTGCACGACATCATGAACCCGTTCTATGGCGAGATCCTGAAGGCGATCGAAAGCGAGCTTGATCGCAGCCGCCACACCTTCATCCTTTCCAACCATTACGACAATGTCGAGAAGCAGCGCACCTTCATCGAGACGCTGCTGCAGCTCGGTGGCGACGGCGTCATCATGTCGCCGGCGATCGGTACTCCGCCTGAAGACGTGCAGCTGGCAGAAGACAACGGCATGCCGGCGATCCTCGTCGCCCGCTCGATGGAAGGGCAGGACCTGCCGACCTATCGCGGTGACGACAGCTACGGCATCTCGCTTGCCACCAACCACCTGATCGGCCTTGGTCATCGCTCGATCGCCATGATCGGCGGCACGGACCAGACATCCACCGGCCGCGACCGTTACCAGGGCTATGTCAATTCGCTGCGCAAGGCCGGCATCGAGGTCGATCCGAACTTGCGCATTCCCGGTCCGCGCTCGAAACAGGGCGGTTTCGAGGCGGCCGTGCATTTCCTTTCGCTGCCGCAGAAGCCGACCGCGGCCGTCTGCTGGAACGATCTCGTAGCGATCGGCCTGATGAACGGCATTGCGCGCGCGGGCCTGGTGCCGGGACGCGATATTTCCGTCACCGGCTACGACGATCTCGAGGAGGCCTCGATCGCTACGCCTGCGCTAACGACCGTCTGGAACGGTCAGGCCGAGGTCGGGCGCCTGGCCGCTCGGGCGCTGCTCGATCGCCTTGCCGGCAGCCATGAGGCTGATGGCATGCATCTGATCAAACCGGAAATGCGCATTCGCCAGTCCACCAGTCCCCATCGGCCGCGCGCCTGAACCGACCGCCATATCCAAGAGGAAAAGCCATGTCCCGCATCGCCATTCTCGTTCCTGGGAAGATACACGAGCGTGTTCTCGAAAGGTTGAAGGATCGGTTTGAGATTATCGCCGTCCCACGCGAGGAGAAGCTTGCGCTGGACGGCGAGACTGCCGGCCGTATCCGCGGCGTCGCCGTGTCCGGCTCCTTCCCAGGCGCCTGGATAGACCAGCTGCCGCATGCCGAAGTGATCGCCAATTTCGGTGTCGGTTATGACGGCGTCGATGTGAAACATGCCGCCGAAAAAGGCATTGTCGTCACCAATACGCCTGATGTGCTGAACGACGAGGTCGCCGATACGGCGATCGGCCTGCTGCTGAACACGGTTCGCGAGTTGCCGCGGGCCGAAGCGTGGCTGCGTGCCGGCAACTGGAAGCCGGGAACGGCCTATCCGCTGTCGCGCTTCTCGCTCAAGGGCCGCCATATCGGGCTTTACGGCCTTGGCCGCATCGGGCTCGAAATCGCCAAGCGGCTGGAGCCGTTCAAGGTGAAGATCAGTTATCACACACGTTCGCGCCACGCCGATGTGTCCTACGATTATCACCCGACGTTGAAGGGGCTGGCGGAAGCGGTGGATACGCTGATCGCCATCGTTCCGAAGACGCCGCAGACACACAAGACGATCGATGCGGATATTCTGGCAGCACTCGGCCCAAACGGCATTCTCGTCAACGTCGGCCGTGGCTGGACGGTGGACGAGGCGGCGCTGAGTGCCGCTCTTACCTCCGGCGCGCTCGGTGCTGCCGGCCTCGACGTTTTCTATGAAGAGCCGACCGTGCCGGCCGACCTGCTGGGGCCGACCAACGCCGTGCTGCTGCCGCACGTCGCCTCCGCGTCCGTGCCGACACGCAATGCAATGGCCGATCTCGTTGCCGACAATCTCATCGCCTGGTTCGATAAGGGTGCGGCGCTGACGCCGGTGCCGGAGACGCCGCAGAAGGCCTAGGCGCGTCGGATAGAATTCTGCGCCTGGCTCAACCACGAACGCGACGACGATCACCGTTGATTGATGTTTCCACGCCCGGTGGGTCTGGTGGTCACGCGATCGCCTGCGCCGGGATGACCGGCCGCTTGGCGGCGGCATAGGCGCGGACGGCGTCGCCGAAAGCAGCGAACAGCTGGTTCGAAGACTTGTCGGTTTCAGCCCAATATTCCGGATGCCATTGCACGCCGACGGCGAAAGCCTTGGCGTCGATAACGGAAACGGCCTCCACCGTGCCGTCCTCGGCGATCGCTTCCACCTGCAGGCGTGGGGCGGTTCTGGCGATTGCCTGGCGATGCAGGGAATTCACGCGGATCTCGCCCGGACCGAGAATGCCTGCGATGCAGGAACCTTCCTTGACGTGGACGGTCTGGCGAATGGCGTACATGCCGTCCTGGTCGACGCCTTCTGGCCGGCGATGGTCCCAGATGCCGGGCTGCTCCTGAATCTCGCTTGCCAGCGAGCCGCCGAGGGCGACATTCAGCTCCTGGATGCCGCGGCAGATGGCAAGTAGCGGGATGGCGCGGTCGATGGCGCGGCGGATGAGCGGCAGGCTGGTGGCGTCGCGGGCGGGGTCGAAGGGGCCGTCCTTGTCATTCGTCTCGGCACCGTAGAGCGAGGGATGAACATTGCTGGCCGAACCGGAGACCAGCAGACCATCGACACGGTCGAGGATCGCATCGGTATCGTAGCCCTCCTCGAAAGCGGGGATGATGAAGGCCATGACACCGGATGCGTTCAATGCGGCGCGCAGATATTGATGCTGCACTGCATGCCAGGTCGCGCCGTCGAAGCTGCGGATATCGGCAGGAATGGCAATGATCGGTTTCGTCATATCAGCCCCGGTGAAATCTTTGTGCTCGCCGTTTCTGCCGCCAGAACGGCCGTCGAGTCAACGCTTGGCTGCACCGGGTGGCCAAATTGCGGCGGAAGCGGCGCCCTGTACCGCTAAGCCGCTGATTCTGATGGATACGTGCGGGCTGCCTTATTGCCGTCTTGATGCCAAAGGCTAATAGACTAAAGCTTGAATCGCGGCCCCCGCCATGCTTAGGTTTGCCCTTGCTGCGGGTGGGGGTGAAGATCGCCGCGCAGTACCATCTATACGGGAGGTTTTTGATGGATCGTCGTTCGTTTTTCAAGAAGGCGGGAACCGCCGGCGCCGGTGCGGTTGCCGCAACGGCATTGGCTGCGCCTGCGATCGCGCAGGAGAATCCGAAGATCGCGTGGCGCATGACGTCGTCGTTTCCGAAGAGCTTGGATACGATCTATGGCGGCGCCGAGGATATCGCCAAGCATGTTGCCGCGGCGACGGATGGCAATTTCACGATCCAGCCCTTTGCGGCCGGTGAAATCGTGCCGGGCCTGCAGGCCGTCGATGCCGTTGCCGCCGGCACGGTCGAGGCAGCCCATACCACCTCCTATTATTTCGTCGGCAAGGACCCGACCTATGCCATCGGGACGGCCATTCCGTTCGGGCTGAACAGCCGTCTGACCAATGCCTGGTACTATGAAGGCAACGGCAACAAGCTGATGAACGAGTTTTATGCCACACAGGGAATGTATGCGCTGCCGGCCGGCAATACCGGTGCGCAGATGGGCGGCTGGTTCCGCAAGGAAATCAACACGCTCGATGACCTTAAGGGCGTCAAGATGCGCATTGCCGGCCTTGCCGGTCGCGTCATGGAGAAGGTCGGCGTCATCCCGCAGCAGATCGCCGGCGGCGATATCTATCCGGCGTTGGAAAAAGGCACGATCGATGCGGCGGAATTCGTCGGCCCCTATGACGACCTGAAGCTCGGCTTCCACAAGGTGGCGAAGTACTACTATTATCCGGGCTGGTGGGAAGGTGGCCCGACGGTGCATGGGTTCTTCAATCTCGAAAAATGGAGCAGCCTGCCCAAGCATTATCAGGCAGCGCTGACCGACGCCTGCGCCTTCGCCAATACCAACATGCTGGCGAAGTACGACACGAAGAACCCGACGGCGCTGAAGCAGCTCGTGGCGGAAGGCGCGACGCTGCGCCCGTTCAGCCAGGAGATCATGGAAGCCTGCTTCCAGGCGGCGACGGGCATCTACAGCGAAATTTCGGGCACGAACCAGTATTTCAAGAAGATCTATGACGACCAGACCGCCTTCAAGCGGGATGCCTATCTGTGGATGCAGCTGTCGGAATACACCTTCGATACGTTCATGATGATTCAGCAGCGGGCCGGAAAGCTTTAAGCTTTCCGCCGTCGACGCTTCAGACGAGCGCAATAACAAAACCCCGGATCTCCATCCGGGGTTTTGCTTTTTGCTGGACTAGAGCCTTTCCGGGTTAGATTGCAGCATTCTGTTGGCTCAAACGGAGTCGGCCGGTCGATCAGCCGGCCCGTTTCAGCCAACCCCCCGCAGATTTGCCTCGCAAATGGGCCGGGCATCTTTCCGCCAGGGCAAAGGCGATCAGCTCGGACGTACCTTGGGGTATGCCCGTCGCCAATCGCCTTTGCCCTGACGAAAACCTGCTCCGGCAGAATGCTGCAATCTAATCCGGAAAGGCTCTATTTGGCCGGTGGCGGCGGTGCTCCCGGCAGGCCGTTCAGTGGCGGCAGGGTCAGGCCGGGGATCTGCGGTGAGCCATTGCCGCCGCCGCCCAGCGGTGGCAGGCCGAGCTGGCCGCCGAAGCCCGGGACTTCGATCTTGATCGAGTTCGGGTCGACCTTCGGGCCGTGATCCAGCCAATAGGTTACCGATTGCGGCCAGAAGATCACGATCGCCACCAGGATCAGCTGCATGCCGACCCAGGGGAGCGCGCCCATGTAGATATCCGAGGTCTTGACGTCCTTGCTGGCGATTGAGCGCAGATAGAAGAGCGCGAAGCCGAAGGGCGGATGCATGAAGCTCGTCTGCATGTTGACGCAGATCAGGACGCCGAACCAGATCAGGTCGATGCCGAGACTGGAGGCGACGGGTGCGAGCATCGGGATGACGATGAAGGCGATCTCGAAGAAATCGAGGAAGAAGGCGAGCACGAAGATGAAGATGTTGACGAAGATCAGGAAACCGACCGGCCCGCCGGGAATGCCCGACAGCATGTGCTCGATCCAGCGCGAGCCGTCCATGCCCTGGAAGACCAGGCTGAAACAGGTGGAGCCGATCAGGATCATCACCACCATGGATGTAATGTGTGTGGTCGATGCCATTGCTTCGCGGATCAGCGGCCAGGTGAGGCGGCGATTCATGGCGGCAAGCACAATGGCGCCGACGACGCCGAGCGCGCCTGCTTCCGTCGGCGTTGCAAGACCCATGAAGATCGTGCCGAGCACGAGGAAGATCAGCACGATCGAGGGCACCATGCCCATCAGCACCTTCACGAGCAGAGCCCAATTGAAATCGCCGCGCACCTCTTTCGGCAGCGGCGGCATCGATTTCGGCCGAATAATCGACATCACCAGGATGAAGAGCACGAAGATCGTCACCTGCAGGATCGAGGGGCCGATCGCGCCGAGATACATGTCGCCGACCGACCTGCCGAGCTGATCGGCGAGAACGACGAGCACGAGCGAGGGCGGGATGACCTGGGTGATCGTGCCCGAGGCGGCGATGACGCCGGTGGCAAGGCGCGGATTGTAGCCATAGCGCAGCATGATCGGCAGCGAGATCATCCCCATGGTGATCACGGAAGCGGCCACCGTGCCGGTGATCGCTCCGAGCACGGCGCCGACGAGGATGACGGCATAGGCAAGCCCGCCGGGTATACCACCGAAGAGTTTGCCGGTGCCCTCGAGCAGGTCCTCGGCCAACCCGCAGCGCTCCAGCACCGCACCCATGAAGGTGAAGAAGGGAATGGCGAGCAGAAGGTCGTTGGAAAGGATGCCGAAGAAGCGCAGCGGCAGAGCCTGCAGAAAGACCTCGCCGAAATGGCCGGTGACGATGCCGATGATGGCGAAAAACAAGCCGACGGCGGCGAGCGAAAAGGCGACCGGAAAGCCGTAGAGCATGAAGATGATCATGCCCAGGAACATGGCCGGCGGGATGATGCCGAAATCAAACAAGTCCGTTTCTCCCAGCCCGCGTTACTGCAGCGGCTTTTCGTATTTCGTATCGATGCTGATATGGCCGGTGAGGGCTGCGATCCGCTTGACCAGCTCGGAAACGCCCTGAAGGGAAAGCAGTGCGAAGCCGGCGACGAGGATCAGCTTGACGGGCCAACGGATCAGTCCGCCGGCGTTGCCCGATATTTCCCCCTGATGGTAGGAGAGCGTGAAGAAAGGCCAGCACAGCCAGGTGAGATAGAGGCATGCGGGAAGGAGGAAGACAATGAGGCCGACGATGTCGATCCAGATCTTCGCCCTGTCGGAAACCGAACCATAGATCAGGTCGACGCGGACATGCTCATTGTTGCGCAGCGCATGCGAGGCGCCGAGCATGACGACGAAGGCGAAGAGATACCACTGAATCTCCAGCCAGCCGTTCGAACTGTAGTTGAAGGCGTAGCGGACGATGGCGTTTCCGGCGCTGATCAGGCAGCAGAACAGCACCATATATTCGGAAAGTTTGCCCATGAACTGACTGATCGAGTCAATCAGCCGGCTTGCGGCCAGAAGTACCGACATTCGCCTCCCCTTGTTCTTGTCCCACCGGTTTTCCGGCAGTTTTTCCTCTTGCAATCGATGTAGACCACGGCCTTTGAAATTGGAAGGATAAATGCCTCGCGTTGGAGTATAGTCTTAGACGCATCGGCCCCGCCGTAGGGCCGTCAAATATTTCAACAACCCAGGCGTGGATAAATTATTTCGGTAATCTCGCCGGTAGGCTGCATTAACTCGCGTAAGCTGTGCGGTTCACCCTGTGGTTTTAGAAAATTTGACCAAATGTTTGATTCCATTGAAATCAATTTTTAAAAGGTTGGGCCTAGAATTCCCGCGCACAGGGAAAGTGTGGATGAAGCCAGATAACCCGAACAGGGTCCCTATAGATGTGTATCTGTCGTTTGTGAGTTCCCTTTCCGGGAACCGCATGACGCTGCTTGCTGGCGTGATCGTGCATGTCGCGACATGCCTTGCCGTTGCTGCCAAGACCCAGTCCTTCGTCTATATCCTGCTGGCGGCCGCCTTCCTCCTGGTCTTCTGCGTTCGCATGGTCATCTTCCGGCAGTTCGACCGCGTTGACAAGGAGAGCCTGTCGCACGCCGGAATCGAGCGTTGGGAGCGGATCCTGGTTGCCGGTGCTGCCTGCACCACCACCCTGCTTGGCATCGCCAGCGGCTACGCCATCTTCGTCGTCCATGATTCCTTTGCGGAACTTGCCTGCATTGCGGTTACCATGGCGACCATGGTTTCCGTTGTCGGCCGCAATTATGGTTCGCGCCTGGCGGTTGACCTCCAGACCTTTTCCTGCTGTCTGCCGATGATTGTCTGCAGCCTGTTGGCGCTCGATTTTTATCGTGGCTTGTTGTCGATCTTCCTCATTCCCTTCTGGCTGACGACGCGTGCCATGGCGAACGGCGTGCGCGAGTTCCTCTATGAGAATGTCATCGCGCGCCGGGAAATCACCATCATCGCCGACCGCTTCGATACGGCGCTCAACAACATGCCGCATGGCCTAGTCATGGTCGATGCCGAAAACCGCATCCAGGTCGTCAATCGCAAGGCCTGCGAGCTTTTGAAGATCGGTGCGCCGGATCGGTTGAAGGACCGCGATCTCGGCGCCGTGCTACGCTACGGCGCGCGCTACAGCTTCATGGACGCCTCGCAGCCGGAGCTCATCCTGCGCCAGCTCACCCAAGTCGCCGAAGGCAACCTGTCGCGCACGCTCATCCATTTCCCCGAGGGCCTGTCGCTCGAATTCTCCGCCAGCCGCAGGGCCGACGGCGGCGCCGTGCTGATCTTCGAGGACGTGTCGAGCCGGGTGAAGGCGGAGCAGAAGATCATGCACATGGTCCGCTTCGATGCGCTGACCGGCCTGCCGAACCGAGAATATTTCGGGCAGCTGGTGCAGGATTATCTCGCCAAACATCAAAGGAAGTCCGGGCCACTCGGCTTCATGGTTCTCGATATCGACGAGTTCAAACATGTCAACGACATGCGCGGCCACGTTACAGGCGACCACCTGCTTTGCGCCATCGCCGCCCGCATCAAGCAGGCGTCCGGCAACGCCATCCTCGGCCGGTTGATGGGAGACCAGTTCATCCTGTTCTTCCCGCATGCGAAGGAACAGGCCTCGCTCGACGTCGAGATCCGCCGCGTGCACGCCGCAATCCAGGGCAACTACGCAGTCGACGAGCTGACCTTCCTGGTTTCGCTCAGCGCCGGCTACGCGATCCTCGAGAGTGCTGCGTTTGCGATGGACGAATGGAGCGTCAAGGCGGATCTGGCGCTGTTCGAAAGCAAGTCGCGCTTCAAGGGCGGCATTTCCGGCTTCGAGCGGGAGATGGATGGCCGCTATATCGAGCAGCAGAAGCTGAAAGCGGATTTGCGCGACGCGGTCTCGGCGCAGGCGCTGCATCTTGCCTTCCAGCCGATGTTCCGGTCCGACGGCTCGCGGATCGAATGCGCCGAAGCGTTGGCGCGCTGGGTGCATCCGGAGAAGGGCTCGATCCCGCCCGACGTCTTCATCCGGCTCGCCGAAGATATGGGCATCATCTCCGACATCACCCGTTTCGTGTTGTTCAAGGCGTGCAGCGAATGCATGAACTGGCCGGAACATATCGCCGTCTCGGTGAACCTTTCGGCGCGGGATCTGCGCGATGCCGATATTCTCGCGGTGGTCGCCGAAGCGCTTGCCCATTCCGGTCTCGACGCGGCGCGGCTGCATCTCGAAGTCACCGAAAGCTGCCTGATCGACGAGCCGGCGGCTGTGCGCGCCATCCTGGCCGAGCTCAGGGCTCGCGGCATCACCATCGCCATCGACGATTTCGGTACCGGCTTCTCCAGCCTCAGCTACCTCGACACACTGCCGCTCGATATCGTCAAGATCGATCGCTCCTTCGTGCGCAACATCGTCGAAGATAACCGCCGCTTGAAGCTGCTGCGCGGCACGGTCCATCTCGCCCGTGAACTGGGCCTGAAGATCGTCATTGAAGGTGTCGAAACCGAGGAGCAGCTCGCACTGCTCAACAAGCACCGCAGCGCCGATCTTGTTCAGGGTTACGTTTTCTCGCCGCCGGTGCCTTCCCAGAATATCCCGCTGTTGCAGCAGGGCATCGGCCGCCGCGTCGTACAACGCCGCCGCAACAAGGTCGCCTGAGCGGTCTCAACAGACAGTTTCCCCCGTGAAAAGCGCGTGCCGCGTTAACCTTAACGATTTAAAAACAAGGGAAATTATCGGATTTCCTTGCCTAAATTTCGCTGGCGTATGATTAATGATCCGTTAACGAGCGGATCGAGAAATGTCAGAGACACTGTTCAAGCGTAGCGATTTCAGCACAAAAATTTTGGAAGTTTTGGATCATGTCGAGTATCGCCGCGTCGAAAGCAGCGAAGACATGGAGCAGGTGGAACGGTTGCGCTACAAGGCCTACAAGGCCCATGACGTGCTGGCGCTTGCCCCGAAAGGGCTGCTTGATGACAGCGATTTCGACAGCCACGCCTATATCTTCGGTCTGTATTATTATGGGGAACTGGTCAGTACGATCCGGGTTCATTATGTGACACCGGAACATCGCCTCAGTCAGTCCGGTGGCGCCTTTCCCGAGGCGATGGATGACCTTCTGGATGCGGGGCTGACCCTGATCGATCCGGCGCGTTTCGCGGCCGACCCCGAGCTCACCGCCGATCTGCCGTGGGTTCCCTATCTGACGCTGAGGCCGACCATCGTGGCGGCGGCGTATTTCCGTGCGGACCGCGTTCTTCAATTCGTTCGGCCGCCGCATGCGGCCTTCTACAAGCGGGTCTTCTATGCCGATACGGTCGTGCCCGGCCGGCTGGCGAAGAATTACGGGATCGACATGACGCTGATGGCGACGAATGTGATCGAGGTCGGGCGAAAGCTGTTGACGCGCTATCCCTTCTTCATCTCGAGCGCCAGCGAGCAGCGCATGATGTTTTCGCGCAATCCCAACGACACCCTGCCGCCGCTCACCATCATTCCGACGGCGCGTTTCGTGCCGCAAGGCGAACTCGGCACCGACCTGCCGCTGTAATTTACCCTGTTCCCGACGGAGAGACGATCTCCGCCGGGCAGAGGAGGGCGATGGACGGCAGGCGATATCAGCCGTCCTTCAGGTCCGTCCAGGCCTCTGACATCGCGGTTGCCACGCGCGCCTGCGGCATTCTCATGCATTGCGCTTTCGCCTGTCATTGTGTAATCCCTGCAAGAAGGGATTTCCCTCGCTCAGGCTAGGGAATCGAGCAGCGCAGAGGCATTTCAGGGAGACGATATTTATGGCCGAACATCATACCGGACCGGTCGAGACCGGCGCGCCGATGGATTATAAAGAACATGAAAAGACCTACGACATGTTCATCGCCAGCGCGAAATACGGCTCGATGCTGCTCATCGTCCTCCTGCTTGCGATGACCGCTGGTTTCTTCGGCGGCGCCGGCCTTCTCGGTGGCCTCTTCGTCTTCATCATTCTTCTCGCAGCCGGCATCTTCCTGTTCCGCTGATCGCGTAGATTCAGAGGGTCAGAGCGGTCCTTTGTGCGTCCGAAAGGACGCACGGCACTCTGAGGGAAGGAGAGCTTCTCCGAAGCTTTTTGAATGAGGTGCTTGGCCTGCGCAGGGAAACCTGCGGCGGTCTGGCTGACCCGGAGGAGGGGGCAGTTGGGCAATATCGTTTTCGTTGCAAGGGAAGTCACGGGCGAGGAGACACGCGTCGCCGCCTCCGCCGAGACCGTGAAGAAGATGAAGAGTTTCGGCTTCGACGTCGTCGTTGAAGCCGGTGCCGGTGCGGCTTCGCGGATTCCGGATGGGGATTTCGAGGCCGCCGGTGCCAGGATCGGCAGTTTTGCGGATGCAGCCTTGGCCGATGTCGTGCTGAAGGTGCGTCGGCCCAGCGGATCGGAAATCTCCGGCTATAAAAGCGGTGCCGTGATCATTGCCATCATGGACCCCTACGGCAATGACGAAGCGATCGCGGCACTGGCAAGTGCCGGGCTTTCGGCTTTCGCGATGGAGTTGATGCCGCGCATTACCCGCGCCCAGTCCATGGACGTGCTGTCGTCCCAGGCCAATCTTGCCGGTTACCAGGCCGTCATCGAGGCGGCGGCGGTTTATGACCGCGCCATGCCGATGATGATGACGGCGGCTGGCACCGTCCCGGCCGCCAAAGTCTTCGTCATGGGCGCCGGCGTCGCCGGTCTTCAGGCGATCGCGACCGCGCGCCGTCTCGGCGCCGCGGTCTCGGCCACCGACGTTCGCCCCGCTGCCAAGGAGCAGGTCGCCTCGCTCGGCGCCAAGTTCATCGCCGTCGAGGACGAAGAGTTCAAGGCGGCGGAAACGGCCGGCGGCTATGCCAAGGAAATGTCTGCCGACTATCAGGCGAAACAGGCGGCTCTGGTTGCCGAACACATCGCCAAGCAGGATATCGTCATCACCACCGCGCTGATCCCCGGTCGTGCGGCGCCGCGGCTCGTTTCGCGCGCCATGCTTGCCTCGATGAAGTCGGGTGCGGTCGCCGTCGACCTCGCGGTCGAGCGCGGCGGCAATATCGAGGGCGTCGTCCCCGGCGAGGTCGCCGATGTCGAAGGCGTCAGCGTGATCGGTTTCGCCAACATGCCGGGCCGGGTTGCGGCCAGCGCCTCGGCGCTCTACGCCAAGAACCTCGTGACCTTCCTCGAGACCATGGTCAACAAGGAAACGCGGAGCGTCGTCGTCAATCTTGACGACGAACTCGTCAAGGCGACGATGCTGACCTATGCCGGGGACGTGGTTCATCCCGCCTTCGGCGGCGCGAAGAAGGGAGACATCTGATGGCCAGTGAAGCAATGGACAGGGCGCTGGAGCAGCTCGACCATGCGGTGACCGCCGTGATCACGGCGGCTGCCCAGGCACCGGAAGCGGCAAGTGCTGCGACTGGCGGGGCGATCGATCCCTTCGTCTTCCAGCTCGCCATCTTCGTCTTGTCGATCTTCGTCGGTTATTACGTCGTATGGTCGGTGACGCCGGCGCTGCATACGCCGCTGATGGCCGTCACCAATGCGATCTCCTCCGTCATCGTCGTCGGCGCGCTTCTGGCGGTCGGCATCTCGACCAGCGGCCTTGCGACCGGTTTCGGTTTCGTCGCCCTGGTGCTCGTCTCGGTGAACATCTTCGGCGGTTTCCTCGTCACGCAGCGGATGCTTTCGATGTACCGCAAGAAGGATCGGTGAGGGACTGATGACCAATATCGCAGCCTTCCTCTACCTCGTCTCCGGCGTGCTCTTCATCCTGGCGCTGCGCGGCCTGTCGCATCCGGCTACCAGCCGCAAGGGCAATCTCTACGGCATGATCGGCATGGGCATCGCGATCCTGACGACGCTGGTGCTGGCGACGCCTGACTTCGGCGGCTTCGTGCTGATCATCCTTGGGCTTGCCATCGGTGGCAGTGTCGGCGCCTATGTCGCCCGCACCATACCCATGACCTCGATGCCGCAGCTCGTCGCGGGTTTCCATTCGCTGGTCGGCCTTGCCGCGGTGCTGGTCGCGGCCTCCGCGCTCTACACGCCGGCTTCCTTCGGCATCGGTGAGATCGGTCACATCCACACCGAGGCGCGCGTCGAGATGGCGCTCGGCGTGGCGATCGGCGCGCTGACTTTCACCGGTTCGATCATTGCCTTTCTGAAGCTCGACGGGCGCATGTCCGGTAAGCCGATTCTGTTGCCCTACCGGCATGTGATCAATGCGAGCCTGCTGCTGCTGATCGTGCTCTTCATCATCGGGCTGGCCGCCACCGAGAGCCATTTCGACTTCTGGGCCGTCGTCGCGCTGTCGCTGGCGCTCGGCGTTCTGCTGATCGTGCCGATCGGCGGGGCCGATATGCCGGTCGTCGTGTCGATGCTGAACTCTTATTCA
The DNA here is from genome assembly GCF_057653825.1 of Rhizobium sp. WSM409. Classification (NCBI taxonomy): domain Bacteria; kingdom Pseudomonadati; phylum Pseudomonadota; class Alphaproteobacteria; order Hyphomicrobiales; family Rhizobiaceae; genus Rhizobium; species Rhizobium sp. WSM409. Next base: position 3,754,573 of record NZ_CM172794.1, on the reverse strand, counting down.
GGCTGGGCGGCGGCCGGCATCGGCTTCACGCTCGGAAATCTGGCGCTGATCATCACGGGCGCGCTCGTCGGCTCGTCCGGCGCGATCCTCTCCTACATCATGTGCAAGGGTATGAACCGTTCCTTCGTCTCCGTCATCCTCGGCGGTTTCGGCGGTGAGACGGCGTCCGGCGGACCAGACACGTCAGACAGGACGGTCAAGCTCGGCTCGGCCGAGGATGCGGCCTATCTGATGGCCAATGCATCGAAGGTTATCATCGTGCCGGGATATGGCATGGCGGTCGCCCAGGCCCAGCATGCGCTGCGCGAGCTCGCGGACAATCTCAAGAAGAACGGCGTCGAGGTAAAATATGCGATCCACCCGGTCGCAGGACGTATGCCTGGGCACATGAACGTGTTGCTCGCCGAAGCGAATGTTCCCTATGACGAGGTTTTCGAGCTCGAGGACATCAATTCGGAATTCGCCCAGGCCGACGTTGCCTATGTCATCGGTGCCAATGACGTGACCAATCCGGCGGCGCGCGACGACAAGACCTCGCCGATCTACGGCATGCCGATTCTCGACGTCGACCGGGCAAAGACCTGCCTCTTCGCCAAGCGCTCGCTCGGCTCGGGTTATGCCGGCATCGACAATACGCTGTTCTATAAGGACGGCACGATGATGCTGCTCGGTGATGCGAAGAAGATGACCGAGGATATCAACAAGGCGCTCGCGCACTGATCGCTGCAGCCGCCCTTCGGGCGGCTGTTTGATTCACGTAAGCAGGCAACTGCTGTCTACCTTGGCTGACGTGGCTGCTGTCGTCAGGTCTCGCCCGGCACGAGCGTCATCTTCTCGACGCCGATCGCCAGGTTCAAACCTTCCTGCGCCTGGACGTTCAACGGCTGCAGCATGAAGGCCTTGTCGGTGCCGCCGGCGATGACCTTGGCGCCGGCGCCCGCACCGATGCTCGCATCGGCGCCGATCCCGTAATATTCGCCGGCAAGGGCGAATTGCGGGATATCCGTGCCGGTCTTTGCCAGCACCTGCCAGATCATGACGCTCTTGCCGGTCTGGCCGATATCAAGGCCGAATTTCTCGATTTTGCCGGCATAGACTGCCTTGGCGCCGCCGGCCGCCGACGTATAAGTGCAGATGAGGCTCTTCTGCGAGGTGACGATCAGACCTTGGCCGCCATCCGATCCGCAGACCAGCCGGCCAAGCGTGACATAGTTTTCCGCGCCCGCCGGGCTCGCCCAGGCAACGGCCGTCAGTGCCGCGGCTGCGATCATCGTTTGCTTGAACATGGTCTTTCTCCTTTGGAACGACCTGTCCGAAACGGGTGGAGATAGCGATTGTTCCGGGCGCAGTTTCAAAGTGATAGAGCGTCCTTAGCGCGTCTTAAGAGACGCGCCGCGCTCTATTCCCGCTCCAGCGTGGCGCGCTGCGCCGTCAGTACCCATAACAGGCCTTCGGGCCGGAAATCGATCTCAACCGTGCCGCGGAAGGCGGAGGCGGCATGAGCCTTGATAACGGTCGTGCCGAAGCCCGAGCGCGATGGCTGGGTGACAGGCGGGCCGCCGCGTTCCTCCCAGGTGAAGCGGAGCAGGGCATCCGGTTTGTCTTCCTCGCTGACGTCGCGCCACTCGAAGCGGACACGGCCTTGCGGTACGGAGAGCGCCCCGTATTTCACCGAATTGGTGGCGAGTTCATGCAAGGCGAGGCCGAGATTCTGCACTGCATCCGGCTTCAGCACGAAGTTTTTGCCGCTGATGTCGATCTGTTCGCGCGATTGCGGGAATGCGTGCAAATGGATGTCGACGACCCGCCGCAGCGATACGCCTCCCCATTGTTCGCTGGTCAGGAGCTCGATCGAGCGCACCAACCCCTCAAGGCGGTCGGCGACGGCGGCGCGGAAGGTCTCGACGCTGTCCGACTGCTTGGCCAGCTGGCGCATCATTGCCTGAGCAAGCGTCAGAAGATTCTTGGTGCGGTGGACGAGCTCGTGCATGACGAAACGCAGCCGGTCTTCGGTCTGGCTGCGGTCGAAAGAGGCATTCGAAAGGGCAATCGCCACCTGGTTCGCCTCGATGACGCTGGTCTCGACCGGTGAGACGATATGACCTTCGCCCATGCGGTTTGCCATGTCGGCGATATCGCGGATGGTGGTGCGCACCTGTCTTGCGACGGCATAGGCGCCCAGCACGGCGACCAGCACCAGTGCCACGCCGCCGATGATGAGGAAACGCCAGGTGCTGAGGATCGAAGCCTGGGCAATCGGTCCCCAGATCACTGTCTTCCACGACCAACCGGGAATCTGGGCATAACCGAGGAGCATGTGCGGCAGGATCGTCTCGTCCTCGAAGACGCCGCGGGACACGGTGAGCGCCGGCAGAATGCGCGGATCGAAGGGCGTACCGGGTTCAAGATTAGCGGGGCCGCTGGCTGCGACGACGTGGCCGCTCTCGTCGATGACGGCGGCCGACCAGCCAGAGGCAAGACCTTCGGTGGTCACGAGCTTGCCCAGATCCTTCGCGTTTTGCGTGATGATAAGGGCTGCGACCGGATCATTCTTCCGTGGCAGGGTGACGTTATAGACCCATTCGCCGCTGGTCCGGCCGCGAAAGACGTCGGAGGCCTCGATGCGACCGGAAGCCATGACCGCTTCGAGGGCAGGGATGTTCGCCGTCTTGCCAAGCGGCGTGCCGAATGCCCGACGCGTGTTCAGTAGTTGCTGGCCGCTGCTGTCGACGGCGATGACGAAAAGCGTATTGTCTCTGAGGGCCGTTTCCGTGCGCTCATGGAAGGAAGCGAGATTGCCGTTTTCAAGCTCCGGCGAACTCGAAAGCAGCCGCAGTGTCGTCGCCATGTCCTGAAGCTGGCGGTCGATGATCCGTGAAAGGGCAAGCGCATCCTGGGCCGTCTCGCGCTTCAGCGTCGAACGCTGATTGTCCTCCAGCTGCAGCAGAAGCAGCGCCACGAAGGCGAAGATCGGCAGTGCGATCGCCACGGCCATGGCGACGAGGTAGGTGCCGATCGAAGCCTTGGGAAAGAACAGCGTGACGATTTTCATCTGCTACGCCACATCGGATAATTCCTTAAATCGGAATCGATTTAAGGATAAAGTCATGCAGCAACTCAAAGGGCTATAGCGTTCTTTGCGCGTCTGAAAGGACGCGCGGCGCTGCAATGCGCGTGGCCCGCAACGGTTTTCGCCTGCGGCCAGGAAAGCAAAGATCCGCATCTTTCGCAAACCGCCCTCAACACGTGTTCGAACATCCGATAGCGGACTATCGAAGCAGGTCCATGTTAGGGGGAGCAAGAGCAGGTTGCAACACACTATGACAGGCCATCGACGATGATGGACGCTTTTTCGGCTTCTCTTTGCAAGGCGGTGCGGTCGGCTTTGCGGCAGCGTCGCTTCCTCCGCCCAGGTTAGCACGCTATCACCTCGATAATATCGGGCGGCCGGAAGATTCGCTTGAATCATCAATGCTTTGGCCGACATCTCCGATGGGCGGCGCGACCGGCAAGAGGCCGTTGCGGGCCGCCCGATGATGTCCTTAGCCGGCTGGGGCGACGCCGACGCGAGCAAGGCCGTCACGGGCCGGCTGGTACTTCGGATCGAGGCCGATCGCGTGACGATAGGAGCGGGCAGCCTTCGCCTTGTCGCCGCGGCGTTCGTAGACGAGCGCCTGGTTGGCCCAGGATTCGGCGATGTTGCCGTTAAGCTCGATCGCATGGTTGAAATCGGCAAAGGCGTTGTCGTCGTCGTTCAGCGCGATATAGGAAATGCCGCGGCCATTATAGGGCTCGGCCGAATTCGGGGCGAGCGAGATCGCTTTCGAGAAATCGTCGATCGCCTTGTCCTGCTGATTGCGCTTCTGATAGATCAGGCCACGATTGTGATAGGCGCGGCCATCGGTAGTGCCGAGTTGGATCGCCTTGTCGAAATCGTTGAAAGCCTGATCATCCTGGCCGGCCATGCGATAGACATTGCCGCGGCCGATATAGGCGACGTCGTAGCTCGGATTGATCTGCAGGGCGGCATTGTAATCGGAAATCGCCTGGGCCTGCTGGCCCATGTTGCGATAAACGAGAGCGCGGTTGGCGTAAGCCTGGAAAAACCGCGGATTGATCTGTAATGCCGTGTTGAAATCGTTCAGCGCCGGGCGGAACTGGCCGGCGCGGCCATAGGCGGAACCACGGACGTTGTAACCTTCGGGATCCCTCGGATTGGCGTTGATGACCGCCGTCAGCGACGCGATGTTCTCTTCCGAGCCCTGCGCCTTGTCGATGCGGATCACGGCATCCGTGGTATTGGTCGTCTCACAGCCGGCGAGGCCGAACATTGCCGCCAGCGCCAGAGCGGGCAGGAATGCCGTTTTCTGCAAACGCAGAGCGCGGGACGGATTAAAGGTATTGACAGCCATTCGGGCTCGCTTTCCCCATACGGCATATCCGGTGCGCGGATATGCGATCTCTCAGCGGCAAACTAAAAAAGGCGGCGGCGAACCGATCGCCCCCGCCACAATGCATCTGAAAACGTCGAAATAACGACGGAAACGCTCAGCGTGCTGCGACCACACCTTCGCGTTGGGCGCGCTTGCGGGCCAGCTTGCGAACGCGACGAACAGCCTCGGCCTTTTCGCGAGCACGCTTCTGCGACGGCTTCTCGTAATAGTCGCGCATCTTCATTTCGCGGAAAATGCCTTCGCGCTGCATCTTTTTCTTGAGAGCGCGGAGAGCCTGATCAACATTGTTATCGCGGACAAGTACCTGCACGAGAATCACGTTCCTTTGGTTGGTTGATGCCGGAGGCGGCGCAGCGGCCTGAGGCAAAATAATTACGTTCGCGCGGCAGGAGCCTTGCGATTGGTGACGCGAAATAGCAGATTGGGTAGGGGAAGTCCAGATGGGGATGGGAGGCGGGCGGAAAAATCATGCTTCGCCTAATCCAGTCATGATCCGGCCGGTTCGGGCGCAGCTTCGTCCAGCGCGGCGATTGCCTCCTTGAGAGCCGTCCTGACCCTTGGGCGATCGGCGTGCTCCGGCGTCGACGATTTCGTTCACTAGCGCATAGGTTTCGTAGCTCAGGATGCTGAAAAGACAGCGCCCGGGATGCATCTGCGAATGGCGTTTGGACCGAAAGCGGCGTAGCCTGTCTGCCAGCAGGTGCGGGCCGTTCTGTCGGCCGTCGGAGGGACAGCCGGTGAGATCATGACGCGCGTGCAGCAAATCGGTGTCGTTATCGGCCTGGCGATCGTGGCTATGCTGACGCTCCTCCGGGCAGGCGATCCTGGGATTTTCAAGCTGATCCGCGGCGTGACGTTCGACGAGTATCAGCGACTGGTTCCCAGGACCTTCGAGCCGATGCCGGTCCGCGTGATCGACATCGACGAGACGTCGTTGCGCGAATTCGGCCAGTGGCCGTGGCCGCGGGACCGGATGGCTCTGCTGGTAGACCGGCTTTCGGAGATGGGTGCCTCGGCCATCGCCTTCGATGTTCTCTTCGCCGAGCCGGACCGGCTGTCGCCGCGCAATGTTGTGCGCGACGTTGCCGGTGTGGATCCGTCCTTGGCCGAGAAGCTGCCCGACAATGACGAGATATTCGCCCGTTCAATTGCCGGAAAACCCGTCGTGCTCGGCTTCGGTCTTTCCAACGAGGGCAACTATCGGCCGCCGGTCAAGGCGGGCTTCGCCTTCACCGGCGAAAGCCCCGTCTCGGCTCCGCCCTATCTCGGCGCCTCGACGCCGCTCAGACCGCAATTGGAGGCCAATGCGGCGGGGCTCGGCCATATCAGCCTCAATCCCGGCAACCCCTCGCCGGTGGTGCGGGCGGTGCCACTGTTCCTGACAGACGGCGAGCAGCTCTATCCTAATCTCGCAATCGAGGCCCTGCGCGTCGCACAGGGGGCATCGACCTATGTGCTATCGGGAGCGCCCGATCGCGTCGGCATCATGACATCGGCAAAGATCGGCGATTTCGTCGTGCCGCTGACGGCAGCAGGCGAACTCTGGCTCTATGTCAGCCCCGACCGAGCGGAACGTTATATATCCGCCCGTCAGGTGCTCGCGGCCGAAGGGGCCTCTCCCGAGGTCGCGGCCGCCATCGACGGCAGCATCGTCTTCGTCGGCACATCGGCAGCCGGCCTGCAGGACATCCGCGTCACTGCGCTTGGCGAGAACGTTCCCGGCGTTTCGCTGCATGCGCAGGCCGTCGAGCAGATCCTCTCCGGCCATTTCCTGTCGCGGCCCGACTGGGCCGACGGGCTGGAAATCCTGACGATCGCGGTGGTCGGATGCCTGCTCGTCGTGGTGACGACCTTCGTCAGCCCCGCCGTCGCTCTAATCTGTGGCCTGCTGATCACGGCCATGGCGCTGGTGGCGTCCTGGCTGTCGTTTCTTTATGCAGGACTTCTCTTCGATCCGCTGGCTCCGATCGTCAGCGGATCGATCATTCATTTTGCCGCGACCTCGTTCCGGATCCTGGTGATCGACAGGGAGCGGCGCGCGGTGCGGCGCGCCTTCGGGCATTATCTTTCTCCATCGCTGCTCCACCGCATCGAGCATACCCCCGATGCTTTGCGCCTCGGCGGCGACGATCGCGAACTGACGGTGATGTTTGTCGACGTCAGGAGCTTTACGGAGATCAGCGAGCGGCTGGCGCCGACAGATGTCGTCGCGTTCCTGAACACGTTGCTCGATGCGCTGAGCCGCCATGTGGTGGCCCATGAAGGCACGCTCGACAAGTTCATCGGCGATTCGATCATGGCGTTCTGGAATGCGCCTGTCGATGTGGCCGATCATGAAACCAAGGCCGTTCGCGCAGCACTTGCCATGCGCGAAACGCTGGCCGAATTGAACGCCGGCGACGCCTTCGGCTTCGGGCCAGGACAAGAGGTCGGGATCGGCATCGGCATCCATACCGGCCTTGCCTGCGTCGGCAATATGGGCGCCAAGACGCGCTTCAACTATTCGGCGGTTGGTGATGCCGTCAACGTCGCGGCGCGGCTGGAATCATGCTGCAAAGAGGTCGGCTTCGATATTCTGATATCCGACAGCACGGCAAGGTCGGTGCGGGGAATGGCGCTGATCGAGGCCGGTGCCATCCCGCTCAAGGGCAAGAGCAGCCGAACGCAGATCCTCGCCGTCGTCGGCGCCGAGCGCGTTGCAGCATCTGCCGAGTTTGCAGCGCTTGTTGTCGTTCACCAGCAACTGATGCAGGCCCTGCTTTCGCATTCAAAGAACACCCGCAAGCTTATCGGCACGGCAAAGCTCCGGGCGGCGCAGGTGATCGGCGGTTTGGCGGAATTCTATCAGCGGATCTCCGGCAGGACCGATCATTTTCGCGAGGTGGCTGATCGCTTCGAGAAGAGCGCGGCCGACTGAAGGCGTCAGCGGTTCCGATTGAAACTCCGGCCCTTGTCGTGGTTGCGATCCCTGCCGTGATCTCGATCACGATCCTTATCGTGATCACGATCTCCGCCATGGTCGCGGTCGTGTCCTCGATGATCCCGGTCATTCCCGTGATTCTGGCTGTGATTTCCCGGCCTGTCGTTTCCATCATGCTTGTCGGGCCTATCCGGCCTGTCGTGATGTGGCCTATCATGGTGCGGTTTGTCGTGATGCGGCTTATCGGGCTTGTGTGGCCGTTCCTTTTGCGGCTCGGCCTGTTTCGGCGGCGGATCTTGTTTCTGTGGATCGGGCGAAGCCGGAGGCGGGGGCCGGTTCCTGTCCCTTCTTTCCGGCGCGGCTGACGCCATATTGCAGCCGCCGAGCATGCCGATGCCGCCTGCAAGCCGCTGATTGCCGGAGAGGAAGGGCAGGGCGTGCTGATTTCCGAGTGTCGCGAGGATGCTGGGATCGACCCGGCGTGCCGCCGACATATCGCCGTTCGGCTTGGCCACCACACAATCGCAGCGCTGCTGCAATTGCCGGCAGCCGCCCGGGCCGCAGAAACGGGCAGCGCCATTCAACAGCACGACGGCGGTCGTGCCATCCGGGCCGACGTAGAAATCGAAAGCGGTGCCGCGCACGCCGATCGTGCCGGCCGGCGTCAGGATCTGGTAGGCCGAGGAGTTGGAATTGCCGCTGACCCAGCGGAATGTGCCCTTTGCTGCCCTGATCGTCAGTTTCTTGACCGATTGGGAATCATCGAAGACATATTTGTCGATCACGACCGACGAACCCCAGCCCACCGCGAGCTTCGTGCCGTCACGAAACACGAATTGGCCAAGCCCCGACGGTGATGTCTTGATGCGCTCGTTGCGATGGACGCTGGTGTCGACCTCGATCGGCCCGCTCTGTCCCGTCACCTGCGTCTTGATGACGACGGCCTGGCCAACCGGCTCGGCGGCGAGCGCCGGCCATGCGCCGCTTAACGCGATGCAAAGCATCGCGATTGATACTGAGCGCCAACCCCACATGATACACGTACCCCGGGAACGTGCGATTGTTAACATTTTAGCAATTGCTTGTCTTCTCACCCTCTTGGGTTAGGGGCGGTCCGGCGGCTCAGCGGAAATGCAGACGCTTGCGTCATCCGCCTGGAACGGCATTCTCGTCAGCGTGTCGAAAGCAAAGCTCTCGCGCGTCGCAAAAGAACCGTTGTGCCGCATTTGGATTTGCGATTTGTATGAGCGCGGAGAACAAGCCCTTTCCCGAAGGAGAAGAAGGCGGATGCGGAAATATTCGGTTTTTGCCGTGGCACGGGAGGCCCTTCGCGGCCACAAGGGCTGGGAGAAGCAGTGGACTTCGCCTGAGCCGCGCGCCGAATACGACGTCGTCATCATTGGCGGCGGCGGCCACGGGCTGGGCGCTGCCTACTATCTCGCCAAGGAGCACGGCATCACCAATGTGGCGGTGATCGAGAAGGGCTGGCTCGGCGGCGGCAATACCGGGCGCAACACCACCATCATCCGCTCGAACTATCTCTACGAAGAGAGCATGCACATTTACGAGCATTCGATGAAGCTCTGGGAAGGGCTTTCCCAGGAGCTCAACTACAATGTGATGTATTCGCCGCGCGGCGTGATGATGCTTTCGCACAATATTCACGACCAGCAGTCCTTCAAGCGGCATATCCATGCCAACCGGCTCTACGGCATCGACAATGAATGGCTGACGCCGGAGCAGGCGAGGGCCTATTGTCCGCCGCTCGATATCTCGGCCAGCGCGCGCTACCCGATCAACGGCGCAGCACTGCAGCGGCGCGGCGGCACGGCCAGGCACGACGCGGTCGCCTGGGGTTATGCGCGGGCGGCCTCAGACCGCGGGGTGCACATCATCCAGAATTGTGAAGTGACCGGCATCCGGCGCGGTCCGGACGGACAGGTGACCGGGGTCGAGACCTCGCGTGGCTTCATCGGCGCCAGAAAGATCGCCGTCTCGGCGGCCGGCCATACGACAACAATCATGCAGATGGCTGGTGTGCGCGTGCCGCTGCAATCGAGCCCTCTGCAGGCGCTGGTCTCCGAGCCGCTGAAGCCGATCTTTCCCTGCGTCGTCATGTCGAACACGGTGCATGCCTATATCTCCCAGTCCGACAAGGGAGAGCTGGTCATCGGCGCCGGCACCGACCAGTATAATTCCTATTCCCAGACCGGCGGGCTGCAGATCATCACGCACACGCTCGACGCTATCTGCGAGCTCTTCCCGATGTTCCGGCGCGTCAAGATGATGCGGCAATGGGGCGGCATCGTCGACAATACGCCGGATCGTTCGGCGATCCAGTCGAAGACGCCGGTTCCCGGGCTTTACGTCAATTGCGGCTGGGGCACCGGCGGCTTCAAGGCGACGCCGGGCTCGGCCAATCTCTTCGCGCATCTGATTGCCCGCGACGAGCCGCACAAATTCAATGCCGGGCTGACGCTGGATCGTTTCCGCAGTGGCCGGCTGATCGACGAGGCGGCGGCGGCGGCGGTGGCACACTGATGTGGACGGCGGCTCTCCTGACGATCGGGATCAGTGGCGCGGCAATGCCGGCCGGTGACGTCTTTCCCGGCGTCGGAGATTTCCGCCTGCAGAAGATCCACAGGGTTGCCGGCGAAAGCGAATGGCCCTTCGTTGCCGAGAGCGGCACGCTGCTTTGCGCGATGATCCTGCGCCAACCAGCCGTTTATTTCGTGCCTGAGGTCGGCGGAACGCCGGGACGTGCCTTCGTGATCGACAACGATATCGCCAAGATGGCTTTTGCGAATATCGGCATGACCGATGTGCTGGAGCCCTATGACAATTTCGAACAGCTTCTCAAGCGCCTCATTCCCTATGTGACGATGGGAAAGCGTCTCTGCAATCAACCTCCGGGAACCAATGTTTCCGGGTCGGAACTCTAAGACGGGTAACACATGCTGCTGATCTATTGCCCCTACTGTCAGGAAGAGCGCTCCGAGCTCGAATTCCGTGGCGCAGGTGACGCGCATATCGCGCGGCCCGCCGATATCGCCTCGATTTCGGACGAGGAATTCGAGTCTTATTTCTTTATCCGCGACAATCCGAAGGGGCTGATCTTCGAGCGCTGGCGGCATATTCACGGCTGCGGGCGCTTCTTCAACGCGGCGCGCGATACGGTGAGCGACAAGTTCATCATGACCTACAAGGCGGGGGAGCCAAAGCCTGAGATCGGTGCGGCGGCCAAGCAGCATGGGCCTGTCGAGACATATGAAGCCGTGGAAGGAGAGGCGCAATGAGCGGCGTGAACCGTATCGCAGGCAAGGGGCGCCTGACACCGGCCAGGACCGCGCGCTTCAGCTTCGACGGCAAGAGTTATACGGCGCTCGAAGGTGATACCGTCGCCTCGGCGCTGATCGCCAACGGCGTGCATCTCATCGGCCGTTCGTTCAAATATCACCGGGCCCGCGGTATTCTGTCGGCAGGGGCCGAAGAGCCGAACGCGCTGATCGACGTTTCCCGCGATACGGCGCGCAAGCAGCCGAACGTGCGCGCCACCGTGCAGGAAGTCTTCGACGGCATGATCGTCAGCTCGCAAAACCGCTGGCCCTCGCTTGCCTTCGACGTCGGTGCGGTCAACAACCTGATGTCGCCGTTCTTTGCCGCTGGTTTCTACTACAAGACCTTCATGTGGCCGCGCGCCGCCTGGAAACACGTCTACGAACCGCTCATCCGTCGTGCCGCCGGCCTCGGCGTCGCACCGACGGAGGAGGATCCGGACCATTATGCCAGCCGCTATGCCCATTGCGACGTGCTGGTGGTCGGCGCCGGTGTTGCCGGGCTTTCGGCGGCGCTGGCTGCGGCCGAGACCGGCGCCCGCGTGATCCTTTGCGACGAGCAGGCGGAAGCGGGCGGGGCATTGCGCTACGATGCCGGCGTGAGGATCGACGGACAGGACGGCAATAGCTGGGCACAGAAGGCCGTGGCGCGACTGAAGGCGATGGATAATGTCGAAGTGCTCACCCGCACGACCGCCTTCGGCTACTACAACCACAATTTCGTCGGTCTTGCCGAGCGCGTCACCGATCATATTGCCAAGCCTTCCCGCGATCTGCCGCGCGAGCGGCTTTGGCAGGTCCGGGCCAAGCGGGTGATCCTTGCCACCGGCGCGATCGAGCGGCACATGGTGTTTCCGAACAACGACCGGCCGGGCATCATGCTCGCCTCGGCGGGGCGGATGTATCTCAATCATTACGGCGTTGCGGTCGGGGCCAAAGTCGGCATCTACACGGCGCACGACTCGGCCTATGAGGCGGCTTTCGACCTGAAACGATCCGGTGTTTCGATCGCCGCCATCGTCGATTGCAGGCAGACGCCGGGAGCGGCGGTGCTGGAGGAGGCGCGTACGCTCGGCATCGATGTTCTGGCCGGCCAATCGGTCGTCAACACCTCGGGACGGCTGCGCATCTCGTCGATGACGGTGGCGCGCAACGGCGGCGGTTCGCCGCGCAAGATCGCGGTCGATGCGCTGCTGGTTTCGGCCGGCTGGACGCCGTCCGTCCATCTGTTCTCGCAGTCGCGCGGCAAAGTGGCCTTCGATGCCGAAAGCCAGCGTTTCCTGCCCGGCTCCTATGCGCAGGACTGCCTCTCGGTCGGCGCGTGCAACGGCACCGACGACCTGCAGCGGACGATCGAGGAGTCGCTTGCCGCCGGCGAACTGATGGCGCAGGCCACCGGCAGAAGCAGTGGCGAGAAGATCGCAATTTCGGCCGAACAGGCCTATGACTGGACGGGCGGCATGATTGGTGCTGCCGAAGGCGCCGGGCCGAAGACCAACGCCAAGGCCTTTATCGATTTCCAGCATGACGTCTGCGCCAAGGATATCCGCCTTGCCGTGCGCGAGGGCATGCATTCGATCGAGCATATCAAGCGCTTCACGACCAACGGCATGGCCTCGGACCAGGGCAAGCTCTCCAACATGCATGGCCTGGCGATTGCCGCTGAAATGCTCGGCAAGGAAATCCCGCAGGTCGGCCTCACCACCTTCCGTGCGCCCTATACGCCGGTTACCTACGGTACGCTGATCGGTCATTCGCGCGGAGAGCTGTTCGATCCGACGCGCAAGACGCCGCTGCATGCCTGGGAAGAAGCCCATGGCGCGGTCTTCGAGGATGTCGGCAACTGGAAGCGTGCCTGGTTCTATCCGCAGGCCGGCGAGACCATGCATCAGGCGGTGGCTCGCGAATGCCGGACGGCACGCGAGGCGGCCGGTATCTTCGACGCCTCGACGCTCGGCAAGATCGAGGTGGTGGGGCCGGATGCGGCGGAATTTCTCAACCTCATCTACACCAATGCCTGGGACACGCTGAAGCCCGGCAAGGCCCGCTACGGTATCATGACCCGCGAGGACGGTTTCGTTTATGACGACGGCGTTGTCGGACGCCTGGCGGACGACCGTTTCCATGTGACGACGACCACCGGCGGCGCGCCGCGTGTTCTCCATCACATGGAAGATTACCTGCAGACGGAATTCCCGCATCTGAAGGTATGGCTGACTTCGGTGACCGAACAATGGGCTGTCATCGCCGTGCAGGGACCGAAGGCGCGCGAGATCGTCGCGCCGCTGGTCGAAGGGCTCGATCTTTCGAACGAGGCCTTCCCGCATATGAGCGTTGCCGAGTGCACGGTTTGCGGCGTGCCGGCGCGGCTCTTCCGCGTCTCTTTCACCGGTGAAACCGGCTTCGAAATCAATGTGCCGGCCGATTACGGCCAGTCGGTTCTCGAAGCGGTCTGGGCCAATGCTGAGCCGCTCGGCGCCTGCGTCTACGGCACGGAGACGATGCACGTTCTTCGCGCCGAGAAGGGTTACATCATCGTCGGGCAGGATACCGATGGGACGGTGACCCCCGATGACGCCGGACTTTCCTGGGCGGTTTCGAAGAAAAAGACGGATTTCGTCGGCATCCGCGGGTTGAAGCGGCCGGATCTCGTCAAGGACGGGCGCAAACAGCTCGTCGGCCTCGTCACCAAGGACCCGAAGCTGGTGCTCGAAGAAGGCGCGCAGATCGTCGCGAGCCCGAACGAGCCGAAGCCGATGACCATGCTCGGCCACGTCACATCAGCCTATTGGTCGGACAATTGCGGCAGGTCGATTGCCTTCGCGCTCGTCGCCGGCGGCCGGGCGCGGATGGGCGAAACGCTCTATGTGCCGATGCCGGACCGGACGATCGCCGTAGACGTGACGGATCTGGTATTCTTTGACAAGGAAGGGGGGCGCATCCATGGCTGATGTCGCAATTCGCAAACCGGCGCTGGCCGGACGTCTCGGCGGCTCCGCAGCGGTGCGGTTGACGACCGCACCCACGGCCAGCCGGGTGGCGCTACGCGCGCCGGCGGAATCGCTCTCGGCACTTTCTTCTGCTCTCGGCCTGACGCTGCCGGATGCTCCGAAGACATCCGGCCGGGCCGGCGCCCGATCGGCGCTCTGGATTGGCCCGGACGAGTGGCTGGTGATCGATGAGGCCGGCGCCGGTCTGATGGCTGCACTTTCCGCCGCCGGTACGCTGCATTCGGCGACCGACGTTTCCCACCGCAATGTCGCGATCATCGTTTCGGGACCGGGTGCCGAGGCGACGCTTTCGGGCGGCTGCCCACAGGATCTGTCGCTTTCTTCCTTTCCGGTCGGCGCCGCATCGCGCACGGTCTTCGGCAAGGCGGAAATCGTGCTTTTCCGTACGGAAGAAGACACGTTCCGGGTGGAGTGCTGGCGGTCGTTTTCGGATTATGTCTTCGGGCTGCTGAACGAGGCGGCTGAAGACGCTGGGCACTGAGTCTCAGCAAATCGCGGGCGTGCGCTCATTCAAGGGGTAAGCGAATGCTGCACCATGTCTCCCTCGGTGTTTCCGATATCGAGCGGTCGGCGGCATTTTACGATGCCGCCCTTGCCGCGCTCGGCTATATCAGGGTCTGGGACGATATCAGGCCAGGGCAAACAGGGGAGGCAATCGGCTACGGCCTTCCCGGCGGCGGGGACAAGCTGGCGATCAAGCATCGCCCGGACGGCCAGCGTGCGCCCGGCCCGGGTTTTCATCTGGCGTTTGCCGCGCCGAACCGCCAGGCAGTCGATCAGTTTTATGCGGCGGCAATCGCGCATGGCGGCAGCGACAATGGCCGTCCCGGCCTGCGGTCTCATTACGGTGAGCACTATTATGCGGCGTTCGTCATGGATCCCGACGGACATGCTCTCGAAGCCGTGTTCAATTCGGCCGAATAACAAAGCGATTTTGCTCAGATGTCCGCGGGACGGTCCTTCGGGTCGAATTGGATGATGGTGATCCATTTTGCCGTCAGTGCCGGCTTCTTCTCGTTTTCGATCTCGATCGTAACGTCATAGGTGGTCATCAGCATGCCGGCGCCGCGGAAGCGGGCTTCGGAAAGCAGGAAGCGACCGCGAACGCGGGCGCCGCTTTTCACCGGCGTCATGAAGCGGACGCGATCGAAGCCGTAATTGATGCCAAGAGTCTGCTCGCGCACTTTCGGCAGGCAGTTGTAGTTCATCGTCGACAGCAGAGACAGGGTCAGGAAGCCATGGGCGATGGTGCCGCCGAAGGGGCTTTCGGCCGCCGCGCGTGCGGGATCAACGTGGATGAACTGATGGTCGTCAGTCGCCGACGCGAAGGCGTCGATCATCGTCTGGTCGACGGTGACCCAATCCGAAAGGCCCGTTTCCATGCCGATCAATCCCCGCACGTCGGAGAGTGAAATTTCCGTGACCATGAATTCCTCGTGAAATAAGCCGCCGCGGCAAAGCCTTATCGTGCATTTGTGACGATTGCGACAAGGATTTGCGTGCGGGACGGGAGGCGGTCAATTTTCTACGAAAAAGGCAATCGAGCGTGGCTCGACGGTTGCACGGCCACCGGTTTTCTTCGCTCCATCCGGGGTCAACTGGCGCCAGCCCGGTTCGCTCTGAGAAGGCAGCGTGAAAAATTGGCGGCTCCCCGAGCGATTGAAAAGCACACCAAGCCTGGTCTGCCTGCCGCGAGAGGAGCGGTCACCGGTCGATAACAGCATGCCGAGGGTGGAGAGCGACGGCGTCTCCCATTCGGCAACGCTCATCGGTTCGCCGGAAAGCGAAATCCATTCGACATCGCCATTTCCCGCCAGGAAGCCCGTTTCGGAGAAAACGGTGAAACGGCGACGTAACCCTGCAACGAAGGCGGTATGGGCGATGAGACCCTCGTCCAACGCCTTCCAGTCCAGCCAGGTGATCTCGTTGTCCTGGCAATAGGCGTTGTTGTTGCCGTGCTGGCTGCGGCCGCCCTCGTCGCCCGCCGTCAGCATGATGCTGCCGCGGGTGGCAAAAAGCGTTGAGATCAGCGCCATCACATCGTCCCGGCGACGCTTGCGGATCGTCGGATAGACGGTTTCCCCCTCGACGCCGTTGTTCCAGGAATGATTCTCGTTATGGCCGTCGCGATTGTGTTCGCCGTTGGCGTCGTTGTGCTTTGCGGCATAGGAGACGAGATCGATCAGCGTGAAGCCGTCATGGGCGGCGAGAAAATTGACGCTGCGCGTCTCGTTGCCGTCGTTGCGGGAGAAGATGTCGGAGGAGCCGGCAAGTGCGGTTGCCAGCGCGCCGGTCTTCCAATCGTCGCCGCGCCAGTAGCAGCGCAGATCATCGCGAACCCGGTCGTTCCATTCAAGGAAGGGCGGCGGGAAATTGCCGAGCTGGTAACCGCCCGGGCCGATATCCCAGGGTTCGGCGATCATGATCCGGTCGGCAAGCACATCGTCGGAGAGGATCGAGGCCAGTGTTCCGTCGCGTTCGAAGCCCGTCGCGGTGCGGCCGAGTACCGGGGCGAGATCGAAGCGAAAACCGTCGACGCCGGCGTTGAGCACGAAATGGCGTAGGCTGTCGATGACGAGGCGGCGAACCTCAGGATGATCGCAGGCGAGCGTGTTGCCGGTGCCTGTGTCGTTGACGAGTTCGCCCGGGCAATTCTGGGCGTGGCGATAATAATGCAGGTTGTCGAGGCCGCGCAGCGACAGCGTCGCGCCGTAACGGTCGCTCTCGCCGGTATGGTTGAAGACGAGGTCGAGGATGACGGCGATGCCTTCGGCATGGAGGGCCGCGACCGTCTGGCGCAACTCGGTCATGCCGCCAGGCACGAGCCGCGGGTCGAGCGCCATGAAGGCGACGGGATTGTAGCCCCAGCCGTTGGTGAGGCCGAGCGGCGGAAGGTGGCGTTCGTCGATCCAGGCGGTGATCGGCATCAGTTCGACGGCATCGACACCGATCCGCTTCAGATGTGCGACGACGGAGGGATGGGCAAGCGCTGCGACCGTGCCGCGCTCAGCCTCCGGCACGTCGGGATGGAGAATGGTGAAGGGCCGTACCGCCACCTCATAGATAAAGCCGCCCGGTTTGAAGAGCGGCTTGCTGATCGCGGCTCGGGTATCGGTGGTGACAATCGCCTTCGGCATCAGATCCTGGCTGTCCTCGCCATAGATGCCGAGGCGGGGATCGTAGCGGAACGGCCTATCGATCTCCTTGGCGTAGGGATCGATCAGCAGTTTGGAGGGATCGAACCAGAGGCCGTTATCGGGCGCATAAATACCGTCGGCGCGATAGCCGTAGCGCGCGCCCGCCTTCAATCCGTCGACAAACAGTCGATGGATGTGGTTGCTGTCGCGCGCCATCGGCAGGCGCGCGAATTCCCTGTTGCCGTCATCCTCGAAGAGGCAGAGTTCGATCTGTGCGGCATGATGCGACCATACGGCAAATTCGACGCCGGTCTCGAAGACGATCGCGCCGGCTTGCGCCGAACTGTTCCCCCGCATGTTCCCCCCGGATCAGGTGATCACGGTTGGCGCATCGCGTCCCGTGCGTTCACGAATGCTGGCTATGCTTTCGGCGGCGGCGATCAGATCGGCGAGCGCTTCTTGCGTTTCGATGTTGTGACGAGTCGAATCCGGCTCGTAGCGCTCGATATAGACGCGCAAGGTTGCGCCAGACGTGCCGGTGCCGGACAGGCGGAAGACGACGCGGGAGCCGCCTTCGAAGAGCACGCGGATGCCTTGATGCTCGCTCACCGATTTGTCGATCGGATCGTGATAGGCGAAGTCGTCGGCCTTCTCGACCTTCAGGTTGCCGAAGCTCTTGCCGGGCAGGGTGGGAAGCTGGCTGCGCAGATTGTCCACCAAGCCGTTCGCCGCATCGGTGTCGAGGCCTTCATAATCATGGCGCGAATAATAGTTGCGGCCGTAGGTCTGCCAATGCTGGGTGACGATATCGGCGACGCTCTCGCCGCGCACTGCAAGAATGTTCAGCCACAGCAGCACGGCCCAGAGGCCATCCTTTTCGCGGACGTGGCTGGAGCCGGTGCCGGAGCTTTCCTCACCACAGATCGTCGCCATGCCGGCGTCGAGTAGGTTGCCGAAGAACTTCCAGCCGGTCGGCGTTTCGTACATGCCGATGCCGCGCTTTTCGGCGACGCGGTCGGCAGCACCCGATGTCGGCATCGAGCGGGCGATGCCGGCGAGCCCGCCGGAATAGCCGGGGGCGAGATTGGCGTTGGCGGCAAGGATCGCCAGGCTGTCGGACGGCGTGACGAAGATGCCGCGGCCGATGATCAGATTGCGGTCGCCGTCGCCGTCGGAAGCTGCGCCGAAATCGGGCGCGTCATCGCCCATCATTTCATCGAAGAGTTCCTTGCAGTGCACCGGGTTCGGGTCCGGATGATGGCCGCCGAAATCCGGCAGCGGCATGAAGTTGCGCACCGAGCCCGAGGGAGCGCCGAGACGATTTTCGAAGATTTCCTTGGCATAGGGGCCAGTGACGGCGCTCATCCCATCGAAGGCAATGCGGAAGCCGAGGCTGATCAGATTGCGGATGGCGCCGAAATCGAACAGCTCTTCCATCAGCGCGGCATAGTCCTCGACCGGATCGATAATCGAGAGGATCGTGCCGCCGGGAAGCTCGTCCTTGCCGATGCGGTCGAGATTGACGTCGGCGAAATCGGCGATCTTGTAGCTGTCGATCGTCTTGGAGCGCGCATAGATAGCGTCGGTGATCTTTTCCGGCGCCGGGCCGCCATTGTTGATGTTGTATTTGATGCCGAAGTCTTCGGTCGGGCCGCCGGGGTTGTGGCTTGCGGAGAGGATGATGCCACCGAAAGCCTTGTATTTGCGGATGATGTGGGAAGCGGCCGGCGTCGACAGGATGCCGCCCTTGCCGACCATGACCTTGCCGAAGCCATTGGCCGCGGCCATCTTGACCGCCTTCTGGATGACCTCGCGATTGTAGTAGCGTCCGTCGCCGCCGATGACGAGGCACTTGCCCTGATAGCCTTCCAGCGAATCGAAGATCGACTGGATGAAGTTCTCTGCATAGTTCGGCTGCTGGAAGACCGGAACCTTCTTGCGCAGGCCCGACGTGCCGGGTTTCTGGTCCAGATAGGGCGTGGTGGAGACGGACTTGATCATTTTAGGTCACATGCCTTTCGAGACGAGGCTTGAATAGAGGGCAGCGTAGCGTTCGGCGCTCTTCTCCCAGGAGACATCCGATTTCATGCCCTGCTTTTGCAATTGGGTCCAGAGTTTTCGGTCCTGATAAAAATGCATCGCACGGCGGATTGCCTGTAGCATGCCTGTTTCTGTCACGGGGGCAAATTGTATGCCGGTTGCGACTTTCGCTGCAAGTGCGGCGTGATTGGCGTCGATCACGGTGTCATTCAACCCGCCGGTG
This sequence comes from Rhizobium sp. WSM409, assembly GCF_057653825.1. Lineage (NCBI taxonomy): Bacteria > Pseudomonadati > Pseudomonadota > Alphaproteobacteria > Hyphomicrobiales > Rhizobiaceae > Rhizobium > Rhizobium sp. WSM409. The sequence goes on along the minus strand of NZ_CM172794.1, from coordinate 3,735,453 downwards.
CGGGCCACGATCGGCACGCAGCCGTAACGCAGGCCGTAAAGCTGGGTCAGGCCGCAGGGTTCGAATCGCGAGGGGATGACGATCGCATCGCAGCCGGCCTGCATCAGGTGCGACATCGGCTCGTTGTAGCCGATCGAAACGCCGATGCGGCCGGGATGGCGGCTGGCGGAGGCGAGCAGAGCGCCTTCAAGGGCGGCTTCGCCGGAGCCGAGCACGACGAGCTTGCCGCCCATGGCGACGATCTCATCGGCGATGTTGGCGACGACATCCATGCCCTTCTGCCAGGTGAGACGGCTGATGACGCAGAAGATCGGGGCGTCGTCATTGTCGAGGTGGAAGAATTCGGCGATCGAGCGACGGTTCTCCTCGCGGTTCTTCAGCGTCGTCGAGCCGTAGTGGGTGTGGACGACAGGATCGGTCGCCGGGTTCCAGATATCGGTGTCGATGCCGTTGACGATGCCGTGCAGATCGTCGATGCGGCTGGCGATGACGCCCTCGAGCCCCATGCCGAATTCCGACGTCAGAATCTCATCGGCATAGGTCGGGCTGACTGTCGTGATCGCATGGGCGGTCTTAAGGCCGCCCTTGAGAAAGCCGATAGTGCCGTAATATTCGATGCTTTCGGTGGCGAAGGCATGGGCAGGCAGGCGCAGGCCGGCAAAGATCTCGGAACCGAACTGGCCCTGGAAGGCGATGTTGTGGATGGTCAGAACGCTCGGCAGTTCCGGCGTCGGATAATAACGCATATAGACGGACGTCAGCGCCGCCTGCCAGTCGTGAGTGTGGACGAGATCCGGCTTCCAGCCGGGCAGCAGACCGGCGGCGATCTCGGAGGCGGCGAGCGACAGGGCGGCAAAACGACGCCAGTTGTCGGGATAGTCCTTGCCGAGCGGATCGAGATAGGGTCCGCCCGGCCTGTCGTAATAGGCCGGGGCATCGAGGATGAGCAGATCGAGGCCCTCGTGCTGGACCTCGAGTACGGTCGCCCGTTCACCGAGCAGGTCGGGGAATTCGAGCCTGACGACCGCGTCGCGAATGACCTTCATGACGGCGGGATAGCCGGGTAGAAGGGTCTTGGTCTCGACCCCGAAGGCTTTCAGAGCAATCGGCAGGGCGCCGGACACATCGGCCAGACCCCCTGTCTTGATCAAAGGGAAGACTTCGGACGAAACCGAAAGAACTTTCATAAGTCAGATATCCAGCTTGTCGATCATCGGTTGCGTGATCAGGCAGATGCCGCTTTCCGTCCGCCGGAAGCGCTTGGCATCGAGCTCGGGATCCTCGCCGACGACCAGACCTTCCGGAATGACGACACCATGGTCGATCACCACATTCTTGAGCTGCGCGCGCCGTCCGACCTTCACGTTCGGCAGGACGACCGCTCCTTCCAACTTGGAGAAGGAGTTGGCCCTGACGCCCGTGAAGAGCAGGCTGTTGTTGAGCATGGCGCCTGAAATGATGCAATCGCCTGACACAACTGAGGAGGTGGCCGAGCCGCGGCGATCCTCGTCGTCATGGACGAATTTCGCCGGCGGGGTAATCTCGGCATAGGTCCAGATCGGCCAGGACTTGTCGTAGATATCGAGCTCCGGAACGATCGCTGTCAGGTCGATATTGGCCTGCCAATAGGCGTCGATCGTGCCGACGTCGCGCCAGTAGGGCTCGTGCTCGAAATCCGAACGGACGCAGGACTTGGCGAAGCGGTGGGCGACCGCCTTACCGTTCTTGACGATATAGGGGATGATGTCCTTGCCGAAGTCGCGGCTCGAGGTCGGATCGGCGGCGTCGCGGCGCAGCGCATCGAGCAGGAACTTGGTGTGGAAGACGTAGATGCCCATCGAGGCGAGGGCGAAATCCGGCTTGTCGGGAATGGGCGGCGGATCGGCCGGTTTCTCGACGAAGGCGATGATCTCGTCCTTCTCGTTGACATGCATGACGCCGAAGCCGACCGCTTCCATGCGCGGCACTTCCAAGCAGCCGATGGTGACGTCGGCGCCGGAATCGACGTGCTGCTGCAGCATCCATTCATAGTCCATCTTATAGACGTGGTCGCCGGCAAGAATGACCATGTATTCGACGCCGTAATCCTGGATGATGTCGATGTTCTGATAGACGGCATCGGCCGTGCCTTCATACCATTGCGTCTCGGAGACGCGCTGGCTGGCCGGCAGGATATCGAAGCTTTCGTTGCGCTCGGGGCGGAAGAAGTTCCAGCCGCGTTGCATGTGGCGGATCAGCGAATGCGCCTTGTATTGCGTGGCAACGCCGATACGGCGAATGCCGGAATTCAGGGCATTCGACAGGGCGAAATCGATGATGCGGGCCTTGCCGCCGAAATAGACGGCCGGCTTGGCACGCCGGTCGGTGAGTTCCTTGAGACGGCTTCCTCTACCGCCCGCCAGAACATAAGCCATTGCATCGCGGGCAAGTGGCTGAACGCGCTTTTCTACCATTTTCTCCTCCCACCAGTCACTAATTTTCAGGTTCAAGCATGATTGTCGCCAAGGGCGGCAAGGTAATCGAGCAGGTGATGTTGCCGCCGGCATCGACGGCCTGCACGCGCCCGCCATTGCCCTTGCCGCTGCCGCCGTAGATGTCGGCATCGGTGTTCAGGATTTCCCGCCAGCGACCTGCGGACGGCAGGCGGATCGAGTAATTCTCGCGATAGACAGGGGTGAAATTGGTGATGACGGCGACCGGCTTCTGGCCCGGCGCCTTGCGCAGCCAGGCAAAGACGGAATTCTGGTGGTCGTCGGCGACCAGCCATTCGAAACCTTCGCCCTCGCAGTCACGCTCATGCAGCGCCGGCTTGCTGCGATAGGTGAAATTGAGGTCACGCACCAGGCGCCGGATGCCCTCGTGCATGCGATACTGAAGCAGGTTCCAGTCGAGTGCCTTCTCTTCGCTCCACTCGCTCCACTGGGCGAATTCCTGGCCCATGAACAGCAGCTTCTTGCCGGGATAGCCCCACATATAGGCGTAGTAGGCACGCAGATTGGCGAATTTCTGCCAGTCGTCGCCCGGCATCTTGGCGATCAGCGAGCCTTTTCCATGGACAACCTCGTCATGCGAGAGCGGCAGGACGAAATTTTCCGAATAGGCGTAGAGCAGGCCGAAGGTGAGTTCGTTGTGATGGTGGCCGCGATAGATAGGATCGCGGCTCATGTAGCTCAGCGTGTCGTGCATGAAGCCCATGTTCCACTTGAAGCCAAAACCGAGGCCGCCTTCATGCACGGGCTGCGAGACTTTCGGCCAGGAGGTCGATTCCTCGGCGATGGTCATGACGTTGGAATTTTTGCCATAGATGCGGATGTTGAGATCCTGCAGAAAACGGACCGCTTCGAGGTTCTCGTTGCCGCCATATTCGTTCGGGATCCACTCGCCGTGCTTGCGCGAATAATCGAGGTAGAGCATCGAAGCGACGGCATCGACACGCAGACCGTCGAGGTGGAATTTTTCGGCCCAGTAGAGCGCGTTGTTAACGAGATAGGAAACGACCTCGGTGCGGCCGAAATTGTAGATCGCCGTGCTCCAGTCCGGGTGGAAGCCCTTGCGCGGATCTTCGTGCTCGTAGAGCGCCGTGCCGTCGAACCAGCCGAGACCGTGTTCGTCGGTCGGAAAATGCGCCGGCACCCAGTCGAGGATGACGCCGATGCCGACCTTGTGGCAGCCGTTGACGAAACGGGCAAAACCCTCCGGCTCGCCGAAACGAGCGGTCGGCGCATAGAGGCCGGTCGTCTGGTAACCCCAAGAGGGGTCGTAGGGATACTCGGTGATCGGCAGGAATTCGATATGGGTGAAGCCCATGTCGGCGCAATAGGGGATGAGGCTGGAGGCGAGCTCGTCCCAGGACAGCATCGTGCCGTCCTGCCGGCGTTGCCAGGAGGCGGCATGCACCTCGTAGATCGAGATCGGCTGGCGGCGCTTGTCGGTCTCGCGCCAGTGCTTCAGATGGGCCTCGTCTTCCCACTCCTGCTCCAGCTCGGCGGCGGTGATCGAGGCGGTCTTCGGTCGGAGCTCGCTGCGCCGCGCAAAGGGATCTGCCTTTAGCGGCAGCAATACGCCGTCCTGGCCGCGGATCTCGAACTTGTAGGCAACGCCGATCGGTACGTCAGGGGCAAAGATTTCCCAGATGCCGCTGTCGGCACGGAAGCGCATCACGTGGCGGCGGCCGTCCCAATTGTTGAAATCACCGACGACGGAGACGCGCTGTGCGTTCGGCGCCCAGACGGCAAAATGGATGCCCTGGGCGCCGTCGTGCTTGATGAGGTGGGCGCCCATCTTGTCGAACAGGCGCAGATGCGAACCCTGGCGGGCGAAATAATCGTCCATCGGTCCGAGCACCGGACCGAAGCTGTAGGGATCGGTGACTGCCCATTCGGCATCGCCGCGCCGGGCGCGGTAACGCACCGGCTGGAGCTTTGTGAGGGAAACCGGGCCGGCAAAGACGCCGTCGGCATGGAGCTGCTTCAGTTCGCCGATGACGCCGCCATCGAGCGTCATGGCGGTCACCTCTTCGGCGCCCTGGATGAAGCACCGGGCGACGAAGGTGTCGCCGGCCTGGTGCAAACCGAGGACGGCAAACGGATTGGAATGCGAGCCGGCAAGGATTGCCGTGATTTCATCTGCCGAAATTTCCCAGGAAAGCTTTACTTCAGGGACGGTCTTCGGCGTTTTCATCCGGCTCTCCAGATTTCGTCTGCATATTGCCTGATGGTACGGTCGGAAGAGAACCAGCCCATCCGCGCCGTATTGTTGATCGTCTTGGTGTACCAGGCGGACTGGTTGGTCCAGATCTGGTCGACCTCGCGCTGGGCCTGGGCGTAGGCGTCGAAATCGGCTGCGACCATGAACCAATCGTGCGAATAGATGCCATCGATCAGCGATGTATAGCGATTGCGGTCATCGGGCGAGAAGACGCCGGAGCCGATGGCGGCAAGCGCCTGGGCGAGTTCGCGCGATCCCTCGATGATGGCGCGCGGATTGTGGCCATCGCTGCGGACTTTCGACACCTCGTCGGCCTTGAGACCGAAGATGACGATGTTGTCCTCGCCAACATTGTCGCGCATCTCGACATTGGCGCCATCGAGCGTGCCGATCGTCAGCGCGCCATTGAGGCCGAATTTCATGTTGCCGGTGCCGGATGCTTCCATGCCGGCGGTCGAGATCTGCTCCGAGAGGTCGGCGGCCGGAACCATGACTTCGGCAAGCGAGACATTGTAGTTCGGGACGAAGACGATCTTCAGCAGGCCGCGCACCGACGGGTCGTTGTTGATCGTGCGGGAGACGTCGTTGATCAGCTTGATGATGAGCTTGGCATTGTAATAACTCGGCGCCGCCTTGCCGGCGAAGAGTTTCACGCGCGGCACCCAGTCGAGCTCGGGATGCGAGCGGATCTGGTCGTAGAGCGCGACGGCCTCGATGATATTAAGCAGCTGGCGCTTGTATTCATGGATGCGCTTGATCTGGATGTCGAACATCGCCGACGGATCGAGCTTCACGCCCATGCGGCTGGCGACGAGGTTGGAGAGTGCCACCTTGTTGGCGCGCTTTACCGCTGCAAACTTCTGCTGGAAAGCCGGATCGGAAGAATGCACGTCGAGCGCACGCAGCTTTTCGGCATCATCGAGGAATTCGTCGCCGATGGCCTCGCGGATCAGGCCGGTGAGACCGGGATTGCACTGCTGCAGCCAGCGGCGCGGCGTGATGCCGTTGGTCTTGTTGTTGATGCGGTTAGGATAGAGCTTGTGCAGGTCGGCGAAGACCGTGACCTTCATCAGGTCGGTGTGCAGGGCCGAAACGCCGTTGATCGAATGCGAGCCGACGAAAGCGAGGTTGCCCATGCGCACGCGGCGGTCGCCGCTTTCATCGATCAGCGAGATCGAGCGGATTTCCCCATCGGAGAAGTTCTTGCCCTTGCGGGCGTCGATCAGGATCTTGGCATTGATCGCATAGATGATCTGCATGTGGCGCGGCAGCAGACGCTCGAACAGTGGCACCGCCCAGCTTTCCAACGCTTCGGGCAGAAGCGTGTGGTTGGTGTAGGAGAAGGTTTGGCGGGTAATTTCCCAGGCCTGGTCGAAATCCATCCCGTGTACGTCACAGAGTAGACGCACGAGTTCGGCGACCGAGACGGCGGGGTGAGTGTCGTTCAGCTGGATCGCCACCTTGTCCGGCAGCGAGGTGAAATCGTCGTATTGCTGCAGATGGCGGCGCAGGATGTCCTGCAGCGAGGCCGACGAGAAGAAGAATTCCTGGCGCAGACGCAGTTCCTGGCCGGCCGGGGTGGCGTCGGCAGGATAGAGAACCCGGGTCAGGCTTTCGGCCTTGTTGCTTTCGCGCAGAGCGCCGATGTGGTCGCCGGCGTTGAAGGCATCGAGCAGGATCGGATCGATCGGTTGCGCCGACCAGAGGCGCAGCGTGTTGACGCGCTTGCCGCGCCAGCCGACGGCCGGCGTGTCGAAGGCGGCGGCGATGACGCGCTCGGCCGGTTTCCAGACGTAGCGCGGCTGGTCGTCATGGGTGGTGATGAATTCGACGGCGCCGCCGAAGCCGATTTCATAGGCGCTTTCGCGGCGTTCGAATTCCCAAGGATTGCCGTGGGCGAGCCAGTTTTCCGGCAGTTCCACCTGCCAGCCGTCGGCCAACTGCTGGCGGAAGAGGCCGTGGACATAGCGGATGCCGTAGCCGTAGGCCGGGACGTCGACCGTTGCCATGCTCTCCATGAAACAGGCAGCCAGACGGCCGAGGCCGCCGTTACCGAGTGCGGCGTCCGGCTCCAGGCCGGCGATGACGTTGACGTCGACGCCGAGCGAGGCGAGTGCATCGCGCACCTCCTCCATCAGGCCGAGGTTCGAAACGGCGTCGCGCATCAGCCGGCCGATCAGGAATTCGAGAGAAAGATAATAGACGCGCTTAGCGCCGGTCGCATAAACCTCGCGGGTGGAAGCCATCCACCTGTCGATGATGCGGTCGCGCACCACCAGGATCGTCGCGGTCAGCCAGTCATGCGGCTTTGCCACCTTGGCATCCTTGCCGATGCGGTAGGTCAGACGTTCGATAATTTCTTCAGCGAGAATTTCCGGCCTTGAACTGCGAGGGGCGGGGGAGGGGATGATCGGCTTGGAAACAGTGTTCATCGTCAGGTCTCGCCAATTTTAATTTTGTTTCAGGATGTTATGCCTGATTCAATCAATTTGTCGCTTGCGCAGCCGACAGTTTATGCATCGTTACTAAGCACTTGCAACAAAGGATTTGGACAAACGAAAAATTTGCGAAACCTTCATATTCACGCGGGTCGAGGGGCTTGATTTCAATCGCTTTTCCCGATCTGATGCGCCGAACGAGCACAACGAAAAGCCGCACCGGTTTGTTCCGGCGCGGCTTTTCGTTTCCCATTTCTCTGGGCGTTGTATCAGTTCGTCAGACGCGTGACCTGATTGGATGCTTTCATGCCGATTTCCTTGAATGCCTTCAGGAGCGCCGTCATGTCGCCAGCGGGAAAATAGTTGCCCGGCGCTGTCGCGCAATAGCTCAGCAGAGCCTGGCCACGCGCCGGCGCCATAAAGGCAATCGTATAGACCTGCATCTTGGCGTCGCGCGCCTTGTCGCACCACGTCTTCGTTTCGGTGTCGGCGGAGGTATAGTTGTTGTCTCCGTCCGTCATGAAGACGATGTATTTTGTCGGAACCTGTCCCGTCTTGTCCACGTGCGCCTTGTCTTCGGCCGCGTCGGCAAGCTTATTATAGGCCGTCTTGAATGCCTCGCCAGAGTCCGTACCGTCGGTCGTCGTCAGCTTGTTGACATATTTGGTGACGTGGGCCGTTCCCCAATCCAGCGCTTTCGCTTTCTGCATCTCGATATTGTAGGAAACGGCACCCGTGCGGACATATTCCTTTTCGGGATCGACTGCGTCGAGTTCGCCCGTCAGCGAGCCGACGGCAAGCTTTAGGGCTTCGATTTTGGTGTAGTAGTGAGGACGCGTATCGGTGCAGGTCTTCTTCTTGGTTACGTTGCCGTATCTGTCTTTTTCGCTGCAGTCGTAATTGTATTCTTCCGTAGGATCTGACGCGTTGACCGTCGCGGTATCCTCGCCCATTGAGCCGGATCTGTCGAGGACGAGGAACATCGAGACGGAGCCTTGGGTTTGCGAATTGCCGCTGGTCGTCGTGCTCGACGTTGAAATGTTCTGCGTCGTGAACCCGATCGTCTGCATCAGCGGATTGACCGCGATGTTGTAGTCGGGCGAAACCGTCACTTGATAGGATGTCGACTTGCCCGATGTCGTTGTCCGGACATCGACGCCCGTCGTGCTCTTGATATCGATGCCGCTCTGCAGGTAATTCGCCATTTGTCCGGCGACGAAATCCCGCGCGAAGGCCTCGGCCTGCGAGGTTTGGATCGTGCCGTTTGCCAGGGCGGTCGCGGTTGCCAGCGCGGCAGAATCGGCGGCTTCCTGCAATTGCTGTTTCGAGAGCAATAGGTCGCCCACCTGGATCGCCATGCCGGCAGCACCAAAGAGGACGGGCAATACGATCGCCGTCATTATACCGAAATTACCGCCACGGTCGCCAAGCATGCGACGCAGGCAGGGATGCAAAAAGGAGGTGCTCATCATGTTCACCCGTGTAGGAGGCCCTGTGCGGTGATATTAGGCACGCTCCTCCTTTCCGCTGTCCTTACGGCGTCAATACAATTTTAACGAATCGTCGGATTTTTCCAGTTTTGGGATTATTTCAGTGGGATCACGTCGACCGCCTGGACGGCGCGTTGGCCGCCATAACTTTTCAATACGCCGATGACGGGAACGACGTCGGAATAGTCCCGGCCATAGGCGACCACGATGTGGTCTGTGCCGGCGGGGATGTCGTTGGTCGGGTCGAGCTCGATCCAGCCGTTCGTCTCGCCGCACCAGATCCTGACCCAGGCATGCATGGCGTCCGCCCCTTCCAGCCGTTCCTTGCCGGGCGGCGGGATGGTGCGCAGGAAGCCGGAGACGTAGCCGGCCGGAATGCCGAGGCTTCTAAGCGCCAGGATCATGATGTGGGTGAAATCCTGGCAGACGCCGCGCTTCAATCTGAACGCCTCGAGCGGCGTCGTGTCCACCGTTGTCGCGTCAGGATCGTAGGTGAAATCCTTGTTGATCCGGCTACAGAGCGCATGGGCGATCTGCATCGCCGTCAGATCAGGCACGGCCCAGCTTTGCGCATAGTCGGCGATCTCGCGGGCTTGGGTCAGGCGCGGGCTGTCGCCAAGGAAATGGTGCGGCGAATCCGGCGCCAGCGACCAGATTCCGGCGACCTCCTCCGGCAGGTCGGCAAGCAGCGGCGAGAAATCGGCGGCGATCGGCTGGCTTTCCACCTGCACGCGGGCCTGCATGCGAATGTCGAGCGTCTCGTGCGGCGCGCGCAGCATGAAGGAGGTGGTGGGATGATGGAAGAAATCGACGAAATGCGACTGCTCGTCCGGCGTCGGCGAGATGGTGATCGAGCCGGCGACCAGGCGCTGTCGATTGGTCAGCGACAGCGGCATCAGGCGCATGACGTGGCGAGCGCCGGAGGCCGGCACGTCGTAGATGTAACCCATGCGGAGGGAGAGATCGTAGAGCATCGCCGTCACCCGAGATAGGTTTGGGCGAGCAGATCGGAAAGCTGCTCCAATTCGCGTTCTAGCCGTTGATAGACCTCGGCCCCCATACCCTCCGGCGTCATCACCGCCAGGCCGGAATGGAGCCGCATCGCTTCGCGGTAGAAGGGCGACATCTGGCCGTTGATCAGGGCATTCGGCAACTGCTCGACTTCATGGTGGATCTCGTTCACCTGGAAAAGGACCGAGCGGGGATTGAGAGGGTCGAGCGCCAGCAGGTCGGTGACGGTCAGCCGCGCCGTGTTGACGTTGTAGCGGCGGCGATGGGTCATGACGCTGTCGCCGATTTCGAGCAGCATGTCGAGCGCGCCGTCGGGCGCTTCCGGGCCGGACATGTGGCCGAGCAGGCGCGTCATGTGCAGGCCGCGCTCGATATAGCGGCCGAGCGAGAGGAAGCGCCAGCCGGTGAAGCGGTACATGTTCTCGTGCACGAGACCGGCGAAGCCCGCGAGCTTGCGCAGAAGGATCGTCATCGCATGGCTGGCGTCGTCGCCGGCAGCGACGGTGACGTGAAAGCGGCGGGCGGTTTTGGCGAGATCGTTGAGTGCCAGCCAGCCGTCCGGGGAGAAACGGTCGCGGATGTTGCTCGCCGAATAAACGGCGCTGTCGATGTTGCGCAAGAGCGTTTCCGGCACGGGTTCGGCGGTATCGATATCGACGGCCGTGAGATACTCGGAGACATCGGCGAGCAGCGGCTGGCTCGGATCGGCAGCTTCGGCGTAACGCGCATGCCAGGCGCGCAGGATGCGCAGCGCCCCTTCGGCACGTTCGATGTAACGGCCGAGCCAGAACAAATTGTCGGCTGCCCGGCTTGGCAGGCTGCCCGGCATGTTGCGGGTAAAGCTGCCCTCGGCCGGCAGCAGCGTGTGGCGCTCGACCGGCTTGTCGCTGACGATCCAGACGTCGGCGGCCGCTCCGCCCGACTGCATGGCGATCGCCGCGACATCGGCGCCGGAGCCGATACGGGCAAAGCCGCCGGGCATGATCTGCCAGCCGTTTGCCGTGCGGGCGGCAAAGACGCGCAGCGACATCGGCCGCGGCACGAGCTTGCCGTCCACCCAGGCGGGCGTCGTCGACAGCGTGACGACCTCCTGGCCGACCAGTTTCGGGCCGTCCGAACTCAGCCAGTCGGTGATGGAATCCTTGGCGGTCGCACGCAGCGACGAGCCGAGCACGGACTCGCCGTTGTCGTCGAAGAAGGGTGCTCGGGAATAGGCCGGGCCGATCACCATCTTCTCGATGTTCTTTGCGACGTGCTCGCGCTCTTCCTTCTGGCCACACCACCAGGTAGCGATCGAGGGCAATTGCAGATCTTCCCCCAGCAGACGGTGGCAGATGGTCGGCATGAAGGCCAGAAGCGCCCGGGTTTCGAGAACGCCGGTGCCGAGCGCATTGACGATGGTGAGGCTTTCGGCGCGCAGCGCTTCCACCAGGCCGGGCGTGCCGATATGCGAATTCTGGTTCAGCTCCAGCGGGTCGGCAAAGGCCGAATCGAGACGGCGCCAGAGCACCCCGATCGGCTTCAGGCCGGCAACGGTGCGCACCATGACGCGGCCCTTCACGACAGTGAGGTCCTCGCCTTCGAGCAGCATGAGACCGAGATAGCGGGCGATGTAGGCGTGCTCGTAATAGGTCTCGTTGGCCGGGCCGGGCGTCAGCACGGCGATGCGGTCGTCGCCCGAATGTTTCATACCCTGTAGTGCGTCGCGGAAGGCGCCGAAGAAGGAGGCGAGGCGGTGGACCGGGGTTTCGGCGTAGATATCCGAGAAGGCCCGGGTCGTCGCGACGCGGCTTTCCAGCGCGAAACCGGCGCCAGACGGTGCCTGCGTCCTGTCGGCCAGCACCCACCAGTTGCCGTCAGGTCCGCGGCCGATCTCGAAGGCGCAGAAATGCAGATAATGGCCGGAGCCCGGCCGGATACCGGCGAGCGGGCGCTGGAATTCGGGATTGGCGGCCATCAGCGCCGGCGGCAGGACCCCTTCCTCCACCAGCCGGTTGTCGCCGTAAATATCGGCAACGATCGCCTCCAGCAGGTCGGCGCGCTGGACGAGCCCCGCCGACAGCGTCTTCCATTCGCGCTCGTCGATCAGCACCGGGATATGCGAAATCGGCCAGGCGCGTTCGCCGGTGCCCTTGCTGCCATAGGCGCGGTAGAAGACGCCGGCATCGCGCAGGTAGCGGTCGGCGCGGGCAAAACGCTCGGCGAGATCCTTTTCCGGCATTGCGCTCAGATGCGAGAGGAAATTCTGCCAGACGGGGCGGACTGCGCCTTTGTTGTCGACCATCTCGTCAGCGGTGCCAGGAAGCGACGCATAGCCGAAGGCCGCACCCTTGGCGATGCGGACCTCTGCCTCTCCCCTGCGCTCCGCTGCCGGCCTCTTACCCATCAAAACTGAACCCCAACCCCCGGCCCTAACCCTCGGCCTTAAATTCCGGCGGGCCGCCTCAGATCCAGCGTCAGCGGGAATTCAAGCGAACCCGTCTCGGCGTGCGGGATATAACCGCCCGCCGTATGTCCCCACGGCTCGAAGCGGGCGAGCCGCCTTGCTTCCGCTTCGTTGCCGTTGACCGGGAAGGTGTCATAGGTCCGGCCGCCCGGATGGGCAACATGATAGATGCAGCCGCCGATCGAACGCTTCGACCATGTATCATAAATGTCAAACGTCAAAGGCGTGTTGATCGGCAGGACAGGATGCAGACCGGAGGATGGCTGCCACGCCTTGTAACGGACGCCGGCGACCGACACGCCAGCGGTGCCGGTCGGCGTCAGCGGCAGGGTGCGGCCATTGCAGGTGACGGTATAACGCGCGGTATTGCTGGTTTCGAGCCGCACCTGAAGGCGTTCGACGGAGCTGTCGACGTATCGGACGGTGCCGCCCGGCGCGCCTTCCTCGCCCATGACATGCCAAGGCTCCAGCGCCTGGCGCAGTTCGAGCTTCGAGCCCTCGTATTCGACTTCGCCGCAGAAGGGGAAGCGGAATTCGAGCTGGGCCTTGAACCATTCCGGGCTGACGTCGAAGCCGTTTTGGCGAAGGTCGGCGAGCACGTCGAGGAAATCGGTCCAGACGAAATGCGGCAGCATGAAACGGTCGTGCAGGGTCGTGCCCCAGCGGACGAAGTTGCCGTCGACCGGGTTGACCCAAAAACGAGCGATCAGCGCGCGCACCAGCAATTGCTGGGCAAGCGACATGCGCGCATTCGGCGGCATCTCGAAGCCGCGGAACTCGATGAGGCCGAGCCGTCCGGTCGGGCCGTCGGGCGAGAACAGCTTATCGATGCAGATCTCGGCACGGTGGGTATTGCCGGTGACGTCGGTCAAAAGGTTACGGAACAGGCGGTCAACGAGCCAGGGCAGCGGTTGCTGGCCGCTGCCGGGGGCAGCGATCTGCGCCATGGCGATCTCCAGCTCATAGAGGCTGTCGTGACGAGCCTCGTCGATGCGCGGCGCCTGGCTGGTCGGGCCGATGAACATGCCGGAGAAGAGATAGGAGAGAGAGGGATGACGCTGCCAGTGGAGGACGACGCTCTTCAACAGATCGGGACGGCGCAGGAAGGGGCTGTTGTTCGGATTGGCCGCGCCTACGACGACATGGTTGCCGCCGCCGGTGCCGGTGTGGCGACCGTCGATCATGAACTTGTCGGCGCCGAGCCGGGTGGCGCGCGCTTCCTCGTAGATCGCGGTCGTAATGTCGACGCAGTCCTTCCAGTTCGAGGCCGGATGAATGTTGACCTCAATGACGCCGGGATCCGGGGCGACGCGGATGACGTTGATGCGCTCGTCCTGCGGCGGCGGATAACCTTCGATATGGACGGGAAGCTTGAGTTCGGCTGCGGCGTTTTCGGCTGCGGCGATCAGCTCGAGATAATCCTCGATGCGCTCGACCGGCGGCATGAAGATGCAGAGCCTGCCGTCGCGCGGCTCGACCGACATGGCGGTGCGCACGGCACCGCGGAGTTCGCCGAGCGTCTGTTCGACACGGCCGCGATTGCTCTCATCGGCATGGAAAGAGGCTTCCGGCATGGCGCGGCCGGCCGGTACAAAGACATCAGGCAGCGGTTCGCGCGGGATCGTCGGATCGGCGGGGTGGATATAGGGGTAACGCGCCGGGGCAACATAGGGCAACGTGCCGAGCGGCAGGCGGTAACCGATCGGACTGTCGCCCGGGACGAGGAAGATCTTGCCGCGGCGGGTGCGCCATTTCTCGCTGACCCAGACTCGGCTTTCCGCTGCCTTGGCGTTCCATGCCTGGACCGGAAGAATGTAGCCGGTCGCGACGGTCAGGCCGCGGGCGAAGACGCGGGCGATGCGGTTGCGTTCCTCAGGATCCTTCAGCTTCGAATTCGCCGGATCGACATTTTCGGGAAGGTTGCCTTCCTTGATGATCCAGTCGGCCGGATCTTCATAGGCCGGCTGCACCATGTCAGGCTTGATCGCCAGCTCCTTGGCGATCGCCGTCAGGAGCTTTTCGGCATCCTCGGCGGTAACGCCGGTATCCTTGCCTTCGGCGGCGACCAGATCGAGGTTCTGCCAGACCGGCTTGCCGTCGCGGCGCCAGTAGAGCGAGAAGGTCCAGCGCGGCAGGCTTTCGCCCGGATACCATTTGCCCTGGCCGTAATGCAGGAAACCACCGGGGGCGAAGCGTTCTTGCAGCTTGCGGATCAGGACGTCGGCCTTTTCGCGCTTGGTCGGGCCGACGGCGGCGGTGTTCCACTCCTCGGACTGGAAATCGTCGATCGAAACGAAGGTCGGTTCGCCGCCCATCGTCAGATGCACGTCCTCGGCTTCGAGGACACGATCGACCTTCTCGCCGAGTTCGTTGAGTTCGTCCCAGCTCTCATCGGAGAAGGGCTTGGTGATGCGCGGGTGCTCGGCGACGCGCGATACCTTCATGTCGAAGGCGAATTCGGTTTCGGCCTCGCCGAAATAACCGCCGGAAATCGGAGCGGCATTTCGGAAATGCGGTGTGGCGGCAAGCGGGATGTGGCTTTCCCCGGTCAGCAGGCCGGAGGTCGGATCGAGACCGACCCAGCCGGCACCAGGCAGATAGACCTCAGCCCAGGCATGCAGGTCGGTGAAATCGACTTCGGTGCCGGAGGGTCCGTCAAGCGCCTTCAGGTCCGGCGTCAGCTGGATGAGGTAGCCGGAGACGAAGCGGGCGGCGAGGCCGAGATGGCGAAGGATCTGGACGAGCAGCCAGCTGGTGTCGCGGCAGGAACCCTTGGCGCTTTCCAGCGTCTCCTCCGGCGTCTGCACGCCGGTTTCCATGCGGATGACATAGCCGATCTGCCGCTGCAGGCGGGCATTCAGGCCGACGACCATGTCCACCGTCGGCTGGTCGGGCGACCAGTCGAGCGTCGGCAGCAGCGCCTTGAGGCGCGGACCGGCCGGCTCCGGCGTCATGTAGATCGACAGATCCTCCTGGATCGTTTCGGGGTATCCGAACGGCCACTTGGTTGCCTCTTCCTCGACGAAGAAGTCGAACGGATTGTAGACCGTCATGTCGGCGACGAGATCGACCTCGATCTTGAACTCGGTCACCGGATCCGGAAAGACGTAGCGGGCAAGGTAGTTGCCGTAGGGGTCCTGCTGCAGATTGACGAAATGGTTGGAAGGCGTGACCTTCAGCGAGTGGCTGAGCACCCGTGTCTTCGAATGCGAGGCAGGTTTCAGTCTGATGATCTGTGGGCCGAGGCGAACCGGCTTGTCATAGATGTAATGCGTCAGATGATAGATGCTGGCTTTGATCGACATATTTCTCTTTTTATCCGGCTCGCATCGTCGTGCGGCTTGCTGTTCCCGAGATCAGTGTGTGCAATGCAGCGAAAGAAAGCAAGGCGGAAAGGTCTACAGCGCCGCGCGTCGTTTTAGACGCGCAAAGGACGCAGTCGCATTTTGAATTGCCAAAGGCTTTTACGCTGCCTTGGCAAAGGTAACCGCCGCCTTCAGGCCCTTACCGCCTGTGCCCGGCTCCAGCGTCAGCGCGGCATTGAAAAGATTGGCGATTTCTTCGACGATCGGCAGGCCGAGGCCAGCACCGGGCGCACCGGACTCATTGCCGCGCGAAAAACGCCGGCGCACTGCTTCCAGCTTCTCGCGCGGAATACCGGGGCCATTGTCCTCGACTTCGAGGCGGACCGTCTCTGACGCGGCGATGATGCGGACGGTGACCTCAGCTCCCTTACCGGCATAGGCGATGGCATTGCCGGCAAGATTGCGCAGCATTTCGCCGATCAGCAGCGGCTCGGCGCGGACCATCGCCGGGCTCTCGCCCTCGAAGCCGAGATCGATGCCGGCAACAGCGGCCGTCGGGATCTGTTCGCCGGTGATCTCCTGGGCAATGGCGGCGAGATCGATGGCGGAGGCGGTGAGCGCCTCCTTGGCGGTGGCGGCGTCAATCTTGGCCATCAGGAGAAGCTGGGCGATGATGCGTTCGGCATGTGCCACCGCCTGGTCGCCCTTCAGTGCCGCCGCTTGGGCCTCGTCGAGCGAGCCGGCACGGGCGGAAAGGGCGAGCTGAGTGCGGATGATCGCCAGCGGGGTGCGCAGCTGATGGCTGGCATTGCCGGTGAAATGGCGGAGCGCATCGAGCGCCGATTGCAGGCGGACCATGAAGGAGTTCACCGTATCGACGAGCGGTTCGACCTCGCTCGGCACGGTCTGCTCAATCGGATGCAGGTCATCGGGGCTGCGTTCGCCGATGGCGTCGCCGAGCTTGTAGAGCGGGCGCAGAGCCACCGTGACCGAGATCCAGACGATGACGGCAGCGCCCGCGATCATGAAGGCGAGACGGAGTGCGGAGCGGACGAGGATCGCCTGCGCCAGCTGCCGGCGAGCGATGGTGGTTTCGGCGACCGTCACCACGAAGGGCACAGAGCGGATGCCTGTCGAGGCGGAGCGTTCGAGTGTGGCGATGCGGATCGGCTCGCCGCGGAAGCTATCGTCGGCGAAGGCGGCGGCATCGCCCGGCGTCTTCTTGAGGACCGGCAGGGACTGGTAGCCGGTGATGAATTGGCCCGGCGGGCCGTCGACGCGGTAGAAGACGCGATCCTGCGCGGCCGAGGTCAGCATCTCCAGTGCGACATAGGGGATATCGACCTGCAGCGTGCCGTCCTCGGCGACGACGACGCGCTCGGCGATCGCCAGCGCGGAACCGGCGAGCACGCGGTCGGAGACGATATTGGAGGTCTGGACCGCCTCGCGATAGGTATCGGCAAGTGCCAGCGTACCGATGACGGCTGTCGAGACGAGCAGCCAGAAGAGCAGCCGGCGCCGGAGGGAATAGGCGGCTTTCATGAGGCCTCGGGCAGCTTGTCGAGATAATAGCCGATGCCGCGCGCGGTCTTGACGGTCAGGCCGTGCGGCGACAGGCGCTTACGCAGGCGGCTGACATATTGCTCGATGGCGTTTGCGGAAATGTCGTCGTCGAAGGCGGTCAGCGATTGAATGATCGCTTCCTTGGCGACGACCTTGCCGGCCCGCATGAAGAGGATTTCGAGCAGACCGAGCTCGCGAGCAGGAATATCGAGCGGAGTGGCGCCTGCTGAAAAGGTGCGGGAATTGAGATCGAAGGAGATGCCGCCGAAGCTGACCGTCGCCGAGCGCAGCCCGGCCTGGCGGCGCAGCAGCACGCGCACCCGGGCCTCGAATTCGGCAATGTCGAAGGGCTTGATCAGATAATCGTCGGCGCCGAGATCGAGCCCCTTCACCCGCTCTTCCGGCGTGCCGCGCGCGGTCAGGATGAGAACGGCGGCCTGATTCTGCCGGGCGCGCATGGCGCGCAGCACGTCGAGACCGTCCATCTCCGGCAGGTTGAGGTCGAGGATCACCAGATCGAAATTTTCCGCGGCGATGACCGCATTGGCAGACGCACCATCATGCACGACATCAACGGCATGGCCCGTGCCGCGCAAGATCGCCGACAGGCCGTCGGCCAGCGCGATATTGTCTTCGGTGAGCAGGATGCGCACAGATGTCCCCCTGTTTTCATAGGAGATTACAGAGGTGCTGTAGCGATGTCACAGCGATTTTGAAGATTGGGTGAACGCCGGGAAAGACCGGCGTTAGCTTCCGGTCCTTTCGATCCGTTCGCGCTGCATCATTGCGGCGGTGAGCAACTTCCGGAAGCGGGGATCGTCGCGGATGTTGTCGAGATCGGAATCATTGTCGAACCATTTGATATGGTAGACGGAGCTGTTCGGCAGCAGCTTCTCCAGCAGATCGATCGCCTGGTCGACGTCGCCGAGAACGGAATAGACGCAGGCGAGATTATACTGCGCGACGATGTCGTCGGGATCGATGGCGATCGCACGCGCCGCCCAGTCGCGTGCCCTTGTCGCATCGCCCATATGGGCAAGCGCCAGCGCGCCGCGATGGGCGGGGCCGGAATTTTCCGGATTGAGGTTCAGGGCGCGTTCGGCGCGCAGCAGGCCGAGGCGCGCCCAGTTTTCCGTGTCCAACACCCGGCCGAGCGAGCGGTAGGCCGACATCAGGTGGATCGGCGAGACGTAGTCGTCCGGACGGATTGCGGCGGCGCGGGTGAAATATTGCACCGATTCGGCAAAGTTGCCGTGCATGAAGAAGAACCGGGCATAATGGAAATTCGCCTCGAAGAGGTTCGGGTCGAGCGCCAGGGCACGTTCGAAGGCCGCCGCCGCCCTATCGTCATAGCCGCTCTGATGCAAAGCGAGACCATGAGAGGCGTGGGCTTCGGGAAGGTCGGGATCAAGCGCCAGGGCACGGGCGCTCATCTCGAGGATGCGCCTCAGCGGCACGTCGTCAGGTGCCCAGTCGCGGATCGCCGCGTCGCAATCGGCGATGCCGGCATAGGCGCGGGCATAATCCGGATCGAGCTCGACCGCCTTGCAGAACATGCGCCTTGCGAGCTGGAGATAGGATTTGGTCCAGGTGTGGGAGAGCTGGCGGCCCCTGAGATAGTAGGTATAGGCCTCGACATTGGCGGTCGGCTCAGTCGCGATCGCCTTCTTCTCTTCCGGTAGCAGGCGCACCTTCAACTGGCCGACGATCGCATGGGTGATCTCGTCCTGGATGGCAAAGATGTCAGTCATATCGCGGTCGTAACGCTCGGCCCAGAGATGGTCGCCATTGGCGGTATCGATCAGCTGACCGGAAATGCGCACGCGATTGCCGACGATGCGTACACTTCCCTCGAGCACGTAGCGCACGCCAAGCTCCTGGGCGAGCCGCTTCACCTTCACCGATATGCCCTTATAGGTGAAGATGGTATTGCGCGGCACGACGTGCAGGCTGGAGATCTTGGAAAGATCGGTGATGATATCTTCGGTAATGCCGTCGGAGAAATAATCCTGATCGGCATCGCCGCTCATATTGGTGAAGGGCAGCACCGCGATGAAGCAGGTATTGCGATTCTGCGCGACCAATCTGGCGGAGGAAGGCGGCGCCAAGCTGACGGTATAGACCTGAACAGGCTGCCTGATGTTCTTCAGTATATGTTCGCCGATGAATTCGAAGCCAAGATTGAGGCGCGAGCCGACTTGGTCACGCACCGAGGCCGACACGGCGATGCCGCCCGGCGCTGCGATACGCTCAAGCCTGGCGGCGAGATTGACCCCATCTCCGAATATGTCGCCGTTCTCGACCACGACGTCGCCGAGATTGATGCCGATGCGGAATTCGACGCGCTCGTCCTTGGGCACGTTCTCGTTACGGGCGGCCATGCTGCGCTGGATCTCGGCGGCACAGGCCACCGCATTCACCACGCTCTGGAATTCGGCAAGGATGCCATCGCCGGTGAGTTTAACGATCCGGCCCTTGTAGTCTGAAATACGAATGTCGACCAGCTCGCAGCGATGGCGGTTCAGCGCCTGCAACGTGCCGGATTCATCGATGCCCATCAGCCGGCTGTAGCCGACGACGTCTGCAGCGAGAATAGCGCTCAGTCGTCGTTCCATGACCCCTCCCATGGATCTTCCCAGTTTAGTCTAACTTTTTATAGAGTTTTTGTCGCATAGAGTCGTCCCCCGAAATAAGAAATTCGGGCGGTCTCGACGTTTTAACGCGGCAGCGCGACCATATAACGTCGTCGATCTTCATCAATACTCTAAATGGGTGAAGGATGGAGCCAGTCACTAATCCTTTGTGATGAAAAGGCAATTTGCTTCGGAGAAAAACCCAGTGTTCTGCCTTGGCCGATACTTCCCGTGTCGGCATCATAAAACCGATCGCCGAACGATTTAAGGCTTGAGCCGGACCCAGGGGCATGGCTTGGAAGACGAATCGCCAGGGTATCCAACGCGGTATGCAATGTGATTCGCGGTTGCTTCGGCGATTGTCGTGAGGCCAGCGAAAGGTATTGTGGTGACGTGTCATGGCTGACGGAGATTTTGGATGACGGATTTGGCCCGGAATTTTCTGGAGTTTCACGACATTCCGGAGGCCGGGCTGCGGTCGATCATCGGTCGCGCCGGTGAGCTTGCCAAAGCCTGGGATGAGCGCACGATGCCGCAGAGCCTTGCGGGCAAACGCGTCGCGCTGATTGTCGATGACGGCGGCTGGCGCAATACGACCGCCTTCGATCTCGGCATCCAGGCGATGGGCGGTATTTGCGTGCATGTGCCGATCGGCTTCAATGCCAGGGAGGAAACCGGCGATCTCTCGGGTTATCTCGGCAACTGGTTCGACATGCTGGTGATCCGCACGAAGGAGTTTGCGACATTGAAGGCGGTGGCGGCAGCCTCGCCGGTCCCTGTCATCAACGCGCGCACACGCTCCAACCATCCCTGCGAGACGCTCGGCGACCTTGCCTATATCAACAGCCGGCGCGGCTTGATCGATGGGTTGAAGGTCGTTGGCGTGGCGGCGGACGCAAATATCCTCCGCTCCTGGGCCGAAGCGTCGATCGCATTGCCGATCGAGGTGGTGCAGGTCTATCCCGAACACTGGCACATCAGCGACGCCGCGTTGCTCAATGGACGCTTCCGCGTGAGCACCGATATGGGCGAGCTATCGAATGCCGACGTCGTCACCACCGATTCATGGCCGGGCGATGCCGCCTCGGACGCGCTCGCCGGCTACCGGATCGGGGCCGATGTGCTCGATCGTTTGCGGGAGGATGCGATCTTTCTGCCGTGCCCGCCGGTTCGGCGCGGCCAGGAGGTGACGGCGGAGGCGATGGCGCATCCGCTCTGCCAAAGCCGCGTCGCCAAGGCCTTTCTGTTGCATGCGCAAAATGCGCTGATGGAGTGGGTCGCGACCTAGAGCGATTCAGCTTTTAACGGAAGCGCAGAACCGCTCTATCCTTTTGTCTTTACGCAATTCCCGGCAAAAGCGCTTCGCGCTTTGCCTGGGAAAACCGCTACACACTTTTCCTGCCTCGTTGAGCGATGGCGTTGGATATGATTTTGCCATCTTGGCTCTTGCGTGCTGTGTTGAGAACATCCATCGGATGCGATGGCCCTTTCGGTGCGGCGTCGCAGCCAGGTCCGGACCTCGGTTTCAAGGCTGTCGCGACTGGCGATGCGGCGGTCAAGACATTGGCGGCACAGGAAGCGGATCTCGATCTCGACCATATTGAGCCAATTGGCGTGCTTGGGCGTGTAGTGGAACTCCAGACGTCGCAAAATCCGGCGCTCCTCGGCGGCTGGGAAGGTCTGATAGACGGCGGAGGTCGTGTGGGTTGATAGGTTATCCATCATGACACGAACCTTGTCGGCGCCGGGATAGTCGACGTCGACAAGGCGCGCATGCAGATGGCCAAGTCCTCATTGGCGCGGCGGCACCGCCGTCTTCTGGAGCCCATCGGCAACATTCCACCAGCCGAAGCTGAAGAACGATACTACGTCATGCTGGACGCGCCAGCCATGGCCGCATAACTTAAACCAAACGGTCTCCGGCAAACCCGGGCGGTTCCCCTTGAACGAGAGAACACACAATGCTTGGTTTCCTACGACGCAAAGCAGAGCCGGACCCATCACCCAAAATTCTGCGGGTTCCGTCGAAAAAGTTCAACGCCGCTGTGGGTGCTGCTATGGCGGCCATTCATGAGTTAGAGGAGATCACGACACGCGCAAAGTCTCGGATGAGCGATCAAAAGAGACCAATCGGGCAAGGAGACCTTGAGGAAGTCCTACGAATGCTGTCCGATGCAAAGCGGCGAATTGATAGTGAAATGGAAGATGAAATAGCAAAATCTGACGATCAAGGTGACACTGAATGGAACAAGGACGGATATGATCTACTTGTGGCTCCAACTTTTCGAATGGCCAACTCACCCCAGGAAATAATTGATCTTACGTTGAGAGCTTCAGACGGTGGCGCTAAGAGTGCCCGATTGGTGTATCAACTGGTAATTGCAGAGATGGATGTTGCTGTTGCGCGTTATTATGTGACGCTAAACACAGGCATCAAAACTGAATAGGAGCAAACCAGCTCAAATGTGGTTTGGATGCATAGGGGACACCTAGGTCGCGAAGTTGGGTCGCCTGGTAGTAAAGTGCTCCCCGACCCCAAATGCCACTCAGCCCGCCCGCGTTCGCCCAGAGAATGGCTTCCTCCGTCGGCCCAATCCCGCTCCTTGAGCTCCCGGATGGCGATGGACGCCTTGTCGGCCAATGCAGTGAGTTTGTCGATCAGGGTATCTGCTCGATCGTTTGTCGGAGGGTGCGATCTCCCTGCCGTGCCCGCCGGTTCGGCGCGGCGAGGAGGTAACGGCGGGGGCGATGGAACATCCGCTCTGCCGAAGCCGTATCGCCAAGGCTTTTCTGCTGCATGCGCAGAATGCGCTGATGGAGTGGGTCGCTGCCTAGTCCGGCGCCCTTGCTCCTCTGGGCGCGCTCAGGCATTGTTGCGGCATGAGGAGAGTTTTCATCTTGCTGCTGGCGTTCTGGCCGGGCTTCGCGCTCGCCGATCAGGCCTTCTATCCGGCGAAGTCGGGCAATGCCGATGCGCCGGTGCTGACGGTTTATTCCTCGCTCGACGAGCCCCTGGCGCAGCCGATGATCCGGGGTTTCCTGGACGCCAATCCCGATATCGCAGTCAAATATGAGGACATGCTGACCGGCGACATCTACGACCGGATCGTCAGGGAGACGGATGCCGGCAAGAAGACGGCGGATTTCGCCTTCTCCTCGGCGATGGACCTGCAGGTGAAGCTTTCCAATGACGGATATGCTCAGGTCAGCAACCTGCCGATGAGCGGTGCATGGCCGAAATGGGCGAACTGGCGCAACACCGCCTATGCGCTCACCTTCGAGCCGGCGGTGTTCGTCTATCACAAGCCGAGCTTTGCGCATGAGCCGGTGCCGAGCTCGCGGGCTGAATTCGTCGATTATCTGAAACGCAAGGGCAACGACGTCTATGGGCGGATTGGCACCTACGATATCGAGCGCTCGGGCGTCGGCTTTCTTTTCATGGCGCGCGACCAGGAGCAGTTCGGCGACATCTGGTCGGTGATCGGGGCGATGGGGGCTGCCGGCGTCAAGCTTTATTCGACGAGTTCGGCGATCCTCGAACGCGTTGCCGACGGGCGCTTCGTGCTCGGCTACAATATTCTCGGCTCCTATGCGGCCGACTGGGCGTCGCGCTATCCCGATGTCGGCATCGTGCTGCCGAAGGATTATACCGTGGTGATGTCGCGGATCGGGCTGGTGCCGCAGGCCGCCGCCGATCCGGAACTCGGTCGGCGTTACCTTACCTTCTTCATGTCGAGGGAAGGGCAGACGATCCTGGCGCGCGAGCTGCAGATCCCGGCGGTCAGCCCCGAGGTGGCAGGCGAGAATACCGCCAATACGCTGCAGGAACTGCTCGGCGCCCAACTGCGGCCGGTGCCGGTCAGCCCCGGATTGATGGTCTATCTCGACCAGGTGAAGCGGGCGCGGCTGATCGCGCATTGGAACGAGGTTCTGCGGATGCAGTGAAGGCGCTTTCGGTGGGCTTTGCCCTCCTTATAGAGCTTTGGATCGCTCCGCCTGTAGCTCTCGCCAGATGAGGCTCGCGGCCATACTTCGCGGCGACTAGAAGTACTGGCCATGCGGCAGCGAAGAACCGGGATTTAGACCGGCAACTGCCAATTACGGCAAAAAAGTGTCGTGTCCTTCTGGATATCTCACCGATGTCAGCTAAATGACAGGTTGTTGTGGTCGCTTTGGCTACTTCTTCTCCGTGGAGGCGGAGAGCTGAAGCCTTGGGAGGTATTCCGCTCGTCATTCAGGACGCTTGCGTCCGCTGGCAGCCATTCCTCCTGATTCCCTTGAGAATAACAGGCGGTCTGCTCAGCCGCCGACGGAGGACACATCGTGAAGCATACGTTCATTGCAACCCTTCTTGCAGCGACTATCGCGCTGCCGGCCTATGCGGCCGATTACACCATCATCGCGCCGGCCGCTCCCGGCGGCGGCTGGGACCAGACGGCCCGTTCGCTGCAGACCGCGCTGCAGCAGGAGAAGATCTCCGGCAACGTGCAGGTCCAGAACGTTCCGGGCGCCGGCGGCACCATCGGCCTTGCGCAGTTCAGCAGCCAGGCTGCCGGCAACCCGAATTCGCTGATTGTCGGCGGCTATGTCATGGTCGGCGCGATCCTCACTAACAAGTCGCCGGTGACGCTCAAGGATGTCACGCCGATCGCTCGTCTGACCGGCGAGTATGAGGCCGTCGTCGTTCCTGCCGCGTCCGAGATCAAAACCATGGCCGACCTGGTCGCGGCGCTGAAGAAGGATCCGGGTGCGGTTTCCTGGGGCGGCGGCTCTGCCGGCGGCACCGACCACATCGCCGTCGGCCTGATCGCCAAGGCTTCCGGCGTCGACCCGACCAAGATCAACTATGTCGCCTTTTCCGGCGGCGGTGAAGCGCTCGCCGCCATTCTCGGCGGCCAGGTCACGGCTGGCGTCTCGAGCTATAGCGAATTCGAATCGCAGGTGAAGTCGGGCACGCTCCGTCTTCTCGCCGTATCCAGCGACAAGCGTATCGACGGCGTCGATGCGCCGACGCTGAAGGAAGCCGGCACCGACGTCACCATTCAGAACTGGCGCATGGTTGCCGCTGCTCCCGGCCTGTCGGCAGAGCAGGTGGCAAGCGTCACCGCCGATTTCGAGAAACTGCACAGCTCCGCCACCTGGCAGGAAACCCTGAAGACCAAGGGCTGGGCCGACACCTATCTGTCCGGCGACGCCTTCAAGGCGCAGCTCGAAAAGGATGTCTCGGCCACTGAAGGCATTCTCAAAGATATCGGACTTGTTCAATGAGCGAGGATAGCCCCTCCTCGGCAACCGAACGCCGCCCTGATTGGGCGGCGTTCATCATTGCCGTTTTCCTCTTCGTCGTCGCCGGCGTGATGGCCTGGGATGCCTTGCATCTGAAAACGATTGCGCAGTACGACCGCATCGGTCCGGCGACTGTGCCTCAAGTGGTGGCACTCGGCCTCTTCTGTCTCGGGATCTGGACCGCCTTCGAAGCCTGGCGCGGCGATTTTCCCGAACGCGACCGGCAGGAAGTCGCACCCGTCATCTGGATCGTCGCCGGTCTTGCCGGCCAGATGCTGCTTTTGCGCGTCGCCGGCTTCTCGATCGCGACCGGCATCCTCTTCGCGCTGACGGCACGCGGCTTCGGCAAGCGTAAGCTCTGGATCTCGCTGCCGCTTGGCATCGTCCTCAGCTTTGTCGTCTGGGCGATCTTCTCGCAGCTGCTGCAACTGACGCTGCCGGCCGGCCCGCTCGAACATCTGTTCTTCTGACCGCGCGGACGCGCTGTCAGCTCTTTTGATTTTGCGCGGCGCCTGACCCCGAAATCGGATGGTCGGGAAGGCCGCTTGGGACACCAAGATGAGCACATTCGAATTCCTATGGCAGGGTATCCTGGTTGCGATGCAGCCGATGAACCTGGTTTATGCGCTGGTCGGCGTGACGCTGGGCACCGCCGTCGGCGTGCTTCCCGGCATCGGCCCGGCACTCACCGTGGCGCTGCTGTTGCCCGTCACCTACAAACTCGATCCCGGCGGCTCGCTGATCATGTTCGCCGGCATTTATTACGGCGGCATGTATGGCGGTTCGACGACCTCGATCCTGCTCAACACGCCGGGTGAAAGCGCCTCGATCGTCACCGCGCTCGAGGGCAACAAGATGGCGCGCGCCGGGCGCGGCGGACCGGCGCTGGCGACGGCGGCGATCGGCTCCTTCGTCGCCGGCCTGATCGCGACGCTCGGGCTTGCCTTCATCGCGCCTTACATCGTCAAGCTGGCGCTGGTCTTCGGGCCGCGCGAATATTTCGCGCTGATGGTGCTTGCCTTCGTTACCGTCTCCTCGGCTTTCGGCGATTCGGCGCTCAGGGGCCTGACCTCGCTGTTTATCGGCTTTGCGCTCGCCATGGTCGGCATCGACCAGCAGACGGGGCAGGCCAGGCTTTCCTTCGGCATTCCCGACCTGCTCGATGGTGTCGAGGTGACGACGCTTGCCGTGGCGATGTTTGCGATCGGCGAGACGCTTTATATCGCCGCGCAGGGCAACCGGATCGCGGAGAAGGTCGAGGCGGTCAAGGGTTCGCTCTGGATGACCGCTGAGGACTGGTCGCGTTCGTGGAAGCCGTGGCTGCGCGGCACGCTGATCGGTTTCCCGATCGGCGCGATGCCGGCGGGCGGCGCCGAAATCGGCACTTTCCTCTCCTATGCGACCGAAAAGCGGCTGGCGAAAAACCCGGAAGAGTTCGGCCATGGCGCGATCGAAGGGGTGGCCGGTCCCGAGGCAGCAAACAACGCATCGGCCGCCGGCACCCTGGTGCCGCTTCTGACGCTCGGCCTGCCGACGACGGCGACAGCGGCGATCATGCTTGCCGGCTTCCAGCAGTACGGCTTGCAGCCGGGGCCGCTGCTGTTTGCCACCAATCCGCAGCTTGTCTGGGGACTGATCGCCAGCCTGCTCATCGCCAATGCGATGCTTTTGGTGCTGAACCTGCCGATGATCGGGCTCTGGGTAAAGCTGCTGACAATCCCGAAGCCATGGCTCTATGCCGGTATCCTGCTGTTTGCGACGCTTGGGACAATCGGTGCCAATCCATCCGTGTTCGAGCTCGGCATGCTGCTCACTTTTGGCCTGCTCGGCTATGTGATGCGGCTGTTCGGCTATCCGATCGCGCCTACCGTCGTCGGCCTGATCCTCGGCCCGCTTGCCGAACAGCAGCTGCGCCGAGCGCTGGCGATCAGCCAGGGCGACGTCACGACGCTTGTGATGTCGCCGATCGCGGCAGGCTTGCTCATCGTTGCAGCCGCCGCCTTCCTCATCCCGCTGATCCTGCGGCTGCGCGGCAGAGGTCAGGTGCTGTCGCAACTTGCGGCAAACGAAGACTAAAATAAGAAGACGATCCACCCCTCCCTCGAGGCCGGCCATGGAGACATGTGCCGGCCTGCTGTTTATGCATGGCTGAGGTGATTTTCTGAGCATTGTGGAGGTCTATGCGTGACGCCATCTATGGACAGTCAATCATAGAGCAAGAGGAAAAGGACAATGTCCGCACTTCGCAATTCAATCCGTACTGGCTTCTTTGGCCGCACATTCGCCGTCCTTGGGGCTGCAAACGCTGTCAGCGCCGCTGTCGAAGCAGGCCGTCGCCCGCGCGCCAATGATCTCGCGAAGCTCGGCATCGACCCGGCCTCCTTCGGTCAGGTCTCCCGCTAACACGTTCAAGCCATGCATGAATGAATTAGCCCGCAACCGGATGGTCGCGGGCTTTATCTTTATCCCTACGGATGCAGCAGCGCGGCGCGCTGTGACACCCGATGTCAGGCGTGAAGCTCCTCCTGCCTGATGCCATGATCCTCCACCTTTTCGCGCCTGTTGTGGCGGATGGATGACCAGAGGGACAGGCCGATCAAGGCCGCGCCGCCGAGGCCGGTGATGACTTCGGGGATGTGCACCATGGTCTGCGCATACATGATCACCGAGAGGATCAGGATGGCATAGAAGGCGCCATGTTCGAGATAGCGGTATTCGGCAAGTGTTCCCTTCTCCACCAGCATGATCGTCATCGAGCGCACATACATGGCGCCGATGCCGAGGCCGATGGCGATGACGAAGAGGTTCTGCGTCAGCGCAAAGGCGCCGATGACGCCGTCGAAGGAGAAGCTGGCGTCCAGCACTTCTAGATAGATGAAGGCGCCGAGGCCACCCTTGGCGGCAGCGCTCATCGTCTGCTGCGAGGCATCGAGCAGCCCGCCGACCACCTCGACCGCGAGGAAGGTGAGCAGGCCGTAGATGGCGCAATGGACGAAGACAGTGGCTTCCTCGCCGCCGATCAGCCAGGAGAAAACCAGCATCAGCGCCAGCACGAAGGCGATCTCGATACCCTTGATGGTGGCGGAACGCGCCATCATCTTTTCAAGGCCGCCGATCCAGTGCACCTGCTTCTCGTGATTGAAGAAATAGTTGAGGCCGACCATCATCAGGAAGGTGCCGCCGAAGGCTGCGATCGGCAGGTGCGCGTCGTTCATGATGCGGGCATATTCGGCAGGCTCGCGAGCGGCAAGCACCAGAGCATCCCAGGGGCCGATCTGTGCCGCGATCGCGACGATCGCCAGCGGGAAGACGATGCGCATGCCGAAGACGGCGATGATGATGCCCCAGGTGAGGAAGCGCTTCTGCCAGACCGGCGTCATCTCCTTCAACTTGTTGGCGTTGACGATGGCATTGTCGAAGGAGAGGGAGATCTCCAGCACGGCAAGCACCGTGCAGATGAAGAAGACGGTCGCCATGCCGCCGATCGTGCCGGTCGTCTGCCAGCCGAGCACGGCGCCGAGAACGAGGCCGAGGGCAGTGACGATGAAAGCCCAGCGGAAATAGCTGAGCGAGGATTTAGAGGTCACAGTCTGGTTCATGGCCGCACCTCGCGGCCGCAAATCGTGTCGAAGAGGGTGGAAAAATTGGAAAGACGCCGCACGCCACAACGGGCACGCGGGTCAGGCATGGTGAGCTTGTTCATCGATGAAAAATCCGCCGGCTAAGCTGCAGGCGGTACCGACATCACGAGAGCGCCGTAAAACTCTCGCCAGAGGGGCCCGGCACCAAAGTTCCCCCGTCAGCCGATGTCTGGAAGGCTGCAGGATAGGCTCTAGGTAATGAACTTCGCGGGCCAGTCAAGGCCGACAGGTACACCGAGATTGGGCATTTTTTTTTGGAACCATCCTGATGCCCGCCCGTTAGGCCCTGGTTGAGCTTAAAAAAGGAGGCCGATGATGCACACTTCGACCCATCTTCCCGACAAACGCACGGAGGCGTCCGACCGCATGAAGCGGTCGAAGCCGAACCGCATGCAGAAGGCGCAGGTGCTGCCGCCGCATCATGTCGACTTGACGCTTACGCCCGGCGTCTACCACGACATTCACGTGCCGGCCCATGTTACCGGCGCCGATCTTTCCAAGGGTGGCCCCGACATCAAGGGCAATGCAGAGACCAAGAAATAACGGCTATTCCGGAAGCCCTTGGGCGATGACAGTAGATTTGAAACAGGGTGAGAAACATATGACGATCAACTTTGTGCCCCGCGAAATCTTCATCCGGCACGAAAATGAATGGAAGGCCGTACGCGAGGCGGCGGACGAACGCATCAATATCGGCAAACGCCAGAAGCCGCTCTCCGCCATCGGCGGCACCGTGTCGGTTGGTAAAAGCGATCCTTCGGCTACACGCGCTGAATGGCCAACAGCCGAGTGACCCACAGAAGGGCACGCCGACAACACGAGCGCCCGGCATGATGCCGGGCGCTTTGCTTTTCTATTTCTGTTCATCGCGATCGACACGCTGTCCGGAATTAAAGCCGAACCGCTGTTCGAGTTTGCCGAAGGCGAAGAGTACGCAGATGGCGACGATCGTCGTGAAGAAGGCGAGCGGCCAATAGCCGAAGCCCATGGCGAGGCCGATCGCGCCGGAGAGCCACATGCCGGCGCCCGTCGTCAGCCCGTGCACCCGACCTCTTGCAAAGACGATCATGCCGGCGGCAAGGAAGGCGACGCCGGCGGTCACTGCTTCGATGACGCGCAGCGGATCGATGCGCACCTGCTCGTCATCGGTAAAACCCGGCATGTGCACGGCCTCGATCGAGATGATGGCGAAGAGGGCAGCGGCAAGACTAATCAGAATATGGGTGCGGAAGCCCGCCGGGCGGTCGCGTGCCTCGCGTTCGAAGCCGATCAGCCCGCCGAAGACGATGGCGCCGAAGAGGCGGGCGAAGATGACGGGATAGTGGATACGCGACGCCGGTATTATGTCGGCGATGATGAGATCCATGGATTTTTCCCCAGAATAGATGGAATTTTTCGCTGGCTAACGTCTGAGCGCGGAATTTGTTCAGCTTTTTTCCCTCATGCGTTTCGGCAGTCCCGTTGGTCTCTCCGGTCCGCGCCGGCGCTTGCATGTCATTGGAGGGAAAGTTCGGCGCACCAGGCATCATCCTGTCGCCGCGCCAACCTTTCGGAAAGGATTGGGCAGCGATAATCCCGGCCTCACGGGAATCGGACAGATGGCCAAGACAGCGACACGCGGCCGCCGCAAGGCGCCGTCCAGAGGAAAGAGCAAAGCGCGCAGCAGCGGTGGCGGATTGCTGCCCTGGGCGGTGATCGGCATTGCCGCGATCGGCGGCATCGTCGCCCACGACCATTGGAAGAGCATCCAGCCGATGCTTGCAAGGCAATCGACATCGATCACGCGGGAAACGGCGGAGCCGAGGCCCGTCGTCAGGAAGGACGTGCCGCCGAAGCAGGTGGCGCTTGCCGCAACCACGCCGAAAGTCGCAGTGCCGCTGCGACAGTCGCAATCGCTGCCGCCGGCCACGATCCCGACGCCGATGATCCAGCCGATAAAGGCAGTGCCGTCACCGGCCTCTCCGGCCGTTTCGGAAACCGGGACGGTTGCCTTCGGCTATTGCGGGCAGGGCGCCCATATCAATTGCGTCAGCGACGGCGGCGTCTTCTGGTACAAGGGCGAAAAGATCGTGATTGCCGACATGGCAAGCCCGGTGGTCGACCAAGCGCGCTGTGACGGCGAGCGCCGAGTGGCCTTTGCCGCCAAGTCGCGGCTGCTGGCGCTTCTGAACGCCGGACCCTTCACCATGAATGCCGCGGGCAAGAGCGAGCCCTCTGGCGCGCCGCGCGTCATCTCGCGCGACGGGCGCTCTTTCGGCGCGCAGCTGATCAACGAGGGACTGGCACGCAAGCCAGGGGCCGCCGGCGGCGCCTGGTGCGCCTGACAGCAATTCAAAATGCTACAGCGTCCTTTGCGCGTCTGAAAAGACGCGCGGCGCTGTAGAGCATTTCCATTCTCGAATGCATGGAAAAGCTCTCTTTGTTTTCACGCGATTCCGGACGAAAAACCGCTGCGCAGTTTTGCAGGGATTGCTCTGGCTACTTACCCTTCTTCACCAGCTTGCCGCCGGTGCGGAAGCTGCCGGTAAACGAGGAATCTTTGCTTTCGGCGGTGCATTCGATCGCGATCGGCTTGCCGGCATAGGGATTGCCGAAGGTGCAGAAGCCGGCGACCTTGACCTCTCCGGTCATCTTGTTGCCGACACCCGTGGTGACGAGGCTGAGCGGCAGGCGGGCATTACCGTTGGAGGCAGGCTTGATGCCGCTGCCGTCGCCTTGGAAGCCGAGCGCCTTGCCGTCCGAGGTGAAGATGAAGGTCACCAAGCCATTGGCCAGCGTGACGCTGGCAAGTTCGTTCTTGCAGCCCTTGGTGGCGTCGAATTTGGCAACGACCAGCTTGGCGCATTTGCCGGAAAGGGTAATGACGCCGGGCGCACCGGGAAAGGTCTCGACGGGCGCGGCCGGCGCGGCAGAGGCCGGCAAGGCAAGGGCGGCGGAAAAAATTGCGGCGGCTGCCGATGCGAAAAGTCTCATTCTCTGTCTCAACCCCATCTGTCTGCGACGGCGAATCGGCCGTGCACTGGATAGCCAGGCATTGGCACTCTTCTGTGACTTATTTTGGTCCTACCCGGCGGATGCTCGACATCAAACAAGGCGTTAGGGACTTTTGAAGTCGTCCCAGAGGATCGCTGCCCCAGCCGCAAATATCGTGATCGGGATCAGCCAAAGCTTAATGCTGATGGGCTCGACGACATGAAACTGCATATAACCGAAACCGAGGAGGCCAGCCCCAACCAGGGCGACGCCGAGGATGATGGATATCGCTTTCCGTGTCCGCGTCCTTTGCGTCATACGTCCCTCAATTTGCCACGTGTGGGGCTATCCCACAGCCAATTGAATCCGGCCCGGATCATGGCCCGGGCCAATCATGTGCAAACCCTCGCTCCGCAAAGTGCCGGATCTGGAGCGCGGGCCAGCCTCAAGAATTAGAAAATCCCCAAGGCGGGGATTTCTCAACAATGTCAGGGGGATCGGATGGTGGGCGTGACAGGGATTGAACCTGTGACCCCTACGATGTCAACGTAGTGCTCTCCCGCTGAGCTACACGCCCATCCGATGGCGGCGCATAGATCACAAAACCTTCGGAGCCGTCAATAGGCTTTTTTCAGTTTTGTGACGCGCCGCCTGACAAGCCTTACGCGGCAAGCATCTTGTTGACCTCGTCGACGAGATCGCGAAGGTGAAAAGGCTTGGAAAGCACCTTGGCATCCTTCGGCGCCTTCGAATCAGGGTTCAGCGCCACAGCGGCAAAACCGGTGATGAACATCACTTTCAGGTCGGGGTCGAGCTCGGTGGCGCGGCGCGCCAGCTCGATGCCGTCCATCTCGGGCATGACGATATCGGTGAGCAGCAAGGAAAACGGCTCCTCGCGCAGCCGGTCATAGGCGCTGGCGCCATTGTCATAGGAAAGGACCTTGTAGCCGGCCTTTTCGAGCGCCTTCACCAGGAAGCGGCGCATGTCGTTGTCGTCTTCGGCGAGAAGTATCTTCTGAGTCATCAATCCAGACCGCGATCCATAGGTTTTTGGTGGGCTGCCAGCCGTTTACACTAGTCTTTATCCGGTAAACAACCGGTGAATTGCCTGTGCGTGACCGCCATCCCTCCTACATAGTATGGACTTGCGGCCGGGCAACTGGCAACATAGGCCAAGCAGTCAGTTCATGACATGGTAAAGAGGCCGAAAGTGCCGGAAATACGCGAATACGAGCTTTTTGAGGTTCATGAGCCCGTGTCGCAGACCATTCCCTTCGTCTACAACTCCCCCCATAGCGGCCGCATTTATCCACCGGAATTTATTGCCCAGTCCAGGCTCGAGGGCATAGCCATCCGCCGTTCCGAGGATCACTATGTCGACGAACTCTTCGGCTCGGCCGTAGCACTCGGCGCGCCGCTGCTGGCAGCCAACTTTCCGCGCGCCTATCTCGACGTCAATCGCGAGCCCTACGAGCTCGATCCGCGGATGTTCGACGGGCTGCTGCCGCCCTATGCCAACGTCAATTCGCTCAGGGTCGCCGGCGGGCTCGGTACCATTCCGCGCATCGTCGCCGAGAACATGGAGATCTATGCGCGGCGCCTGCCGGTGCAGGAGGGGCTCGACCGCGTCGAAGCGGTCTACAAGCCCTATCATTCGGCGCTTCGCCGGCTGATCGCGCGAACGCATGTGCAGTTCGGCTTCGGCGTGCTGATCGACTGCCACTCGATGCCCGGCAATGTGCGCGTTGCCGGCAGCACGGCGCGACCCGATTTCATCATCGGTGATCGCTACGGCACCAGCGCTTCGGCTGAACTCTCGCGCGCGGCCATCGCCATCCTCGAGGAAATGGGCTTTGCGGCGATCCGCAACAAGCCCTATGCCGGCGGCTTCATCACCGAACATTACGGCCGACCTTCGCGCGGACTGCACGCGCTGCAGATCGAGGTGAACCGGGCGATCTATGTCGACGAGCTGACTCTGGAGAAGCGCGAGGATTTCGCCGCAGTGGCTGATGCCGTCACGGACTTCATGCAGCAAATGGCGGAATATGTCGAGAAATTTGCCGGCGAGCGGGCGCTGGCCGCCGAATAGCTCTCTTTTTCGATACCGCTGACCTTCGTCTTCCCGGCCAAAAAAAACCGCGCTTGTGAGCGCGGCTAAGTCTAGGGAGGAAACACCCAAGGAGGGTATTTACAGTCAGAAGACTGTACTGAGGACGGTACTATTGCATTGCACAAATGTCAAGCAATATATTGCGCTGCGATATCTTTGGGCAGTTAGATCCAGATTGCCTACTGCGTTTGCATTCCCGTTGCTTTTCGCTATGAAAAGCGCCATTCCCGCCAGCCAAACGGATAAATCATGCTTCCTGACCGTTCGTTCTTCAACCGCCTGGCGGAGGCCGCCCGAGCCGAGACGCTGCCGCGCTTCCGTTCCGGCCTCGATGTCACGAACAAGCTTTCCTCCGGTTTCGACCCGGTGACGGAGGGCGACCGGGCGGCCGAGCTCGCCATCCGGGCGCTGATCGAGGAGAGTTTCCCCGGTCACGGCATTCTCGGCGAGGAGCACGGCAATGTCGGGCTCGACCGCGAATATGTCTGGGTGATCGATCCGATCGACGGCACGCGCGCCTTCATCTCCGGCGTGCCGGTATGGGGAACGCTGATCGGCCTGCAGCAGGCGGGCCGGGCGATCATGGGCATGATCGAGCAACCCTTTACCGGCGAGCGTTATTTCGCCGACCAGAACGGCTCGATCTATACCGGGCCGGAGGGCGAGCGGCGGCTGGCGACGCGCCAGTGCGACACGCTTTCGAACGCCATCCTGTTCACTACCTCGCCGCATCTCTTTGCCGGCGAGGAGATGGAGAAATACCGCGAGATTGAGAGCCAGGTACGGCTCTTTCGCTACGGTTGCGACTGCTATGCCTATGCGCTGCTTGCCGCCGGCCATATCGATCTGGTCGTCGAAAACAGCCTGAAACCCTATGACGTCGGCGGCATCATTCCCGTCATCGAGGGGGCGGGCGGCATCATCACCACCTGGGACGGCGGACGGCCGGAAAACGGCGGCTCGATCATCGCTGCCGGCAGCCGCGCAGTCTACGAACAGGCTATCGCCATCCTGCAGCGCTGATCCCAGGGTCAGCAGCGCTGATCCCCCGGTCGGCAAAGCCGATCCGGCTCACGTGCCGAGGGCGGCGACGTCCTGGTTTTCTTCGGCATCGCTGCCGGGAATGAATGCGTGGAAGGCGGCAAGGGCGGCGGCACGGTAGATATCCCGTTCCTGGAAGATCTCGTGCCGGGCGCCGTTGATCGGCACCAGTTGGCCGGCGCGGAAATAACGTGAAAGCCGCTCCTGCGCCGTGTAGGGCACGACCCCGTCGCGCGTCGGCGCGATGACGATGGTCGGGATGGTGATCGAGAAGAGATGATAGGGGGAGGTGACCCGGTCCATCGTGCGGAAAGCCTCGATCAGCCACCGGGCCGTCGGCGGCCCGAGCGTCAATTCCGGATGAGCCTTCATCATTGCGACATTGCGCTCGAAGCGGTGTTCGTCCGAGGTCAGCGGGTTGTCGCTGAAGTTCGGCTCCTTCGGTTTCGAGGTCAGCGGCAGGAAGCCGAGGCCGACGGCAGCCAGCGTGCCGGCCAGAGCGCGGATGACACGCGGCGAGGCCGACTGGCCGGTCAGGCCGATGAAGGGCGCCGACAGCACCATGCGATCGATACGGGTGGTGAGATAGGGCGCAGCCGACAGCGCGATCAGGCCGCCTGTGGAATGCGCGAGCAGATAGAAGGGCAGGCGGGTATCCGGAAGCACCACCTTTTCGAGGAAGGTGTCGAGATCACGCTCGTAATCGGCAAAGCGGCGGATGTGGCCATGGTTGCGGCTCTTCAGGAGCCGGGGCGAGCCGCCCTGGCCGCGCATATCGAAGGTCGCGACCCAGAGTCCTTTGGCCGTCAGATCGCGGATCGTCTCGAAATATTTCTCGATATATTCGTTTCGGCCGTGCAGGATGACGACGGTGCCCTTGGCAATCTGGCCGCTCGAGCGGAAGACGGCGTATCGCAGCTGCTGGCCGTCATGGGTTTCGAAGAACCCTTCCGTGCGGTTTTCCGGGGCGGGATTATCGGGCGTCGAATAGAGAACCTGATCCATGACTTTGCCAATGCGCCGCTGCTGACTGCTTCGCATCAGGGATAGCGCATGGCATCCGGCTTGGAAAGCGGTGGGGGAAAAGGGCCGGCAGGAGCATGAGGGTGCTCGCGGCCGGCCGAAGTTGAGGCTGAAGAAGAAGGGACGATGCACTTCAGCCATCGGGACCAGATTTCACCCGACGCCTAAATTCCTAAGTGAATGCGCCTGAACGTGCTCCGAACCTGTCGTTCATGCGGGGTTCACGGGCCGATCAAGGCGATTGCAAAAAGGTCTTGAACTCCTCGAATCCCATCACCATCTCCTTTCTGCGGGTGCCGAACAGGGCCTGCGCAACCGTCCCAAGGCCGCCAAAGATGGGGTCTCAGGGGCATTTCATCGCAACACGTCGCTTCCACAGGAGGACATCATGCGTCACGTAGACTTCTCTCCCCTTTATCGTTCGACCGTCGGTTTCGACCGGCTCTTCACCATGCTCGACAGCCTTGCCCAGCCGGAGCAGGCGCAGACCTATCCGCCCTATAATATCGAGCGCACCGGTGAAAACACCTATCGCATCACCATGGCCGTTGCCGGTTTCGACGAGACCGAACTTTCGATCGAAGCCCATGCCCTTGTGCTGTCCGTGAAGGGTGAAAAGAACGAGGAACCTGCCGAAAGCGGCGAGTTCCTCTACCGCGGCATTGCCAAGCGCGCCTTCGAGCGCCGCTTCCAGCTTGCCGATCATGTCGAGGTGACCGCCGCTTCGCTGAAGAACGGCCTGCTTCACATCGACCTTCTGCGCAATATTCCCGAGGCCATGAAGCCCCGCAAGATCGCAATTGCTGCAGAACCGGTCGAGGCTCCGAAGGCCATCGAGGCGCAGATCATCAACGGCTAATCAGATCCTTATCGGATAAAACGAACGGCGCTCCATCGGGGCGCCGTTTTCTATTTCGGCTTAAAGCGCGTCGCGATCTTTCAGATTCGCTTCTCGCGCTTTCGCACTTTATTTACGCATGTCGTTATCGCAAAACCGCTGAACAGTTTTGCGCGACATGCTTCATGCCGGGCTGGTTGCCTCGTCGATTTCCTTGTCCGTTGCACGGCGGGCCGCGGCGGCGGCGTATTTCTGGGCGATGACGGCGCAGACCATCAGCTGGATCTGGTGGAACAGCATCAGCGGCAGCACGATCGCGCCGATCGACTGGCCGGCGAAGATGACGTTCGCCATCGGCACGCCGCTTGCGAGGCTCTTCTTCGAGCCGCAGAAGGTGATGGTGATCTGGTCGGCCTTGTTGAAGCCCAGCCAGCGGCTGCCGAACATCGTCAGCACCAGGACAATCGCCAGCAGGACCATGTCGGCGACGATGACGACTGCGATATCGGCAATCGAGAAGGTGTGCCACAGGCCCTCGACCACCGCCGTGCTGAAGGCGAGATAGACGACCATCAGGATCGAGCCGCGGTCGACAGGCATCAGGATCTTCTTCTTGGCGCGGATCCAGTCGCCGATCCAGGGCTGCAGGATCTGGCCGAGGATGAAGGGGGCAAGCAGCTGCAGCAGGATCTGCTGCAATGCGTCGAAGGAGAAGCCGCCATGGCCGCCGACGGAAAACAGCAGGCCGACGAGCAGTGGCGTCAGGAACATGCCGAAGATGTTGGATGCCGAGGCCGAGCAGATGGCGGCAGGCACGTTGCCGCCGGCCATCGAGGTAAAGGCGATCGACGACTGCACCGTCGATGGCAGCACGCAGAGGAAGAGGATGCCGAGATAGAGTGGCTGCGGCAGGATCGTGTCGGGGATCAGCCCGAGTGCCATGCCGAGCAACGGGAAGATGCCGAAGGTGGTCAGCAGGATGACGATATGCAGGCGCCAGTGCAGCAAGCCTGCGATGACCACGTCGCGCGACAGGCGGGCGCCATGCAGGAAGAACAGCAGCGCGATGGCAAGATCGGTGGCGATGCCGAAATAATCCGCGAATGTGCCGCTTGCCGGCAACACCGAGGCGAGGATGACGGTGCAGACGAGCAGGATGGTGAATGTATCGGGCAGAAAGCGGCGCATGACGATCTCGCGGCTTGATAAAACAGTCATTGTTCTGTCGTCCATTATGATCCAGGATGCAAGAAATAACAGTTATCGAGAAGCTGGATCATGTTAGACCTTTCGCAATTGCGCAGTTTCGTCGCCGTCGAGCAGATGGGCAGTTTCACGCTCGCCGCAGAAAGGCTCGGCCTTGGGCAGTCGACGGTCAGTCAGCACATCCAGCGGCTGGAGGCAGCACTCGGGCGCAGGCTGCTGGCGCGCGACACCCATAAGGTGATGTTGACCGGCGATGGCGAGGCGCTGCTGTCGCATGCGCGCGCCATGCTTTCGATCGAGGGACAGGTGCAGTCGCTGTTTAAGAATAACAGCCTGCGTGGCAGTCTGCGGCTCGGCGTGTCGGAGGATTTCGTCACTAGCCAGTTGCCGGCGGTGCTGGAGGATTTCGTTCGTTCGCACCCCTCGGTCGACCTGGAACTGACGGTGGCGCTGTCCGGTGTTCTTTACGAGATGCAGGACAATGGCGAGATCGATCTGGTGCTTGCCAAGCGCCGGCTCGGCGATGCGCGCGGAAAACTCGTCTATCGCGAGCCACTCGTCTGGCTGGCGCGTGATCCCGAGCGTGTGCTTGCCTCCGGCCCCCTGCCGCTGATCGCCTTTCCGCCGCCGAGCGTCACACGGGTGATCGCGCTCGAAGCACTCGGGCGAAACGCGGTGCCGTGGCGGATCGTCTGTACCTGCGGCAGCCTGAGCGGGTTGACGGCGGCGGCGCGGGCCGGGATGGGCGTGCTGGTGCAGCCGCGCAGCATGGCGCCGTCCGGTCTGAAGGAGATTGCGGTGGGAAAAC
The DNA here is from genome assembly GCF_057653825.1 of Rhizobium sp. WSM409. NCBI lineage: Bacteria > Pseudomonadati > Pseudomonadota > Alphaproteobacteria > Hyphomicrobiales > Rhizobiaceae > Rhizobium > Rhizobium sp. WSM409. Next base: position 3,696,931 of record NZ_CM172794.1, on the reverse strand, counting down.
TGCCGGTGCTGGAGGATGTGGAATTCGTGCTGGTGCCGCGCAAGGGCGCGGACCAGGCACTGGTCTCGGCACTGTCCGAGGATATTCTGCAAAAGGTGAGGGGATTGCGGTCGGCGTGAATCCTTGCCCGTTACCGAAAGGCCTGCCGGCCCGGCAACCCTTTCCGGCAGGCGATCAGGCGGCCAGGCACTTCAAGAAGCCATCGACATCCGCTTCGGTGGTCGCGAAGCTGGTGACGAGGCGGATCAGGGTTTCGCTTTCGGAAACGAGCTCGGGCGTTGCCGCCGGGACCGGCCATTCGTAAAACTTCGCGCCCTTTTCCTCCGCAATTTTCACGGCACTCTTGCTGACGACGGCAAAGACTTCGTTGGATGCGGTCGGCCAGGCGAGGCGGGCGGAGTTGCTCGTGCCGATGCCGGCGCGCAGCCGGTCGGCCATGCCGTTCGAATGGCGGGCGAGATCGAGCCAGAGGCCATCTTCGAAATAGGCATCGAACTGGGCGGCGATGAAACGCGACTTGGAGAAGAGCTGGGCAGCGCGTTTGCGGATGAAGGGCATTTCCCGGGCTCGATCCGGATTGAAGAAGACGATCGCTTCGGCACACCAGCAGCCGTTCTTGGTGCCGCCGAAGGACAGCATGTCGACGCCGCGCTTCCAGGTCATTTCGGCCGGGGTGGCGCCGAGTGCGACCAGGGCGTTGGCAAAGCGGGCACCATCCATGTGGAGCGGCAGATTGCGCTTCCTTGATATGGCGGCGATCTCGCCGATCTCCGGCAAGGAATAGACGGTGCCGATCTCGGTCGCCTGGGTGATGGTCACCGCGCTGGCGCGGCCATGATGGACGGCGTCCTCGGGAAAGCTTGCGATCTTCGCCGAAAGCTTCGCCGGATCGATCTTGCCGGCTTCGCCGTCAATGGCAACGAGACGGGCAGCGCCGGAGAAAAATTCCGGCGCGCCGCATTCATCCTCGATCACATGGGCCTCCGAATGGCAGAAGGTGATGCCGCCGGGCCGCTGGACGCTTGCCAGCGACAGGGAGTTGGCGGCCGTGCCGGTGGCGACGAAGAAAACCGAAACCTCGCGCTCGAAGATCTCGGAAAAACGGGCCTCGACCTTCCTGTCGAGATCGCCGGCGCCATAGGCGGCGGCAAAGCCGGTCGATTCCGTCAGCAGACGTTCGGCAATGGATTTGTGGGCGCCGGCCCAATTATCGGAAGCAAAGAACATGGGGGAAACCGTTGGAAAGGAAGGGGTTGGCAAAGTCCGCAGCGGACATTACGCCAAAGCTTCACAGGATCAAGGTTGTCGCCTGCGACACATCACGGAAATTGAACTACGCAATCAATAAACAAAATAACACGTCTCAGCGTAATTTTATTGCGCGATCGCCGCTACCCAGGCAATCTTCCGTCGAAAATTGACGTTTTTTAACGGAGCGCTCTTGCAGAGCCGAATGCTTTCTGGCATAGAACTGATGAATTAGGACAGTGTTGCTGTCCTATTTTGGCCTTTGTGACCGAAGAGACGCCGAAAGCCCTGGAACAGACCGGCTTTCACGCTATAGTTCTTCCGAGCGTCAAGCCTCAAGGGGCGCCGCGCGGAGGCGAATGGCAGGCGCGGAACGCGACGGTTTGCTTTCCTTAAAAGCAGATGTCTGCGGCCGATCTTCACAATGCAACAGCGCTGTCATGCGTCGAACCTATCTTCGGGTTGCGGCGCTGGACGAAAAGCCGCCCGCGGCTCCGCGGGCTTCGACAGGAGGAAAGATGATGACGAAGACGCCATCCATGGAAGTTGACCGGTTTGCTGCTGCTAATCTGCGCGCGACGGCCAATATGTCCAAATCCGCCTCCGGCCTGCCGAAGAAGCAGGGCCTCTACGATCCGCGCAACGAACATGATGCCTGCGGCGTCGGCTTCGTCGCCCATATGAAGGGCCAGAAGTCACACCAGATCGTCAAGGATGGCCTGTTCATCCTCGAGAACCTGACGCATCGCGGCGCCGTCGGCGCCGATCCGCTGATGGGTGACGGGGCCGGCATCCTGGTGCAGATCCCCGACCGTTTCTTCCGCGAGGAGATGGCCGAGCAGGGCATCACCCTGCCGCCGGTCGGCGAATATGGTGTCGGCCATATCTTCATGCCGCGCGATGAAAAGCAGATCGAGCACTTCAAGAAGGTGATCAAGGACGTCATCACCGAGGAAGGTCAGGTCTTCATCGGCTTCCGCGACGTGCCGGTCGACAATTCCTCGCTCTCCAAGGCGCCGGCCATTGCCGCAACCGAGCCGCATCATGTGCAGGTCTTCATCGGCGCCGGCGAGGATGCCGAAAACAACGACGAGTTCGAGCGCCGGCTGTTCACGCTGCGCAAGGTAATCTCCAACCGCATCTATGACGAGTTCGACGGCGAGGAGAGCAATTTCTATCCGGTGTCGCTGTCGTCGGCGACGGTGGTCTACAAGGGCATGTTCCTGGCCTATCAGGTCGGCGTCTATTACAAGGACCTGTCGGATCCGCGTTTCGAAAGCGCGGTCGCTCTGGTGCATCAGCGCTTCTCGACCAACACCTTCCCGTCGTGGAAGCTCGCACATCCCTACCGCATGGTTGCCCATAACGGCGAGATCAACACGCTGCGCGGCAACGTCAACTGGATGGCGGCGCGCCAGGCGTCGGTCTCCTCGCCGCTGTTTGGCGAGGACATCTCCAAGCTCTGGCCGATCTCCTACGAGGGACAGTCGGACACGGCCTGCTTCGACAATGCGCTCGAATTCCTGGTGCGCGGCGGTTATTCGATGGCGCATGCGGTAATGATGCTGATCCCGGAAGCCTGGGCCGGCAACCAGTCGATGGCCGCCGAACGCAAGGCTTTCTACGAATATCATGCGGCGCTGATGGAGCCGTGGGACGGGCCGGCCGCGGTCGCCTTCACCGACGGCAAGCAGATCGGCGCGACGCTCGACCGCAACGGACTGCGGCCGGCGCGCTACCTCGTCACCAATGACGATCGCGTCATCATGGCGTCCGAAGCCGGCGTGCTGCCGGTTCCGGAAGAGATCATCATCCAGAAGTGGCGCCTGCAGCCGGGCAAGATGCTGCTGATCGACATGGAAGAAGGCCGTATCATCTCAGACGACGAGGTGAAGTCGCAACTGGCGACGGCCCATCCCTATCGCAGCTGGCTCAACCGCACGCAGCTCATCCTCGAAGACTTGAAGCCGGTGGAACCGCGGGCGCTGCGCCGCGACGTGTCGCTGCTCGACCGCCAGCAGGCCTTCGGCTACACGCTCGAGGATACCCGCATCCTGATGTCGCCGATGGCGACGACGGGCCAGGAGGCGATCGGTTCGATGGGCACGGATACGCCGATCTCGGCCATGTCGGAAAAGTCGAAGCTGCTCTACACCTATTTCAAGCAGAACTTCGCGCAGGTCACCAACCCGCCGATCGACCCGATCCGCGAGGAACTGGTGATGAGCCTGGTTTCCTTCATCGGGCCGCGGCCGAACATTCTCGACCATGAGGGCGCGGCCAACGCCAAGCGGCTCGAAGTGCGCCAGCCGATCCTGACCAATGGCGATCTCGAAAAGATCCGCTCGATCGGCCATACGGAAGACCGTTTCGACACCAAGACGCTCGATTTCACCTATGATATCGAGCGCGGCGCCGAAGGCATGCCCGAGATGCTCGACCGGCTCTGCGAGCGCGCGGAAGCGGCCGTCAAGGGCGGCTATAACATCATCGTGCTCTCCGACCGCCAGATCGGGCCGGACCGGATCGCGATTCCCGCATTGCTCGCTACAGCTGCCGTGCATCACCACCTGATCCGCAAGGGGCTTCGTACCTCGGTCGGTCTCGTCGTCGAGACCGGCGAACCGCGCGAGGTCCATCATTTCTGCCTACTCGCCGGCTACGGCGCCGAGGCGATCAACCCGTATCTCGCCTTCGACACGCTGCTCGACATGCATGCCAAGGGCGAATTCCCGAAGGAAGTGGATGCCACCGAAATCGTCTACCGCTACATCAAGGCGGTCGGCAAAGGCATCCTCAAGGTAATGTCGAAGATGGGTATCTCGACCTATCAGTCCTATTGCGGCGCACAGATCTTCGATGCGATCGGCCTGCAGTCGGAGTTCATCGACAAGTATTTCTTCGGAACCGCGACCATGATCGAAGGCGTTGGCCTCGAGGCAATCGCCGCTGAGACCGTCGCCCGCCACACCGCGGCCTTCGGCGCCGACCCGATCCTGGCGACGACGCTCGATATCGGCGGCGAGTATGCCTATCGCATGCGCGGCGAAAGCCATGCCTGGACGCCCGATGCGGTCGCCGCCCTTCAGCATGCCGTGCGCGGCAATGCCGAGGACCGTTACCAGGAATTCGCCGAGATGGTGAACAACTCGGCGCTGCGCATGAACACGATCCGCGGGCTCTTCAAGATGAAGAGCGCCGAGACACTCGGCCGCACACCAGTATCGATCGACGAGGTCGAGCCGGCGGTCGATATCGTCAAGCGTTTCTCGACGGGGGCGATGTCCTTCGGCTCGATTTCCAGGGAGGCGCATACGACCCTGGCGATCGCCATGAACCGGATCGGCGGCAAGTCGAACACCGGTGAGGGCGGCGAGGAATCCGACCGCTATATGCCGCTGGCCGATGGTTCGATGAACCCGGAACGTTCGGCGATCAAGCAGATCGCCTCGGGCCGCTTCGGCGTCACCACCGAATATCTCGTCAATGCCGACGTGCTGCAGATCAAGGTCGCGCAAGGCGCCAAGCCTGGTGAAGGCGGCCAGCTGCCGGGTCACAAGGTTGACGCGACGGTTGCCAAGACCCGCCATTCGACACCGGGTGTCGGCCTCATTTCGCCGCCGCCGCATCACGACATCTATTCGATCGAAGATCTGGCGCAGCTGATCTACGATCTGAAGAACGTCAACCCGACCGCGGATGTCTCGGTCAAGCTGGTCTCGGAAGTCGGCGTCGGCACGGTCGCCGCCGGCGTCGCCAAGGCGCGCGCCGACCATATCACGGTCGCCGGCTTCGACGGCGGTACGGGTGCGTCGCCGCTGACGTCGCTCAAACATGCCGGCAGCCCTTGGGAAATCGGCCTTGCCGAGACTCAGCAGACGCTGGTGCTGAACGGCTTGCGTTCGCGCGTCGCCCTGCAGGTGGACGGCGGGCTGAAGACAGGCCGCGACGTCATCATCGGGGCGCTGCTTGGAGCCGACGAGTTCGGCTTTGCCACCGCGCCGCTGATTGCCGCCGGCTGCATCATGATGCGCAAGTGCCATCTCAACACCTGTCCTGTTGGTGTGGCGACCCAGGATCCGGTGCTGCGCAAGCGCTTCAAAGGCGCGCCGGAGCATGTCATCAACTATTTCTTCTTCGTCGCGAACGAGGTGCGCGAAATCCTCGCCTCGCTCGGCTTCACCCGCCTTGACGAGATCATCGGCGCCTCGGAGCTGCTGGAGAAGGACGAGATGCTGTCGCACTGGAAGGCGAAGGGCCTCGACTTCAGCCGCATCTTCCACAAGGTTGACGCTCCCAAGGAAGAGACCTTCTGGACGAGCCGGCAGAAGCACCCGATCGACGACATTCTCGACCGCGTGCTGATCGAACAGGCGCAGCCGGCACTGACGGCCAAGACACCCGTCGCCTTCGAGGTCGGCATCAAGAACGTCGACCGTTCGGTGGGCGCGATGCTTTCTGGCGAGGTCGCCAAGCGTTATCGCCATCGCGGTCTGAAGGAAGACACGATCAACGTGACACTTCGCGGCACCGCAGGTCAGAGCTTCGGCGCCTTCCTGGCGCGCGGCGTCACCTTCAACCTGATCGGCGACGGCAACGACTATGTCGGCAAGGGGCTTTCAGGCGGCAAGATCATCATCCGGCCGCCGGAGAATTCAAGGATCGTGGCCGAGGACTCCATCATCGTCGGCAACACCGTGCTTTATGGTGCGACCGAGGGCGAGTGCTATTTCCGCGGTGTGGCGGGCGAACGTTTCGCCGTGCGCAATTCGGGCGCGATCGCCATCGTCGAGGGTGTCGGCGACCATGGCTGCGAATACATGACCGGCGGCGTCGTCGTCGTGCTCGGCGCCACGGGCCGCAACTTTGCAGCCGGCATGTCCGGCGGTGTCGCCTACGTGCTCGATGAAACCGGTGATTTCGCCAGCCGCTGCAACATGGCAATGGTCGAGCTCGAGCCGGTGCCTGAGGAGGACGACATGCTGGAAAAGCTGCATCATCACGGCGGTGATCTCATGCACAAGGGACGCGTCGACGTCTCTGGCGACATGACGCGCCATGACGAGGAGCGCCTTTACCAGCTGATCTCCAACCATCTGCATTATACGGGCTCAGCCCGCGCCACTGAGATCCTCGACAACTGGGCCGACTACCGCCCGAAATTCCGCAAGGTCATGCCGGTTGAATACCGGCGTGCGCTCGAGGAAATGGAGCGCAGCCGGATGGGCATCGCGGCGGAATGAATTGCACCGGGACATCCGTCACCAGCTGACTGCAGGTGACGGGTGACGAAAATATCTCGATGACTTGTGACGATTACGCCGACGGCGAAAGCTGTTCAGATCGCCGGATGTCTTCCAGGGGATATGGTCCAATGACGGTCAAGACAAGCAACTTGCCCCGGGTACCGGGACTGACGATAGACAGATTGGCTGCGGTGAGGCGGTCATGAGGGTAAGGGACGAAGATATGGGTAAGGTAACAGGGTTTCTGGAAATCGACCGGCAGGTGGCGAAGTACCAGCCGGCGTCGGATCGTATCCGTCATTTCCGTGAGTTCACGATCCCGATGTCGGACCCGGAAGTGCAGAAACAGGCAGCCCGCTGCATGGACTGTGGCATCCCCTATTGCCACGGCCCGACCGGCTGTCCTGTTCACAACCAGATTCCCGATTGGAACGACCTCGTCTACAACAACAACTGGGAAGCGGCGATCCAGAACCTACACTCGACCAACAACTTTCCTGAGTTCACCGGTCGTGTCTGCCCGGCGCCCTGCGAGGAAGCCTGCACGTTGAATCTCGAGGATGCGCCGGTCGCCATCAAGACGGTCGAACAGGCAATTGCCGACAAGGCCTATGAACTCGGCTTCATCCGGCCGCAGCCGGCCACGGTCCATACCGGCAAGAAGGTTGCCGTCATCGGCTCCGGCCCCGCCGGCATGGCGGCCGCCCAGCAGCTCGGCCGCGCCGGCCACGAGGTGCATCTCTACGAGCGCGAGACCAAGCCGGGCGGACTGCTGCGTTACGGCATTCCCGATTTCAAGATGGAGAAGAACTTCATCGACCGCCGCGTCGAGCAGATGAAGGGTGAGGGCGTCACCTTCCATTGCGGCGTCAATATCGGCGTCGACGTCAAGGTCGAGCAGTTGCTCGCCGATCACGACGCCGTGCTTTACTGCGGCGGCTCCGAGACGCCGCGCGAGGCGGGCATTCCGGGCACCGACCTTGTGGGCGTGCATGATGCGATGCCCTATCTGGTGCAGCAGAACCGCCGGGTCGGGCGTGAAAACATCGACAGCGTCGGCTGGCCGTCGGATCCGATCCTTGCCGGCGCCAAACATATCGTCGTCGTCGGCGGCGGCGATACGGCTTCGGACTGCGTCGGCACGGCGTTCCGCCAGGGGGCCGTCAGGGTCACCCAGCTCGACATCCGGCCGCAGCCGCCGGAAAAGGAAGACAAACTTGCCGTCTGGCCCTTCTGGGCGACGAAGATGCGCACCTCCTCCTCGCAGGCCGAGGGCGCGGTGCGTGAATTCCAGGTGGCCACTCTTGAATTCGTCGGCGAAGACGGCGTGCTGACCGGCGTCAAGTGCTGTGAGGTCGACGAGCGCCGGCGGCCGGTTCCGGGCACGGAATTCGTCATCCGGGCCGATCTCGCCTTCATCGCCATCGGTTTCCGTGGCCCGTTCACCGGCAGCGTGCTGAAGGAACTCGACGGCAAGCTGACGCTCAACACCGACAAGCGCGGCTCGACCAACGTCGTCGCCAACGACCGCGACTACAAGACTTCGATCGACAAGTTCTGGACGGCGGGTGACGTGCGCCGCGGCCAGTCGCTGGTGGTCTGGGCGATCCGTGAAGGCCGGCAGGCAGCGCGCGCCATCGACGAGGATCTAATGGGCTCGACCGTCCTGCCGAACTGACCGTCGGCTGCACACCCTCTCGAAGACACGAAACTCCGCCCCTCCGGCGGAGTTTTTTCTTGGCGCGCCGCGCTGTGGTGCGACCGCTTGACGCGGAGGCCTTGCGCCGCAAGCCTCAGGCAATGTCGGGAAGCGAGATTTTCGCCGGACGCGGGCTGAGAAGCAGCCAGCGGCGACCGAAGCGGAGGTGCCCCGCCGTTTTGGCGACAGCGCATTTCACCGTCGGCCGCGACGCAAGGCCGCGAATGATCGACAAGGATTTTCAAATGGTTTCCGCACTTGACAGCACGCGGCTGGTTTCGGCCCAATATGCCCTGAAAAACCTTCGCGGCTCCGACGACAGCGCGCAGGATATGCAGAGTTCGTCGGCCGCCAGCATTCTGAGCAGCTACGGGCTCGATCCGAGCTCTTCCTCGCTTCTTTCCAACCAGGCCCTTTCCGGGCTGCTCGATACGCTTTCGGCCCAAAGCGACACGTCTGATGAGTCCGACACAACGGGTGACGGCGCCGACGTCACCAGCGCCTCCTTCATGTCTATGCTGAAGCAGCAGCTGCAGGATGCGGCCGCGGCCGAGGGCGAGAGCGGCAAGGCCCATGACATGCTGGCCGCCCTCGAAGCGGGCACGCTGACCATCACCGATCCGACACAGGGCGTATCGATCAACGCCTGGGATGTCGCCGATGCCGACGAGGCGGACACGGAGAGCAAGGCCGGCCAGGATATCGATGTCAGCGGCTGGAGCGACTTCCTCGATGCGCATCTGGAGCGTGGCGCCAACGGCGCCTTCGTCAAGGAAAACGGCAGCTACGTCGACCAGACGAACGACAGCCATGCTTTTTTTGGCTTGATCGGCGCGAACTACTATTATCTGAGCTGGCCGCAGGCGACGGCGAAGTAAACGGGACGAAGTGGAGGGCAGCCTCGCGCAACCTTTATTTGACCGAGACTTCGGCCGGCGCCTTTACGGCAGGCAGGCGGTAATCGTCAACGCGGCCGGGAGGTGCTGGCGTCATTTCGCCCTGCTCGACCAGCAGGTCGCGCGGCGACCGTGTCAAAGCCACAGGCGGCGGCCTGGCGCCGAGAAGCTCGGCGCCGCCGTCGAGATTGGGATCGGAGAGGCTGATCGGCACGGTATGTTCGACCGGATTGGCGGGAAGGCCGAGGCCGGGCAGATTGCTGGAGTCGAGGCGGACCAGATCCGGGCTCGCCTGGGTGCCGAGAAGACGCCGGGCCGGTTTTTCCACATAGAAGGCAAGCTTGCGCCGGCCAGCCTGGGTAAGGTTGATGCCATCGGAGGTGCGCAGGCGCACCTGCTGGCCGTTCACATCCGAACCGGTGACGATGAAGTTGCCGTTTTCGTCGACGAAACCATCCCAGATATCGACGAATTCACCGCCGACGCTTTCGACCTGGTTGCGGTAGAGCTGGTTCATCTGAACGGCATCGGCCGTCATCGAATCGGATTCGAAGGCAGGAAGACCGACCCAGAGCAGCGGGATCTTGCGGTCAGTGACCTCCTTGCCGAAGGAAAGCACGCGACGGCGGTATTCGGTGAACCAGCCATCGGTGCGGAATTTTTCCTTGGCGGTGTCGGTCACCATCTGCTGGCGGTCGTTGGCACCGATCATGACGACGACCATTGCCGGCTTCAGCTCGTCGATCATCTTCGGCAGCTGTTCCGGCCAGTCATAATAATCGTCGCGGACAAGACCCGATGAGACGTTGCCGCGGGCTTCGACGACGACACCCGGCGAGGTCTCGAAGGCGGCCGTGAGGCCGTCGCCGAGGCCGCTGGCCAGAAAATCGCCGACGATCAGGATCTTTCGGGCGTCGCCAAGTTTCTGTACGGCCGGCTCCTCCTCGACGGGAGCGCGGACCGGCGGCGCAGTGCGGGTATTGACGATGGCTTTCTGCGCTGGCGGGCGTTTGCGCTGCTGGCGTCGCGGCTGCTGGACGTCAGGGGCCTGCGGGCCGTCGTCGAGATAGCGCCGGCCAAGGAAGAAATCGAAGATCGACCGGCGCTGATAGCGCTGCTCCTGGGCTTCGGCGACATGCACCGGCGCAGACACGCCAAGGCATAGCGAAGCCGCCGCCAAGGCGAGCACGAGCCAACGGATTTTACGGGTCCGATCAATTTTCTTCGTCATGGGCAGTTCCGCATCTGCCGGCATCTTGCACGCAGGGCAGGCCAGCGTCCACTCCCACTAATATCTAGGTCACGGTTCTGCCGCTTCCAATGCTGGTTCGCCAAAACCGTGCGCCAGGACGGGGCGACCTGCATGAGACAAAGACTTGAAGCGCCCTGCATGATTCCCGAACCGACGCAAACTCTAGAGCATGATGCCGAAAAGTGTGCGCGGTTTTCGGACGACATCATGCTCTACTTCTTTGATTTAGATCAGGATTCAGATTTTAGGCCGATCGGGCCTAAAATCATCCTGATCTAGCGGCGCAGTGCGTTCAGAAGCGGCAGCGAGGGCTCGCCGTCCGGCTGCATGCCGATGCGAGACTGCACGGCTGATATCGCCGCCTTCGAACCCGAGCCGAAATTGCCGTCGACCTCGCCACTGTAATAGCCGAGCGTCTTCAAACGGGTCTGCAGCTCGAATTTCTCGGTGATATCGAGTGCGCCGTCCGGGCGCGGCCAGCGCTGCTGCATCCCGCCGTAGCCGGCGATCTGGTCGGCCAGCAGGCCGACAGCAAGCGCGTAGCTGTCCGAGGCATTGTAGTTCTTGATGGTGAAGAAGTTGGCGGTCATCAGGAAGCCTGGGCCGCCAGCTCCGGCCGGCATCTTCAGCATGGCTTTGGTGGCGCTCTCGCGGAAGGCCTTGCCGTTCGGGCGGGTCAGGCCGAGTGCCGCCCATTGGGCCAGTGTATGGGTCTTGCCGGCCTGCTTGGCGACTGCAGCGGGAACGACGACCTCGTAACCCCAGGTCTTGCCGGTGTCCCAGCCGTTCTTCATCAGGAGATTGGCCGAGGTCGCCAGCGCGTCGGGGATCGAGTTCCAGATATCGCGATGGCCGTTGCCGTCGGCATCGACGGCATAAAGCAGGTAGCTTGTCGGGATGAACTGGGTGTGGCCCATGGCGCCGGCCCAGGAGCCGGTCATCTCGCGTGCCGGCACATCGCCGTTCTGCAGGATCTTTAGCGCGGCGACCAACTGCTTCTTGGCGAATTTGGCGCGGCTCGGATCGGCATAGGCAAGCGTGGCCAGGGCGCGCGGCACGTAGTGCAGCCGGTCGTCCTTGTCGAGAACCGCGCCGTAATTCGATTCCATCGACCAGATGGCCAGCAAAATGGTCTTGTCGACGCCGAAACGCTGCTCGATCGCAGCGAGCGTCCTTGCGTGTTTGGCGGCCATCTCGCGGCCGATTTTGACCGTATAGGGGTTGACGCGGGAATCGACATAGTCCCAGATCTTCGAGGTGAATTCCGGCTGGTAGGCCGCCTTTTCGAGCACGGTCGGATCGGGCTCGCTCACCCCGGAAAAGGCCTTTTGATAGGTTGCCTTACTGATGCCACTCTGAGCGGCAGTCTGGTAAAAATCCGCGATCCATTTCTGGAAGCGGGAATCAGCTTTCGCGTTGTCGGGGACCAGTGCCACCTGGGCAGCGACAATGAGGGCGAGAGCAAGACCACGAAGGGAGTTTTTGTGATTCTGGGTCATCGACAGTCGTATCCGTCATCTTCAGTTTCTGGTGCAGCGGGGCATCATTTCCGCCCAGACCCGAGACTACAGGAACGGAGTCAACAAATTCTTTACCATGGCGATCCGCTGCGGTCACCATTTGCAAAACAGTAGCAATTCTATACTAGTTAAAGCTAAAAAACTCCATTTCCAATGCGATATGATCGAAGCAGGAGGCCGGGTGTGGCTCAACACAACAAAGTTCGTAAAGCAGTATTTCCGGTTGCCGGGTTGGGAACGCGATTCCTGCCGGCGACAAAGGCTGTTCCGAAGGAAATGTTGACCGTCGTCGACAAGCCAATCATTCAATATGTCGTCGATGAGGCGATCGAAGCCGGGATTGAACATCTCGTCTTCGTCACCGGACGCAACAAGCACGTCATCGAAGATTATTTCGACATTCATTTCGAGCTGGAGCAGACGCTGCGCGAGCGCGCCAAGAAGGCGGAAATTACGCTTCTCGCCCAGCAATTGCCGAAGGCAGGCACGGTGAGCTTCACCCGCCAGCAGGAGCCGCTCGGCCTCGGCCATGCCGTGTGGTGCGCCCGTGAGATCGTCGGCGACGAGCCCTTCGCACTGCTGCTTCCCGATATGATCATGAAGGGCGACAAGGGCTGCATGAAGGGCATGATCGACCTCTATGCCCAGAGCGGCGGCAATATCATCGCCGTCGAGGAATGCGCGCCGGACCAGGCGCATAAATACGGCATCGTCGGCGTCGGCGAGGCGATCGGCGACGGCTTCCGCATCACCGGCATGGTGGAAAAGCCTGCCAAGGGGACGGCGCCTTCCAACTTCTTCATCAACGGCCGCTATATCCTGCAGCCTGAGATCTTCAAGATCCTCGAAACCCAGGAGCGCGGCGCCGGCAACGAGATCCAGCTCACCGACGGCATGCTGAAGCTGCTGAAGGAACAGGATTTCGCCGGTTACCACTTCCGCGGCGCGACTTACGATTGCGGCGCCAAGGACGGCTTCATCCTGGCAAACGTCGCCTTCGCCCTCGAACGCGCCGATATCCGCCCCTCCGTCGAAGGCGGCTTCAGGGAATTGCTTGCGGGCCTGAAATAAGTCGTAGATTCAATGTGATAGAGCGCCGCGTGTCCTAAGGGATACGCGGCGCTCTATTTTCCGACATTCTTAGCGTTTCAGCTTGAGACCGACGCCGGCTCGCCATTGCTGCGAGTCGCTGCCTTCCTTGCGCGTCGTCAACTCGTAGCCGAGCGTGCTGGTCAGATCGAGATAGCGGTTGATGTTCCAGGTCAGGCCGGTCGCGGCGGTATAGACGAGCTCGTCGTTGATGGTGCTGTCCGTGGGATAATCGCGCCATATCACCCCGCCGATCATCGTCCCGACCAGGTTGTCGCGCAGCTGGTGGGTGACCGTCGTCGTCAGCGCGTGTGAGACGTAGCCGCTTTCGCCTGCCGTGGTCGAGGGTTGGATGCTCGTCTGCAGGTCGAGATTGACATCGGTGCCGCGGATCGGCGACCAGAGCAGGCTCGCATCGAGCGTGGCGGTATCGATCGAGGACAGGCGGCTGTCTTCGAAATCTGCCATCTCGTAGCCGACGCCGACTTCACCCTTCAGCTTTTCACCGAGATCGACCTCGACGCCTGCCTTGGCGCCATAGCTATGGCCGGAGCGCTCGTAACCGGCGGAGTCGCGGGTTTCGTCATAGACCGAACGGCCGATCGTCGCCTCGATGAAGGGGATGAGCGCGGGAGACAGTTCGTAGCCGACGCGGCCGCGCAGTGTGCCCGTCGTCTGGTTACGGTCGCTGAGGGCGACGGTGGTGCCGTTCGCAAGCTTGGCATCCGAATAGATCGAGCGGGTCAGCGCCAGTGCCGTCGTGCCGCGCAGGATGCCGAAATCGCGTTGGACGGAGGCGCCGGCCGAAAATTCCTGCACGTCCGACTGCTGTGCGGCGTCGGCGATGGCGTCGGGATCGTCCGTATCTTCACGGTAGAAATTATAGCCAGCGGTCAGGTGCGCGGTCGTCTCGTCGGGAAGATCCAGCCTAAGATCGCTGTTGATTTTAAAGGAAGGCTGCTCCTCGCCCTCGCCGCTGATATTCCTCTGCCAGGCGCCTTCGGAGGTGACGGTCAGCTGGTGCCGGCCCCAGTCGGAAGTCAGGGTCGCTGCCGCATCCGTTTCGAGAAAGGCGCGCCGCTGCCTGGTATTGCCGTCCTTGGTGGTTTCGGTGTTGATGCTCTGGGTGACGCTCGGGCGGAGCACAAACGTGCCGATCGGGATTCCCGGCGTCTCCTCTGTCGAGGCGCTTTCGGCAACCCTGCGGCGTGGCAGTGTCTCGTCGAGCGGCGCTTCACGGGTGTTCAGCCGGCGTATGTCCTCGTCGAGGATGGAACCGGTAATGTCGTCGCCGGCTTGTGCATCCGGTATGGCCGGCCGCTGCTGGCTATCATCCGCGTTCTCAGTCGCGTCGTTTGCCGCAGGAGTGGCGCTATCGCCGGTCTCGTCATCGAAGCCGGCGGCGGATGCGGCGTTGTTGGTGGCGCGGTTATCCTGGGAGGCGGCGGAGCGACCGTTTGCCGGCTGCGGCAAGGCGGACTGCGCGAAGGCTGCTGTCTGGCTGAGAAGCAGGCCACCCAGCACGGTAAAGGAGACGGCACGGCTCATGGCGCGGAGCGGCGTCACACTGCTCGTCTGTTTTGGCTGGCCCATGCAATTCGCGCCTGACATGCTTTCGGTTCTTACCCAAAGGTAAAGCCTTGTGGTTAACCATTCGTTGCCGGCGGCGGGCGCTGTTCACAATTCGGAAAGAGTGCGGGTCGGAAAGACTGCGGGTCGGAAAGAGTGCGGGGTGGACTTGGAAAGTGAAAAGGTCTAACGCAATTTCATGAACAGAAGAGCGATCAACCTCGTTGAAAACAGCGTGCTCGAATCGGCAAAACGCACGATAGAGACCGAAAGACGCGGTCTTGAAGCGCTCGAACAGGCTTTTGACAATGGCTTGGCCGGTCCTTTCACACGGGCGGTCGAAGTGATCGGCGACATCTCCGGGCGCGTCATCGTCACCGGCGTCGGCAAGAGCGGGCATATCGGCGCCAAGCTCGCGGCGACATTCGCTTCGACCGGAACGCCTGCCTTTTTCGTGCATGCGGCGGAGGCCAATCACGGCGATCTCGGCATGATCGCGCGCGACGACGTCGTGCTGGCGATTTCCAAAGGTGGCGAAAGCGCCGAGCTCAAGAGCATCATTTCCTTCACGCGGCGCTTCTCCATTCCGCTGATCGCGATCACCTGCAGCGAAGGCTCCTCGCTCGCCGCCGCCGCCGATATCGTCCTTCTGATGCCGAATGAACAGGAGGCCTGCCCCAATGGGCTGGCGCCGACGACCTCGACGCTGATGCAGCTTGCCATCGGCGACGCGCTGGCGGTGGCGCTCCTGGAGGCGCGCGGCTTTACCGCCACGGATTTCCACGTCTTCCATCCGGGCGGCAAGCTGGGCGCGAGCCTGATGCATGTCGCCGATGTCATGCATACCGGCGAGCGGCTGCCGCTCGTTGCCAAGGGTACACCGATGCCGGAGGCGATCACGGTGCTGTCGCGCAAGCACTTCGGCTGCGTCGGCGTGCTTGATGAGGATGGGCGGCTCTGCGGCATCGTCACCGAAGGCGACATGGCGCGCAACCTGACGCGCAATCTTGCCGAGCTTACCGTCGACGACATCATGACGCGGACGCCGAAGACGGTGAAGCCGACGGTGCTGGCGACCGCGGCCCTGGCGCTGCTCAACCAGCATCATATCGGCGCGCTGATCGTCATCGACGACGACCGCCGGCCGGTCGGGCTGGTGCATTTCCACGACCTGCTGCGGATCGGCGTCGCCTGATCAGGTTCGTTTGTTCAGAGTTATTTGATCAGACCGGCTCGACCATCAGGTCGCGGCCGTTGCTCGAAACCACTTTCACCTGTGTTCCGACGGGCAGGTCGGGTCCCATCACCTGCCATAGCGTATCGTCGAGACGGATGCGGCCGCGGCCTTCGCGGATCGGTTCGTGCAGTGTTGCGGTGCGGCCGACGAGGCTGGCGCCGCGCTGATTGAGAAAGGGCTCGTCGGTGGTGGCATTGCGCAGTGTCAGCCGGCGGCCGGCGAAGGTCGCGGCAACGGCGAAAAGCGCAAAAAGGATTGCCTGCAACTCCCAGACCCAGAAGGCGCTGTCCCAGAAAAGCAGCGACAGCGCGCCGACGATCAAGGCGGCAAGGCCAATCCAAACCAGGAAGAAGCCGGGAACGATCATTTCCGCGGCGAGCAGCACGAGGCCCGCGACCCACCAGCTCCACGGACCGAGTTCGGCGACGATCTTCGCCAGCATGGCTTAACGCTCCTGCTCGGGATTGAAGGGATTGGGGGTCGATGGATTGATCGGCGGTGTCGAGCGCGCCGGTGCGGGACGTGGACGCGGCGGCACAGGCAGCGGCGTTGACGGGCCGTTACCGGCATCGCCGAAGACTTCGCGGGCAATGGCGCCGATACCACCGAGCGAGCTCAGGATGGAAGAGGCTTCCATTGGCATCATCACGATCTTGGAATTGGGCGCCGAACCGATCGAGGTGAGCGCCTCGGTATATTTCTGAGCGACGAAATAGTTGATCGCCTGAATATCGCCGGCGGCGATCGCTTCCGAAACCATCTTCGTCGCCTTGGCTTCGGCCTCGGCCAGGCGTTCGCGGGCTTCGGCGTTGCGGAAGGCAGCCTCGCGCTGGCCTTCGGCCTGCAGGATGGCGGATTGCTTTGCGCCTTCGGCCCTCAGAATCTGCGCATTGCGCGAGCCTTCGGCCTCCAGTACCTGGGCGCGCTTCTCGCGCTCGGCCTTCATCTGGCGGGCCATCGCATCGACGAGGTCGCGCGGCGGCTGAATGTCCTTGATCTCGACGCGGGTGACCTTGATGCCCCAGGGATGCACGGCTTCGTCGACGACGCGCAACAGCCGGTCGTTGATCGCATCGCGGTTGGAGAGCAGTTCGTCGAGATCCATCGAACCCATGACCGAGCGGATGTTGGTCATGGTGAGATTGAGGATGGCGTTTTCGAGGTTGGAGACCTGATAGGCAGCCTGGGCGGCGTTTAGCACCTGATAGAAGGAGACCGCATCGGCCGAAACCGAGGCATTATCCTTGGTGATCACCTCCTGGGTCGGCACGTTCAGCACCTGCTCCATCACATTCAACTTGGCGCCGACGCGCTCGATGAAGGGTGTGATGAGGTTGAGGCCTGGCTCCAGCGTGCGGGTATAACGCCCGAAGCGCTCGATCGTATAGCGGTAGCCCTGCGGCACGGTCTTGATCCCGGCAAAGAGCACCAGGATGACGAAGATGACCAGCACGATCACGACGATGTCGAAGCCGCCGAACAGCATGAAAAATTCCTCCTATCGGCGCATTCGCGCCCACCTACACCACTGATGTGGTGAGTTAGCATGTTCTTTGCGAGGAGGAAATGACGCACGCCTGCCGCACCTTCCAAGCGAAAGGAGGGTAAGGTCCGTCGGGTCGTCGCCGACTATCCGTGCGGCGTAATTTTCTGAAGATGGTTTCCTAGATCCAGCCCTGCAATTCGCGGCGGACGACCTTTTCCAGCACCTTCATGCCGTCCTCGCCATCGTTGAGGCAGGGGATATGCGCGAACTTCTCGCCGCCGTTTTCGTGGAAGGAGTGGGCGGCCTGTTCGGCGATCTCCTCCAGCGTCTCCAGACAGTCGGAGACGAAGCCGGGATTGATGACGGCGATGCGTTTGACGCCGTCCTTGGCGAGCTTCTCCACCGTCTTGTCGGTGTAAGGCTGCAGCCATTCCTCCGGCCCGAAGCGGGACTGGAAGGTCACCATGAAGTTTTCTTTGGTGAGCCCGAGCCGCTCGCGCAGCAGCCGGCCGGTCTTCTGGCATTGACAGTAGTAGGGATCGCCCTGCTTGAAATAGGACATCGGTATGCCGTGGAAGGAGGCGAGCAGCATCTCGGGCTTCCAGTCGAGGGTCGAAAGATGCCTCTCGACGGATGTGGCGAGCGCTTCGATATAAGTCTCGTCGTCATGATAGGCGGGAACGGTGCGTAGCGCCGGCTGCCAGCGCATCGAGAGCAGCTTCTGGAAGGCCTTGTCGTTGACGGTGGCGGTCGTCGCCGCCGCATATTGCGGATAGAGCGGGAAGAGCACAATCCGGTCGCAGCCTTCTTCTTTCAGCGCGTCGATGCGCGAGGCGATCGACGGCGTGCCGTAGCGCATCGCCCAGTCTACCTTGACGTTATCAAGATCCTTCAGGCGCTCGGCTATCAGTTCCGACTGGTTGCGGGTGTAGGTGCGCAGATAACTTTCGTTCTTCTCCTTGTTCCAGATCAGCTCATAGGCCTTACCGACCTTCTGCGGGCGGGTGTTGAGCACGATGCCGAACAGGATCGGATACCACTTCCAGGGCGACCATTCGATGACGCGGCGATCGGTCAGGAATTCCCTGAGATAGCGGCGCATCGAGGTATAATCAGTGCCGTCAGGCGTGCCGAGATTGACCAGCAGCACACCGACCTTACCAAATTTGACGGCCGGATGATCGGCCGGGCGGAGTGAAATATCTGCTGTCATTCTGGCCCCAACGTTCATTTGTCCCGTCGGCTCATACGCAGCCTGGAGATCGTGGTTCACCCTATAGAAAGAAAAGCCGGCCCGGGAAACCCCGGACCGGCCAGTGGCATCGAGACAAATCGTCTTACTTGGCGGGGACTTCGATCTCCTTGCCGACCGTCAAGTGCCGCGGGTTCGGCTTGCCATTGGCATCCGAAAGCTTCCGCCACAGCGTGCCGTCGCCATAGAAGGTCACGGCGAGATCCCAGAAGGTGTCGCCCGCGGCGATGACGTGGGTGGAAGGCGTCGTCGCGGCAGGTGTGGAGGCTGCCGGTGCGGGTGCCGGTTCCGCAGTGGGTGCAGGAGCCGGTGCTGTTGGGGCCGGGGCAGCAGGTGCGGGAGCCGGCTCGGTGGATGGAGCAGGAGCAGCCGGTGCAGGGCTGGGTTCGGTAGAGGGGGTCGGAGCAGCAGGTGCGGCAGGCGCCGACTCGGAAGCGGAGGGTGCAGGCGCTGCCTGCGCCAGTTCCGTGACGCGGCCATCCGTGTAGGGCTTGTAGGGTGAATGCGCGGCGACGTATTCGGCCGTCACGTCGGCAAGATCCGGGCCGAAATCATAGGCGTTCTGGCCTTCCTTGAAGATCGTATAGCCGTCGCCGCCGCCCCGCATGAAGTTGTTGGTGGCGACCTTGTAGGTCTTAGCCGGGTCGATCGGAGCGAAATTGTCGCCGTCCTTCACCTGAACGTCGCTGACACGGCTGTCGACAGGCTTCGATTGGTCGAAGGAGAACTTCAGGCCGGCGACCTGCGGGAAGCGGCCGGCGCCCTGGTCGATCTGGCTGACGCCGTTTTCGAGCGCCTTGACGACGTTTGCGCCGGTCAGCTCAAACGTAGCGAGCGTGTTCTGGAAAGGCAGGACGGTGATGACCTCGCCCTGGGTGATCTCGCCGCCGTCGATCGACGCACGCAGGCCGCCGCCGTTCTGAACGGCAATGGTGACGCCATGGTTTTTAGTGCGATCGAGCATGGCGTCTGCCACCAGATTGCCCATCGAGCATTCCTTGACGCGGCAGACCTTGCGGTCACCTTCGATCGGGCTTTCGGAAGAGCCGATCACCTTTTTGCGCAGGTCCTCGATCGGTTTTGCCAGTTCGGCGATACGGGTGAGGACGGCCGGATCGGGCGTGAAGGTGGAATCGATCAGGATCGGATCGCCCTTGGCATCCTTGACGACGCCGCTATCGTCGAAATTGACGACGAGATCGCCGAGATACTTGCTGTAGGAGGCAGCCTGGACGACCGGCACCTTGTAGCCGCCGGGATTGTCGACCATCGTCGGATACGGACCTTCAGCCTTCGGGTCGGTGTTGGAGAGCAGGCTGTGGGAGTGGCCTCCGACGACGACATCGACATCCGGGATCTTGGCGATCAGGGCGAGATCGCGGGGGTAGCCGACATGGGTGAGCGCGATGATCTTGTTGACGCCCTGACCCTTCAGATCCTGAACGGCTGAAGTAATGCTCTGGACGTCATCGGCGATCGTGACGTTCGGGCCGGGAGAGGAAAGCTCTGCCGTATCATTGGTGACGGCGCCGACGATGCCGATCTTCTGGCCGCCGACATCGAGCACCAGAAAGGGCTTGATGCGGTCGCCGAGCTTGGAGGCGGCTGTCGCCTTGACGTTCGCCGTCACGACAGGGAACTGTACCTTGTCGAGGAAGGTCGCGAGCCCGTCCTCGCTGTCGTCGAATTCATGGTTGCCGACGGTCATGGCGTCGAACTTCATCAGGTTCAGGAATTCGGCTTCGGCTGCCCCCTTGTAGGTCGTGTAGAAGAGCGAGCCCTGGAAATTGTCGCCGGCATTGAGGAGGAGGACGTTCTTGCCGGATAGCGCCTGACGGCGCTGGTCGATCGCGGTCTTCAGGCGGGCCGCACCACCGAAGCATTCCTTCTTGCCTTCCTCCTCGGCCGAGCAGGTGGAGTCGAATTTGTTGATCGATTCGATGCGCGAATGGAAATCGTTGATATGAAGAATATTGAGTTCGTAATCCGCAAAGGCGGCGCCCGCGCTCAGCGCTAGCATGGACGCGGTCAAAAGACCGAAGCTGAAAGACTTCGTCATCCCTGTTCTCCTGATTGAGGCGAAAGATCCCCCTGATCCTCGCCGATCCCTTTTATCGTGCGCCGGGGCGGTTTCCCGGCCTGCGGATGTTCCATCAGACGATGCACGACCGCAAGAGAAAGCTGGGCCAGGCGAGGCGCTTTCCAAGGGGGCAGGGGAAAAAAGCCGAGTTCCTATCCCAGGCATTCGCCGTCGGCGGCGTTTCGATAAAGTTCGTGCACGGCCTCGGCAATATTCGGAACCGTGGCGAGCGCGATGATCAAGCAGAGAACGGAAACGAGGCGATGAAAGCGCCGGCCGGCCCGATAGGCAAGGAGCGCGCCTGCGCCATAGATCAGGACGGCAGGCACGGCGAAGATCAGCACCTGCAGCGGCCCGTCGCAATCGGGAGCGGCGATGCCCTGGGCACGATAGACATTGGCCGGCGAAACGACCGCAAGTGCCGCAAGCGGCATGGCGAGCAGCAGGACGAGATAAGAGGCGAGGGCCCGCATGGTGTGCTTAGTCTAGCCTATCGCCGCATCTTTCAGCCGCGGCGGGAAAGCGTGAACTGTGCGCCGGAATCGGAGGTGCAATTGAGCTGGCTCGGGTTGACGAGGGCGCAATTGACCTTGGACTGGGTCTTGCGCACCAGCGAGGTCATGTTGATCTCGACCAGGGTCGGTGAGGTATTGATATAGGTGCCCGAGGCAAGAAGCTGGTTGCTATCGGTGGTGCGGGTGGTGAAGCTACCGCCCTGGAAGGTGGAAACGATGCCGTTCGGATCGCTCCAGTTGCCTTCGACGCCAGTGGCGGCGGGCGCGGTTGCAACCGGCAAGCGACGCGGCTCTGATGAAACGCAGGCGGCAAGAGCGGCCGCTGCACCGACAAGAACGAGACCAGTTCTGATTTTCATAAGGCTTCTCCCGGCGAATCGGCGCGGCGGACAGCCGCCAAGTTCGGGCAAAACATGGCGCGCGCCCGGCGTGAAGGCAAGCCTTGGTGGGGCGGCGAGCGGCATTTAGACAGCCGGCGTTACAAAAATGCCCGCCTTGCGGCGGGCATTGTCAAAGCCGTGCAGACAATCTCAGCGAACGAGAATGTTCCTGAACTGCCACGGATCCTTGGTGTCGATATCCTCGGGGAAGAGGCCCGGGCGGCCGTCCAGCGGAGTCCAATCGGTATAGTGGCCCTCGACCGGGCCGAGATAGGGCATCTGCACTTCGAGGCAGCGCTTGTAATCGATCTCGTCGGCTTCGACGATGCCGGCATTCGGGTTTTCCAGCGCCCAGACCATGCCGGCGAGAACGGCGGAGGTCACCTGCAGGCCGGTGGCGTTCTGATAGGGCGCGATGCTGCGGGTTTCTTCCAGCGACAGGCGCGAGCCATACCAGTAGGCATTCCTCTCGTGGCCGTAGAGCAGGACGCCGAGTTCGTCGATGCCATCTTCTAATTCGTCCTCGTCGAGAACGTGATGGACCGGCTGCGGCGTACCGCCATTGCCGAACATCTCGTGCAGCGAGAGCACGGCGTCGTTGGCCGGATGGTAGGCATAGTGGCAGGTCGGGCGGAAGGTCACTTCGCCGTCCTTGTCGCGGACCGTGAAAAAGTCGGCGATCGAGATCGACTCGTTGTGGGTGACGAGGAAGCCATATTGCGGGCCGGGCGTCGGGCACCAGGTGCGCACGCGGGTGTTGGCGCCCGGCTGCTCCAGGTAGATCGCCGCCTTGTTGCCCTTCTTGTGCTTCTTGGCGTTTTTCGGCATCCACTCTTCATGCGTGCCCCAGCCGAGTTCAGCCGGCTGCAGGCCTTCAGAGATGAAGCCTTCGACAGACCAGGTGTTCCAGAAGACGTTGAGCGGCTTCGGATGCTTGGTGCGCTGGGTGTCGCGCTCGGCGATGTGAATGCCCTTGACGCCGACCTTCTTCATCAGCTTTGCCCAGCCTTCGCGATCATGCTGGTCCGGCTCCTCGAACTTGAGGCCGATGTCGTTGGCGAGGTTGACGAGCGCCTGCTTGACGAACCAGGAGACCATGCCCGGATTGGCGCCGCAGGTGGAGACGGCGGTGGCGCCGCCCGGGTTCTTCGCCTTTTCCTTGCGCATGGTTTCGCGCAGCGCATAGTTGGTGCGGTCGGCATTGCTCATGCCCTTGTCGAAATAGAAGCCGAGCCAGGGCTCGACGACGGTGTCGACATAGGGAACGTCGAGTTTACGGCAGAGCTTGATGATGTCGAGCGAGGAGGTGTCGACCGAGAGGTTGACGCAGAAACCCTGACCTTCGCCTTCCGTCAGCAGCGGCTTCAGCAGTTCCTTGTAATTGTCCTTGGTGACATATTCCTTGATATGGCGAACGCCGTGCTTCTTCAGGATCTCCATGTCGGAGGGCTCTTCACGAGGGTCGATGACGACCATCCGGCTCTTGTCGAATTTGAAATGGCGCTCGATCAGGGGCAGGGTGCCGCGGCCGATGGAGCCAAAGCCGATCATTACGATCGGACCGGTAATTTCGGCATATACCGGATAATTCTGTTCCGTCATTCTTTTCTCCTGTGGAAGGCGACGAAGGCGTTCAGCCCGAAGAATTGTTTTGAAATTGCCGCAGAGAGTGCGAGGTGACCGGCTCTAACCATAAAACGACGTCACAATAAAGAGCATTGACGGGGAAAGGCCAAATATCGAGCGGCGATAGGGCCGGCGAGGCTGCCCTGGGATCGGCAGCCCGCATCGATTGGCTTAACCAATGACGGTGCCCTGGTGGAAGAGCATGCGCCAGTGCCCCTCCTCTTCCAGCCGCCAGATGGAACTGCGCAGCGTCCGCATTTTGCTTCCGTCGGTGTCTGTGTAAATGGCGCGGTAGGTGACGAGCGCGATGTGCTCCGCAAGTCTTTGGGTTTCGAAATGCTCGCCGCGGGACGTTCCCGTCCGTTGCTCGGCCAAAAGACTGGGCACAATGACGTCGAAGGTATAGAGCCGTCCGGAACTGCCGATTTCACGGAAATCGCGCGAGAGCAGCGTAGTCAGCATCTCCCGCGAGGCGCGAACCGATGGCTCGAAGAGTTTTTCCTCGAGCTCTTTCAGATGGGCGGCGAGATCATTCATGATCGGCTCCTGTCAATTCAGCGCTTCAGGGTTTCCAGCCCTTCGACCGCGGTCGTTACGGCAAGCTCGGTGATGTCGTATTCGGCGACGCCGTGGATGGTGAAGGGATCGGCGGCGACATAGGTCTCGATCGCAGCGCGATCGCCGATTGCGAGGATCACGCCGCCGGTGCGCGGCACCTTGCGGCCGGAAGCGAGGAACCAGCCCTTGGCAAACCCTCCTTCACCCAGGCCATGTGCGGTTCCATGTGCCTGTCGGCTTCATCGTTGGGTTTCACATAGGTGAGCGAGAGAATGAACATGGTCAGCTCCTGATGAGGTTTGCGCGGATCAGGCCGCGCAGCGAATTGCCGATATAGAGCGTGCCGGCATTGAGATCGGCAGGCGTGATGCGGCCGACGCGGGCCTTGCGGTTGCAGATCAATTCGGTGCGCAGCACACCGGCGAGCAGGCCGCAGGAGATCGGCGGAGTGCGCAGAACGCCGGTTCCGTCGTCCAGGAAGATCGAGGTGATGGTGCCATCGCAGACTTCATTGCGTTCATTCAAAAGGATGACTTCATCGGCCTCATCAGGCCTATATTCGGCCCGTGCGGCCTCGTAGACGGCACGGCGCGTGGTCTTGACGCGCAGCAGCCTGTCGGCGGAATTCAGACGGGTTTCGGCGAGGCGGACGGTCCAGGTGGTATCGGGCGCCAGGGGCACGAAAGCGGCGCTCGTCACCTCGATGCGGCCTTGCGCGTCGAAGGTCAGGCGGACGCGCAGCGGACCGGCAGCACCCGCAACGGCTTCGTCGAGCCTTGCTACCGCCTCGACCGGTTGCGGGAAGCCAAGGCGACGGGCGGAGCGGGAAAGCCGGGCGAGATGCAGACGCAGTCGGATGAAACCCTCGCCGGGCTGCCAGCGCAGCGTCTCGATCAACGAAAAATCGATCATCGCGCAATCCATTGGTCGCCGACAGCGAAGCGGGCTTTGAGCAGGCATTCCTCATATTCGGCCTCGGCGGTCGAATCGAAGACGATGCCGCCGCCGACATTGAAGACGGCCCTGCCGCCCTGAAAAAGCGTGATCGTGCGGATGGCGACGGAAAAACGCATGGCGCCGGTGGGTGAGATCATGCCGATCGCGCCGCAATAGGCGTCGCGCGGGACATCCTCGAGCGCATGGAGGATTTCCATTGCCCGCATCTTTGGCGCGCCGGTGATCGAACCACAGGGGAAGAGCGCGGAGAAGATGTCGCAGATCGAAAGATCGGGACGGAGCCTTGCCTGGACATGGCTCACCATCTGGTGGACGGTCGGATAGGTCTCGATGTCGAAGAGCTTCGGGACGTCGAGTGTGCCGACCTCGGTGATGCGGGAGATATCGTTGCGCAGGAGATCGACGATCATACGGTTTTCCGCTTGCGTCTTGATATCGCTGCGCATGGCCTCGATGATTTCGGCATCCTCGGCGGCAGTGGTGCCGCGTTTTGCCGTGCCCTTCATCGGATGGGTCTCGATCCAGCCCTCTTCATCGGTGCGGAAGAAAAGTTCGGGCGACCGCGAAAGGATGACCGGGCCGCCGAGATCGACCAGCGCGCCGTATTTGACCGGCTGGCGTTCGATCAGCGACCAAAAGGCGGCACGAGGGTCGCCGTTCCAGTGAGCCTCGACCGGCATGGTGAGGTTCGCCTGATAGGCGTCGCCGAGCCGCAGGTGCTGGTGGAGGCGGTCGAAGCGCTCTTTATATATAGGGAAATCCCAGGCAGCTTTCGGGGCGGTGAGGAATTCCTCGTTTTCGAGGCGCTGTTTTGGCTGGGCAAGCGGATGCGTATCGGCCTGCGGAGCGTCGAAGACGCCGAAACAGATGAGCGGGGTCTCGCGATGTTCCCCGGCGAAGGGAGCAAGTTTTTCCTCGAAGAGGTATCCGGCCTCATAGGCCATGTAACCGGCAAGCCATTTGCCTGCGGCCTTGGCCTCTTCCATCCGGGCAAGGCCTGCAAAGAACTCGGCGCGCGTCCTGGCAACGATGATCTCAGCCGGCTCTGCGAAAAGCATCACCTGTCCGGTCGCGTCGTCGCGGAAGAGAATATAGGGGTCAGACATGGTCGCGCCGCATCTTGCCTGGTTATCCGATGCTTGCGCCGGTTTTGTTCTCTGCGGTGCCGGGTGATGCGAAACTCGTGTTCTCGCGGCGGCAAGCCGAGACCTCGGCAATATCCGCATCCCTCATTCCTGTGCTTGTCAGAGGAATCCAGCCACGGCGCGTACGCGCCGTGAATAACTCATTTCCGACCGATAAACAGTCCCCGGCGCCCAAGGACTTGGGCGCGCTGGACTCCTGTGACAAGCACAGGAATGAGGGAGAGGGGGCTGCCGTCATGGTTCCTCATGGACGTTGCAGAATGCGGTTGGTAGATCAAACGTTACAATGCCGATCATGCCCCCCGCTTGTTTCAAGTCTTGGCCGGGGCGTCAGCCCCTATCCAACGCTTCCAACTCATCGATCAGCCCTTCGATCATCGACAGGCCCTGGCTCCAGAACGACGGATCGGTGGCGTCGAGGCCAAAAGGCTTCAGCAGTTCCGAGTGATGCTTGGTGCCGCCGGCCCTCAGCAGTTCGAAATACTTCTCCTGAAAGCCCTTCTCGGCTTTCTGGTAGACGGCATAGAGCGAATTTACCAGGCAATCGCCAAAGGCATAGGCGTAGACATAGAAGGGCGAGTGGATGAAATGGGGGATATAGGCCCAATAGGTCTCGTACCCTTCAGAAATGCTGATCGCCGGCCCGAGGCTTTCCGACTGGACGGAGAGCCAGAGTTCGCCGATGTCGTCAGCTGTGAGTTCGCCAGCTTTACGAGCGGTGTGGAGCTTGCGCTCGAATTCGTAGAAGGCGATCTGGCGCACGACCGTGTTGATCATATCCTCGACCTTCTGGGCGAGCATCGCCTTGCGCTCGCGCGTATCGGTGGTCTTTTGCAGAAGCGCGCGGAAGGTCAGCATCTCGCCGAAGACGGAAGCGGTTTCGGCAAGCGTCAGCGGCGTCTGGCACATCAGCGCTCCCTGCGCGCCGGCGAGAACCTGATGCACGCCGTGCCCGAGTTCATGGGCAAGCGTCATTACATCGCGCGGCTTGCCCATATAATTGACGAGCACATAGGGATGGGCCGAGGGAACCGTCGGATGCGCGAAGGCGCCGGGCGCCTTGCCGGCACGAACCGGAGCATCGATCCACTGTTCGTCGAAGAACCGCCTGGCGATATCAGCCATCTCGGGGGAAAAATTGCCATAGGCCGATAGCACGGTGTCCTTCGCCTCCGGCCACGAGATGATGGCGCTGGAGGTTTCCGGAAGCGGCGCGTTGCGGTCCCAGAAATTCATCTGCTCCATGCCAAGCCATTTCGCCTTCATCTTGTAATAGCGATGCGAAAGGCGGGGATAGGCTTCGCGGACGGCTGCGGCCAGCGCATCGACGACCTCGCGCTCGACGCGGTTTGCCAGGTGTCGGCTGTCGGCGATGTCCTCGAAGCCGCGCCAGCGGTCGGCGATCTCCTTATCCTTGGCAAGCGTGTTGGTGATCAGCGTAAAGGTGCGGATATTCGCCTTGAAGGTTTCGGCGAGCGCCATGGCTGCCTTGCGGCGCACTTCCGGATCCTTTTCCTGCAGCTTGTTCAGCGCCACTTCGAGCGGCACTTTCTCGCCATCGATCTCGTAGCGAAGTTCCGCCATGGTTTCGTCGAAGAGGCGGTTGAAGGCTGCGGCTGATGTCATCGACTTCTCAAGGAAGAGCTGTTCCAGCCTATCGTCGAGCTGGTAGGGCTTGTCCTTCCTGAGGTCGAGCAGCCAAGGGCGATAATGTCCGGCGGCGGGATCATTCGCCATGCAGGCGTCGATCACCGCGTCGTCGATGCGGTTGAGTTCCAGCGCGAAGAACAGGAGATGACCGGAAAATTCGGTGATCTTGGCCTGTACGTCGCCGTAGAGCTTGCCGTTTGTCGGGTTGGTGGTATCGGAGAAATAAGTGAGGCCGGCAAAGGAGCCGAGGCGGCCGATGATGTCGTCCAGCGCCTCATATTCCTTCAGGGCCGCGCCGATGCCCTCGGCGCCGGTCTTCGCCGTCGCCTCCGTGAGTGTGCCCTTCCACTTTTCTTCAAAGGCGATCGCGGCCTTGCCGGCTTTTTCCATGTCGGCGACGAAGGCGGTGGAGGTGGCGGAGGGATAAAGATCCTGCAGCTTCCAGACCGGCAGAACGCCGAGCGCCGGATCGGCGGCCCCAGCTGGCGCTGCTGCCGATAGAAGAAGGCCGGCGTGCGGGAGCTTGATTTTCATGGGCGCATTCCTCTCCACATTCATAACAGACTGCTTGTCTAAGCGCGCTAAGGCCCGGCATCAAGGGGCTTTCGGCGCATGAAAGGCCTCGCTTCGGCACGAAATCGACCCGTTGCAATCGTTAAAATGCAATTATTTCTCAAAACTGGATGTTCAAGCCTTGCTGTCAGAGTGCGCTTTATGGTTTCGCATGAAGTGAGGCGACAATGACCGGTTACAATGAGCTCAAGGGAGCAGGGCAAATCCTCGTGGTCGAGGACGACCCCGTGCAGCGCCGCCTGCTCAAGAACGCAATCGAGCGTCACGGCCATGTCGTGCACCAGGCGGAAAATGGCCGTATCGGCCTGGAAATGGTCAAACGCGACAGCGGCCTTTTCAACGTCATCGTGCTCGACCTGATGATGCCGGAGATGACCGGCCTCGAATTCCTCGATGCGCTTCACGAATTCGGCACGCAGATCCCTGTCATCGTGCAGACGGGGCAGGGCGGCATCGAAACGGTGGTGCAGGCCATGCGCGCCGGCGCCTTCGATTTCGTCGTCAAGCCGGTCTCGCCCGAACGCATCGCCACTTCGATCTCGAACGCGATGAAGCTCGACCAGCGCGAAGTCAAGGCGCGCGCCGGACGCCGGTCGCGCTCAGGTTCGGTTGGCTTCGACGATATCGTCTCGGCAAGCCCGGCGATGCTCCGCGTCATCGATCTCGCCCAGCGGGCGGCTCAGTCCAACATTCCCGTCGTGCTCGAAGGCGAATCCGGCGTCGGCAAGGAGCTGGTGGCGCGCGCCATCCAATCGGGCGGCGACCGCTCGAACAAGCCCTTCGTCACCGTCAATTGCGGGGCGATCCCGCATAATCTGGTCGAGAGCATTCTCTTCGGTCACGAGAAGGGCGCGTTTACCGGCGCGACCGAGCGCCACATCGGCAAATTCATGGAAGCCGACGGCGGCACCATCTTCCTTGACGAGATCGGCGACCTGCCGCTCGAAGTGCAGGTGAAACTCTTGCGCGCCGTCCAGCAGGGCGAGATTGAGACCGTCGGTGCGCGCACCGCGCACAAGGTCAATGTCCGGCTGATCTCGGCGACCAACAAGGATCTGATCGAGGAGGTCAAGAACGGCCATTTCCGCGAGGATCTCTACTATCGCCTCAACGTCTTCCCGATCACCATTCCGGCGTTGCGCAAACGCAAGGAAGATATTCCGCATCTGGTGCGCGTCTTTGCCGACCGCTTCTCCAGCGAGCAGAAGAACGGCCGCCGCATGACGGTGAATGCCGGCACGCTGGCTTTGCTGACCGCCTATGACTGGCCGGGCAATATCCGCCAGCTCGAAAACGCGATCTTCCGCGCAGTCGTCCTGGCCGAAGGGCCGGAGCTGACCGAGGCTGATTTCCCGCAGATCGCCGCCCAGCTTCCGGAATATGACGTGGTGGATCACCTGGCCCTCGTTGCCGACAATACCGGCCTCGATCCCGACAACGGCTATGGCGAGGACTTCAGGGCGTCGATGTCGGGGGAGGTACACCACCACCGCCTGTCCGAGGCCTCGGAAAACGCGATTGCCAGCGTCAATCCTGCCGGAGACGTGCGCAAACTTGCCGATGTCGAGGAGGAACTCATCCGATTCGCACTCAAATTCTATCGCGGGCAGATGAGTCAAGTAGCGCGCAAGCTCGGTATCGGCCGATCCACACTTTATCGCAAGCTCAAGGACTACGGCATAGACCCTGACAATCCCCAGAAAGATGCGGCTTAAGCGCTTTTCATTAAGATTAAGGCAACCACGTTTTGTTACTAGTCATAAACCACTTGTTAGTGGCGCGTTCACTATGTAAAGAAAAGGTTGATCATGTGTGGCATTTTTGCCATCGTGTGACCGCATTTGACAGTCATCTGAGACAGTACGGGACATTGTCTGTCTGACGGGGATCGAGTTGCCGAATCTGAATGGGAATTCCAAGCCTTCGCGCTTGAGCTGGCGTTTGTTGTGCGCCGACATTTGCGGAAAGGCAATAAGGACGGTAGCGGCCGCCCTTCTTGCGCTCGCGGTTTCCTCACCGGTATTCGTTGGTACGCCTTCGCAGGCAGCGGGCGACACCCGCAGCCTCAAGCTCTATTTCATTCATACCGGCGAAAAAGCCGTCATCACCTATAAGCGTAACGGCAAGTTCGACCCCAAGGGTCTAGAGCAGCTGAACCGCTTCCTGCGCGACTGGCGCAAGAACCAGCCGACGAAGATGGACCCGCGCCTGTTCGACCTGATCTGGGAAGTCTATCGCCAGAGCGGTTCGAGGGACTACATCAACGTTGTCTGCGGTTTCCGTTCGCCAGGAACCAACGAGCTGCTGCGCGGCCGCTCGCGCAATTCCGGCGTCGCCGAAAAGAGCCAGCATATGCTTGGCAAGGCGATGGACTTCTTCATTCCCGACGTTAAGCTGGCGACGTTGCGCGGCATCGGCATGAAGATGCAGGTCGGCGGCGTCGGCTTCTATCCGAAATCGGGCTCGCCCTTCGTGCATATGGATGTCGGTGGCGTTCGCGCCTGGCCGCGCATGAGCCGCGACGAGCTTGTCCGGCTCTTCCCGAACGGTAATACCATCCATATTCCGGCCGATGGCAAGCCGCTACCGGGCTACCAGCAGGCGATGGCCGACTATAAGCGCCGCGCCAGCGGCACGCAGATCCAGATCGCCAGCGCTTCCGAATCGGCGCCAAAGCACAAGACGTTGTTTGCCGCGCTCTTTGGCGGCGGAGCGGACGAGCAAGAAGACGAGTCGGATGATTCCACCCCTGTTGCCGTCGCCAAGGCGACGCCGCCGAAGGCCGAGCCTGCTCCCGCCGAGCCGCAACAGACCGAAGTCGCCGATCTGAACGCGCCGGTGCCGCAGGTTCGCCCCGCATTCAGCAACCAGCCGGCGGCCAGCGAAGTGGCGAGTGCACTCGTCGCGCCGCCTTCGGGTAATGCCGCACAGCAGGCTCTTGCGGCGGCCCTTCCGGCCGATCAGGCCCAGCCGCAGCAGTTCGCCGATCTCAGCGCCTACAGCATTCCGGTTCCCTCGCTTCTCGGCCAGCGCCGCGCGCCTGGCGACGCCGAGGTTGCAGCGACCGATCCCGTGCTGACGGGTGCGAATGGACTGCCGGTTCCGACGCCGATCGAACGCCCTTCCGTTGCCGAGAACCTTCTTGCCGCGGCCGATGCCGATCCGGAAGCAGAGGCCGACGAAGCCGATCAGGACGCGCTGTCTCCTGCCGTTGCCGATGCGCTCGACCAGCAGCGGAACGAGGGGGAAAGCCAGATCGCGTCGAAGGCTCCGCCGCAGACGGTCGAGCAGGCGATCAACGCCGCGATGACGCAAAAGGCGCCTGCCGCAACAAAGCCGCCGCTCGAACTCGCGGCATTGGCGCCGATGACCAAATCGGCAAGCTTTGGCGACGGCTTCGACGAACCGGCTGTCGAAAGCGCCGTGGCGCAGGGGCTTCCCGCCAAGGGTGGTCGCCCGACGCATAAGGAAGCCGCGGCAGCGGATGCCAGCCGCACGACGGTGCGCACCGAGCCGAAGCTGACGGAAAAGATGATCTCGCAGTGGGCGCTCACCAATGCGCGCCTCGAAATGGCCTCCAAGCTGGTCAAGGCGCCGCGGTTCGTCAGCCAGACGATGCGCGCCCAGCCGACCGCCGTCTATGCCGAGGGCTTCAACGTCAAAACCGCTTCGGTCGACCCGGCCCGCTTCAGCGGCACGGCTGTGAACTTCATGGAAGTGCGCAAGTTCAACACGAACTGAGCCTGCCAATCGAGGAAATGTCGAAAACCGCGGGAGGGAGCGATCCGGCGGTTTTTCTTTTTTATTTCGATCCGGCAAGCTGGCTGTTTAGGCAGTTGTTTTCACCGCAAAAGAAAAGCCGCCGGGAGGCCGGCGGCTTGTCGACATCGGTAATGCCGGAAGGATCAGCCTTCCGGCGGCGACTCGATCATGCCGAGCGCGAGCAGGTAGGTGTCGAGGATTGCTTCCTCTTCCATGCGCTCCTGCTCGTCCTTCTTGCGCAGCGCCACGACCTTCTTCAGGATCTTGGTATCGAAGCCCATTCCCTTGGCTTCGCCATAGACGTCCTTGATGTCGTCGGCGATGGTCTTCTTTTCTTCTTCCAGCCGTTCAATGCGCTCGATGAAAGCGCGAAGCTGATCGCGGGCGACGCCATGAGCATCAGACATCGTGTTCTCCTGGTTTTTTGGTGATCAATTTTGGATGCCAGTGACTGCCGCGAAGCGGCGTCACGGTCAAGCCTGTTCGGGGCCAGCCAAGCTATTTGTGTGGGTTGTTCAGTTCAAAAGCAGCCTTTTGCACAGGCGAGGCTTCGTTCTGGTGAAGATTCTTCCAATCCTCATAGGACATGCCATAGACCATTTCGCGCGATTCGTCCCTGGTAACCGGGACACCTTCGGCCTCTGCGGCTTCGCGATACCAGTTCGACAGGCAGTTGCGGCAGAACCCGGCCAGATTCATCAGATCGATGTTCTGAACGTCGCTGCGTTCGCGAAGATGTGCGACGAGGCGGCGGAAGGCGGCAGCTTCGAATTCGGTCTGTTGTTCCTTGCTGAGCGCGGTCATCTTGCTTCCTTTCTTTCAATAGGGGCCGGTGCGTGACAGATGAACGTCGTATCCGTGCAAGGCGGGATCGGCATTCATCGCCGCAAAGATCGGCGCCAGGCGTTCGGCCCATGCTGATATGCCGGTCTCGTCTCCGATCAGGTCTTGGCGCACCTCGAGCAGCGCATGCGGAATGCCTGTGATCATGCAATGGCGGTACATGGTATCGCCCTTCAGTGCGCCGTCATAGGGTTCGTTGTCGCCGACGGCGAGATCGGGGTCGGCGCGCAGCATGTCGAGCAGCGGGCCGACGGCGCGATGGTCGCTGTCCCAGAGCACGGCGGCGTGCCAGGGACGGGGAATGCCTTTCCAGGCCGGCGTGAAGGAATGCAGCGACAGCACCAGCGGCGCTCTGCCGGTGGCATTCGCCACGCTGTCGATCGTTGCGGCCACAGCGTCGTGATAGGGGCGATGGAAGGTTTCGATGCGGTAGTCCCATTCCTGCGGCGTGATCGGATGATTGCCTGATATGACGGCGCCGTCGGAGATCTTCATGATCAGCGTCGGATCGTCTTCGCCGCGATTCGGATCGATCAGCAGACGCGAAAAGCTGCCGAGCACGGCTGGAACGCCGAGTTTCGCCGAAAGCTGTCGCGTCAGGCCCTCGATGCCGATGTCATAGGCGATGTGGCGGTCGAAGGCCGCGTCGGGCAGTCCGAGCCGGCCATATCGCGCGGGAAGGCGGTTCATCGCGTGATCTGCGAGGATCACCATGCCTTTGTCATGTTTGCCGGATAGGATTTCGAAGGATTGGAAGTCGTCCATCAGGGAATTGCCGTTTGTCATTGCGCCGTTGGGCGCAGTGATCGCATGCACCTGCGGCAGGTTCAAGCGCGGCAGGGTGGGGAGAGGTTGAGTCGGACCCTCGACGGTGGTTATGAAAGGAAATATAATCGATTAGCATTGCGTTGACTTTCGCTTGACGGCGGCGCAAGAAGACACGGATACGAATAACCGTGGAGCTATTTGGGAGCCGTGTTGATCCAAGCCGCGCCAAGTTTCCTCACGCGGTCCGGACCGCTGGTCCGTCTCGCTCTGTTCGCTCTTGCAGCCGCCATGCCGTTTTTCATCGCAGATGCCGCACGCGCCGATTTTCGCGTCTGCAATGGAACACAAAATCTCGTCGGCGTCGCGATCGGATACCGGGCCAAGGATGGCTGGGTGACGGAGGGCTGGTGGCAGGTGCCGGCAACGACCTGCGCTACGCTGATCGAGGGAGAATTGCAGTCGCGTTATTATTACCTCTACGCAGAGGACGCCGCCCGGGGAGGACGATGGACGGGTGACGTGCAGATGTGCGTGGCGGAAAATGAATTCAAGATCTCGGGTGTGCAGGATTGTTATGCCCGCGGTTACCAGAAGATGGGATTCAAGGAATATGATACGGGCCGCCAGGGTAGCTGGATGGTTCAACTCTCCGACACCCCAGGGACGCAAGAAAGCCAGAATTGATGAAGCGTAATCGCAAAGTTAAAATCCTCGCCACCCTCGGGCCAGCCTCCTCCGAGGAATCGATGATCGAGAAGCTGCACCAGGCTGGTGCCGATGTCTTCCGCATCAACATGAGCCATGCGAGCCACGACATGATGCGTATGCTCATCCAGCGCATCCGCTCGGTCGAGGCGCGCTCCGGCCGGCCGATCGGCATTCTCGCCGACCTGCAGGGACCGAAACTGCGTGTCGGCAAGTTCGTCGACGGCAAGGTGGATCTGAAGCCCGGCCAGACCTTCACGCTCGACAACAACGAAGCCCTCGGCGACCAGAACCGCGTCTATCTGCCGCACCCCGAGATCCTAGAGTCGGTACAGCCCGGCCACCGCCTACTGATCGATGACGGCAAGCTCGCCCTGCGCGCAGAAAAATGCGACGGCAAGAGCATCGTCACGACTGTTATTTCGGGCACGCGCATCTCCGACCGCAAGGGCGTCAGCCTTCCCGACACGCTGCTCGGCGTCGGCGCGCTGACGGACAAGGACCGCGCCGATCTCGACGCAGTGCTTGCCACCGACGATGTCGACTGGGTGGCGCTTTCCTTCGTCCAGCGTCCCGACGACCTTGCCGAAGTGCGCAAGATCGCCCGCGGCCGCGTCGGCCTGATGTCGAAGATCGAAAAGCCGCAAGCTCTTGAGCGCATCGAGGAAATCATCGAGCTTTCCGATGCATTGATGGTCGCGCGCGGTGATCTCGGCGTCGAAATGCCGCTCGAATCGGTTCCTGGCATCCAGAAGCAGCTGATCCGTGCCTGCCGCCGTTCGGGCAAGCCGGTGGTCGTTGCCACGCAGATGCTGGAATCGATGATTTCAGCGCCGGTGCCGACACGCGCCGAAGTTTCCGACGTCGCGACCGCCGTTTTTGAAGGTGCGGATGCCGTCATGCTCTCGGCCGAATCGGCCTCGGGCGACTATCCCGTCGAAGCTGTGACGACGATGGCGTCGATTGCCACCGCCATCGAGCGCGAGCCGCATTATCCCGGCATCATCTATGCCCAGCGTGCCCAGCCGGAAGCGACCGGCGCCGATGCGATCTCGCTGGCCGCCCGTCAGATCGCCGAAACGCTGAAGCTGTCGGCGATCGTCTGTTACACCTCGTCGGGCACGACAGGCCTTCGTGCCTCGCGCGAGCGTCCGCAGGTGCCGATCCTGGCGCTGTCGCCGATCATCAAGACGGCGCGCCGTCTTGCCGTTGTCTGGGGCCTGCATTGCGTCGTCACCCATGACGCGACCGATCTCGACGATATGGTCAACCGCGCCTGCCGGATCGTCGCGGACGAAGGCTTCGGCAAGCCGGGCGATCGCATCATCATCTCGGCCGGTGTGCCGCTCGGCACGCCCGGCGCCACCAACATGATCCGCATCGCCTATATCGGCTCCGACGGCCAGAGCGGCGTCTGATCCAATCGCATGCCTTCGAAAGTCCGCTGCCCGAAGAGGCGGCGGGCTTTTTCGTTGACGGACTGGCATTGCCAAGCTTGGCGACGCATGCAAGTTTCGCTCCCTGGAGCTGGACATGCTCCGGGTTCGGAGGAGCATCATGGATATCGTCACGCTTCTGGCTTTTGCAGCCGTTTCTTTTGTCGGCATCGCGACGCCCGGGCCAACGGTGCTGTTGGCGCTGACCAACGGTTCTCGGCATGGCCTGCGCCGGGCAGTTGCCGGCATGATCGGCGCGGTGCTGTCCGATTTCGTGCTGATCGGCGCCGTCGCGATCGGGCTCGGTGCGCTGCTCGCTGCATCGGAATTCTGGTTCTCGATGCTGAAATGGGCGGGTGCCGCCTATCTCGCTTTTCTCGGCATCATGCTGCTGCGTTCGAAGGGCACGATCGATGCGGCTTTGAAGTCCGGAGCGCCTGCGGGCGCGACTTCGCCCTTCTCGATCGGGCTGAAGAGCTTCATGGTCGCGGCGACCAATCCGAAGGGCTACCTGTTCTTCTCGGCCTTTCTGCCGCAGTTCATCGACCCGACCCTGCCGCAGGCAACGCAATACACGTTGCTCGCGCTGGTCTTTGCCGCGCTCGATTTCCTCATCATGTTCGGCTACGCCTTCTTCGGTTCGCAGGCCGTGCGTTTCCTCAAAACCTCCAGCGCCATGTGGCTGGAGCGGGCCTGCGGTGGCGCGCTGCTGGCGCTTGCCGGCTCGCTTGCATTCTATCGCCGGGCAACCGCTTGAGGTCAGGGTCGAGCCAGGGATAGATGGCCGACGCGATAGGCCTGCGTCTGCTCGCCGATCTCGGGAATTTCTCGCCACAGTCTGAAGCGTACCCGCGTCCAGGTCGTCGGTTCGAAGCCGGAGACGGAGGCGAGTGCCCTGCCCGTCGCAACGTCGGCTCCAGCCTCCGCGCTTTCGGCCTGGCGGATGTCGGCGAGCGGCGCATAAGGCTCTGTCTGCAGGACATCGCGTGTGGCGAACTTGGCTGAGGCGATATCAGGCGAGATTTCTGCCTGCCAGACGATCCAGGTCCTCACCTGTGGCCAGCCGAAGGCGCTGGTGAGAGCCTCGAAACCTGGGCCGCAGAGGAATTCGCTTGCTCCTTCCGGCCTCTGCCAGAGATAGAAGGGCGCATAGAGATTGTCGCGGTTGCCGAACTCCCCCTTGCGGGCGCTGAGATAGGCTTTGAAGCCGAGATCGGGGAAGCCGTCGAGCAGCGGACCCTTGTCGCGGATGCGGCGGTCGATGATCGACATGTCGTAGTCCGCGGGCAGGGGGAAGCTGTACTGCATGGTCATCATGACCGTGTCTCCACCGGTTGCAGCCATTCGACGACGCTGCCGTTTTCCTTCGGCTGGATACTGATATAGCTGAAGGGGCTGTCATCGGCCGCGCCATGCCAGTGACGCTCGCCCAGCGCAAACCAGACGGCATCGCCGGGACGCAATGCTTCGATCGGGCCGCCCTCGGTCTGCGCCAACCCATGGCCCGAAAGCACATAGAGCAACTGGCCTCTGGGATGGGTGTGCCAACGGGTGATGGTGCCGGGTTCGAGCGTGGCGCGCATTGCGGTGTTCTCACCATCGGCGCTGCCTTCGAGCAGCATCTCGACCCAGAAAGGCGAGGTTGCGACGCCCTCCGGCGAGCGGACCGCCCTGCCAGGGCGTCTGATGGTCATGGTCTTCGGGTTCGAAGCGATCATTGCCGGCCTCCAGCCACACGAAGCCGCCAGTCTGGGTCTGTCATCTGGGCAATGCCATTGCCGAAGGACCAGTCTTCCGGTGTGCTGGTGCTGATGACGATCATTACGTCCTCCGGCCGGAGGCCCGGCGATTGCGCCAGGAGATCGGCGAGCCGCCGATAGAGCGCTGCCTTCATCTTGCCGGTGCGAGGCCTGCCGATCGTGATCGAGATGTAGACGAAGTCGTCCGAGCGCGGGCCGGCAAGATAGCTGCGATCGAAGATCAACTCGCGCTCGTCATGCTGGTGGATGGCCTGGAAGCGGTCGTTTTCGGGCACGTCGAAGGTCTCGACCAGGGCGTGCTGGATGTTGTCGGCCAGTGCCATGAGGTAGTCCGGCGACTTGCCTTTACGAAGGGAAATGCGAACGAAGGGCATCGGAATCTCCATGGTTCAGGCCGTCGGTCGGCCTTGACAGCAGAACCATCGCACGGCACGATGATGCTGAAAATCAGAATTTTATGGATGAATGATCCTGAAAAATAGGACTATTTAATGCGACGGACGATCTTCGATCTCGAAGTGCTTCGAACCTTTTCGACCGGCATGGAACTCGGCAATTTCGCCAAGGCGGCCGAGCGGCTCGGGCGTTCGACCTCTGCAGTGAGTGCGCAGCTGAAGAAGCTCGAGGAGCAGGCGGGCACGCCGATCTTCCGCAAGGCGGGGCGCGGGCTGGCGCTGACCGATGCCGGCGAGACGATGCTCGGTTATGCCAGGCGGCTGCTGGAGCTCAACGACGAGGCGGCTGCCGCCGTTAACAGCGTCGAGCTGGAAGGCTGGGTGCGGCTCGGCCTGCAGGAGGATTTCGGCGAAACCCTGCTGCCTGATGTGCTCGGCCGCTTTGCGCGTGCCCACCCGAAGGTTCGGATCGAAGCGCGGGTGGTACGCAATGCCGAACTGCTGGAGCGCGTCACATCGGGCAAGCTCGATCTGGCGCTTGCCTGGAGCGACGGCACGCTGACGGCGCATTGCGAGCGGATCGGCGAAGTGCCGATGCGCTGGATCGGACCTGCCGAGGGGCAGCCGGCCTGGCAAGCCGCAAGCGGCGAGCCGATGCCGCTCGCTTCGCTGGAGGCGCCATGCCTGCTGCGCAGTGCAGCGACCAAGGCACTTGATGAGGCGGGCATTTCCTGGCGGCTCGCCTTCGTCAGTCCCAGTCTCGGCGGTCTTTGGGCTGCGACGGCGGCTGGCCTCGGTCTCACCATCCGCACGCCGGTTGGCCTGCCGGCGAAGGTCCGGCCGCTGGCGCCGGGGGCGATCGGCTTGCCGGATTTGCCGAAGCTCGGCCTGGTCCTGCATCGGGCGGAAGCCGAACCGCAGCCGGCTGCGGCCCGGCTTGCCGAACTCGTGCTGCAGTCGGTGCATGGCGCGTTGCGCGGGGTGGTGGCCTGACATCTCCGCATTGACCCGTCGGACGCGTGGCTGTAGCTTTGGGCCGCTATGAAGACGTTCACCCTCAATATCGCTTCGGTCTTCTTCTTGAGCCGCTGAGGCTCTGCCTTCGGGCATCAGAAGATGGGGCCGCTGACCAGCCTTTGCGGCTGGCGCGTTGCCGTGAAACGTAACCACCCTGCGTCTGGCCAAGGAAAGAGCCGGCAGGATTGGCGATAGAGAGAGATTTCATGACATCAGATGTTTATCCGGCGGCACTGAGTGCTGCGCAGATCGAGCAATTCATCGACGACGGTTTCGTCAGGATCGACGACGCTTTTCCCCTCGCATTGGCCAAGGAAGCTCGAGCCATCATGTGGCGCGACATTCCCTTCGATGCGGATGATCCAAGGACGTGGACGCAGCCAGTCGTGCGGCTTGCCGGCTATGGCGGCGGGCCATTCGAGAAAGCCGTCAATACGCCGGTGTTGCATTCGGCCTTCGACCAGCTCGTCGGCAAGGGTCGCTGGGAGCCGCGCAGCGGGCTTGGCAGTTTCCCGGTCCGCTTTCCCCATCCCGATGATCCCGGCGATGCCGGTTGGCATGTCGATCTGAGCTTTGCCGGCGAGGATTCCAATCGGGATGAGCAGCGGGACTTTTCCGCCTGGCGGGTGAATATCACCTCGCGCGGGCGGGCGTTGCTGATGCTCTTCCTGTTCTCGGATGTCGGGGAACAGGATGCGCCGACCCGCATCCGCGTCGGTTCGCACAAGGATATTGCCCGCCTTCTTGAGCCAGCGGGCGAGTCGGGAATGGCCTATCTTAGGTTGGAGCACGTCGGGGAAGACCGGCCGCTGGCCTTGGCGACAGGGCGGGCGGGTACCGTCTATCTATGCCATCCGTTTCTCATCCACGCAGCGCAGATGCATCGCGGCAAGCAGCCGCGTTTCATGGCGCAGCCCGGCCTTGCACCTTCCGAACCCATTCGGCTCGAACGGGAGGACGGTGCCTATTCAGCGGTCGAGACGGCAATACGCCGGGCGCTTCAGGAGCGGTAACGAGAACAGGATGCATCCTGCCGCCTACAGCGCTGCGCGTCTTTTCAGACGCGCAAAGGACGCTGTAGCACTTTGAATTGCTGCATAATTTTACCCTTAAATCGATTCCGATTTAAGGAATTATGCAGCAGGCCGGGTGCATCACATCTGCAGTTCCTGCAGGGCGGCGCGCCGAATTGCCTGCGGCGGCTGACCGAAAGCGCGAAGGAAGGCGCGGCGCATGCGCTCGCGATCGGCAAAGCCGGTTTCGCGGGCAACGACATCGATCGGGTGGCGGCCCTGCTCCATCATCAGCCGGGCCGCTTCCAGCCTCAGGTTCTCGACGGCCTTCGCCGGCGACTGCCCGGTTTCGTCGCGGAAGGCGCGGCTGAACTGACGGGGGCTGAGATGGGCGACTTCCGCCAACTCCTCCACCGAAAGCGCCGATTTCAGATTGCTGCGGGCGTGGGCGAGCGCCTTTTGGATCCGGTCCGATTTTGGCTCCAGTTCCAGAAGGGCTGAGAATTGCGACTGGCCGCCGGCGCGGCGATGATAGACGACGAGCTTGCGGGAAACGGCGCGCGCCACCTCGAAACCATGATCCTTCTCGACCATCGCCAAAGCCAGGTCGAGACCGGCCGTCATGCCTGCCGAGGTCCAGATGGAACCGTCGATGATGAAGATCCGGTCCTCTTCCATCTTTATCTTGGGATAGCGGCTTTGCAGCTCGCGAGAGACATACCAGTGCGTCGTCGCGCGGCGGCCGTCGAGGATGCCGGCTTCGGCAAGAAAGAAGGCGCCGGTGCAGATCGACGCCAAGCGACGTGTGGCGGGCAGGGCGGCACGAATGAAGTCGGCTTCTGCGGCATTCGGCAGCCTGATATCGGGCGCGCCCGCCACGATCAGGGTGTCGAGGGCCGGGGTGCCGAAGGCCTCCGTCTCCATCATCATGCCAAGCGAGTTGGCAACCGGCCCGCCATTTTCGGAGAGGTAGCGGATCTCGTAAACCTTTTCCTCGAGTTCGAGATTGGCGAATTCGAAGGCGGAGACGGCCGCCAGGCTCATTATCTGAAAGCCGGGATAGAGCAGAAAGCCGATTTGCTGCATGATCGTCGCGTCCTGAAAAGGAATGTCCTGAAAGGTGGTATATATGGCATTCAGGACGCGCACAATCGCGCGTAAGACTCTCCTCAAGCGCAAGGCATTGGGCCGGCGCGCACGCAAGGAGACGGATCATGACACAGGACCATAAGGGTACGGCACTGGTAACAGGCGCATCCTCGGGCATCGGCGCAGTCTATGCCCACAGGCTGGCGAAGCAGGGCTACAATCTCATTCTCGTTGCCCGCAACGGCGAACGGTTGAAGACGCTGGCAAGCCGGCTGACCGATGAGACCGGCCGGACGGTCGAGACTGTCGTTGCCGATCTCGGCAACCGGGCCGATCTCGGCCGCATCGAAGGGGTGTTGAAGGAAGACCGGAGCATCACGCTGCTGGTCAACAATGCCGGTGTCGGTGGAACGGCGCCGCTGCTTTCCGCCGATGTCGACAAGATGCAGGAGATGATCGAGCTCAACGTCACGGCGCTGACGCGGCTGACCTATGCCGCCGTGCCGGGTTTCGCTACACGCGGCGGCGGCACGATCATCAATATTGCGTCCATCGTCGCGATCGCGCCGGAGCTGCTGAACGGTGTTTACGGCGGTACGAAGGCCTTCGTGCTCGCCTTCAGCCAGTCGCTGAAGCACGAATTGGCGGAGAAGAACATTCGCGTGCAGGCCGTGCTGCCCGGCGCCACCGCCACGGAATTCTGGGACATCGCCGGCACGCCGGTTGAACATTTGCCGAATGAGATCGTAATGTCGGCAGAAAATATGGTCGATGCGTCGCTCGCAGGTCTTGAGCAGGGCGAATTTGCAACGATCCCCTCGCTTGAGGATGCAGGCCTGCTTGCCGCCTACGAGCAGGCGCGTCAGGCATTGATGCCGAATCTCTCGCGCACCGCGCCGGCGAAACGCTACAAGGTCGCGTAATTGTAAAAGATAGAAACCATCCGCGGCTGCTGCTGCGGATGGTCGACGGCGTTCACTTGCACGATGTTCAGCCGAAACGTTCCAGAGCCATGGCGAAGATATCGGGATCGACATTGCCGCCGGAGGTGACCACGACGGCTGTGTCGCTTTCCAGGGCATCGCCATGGAAGAGGGCGGCGGCGAGCGCCACGGCGCCGCCGGGCTCGACGACGATCTTCAATCGCGAGAAGGCAAGCGCCATGGCCCGCAGCGCCTCCTCGTCGGTGACGACGATGCCGGCGCCGGCGAGGCGCTTGAGGATCGGGAAGGTGATGTTGCCCGGCTGCGGCGTGACGATCGCATCGCAGATCGAGCCCGATACCGCCGCGTTGCGTTCGATCTTGCCGGAGGCGAGCGAGCGGGTCGTGTCGTCGAAATCCCTGGGCTCGCAGGGACGGACGCGAAAGCCGGGGGAGCTGGCTTCGAGGGCCAGCGCAATGCCGGAGGTCAATCCGCCGCCGCCGCAGGGAACGAGGACTTCGGCGGATGTCACGCCTTCCTCCCCAGCCTGCTCGGAGATTTCGAGACCGGTCGTGCCCTGACCGGCGATGACGAGCGGTTCGTCGAAGGGCTTGATCAGCGTCAGGCCGCGCTCGGCCGAAAGTCTCGCGCCGATCTCGTCGCGATCCTCGTTGACGCGGTCGTAGAGCACCACTTCAGCGCCGAAGGCGCGGGTGTTGGCGATCTTCAGCTTCGGCGCATCGCTCGGCATGATGATGACGGAGGGCACGCCGTGCAGCTTGGCCGCAAGCGCAACGCCCTGGGCGTGGTTGCCGGAGGAAAAGGCG
Organism: Rhizobium sp. WSM409; assembly: GCF_057653825.1. Lineage (NCBI taxonomy): Bacteria > Pseudomonadati > Pseudomonadota > Alphaproteobacteria > Hyphomicrobiales > Rhizobiaceae > Rhizobium > Rhizobium sp. WSM409. The sequence goes on along the minus strand of NZ_CM172794.1, from coordinate 3,654,415 downwards.
ATGACGCCCTTCGAGCGTACCGCAGCATCGAGGCCGGAGACGGCCGACCAGCCGCCGCGAAACTTGAACGAGCCGGAATGCTGCAGGCATTCCGCTTTCACGAACAGACGCCGGCCGGCAATCTCATTCAAAAAAGGAGAGGAGAGAAGCGGCGTGCGCCTTGCATGACCGCGCAGACGGGCGCGAGCTGCGACAATCATTTCAATGCTAGCCATCCGGGAATCTTTCTGCTTGCGGGTTCGCCCATGCATAGGGCGCGGCAAGCCAATTGTGAACGGCGACTTTGTCACGGTGACATGAATGGTGCCACCGCTGCTTCTTGAGCCGCGTTGCGCTTTCCGCCGACTGTTTGATCAGGCGATCTCGAAGCGTCAGTAGCCGCTTGCCGACCCTTCCGCTGCGCGGCTATCCATGGCGCCATTGTAGCGGGCGCCGCCGCCCTTTTCGATTGCCGCAAGGCTTTTGCCGCCGACGAGGATGCCTGCGGCCTGGCCCCATTGCGGCGCGTCATTGCCGCCATCGAAGCTGTAGCCCATGGCGGCAAGCGTCTTTTCGGTATCGGGCGAGAGTGCATAGGGTTCGAGAAAGACCTTGTCGGGCTGCCATTGGTGGTGGACACGCGGGGCGTTGACCGCCTGACTGATATCCATGCCGAAATCGACGACATTGAGGATCGCTTCCAATGTGATGGTGATGATGCGCGAGCCGCCGGGGCTGCCGATCACCATGAATGGTTTGCCGTCCCGGGTGACGATCGTCGGGCTCATCGAGGAAAGCGGCGTCTTCTTCGGGGCGATGGCATTGGCTTCGCCCTGCACCAATCCGTAGAGGTTCGGCACACCGGGCTTGGAGGTGAAATCGTCCATCTCGTTGTTGAGTAGGACACCCGTGCCGGGCGCGACGACCGCGGCGCCGAAGGAGCCGTTCAGCGTATAGGTGACGGCGACCGCATTGCCCTCGTCGTCGACGATCGAATAATGCGTCGTCTCGGTGCTTTCCTTGCCGCCGAGCGGTTTCAGGTTCGCCGAGGCGCCGGCCCTGTAGGGATCGATCTTGGCGGCAATTTCCGAGGCATATTTCTTGTCGAGCAGTTTCTCGACCGGGTTCTCGACGAAATCAGGATCGCCGAGCGCTGCATTGCGGTCGACATAGGCGTAGCGCATGGCCTCGACCATGATGTGCACGGTTTCGGCCGAGTTATAGCCGAGATAGGAGAGCGGATAACCTTCGAGAACGTTGAGGATCTCGCAGATGATGACGCCGCCGGAAGACGGCGGTGGCGAGGAAATGATGTCGTAGCCGCGGTAATTGCACTCGATCGGCTTCAATTCCCGCACGGCATATTGCTCGAAATCCTCCTTGGCGAGGATGCCGCCCTTGGCCTGGCTCGCCTTGACGATCGCCTCGGCGGGGGCGGCCTTGTAGAAGGCGTCGGGGCCTTTTTCGGAAATGCCTGCCAGGACTGCGGCAAGGTCCGGCTGCTGGAGTTTTTCGCCGGATGCATAGGGTTTACCATCAGGTTTCAGGAAGATCTTCGCCGCCGCCTCATCCTTGGCGAGGCGCTTGGCGTTGCCGGCGAAACTTGCGGCGTCGCCCTGTTCCAGCGTGAAACCTTCCTTGGCGAAGCGAAGTGCCGGCGCGATCAGTTCTTCGCGCGACTTGCTGCCGTATTTCTCGCGCGCGGTCTCGAAGCCCATGACGGAGCCCGGCACGCCAACGGCAAGATAGCCGTCGAGGCTGGCGCGCGGCACGATATCGCCCTTGGCATCGAGATACATAGTCTTCGTTGCGGCAAGCGGCGCGCGTTCGCGAAAATCGAGGAAGGTCTTCGTGCCGTCCTTCAGGCGGATGGTCATGAAGCCGCCACCGCCGAGATTGCCGGCCGAGGGATAGACCACCGCCAGCGCATAACCGACGGCGACCGCCGCATCGACGGCGTTACCGCCGCTTTTCAGCACGTCGACGCCGACATCGGTCGCCAGATGCTGGGCGGTGACGACCATGCCGTGCTCGGCTTCGACGGGCGCAGGCGAGGCGGCGAAAGCCGAGGTCAGGCTCAGCGACAAAGCTGATATGACGGAGATCGTCCCGATATGCAGGCGGCCCATGATTTCCCCTCCTATGGACAATGATGGAAAAACATATGGGACTGCGGCAGCCCGAGGCAATGCAAGGGGTTGGCTTTTATGTGAGGAGCTCGGCGAGTTTCCGGTTGGTGTCGTCATCATCGAGCGGCGTATAGACGATGAGTTTCATTTCCGGCCGGCTGGTCAGTGTTAGGCCGGTATGTTCGAAGGACATGCGGCCCTTGACGGGATGGTTGATGCGCTTGATGCCGGATAGCGGACTGACGACCTCATGGCGCTGCCACCAATCACGAAATTCAGGGCTTGACTGTTTCAGCAGCGTGATCAGCCGATCGAAATCCGGATCGCCGGCATAACGCGCACTGTCGGCGCGAAACATCGCCAGCGAGACGCGGGCAACTGCTTCCCAGTCGACGAGCAGCTTGCGATGCGCGGGGTCGGCAAAGAGGCGATGCATGGTATTGCGCTCGTCGCGGTCGAGCGTGTCGTAACCGCCGAACAGCACCTCGGCGGCACGGTTCCAGGCGAGCACGTCCCACCGGCGGCCGAGCACATAGGCCGGCTGGTGTGTCAGGTTGGCGAGCATGCGCTGCAGCGGCTCGTCGACACATTCGGGTGCGGACGAGATTGCCTGAGGCACTTGCCGATTGTTGAGGATGAAGAGATGCCGGCGCTCGGCCTCGTCGAGGCGCAGCGCATCGGCAAGGGCGTTGAGCACCTGAATGGAGGGCCGGATGTCGCGGCCCTGTTCCAGCCAGGTGTACCAGGTGGTGCCGACGCCGGCGAGCATGGCGAGCTCCTCGCGGCGGAGACCCGGCGTGCGTCGGCGAAACCCCTCCGGCAGGCCAACTTCGGAGGGCGTCAGCCGCTCGCGACGGGAACGCAGAAAGGCTGCGAATTCACGGCGGCGGGCATCGAATGTATCGGGTCTCTGGTCCATGGGAGCGATTATATCAGTATCAATACCAGGATAAAACTGGAACTGTTTGCCGTTTCCAGGCCGCGCATGATGCCGGTGCCGCGGGTGATTGAAACGCCCGCGGCTCGATCAATTCAAGGAGCAGCATCATGTCTTCGCAGCATGTGGTCGTCATCGGCGGTTCTTCCGGCATCGGCCTTGCCACGGCGAAATTGCTGTTGAAACAGGGGTATACCGTTACCATTGCGGGCCGCGACGGCGAAAAGCTTGCCGCGGCGACGGCATCGCTCGCGGGCGAACTGCGCAGCCTCGTGCTCGATGCGGCGGAGCTCTCCGGTCTCGGGGAGGCTTTTTCCCAGATCGGCGCATTCGGTCATCTCGTGCTGGCGATGGGCAGCGGTCACGGTGCCGGACCCTTCGTGACGCTCGACATGGCGGATCTGCTTGCCGGGTTTCAGACCAAGCTCATCCCGCATGCCGCGGCAGCCCAGGCGGCACTGCCGCTGCTGCAGCCGGGCGGCAGCATCACCTTCGTTTCGGCGGTCAGCGCGCAAGCTGCGATGCCTGGCACGGCTGGACTTGCGGCCGTCAATGCCGGCATCGAGGCGATGGTGCCGGTGCTTGCCGCCGAATTGAAGCCGCTGCGCGTCAACGGCGTTTCCCCCGGGGTCGTCGATACGCCGTGGTGGAATTTCCTGCCGCCCGAGCAGCGCGACAGCGTCTTTGCGGATTTCGCCGGCCGCACGCCGGTCGGCCGTGTCGGCAGGCCGGAGGATATCGCGGAGGCGATTGCCTTCCTGATCGGAAACGGATTTATGAGTGGCCATGTCATCACCTGCGATGGTGGCGTCAGTCTCGGCGCCTGAGGCAGGTTTCGGACGATGCTGACAAAATTATGCAGCATTCAAAGTGCTACGGCGTCCTCGGCGCCTCTGAAAAGACGTGGGGTCCTGTCGGCCCCAACGATGGTACGGCTGCGGCCGTCCGATCGCGTGAGGCCGCGGCAAGCCTCTCTTCGGCCCTGCGGGCGATCGCCTGCAGGTCGCGCGGCTTGCCTGATATCTTCTCCATGGCGGCGATGGCGACATCGGTTGCGAGGTAATCCGGCTTGTGGCCGACGCCGCGAACGGTGATGAGTTCGGAGCCTGATATATCGCGGGCAAGGCCGCGCGAGTGCAGGTGTTCCCAGACGATCTCGTCGCTGTCGCCTGTTATGATGACGGTCGGAGCGGTGATCTGCGAATAGAGCAGCGACTGCTCCTTCACATAGGCAAGCAGTCGTTTGAAATCGTCGGCATTGTTCTGGAACGCGCTGGGACGCAGTACCAGCGACGGACCGGTTTTTTCGATGTAGTCGGCCGGGCGCGGATTGGGGCGGAATACATTCAGCGTGCCCCGCTCCAGCCGGCTGAGCCCAAGCGGCACGACGATTGCGTGGTTGAAGAGCCAGCCGACGATCGGCACGGTTGCCAGGTGATAGTACCAGTCGATGCCGCCTGGCCATGGATGAGTGGCGGGCGCGAGGAAGAGCAGGCCGGCGGTTTTGTCAGGATGGCGCAGGCCGAAGGCGGCGGTGATCGCGCCGCCGAAGGAATGGCCGACGATGATCGCCTTTTCGATGCCGCGCTTCTCCATCAGTCTGGCGATTGCATCGGCCTGGCCGGAGGGGACGGCGTTCTCAGGACCGCCGCGTTCGGAATAGCCATGACCGGGGCGATCGACGAACAGCATTTCCGCCCGGCCTTCGAGTGCGGCGCGGAAGGCCACGACCTGGTCGAGCAGATTGCCGCTGGCGCCGTGAATGAAGACCAGAGCCGGCAGATCCGAATTTTCTGGCGGCGGGACGTGGACCGCATTCATGCGGTAGCCGCCGATATCGGTCAGTTCGCCGATATTCGGATAGGCGTGTTCAAATTGCCGCGCCTTATAAGTGGAGTAACCGATGGCGGCGGCGAGCGGGGCGAGAAGAGCGGAAACTTCTGCAAGCATGATCTCAACAAGCGGTAATTGCGGGATGACCTGCGAGCGGGCACCGCATCGTTCCCGCTCTATTCTAAAATTGCGCGGCACGATCCGACGTCAAGGCCGCCGTCCGGAATCAGGTGCGGTTGCCGGCGAGTTTTTCCGCAAGTGTGTTGGCCTGTTCTTGCGCGGTGCGTTCGGCGGGATAGATATCGAGAAAACGCTCCCACGCCTTCAAGGTCAGCTGATCGTTACCGGAATTGCTGAGGATCGCCGCCATGCCGGAGAGCGCGCCGAAATGACGCGGCTCGAGATCGAGTACACGTTCGATGTCGGACATCGACTTGCGATAATTTCCCATGACGAAATTCAGCGTGGCGCGGCGGTTCCAGCTTTCGGCATAATCGGGCTTCAGCGCGATCGCCTCGTCGAGGAAATCGAGGGCGGCGGGGTTGCGCTTTTCCTCGATCGCCTTGTCGGCCCACTGCATCAGCAGATTGACGGTGGCACTGCCCGAATCGTTCCATTCCATGCGGATTTCATTGGCGATGCCACTGGCTTTTTCGGGATCGCGTTCACGCTTCAGCTGGCTGAAGAGCTGGTCGAGGTGCTGCTTCGGCGAATTGTTGGCATCCGCCTGCTCGACGATGACGTCCTTTTTCGCGACGGCAGCCGACTTTTCCGCGGCGGCGGCCGGAAAGGAGGGGGTAAGGAGAATGAGGGCGAGCGGCAGCGCCGCTGATGTCAAAGCAAAAAAGCGCATGGCGGACATATTAGCCCGCCAGCGCCGAAGATCAAACAAATTTGACGTGATCACCGCAGCGACCCACCGGATATATCTGCCGGCGCAAGCGCACGCGGCAGGGCGATCCGGACGCGCGAAATCAGCCCTGACGAGCCTTGAAGCGCGGGTTCAGCTTGTTGATGATGTACATGCGGCCCTTGCGGCGAACCAGACGGTTGTCACGGTGACGAGCCTTGAGCGACTTGAGCGAATTCTTAATCTTCATTTTTTTGATCCGCGATCTCTATGGGGAATTCACATTCGCCCGTATCTTTAACAATCAAAAGCGCGCCATCGGGCGCGCTGTTTAGGTGGGGGAGCAGATACCCCGTCACCTTTTCCGTGTCAACCACATGAAGGTGTTTTTCCCAAGGCGCAGAGGTGTTTTCTCAGGTCCAAACCGGCGATTTCGGCGTCACGGTGGTGACATGACCCATCTTGCGGCCGGGGCGCCACTCGGTCTTGCCGTAGAGATGAACCAGCGTGTCGGGGCGCCGCAGCCAGTCGGGAACGGCAAGGATATCGTCGCCGATCAGGTTCTGCATGACGCAGTCGGAATGTCGCTCGGCATTGCCAAGCGGCAGGCCGGTGACGGCGCGGATATGCTGCTCGAACTGGCTGACGACGCAGGCGGCTTCCGTCCAGTGACCGGAGTTGTGGACGCGCGGCGCCATCTCGTTGGCGATCAGACCGCCATCGGCAAGCACAAAGAATTCGATGCCGATGACGCCGACATAGTTCAATGCGGCAAGGATTTTCTCGGCCGATTTCCGCGCGGCGTCCGCCGTCGGCGCCGAGATCGCGGCGGGAACCGTCGAGGTGTGGAGGATGCCGTTGCGGTGGACATTCTCGGCGGGATCGAAGCAGACGACCGTACCGTCGGTGGCGCGGGCGGCGATGATCGAGACTTCACGCTCGAAGGCGACGAAGCTTTCGAGAATGAGCGGCACGCCGCCAAGTGCTGCATAGGTGCCATCCGGGCTGTCGGCCGCCGAGCGGAAAACCTTCTGGCCCTTGCCGTCATAACCGAGACGGCGGGTCTTCAGCACGCCCTGGCCGCCGAAATCCTTCAGCGCCGTTTCGAGATCGGCCTGGCTGTGGATCGCATGGAAGCGTGCAGTGGTTATGCCGCAGCCGTTGAGAAAGCGTTTTTCGACGAGACGGTCCTGGGCGGCTTCCAGCGCCTTCGGCGGCGGATAGACCGACACGCTCGCCGAGAGCTTTTCGGCGGCTGCGACAGGCACGTTTTCGAATTCGTAGGTGACGACATCGCAGATATCGGCGAGTTCGGCGAGTGCCGCCGGATCGTCATAGGCAGCGGTAATCTGCCGGTTGGCGAGCTGGGCGGCCGGGCAGTCCGCCTGCGGCTCGAGGATGACCGTGCGAAAATTCAACCTGGCGGCGGCAATCGCCAGCATGCGGCCGAGCTGGCCGCCGCCGATAATGCCGATCGTTGTTGCCGTCATAGGTCGTCCATCGGGTATTCGGCGACGGCAGCACTCTGGCGCTCGCGCCATTCGTCGAGCCGGTCGGCAATTTCTTCGTCGGAAAGGGCAAGTACGGCGGCAGCGAGAAGGGCGGCGTTGACCGCACCAGCCTTGCCGATGGCGAGCGTGCCGACCGGAATACCGGCCGGCATCTGTACGATGGAAAGGAGGCTGTCCTGGCCGGACAGGGCTTTCGACTGGACCGGCACGCCGAAAACTGGCAGCGGTGTCAGCGAGGCGGTCATGCCCGGCAGATGGGCAGCGCCGCCGGCGCCGGCGATGATGACCTTGAAGCCCTCCGCGCGTGCGCCCTTGGCGAAATTGACCAGCCGGTCGACTGTACGGTGCGCCGAAATGATGCGCGCGTCATAGGGAATTTCCAGCGCCTCCAGCGTGTCGGCGGCGTTTTTCATGGTCTCCCAGTCGGACTGGCTGCCCATGATGATGGCGACGGGTGGTCTGTCTGTCATCGTTGCTGCTATTCCCTCTCAGGCGATGATGTCAGGGATGATCTGATCTTCCAGCCTGGAGAGCCTGTCCTTGATGACGAGCTTCTTCTTTTTCATGCGCTGGATCCGCAGAGCGTCGCATCCGGTCTGGATCATGGCGTTGATCGCGGCGTCGAAATCCTCGTGCTCCTGGCGCAAGCGCGCCACTATGAGCCTGATTTCCGCCTGTTCCTGATCGGCCATATACATTCCCCGTTATCGTCCCTGGACCTTGTCCGATCTGCCGATGATTTCCGCAAGCTCCTATCATCAAATACAGGTAACGGCTAGTTAGTCTTGATCATGAAATTGCCATCCAGTCTTCATCTTTTGGCCTTCGACAAGCCTTCAAAAATGTGTCACAGTCCCGCCCGTTGACACCTTGATCCCCGACGATGTTGGCCGGGGAGGGTAAGAGGAAGGAAGGGTCATATGACTGTTCAAGCTCATCTTGAGTCACTCCAGAAAAAGCATGTCGCTCTCGAGGAGGAGTTGCACGCGCTCAGAACATCTCCCTCTATTTCCGATACGGCACTTGCCGATTGCAAGCGTCGCAAGTTGCGCATCAAGGACGAGATTCAGCGTCTTAAGTCATCCGTCCACTAATCTTCCCAAGGATCGCCGGACGATCATCTTGCGCAACAAGGTAAATCCATCCATTCCACCAAAAATCAGCAAGAACCGGTGATTTGACACCAGATTTGCGCCAGCCCGATGCATCCGGCATCGTGGCTGGCGCTTTTGGGTCCGCCACGTCTCACATCGCGTTCTTATGATTCACATCGTATTCCCAGATCGCATGGGAACATGCATCAGGCCCAGAACTGATCCAGCCACAAATTGAGCTTGTCGAAGCCGCGGTTGTTGACCGCGTAGATACGTTTGGTGCCTTCCGAGGTCACGGAGACGAGATTGCTGTCGAGAAGCGCCTTCAGGTGCTGCGAAACAGCAGGACGGCTGATCGGCAGGCCTTCGGCGAGCTCATTGACGGTCCGGGGCGCGCGACGCAATTCCTCCAGCAGAAACCGCCGGTTCGGATCGGCAATCGCAGAGAAGGGGTCCGTGTTCGACATGGCGGGAACGCTACGTCAAACCGGCCGCGCCAGCAAGGAAATTGTGCATTGCAGCGTGTCACTGCATAATTCCTAAAATCGGAGTCGATTTCAGGAATTATGCAGCCGTTCAAAGTGCCACAGCGTCCTTTGCGCCTCTCGAAAGATGTGCGGCGCTGTATGACTTCTACCAGCCAAGGCCCTCGCCTACGATCAGGAAGGCGGCGATCAGCGCCATCGCATACATGAAGGGATAGAAGATCTGTGGCCTCATCCGGCGCACGCACCAGGCGCCGGCGATGGTGGCGAGCGGGGCGAAGGGCAGAAGCGTCGCGGAGGTCGCAAGGTTCTGGGTGTCGAGCTGGCCGAGCGCGAAATAGGGGATCAGCTTGATGGCGTTGAGGATTGCGAAGAAGCGCACGCTGGTGCCGGTATATTCGCGCGGCTGCAATTTGAGCGGCAGGGCATAGATCTGGAAGGGCGCACCGCCGGCATGAGCGACGAAGCTGCCGTAACCGGAAAATGTCCCCCAGAGGCCGGCGGCCACCGGCCGCTGGCCGCGCGGCGGGATCACCTTGCCGGCGCCCGGGCCGAAACTGTTCCAGAAATAGCGCAGGCAGAAGAGGATGGTCACCGCGCCGATGACGATGCGCAGCATGTTGCCCGGAACCAGCGCCGAGGTCGCCCAGCCCAGCGCGATACCGAAGATCGCGCCCGGCAGCATGATTTTCAGCGTCGCCCAGTCGCCATGTTTGCGCCAGATGACGAGCGAGATCATGTCCATGAAGACCAGGATCGGCAGCAGGATGGCCGCTGCCTCGACGGGCGAGACGACGAGGGCGAGAAAGGGCAGGCCGATCAGCGACAAAGCGTCGCCCATGCCGCCCTTTGCGAGGCCCACCAGCAGAACGGCGGGCACGGCGGCGTAGTAGAATGACAGATCCTGCGGCATGCTTTCGACGTCCTCCTCTTGCCAGCCTCGTCTAACGGAACTACTCACACAAAACGAGTGCGGATCCCTCATTTCGAAGGGGAATTCGCAGGAAACGGAAAGACCCCATGACCGAACCGGAAAACCGCTGCCGCCTTGTGCTCATCGTGCCCGATATCGCCGATGCAGATGAACAGGCAAAGATCGTCGCCGACGCGCTGAAGGGCGGCGATGTCGCCTCGGTGATCGTGCCGCAATACGGGCTCGACGACGGCACCTTCCAGAAACATGCGGAAAAGCTGGTGCCATTGATCCAGGATGCTGGAGCAGCCGCGCTGATATCAGGCGACAGCCGTGTCGCAGGCCGGGCAAAGGCCGATGGCCTGCACCTTTCCAGCAATGCAGAGGCGCTTTCGGAAGCGATCGACAAACATGCGCCGAAGCTGATCGTCGGCGGCGGCAACGCGGCCGACCGGCACCATGCGCTGGAGATCGGCGAAGTCAGGCCGGACTATATCTTCTTCGGCAAGCTCGACGGCGATATCAAGCCGGAGGCGCATCCGAAGAACCTTGCGCTCGGCGAATGGTGGGCCTCGATGATCGAGATTCCCTGCATCGTCATGGGCGGCACCGATCCGGCCTCGGCGCTCGCCGTCGCCGAAACCGGAGCGGAGTTTGTGGCGCTGCGGCTGGCGGTCTTCGCCGAGCCTGCCCGGGCGCCGTCTGTCGTTGCCGAAATCAATGCGTTGCTTGACGAAAAAGCGCCACGGTTTGAGGATTGAAATCGCGCTCATGCCGATCCCGCCCGCCCGCCTTTTGAAATATATCCTTGCCAGCATGGCCGCCCTCGTTGCGGCCGGGCCGAATGTTGCCTTGGCGCAGGCGCCGGACAGCGTCATCAGCCAGCCGGGCACGGGGCCGGCTACGACCTTCCGCACCGACCGGCCTTCCAGGCCGGGTGTGCAACCCTCCGATGGTGTCGGCGTATTCGACCGCATGGGCGCGAACCTGCCGGATCTGCCGCCGGAGAAGGATTACAAGGGGCCGATCGACGAGGCCTATGGCGCCTTCCAGCGCGGTTATTACCTGACGGCGATGGACAAGGCGCTGCCGCGCGCCCAGCTCGGCGATCCGGCGGCGCAGACGCTGATCGGCGAAATCCTCTCGCAGGGCCTCGGCGTCAAGAAGGACGTCAAGAACGCCGCCTTCTGGTACGGCAAGGCGGCCGAAGGCGGCGACGGGGCGGCGATGTTCAAATATGCACTGATCCTGATGGAAGGCGAGGGCGTGCCGCGTGACAAGGTCAAGGCCGACGACTACATGCACAAGGCGGCCGAGGCCGGCAATCCTTCGGCGGAATTCAACTGGGCGCAGCTTCTCATCGCCGACAATCCCGGCGAGAAGGGACTGAAGCTCGCGCTGCCGTTCTACGAGAAATCGGCCGAGCAGGGCATTGCCGATTCGCAATATGCCGTGGCGCAGATCTATGCGACGCTGAAGGACCTGCCGGAAGAAAAGACGAAGCTCGCCCGCGAGTGGATGGCGCGCGCGGCGCGCGCCGGTTTCGACACGGCCCAGCTCGATCTCGGCATCTGGCTCGTCAACGGCGTCGGCGGGCCGAAGGATTACGTCAAGGGCTTCGAATGGCTGAAACTTGCCGCCAATGGCGGCAATGTCGCCGCGCAGAACAAGCTCGCCCATCTCTATATCAACGCGATCGGCACGGCGCCCAATCCGATCGAGGCGGCGAAGTGGTACGTGCTGTCGCGCCGGGCCGGGCTCGCCGATCCGGCGCTCGAGGATTTCTATCTCGGCATCGAGGACAATCAGCAAAAGGCGGCGATCGATGCCGCCAACAAATTCCGACGGCGATAGCGGCCGTATTCTAATTTAGAAAAGCGCGTCGGCGAAGAGGTCTTCATCGTTTTCGGCTTTGACGTTTTCGGCGGGAGCGGAGGTGCTGTCCTCGCTTGCCGGAATGATGCCGCGATGAATGCTGCGCTCCTGGACCATCGTATAGTGCTTGAAGATCTTGCGGTCGAGCGGCGCGATCGTCTCAGCGAGATCGGAGATATCGGCGACATCGGTGCCGGCGACGCCTTCGAGCAGATCGGCGCAGCCGGCAAGGACTTCGCCCAGATTATGCTGGAAATCGAGCTTGCCGATCAGCAGGCTGATCTTGGTGGCGACCTCGCGACCGTTCTCGGCGAGCACCTTCAACTCGTTTTCCATCACGTTGGCTGCAGAGCGGATGTTGCCGACGGCCGAGGTCAGGCTTTCTCCGAGATTTCCGGCTCCGGCATCGGTGGCGGGGGCGACGCGCCCGGCCGCGGCTTCGAGCGCCGGCAGGCCGTTGACGATGGCGTCGGCGGAATCGTCGAGCTTGCCGGCGAAGATGCGCAGCTCGGCGGTGACGACGTTGATCGACTTGCCTTCCTCGCCGAGCCGGCTGCAGCGCAGGTTGGTATTCAAAGCCATATAGTGAATGTCGGTCTTGACGGCGCGGATGTTGCCGATCGCTTCGGAGAGCTTGGCCGCCGTGCCGATCGTGGACTGGCTCACCTGATCGGCCTGGCGGCTTGCCGTATCGACCTGCTTGACGATTTCATGGGCGGCCGAAACGCTGGATTCCAGCGCGCGCATGAAGTTGCCGCCGGCCTCGCCGCTCTGACCGCTCATCTGATCGCGCAGCTTGAGAATCTCCCGCATGTCGTGATCGAAACTTGCGATCGTCTTGACGACGTTCTCGGAATCCCGCTGGAAATTTGCACACATGTCGCTCATCTGCGCCGCCGTCAGATGGTGAATGACGTTCTGGAGGCGCTGGCGCGCGCCGGCGTCGAGTCTGGCGCCATCCTCACCGGCAAAGAAATCTTCAAGCAGCGAAAAAGTAGCCTGCACATGCTCGATGCGCTGGCGAGTGATATCGCCGATCTGCAGGGCAGACAGGGTCGAGGCGACCTTGCTCTGGACGGCGCGGGCAATCGCGCCGACCTCGCGGGCGATGACGCCGAGATCCTTGCGATGGCCGGCGATCTTGGCGGCATCATCGCGCAGGGCTCCGGCGACGGCAGGAACGGTATCGGCATAGCCCTTCGAAACGCTGGCGCCAAAGGAGGCGGCGAGCTTGACCTCCTTGTCGAGACTGTCGAGATGCGTGGCAAAACGGTTGACCTCATCGGTACCGGAATAGATGCGCTCTAGGATCTCCTGGGCGAAGCCGGCGAATTCGGCAAGGCCGGCACCGGTAATCTTCACGGTCACCGCGAAGGTTCTGAGATAACGCATCGTCTCCTGCATGTCGGCGACGTGCTTGCGCAGTTCCCTGCCGGTATGCGCCAGCGAGACGAGCGCCTGCTGCCGGTTTTCCTCGGTGACGGGCAGCGCCATCAGGCTCTCCACCGTGGCGCGGAGATCGGCGCTGGTGTCGCTCGCCTCCTTGTTGTCGAGCGTCGTGGTGACGCTCTCGAGCGAGTTCAACAGACGGTTGAGCACATCCATCACCGAGAGCAGCACGGTGCCGCCTTCGAGGAAACGTTCCTCGACCTGGCTACGAGCAGATTCCAGGGTCTGGCTTATGTCCCGTCCTGATGAGTAGGCTGCAGCGTTCGGCGATACCAGAGCGTGTGCCACTTTTATACCTTTTCTTAAAATCCAGGCAATTCGAACTCTATTTTTACGGGCAGGATGGAAACGTCCGGTAAACGCGCCGGACTCGCCAGCGTTGTGATTAACGAAAGATGTTGATGGCCTGTCGGGGAAAGCCTAACGCTCGGATTGATGATTCAACTTATTGTTTTTATTTTACTTATTTCTAAATTTTGAGAAAAAAATACAACTTATCCCGGATGAGAATTGGGAGTCTGGGAATGCGCTATACGGCAGTTTCCTACAACCGCTGTTTACCCCGCATTAACGCTGCCGTGAGAGTCCTTTTAGGGTCGTCAAGTATTTTCTGGCCCAGGAGGCTGCATTGGATACTCAGAAACAATATTACGAATCTATAAATTTGCCGGACGTGCTCAGCATTCGCAACGTGTCCGAACTATATTCCAAGTTTACCGATGAATTTCATAGCAATGATACAATCATCATCAGCATTCCCGAGGGCGCAGAAGCGGATCTTAGTTTTGTTCAACTCATCGAATCCTCGCGCCGCCAAGCAAAGGCCAAGGGAAAGACCTTCAAGCTTTCTTCGCCGGCCAGTGGCTCGGTCCTGAAGGTACTTGAGCGTGCAGGTTTCATCGAATCCTTCGATCACGAAGACGCAAATTTCTGGTTGCATAAAGAGGTGACGTTATGAGTGCAAAGATCCTGACTGTCGACGATTCCGCCAGCATTCGTCTGACCACCAAGGTCACGCTGACCAATGCTGGCTATAGCGTCACCGAGGCGGTCAACGGGGCAGAGGGCCTCGCGACAGCCAAGGGCAGCAGCTTCGATCTGATCGTGACCGATCTCAACATGCCTGTCATGGATGGTCTGACGATGATCGAGGAACTGCGCAAGCTGCCGGCGCAGGCCGGCGTTCCGATCATCTTCCTGACGACGGAATCGGACGCCGATCTCAAGGCGCGCGCCAAGGCCGCCGGCGCGACGGGCTGGTTGACCAAGCCGTTCGACCCGGAAAGCCTGGTGAAGATCGTGAAGAAGGTTCTCGGACGATGAGTACGCTCGATCCGGTCGCCGTCTTCCGCACGGAAGCTGCCGAATGCCTCGAAGCGATCGAGGCTGGTCTTCTCGACCTGACCCACCAGCTCGACAACAAGGATCTCGTCGATGCCGTGTTCCGCGGCCTCCACACGCTCAAGGGCTCCGGTGCGATGTTCGGTTTCGAGGCGCTCGCCGCCTTCACCCATCATTGCGAAACAGCCTTCGATCGCGTCCGCAAGGGCGAGGTCGCGGCGACCAGCGAACTCGTCGCCGCCGTTCTCGCCGCCCAGGACCATATGCGAGCCCTGGTCGATCAGCCGGACGCCGATCACGGCGATACCGGGCATAAGCTTCTGGCACAGTTGCAAGCTGCCGTCGGCGGCAAGGAAGCAGTGCCGGCCGCTGTTGCCGCACCCGCGGCCGTGCGCGAGACCCCGGCGAAGAAGAAGAGCAGCTGGCGCATCCGCTTCAGCCTGCCTGCCAATTCGATGGCCAACGGCACCAACCCGCTCGGCCTGCTGGACGAGCTGCGCGATCTCGGCGAATGCACCGTGCGCGCCAACTCCTCGGCCATTCCGCCCCTCGACGCGCTGGCTCCGACGGAACTCCACATTTCCTGGGACGTGACGCTGACCAGCGAGCAAGACCGCTCAGCGATCGACGACGTCTTCATCTTCGTGCTTGATGATATGGAACTCAGCGTCGAGGAGATCGGCGGTACGGCAGCGGCAACCGCCGCTCCGGTTGAGGAAAAGGCCGCAACTGCCCCTGTCGCCGCGGTATCGGCGGCTTCGCCGACCAGCGTCCCGGAATTCCGTCCTGTCGAGGCGGTTCCGGCCAAGCGCGAGGCGCCCGCCGCCATCAGCCAGGCGAAGGCGGCCGAGAATGTCCGCGTTCCGGCCGAACGTCTCGATGAGCTGATGGACCGTGTCGGCGAGCTCGTCATCGCGCAATCGCGCCTCAGCCAGCTGGCCAGTGCCAGCGCCGATATCGCGCTGCGCTCCGTCTCGGAAGAAATCGAACGCCTCTCCGGCGAATTGCGCGACACGATGATGGTGCTGCGCATGGTGCCGGTCGCCACCCTGTTCTCCCGTTTTCGCCGCCTCATTCACGATCTCGCCCGCGAAACCGGCAAGGTGATCGAACTGGTGACGGAGGGCGAGAGCACCGAAGTCGACAAAACCGTCATCGAGCGTCTGGCCGATCCGCTTGTGCATCTGGTGCGCAACTCGATCGATCACGGCCTCGAAACGCCCGCCGACCGCCTTGCCTCCGGCAAGACCGAAGCCGGCACGGTGACGCTTTCGGCCCGCCAGGCCGGCGGCGAGGTGATCATCTCGATCAAGGATGACGGCCGCGGCATCAATCGTGAACGCGTTCGCGCCAAAGCGGAATCCTCCGGTCTCATCCAGCCCGGTCAGCCGCTTTCCGACTCCGAGCTGCTGCAACTAATCTTCGCCCCCGGCTTCTCGACGGCCGCGGCAATCACCAATCTCTCCGGCCGCGGGGTCGGCATGGACGTGGTGAAGAAGACGGTCGAAGCGCTCCGCGGCGCGATCGATATCGTCAGCCTGCCGGGACAAGGTTCGGAAGTGTCGCTGCGCATTCCGCTGACGCTCGCCATCATCGACGGCCTGCTGGTGCGGGTCGGCTCCGGCCGCTACGTCATCCCGCTCTCGGCAGTCGAGGAATGCCTCGAACTGTCGCTCGAGGAAGATCTCCGCTCGCGCGGCCGCAGCTTCATCTCGCTGCGCGACAGCCTGGTGCCGTTCCTGCGCCTGCGCGACCTCTTCCGCACCGGCACTAAGCCCGACGTGCATCAGAAGGTCGTCGTCATCTCGACCGGCACGGAGCGCGTCGGCCTCGTCGTCGACCAGATCATCGGCGACCACCAGACGGTCATCAAGTCGATGTCGAAACTGCACAATAACGTCGCGACCTTTTCGGGCGCCACCATTCTCGGCGACGGCAGCGTCGCTCTCATTCTCGACGTTGGGCACCTGGTTGCCGCGGGTCAGCAACAGGAGGCGCAATTGCGTGTAGCAGGATGAGTGCAACAGCAGCAGCCGAACGGTTCGACAAGCACTGGAGCTATGCCGAGGAAGTCGAGGTCCTGACCTTCGATCTCAACGGCGAAACCTTCGCGCTGGAAGCGGTTATCGTCCAGGAAATCCTGGACCTGCTTCCTGAGACCGCGGTGCCGGGCAGTCAGCCCTTCGTCGCCAGCGTCATCAACTTCCGCGGTAAGGTCATTCCGCTCGCCGATCTGCGTCTCGCCTTCGGGATGGAAGCAGCAGAGGCGACGATCGACAGCCGCTTCATCGTCATCGAGATCGACCTACAGGGCGAGCAGACGCTCGTCGGCCTCAGAACCGACAAGGTGAACGAGGTGACGACACTTGCAAAGTCCGCGAGCGAAGCCCCGCCCAGCATCGGCATGCGTTGGCGCGCCGACTACATCAACTGCCTGGTGAAGAGGGGCGGAGAATTCATCATTCTCCCCAATCTGCAGGCGATCTTTTCATCGAGGCACGATGCGGCGGGAGCCGTCAATTGACGCTGGATGAATTCAACGAGGGGTTTGGACGATGCGACTGACAATAAAGACGAAACTGGTGACCGCGTTCACCTTCATCATTCTGATGCTCGTAGGCACCGCCGCTTACGGTATCTTCAGCCTTGGATCGCTGAACGACACGATCGATAAGCTTCTTGCCGGCCCGGCAGCCCGCCTCGATCTCGCGCAGCAGATCAACATTGCCCAGCTCGAGGCCATCCGCCAGCAGAAGAACCTGCTCACCGCCCGCAGCGCAGACGAGACGGCCGGCGCGGTCGCGAAGGGCAATCAGGCCCGCAAGGAGTTCACCGACGCCTTCAACCAGGTGCTGGCGCTGGCGACGGAAGAAGGCAAGGCGCGCTGGGCGCGCATCGCCGAACTTTCCAAGACCTTCAATGCGGCCGACGATCAGATCCGTGACTATGTGAAGGCCGGTAATGCCGAAGGCGCAAATACCGTCTCTGTTACGACGGCGCGGGCCGCTGCCAACGATATCGACGCGACGCTCAGCGAAATCCTGGCACTTGAAAAGCAGCGCATGAAGGCTGCCGACGACGGCGCCGAAGCGCAGTACACGACGACACGCACAATGATGGTTGCGGTCGCAGCCGTCGCCCTGCTGATTGCCGCCCTCACCGCCTTCTGGATCGCCAGCACGATCAGCAAGGGCCTCGGCCGTGCCAACACCGTGGTGCGCGAAGTGTCGGAAGGCGATCTGACCAAGATGGCCGACATCACCAGCCATGACGAAATCGGCGAACTTCTGGGCAACGTCAATATCATGATCGAACGTCTGCGCGGCGTCGTTGCCGACGCACTGTCGGCCGCCGACAACGTCTCTTCCGGAAGCCAGCAACTTTCGGCGAGTTCGGAACAGGTATCGCAGGGCGCCACCGAACAGGCGGCGTCGGCCGAAGAGGCTTCCGCCTCGATGGAGCAGATGGCCGCCAACATCAAGCAGAACGCCGATAACGCCGCCCAGACCGAAAAGATCGCCCGCCAGTCCGCCAAGGACGCGGAGATGAGCGGTGAAGCGGTGACGCGTGCTGTCGACGCCATGCGCACGATCGCCCAGAAGATCGGCATCGTCCAGGAAATCGCCCGCCAGACCGATCTCTTGGCTCTCAACGCTGCCGTGGAAGCGGCTCGTGCGGGAGAACACGGCAAGGGCTTTGCGGTGGTCGCTTCGGAAGTGCGCAAGCTTGCCGAACGCAGCCAGTCGGCGGCTGCCGAAATCAGCTCGATGTCGAGCGACACGGTCAAAGCTGCCGCCGATGCCGGCGATATGCTCGGCCGGCTGGTGCCCGATATCCGCAAGACGGCGGAACTGGTCTCCGAGATCAGTGCGGCCTGCCGCGAACAGGATATCGGCGCCTCGCAGATCAATGAAGCGATCCAGCAGCTCGACAAGGTGACGCAACAGAATGCCGGCGCTTCCGAGCAGATGTCGGCAACCTCCGAGGAGCTCGCCTCCCAGGCAGAGGAACTGCAGACGTCAATCGCCTTCTTCAAGGTCGATACGGCAGGCAACGGACGGTCCGGCGCCCACAAAGCGCAGCCAAAGGCTTCGGCCAAGGCGCTCAAGGCCCCGGCCGCTGGCCGCAAGCCCGGCCTGCAGGCTCACAGCCAAGGCCGCGGCCAGACGGTTTCGGCTCAACAGCAGCGCCTCAAGGGCTTTGCTCTCGATATGTCGATGGGCGGTCCAGACGCCAGCGACGACGACTTTAGGGAGAGCGCATAAGCGCTCCCCCGGGGAAAGCGCGTGAGCGCTTCGCCTCAATGTGATCCCTCGGGCTGCTCCGGCGGCCTGAGGCGAGAACATCCCCCAACGCATGTAGGCGTTGGCGCTGCGATGGATAGATGTCCGGCTGCCGGGAAGTGAATTTAGTCGCTTTTCCCCGTTTCAGCACATCACTTTCCAAGCTTGACGTCCCGCCAAGGGGACATGTCTCTCCATTCGTTTTGACCGCAAATCGGGGGTATCACATGCGTTTCACCATTAAACTCAAACTGGGTCTTGCCTTTGGCATCATGACGCTGCTGCTGATCGGCATCGCGGTTTATGGAAGCCTGAGCCTCGGCACCTTGAACGAGGCGAGCGGCAAGATGATCGACGGCTCTGTGCGCCGCCTGGAACTGGCGCTGAACGCCAATATTGCCGAAGTCAACGCCATCCGCGCTCAGAAGAACGCTCTGCTTTCCACCGATCCTGACGCGGCTGCCGGCTTCTACAAGGAAGCCGACCAGAATTTGCAGGTCATGTTCGATGCCGTCGATGCCGGCCTTGCGATCGCCTTGCCGGAAGGCAAACCCCATTGGGAGAAGCTGCGGACGGTCGGCGGGAAATTCCGTGAAAAATCCGCCGAGCTGCAGCAGCTTGACGCCAAGGGCGACAAGGCCGGCGCGCTGGCGCTTTCACTCGGCGACCTCCGGGCGATGACCGGCGACATGGGCGATGCGATCTCCGCCCTTACCGAGATCCAGCGCAAGGGCATGCAGGCGACCAACCAATCGAACACCAATCTCTACACCTCAACGAAGCTGATCCTCACCACTGCTTCCGGCATCGCAGTGCTCATCGCGCTCGGTGCTGCGCTCTGGATCACGCTTGGAATCAACAATGGCTTGAGGAAGATCACGACCGTCGTAAACGCCGTCGCAATCGGCGATCTCAACCAGAAGGTCGATGTCAAGACCAATGACGAGATCAAGGATCTCATCAATACGGTCAATGCCATGACTGCCAATCTGCGTGCCACGGCAGCACTTGCCGACCAGATCGCCATGGGTGACCTCAGCACCGATGCCAAGCCGCTTTCGGACAAGGATGCGCTCGGCATCGCGATGCAGAGCATGATCTCCAACCTGCGGACCACCGCCGGCATCGCCGATCAGATCGCAAACGGTGACCTGACGGTGTCTCCAAAGCCGCTCTCCGACAAGGATGCGCTGGGCATCGCGCTCGAACAGATGGTCGAACGCCTGCGCGGCGTCGTTGCCGATGCGATATCGGCCGCCGAGAACGTCTCTTCCGGCAGCCAGGAACTTTCGGCAAGCTCCGAGCAGGTGTCGCAGGGCGCCACGGAGCAGGCGGCTTCCGCCGAAGAGGCTTCCGCCTCGATGGAAGAGATGGCCTCCAACATCAAGCAGAACGCCGACAATGCCGCCCAGACCGAAAAGATCGCCCGTCAGTCGGCGAAGGATGCGGAAGCCAGCGGCGAGGCTGTCTCCCGCGCTGTCGACGCGATGCGCACGATTGCCCAGAAGATCGGCATCGTCCAGGAAATCGCCCGCCAGACCGATCTTCTCGCCCTCAACGCTGCCGTGGAAGCGGCTCGTGCGGGTGAGCACGGCAAGGGTTTCGCAGTCGTTGCATCCGAAGTGCGCAAGCTTGCTGAACGCAGCCAGTCGGCTGCCGCCGAGATCAGCTCGATGTCGAGCGATACGGTGACGGCGGCCCAGGAAGCGGGCGAAATGCTCGGCCGGCTGGTGCCCGATATCCGCAAGACGGCCGAGCTGGTTTCCGAGATCAGTGCCGCCTGCCGCGAACAGGATATCGGGGCGGCCCAGATCAACGAGGCGATCCAGCAGCTCGACAAGGTGACGCAGCAGAATGCCGGCGCCTCCGAGCAGATGTCGGCAACCTCGGAGGAACTCGCCTCCCAGGCTGAAGAGCTGCAGACGTCGATTGCCTTCTTCAGGGTCGACATGGCAGGCGGTCGCCGCGAGCGTGCGCCGGCTGCAAAACTCACCGTCCGCAACCGGCCTCCCGCCGCACCTCGCAAACCGGCTGGCAAGGCGCCGGCCAATACGGTGGCCGGCCAGCAGGCCCGCGTGAAGGGTTTTGCCCTCGACATGTCGATGGGCGGTCCCGACACGGTCGACGAGGAATTCCGGGAGAGCGCATAGCGCTCCCCTGGGGAAAGCGCTTAAGCGCTATCGCGTCGCACTCGTCGCGGGCCAGCTAATGCGCCCGCGAGGCATGCTTCCGGCGCCTGCGGTTGTCGGCACGGAGATCCGTGGGCAGTCTTCGTCCGCCGGAAGGTTTTGCTGCATGACGCAGCGCCAAGGAATAGCCGGTTCACACTTATTACGTCGCTCTCACAAAGGATATTGAGATGCGTATCACGATCAAGCTTAAGCTCGCGGCCGCGTTCGGCTTCGTCATTTTGTTGCTGGTGGGCAGCGCGGTGTATGGGATCATCAGCCTCAGCACACTGAACGACGCCGTCGGCGACCTTGTCGCGGGTCCTGCAAAAAGCCTGGAACTGGCCCTGGAAGCAAAAGCTGCGGAGCTCAGTGCCATTCGCTGGCAGAAGAATGCCCTTCTGGAAATGGATCCCGAAGTGGCCAGGAAGAACTACCAGAACTCGGCGAAGAGCATGGACGAAATGCTGGCCTATGCGGTGAGTGGCCAACAGCTTGCAACTGTCGACGGCAAGCCCACGTGGGATAGGCTGATCGAACTGGCCAAGCGTTTCACCGAGGGCTCCCACAAAGTCGCCTCCATCCAGGAAAGTGGTGACAGGGCAGGGGCCAATGCCCTGTCGTCGGGAGAGGTTCGCGCCCTCGTTACGGAACTGGAAGACGTCTTCGCGGCGCTCGTTGCGCAGCAGCAGAAGTCAATGGCGCAGGCCGATGACGATACCGAAACCCTTTATGGTTCCACCAGGAACCTGCTGATCGGCATCGCCGTCGGCGCCTCCGTCATCGCTTTTGCCGCCGCATTGTGGATCGCCCTCGGCATCAACAGCGGCCTGCGTAAGATCATGAACGTCGCCAACGCCGTCGCCACCGGCGACCTGAACCAGAAGGCCGAGATCAACAGCAACGACGAGATCAAGGACCTGGTGAACACGATCAACGTCATGACGGATAATCTTCGCAGCACTGCTGGTATCGCCAGCCAGATCTCGAACGGCGACTTGACCGTGTCGCCGAAGCCGCTTTCTGACAAGGACATGCTGGGCATTGCGCTCGAGCAGATGGTCGAGCGTCTGCGCGGTGTCGTCTCTGATGCGGCGGCTGCCGCAGAAAATGTTTCGGCCGGCAGCCAGGAACTGTCCTCGAGCTCCGAGCAGGTATCGCAGGGCGCCACCGAACAGGCGGCTTCGGCCGAAGAGGCTTCCGCCTCGATGGAAGAGATGGCCGCCAACATCAAGCAGAACGCCGATAACGCCGCCCAGACCGAAAAGATCGCCCGCCAGTCGGCCAAGGATGCTGAAGCCAGCGGGGACGCGGTGACGCGCGCCGTACAGGCGATGCGGACCATTGCCGAGAAGATCGGTATCGTCCAGGAAATCGCCCGCCAAACCGATCTCTTGGCTCTCAATGCCGCCGTCGAAGCTGCTCGTGCAGGCGAACACGGCAAGGGCTTTGCGGTGGTGGCTTCGGAAGTGCGCAAGCTTGCCGAACGCAGCCAGTCGGCTGCTGCCGAAATCAGCTCGATGTCGGGCGATACCGTCAAGGCCGCTCAGGAAGCGGGCGACATGCTTGGCCGGCTGGTGCCGGATATCCGCAAGACGGCGGAACTGGTCTCCGAGATCAGCGCCGCCTGCCGCGAACAGGATGTCGGCGCTTCGCAGATCAACGAAGCGATCCAGCAGCTCGACAAGGTGACGCAGCAGAATGCCGGCGCCTCCGAGCAGATGTCCGCAACCTCGGAAGAGCTCGCGACTCAAGCGGAAGAATTGCAGGCCTCGATCGCCTTCTTCAAGGTCGATACTGCAGGCAACCGCCAGTCCCGCACGCCGGCCGCCAGGATGACGGTTCGCAGCCCGGCTCCGGCCGCCGGCCGCAAGCCTGCACCCAAGAAGCCGGCCGCCAACAGCGTCGCCGGCCAGCAGGCGCGGGCGAAAGGCTTCGCTCTCGATCTCTCCATGGGCGGTCCCGATGACGGAGACGCCGAATTCAAGGAAAGCGCATGATCATGGCCACGACATCTTTGGAAGCGCAATTCGTGACCTTCAGCCTCGGCGAGGAGATTTTCGCCGTGCCGGTTGAGGTGGTACGGGAAATCCTCGACTATGCGGAAGCTTTCAAGATTCCGAATGGTCCCGACTATCTGCTCGGCCTGCGCGACGTGCGCGGGCAGGGCGTGCCGACGATCGATCTTCGCTTGAAGCTCGGCATGACGAAGACCGTGCCGACGCCGCACACGCGGGTGCTCGTCCTCGACGTGCCGATGGAAAACCGGCTGCTGACGCTTGGCCTCGTCGCCGATCGCGTCTTCGAAGTCACGCCATTCCGGCACGAGCAGATCGAGGCGGCGCCTGATATCGGCGTGCGCTGGCGCTCGGACTATATCGCCGGCGTCGTTCGCCGTGAAAACGGCTTCGTCGTCATCATCGACCTTGCACGGTTGCTGTCGCGCGAGGACGCCTCGGTACTGCAATCGGCGGCCTGACCCGCGCATCAACTCGGAGTACTGCATTCTATGAGTATGGCAGCAGCGGTGGAAACCCAATTGCCGGGCGACCGGATCAGCAAGCGCAATTTCGATAAGCTTGCCCGGTTCATCTACGATTATAGCGGCATCAAGATGCCGCCGACCAAGCTGACGATGCTCGAAGGGCGGTTGAGGCGCCGCCTTCGCGCAACCAACCATGCGACCTTCGACGATTATTGCGATTTCCTGTTCAATCATGACGGCCTCGACCAGGAAACCGTCTACCTGATCGACGTGGTGACGACGAATAAGACCGACTTCTTCCGCGAAGCCAAGCATTTCGACTATCTGCAGACGGTAGCGCTGCCAATGATTGTCAATAGCGGCGTTCGGACCATCCGCACCTGGAGTTCGGCCTGCTCGACGGGAGCGGAACCCTACACGATGGCGATGGTGCTGGCGGAATTCGCCGAAGGCCGCAACGACGTCTCCTACAGCGTTCTGGCGACCGACCTTTCCACTGATGTGCTGCAGACGGCGCGCCGGGGCATCTACCCGGAAGATTTGATCGCGCCTGTGCCGCGCGATCTGCAGCGCAAATACGTGCTGACAGCCAAGCAGCCGGGTCGGCGGGAGGTGCGTATCACGCCGAAACTGCGCAGCAAGATCGGTTTTGCCCGCATGAATCTGATGGACGAGAAATACGCGATCGGCGAGTTGATGAACGTCATCTTCTGCCGCAACGTGCTAATCTACTTTGACAAGCAGACTCAGGCCGGTGTTCTCAACCGCCTCTGTGCCTGCCTGGCGAAGGGCGGCTACATGTTCATCGGCCATTCTGAATCAATCACCGGCTTCGATCTGCCGTTGAAGCAGGTCTCGAATACGGTGTTTCAGCGTATCTAAAGCGCATTGCGTCATCCCAAAACCGCTGCGCACTTCTGGACGGCATGCATTAGGGGCATTCATGGCTAAGAAAATCCGCGTTCTCATCATCGACGATTCCGCCAGTATCCGCCAAACGCTGACCCATGTGCTGGAGCAGGATCCCGATATCGAGATCATGGCGGTGGCATCCGACCCCTTCATGGCGGCGCGGAAACTGCAGGAGGAGATCCCCGATGTCATCACGCTCGATGTGGAGATGCCGCGCATGGACGGCATCACCTTCCTGCGCAAGCTGATGTCGCAGCGGCCGATCCCCGTCGTGATGTGCTCGTCGCTGACGGAGGCGGGATCGGAAACGCTGCTCCAGGCGCTGGAGGCCGGCGCCGTCGACGTCATCCTGAAATCGAAGATCGGGGCTGCCGACAGCCTTTCCGACGATGCGATGCGTATTCGCGAAGTCGTCAAGAGCGCCTCGCATGCACGGCTTTCCAACGTGCGCCGCGCCGCCGGAACCATTCGCTCGGCTTCGGCGGAAGGGCCGGCCAAGAAGCTGACGGCGGATGTGATGCTGCCGCCACCGACGGGGCGGGCCATGGCGAAGACAACGGAGATGGTCGTCTGCGTCGGCGCCTCCACCGGTGGCACCGAAGCGCTGCGCGAGTTCCTGGAGGAACTGCCGGCCAACGCGCCTGGCATGGTGATCGTCCAGCATATGCCGGAGAAATTCACCGCCGCCTTCGCCAAGCGGCTGAACGGGCTTTGCGAAGTCGAGGTCAAGGAAGCCGTCGATGGCGATCCGGTGCTGCGCGGCCATGTGCTGATCGCACCAGGCGACAAGCACATGCTGCTCGAGCGCCAGGGTGCGCGCTACTATGTCAGCGTCAAGACCGGGCCGCTGGTGTCGCGACACCGGCCTTCCGTCGACGTGCTCTTCCGCTCGGCGGCGCGCTCGGCCGGCTCGAACGCCATGGGTATCATCATGACCGGCATGGGCGACGACGGCGCGCGCGGCATGCTGGAAATGCATCAGGCCGGCGCCTACACGGTGGCGCAGGACGAGGCGAGTTCAGTCGTTTTCGGCATGCCGAAGGAGGCGATCGCCAAAGGCGGCGTCGACCGTATCCTGCCGCTCGATCAGATCGCTCGCGAAGTTTTGATAACGCAGCAGAAGTTTTAAGTCGGTTTCAACGGAACCGGCTGAAGCCGGCGGTATCGCAGGATGCCGCCGGTTTTTGGTTACAGCCCTGCAAATTCCCTATTCAGGCGAGATAACCGCCGTCGATCGTCAGGCTGGCGCCGGTGACGAAAGCGGCCTCGGCACTGGCGAGATAGGCGGCGAGGCCGGCGATCTCGCGGTCCTCACCCAGGCGGCCAAGTGCCATCAGCGGCTTGAGGCGCTGATGATCGTCCTCATTGGGGTTCATGTCGGTCGCCGTCGGGCCGGGCTGGATGTTGTTGACGGTGATGCCGCGTGGGCCGAGATCGCGGGCGAGGCCGCGGGTCATCGAGGCGATTGCGCCCTTCGTCATGCTGTAGACTGCGGAGGTTGGAAAGCCGCTGCGATCGGCGGTGACGCTGCCGATGGTGATGACGCGGCCGCCTTCCTTCATGTGTCTTGCCGCTGCCTGGATGCCGACGAAGGCAGCGCGGACGTTGACGGCGAACATCCGGTCGAAATCTTCGAGCGAATAGTCGTCGAGCGGGTTGAGGATGAGAATGCCGGCATTGCTGACGAGAATGTCGAGACCGCCAAAATGCCCGGCTGTCAACGCGACGGCATCCTGTACGGCCTTCGCATCGGCACTGTCGGCCCGGATCGCCAGCGCCCTGCCGCCAGCAGCCTCCAGCTCGGCGACGATCGCCTTCGCCTTGTGCTCCGAGCTGGAATAGGTGAAGGCGACGGCGGCGCCATCAGCGGCGAGCCTTCGGACGATAGCGGCACCGATGCCGCGCGAGCCGCCGGTGACGAGGGCGATCTTGGTGGAAAGGGGTTGAGACATGCAGGTTTCCTTTGTTTCTGGATTGATCAGTCTAGAATTGCTCATGGAAAGGTCAGTTCGGAGTTGTCCGTTCGTCAGCGGAGGCTTCTGATTGCCATGTGTGCGATACCGCGGAGCGTCTCGGATTGGGCGCCGTTTCGGGCGCTGACTTTCATGCCCGACAGCGTAGCGCCGAGAAACGGAATGGCGTCGGCGATATCGATCTCTGTTGCGAGTTCTCCGCTCCTGCGAGCCTCAGCGAGAAGGCTTTCGATCGCCGCGTGAAGCGCGCGGCCGGCGCTGTCCGTAAGAGCTGCGACCTCGGCATCGGAGCGGCCGAATTCACAGATGGCGCTGACACCGAGGCAGCCGCGCCGGGCCTCGGCAGCGGGACGCGAGGCGAAAGCGACAAGAGCACCTTCCAGCGCCTCGATCGGCCGACCGTCGTGGCGAAGATCGGCGATGATCTTATCGATGCTCTCCACATTGTAGCGCTTCAGCGCTTCCAGATAGAGACCGCGCTTGTCGCCGAAGGTGTCGTACATGCTTTGGCGGCTGATCTTCATCGCCGTCAGCAATTCCTCGGTTGAGGTGCCTTCATAGCCATGCTCGGTAAATACGCCGATGGCGGCATGAAGGGCGGTGTCGCGATCGAATTCCTTGTGTCGTGCCATGACCAGGCTTCTACTCTTATTGGACTGGTCTGTCCAGAATAAAATGAATAGTTTCCGACGCCGCAGGGCAGCCATGCGTGCGTCCCCTTGAAATTTCCCTGATTTTGTGGTCTTGAGGCCGCCAATCTTCGCAGCGCTGCCTGTCATGCATGGTCAGGGACACTTCCCGCCCCTGGCAGCGCGCGCGCCCCGTATCAGTCCCAAGGAAAAATGCGCCGATGGCCCGTTCAGCTCTTCTCAATGTCATGGTTCAGGCTGCCCTCAAGGCAGGAAAGTCGCTGGGGCGTGATTTCGGCGAAGTGCAGAACCTGCAGGTTTCCGTGAAAGGACCGGGCGACTTCGTTTCCACCGCCGACCGCAAGGCCGAAAAGATCGTCAGGGAAGAGCTGCTCAAGGCGCGTCCGACCTATGGCTTCCTCGGCGAGGAAAGCGAGGAAATCAAGGGCACCGACGGCGCGCATCGCTGGATCGTCGACCCGCTCGACGGCACGACGAACTTTTTGCACGGCATCCCGGCCTTCGCTGTCTCGATCGCGCTCGAACGCAATGGCGAGATCGTCGCCGCCGTCGTCTTCAATCCGGCGACCGACGAACTCTATACCGCCGAGCGCGGCGGCGGCGCCTTCCTCAATGACCGGCGCCTGCGCGTCGCTGCGCGCCGGGCGCTGTCGGATTGCGTCATCGGCTGTGGCGTGCCGGCGCTTGGCAAGCGCAATCACGGCAAGTTCCTGGTCGAGCTTCGTCACGTGATGGGCGAAGTGGCAGGCATCCGCCGCCTGGGTTCGCCGACGCTTGATCTCGCCTATGTCGCGGCCGGGCGTTTCGACGGTTTCTGGGAAGCGGAACTGGCGCCCTGGGACGTGGCGGCCGGCATCCTGCTCATCCGTGAAGCCGGCGGTTTCGCGACCGACTGGGAGGGTGGCGCGACGATGCTGGAGAGCGGCACAATCGTCGCCGGCAACGAGATCATCCACAAGGCGCTGATCGAAGTCGTCAAGCGGCCGGTTCCCGCCAAGTGACCGAACGAAAATCTGGCTGTTGTAAAGTCACGGTTTTCTCCCCGGCATACTTCAATTCGGCACAATGTTGTTCTAGTCTCCGCCAGCAGGGAATCCGGAGGCTGCGTAACCTATGGAAAATGTGAATGTGGCGGAGATCGGCTCCACCGAAAAGACGACGGGCATTTATGCCAACAGGCTTTCGAGCCCCATGCCCTTCCTCTGGACGATGCTGCTTTTCCTCGTGATCGTCGGTTTTATCGCCGCTATCCTCTTCCGCCAGACGCAGACCGCCTTCATGCACAATCCGGGCCTCAACGGCCTGATCGTCGGCGTTCTCGCGGTCGGAATCATCCTTGTTTTCAACCATGTACTGGCGCTTCGCCCCGAGGTGCGTTGGTTTAATTCCTTCCGCGCCGCCGGCAGCGTCGACAAGGTCAACCGCAATCCGCGGCTGCTTGCGCCCATGCGGGCGCTGCTCGGCAGCCGCAAGTCCTCAGCGTCGCTGTCGACGACGGCGCTGCGCTCGATCCTCGATTCGATTGCCAGCCGCCTCGACGAATCGCGCGACGTTTCACGCTACCTGATCGGCCTCTTGGTCTTCCTCGGCCTGCTCGGCACCTTCTGGGGCCTCATCGGCACGATTGGTTCGATCAGCATTGTCATCCAGTCGCTCGATGCCGGCTCGAACGGCACGGGGGACGTGCTCTCGGCGCTGAAGGAAGGGCTTTCCACGCCGCTTTCGGGCATGGGCCAGGCCTTCTCCTCCTCGCTGCTCGGCCTTTCCGGTTCGCTCATTCTCGGCTTCCTCGACCTGCAGGCCGGCCGCGCGCAAAACCGCTTCTATATGGAGCTGGAAAACTGGCTCTCCTCGGTCACGGATGTCGGCTCCGATCATCTTGCCCCGGCTCTCGACGCCGTTGCCGGCGCTTCGTCGGACGACATGCGCGCGCTCTCCGATTATCTGCGCAAGGTCTCGGAAGAGGGTGGTGCCGGCAGCCAGCGCTCCGTCGCCGCCATGGCGAGCCTTGCCGAAGGCATTCAAGGCCTCGTCAAGAACATGCGCAACGAGCAGCAGATGCTGCGCGACTGGATCGAGGCACAGCAGGACGAGGCGAAGGCGATGCGCCGCACGCTCGACCGGCTTGCCGAACGCATCGGCGTGCAGGAGCGCGCAGGCGAGAGGGGCGAGCGTTTGCGCGACCGCGCCAGCCAGGCAGAAAAGAGCGAGGGCAAGTAAGCCATGGCTCTAGCCCGCAACCGGCGCCGCGAACGCACGGTCGATTATTGGCCGGGCTTCGTCGACGCGCTGTCGACGCTGCTCATCTCCATCATGTTCCTGCTGACGGTCTTCGTCGTCGGGCAGTTCATACTCAGCCGTGAGATCACCGGACGCGATGAGGTGCTCAATCGTCTTAACAGCCAGATCAACGAGCTGACGCAGCTTCTTGCGCTGGAAAAGGGCAGCAACCAGGATCTCCAGGATTCGGTCGCCAATCTGCAGGCCTCGCTTGCCAGCGCCGAAGGCGACCGGTCGCGGCTGCAAGCGCTGCTGAGTGCCGGTTCGGGCGGTCAGGATGCGGCGCAGAAGCGGATCGGCTCGATGACGCAGGAGCTCGACGAGCAGAAGCAGGTGAGCGAACGAGCGCTCAGCCAGGTCGAACTGCTAAACCAGCAGATCGCAGCGCTTCGCAGCCAGATTGCCGCCGTCGAAGCAGCCCTTCAGGCGTCGGAGGATAAAGACCGGGTCTCGCAGACCAAGATCGCCGACCTCGGCAGCCGCCTCAACGTGGCGCTTGCCGCCCGTGTCCAGGAGCTGAACCGTTACCGTTCCGACTTCTTCGGCCGTCTGCGGGAGATCCTCTCGGACCGCGAAAATATCCGCATCGTCGGCGACCGGTTCGTCTTCCAGTCGGAAGTGCTGTTTCCCTCGGGCGGCGCCGATCTCAACCCGGAAGGGCAGACCGAGATGGCGAAGCTTGCTAGCGCCCTTCTCGATCTCGCCAAGGAAATTCCGCCCGAGATCAACTGGGTGCTGCGCGTCGATGGCCATACCGACAATGTGCCGCTTGGCGGAACGGGCCGCTATCGCGACAATTGGGAACTCTCCTCGGCGCGCGCGATTTCGGTCGTCAAATTCCTGATTGCACAGGGCGTACCGGCCGACCGGCTGGTTGCCGCAGGCTTCGGCGAGTTCCAACCAATCGCGCCTGGCGATACGCCGGATGCGCGCTCTACCAACCGCCGCATCGAGCTGAAGCTGACCGAGAAGTGATTAACTTGATATCGCCTGCCGCGCGTCCCTTAGCCGGACGGCGAGAAAATCGCGCACGGCGGCGCTGTCGCTGAGGCCGATCGCCGTCATATAGCTATCGGCTGCCGCGGTATGATCACCGGCCTGAGCCAGGAGAAAGGCACGCACCGCCCAGTAGGGCTGGTAGCTTGCGATGTCTCGCGGATCGAGCTTGTCGAGCCGCTCCAGGCCGGCAGTGGCGCTGAACGCCCTGCCGATCACCGCAGCCTGGCTGACATGCGCACCCAGCGTCGGCTTCATCATCACCAGCGCCGCGTAGAGTGTCGTCAGCGCCTGCCAGTCGGTCGTTCCCGACAGCCGGCGCGCCGCATGCACGGATTGGATCGCTGCCTGGCACTGGAAGGGACCGAAACGGTCGAAGCTGCCGGCCTTGCGCAGCAGCGCATCCGCCTCGGCAATCATGATCGCGTTCCACGCGGTCGTATCCTGCTCGTCCAGCGGCACATATCGGCCGCTATCGTCGCGCCGGGCGCTGCGGCGGGCTTCGCAGTGAAGCATCAGCGAGAGCAGGCCGATCGCTTCCGGTTCGTCCGGCAGCACTGCCAGAAGCGCACGGCCGAGCCAGATCGCCTCGCCGGCGAGCGAATGGCGTTCGTTCTCTCCGTCAAGACCGTCCCAGCCGAGACCGTAAGCCGCGTAGATCGCCGAAAGCACCGCGGCCAGCCGCCCGGG
Source organism: Rhizobium sp. WSM409 (assembly GCF_057653825.1). Taxonomy (NCBI): domain Bacteria; kingdom Pseudomonadati; phylum Pseudomonadota; class Alphaproteobacteria; order Hyphomicrobiales; family Rhizobiaceae; genus Rhizobium; species Rhizobium sp. WSM409. Next base: position 3,623,582 of record NZ_CM172794.1, on the reverse strand, counting down.
TAAGGCGGGGCGAGGCGGGACGGCGAAGGGAATGCCGGCATCGCGGATCTTCACCTTGGCCCGCACCAGCCGCTGGCTCATCGTTTCTGGCGAAACGACGAAGGTCCGTGCGATGGTTCTCGCCTCGATGCCGAGAACGGTCTGCAGCATCAGCGCCGTATGCACGGAGCTGTCGATGGCTGGGTGAGTGCAGGCAAAGAGCAGCTTCAGCCGCTCATCGGGAAAGACGGCGTTGCCGGCCGCGTTCATGCGTTCCTCCGCCTCCTCGAAGGCGACCGATATCGTCGTTTGCGCATTGGCCTCGACGGTGCGGTGGCGGGCAGCCTGCATGAGGTTGCGGCGGGCAGCCACCAACAGCCAGGCTTCCGGATTGCCGGGAACGCCGCGCTCCGGCCAGACGCGAAGCGCCGAAGCCAGCGCTTCCGACAATGCGTCTTCTGCCGCCGGCACGTCGCGCGAGCGGGCGGCGAGAAAGGCGATCAGCTTGCCGTAGGACTGACGCGCCACCTTTTCGGCAGCGCGTCTGGCATCGGGCGGCATGACTGCCTCACATCTGCAGGCGCGGGCGCACCTCGACCGACCCCTTGTCGGAGATCGGAACGCGGATTGCCCATTCGAGCGCGGTGTCCATGTCGGGGACGTCGATCAGATAGAAGCCGCCGAGCTGTTCCTTGCCGTCCGGATATGGCCCGTCCTGCACATCATGGTCCTCGCCTTTGCGGCGCACGATCGTGCCGGTCTCCGGGCCTGTCAGCCCGGCGCCGCCAGTCATGATCCCTGCCTGGGCGAGTGCCTGGCTGTAGGCGACCCAGCCGTCGCGATAGGCGGGATCGCTACGGCGGGCGAAATCCTCGGCGGCTTCGCGAATGATGAGAGCATATTGCATGGAAAACTCCTGATCTCGTTGCTGACGTTGATCCGGGCATCCCGATGTCGGGGATCGAGATCCCGAAAGCCATGAAGCCCGGCGGAGCGGCGCGGCCGTTCCGAAACAATGAGGCGCGGCCACCGGTCGTTTCGACATGGCTTTCGAAAAAAAATGCTAAAAAGAAAAATGGCGCCCGAAATCGCAAGCAAGCGAGCCGAGCTCAAGGGCGCCGGCGCTGCTTACGGGCGCGAAAGGGCAGGGCGGCAATCACGCCGCCGCTGCCGGTCTGCTCAGGATTCGGCCTTCGTCTGATCGACGATTTCGGCACTTGGCGTGTTCTTCTTGATGGATTCGATTGCACTCATGGCGGACGCCTTCGCCTTGTAGCCCTCTGACGAGAACATAGCTTCCCCGTTCGATGCTTTGAAGCGGAAGCGGAACTCGCCGGCCTTATCCTTATAGACTTCGAATTTATACATAGATGTCTCCCGAAATCCCAAAACGCTGAATTGCAACCATCAGCTTAGCGGAGGCTAGATCAAAATGGCGAGCTTTTCCACTGCCTTAATCAGGATTGGGTTGCTTAGCGTCCAATTGTCACCGTTTCCATTGGACGCAAGCGAATGAGGGGGCGCCAGCGCCTATGCCGAGAACAGGATGATTTCAGCCCGGGTCGGCCTAAAATCTGAATCCTGTTCTCATTTAAAGAATAGAGCATGATGTCATCCGAAAGCCGCTCACACTTTTCGGCATCATGCTCGGCATCACTCCATCTGGATGTTGGCGCCCTTGACGACCGGTCCCCATTTGGCGAGTTCGGCCTTCACATGGGCGGCGAGTTCTTCCGGCGTCGAGCCGACGATGGTGGCGCTGAATTCCTTCATGCGTTCAGCGACAGCTGGGTCGGCGAGAGCCTTTTTAGCCGAGGCGTTGAGGCGCATCACCACTTCGTTCGGCGTCTTGGCCGGGGCGAAAAGCGCGTTCCAGGTATAGGTCTCGTAACCTGGAATGCCTGACTCGGCGACGGTCGGCACGTCGGGGAAGGACGGCGCACGCTCGGCCGTGGTCACCGCCAGCGCCCGCAGAGTACCGGCCTTGATGTGGCTCGACGAGGAGGGCAGGTTGTCGAACATGATCGACACCTGGTTGCCGATGACGTCGTTCAATGCCGGACCGGCGCCCTTATAGGGGATGTGCTGCATGCTGACGCCGGCCATGGACTTGAAGAGTTCACCGGAAAGATGCAACGGCGTGCCGTTGCCCGATGAGGCGTAGCTGTATTTGTCTGGCTCGGCCTTCAGCAGCGCGACCAGCTCCTGCACGGTCTTTGCCGGCAGTTCCGGATTGACGACCAGCACATTCGGCACGACGACGAGCAGCGAGATCGGTGCGAAATCCTTTTCTGCATCATATGGCGTCGATTTCAGGATCAGCGGATTGAGGGCGTGGGTCGCGACTGTGCCCATCAGGATGGTGTAACCGTCCGGTTCTGCGCGGGCGACGTTACCGGCGCCGAGATTGCCGCCGGCGCCGGCGACGTTCTGGACGATCACTTGTTGGCCGAGATCCTCCGACATCTTCTGCGCGACGATGCGGGCGACGACATCGGTCGAGCCGCCGGCCGCGAAGGGGACGACCATGGTGATCGTACGATCGGGAAAATCCGCAGCGGTGGCAGACGCGCCGACGGCAAGGGCCGCAAGCACACCGAAACCGAGCGCAAGGCCCGCACGTCGCGTCATATCGGAAAGCGCCATTCCTATCTCCTCCCAAGGATTTCAGCAGCAATATCCCCACCCCGGGGAATGAAGAGGTTAGGGCAGGACGCGCGAAAGACAACCGCAGAGAGGCGCGGCGGGTTCAGACTTTAGTCGCTGTTGGCTGGAGAAGTGCGCCCTGGCTATTTCGCGGCGGCGAGCACGTCCTCATTGGCGGCGTCGAATTGCAGCCGCGCCAGCCGCGCATAGATGCCGCCATGGCGGATCAGGCTCTGATGCGTGCCCTCTTCGACGACCCGGCCCTGATCCATGACGAGAATGCGGTCGGCCTTCAGCACGGTTGCCAGGCGATGAGCGATGACGAGCGTCGTGCGGCCGTCCACCAGGCCGTCGAGCGCCTTCTGCACCAGGGTCTCGCTTTCGGCGTCAAGCGCCGAGGTCGCCTCGTCGAGCAGCAGCACCGGCGCGTTCTTCAGGATGGCGCGGGCGATGGCGATGCGCTGGCGCTGGCCGCCTGACAGAGTGATGCCGCGTTCGCCGACCTCGGTCTCGTAGCCCTGGTCCAGCCGGGCGATGAATTCGTCGGCCTGCGCGGCAAGGGCTGCGGCGCGGACTTCGTCACGCGAGGCACCGGGACGGCCGAAGGCGATGTTGTCATGGATCGAGGCGGCAAAGATGGTGACGTCCTGCGGCACGATGGCGATGCGCTGGCGCAGTTCGTCGGGCGTCGTCAGCTGGGCATCGACACCATCGATCTTCACGCTGCCCTGCTGCGGATCGTAGAAGCGCAGCAGCAGTGAAAAGACGGTGCTTTTACCGGCACCGGAAGGGCCGACGATGGCGACGGTCTCACCCGGCGTGATCGCGAAGCTTAAGGCATGCAGCGCCGATTTTCCGGGGCGCGAGGGATAGGCAAAATGCACGCCTGAGAATTCGACGCGGCCGCGGCTGGGCGAAGGAAGCGGCTCAGGGCTGGCGGGGGCGGTGATCGGCGAGACCTCGTCGAGAAGCTCGGTCAGCCGGTCGGCAGCGCCGGCTGCCTGCGAGAGTTCACCCCAGACCTCCGACAGCGCGCCCAGCGAACCGGCGGAGATGACGGCATAGAGCAGGAATTGGCCGAGCGTGCCGGCCGAGAGCGTGCCGGCAAGCACGCTGTGGGCGCCCACCCAGAGAACGGCGACGACGCTGCCGAAGATCAGCGTGATGGCGATCCCCGTCAGCAGCGCGCGCGAGCGGATGGCGGCGCGGGCGGCCTCATAGGCGGATTCGACGGCGGTGCCGTAACGCGTTGCTGCGGCGTCTTCGCCGTTGAAGGCCTGGACGGTGCGGGTCGCGGCGATCGTCTCGTTGGCGAAGGCGGAGGCCTCGGCGAGCGTGTCCTGGGCTGCGCGTGAGCGTTTGCGCACCGAGCGGCCGAAGGCGACCAGCGGGAAGACGATCAGCGGGATCGCTCCGATGACGAGGCTCGAAAGCTTCGGCGAGGTGACGATCATCATGCCCATGGCGCCGATACAGAGGATGAGGTTCCTCAGCGCCACCGAGGCGGTGGCGCCGACGGCGGACTTGATCTGCGTCGTATCGGCGGTCAGCCGCGAGACGATCTCGCCGGACTGGTTGACGTCGAAGAAGGAGGGCGACAGCCGCGTCACATGGGCAAAGACGTCGCGGCGAAGATCGGCGACGATGCGCTCGCCGATGGTGATGACGAAATAATAGCGCAGCGCGCTGGCGACCGCGAGTACGATGGCCATGACCATCAGCATGGCGAAGTAGCTGTTGATGAAGCGGCCGTCCGACTGGGTGAAGCCGTGGTCGATCATGCGGCGCACGGCGAGCGGCAGCGCCAGCGAGGTGATGGCGGCAAGCGCCAGCGACATCAGCGCACCAGCCACCAGGCCGCGGTAACGCATGACATAGGGTGTCAGCCTGCCGAGCGGTCGCAGCGATCGCTTCTTGTTTACCTCAGCCCGTGCCTGCTCTGCCAAATCGTCTCCGATCGCCCGCAGGACCCGCGCAATGCGGCCTGTTGGCTCTTGTTATCTAGGCGTCCTTCATGTATAGGCACCGCATCCTAATGGGAAGCCGTAGCCATCCGACTGCGGCTTCATTTATTCAATCGGTTCGTTGGCCGCAACTGCATGCGGCAAATTGAACTCCGGTATCGCAGGAAGATTGTTATGAAGGCAGGCATCCATCCCGAATATCACATGATCAAGGTGGTCATGACCGATGGCACTGAGTACGAAACCCGCTCGACCTGGGGTTCGGAAGGCGCTGTCATGAACCTCGAAATCGATTCCAAGTCGCATCCGGCCTGGACCGGCGGCAACCAGCAGCTCATGGACCGCGGTGGCCGCGTTTCCAAGTTCAACAAGCGTTTCGGCGGCCTCGGCCTCTAATCGCTTCTGCTCGACGGAATTCGAAGACAGCCCGGTTTTGCCGGGCTTTTTTGCGTTGGCAATGGCTTACAGTGCCGCGCGTCTTTTCGTACGCGCAAAGGACGTTTCAGCAATGCCGATGTTCAGCGGCAAACAAAAAACCGGCCGCGTAAGACGCAGCCGGTTCATATCGAATTCTTGCAGATCTGGTCAGTTGTTGCCGAAGGCGGTCTGCAGCAGGGACAGCTGGGCCTGGACGCTGTTCTGATTATCATGAACGATCACTGCTTCGGACGGGCGGTAGATCTCGCGGTCAAGCAGGGCAATGCGGTTCTGCAGACGCAACGAGCGTTCGACCAAGTCGCGGAAGGATTCCGGCAGATCACCCCAGCCGGGTGCGGCGCGGTCGACGTTAAAGCCGTCGAGGCGAACCTTGTTCTTTTCGGCCAGCACCTGGTCACGGGACATTTCGCCATTGTTGACGGCGCGCTGCAACAGCAGCCAGGAAGCCATCTGCATCAGGCGGGTGGTGAGACGCATCGATTCCGCGGCGTAGAGAACCGAGGCCATCCGCGGCAGAACCTTGGAGGCGGCGCGGCCCTGGCCGTCGAGATAGGCGGCAGTCTCTTCGACCAGCGACATGCCTTCCGCGTAAAGTGCCTTGAACTGCGAGGATGCAGCGGCGCGGCCTGCAAAACTGATCGTGTTCAATCCAACTTCCGACATCGCAATAGTCCCTGTTCGCACGCAGCTACATATATTCAGGTAACGCCGGCACCGACGGAAAAGTTTCCAGGCCCGGTCTTTATGACTTTAAGATGGTATCATTAGCCCAAATGCGCAAGCCGTTTCTTAAGAAAGGGTTAATCTCCACAGTTTCGTGGAAGTGCGCCGGCCATAGGAAAAAGAAGAGCCGCAAACGCGGCTCTCAAGGTAAAACAGGGAGAAAAATCAGACCAATTCACCGCTTGGAAAACTGTCTGAGATCCAGAGGAAATCCGGATAAATATAGTAATACCTTATAAAGCTTAATATTTTATTAACATTGTGCTGAATTAAGACTTGGGGCTAGCTGTTTTATCCGCCCATAGCCTTGTTTTTCGGAGTTTTTAGCGGATCACGAGCGGAAGAAGCTTTCCGCTGCCTGCCGCCCGGAGGCCTTGCGACCGGCCTCGGCCTCGAGGCGTGCGATCTCCGTCTTCAGCAATTCCACCCGCCCCTTCAATTCGTCGACCGAAAGCATGGAGAGATCCGCGCCGATCTCATGGGCGACTTTCTTCTGCGGCCGCTCGTCATCGATGAAGCTCATGGTTCGTCCTCCGTTCGCTGCGCACTTTTGCTGGAATTGTTCTAGCCGAACTTTACAGCAGGATCGCCGCTTTCGGGAGACTTTTCCGTTTCGGGAGGTTTGCCGGCGCCGCGATCGGCAAGCGACATGCTTTGCGGTGTCAGCATCTGCGAGGTGCCGGTCGGGATCGTCGTGTAGGCGTCGCGGTCGCTGGCCGGCACGGCGGCGCGGATGCGGCTCCTGATGATGGCGTAAACGGTGATCAGCACATGGGCGATGGCGGTGACGAGGAAAAGCGCATGCGGGGTGATCGCCGACATGACGGGACCGCTGAGCGTCGGGCCGATCATCGTGCCGATGCCGTAAAGCAGCAGCAAGCCGCCGGAGACCTTGACGAAATCCTCCGAGGCCGCGAAGTCGTTCGCGTGGGCGACGGCGATCGGATAGAGCGTATTCGCCACCGCGCCGTAGAGGACCACAAGCCCGATCAGCAAGGCGGGGGACGTCGGGTGGAGCAGAAAGATCAGCAAGCCGGCAAGGGCGGCGATGCCCGACATGGCGGCGAGCACGTAGCGCCGGTCGATGCGGTCGGAAAGCCGGCCGGCCGGCAGCTGCATCACCGCCCCGGCGAAGATGGTGGCGCTCATCATGACGGCGATGTTGGTGTCGGACAGGCCGGCGCCGGCGCCGAAGACGGCGCCGAGCGTGCCGTAGGCGCCGTTGGCGATGCCGACGAGCAGGATGCCGAGGCAGGAGACCGGCGAGTTGCGATAGAGCGCCGGCAGGTCGAGGCGCACCGCCTTCAGCGGCTGCGGCGAAGCAGCGGTCGACAGCGTCGTCGGCAGCATGGCGATGCAATAGAAGATGCCGCAGATCATGAACAGAACCGGCGTGCGCACATCCTCGAGCGGGATCATCATCTGGCCGCCGACGACGCCAAGTAGTGTGATGCCGATATAGAGCGAGAAGATCATGCCGCGGCTCTCGTTGCTGGCGCGCTCGTTCAGCCAGCTTTCGATGATCATCGACGTACCGGCAGTGGAGAAGCCGGTGACGGCGCGCAGGACCACCCACCAGACCGGATCGATGATGATACCGCTGACCAGCGCGATGATGGCGATGATCGAGATGAAGCCCGAAAAGGCACGCACATGGCCGACGCGGCGCACGATCTTCGGCGCAACCAGGCAACCGATGACGAAGCCCCCGGCCCATGAGGTGCCGAGCAGGCCGAGCGTCGTCGTTGCGTAGCCTTCGAGATTGCCGCGGACGGGGAGCAGGATGCCCTGCAGGCCGTTGCCCATGAAAAGGAAGAGCGTGCCAAAGAGCAACGCGGCGACGGACAGCAGATTTCTCTTCATTTCCCCAGACTCGGTCTTAGCGATTTGCAATGGACATAAGGCAAGACCTGCCTCAGCCCAGCCTCAAGATGATTGATTGTGCCCCGGAATATCTTTACGGCGTGTCGAGATCCTCTTGTTCGCGCGGAAAAATGTCCGTCCTGTGACATTCCGAAAAACGGAAAAAATAAAGCATGACAAAGCTGATAGCCTTGCTGCTCATCCTTGCCATGGCGATACAGGTGATCAAGCCGCTCGGGCTTCCCGGCCTCAGGCGGCGGATGGATTTCTGGAAGCTCGCGCTGATCGCTTTCGCGGTCTGGGCAGTGGCTCTGCTTTCGCGCGATTTCCTGATGTAATCCTTGGATTATATGTAACCCGGGGATTACGGCCGACCTGCGACCGTCAGTCCTGCAAACTGATTTCTCCGCGCATGACGGAAACGCAGCCTCCCGAGATGACCACATCGGTGACGATGCCGTCGGATTTCGCGACATCAAGAGTGATGACGCTGCGGCGGCCCATTTCGACGCCCTGTTCAATGGTGATGCGGGCGTTCATGTCGGCCTCCGGCGCAAGCGAGACGAGATAGGCGCCAAGCGCAGCTGACGCGCTGCCCGTTGCCGGATCTTCGGGCACGTTATCGAGTGGCGCGAACATGCGGGCGCGAATACTCCATGGATTTTCGGCTGTCCTCACGTAGACGAAGAGCGAGAAGTCGTGGCCGCTGGTCGTCTGGCGGCCGGCAGCTGCCTGAAACCCGGCAAGGTTGGGGCGGGCGGCGGCCAGCGCTCCAAGCCCGTTCAACTCGGCGACGGCGAAGTTCAGCCCGACCGAGACAAAGACCGGTGCATGGGTGGTGTTGACGATGGCGCCGGGGTCGAGCGAGACACAGCCGGCGACGGTTTCCGCGGCTATGGTGTCGCCGATCGTCAGCGGCTGCGGCGCGCGGATGGCGGCAGCAGCAACCCTTCCGCCCTCGCGTTTCAGGCTGACTTCGACGATGCCGGCCTTTTCCTCGAAACGCAGCGTATCGCCGACTGGCTTGCCGAAGATCTCCGCCTGTTGGCCGATCACATAGGCTGTGCCGACATTCGGATGGCCGGCAAAGGGTATTTCCATCGTCGGGGTGAAGATGCGCACGCGGGCGGAATTTTGCGGGTCTTCCGGCGGCAGGACGAAGGTGACTTCGGAATAATTGAACTCGGTGGCGATCTTTTGCATCGCCGCGTCGCTCAGACCGCGCGCATCGGAAATGACGGCAAGCGGATTGCCCTCGAAGCGGGTGGAGGTGAAGACATCGACGGTGACGTAGGAGAGGGTGTTCATGGCGGCTCCTGTTGTGACAGGGCGCTATGAGTAGTCACGGTTTTCGAGGGAACGAAGCGGTTTCTTGTCGCCGTGACAATCGGAGGAAAAGAAACGGCGGAGAGGGCAGGAAGCTGCGTTCGCCGCTCCCTGCCCAACGTTCAAGGCTCCAAAAACTCAGGCGGCCTTTTCCAGGTCCTTCTTCCAGTTGCCCTTGGCGGCGAGGCTGTTCATCTCGGCGCGGTGGGTGAATTCGCGCTGGCCGGCAGCGACGTTTTCCTGCTTGCCGTTCCAGGCCTTGAGCGCGCTGTCCTGCAGGGCGCGGCCGTAGGAGAAGGTGACGAACCAGGGCAGGTCGCCGCTGGCATTGATCGCCGAAAGATGGGCTGTCGCTTCTTCGGTCGTCTGGCCGCCGGATAGGAAGGCGATGCCCGGAACAGCGGGCGGAACGGTCGCCTTCAGCACCTTGACGGTGCGCTCGGCAACTTCCGCGACCGAGGCCTTGCGGGCGTTCTTGCCGTCGATCACCATGTTCGGCTTCAGGATCATGCCTTCGAGGTTGACGCGGGCATCGGCCAGTTCTTCGAAGACGATGCGCAGCGTGGATTCGGTCACTTCGGCGCAGCGGTCGATATTGTGGTCGCCCGGTTTGCCGTCCATCAGGCATTCCGGCTCGACGATCGGAACGATCCCGGCCTCTTGGCAAAGTGCGGCATAACGAGCAAGCGCCTGAGCGTTGGCGCGGACGGAGCCGCGGGTCGGCAAGGTTGACGAGATGGCGATGACGCCGCGCCACTTGGCGAAGCGGGCGCCGGCTTCATAATATCTGGCAAGGCGCTCGCCGAGACCGTCGAGGCCCTCAGTGATGGTTTCAGCCGGATATTTGGCCATCGGCTTGGCGCCGGTATCGACCTTGATGCCGGGAATGGCGCCGGCGGCGCGGATGATATCGACGAAGGGCGTACCGTCCGCCGCCTTCTGGAACAGCGTCTCCTCGAAGAGGATGACGCCGGAGATATATTTCTTCATCGCCTCGTCGGAGCGGAAGAGCATTTCGCGATAGTCGCGCCGGCTGGTTTCGGTCGATTCGAGATTGATCGCGTCGAAACGCTTCTTGATGGTGGAGGTCGATTCATCGGCGGCGAGCAGCCCCCGGCCGCCCGTAACCATCTGCACTGCAATGTCTTCCAGTCGTTCGCTCATTTCGTTCTCTCCACAACAATAAATATCGGCACTTCAGGAATATAGAACGCGGATAACAGAAGTTTATAGGGAGGAAAATGGAAGGCTAAGTCATTGAAACGATTGAATTCAATTCAATCGTTTGAAAGTTGGGATTTTTTTCGTCCTCTGAGCAAAAGACCGCGGAAGCTGTTTTTTCTTCCACGGTCTATCCACATGTAAAATCTGCGAAATCAATCTTGGCAACTATCTAGCAGCGTTGAGGACGGCGACACCGGGAAGCTCTTTGCCTTCCATCCATTCGAGGAAGGCGCCGCCGGCGGTCGAGACGTAGGTGAAATCGTCGGCAACGCCGGCATGGTTGAGCGCCGAGACGGTGTCGCCACCGCCGGCAACGGAGGTGAGCTTGCCGGCTACCGTGCGCCCAGCGGCGTATTTCGCAGCAGCGACCGTTGCGGCATCGAAGGGTTCGATCTCGAAGGCGCCGAGCGGGCCGTTCCAGACCAGGGTTGCGGCACGCTCGATCCAGGCGTTGATGGCCTCGATGGATTTCGGGCCGACATCGAGCACCATGGCATCGGCGGGAATGGCGTTGATATCGACAGTCTCGTTGGCGGCGCCCGCCTTGAACTCGCGGGCAATCACGCCATCCTCGGGCAGGATGATGGCGCAGCCGGCGGTGGCGGCCTCGATCATGATCTGCTTGGCGGTTTCGGCGAGATCATGTTCGCAGAGCGACTTGCCGACATTGGTGCCGCGGGCGGCGATGAAGGTATTGGCCATGCCACCACCGATAACGAGCGCATCGACCTTCTTCACGAGGTTCATCAACAGGTCGATCTTGGTGGAGACCTTGGCGCCGCCGACGATCGCAACAACAGGGCGAGCCGGTTCGCCGAGGCCCTTTTCCAGCGCCTCCAGCTCGGCCTGCATGGTGCGGCCGGCATAGGCCGGCAGGTGGTGGGCAAGGCCTTCGGTCGAGGCATGGGCGCGGTGGGCGGCCGAAAAGGCGTCGTTGACGTAGATATCGCCGTTGGCGGCAAGCGTCTTGGTGAAGTTGGAGTCGTTGTTTTCCTCGCCCTTGTGGAAGCGGGTGTTTTCCAAAAGCAGAATATCGCCGTCATTCATCGCGGCAACGGCGGAGGCGGCGGCTTCGCCGATGCAGTCGGAGGCCGTCAGCACGGCATGATCAAGCACTTCCTCGACGGAAGGGGCGATCAGCGACAGCGACAGATCCGGCGACGGGCCATCCTTCGGCCGGCCGAAATGGGCCAACAGGATCACCTTGGCACCCTTTTCGGACAATTCGAGGATGGTCGGCGCCACACGTTCGATGCGCGTCACATCGGTGACCTTGCCGTCTTTCACCGGGACGTTGAGGTCGACGCGGACGAGAACGCGCTTGCCGCGGATGTCGGAGAGATCGTCGAGGGTCTTGAAAGAAGGCATGGGGAGGATCCTGTCGTGGTTGGCGAAAGTTGCGCCGAACATAGCAAGGATCATTCGAGACGCAAGGCGTTCAGCGGCCGTTTTCGCGTGTGCCTTCGTCGCGTCCGGCCGGTGGTTTCGGGGGGCTTTCGGAGGCTGCGGTTTCCCGGTTCCGGCGTCCATTCAGCCGGTCGCGGATGCGCTGGGTAATGTCCTTGAGATTGAGGAAGATCGGCAGCGTAATTGCCGGTTCGACTGCTTCGAGCGACATGCCGACGGAGGTGATGTGATCGTGCTCGTCGAGATCGCGGACGATGAGGATGATCGAGCCGAGGCGGACGCGGTCGGCATAGTCGGCCTTGCCGCCGAGGCGCTGCCGCATCAATTCGGCGATCGTCAGGCCCCTTTCGGATTCGTTGAGCAGGCCGGGGCCATAGGCAGCATCGAGATCGGCGGCGGGGCGGGCGGGGGAGAGCGCGAAGGCCCCGAAGAATTCGGCATCGTCGTCATCGACAGGCGCCCGGCTGGCGAAGAGCCGGTCAAGCAGGCGGGAATAGCTCGGCACGATGAAGAGATAGACGAGATCGTGCTCGCGCAGCCGCCCGGCATATTGGTAGCGCATGGACTTGCCGTCGCGGATGACGAGCGACGGGGTCGCCCAGCGCGGAATGCGCTCGCCGCGCAGTACCGGGCTATCCTTGATGACGCGGTAGGAGAGCAGTTCGTGGTTGGCCGCGCCCGGCAGGTCGACCTCGACCTTGTCGACGGCGCCGATGCGCGGCGGAATGATGAGGCCGAGCTTCTTGGCGACGGGCTTGATTGTCCAGCCCTGGAGGAGCAGCGAGACCAGCACGATGATGAAGGCGGTATTGAAATAGATCTGGCCGTTCTCAAGCCCGCCGAGGATCGGCATGATGGCAAGCAGGATGGAGACGGCGCCGCGCAGGCCGACCCAGGCAACGAAGCCGATTTCCTGCTGCGTGTAATCGAAGGGAAGCAGCGACAGCCAGATCGCCAACGGCCGGGCGACGAAGATCAGGAAGAGGGCGAGCAGGATGGCCGGCACGATGATGACAGGAAATTGCGATGGCGTGGCGAGCAGGCCGAGCACCAGGAACATGATGATCTGCGCCAGCCAGGTCATGCCGTCCTGGAAGCGCTTGATGGTGCCGATCGCCTGCATCTTGCGGTTTCCGGCGTAGATGCCGGCGACATAGACGGCGAGGAAGCCGCTGCCGCCAACCGCGCCGGTGAAGGAAAAGACGAGAAGAGCGAGCGCCAGCACAAAGATCGGTGTCAGGCCGCGATCGGTATCGAGCCTGCTGACGATCAGCACGATCATCATGCCGCCGAGCAGGCCGAGAATGACGCCGAGGCCCATCTGCTGCACGAACATGGCGAGCATGCCGATATTGATGCCGGCATAACGCTCGCCGCTCGCCAGCACCTCGACGAGGGCGATGGTGAGGAAGATCGCCATCGGGTCGTTGGTGCCGGATTCGACCTCCAGCGTCGAGCGCACCTTGTCGCGGATGTTGATGCCGCCGATGCGCAGCAGGAAGAAGACGGCGGCGGCATCGGTCGATGCGACGATCGAGCCGAGCAACAGGCCTTCCAGCCAGGTGAAATTCAAAAGCCACATGGCGGCGAAGGCAAAGAGCGAGGCGGTGATCAGCACGCCGACCGAGGCGAGCGCCAGAGAGGGCACGGCCGCGAGCCGAAAGGCCTGCATCGGCGTGCCGAAGCCGGAATCGAAGAGGATCACGGCCAGCGCAATGGAGCCGAGAATATAGGCGAGATAATTATTGCTGAACTCGATGCCGAGACCATCGACGCCGGCAGCAAGGCCGATCATCAGGAAGAGCAGCAGCAGGGGGGCGCCGAAGCGGAAGGCGAGCAGGCTCGAAAAAGCGGCAAGAAGCACGAGCGCCGTCGAAACCAGCACCACGATATAGAACGCTTCCATGCCCACCCCTTTCAATCGACTGCTTCGCGAACACAGCCACCCCCGGCCGATCCGCCTTTATTCAACCCCTCCATCAGGCGCTGCGATCCGTCAGTAAACGGCAAAACGTCAGAGAAGGGTAGGCCTTGCGGCTTAACCTCGTCGCGATGCTGCTTCATGCTGCTGAACGGCTGCCGGACGGCCAACCGACACGGAATGCTACGGGAGAAATTCTCTATAAAGAATGTATAGGAAAATCAGGCGAGAGCAGGGCAAAAGAGACAGGCACGGATTTTTCCTGCCCGTATCTGCGAATGGCAACAGAATAAGACACCCTCCTCCCTTCATGCGGCCCGTTTGCCTTGTCCAATGACGGGAAGAATGGATTGCAGGCGCCTATGCGAAGAGCGTGGAAATGAACGCTGAGATTTTTCGATATCGGGTGGAAATGCCGGCCGCCTAGCGAGAGCAGCCGGCTGTAGTTTTGTGCCAGAAGCGGCCGGCCCTTGCTCTGCTATCCCAACACTGCCTGAAATATGACGATGGCGAGAAACGAGAGGCCAATGAGGGCGGCGACCCAGATGACCAGACGATTGGCCTTCGCCAACACGGCAGGTCTGACGTCCCGCTTGGGGTGAAACCGTTGCCGCCGTTTGAGGGTGGTGTGGGACAAGCGTTTTTGTGCCTCTGCCATTTATCACCTCCACTTGGCTCACTTTGGCCATTGTGCAGCGCTGCGTATTTGCTCAATCTAGCACGCTTGGCCAGCGGATTACCAATCCGTGCAGAGACGCCGATCGAATTCGAACCCCGAGGCAGCCTCAACTGCACCGCCATCCTGTCCTGAGAACGGCGCCATATCGAACCCGGTGCGGATCGTTAGTCAGTCTTCTGTGTCCTCGCCCTCGTCGGTCAGATCCGCGACCGGGACCAGGAAAACGACGAACTCGTCCTCGATGGTCCGTTCGGGATCGTCGTCGAATTCATAGGCATGCTCGACTTCGCTTGCTTCCTCGGTGGTCGCCTTGCGCAGGCTCAGGGCCGCTTTGCGGTCCCAGAGAGGCTTGCCTTCGGATTCCAGGACGGTCAGATCGTCGCGAAAGTCTTCCGCCTCGAAGAAATGCGTCGCTTCCTCGTGATTTTCCGAGCGGAAACTGGCAACGGCGCGGCCGGCGATTTCAACAGTAAAGTAATCCATCCATCTCTCTCATTTTCATGCGGGCGTCAGTGCTGCCGCACGGTATTGGCGTGGCCGCGCCTGGCCGGTGGCCAATGCGCGAGGAAACTGGGCATTTCGAATGTCCAGGGTGACGTATTCTAGCAGATCTCATCCGGGCAATGGACGAAAAGATGCCAGAGTGGGGAAAGCTGGTTTCGTTCGGAAGGCACGGCAACAAAAAGCGGCCCGGTTTCCCGGGCCGCTAGCATGTCGATGCCTCAAGAGCGCTCAGATGAGCTTGGCGAAAGCGACTGCCGTGTCGGACATGCGGCTGGAGAAGCCCCACTCGTTGTCGTACCAGGACAGGACGCGCACGAAGTTGCCTTCCATGACCTTGGTCTGATCGGTCGCGAGGATCGAGGAGTGGCTGTCGTGGTTGAAGTCACGGGAGACGAGCGGCTCGTCGGTGTAGCCGAGGATGCCCTTCAGCTTGCCGTTGGCAGCAGCCATGATGGCTTCGTTGATTTCACCAACGCTGGTCGCCTTCTTGGCGACGAACTTGAAGTCGACGACGGAAACGTTCGGAGTCGGAACGCGGATCGAGGTGCCGTCGAGTTTACCCTTCAGATGCGGCAGAACGAGGCCGACTGCCTTGGCTGCACCCGTCGAGGTCGGGATCATGGAAAGGGCGGCCGCGCGGGCGCGATACAAGTCCTTGTGCATCGTGTCGAGCGTCGGCTGGTCGCCGGTGTAGGAGTGGATGGTCGTCATGAAGCCGTGGTCAATGCCGACGGCGTCGTCGAGAACCTTCACAACCGGCACCAGGCAGTTGGTGGTGCAGGACGCGTTGGAGATGACCAAGTGCTCCTTGGTGAGCTGATCATGGTTGACGCCGAAGACGACCGTCAGGTCAGCGCCGTCGGCGGGCGCCGAGACGATGACGCGCTTGGCGCCGGCCGTCAGGTGAGCGGCAGCCTTGTCGCGGGCGGTGAAGATGCCGGTGCATTCCATCGCGATGTCGACGCCGAGTTCGCGGTGCGGGAGGGTGGCCGGATCCTTGATCGCCGTGACCTTGATCGGCTTGCCGTTGCCGACGATGATCGAGTCACCCTCGACCTTCACCGTTGCCGGGAACCGGCCGTGGATCGAGTCATAGCGCAGCAGGTGGGCGTTGGTTTCAACCGGGCCGAGATCGTTGATGGCGACGACTTCGATGTCGGTGCGGCCGGATTCGACGATGGCGCGAAGGACGTTGCGGCCGATGCGGCCGAAACCGTTGATGGCAACCTTGACTGTCATGTTCATTCACTCCCGATAGAGTAGGGCCCGATAGTGAGGGCCTGGAATTGAGGAGATGGAGAGCGCCTCATGGCGCCCTCATTAAAGCTTTGCTTCCGCGGCTGCAACGACGGCGTCGGCGGTGATGCCGAAATGCTTATAAACTTCCTTGACCGGGCCGGAAGCGCCGAAGCTCTTCATGCCGATGAAGGTGCCTTCCGGTCCGATGAACGCATCCCAGCCTTCGCGAACGGCGGCTTCGACGGCGATCTTGACTGGCGAGTTGCCGAGGATTTCCTTGCGATAGGCTTCCGGCTGCTCGAAGAACAGTTCGGTGCAGGGAACCGATACGACGCGGACGGTGACGCCCTTGGCTTCGAGTGCCGTACGGGCTGCAACGGCGATTTCGACTTCGGAGCCGGAGGCGAAGATCGTCACCTTGGCGTCGGCATTGCCGGCGAGCACATAGGCACCCTGTTCGCACAGGTTCTTTTCGCTGTATTCGGTACGGGCTGCGAGCAGGTTCTGGCGCGTCAGAGCAAGGCCCGAAGGACGGTTGTGCGTCTTGATGGCGATCTGCCAGCATTCCGCCGTTTCCGTGGCGTCGGCCGGACGGAAGACCATCAGGTTCGGGATGGCGCGCAGGCCGGCGAGCTGTTCGACCGGCTGGTGCGTCGGGCCATCTTCGCCGACGCCGATCGAGTCATGCGTCAGGACGTGAATGACGCGGATGCCCATCAGCGAGGCGAGACGGATCGGCGGGCGGCAATAATCCGAGAAGATCAGGAAGCCGCCGCTGTAGGGGATGAGGCCGCCATGCAGCGCAATGCCGTTCATGGCAGACGCCATGCCATGCTCGCGAATGCCCCAATGCATGTAACGACCGGCGAAATCCGTCGGGGTGATCGAATGCATCTGGCTGGTCTTGGTGTTGTTCGACGGCGTCAGGTCGGCGGAGCCCCCGAGCGTTTCCGGTAGGAAGCCGTTGATGACCTCGAGCGCGTCTTCCGAGGCCTTGCGGGTCGCAACCGTCGGCTTGGTCTCGGCGAGCTTCTTCTTATATGCGCTGATCGCGGCGTCGAAGCCTTCCGGCAGCCCGCCTGCCATGCGGCGGGTGAACTCGGCCCTGGCCGGAGCCTTGGCGAGGCCGTCTTCCCAGCTCTTGACGAGGTCGACGGAGCGGGCGCCGGCAGCACGCCAGCTATCAAGCACGTCCGACGGGATGACGAAGGCTTCGGCTTCCCAGTTCAGCGCCTTGCGGGTGGCTGCGATTTCTTCGGCGCCGAGCGGGTTGCCGTGGACCTTGTGGGTGCCCTGCTTGTTCGGGGCGCCGAAGCCGATGATCGTCTTGCAGGCGATGAAGGTCGGGCGGTCGGACTTGTGAGCAGCTTCGATCGCGTCGGCGATCGCGGCCTGATCGTGACCGTCGATCTCGATCGTGTTCCAGTGTACGGCCTTGAAGCGGGCGATCTGATCGGTGGAATCCGACAGCGACACGGCGCCGTCGATGGTGATCGAGTTGTTGTCCCAAAACAGAACGAGCTTGTTGAGCTTCAGGTGGCCGGCGAGCGCGACGGCTTCGTGGCTGATGCCCTCCATCAGGCAGCCGTCGCCGCAGATAGCATAGGTATAGTGATCCTGGAGATCGGAGCCGAACTCCTCGCGCAGCTTGCGTTCGGCAATCGCCATGCCGACGGAATTGGCAATGCCCTGGCCGAGCGGACCGGTCGTCGTTTCGATGCCGGTGGCATGACCGTATTCCGGGTGGCCGGCGGTCTTCGAACCGAGCTGGCGGAACTGCTTCAGATCTTCGATCGTCATGTCAGGATAGCCGGTCAGATACAGCACCGAATAGAGCAGCATCGAGCCATGGCCGGCCGACAGCACGAAGCGATCGCGGTTCGGCCAGTGCGGCTTCTTCGGATCGAACTTCAGATATTTGGTGAACAGGACCGTTGCCACGTCGGCCATGCCCATCGGCATGCCCGGGTGGCCGGAGTTCGCCTTTTCAACGGCGTCCATGGCAAGAAAACGGATCGCATTCGCCATCCGGTCGTGTTGTTCGGGAGAGGTCATGGCTTTTCCGCAAGTTCCGGGTGTCGGGGGATGGCCTCGAGCCTCCAAGACCATCGAGTGAAAGCGGCAGAGACATAGCAGTTGGGACGGGCAAGTCAATAAATGGCAGGTCAAATCCGGGCGGGAAGCGGCGATTTTTGACATTTGATCACGCGATTGTACAAATGACGAAATCGATGTGTAAAACGCTCATCCACAGGATAGGCCGGTGGGCAAGTGACAGGATTTATTGACGGGCCGTTAGCGAGCTGCATATCCTTTTGAAATCGCAGGATCGGCGCGGCGTGCCGATTCGCGGATCCTGCGCGGGAATCGGAAAGACATGATGCCCACAGGCAAAACCATGGAAGCAGCGCTCAACGAATTGAGACAGGCGATATCGAGCCTCGAAAACGCCGTCGACATGCGCGTCGAACGGCAGCGCGAGCAGGGCGAGATCGAGGGCGAGGTGCGGCGTGTGCACGCCGACCGCTCGCGCCTGGCGCAGGAGCTCGACCAGGCCGAATTCCGCGCCAACCGGCTGGAAGAGGTTAATCGCGAGGTATCGCGGCGGCTGGTGACGGCCATGGAAACGATCCGCGCAGTTCTGGATCGCTGATAGGAAGAGTTTGGCATGGCGCAGGTGACGGTAACGATCGACGGCAAGGCCTATCGCATGGCCTGCGAGGAAGGGCAGGAGGATCACCTGACCGATCTCGCCACCCGTTTCGACCGCTATGTCGGCCATCTCAAGGATCAGTTCGGCGAAATCGGCGATCTGAGGATCACCGTCATGGCCGGCATCATGATCACGGACGAGATTGCCGAGTTGACGCGCCGCGTCGCCGGATTGGAGTCCGAGCTCGAGACGCTGCGCGGCAATCGCGATACGGTGCTTGCAGCCACCGCCCGGACCGAGGAAAATCTTGCCGCAGCGCTGAGCGAAGTGTCGAGCCGCATCCGCGGCATCACCGACAAGCTGAATGGCCGGTCCGCCCCCGAACTCAATTGATCCTAGAGCCTTTCCTGGTCAGATTGAAGCATTCTGTTGGCTCAAACGGAGTCGGATGGTCGACCGGCCGGCGCGTGTCGTAGCCCGGCTCTACGGCCAAGCCGGCCGGTCGATCAGCCGGCCCGTTTCAGCCAACCCGAAGGGCCGGGCATCTTTCCGCCAGGCCAAAGGCGATCGGCTCGGACGTACCAAGAGGTATGCCCTTCGCCAATCGCCTCTGCCCTGACGAAAACCTGCTCCGGCAGAATGCTTCAATCTGACCAGGAAAGGCTCTAATTAAATAGGGGCGGCCTTCCGTCGCCACTGGCGCGGCAGCGCAAACAACCTTATATATCGCCATGCGGTCTGCGCCTCTCGACAGGAACCACAATCCCTGGGGCCATACTCGATCCAAAGGGAGCTGTCCCTGGCCAGGCCCGTGGGCCTGGACACACGGCGCCCACCTACGTTTGTAGGCACCCAGGATCGTAAACATCCATCGGTGGTCGTGGATCGCACCCTTTCCTTCCATTTTCAGCGAAGACGCCGGATATGGCGGGCGAACGCGGGTTGCCCGTTCGCCCTTCTTCAGCGCGTCCGTTACTTCTTCAGACCTGGAAGGGTGACCTGGAAGACCTGGAACATTGTGTCGACGTCGGCACCGCCGTCGGCCTTGTAGGCGGCACCCACCTGGAAACCATCCTGCGTCAAAAAGTCGTTGTCATTGGCGACGAACAGGAAGTAGTCGTCCGGCAGGTTCGGGTTGAGAACGCTCGCCAGACCCATGGCTTCCCATTTTTCCGACAGATTGTTCTTGTCGTTCGGCGCGCCGTTGTGCAGGCCGAAGCGGGCGAGGTC
Organism: Rhizobium sp. WSM409; assembly: GCF_057653825.1. NCBI lineage: Bacteria > Pseudomonadati > Pseudomonadota > Alphaproteobacteria > Hyphomicrobiales > Rhizobiaceae > Rhizobium > Rhizobium sp. WSM409. Next base: position 3,603,786 of record NZ_CM172794.1, on the reverse strand, counting down.
GACCTTGTCGTTGAGGTCGATGAAGGGTATCAGCGTCGCCGGCGTCAGCGAGGGATCGATGACGCCCTTCGGCGCGATCGGCTTGCCGTCATCGAAATTGCTGCCGGCAATGTCGGTCGCGGCGGAAACGTCGACGATGTCGACCTTGCGGTAGAGCGAGGTGTCGCCCTTCAGGCCCTGGCCGTTGCCGCTGTCACGGGCGAGCATCAGGAAGGTCTTGTCGGACAGGGCGACGATTTCGCTCTCGGCGGCGATCATCGTCTTGTCCTTGGCGTCCTTGAAGACCGGCAGCGGCACGACATATTCGTGCATCAGTTTCAGGTGATCGGGATCGGCGGCGTCATAGATCAGCGCGCGGGTATTCTGCCGGGTCGAGCCGGAATCGCCGCCGTCCTGGCGGGCAGCCGATTGCAGCACAGCGATGATGAACTTACCATCAGGCGTCATCGCCATGCCTTCGAGACCCTGGTTGTTCTGGCGGCCGGTCTCCGGATCTTTCGGGTCCGGAGCGGAGGCGCCGGGGCCGGGATTGTTGGAGGCAAAGCTCAACGCGCCCTTGCGCATCGGCAAAAGCGCCTTCGGCGGCTGGGTGGCGGAGAGCAGGTGGCCGTCAGCGGAGAAGTGATAGATATAAGGACCATATTCGTCGCTGACGAACATGCTGCCGTCGGCCATGCGGATGATGGCTTCATTGTCGAGCGCGATCTTGCCGTTCGTCGCCTGCGGCAGCGGCGGAAAATCACCGGCAGCGGGGCGGACGCCGGATTCCGGGTCGAGACCGGTCATGTCGCCGCCCCTGTCGTCGACGAAGAGTGTGGAATCGACGAGCCTTGCGTCGACGCCCGACTGTTCCTTGCCAACCTCGGGTGCCGCACCCGGAGCGGTCGGCGTCAGGCCGATCGAGATGGTGTTCAGACGTGGCCGGTAATCAACGGTGCCGACGGCGTTGTAACCGCGGTCGGGCAACAGGTAGAGCGTGCCCTTGTAGCCGGCGCCGTCGCGGCTCCAGGCGGCGGGATCGATCGCCATGCCCGAGCCGGAACCGAAGGTCTCGCCGAATTTGTCACGCTGGTTGGCCGGAATGCGGCCGATGCCCACCAGGCCCTTGTTGACGAAGGTGAGGCCGCCGACGGTGGCGGAATTCTCGGCCATTGCGACGACTGGCACGGCGGCGGATGCCGCGAGAACCGCGGCGAAAAGCCGCGCTGTGTAAGGTCTGACATTCTTCATGGAAATACCCTCTCGGTCAAAAGCGCTCTCGAAACGGCTTCCGCCCGCAGGCTGGACACCGCTTCAAATGACACCCCGGCCTGGATTCGATTTCCCGATGGCGCAACACGCCCTGGATTTCGTCGCCCATATCCCCGGCAGACGGTCTATGACGGGATCGTGATATCTGGATGACACTTCTCAGCGAAAGCGTCATGCTGGAGAGGAAGTCGGGCTTTCGCGTGTCCGCATTGCAGCTCGCTGCTCTATCCGACCGGGTAAGGCCCTTCGGCGAAGACCTCATCGTGGTAGCCCTTGGAGCCGACATTCAGCGCCAAAGGGCTTCGCCACTCCCTGTTGTCGCGCAGGCAATCGAGCACGAAACGGAAATCATATCGCGGCTGCCAGCCGAGTTCCCGCCTTGCGCGTTCGTTGACATAGACACGGTCGAGCGAAGGAAACATCTTCCAGCCGCGTGATGCGTAAAGGGCGCCTGCACCCTGGAACAGTCGTTCGACGACGTGAGGCGCGTCGCGCCGGATCGCGGCGAGATCATTTGCCGAAAACGGCGTCGTGGCGGAGATGATGTAGCGGCCAAAGCCGATCGCCGGCGCCTTTTCGAGCGCCAGCAGATGGGCGCCGACCACGTCGCTGATATCGACGCGGCGGTGAAGAAGCTCATTGGCCTGGGCGTTCTCTGCCAAATAGCCGTTGCGAATGTCAGGATCGTCGTCATTTTCGGGAAAGAAACGCGAAGTCCTGAGAATGGCGACCGGCAGGCCGGATTTGCGGGCGAAGAGTTCGCACAGACCTTCGGCGGCGAGTTTCGTCACGCCGTAGATGTTTTTCGCGACGGGAAGCACGTCCTCGGTCACCCATGCCGCCGGTTCGCCGGCAGCCGGCGTCAATGCCGCACCGAAGGTGCTGGTGGTGCTGGTGAAGACGAAGCTTGCGACGCCTGCGGTGGTCGCCTCTTCGAGCAGGTGCAGAGTGCCGGCGATATTGGTGTCGAGGAAATCATAATTGCCGTGGGTCGCCACATGCGGTTTGTGCAGCGTCGCGGCATGGATGACGTGGCTGATGCCCGACATCACCTGGCGGACGAAGGCGCGATCACTGATCGAGCCGACCATGTCGGTAAAAGCCGAGGGCTTGATATCGATGCCGCGCACCCAGCGGCTTTCCGCCCTCAAGGTCTGCATCAGCGCCTCGCCGAGATGGCCGGCACTTCCCGTCACCAGTATCGTCATCACATCGTCTCCTGACCGTTCGGCGGCGGACGCTATAAAGACTAAGGTTTTCAGGCAACGCATAAATTATGCATGGGCGTGCAGGAAAGCTTGAGGCTCAGCCGATGGTCGTGACGAGGCGGCCGGCGCTGCCATCGGAAAGCATGATCCTTTCCCAGGTCATGCGGCCGGCGGCGATCGGCAGCAGCGCATTGCCGTTGGCGCCGGTATCAAGCGTCAGCGACGAGAGCCTGCCCGCATGCCAGCCGCGCTCCTCCAGCGACTGCTCGGCGGCGGCGATCTCGGCGGAGGCGTAGGAGAATAGAGAGCGGCCGAGAAAGGCGCCGAGCGGCGCCCGCCACTCCGCGTGCCGCGGGCGAGAGGTGGCGAGCAGCCGGTGGGTGCGGTCGCAGATCAGATGCACCGGCCGGACGGAATCCTCGACCAGCCGCTTCAGCGCCGCATCGACTGCTGCATGTGGCGGCGAGGCGAAAATCCGTTCCAGCTTGATAGCCTGTTCGGGCGAAAGGGCGAGCTTATCGCGCTCCCAGCGTGAGATCGTCGCCTGGTTGACGCCGAGGAGTTCGGCGAGATGTTCCTGCTTCATGCTCCGCAGCAGCCGCATGCGGCGTATGCCGGCTCCGGATATCGTCATCCGTCTGATCCCGTGTCGTTTTTTGCAGCATAGGGCTTCGGCGGGGCGGGCGGCAAGGCGGTTTGACGCCGGGTCATTATTCGGGCTGACCTTCCAGGTCGCCTTTCAGCCGGTCGAGGATAGAGAGCGCATGGCCGGCATAGGCGCTGATCCAGCGGTCATAGATGTGCTTGATCGGCAGGCTGTTCAGATGGTTCCAGCGCTCGCGGCCTTCCTTCCTGGCGATGACCAGATCGGCCTCTTCCAGTACCTTCAGATGCAGCATCACCGTGCAGCGATCCATCTCCGGAAACATCTCGCAAAGGGTCCCTGTGGTTCGGGGGCCATCCTTGAGCAGATCGAGGATTTCGCGGCGGCGATGATGCGCCAGCGCCTTGAAGACTGGGTCGTCGGTTGATTCGCTTGACATGTTATGTTTTTATAACATAATGACGCCAAGTACAACGGAACAGGCACAATGGAGAAGAGGAGAAGTGTCATGTCTCTCGGAATCCGCGTTTCCGGCCGCATCGGCCGTCCCGTCGCAGAGGTGTTCGATGCCGTCGTCAATCCGAAGAAGCTCAGCAGCTATTTCACCACGATCGGCGGAGCGAGCGCGCCGCTCGTGAAGGGCACGACGGTGACCTGGTGGAAGGATGCGCCGGTCGAGGTCGTCGAACTGGTGCCGGAAAGCCGCATCGTGCTGCGCTGGGATGGCGGCACTGGCGAAGACGAGGCGAAGTACAAGACGCTGGTCGAGATGAACTTCAAGCCGCTGGAAGACGGCGGCACGCTGGTGACGATCGCCGAGACCGGCTGGCGCGAAGACGATTCCGGCCGGCGCGGCACCTATCTCAACTGCGAAGGCTGGACGCAGATGCTTTGCTGCATGAAGGCTTTCGTCGAATACGGCATCAATCTGCGCGAGGGCATGTTCCTCAGCGAGATGAAGGGTGAGCCGGCCAGCGCGCCTGATATTTAACGATACGTCGATCTCGGGGAGGTCGGCGGTGCAATCGTCGCATTCGCCGAAATCACCGAGACTTTGCTTGCCTGTCACACTGCGGGTGCTAATTTCCGGATTCGATACTTCATTTCGGTTTCCAGGAGATTCATTATGCAGCTTGGCATGGTTGGTTTGGGCCGCATGGGCAATTATATGGTCCAGCGCCTGATGCGGGGCGGTCACGAATGCGTCGTTTACGACGCCAGGCCGGAAAGCGTTGCCGAGCTCGCGGGCCTCGGTGCGACCGGCAGCGCTTCGCTCGCGGAATTCGTCTCGAAGCTCACCCATCCACGCGCGATCTGGCTGATGCTGCCGGCGGCGATCGTCGACAAGGTGCTGGCGAGCCTAGTGCCGCTGCTTGAGAATGGCGATATCATCATCGACGGCGGAAACTCCTATTACCATGACGACATCCGCCGCGGCGCCGACCTCATCACCAAGGGCATCCACTATGTCGATGTCGGCACAAGCGGCGGCGTCTTCGGCCTCGAGCGCGGTTATTGCCTGATGATCGGCGGCGAGAAGGGCATCGTCGAACACCTTTCCCCGATCTTCGCGACGCTGGCGCCCGGCGTCGGCAAGACGGAAGCCTCGCCCAACCGGAGCGTCGAAGCGGCTGCGGCCAGCACCGCCGAGCAGGGTTACCTGCATTGCGGCCCGCATGGCGCCGGGCATTTCGTCAAGATGGTGCATAACGGCATCGAATACGGCCTGATGGCCGCCTATGCCGAAGGTATCAATATTCTGAAACATGCCAATATCGGCGCCGCCTCGCACGAGGCCGATGCGGAAACCGCACCGCTCGCCCATCCGGAACATTTCCAATATGATTTCAACCTGCAGGATGTCGCCGAAGTCTGGCGCCGCGGCAGTGTCATCACCTCCTGGCTGCTCGATCTTACGGCCGATGCGCTACATGCCGATCCCGCACTTTCGAAATATGCAGGCCGCGTCTCGGACAGCGGCGAAGGCCGCTGGACGATCATGGCGGCAATCGACGAAAGCGTGCCGACGCCGGTGCTGAGCGCTGCGCTCTACGGTCGCTTCTCCTCGCGCGACAATGACGAATTCGCCAACAAGGTGCTGTCGGCGATGCGCGCGGGCTTCGGCGGCCACGTGGAAAAACCGGCCGTGAAATCCTGAAGGCGAGCGACTTCACTCACCGTTCCGACAAAGCCATCATTCTGAAATCGAGCGCGGCGTTTCGTTTCGAAGAGGCGGCGACGTTGACCTTTCCTAGCCATCAGTATGGTTTTCCTACTGCTTGCTGGCGGCAACGGTCGCGAGTATCCATTGCAAAATGTCGGCGCTGCTCTGCACAAGCGACCGACATTTCATTGGAGGCGGTCATGGAGCGTGGCATGGCAAGGGGCTTGAAGGCCGTCATATTCGGCATGCTGACATTGCTCGCGCTTTTTTCGGCGGTTTCGCCTGGCTTTGCCCAGACGTCGCCGGCGCAGGTGTCGGCCGCGGCCGCCCCGCCGGCCGAGGTGCGTCAGATGATGGAGCTGATGCAGACTCCTCAGGTCAAACAATGGATGTCGACGCAAATGGCGGCAGCACCCGCGAGCGATTCGGCGGCCGGCGACCAGATGTCGGTGCTGTCAGGTCTGCTCCAGCATGCCCGTCGGCACGTCTCGATGGTCTCCGATGCAGCGATGACACTGCCCTCGCAGGTCGGCCATGCTTCTTCGCTGTTTTTCGGCGAGATCGCCGCCATCGGCTGGCCACGCATGATAGCGCAGTTTCTGGCGATTTTCCTGCTCGGCACCATCGTCGAGCGCATTGCCCGCTATGCCTTCCGCCGCCGTCGCCAGGCGGCGCAGATGGCGGGCATGCATCTCGCCCCGCGCGTCATTCCGGCGCTGATCTTTGCGATGGCGACGGCACTTGCTCTTCTCAGCGTCAGCTGGCCGCCGGTCAGCCAGAGCATCGCGATCGTTTGCGTTGTCGCGCTCGTGGTCCAGCGCTTCACCATCTGCCTTGGTGGCGTGCTGGTCGATCTCATCGGGCTGGCGCGAGCCGAGGAAGAACGACAGGAGATCACCGCTCCGATCATGCCGGCGCGTGACGTCGCATTCTTCTGGTATCGGCGCTGTGCAACCTTCGTCATCTATTTCATTTTCGGCTGGGCGGTGATCCAGTCGATGGAGCCGCTCGGCTATTCTGCGAGCGTGCGGCTCCTCGTCGGCTATATCCTTGGCATCGGCCTATTGTTGATTGCGATCGAGGCGGTCTGGTCGCGGCCGCATAAGGACGAGAAGCGTGGTCACGGGACCTCCTGGGCGCTCACCGTCTATTTCCTGTTGCTCTGGAGCCTCTGGGTCGCAGGCTTCAACTGGCTGCTCTGGCTCGGCATTTACGTGTTGCTGCTGCCGCGCGTGCTTGCCGTCTCGACGATTGCGGTAAAATCGCTGCAGCAGACCGAAGCGAGCTTCCTTGCCACGCGGCCCATTGCAGCCGTGCTGCTCGACCGTGGCGTGCGGGCGCTGATCATTGCCGTTGCCGCCATCTGGCTTGGGCATATGCTCGGCGTCGGTGCCGATACGATGGCGGCCGGCGAAACGATGATCGACAAGATCGCGCGCGGCGTGATCGGCGGCATCGTCATCCTGCTTGCCGCCGATCTGCTCTGGCATGTCGTCAAGGCCTATATCGACGGCAAGCTGCTTGAATCATCCGTGGATGGCGGAGCAACGGATGAGGAGAAGGCCAAACGCGCGCGGATACAGACGCTGTTGCCGATCTTCCGCAATATCCTTGCCGTCGTCATTGCCGTCATCGCCGTTCTGATGGTGCTCTCCGGCCTCGGTATCGAAATCGGGCCGCTGATTGCCGGCGCCGGTGTCGTCGGCGTTGCGGTCGGTTTCGGCGCGCAGACGATCGTCAAGGACGTCATCAGCGGCATGTTCTATCTCTGGGACGATGCCTTCCGCATCGGCGAATATATCGAAAGCGGCAGCCACAAGGGCGTGGTCGAGGCCTTCAGCCTGCGTTCGGTGAAGCTCAGACATCATCGCGGGCCGCTGACGACGGTGCCGTTCGGTGAACTCGGCGCAGTGAAGAACCTCAATCGCGACTGGACGATCGACAAGATCAGCCTCAACGTCAAATACGACACCGATCTCGTCAAGGCGAAGAAGGTGATCAAGCAGATCGGCCAGACGCTGCTCGAAAATCCGGAATTCGGCCCTCATATCATCGAGACTCTGAAGATGAAGGGTGTCGAGCAGTTCGGCGAATTCGCCATCGAAATCCGGCTGTCGATGATGACGAAGCCCGGCGAGCAATTCGTCATCCGCCGCAATGCGCTGGCGATGATTCGTAATGCCTTCCAGGAAAACGGTATCGAATTCGCCGTGCCGACGGTGCAGGTGGCGGGCGACCGCGACGCGGAGGTGGATGCTGCCGTCGCACGATACGCCGCGCATGCGCGGGCGGGCGCCGAACCGGCGGCATGAACCGCTTCACATCGCGCCGGCTGCTGCTATCAGCAGGCCGCCGATGATCGCCAGGTTGGTTTTCCAGGTATTGATCGCGCTGTCGCGCGCCGTTCCCTGCATGTCCCAGAAATTCAGCAGCATGACGGTGGCCGCCAGCGTGAAGACGATGAGACCGAATGCCGCTGCCGCGACAAAAAGGCCGAGCATCAGCAGGATGCCGGCGACGATCTGGAACATGCTGCCCAAGACCAGCACCCATTTCGCAAAAGGGAGGCCGCGGGCTTCGATCGCCTCGGTCAGCGGCACGATGACGAAAAAATGATGAACGCCGCCAGCGACATAGAGGCCGCCGAGCAGCAGGCGGCCGAGAGCAAGCATCACCAAGGCCGAACCATCCTGCATATCGAACCTTTCTCTCGCGTCTCAACTCTCCATCGAGCGCAAGGCTCTGCCGAAGCTTACGAAAATGCAATGTGCTGCGCCGCTCGCCTGCGCAAATTCGCCCCAATTGAGGATGATTGAGGCGCAGGCGGCGGGGCTGGGGTAGCAGCGGCATAGCTTCATAGAGCTTATATGCCTTTCATGTTACGTCATCTGAAATGATTCCCGCCAAGCTGGCAGTTGCAGCAGGGTACGAGAATGTCGGGGCACGGCAATTTGGAAGAGATTGAAGAAGCGGACGGGTTTTCTTTTGGCGGTCTATTCAGACGGTACAGAACGCCGCTGCTGGCAGCCGCATCACTGGTGGTCTTCTGCCTCGTCGGTTACGCCATCATGCAGCTCACCAACGAGGTGCGCTATGACGACGTCGTCGGTGCGCTCGCCGCCACCAGGCCGAGCTCGATCCTGCTTGCGTTGTTCTTCACGGCGCTCAGTTTCCTCGCACTGATCTTCTACGATCTCAACGCCATCGAATATATCGGCAAGAAGCTGCCCTTTCCGCATGTCGCGCTGACGGCGTTCAGTGCCTATGCCGTCGGCAATACCGCCGGTTTCGGCGCCCTGTCTGGGGGGGCGATTCGCTACCGCGCCTATACGCGCCTCGGGCTCTCGCCGGAGGATATCGGACGCATCATCGCCTTCGTCACGCTGTCCTTCGGATTGGGGCTTGCGGGCGTCGCGGCAATCGCCCTCATCGTCATCGCCGACGAGATCGGCCCGCTCGTCGGCATCAGCCCCTTCCTTCTTCGGCTGATCGCCGGTTCGATCGTCGCCATTCTGGGCGCGGTGATGATCATCGGCCGTGACGGGCGCGTGCTCGATCTTGGCCCTGTGGCAATCCGCCTGCCGGATTCGCGTACCTGGTCGCGGCAGTTCCTCGTCACAGCCTTCGATATCGCCGCCTCGGCGTCGGTGCTCTATGTGCTGCTGCCGCAGACAGCCATCGGCTGGCCGGTCTTCCTCGCCGTCTATGCGATCGCCGTCGGTCTCGGCGTGCTCAGCCATGTTCCGGCCGGGCTCGGCGTGTTCGAGACCGTGATCATCGCCTCGCTCGGCAGCGCGGTGAACATCGATGCCGTGCTCGGATCGCTGGTGCTCTACCGGCTGGTCTACCATGTGCTGCCGCTGCTGATCGCCGTGCTCGCGGTCTCGGCGGCGGAGCTGCGTCGTTTCGTCGACCATCCGGCGGCCTCCAGCATGCGGCGCATCGGCGGACGGCTGATGCCGCAGCTGCTGTCGGCTCTCGCGCTGCTGCTCGGCGTCATGCTGGTGTTTTCGAGCGTCACGCCGACGCCGGACCAGAACCTCGAATTCCTCTCCAACTATCTGCCACTGCCGATGGTCGAAGGGGCGCATTTCCTCTCCAGCCTGTTGGGGCTGGCACTCGTCGTCGCCGCGCGCGGCCTCGGCCAGCGGCTCGACGGCGCCTGGTGGGTCGCCGTGTTCTCGGCGCTTGCCGCGCTGACCTTGTCGCTGCTGAAGGCGATCGCGCTTGTCGAAGCGGCTTTTCTTGCCTTCCTCATCTTCGGGCTCTTCGTCAGCCGCCGGCTCTTTACCCGCCAGGCCTCGCTGCTCAACCAGGCGCTGACGGCGTCCTGGCTGATGGCGATCGCCGTGATCGTCGTCGGGGCTGTCGTCATCCTGCTCTTCGTCTATCGCGACGTCGAATACAGCAACCAGCTCTGGTGGCAGTTCGAATTCACCGCCGAGGCGCCGCGCGGGCTGCGCGCCGTGCTCGGCATCACCATCATTTCGTCGGCGATCGCCGTCTTCAGCCTGCTCCGACCGGCGAGCTTCCGGCCGGAGCAGGCGACGGACGAGGCGCTGGCGCGTGCCGTCGAGATCGTCATGAAGCAGGGCAATGCCGATGCCAATCTTGTGCGCATGGGCGACAAGAGCATCATGTTCTCGGAAAACGGCGATGCCTTCATCATGTATGGCCGGCAGGGCCGCTCCTGGATCGCGCTGTTCGATCCGGTCGGCGACCATCGCGCCGTGCAGGAACTCGTCTGGCGTTTCGTCGAAGCGGCGCGCGCCGCCGGCTGCCGGGCCGTGTTCTATCAGATATCGCCGGCGCTGCTGTCCCATTGCGCCGATGCCGGCCTGCGCGCCTTCAAGCTCGGCGAACTGGCGGTGGCCGATCTCAGGACCTTCGAGATGAAGGGCGGCAAATGGGCAAACCTTCGCCAGACGGCAAGCCGCGCCCAGCGCGACGGGCTGGAATTCGCCGTCGTCGAACCGCAGGACTTGTCTTCGGTCATCGATGATCTTGCCGCGGTTTCGACGGCCTGGCTCGAGCATCACAATGCCAAGGAAAAGGGCTTCTCGCTCGGCGCGTTCGATTTCGATTATGTCTCCTCGCAGCCGGTCGGCATCCTGAAAAAGGACGGCAGGATCGTCGCCTTCGCCAATATCCTCGTGACCGAATCCAGACAGGAGGGCACGATCGATCTCATGCGCTTCTCGCCGGACGCGCCGAAGGGCTCGATGGACTTTCTCTTCGTGCAGATCATGGAATATCTGCGAGGGCAGGGTTTCACCCACTTCAATCTCGGCATGGCGCCTCTCTCCGGCATGTCGAAACGCGAGGCGGCGCCCGTCTGGGACCGCATCGGCAGCACCGTCTTCGAACACGGCGAGCGCTTCTATAACTTCAAAGGCCTTCGGGCATTCAAATCCAAGTTTCATCCGCACTGGCAACCGCGCTATCTTGCGGTCTCAGGAGGGGGCAATCCGATGATCGCGTTGATGGACGCGACATTTCTGATTGGGGGCGGATTGAAAGGGGTAGTGAGAAAATGATCAGAACAATCCTTCTTGCCACGGCATGCGCCTGCATGCTCGCGGCCGCACCGGCTGACGCCGCCGAAGAGACCACGCAGAGTTTCGAAACCGGGCTCATCCCGTCGCCGCACATCTTCCTGCCGGAAGGGGAGGTGAAGGGCACGGTGATGCTGATCTCGGATGCCGCCGGCTGGGGCGATTATGAGAAGGGCGAAGCCGACAGGTTGGTCGCCGAAGGCGCCGTTGTCATCGGCGTCGACTTTCCATCCTATATCCAGGCGCTCGGCCAGTACGACGTCAGCCTCAACGACGGCTGTGTCTACATGGTGTCGGACATCGAATCGCTGAGCCAGCAGGTGCAGCGCGCGACCGGCAACAACGCCTATCACCTGCCGATCGTCGCCGGTATCGGCGAGGGCGGGGCCTTGGCGCTGGCGATCGCCGCGCAAACGCCGGATGCGACGATCGGCCAGACACTTGCCGTTAATCCGGCCGCCGGCATTCCGCTTGCCAAGGAGCTTTGCACGCCGGCGTCCAAGCAGGTGGTCGGCGAACGCACGGTCTATGGCCTCAGCGACGGCATCCTGCCGGACCCGATCGTTACCGTCTTCACGCCTGAGGCCAACAAGGATGGTCGGGCGCATGCCGAGGCGCTGAAGAAGGCCCATGACGCGATCGAGATCCGCGATTCCACCGACGATGCGCAGACGGCGTTTGCCGATACGCTCGACGATCTCGTCACCGCCTCCGGCGCCTTCGGCAACCCGCTCGGCCTGCCGCTGGCGGTGCTCGAGGCAACGCCGGCCTTCGATACGATGGCGGTGATCTATTCCGGCGACGGCGGCTGGCGCGACATCGACAAGGAGGTCGGCGGCACGCTGCAGAAGGAAGGTATTCCGGTCGTCGGCGTCGATTCGCTCCACTATTTCTGGAAGGAGCGCAAGCCGGAGGAGACAGCTGCCGATCTTTCGAAGATCATCGATTTCTACCGCAAGCAGTGGAAGGTGAAGCATGTCCTGCTCGTCGGTTATTCCTTCGGCGCCGATGTCGTGCCCGCCACCTACCAGCTCCTCAAGCCAGCCGAAAAGTCGGCGGTGGCGCAATTGTCGCTGCTGTCGCTTTCGCACCAAGTCGACTACGTCATCTCTGTTCTCGGCTGGCTCGGCCAGAAGACGGAAGGGGCGGGAGGCGATCCTGTCGGCGATCTGAAGAACATCGATCCGAAGCTCGTGCAATGCATCTACGGCAAGGACGACGATGACGATGTTGCCTGTCCGGCGCTGAAGGATAGCGGCGCCGAGGTCATCGAACTGCCCGGCGATCATCACTTCGACGAGAATTACGATCTTCTCACCAAGACAATCATCGACGGGCTGAAGAAGCGGCTGCAGAATTAATGCATGTCGCCCAAAACTGTGCAGCGGTTTTGGGACCACGACAGGCATCAAATAGAGACTTAAAACACTCGCGGCCCGCAGGACGCGCTAACGCATCAGCGTTTCTTCGCTCCAGCCGAGCGTGGCGAGTTCGCCGCCACGGAACCGGGCATCGTCGGCAACGATGAATTCGTCGAGTTGCGGCGGAGCGACGCTGGTGCCGGAGAGCATCGCATGCACCTGCCCGCGATGATGGGTCTGATGCTGGAAGAGGTGGCCGAGCACGTCCTCCATCCGCTCTTCTTGAATGCGGTCGCCGCGATGGAGGCTGATGGTCGAGATGAGTCTCTCCGGCGTCAGGGCCTCGCAAAGTGCCGTCAGGCGCTGATCGACCTTCGCCTGCGCCTCTGTCAGCGAGGAAACGTCATCGAACGGTTCGTCGACCTCGAAGGCCTTGAGCCCGAGCGTGCCGCCTTCCAGGCCGTCGACATAGAACCAGTCGACCGTGATGATATGGTTCAAGGTTTCCTTGATCGAGGGGAAGAAACTGGTGCGCGGCGCTTCGAATTCGCTGGGCTTCAGTGTCGCGCAGGCCTGAAGCAGCCGGCGGTTGGCAAGGGCGTTGTTGTAGGCAAGTTTGCGAAATGGCCTGACAGGATCGAAGGTCGGCATCGGCGCATCTCCTCTTTAAAGGCTTTTGGCGACAGCACCGCCACCTTTTAAGGCGCGCAAAGGGCGCTGTAACACCTTGAATTGCCTGCGTCAGTCTTTGCCGTCGAGATCGCCGTCCCGCCAGACGAGATGACGCGGCACAACGGGAAGGGTTTCGATTTCATCGGCGATGAAATAGGGCGGGATGTCGAGTGCGGACAGGGCATTACGCGTTGCCGGCACCCATTTGAACTCGAGATGGTTGTCGCCGTCCTCGACCCGATGGATGATCTCGCCGGACAAGAAGGGGAATTCTGGCGGAATCTCCATCAGATAATAGAGGCCGAGTTCATGCCAGTCGCGCTGTTCGTAGCGGAAAAAATTCTCGACGATCCAGAGCAGGCGATGGACGGTCACCTCTACGCCCAGTTCCTCCACTATCTCCCGTTTCAGCGTTTGCTCCGACGTCTCGCCGATTTCCGCCCTGCCGCCCGGAAAGGTCCAGAAGGGCTCATGCACGGCGCGATGGACGAGCACGTGGCCGTCACGAAAGCCGAGGCCGGCGATGCGATAGTTGAAACGCTCAGCGCCCGCATTCAGGCGGATGAGAGTGCGCTTGGCCATGCCATTCTATCCAAGATCGATCACGACAATTTCCGGCGGCACGCCGAAGCGCACCGGCGCGATGGAGCAGCCGAGGCCACCGGAGACGATGATATTACGCCCCTCCTCGATCATATGACCATAGGCGTAGCGGTTGCCGTAGCGCGAGGGCACGATAGGCGAACGGCCGAGCAAACGGATCTGTCCGCCATGCGTGTGACCCGATAGCGTCAGCGACACACGCTCCGGCACGCGCGGAAAGATATCGGGTTCATGGGCAAGCAGGATGACCGGCGCATCGTCCGTCACCTGAGCCATCGTTCCCTCGAGATCGTCGAGGCCGAGCATCTGCGTGCGGCCCCACTTCCGGCCCGGCAGAAGCGCTAGCTGATCTTCGAGGCCTGCGAGCCAAAAGCCGCTGCCATCCTTTTCGAGCCGGACGGCGCGGTTGCCATAGACCGGGATGCCGACGTCGGCGAAGGCTCGGTGTCCGAATGTTTCCATCCCGCCGTTCTTCTGGGCGGTCCTGTCCTCCCACCAATCGTGGTTGCCCATGACCGCATGGACGCCGAGAGGGGCCTGCAAGGTGGCGAGCGCCTTCGACCATTGGCTCGAATGCACGTACTGCGTCACCATGTTCATGCCGGCGGCGTAATCGCCGAGCAGGACGGTGACGTCGCCTTCGAGTTCATTCGCCGTGTGGCAGATCGCGGCAATGCGGCTTGCCGACATCCAGGGTTCGCAGGCATGGAGATCGGCGAGCGCGACGACGCGTAGCTTGAGCCCTGGCGTCCATCCCGGCGGCGTCAGCTGGTAGCGGGTGATGGCGAGCCGCGCGAGCGGTTCATAAGCAAAGGCATAACCACCGAGCGACATGACGCCGGCGAAACCGCCGCCGAGAACCTTCAAAAATCCGCGGCGGGTGATCACTCAGTTGTCCTCCTGGAACAGCCGGAACTGCGCAGCCTCCATATCCTTTGGCGGTTGCATTCCCAGATGTTTCCACGCGATTGCGGTCAGAACACGGCCGCGTGGCGTGCGCTGAATGAAACCCTGCTGGATCATGTAGGGCTCGATGATGTCCTCGATCGCGTCGCGCGGCTCGGAAAGGCCGGCGGCAATGGTTTCGATGCCGACCGGGCCGCCGCCGAAATTGACCGCGATCATGTTGAGGTAACGTTTGTCGAGCTGGTCGAAGCCGACATTGTCGACCAGCAGGCGGGTCAGCGCCTCGTCGGCGATCTCGCGGGTGACGGCTTCTGCCCTTGCCACCTCGGCAAAGTCGCGCACGCGCCGCAACAGCCGGCCGGCGATGCGCGGAGTGCCACGGGCGCGTCTTGCGATCTCGCGGGCGCCCTCCTCGGTGATCGGCAGGTTCATCAGCCGCGCGCCGCGGCGCACGATCAGCTCCAGCTCCTCGACGGTATAGAAACTCAGGCGCACCGGAATGCCAAAGCGGTCGCGCAGCGGCGTCGTCAACAGGCCGAGGCGGGTTGTGGCCGCCACCAGCGTGAATTTCGACAGGTCGATCTTCACCGAGCGAGCGGCAGGGCCTTCCCCGATGATGAGGTCGAGCTGGAAATCTTCCATGGCCGGATAGAGGATTTCCTCGACGGCGGGATTGAGGCGATGGATTTCGTCGATGAAGAGCACGTCGCGCTCCTCGAGATTGGTGAGCAGGGCAGCGAGATCGCCGGCCTTGGCGATCACCGGGCCCGACGTCGAGCGAAAGTTGACGCCGAGCTCTTTGGCCATAATCTGCGCCAGCGTCGTCTTGCCGAGGCCGGGCGGACCGACGAAGAGCACATGGTCCAGCGCTTCGCCGCGGTTTTTCGCCGCCTCGATGAAGACCTTGAGATTGGCGCGCGCCTCCGCCTGGCCGGTGAACTCGTCCAGCGATTGCGGGCGCAACGTGATATCAAGGTCTTCGCCCCGCTTTTCCGGCGATATCAGGCGGGCGGGTTCGCTCATGCTCTCATTCCGTTTTGAATCCTGTCACACCAATACACCAAAAAACGGCTGCCTCGACATCCCATCATCGGTTTTGCGGCTTTTCACCGCGCCAGTTCCTTCAATCCCAGCCTGATCAGCTTGGCGCTGTCGGCGTTATCACCCGCCGTCTTCATTGCCGCGGCAACCGCATTGGCGGCCTGGTCGCGGGAATAGCCGAGGTTGGTCAATGCGGACACCGCATCGGCGACCGGTGCTGCCGCGACGCCTTCACCGAGTTCCTGCTTGAGAGCGATATTGATTGCTTCCCCGGCAAAGGCAGGCGCCCGGTTCTTGAGCTCGGTGACGAGGCGCATCGCCACTTTCGGACCGACGCCCGGCGCGCGGGAGACGGCAGTGCGGTCCTGCAGGGCGATCGCATTAGCCAGTTCGCCTGGGGTCAACGTCGAGAGCACGGCGAGCGCCACCTTGGCGCCGACGCCCTGGACGCTTTGGAGCAGGTTGAACCATTCCCGCTCTAGCGCGGTCATGAAGCCAAAGAGCTTCAACTGATCCTCGCGCACATAGGTCTCGATGAACAGCACGCAGGCCTCGCCAGCCGAGCCAAGCTTCGACAGGGTGCGGGCCGAGCAATGGGCGACGTAGCAGACGCCGTGCACATCGACGAGCACATAGTCTTCGCCGATCTCGTCTATGGTGCCTTTCAGCTTGCCGATCATGGGTCGCGGTCTCTCAAGGATGCGTTTCGGGAGAAATGATGTCCAACTCAGGGAAATAGGAGCGGTAGCGCGCGCCATCGCGCGTCAGAAGGCGGTGCGATCGAACGAGGGCGTGCGCCCCGATGAAAAAATCCGGCAGGGTGCGATCGCGCAGGCCGCCGTTTCTCCGGTACTGCGCGTGGGCCATGCCGGCCCAGTACGCGGCGGGAAACGGCAGGGCCTCGCGGATCAGGTTCAGCCGCGACAGGAGAAATGCAAGGGTTTCCTCGCGCGGGGTCATGCTTGCCAACTCCGCCCAGACGACCGGTGTCATGATGAATTGCGAATCCGGACGCAGTATGCTCAACGCCCGTGCGGACCATTCCCTGAAAGGATTATCCGGCCCGAAAATATCGATGAAGATGTTCGTATCAACGAGGACTGAGGTCATCACGTGGTCCCCTCAACCATTCCATGAATTCATCGGTCGTCATGCCGCTGGTGTCGAGGGTCCCGCTCATACTGCCGAGCCAGGATTCAAAATCGTCCTGTGATGGCTCTATCCTGCTGGATAGGACAACGAGGCGGGCACCCTTTTCATCGGCAACGAAATCCACCTCGGATCCCGGGCCGATCTTCAAACGGTCTCGGATGTCCTTGGGAATGGTCACCTGGCCTTTTTCCGTCACGCGCATGGTAATACCTCCGAGGTATTACTTATCATCGAATGGGAACAAGTCAAGAACAGATTAGCCAGCCAGCGCCTGCCGCATCCGGTTGCTGCCGCGATTATGCGCATGGCAGATGGCGATCGCCAGGGCGTCGGCGGCGTCGTTGCCCTTGAATTCGACCTTCGGCATCAGGATCTTCAACATCATGTGGATCTGCTGCTTTTCGCCATGGCCGACGCCGATGACGGCCTTCTTCACGGCGTTCGGGGCATATTCGGAGACCGGCAACCCGGCGCGCGCCGGCACCAGCATGGCGATGCCGCGGGCCTGGCCAAGCTTCAGGGTCGCCACCGCATCCTTGTTGACGAAGGTTTGCTCGACGGCGGCCTCATCCGGCTTATAGCTGTGGACGATCTCCGCCAGGCCGTCGTGCAATTGGCAAAGGCGGGAGGCAAGGTCCATGTCTCCATCGGAGGTCACGGTTCCGGATGCCACAAACCGCAGGGAATTGCCTGATGTCTCGATGATTCCCCAGCCGGTGCGGCGAAGACCGGGATCGATGCCGACGATGCGAATCGTATTTTGCATGGTTCAACCTATAGCGATTGCGAAATAACTGCCATCGATATGTGAACAAAACAAAAACATTCCTGGATTTCGGCCCCGCCATTTACCGCGAATTAAAACAGATGCCTGAATTCTAGTCACCGAATACGAGAGAGGCTGCTTTTCGCGAAGATTTAAGCCTCCGATGTTCTGTTTATAGGTCAGTTGATCAGGCATGCGCTGCGTGCCCGCGCTTGGCAGGCGCGTTCAGAAGGGGTTCGTCGTACATGGCTCGGAGATTTCAATCCCTTTCCTTTAAGGTCATCGCCACATTCATTCTGCTGACCGTGCTGTCGATCGCGGTCATCGATGTGCTTGCCTATTTCGCCAGCAGCCGCATTTCCGACGAGCAGGCGCTGAAGGCCAAGGAAAGCGTGCTGATCTTTCGCGGCGACATGCTGCAGGACCAGCTGACGCAGCTTGAAAACCAGGCCAACTCCATCGCGCGCATCGAGGCGCTGCAGATGTCGATCACCAACCTGAAGAGCGGCTGGAAGACCATCGAGAAGACCGCGGGCGATGCCCGTGCCGAGCTGAAGAAGGTTTTCATAGTAGGCAACCCCAACCCCGCCGACCAACGCGAGAAGCTCATCAAGCCGGAAGGGCCGAGCGGCTTTTATTATTCGAGCCACGAGAAGACGCAGGGTGAAGTTGCCCGCGACCTCGAGGATACCGCCTTCAGCGATCTGCTGATCGTCGATCTCGAAGGTACCGTGCTCTATTCCTATAAGAAGGAAGACGATTTCGCCGAAAACCTGAAGTCGGACGCCTGGAAGGCGACCGGTGCCGGCATCGCTTTCGCCAAGGCGATCGAGAATACCGCCAGGGCGACCGATGACGCCGCGCCGACAGGCTTTTCCGGCCTTCGCGTCGATGCCGGCAGCGGCAAGTCGGCGATCTTCTATGCCGTGCCGATCGTCAAGCTTGGAGCGGCCAAGGGCATCATTCTCTTCAAGGTGCGGGACGAGATCGTCACCGGCATCCTTGCCAAGGGCATCGTCCAGGGCAGCACGGCACGGGCGGCGATCGTCTCCGGCGATGGCTCCGCCGTCGGCCTCGACGCGAGCGGCAAGCTTGCAACGCTCGATGCGACACCCTTCACCTTCATCAAGAGCGCGCTTGCCAGTTCGGCGATGACGGTGGCCGACTTCGGCCGGACGGACGGCGCGGCCCGCGCCTATGTCCGCGGCATCGACTATCGCGGCGATCGCTTCCTCGTGGTCGAAAGCGTGCTTCTGAGCGAGCTTAATGCCGGCTCGATCGAGATCGCCACTCTGCTGACGATGATCGGCATCGGTGTGCTCGTCGTCATGGCGATCGCGACCGGCCTCATCACCAATTTCTTGTTTTCGCCGCTTGCACGGCTTGCCGGCGTCACCCGCGATGTCGCCGACGGCAAGCTCGACAGCGAGATCGGCAGCCTGAACCGCAAGGACGAGATCGGCACGATGGCCAACGCGCTCGACCGCTTCCGCCACTCGCTGATCGAAAGCCGCGAGCTCGAAGCCGCGAGCGAAGAGACGCGCCTGCAGGCCGAGCACGACCGCCAGCAGAATCTGGCCGAGCGTGAGGCCGAGGCGAAGACGCTGCAGCAGGTGGTCGAGGCGCTCGACGAGGGTCTGCATCATCTGGCGAATGGCGATCTCGCCTATCAGATCGATACCCGCTTCCCGAACGAGCTTGAAAGCCTGCGCGTCAATTTCAACGAGGCGCTGGCGACGCTCAGCGAAACCATGACGGCGATCGGCGGTAACTCGATGGCGGTGCGCGCCGGCTCCGAGGAGATGCGCACCGGTGCCGACGAACTTGCCGGGCGCACCGAGCGCCAGGCCGGCTCGATCACCGAGACCGCGAATGCGATCAGCGCCATCACCCAGTCGGTCCGCCAGCAGATCGCGCGGGCCGAACAGGCCGAGCGCATCGCCCGCGACGCCAAGAAGGAGACGACCGGCTCCGGCCAGATCATGCGCGAGACGATCGCGGCGATGGAGGCGATCCAGGCCTCCTCGCGCCAGATCAACACGATCATCTCGGTCATCGACGACATCGCCTTCCAGACCAACCTCCTGGCACTTAATGCAGGCGTCGAGGCGGCGCGCGCCGGTGAATCCGGCAAGGGCTTCGCCGTCGTCGCCATGGAAGTGCGCGAGCTGGCCCAGCGTTCGTCGAGTGCCGCAAAGGAAATCTCCAGCCTGCTGCAGAAATCGACGCATGAGGTCGAAAGCGGCGTTACGCTTGTGGAAAAAGCGGGCGTTGCGCTGACGGGCATCGGTGCCCATGTCGAGGCGATCAACGGGCAGATCAACGAGATCATGAGTGCGACCCGCGAGGAGGCCAATACGCTGCGCGAGATCAATAGCGCCGTTGCCGAACTCGACGCGATGACGCAGCAGAACGCCTCGATGGTCGAAGAGACGACGGCGGCGATCCACCGGCTGGCGACGGAAGCCCTGGAAATGGACCGCCAGCTCGGCAATTTCACGCTGCCGCCCGGCCACCACCAGCCGATCGCCGAGGTGCATGTGCTGCGCCGTCACCGATAAATTATCGCTTGTGACATTGCAGAAGGGTCGCGCTCGCGCGACCTTTTTGTTTGCGCGGATGGTTTGGAATGGCGCGGGCGCGAACCTACATAGACGGCATCGTTCAACTGCCCGGCAGGTTTCCCATGGTTCCCTTCTCCATACTCGACCTTTCCCCCGTTGCCGAAGGCAGCACCGTGCGCCAGTCCCTCGAGGCCTCGGCGCGGATGGCTCTAAAGGCCGAGGAATTTGGTTACAAGCGCTTCTGGCTTGCCGAACATCACGGCATGCCGGGGATCGCCAGTGCTGCCACATCAGTCGTCATCGGCCATGTCGGAGCTGCGACGAAGCGCATCCGCATCGGCTCCGGCGGCATCATGCTGCCCAATCATTCGCCACTGGTCATCGCCGAGCAGTTCGGCACGCTGGAGGCGCTCTTCCCCGGCCGCATCGATCTCGGCCTCGGGCGCGCGCCGGGAACGGATATGCGTACGGCACAGGCGCTGCGGCGTAATCTCGAGGCCGGTGCAAACAGCTTCCCGAACGACGTGGTGGAACTGCAGCAACTCCTCGATACGCCGGTCGAGAACCAGGCGATCCTCGCGGTTCCCGGCAATGGCTCGCATATCCCGATCTGGCTACTCGGCTCCAGTCTCTACAGCGCTCAGCTCGCCGGCATGCTGGGACTTCCCTATGCCTTCGCCTCGCATTTCGCGCCCGACATGCTGCTCGATGCGATCGCGATCTACCGCGACCGCTTCCAGCCCTCGGCGACGCTCGCCAAGCCGCATGTGATGGTCGGCGTGATGGGCGCGGTGGCGGCGACGGACGAGGAGGCACGCTATCATTTCACCTCTGCCCAGCAGCAGTTCGTCAATCTGCGCCGCAATGTCCGCGGGCCGTTCCCGCGTCCGGTGGCCGATATGGGGGACTTCTGGTCGCCGATGGAGAAGATGAATGTCGAACACACGCTGCGTTATGCCGTGGTAGGGTCGCCGAAGACGGCGGAGGCGAAACTGACGGAGTTTCTACAGGAAACGCAGGCCGACGAGGTGATCATCTCGATGCCGATCCACGACATCGAGGCGCGGCTGACATCGGTGGAACTTTTCGCGGGGCTGGGAAATTTCATGCGAGCCGCCGCGTAAGGCGTCACTCTGACGCGCCACCTTTCCGGCAAGAAAAAACCCGGCGCTGCCGCCGGGTTTTTATTGGACACCTACCTGCGGAGATCAGGCCGAGAGCTTTGCCAGCACTTCTTCCGAGACCTCGAAGTTGGAATAGACGTTCTGAACGTCGTCATCATCTTCCAAGCTGTCGATAAGTTTCAGCAGCGACTGAGCTTTTTCCTCGTCTACCGGCACGTTGTTCTGGGCGCGCCAGACGGCCTTGACGGTTTCGGCTTCGCCGAGGCTCGATTCCAGCGCTTTCGCCACTTCGCCGAGGGCTTCGAAGCCGCAGGTGATGTAGTGGCCGTCTTCGTCGGTCTCGACGTCATCGGCGCCGGCTTCGATCGCGGCTTCCATCACCTTGTCGGCATCGCCGACGGAAAGCTTGTAGGTGATTTCGCCGACATGGTCGAAGGAGAAGGAAACAGAACCGGTTTCGCCGAGAGCGCCGCCGGCCTTGGTGAAGCTCGAGCGGACGTTGGAGGCGGTGCGGTTGCGATTGTCGGTCAGGGCCTCGACGATGATCGCCGTGCCGCCGGGGCCGTAGCCTTCGTAACGGACTTCGTCGTAGTTCTCGCCGTCGGCGCCGGCTGCCTTCTTGATGGCGCGGTCGATATTGTCCTTCGGCATGGACTGGGCCTTGGCGTTCTGGATCGCCAGGCGAAGGCGGGCGTTCATCGTCGGGTCGGGCAGGCCGGCCTTGGCGGCAACGGTGATTTCGCGCGCAAGCTTGGAGAACATTTTCGACCGCACGGCATCCTGACGGCCTTTGCGGTGCATGATGTTTTTAAACTGTGAATGGCCAGCCATGGCACCCCTGTTCACGTCTCATTGTTCGGAATGGGCCGCCTTATAAGAGCGAAACGGCACCCGTTCAAGGAAAAAGCAGTTCGGAACAAAGGCGAGGGGATGACGTTTCAACCGAACTCCATCCAACGGAAAGGAACGATCATGGCAAGTCTCAGCGAGGCGCAGGAACATCCAGCACGTCAGCTCTGGGATCAGGTCAACGATGTTCATGCCGGCATGCTCGGAATTTCCGGACTGGACATGCACATGCAGCCGATGGCGCCGCATGCCGATCCCACCACCAACACCATCTGGTTCTACACCAAGACCGACGCCGACATCGTGCGCGCCATCAAGCCCGGCAGCCGCGCGCATTTCTGCGTTATCGGCAAGGATCACGACTATCACGCCTGCCTCGCCGGTGTGATCGAGGTGCATCCTGACCCCTCCAAGATCGAGGAATATTGGAGTTCGATCGTCGCGGCCTGGTATGACGGCGGCAAGAAGGACCCCAAGCTCACCATGCTGTCCCTCCATGTCGACGATGCCGAGATCTGGGTTTCCACAGGCAACAAGCTGAAATTCGGCTGGGAGATCGCCAAAGCCAATCTCGACGACGACAAGATGCCGGATGTCGGCATCAAGCGTCACCTGCAGTTCGCTTGACGTGCAGTGCCCCTGCATAATTCGTTAAATCGGAATCGATTTAAGGATAAAATTATGCAGCAATTCAAAGTGCTACAGCGTCCTTTGCGCGCCTGAAAAGACGCGCGGCGCTGTAGAAGGAAAACCTCCGGGCCTTTTTACCGCAAACCCTTCATCACATAGATCAGCGGTTTTTTCGGCAGCGTGCGCATCGAGACGGTGATACTGTCATCGGGCGCATTGGCGACGTCGAAATCCTTGCCGAACATCGAGACGAAGGCTTCGACTGGCGGGCCGCGCCGGTGCATTGGTAGGATCAACGACGAGCGTAGCCGCTTGATGACGCGGCTCATGCTGTCGGCGCCCATCGTCAGGCCACCATCGACGGGGACCATGACAACGTCGAGGCGGCCGATCTCGGTATAATGGGCGTCCGTCAGCTCGTAATGCAGGTGGCCGAGATGGCCGATGCAGAGGCCGGCGATCTCGAAGATGAAGATGGAATTGCCGTTCTCATGCGCGCCGCCGAGGCCATAGCTGAAGCGGATATCCGTGGGGACGTTGCGGATATAAGCATCGCCGACGACGAGATTGATGTTGGCCTTCTCTCCCGAAACATCGCTCCACCCATGCAGCACGTGCTTGATGCCGGGATCGGGGGTCAGGGTGTAGTGGGTCGTGTGCGCCTTGTTCATGGTCACGACATCGGGCGGCGTCGCCGGCCGGTACCAGCCATTATAGTCGGTTGCGATAACGATGCCGCCGGGCGTATCGATCTCGAAGGTGGAGTGGCCGAGGAAGGTGAGTTTGACGTCCTCGCCCTCGGAGACGGCAGGCATCAGCGGCGGAGCGCCGGAAAAGCTTGCGAAGGTCACCTTGGGGATGGTTTGCGCGATCGCCTGGCACTGGCTGACCGGTGGCCGCTGCTCTTGTGCCCCGGCAAGATTCGGCGCGGCGAAGGTCGCAAGGCATGCGATAGCGAGGACAAGATATCGCGGCTTCATGCCACCCCTCCGGCGCTCTATCACTTTTAACCCTGAAATCGATCCGATTTCAGGGTTATGCGCGTGTGGCCGGAGGATGCGGCATGAGGTCGCATCGGTCCAGACGGATGATGCTCACAATTGCGTGTTGGTGGGGTGGGCTACCGCCAAAACTCCGGCACGGTCTCAGCCAGCCGCGGTCCGAGCCGGAGCGGTGCGATCTTTTCTGCAAGTCCTGTCGTATCCGAGATCTCCACGCCGACACCACAGATCGTCGCCGGTCCGTTCGCGGCTTCCATACGGCCCTTCGGCATCTTGGAGATGAAGCGGTTCAGCGGCTCCTCCTTGTCCATGCCGAGAGAGGAGTCGTAGTCGCCGCACATGCCGGCATCCGACATATAGGCGGTGCCGCCGTTCAGGATCTGTGCGTCGGCCGTCGGCACATGCGTGTGGGTGCCGACGACGAAGCTGGCGCGGCCGTCGACGAAATGGCCGAAACATTGCTTCTCGCTGGTCGCCTCCGCATGAAAATCGAAGATGATCGCATCGGCCTGTTCCTTCAGCGGGCAGGCGGCGAGGATGACCTCTGCCGATTTGAAGGGGTCGTCGAGTTCGGGATGCATGAAAACCCGGCCCATGACGTTGGCGACGAGCACGCGCGCACCATTCCTGGCATAGAAAAGACCGGATCCGCGGCCGGGCGTGCCTTGCGGATAGTTGGCGGGACGCAGGAACTGATCGTGCCGGCCGGCAAAAGCGACGGCTTCCTTCTGGTCCCAGACGTGATTGCCTGTCGTCACCACATCGGCGCCGGCATTGATCGTTTCCAGAAAAATGTCCTCGGTGATGCCGAAGCCGCCGGCGGCATTCTCGCCGTTGACGATGACGAAATCCAGCTTGAGGTCTGAAACCAGGCCGGGAAGACGGTCCCAGACCGCCGTGCGTCCCGTCTTGCCGACCATGTCACCCAGAAAAAGCAGCCGCATTCCCTATCCAATCCAAGAGGCAAAAAAGCGAAGGCCGCTTTCTGTCAGGATGGCATCCAGGCTTATGTCGTGCGGCTCAGCGGGCACATGTGCCACTTCCTGGCAGTCGAATGCAATGCCGATCAGCTTCGGATGCAGGCCTTTTTGCCTTAGCCGGCTGATGGCACGGTCGTAGTGGCCGGCGCCGTAGCCGATGCGGTGGCCGCGGGCATCGAAGGCCGAAAGCGGCACCAGCATGATCTCGGGGTCAAGAATGGCGGCATCGGCGCCGGGGCCGACCGTCCCGAAGCCGGTATCGACCAGCGGCGCACCTTCCGCCAGCTCGCGAAAGACGATGGTCTGCCGATCGAGGATCGCCGGCACGCAGAGCCGCGCCCCGCGCACGGCAAAGCGCGCCATCAGCGGCCTGAGATCGGCTTCCGAACGGATCGGCAGAAAGCCGGAGATGATCGTACCCAGTGCAAAACCGACGGCCTCGCCGGCATGTTCGGCCATTGCGAGACTTTTGGAGGCGCGTTTCTCGGCGGGGATGGCGTCGCGTGCGGACAGCCGTTCGTTGCGCAACTGCGCTTTCAATTCTCTAGAGGTCATTCGATCTGCCGGTTCTGAGATATTTACCCGAGCATAGACGGCTGGATGTCCGATGCAAATGCCGGATGCGACGGTATCACGCGCGTTTGACGCCTCGGCCGCCGGCGGCTGCGAGCGTCAGACGACGATGCTTGTCGGTATTGTCGCCGTGGCGATGGAGAAGCCTGCCATATCAGGAATGGCATTGGCTCCGGGCTGCCGGTCCTGCTGCCGCAACTCGCGCATCGCCTTGTCGAGCACTTGCTTGAGTTCGCGCACCACCGCCTTGAACTCTTCCATCGTTTCGCGATCATCGGCCGAAATGCCCGAGAATTTCGGGGCATCCTCGGCGACGCTCGCATAGGCGTTGCGGGCGTTGGTGGCGGCGTCCGGTTCCTGCGAGCCGGTCTCGCCGGCCGCAGTTTCTCCTGCGGTATCCGTCAGCGCCGCATCGGCCCCGCTGATTGCGACGGCCGCTGCACCCGTGGTTGCATCCATCGAAACCGCTGTTGCCGGGCTGCCGGTCGCGACTGATGATGCGAATTCGGAGGCGGCGGTGCCGACCTTGCGCGCCAGTTCGGCGGCCAGACGGGCGACCACCTCAGGAGCCATGTTGGAGCTGCGCAGCATCTCCAACTGCTGCTTTGCCTCTTCGAGCTTGCGTTGCGCCTTCGCCTTGGCCTCGTCTCCCGAGTTCGCCAAGGTCTGGCGCATCTGCTGCAGCGCCTGGGTGGCGCGTTGCAGCTTCAGCACGCCTTGATCGGTCTCGCTTCCGGCGGCTGAAATGGCTGCCGTCGAAGACGTGCCGCGCAAGATGATGGAGGCAGACGTGGTTGCGACCTGCATGGACAATCCCCCGATTTTTGATTCGGGCCCCCGATTGCAATTCGGGGCATTCTGCAACGTCAGGCTTGCGTGGACCTGTGTCTTGGGGATTTAGGCAGCGCAGCGGCCAGCTGCTGCATCGTCTCCTCGAATAGAGGCGCTCCGCCGGGTGCCCAGCCGAGCGTGCGGATTTTAGCAGTGCTCATGGGATTGAGTGCGGCCCTGTCGGGAGGGGGCGGCAGCGCGTGCCGACAGCCCGTCTCGCGACGGATGGGTGAAAGGATATCGCGCGTGTCGACCGAGATGTCCGAGACGTTGAAGACCTCGCCGGAGATGCGGGTGCTTTCCGTTTCCAGCATCAGCCTCACCGCCCGACCGAGGTCGCGGCCGTGAACTTCCGTTCCCCGACGGGCAACAACCGGCCGGCCGGCGAGGTAATCGGCGATGAGGCCGTCCCATTTGTTCGGCGAGAGATCGCCATAGACGCCGGTTGCCCTCAGGCTGACGCCGGCAAAACCCGGCGTGGAGAGGTGGTCAAGCGCGCGTTCGGCATCGAGCTTGACCTGGCCGTAAAGTGTTTCGGGCTTGGCCAGCATCGTCTCCGTCAGTTCGGTTCCCTCGGGATGTTCGCCATAGGCGGCGCGGCTGGACAGAAAGACGCAGCGGCGTGTGCCGGCGCGTTTGGCAGCTTCGAAAAGCCGGACGGTGCCGTCGAGGTTCAACCTGTGGAAGGTCTTCGGATCGTCGCCCTCGCCGCCACGATATTTGCCCGGAACATGGCTGAAGGCGGCGTGGACGAAGAAATAGGCGTCGTCGAAGACGTCGATCTGATCCTTGTCGGGGTCGAGCGAAAGCGCTGCGAACTCGACCGGGCGGGAGAAGAGGCGCGGCAGCGGCGCGCGGCGCCCGCCGACGATCACCTGATATCCGGCGGCCAGCAGTTCCTCGACGACATACCGGCCGACGAGACCCGTTCCACCCGATACCAGTACCTTCATGCTGTCCCTTCCGGATTGTCCAGCGCCGTGATCTCAGGCACATCGCCGCCATCGTGGAAACGGTGCCACAGATCGATCAAAGGTTGTAGTCGCGCTGCCTTGGGATGATCCTTTTCCCACGGTTTTTCATACTGGTAATGCAGGATCGAAATGCTCTTCCAGTCCCAAAGGTCCGGCATGGTGAACCATACATATTGCAGCATGTTGAAATAAACCGGCAGGCCGTGCCAATCCGGGAAGAACGTCTCGAGAAAGGTCTGATCGGTGCGCCGCCAGAAGGCGTCCGGCCTGTCGAGCCTTTCGAGCATGTGCCGGAATGTGTCATGCGAGGGCGTGGCGACGAAGACGCCGGAATTCATGCGGCGGAAGTCGGCGAGGCTTTCGTAGACATTGGGGGCGGCGGAAAATTCCGGATAGAGGAAGAGCCTGTCGACGTTCTTCAGCACGAGGGCGTCGGCATCGATGAAGACGCAGCGCTGGTATTCGACGAGCTGCCAGAGCCTGAGTTTGCAGAAATTGTCGAGCGGCGAATGGAAATCCGGCTTGCGGCCCTTGGTGAAAGGGGCTGCCGAATGGAGCTGGCCACGCGCATGGCGTTCGTTGAAGGCCGCAGACAGCGGCAGGTGCTCGACCTCGATCAGGCGGCAGTCGAGCGCCTTCAGGGGCACGAGTGCGGCTGCATCGACGCCGCCGGTGTGGAGAATGATGATGTCAGCCCCGGTGCCGGTTCGGCGCAGGGAGCGGGCAAGTGCAGTCGCGCCCATGGCATAGTCGGCATTGGTGACAAGGGTGACGTAGGCGAAGCGATGAGGCGGTTGCGTGGTTACGTTCGCCATTGCCGCACTTCCTTGTTCCTGTCCTTGGTCAGGCCCAAGGACAGGGCAGAGGGGGGCTCACACTGTATGCCCTCTCCTTCCCACATAAACTGACTTGGTAAGGGAGTCTCTATGGAGCCTTCCATTATGAACACGCCCGCGCTCACGAGACGGATTTCAGCCGCTTGCCTTCCGGATCGTGATTGATCGTCGCGGCGATGTCCTTAGTCCAGGCGGAGACGGCCGGAACGCGCGCGCGGTCGACGCGATAGGCGAATTTCTTGGCGACGTCGACGATTTCGCCGAGCAGGCCTGCTTCCAGCGTGATCGGCTCGAGGCCGAGATCGCGGAACTTTTCGTTCCGGACGATCAGCTCGTTCTCGGCGGCTTCCTTGCGCGGGTTGGGCAGCCAGGCAATCTTGGCGCCGCTCATCCTGGCGATCATCTCGGCGAGGTCGCGCACCCGGTGGGTTTCGGTCATCTGGTTGAAGATCTCGACGCGGGCGCCGCGGGCCGGCGGGTTTTTCAGCGCCAGCTCGATGCAGCGCACCGAATCCTGGATGTGGATGAAGGCGCGGGTCTGGCCGCCGGTACCGTGCACCGTCAACGGATAGCCGATCGCCGCCTGGATGAGAAAGCGGTTGAGCACCGTGCCGTAGTCGCCGTCATAGTCGAAACGGTTGATCAGCTGCGCATGGCGGCGCGTCTGCTCGGTATGCGTGCCCCAGACGATGCCCTGGTGCAGGTCGGTGACCCTCAGGCCGTCATTCCTAGCATAGAACTGGAAGAGAAGCTGATCCAGGCACTTGGTCATGTGATAGATCGAGCCGGGATTGGAGGGGTAGAGGATCTCCTGGTTGACCGTCTCGCCGCCTGCGGTTTCGATGCCGACCGGCAGGTAACCTTCGGGAATCGCGGCGCCGACCGTCGAATAGCCGTAGACGCCCATGGTGCCGAGATGGATGAGATGGGCATCGAGATTGAGTTCCGTCAGCGCGTTCAGCAGGTTGTGCGTGGCGCTGACATTGTTGTTGACGGTGTAGTTCTTGTGGCGGTCGCTCTTCATCGAATAGGGCGCGGCCCGCTGCTCGGCGAAATGGATGACGGCATCCGGGCGATGTTCGGAAAGCCAGTTCTTCAGGAGTTCGTAATCCTTGGCGAGATCGATCAGATTGAAGTGGATGCGGCGTCCGGTTTCGGCATGCCAGATGCGGGTGCGCTCCTGGATCGAATCCATCGGAGTCAGCGACTGAACGCCGAGTTCGGTGTCGATCCAGCGGCGCGAGAGATTGTCGAGGATATGGATGTCGTGCCCGGCATCGGAGAGATGCAGCGACGTTGGCCAGCCAATGAAACCGTCTCCGCCCATAACCGCAATCTTCATCGCATCGTCTCCTGATTGGTCGCTCGTTGTCGGGAATAGTTAGGAATTGTGACAGTTATTCAATGCTTGCCTGCCGGGCATTCAATGCTTGCCTGCCGGGAAGCGTTGCGCCAAAGAGGGCACCTCAGTTTGGAGAAAATTATGACGGAACGCCCTTTTTCCATTTCGGGAGAGCTGACGGAGGCCGGACACCGGCTCGTGCAGCGGGTCTATTATGAAGATACGGACTTTTCCGGCCTGGTCTATCACGCCCGCTACCTGCATTTCCTGGAGCGTGGCCGTACCGATTATCTGCGCTGCCTCGGCGTTGAGCAGCGCGAGCTCGTCAGCGCCGACGAGGAGGGGCTGGTTTTCGTCGTCCACCGCATGGAGATCGACTTCAAGAGCCCGGCGCGCATGGACGATGTGCTGACGATCCTGACGCATACGGAAAAAGCCGGCGGCGCCAAGATGGTGCTCAATCAGCAGATCCGCTCGGGCGAGACGCTGCTGATCGCCGCCAAGGTGATCATCGCCGTCATCAACGCCCGGGGGCGACCGAGGCGGCTACCGGAAACATTGGCGGTGAAATTCCTGGAGGGCAGCACGCCGTTGTAGTCAGAATCGCCTGAAATTCAGGTCTTGTCAGAACTTGAGTTTTATGTGAAGGAATTCTCGCGCCGCAGGATGAGCGCTCTTTCGGCAGCCGGACCTTGCTCCGGTCAAGTAATCCATGGAACGAAATCTTCCAAACACAGGCTTACTGTCACAGTCCGGCACTAACGATCTATTAACCATAATAGTGTCTTACTGGGAAAGTCAGAGTTTGTGCGGTGCACGCCTTCCTTTGACCAAATTTGACGGCAAGAAGGCGGAAGATGAGCTTGGAAGTTTGACCAGGGCTTTGGGCGGCGGCCGCCGGACACTTCTTGCGAGATCAGTTTGTGCCGCCCGGTCTAGCGCCGGGCGTTTGGATTCGGGGATTTTGGACCAATGGAACAAGTAGGATTGGCAGCAGCAACGACGGACGTCAGCCTCTGGTCGCTTTTCATGCAGGCCGGCATTGTCGTCAAGCTCGTCATGCTCGGGCTCATCGCAGCCTCGGTATGGACGTGGGCGATCGTCATCGACAAATACCTTGCCTATGGCCGCGCGCGGCGCCAGTTCGACAAGTTCGAGCAGGTGTTCTGGTCGGGCCAGTCGCTGGAAGAACTCTATCGCTCGCTGTCGGAACGCAGCAATACCGGGCTGGCGGCAATCTTCGTGGCCGCGATGCGCGAGTGGAAGAAATCCTTCGAACGCGGCGCCCGCTCGCCGATCGGCCTGCAGATGCGTATCGATCGTGCGATGGACGTGACGCTCGCCCGTGAAACCGAATTTCTCGGCGCCCGCCTTGGATCGCTCGCGACCATCGGCTCGGCCGGGCCGTTCATCGGTCTCTTCGGCACGGTCGTCGGCATCATGACTTCGTTCCAGGCGATCGCCGGTTCGAAGTCGACCAACCTTGCGGTGGTTGCGCCCGGTATCGCCGAAGCGCTGCTTGCCACCGCGATCGGCCTCGTCGCCGCTATCCCGGCAGTTATCGCCTATAACAAGTTCTCTGCCGATGCCGGCAAGCTTTCGGGCCGCATGGAAGGTTTCGCGGATGAATTCTCCGCCATACTTTCGCGCCAGATCGACGAGAAACTGCAGCCGCGCGCTGCCGCTCAGTAACCAACGGAGTATTCTGACATGGGTATGGCTGTTGGAGGCAATGGCGGCGGGGGCGGCGGACGCCGCCGTCGTGGCGGTCGGAACAGGGCCGTAATTTCCGAAATCAACGTGACGCCGCTCGTCGACGTCATGCTGGTGCTTTTGATCATCTTCATGGTCGCGGCACCGATGATGACCGTCGGCGTGCCGATCGACCTGCCGGAAACGCAGGCCAAGGCGCTGAATTCCGAGACACAGCCGATCACCATTTCCGTCAAGAATGACGGCGAGGTGTTCCTGCAGGAAACGCCGATCCCGGCCGCGGAGATCGCCGCCAAGCTCGAGGCGATCGCCACGACCGGCTATAACGAACGTATCTTCGTGCGCGGCGATGCGACCGCGCCTTATGGCGTCATCGCCGATGTCATGGCCCGTATTCAGGGCGCAGGCTTCAAGAATATCGGCCTCGTGACGCAGCAGAAGAAGGACCAATAGCGCGCAAAATGAAGGCCAGTGTCATCACATCTGCTGTTTTGCACGGCCTGGTGCTCACCTGGGCGATGGTATCGCTCGGCGCTCCGGAATCCTTCAAGGTAGAGGATTTCGAGGCGATGCCGGTCGATCTGGTGCCGGTGGAATCCATTACCCAGATGCAGCAAGGCGACAAGAAGGCTCCGAAGAAGGAGATTTCCGCGCCCGTGCCGACGACGCGGCCGCCGATCGCGCAACCGGCGGAGAACGCCGGAGACAACAATGTCGACCTGAAGACGCCGCCGGTGCCGAACGCCAAGCCGAGCAATAGCGAAGCTGCCGCGGCGAATTCGAGCGAAAAGCCGATGCCGAAGACCGATCCGAAGCCGAATGATGTCAAGGACATCGTCAAGGAGGAAACGGAAGTCGAGCAGCCGAAAGAAGTGGCTTCCATTCCGCCGCCGAAGCCCGTCGAAGTGACGCCGCCGAAGCCGGAGGAAAAACCGCCGGAAGAGCAGGCCAAGCCGGAGGAACCGCCGAAGCCCGACGCCGAGGCGTTGCCGGACAATGTGCCGACCCCAGTCGCCAAGCCACAGGTAAAGCCGCCGGAAC
This sequence comes from Rhizobium sp. WSM409, assembly GCF_057653825.1. Taxonomy (NCBI): domain Bacteria; kingdom Pseudomonadati; phylum Pseudomonadota; class Alphaproteobacteria; order Hyphomicrobiales; family Rhizobiaceae; genus Rhizobium; species Rhizobium sp. WSM409. Next base: position 3,572,045 of record NZ_CM172794.1, on the reverse strand, counting down.
CGCAGAAGCCCGCCGAAAAGCCTCCGGAAAAGACCCCGGACCAGCCGAAGACCGCCGACGTGCCGACCGACAAGAAGAAGGCGGACAAGAAGCAGGAAACGGCGAAATCTGCTTCGGCGATGAAGAGCGACTTCAATGCCGACGAGGTTGCGGCGTTGCTGAACAAGACCGACCCTTCCGCTGGCGGCGCCAAGCGTTCGACGCAGGAGGCATCGCTCGGTGCGAAGAAGAGCAACGGTGGTTCCAAGCTCAGCCAGAGCGAAGAAGATGCGGTGCGCGGCTTGATCGAGGGCAATTGGCTTGTCACCCCGGGGATGGAAGGCCTTTCCGGCATGGTCATCAAGGTGCACATGAAACTCGACAAGGATGGTAATATTATTGGTCAGCCAGAAGTCGAATCATCGGGCGGCAGTAGCAGCGATGCCACACGCCGTGCGTTGGAAGGCGGGGCCTATAGAGCTGTCATGAAGTCCGCCCCTTTCTCGATGCTTCCGAAGGACAAGTATGAGGCTTGGAATGAGTTCGACCTGAATTTCGATCCGAGTTCTATGGGAATCTAGATGCTGACGGATCTGTCCCATGGCAACAAGTCTTTTGCAGCCGCCAGCATGCTTGGAGCGATTCTGGCTTGTGCGCCTGAGGCGTTAGCACAGTCGGTCGACGCGGCGACCTACAAGAAGTCAGCCATGGATTTACAGCACGCAATTGCTTCCTCCTTCAATGTTCCTCCCGGGCAGGCGAGGGGCGGCAGAGTTGTGATCACCGTCCATCTGCGGCTCGACAAGAATGGGGCGATCGTTGGTTCACCCGAGGTAACAGCCTCGGGCGGCAAAGAAGCTGCTCGAGAAGGCCTGTCGGCTGCGGCTCTCCGGGCGGTACAGCGCTCGTCGCCATTCCCGATGCCCCCGAAAGAAAAATACGAATCCTGGAACGAGGTCGTCCTGCACTTTGAATCCGGCGATCCGACTCCATAGATGCTGAAAGGCTGTTTGGTATGACAAAGTGTTCCTTTTTCCGCGCCATTTTGGTTGCAGTGGGTCTGATGACCGCTGCCGTCTTTGCAACGCCGGCCAACGCGCTGGTCACCCTCGACATCCGAAAAGGCAATGTCCAGCCGATGCCGATTGCGGTGACTGACTTCCAGGGCGACATGGGGGCGCAGGTCTCGCAAGTCATCGCCGCCGACTTGCAGCGGTCCGGTCTCTTCGCACCCATCAACAAAACCGCCTTCATCGAGAAGATTTCTAATCCCGACGCTTCGCCGCGCTTCGAGGACTGGAAGGTCATCAACGCACAGGCGCTGGTTACCGGCCGGGTTACCAAGGAAGCGGATGGCCGTCTTCGCGCCGAATTCCGGCTGTGGGACCCGTTCGCCGGGCAGCAGATGACCGGTCAGCAGTTCTATACGCAGCCGGAGAACTGGCGCCGTGTGGCTCACATCATCGCCGATGCGATCTACAAGCAGATCACTGGTGAGGAAGGTTATTTCGACACCCGTGTCGTCTTCGTCTCCGAATCCGGCACCAAGCAGCAGCGCAAGCGCCAGCTGGCGATCATGGATCAGGATGGCTTCAACGTGCGGATGCTGACGGATGGCAGCGATCTCGTGCTGACGCCGCGCTTCTCGCCGAGCCGGCAGGAAGTCACTTACATGTCCTTTGCCAACCAGCAGCCGCGGGTCTATCTGCTTCAGCTGGAAACCGGGCAGCGCGAGGTCGTCGGCAATTTCCCCGGCATGACATTCTCGCCGCGCTTTTCGCCTGATGGTCAAAAGGTGATCATGAGCCTGCAGCAGGATGCCAATTCCAACATCTATACGATGGACCTGCGCTCGCGCACGACGACGCGGTTGACCTCGACGGCGGCGATCGACACGTCGCCCTCCTATTCGCCTGACGGCGCACGCGTCAGCTTCGAAAGCGACCGCGGCGGAAAGCCGCAGATCTACGTGATGAATGCCGATGGCTCGGGCCAGACCCGTATTTCCTTCGGCGACGGCTCTTATTCGACGCCGGTCTGGTCGCCGCGCGGCGATCTCATCGCCTTCACCAAACAGGCTGGCGGCAAGTTCTCGATCGGCGTAATGAAGCCGGATGGGTCCGGCGAGCGCATCCTGACGACCGGCTTCCATAATGAGGGCCCGACCTGGGCGCCGAACGGCCGTGTGCTGATGTTCTTCCGCCAGGCGGCGGGGTCGGGCGGTCCGCAGCTCTATTCGATCGATCTGACCGGTTACAACGAGCAGCTCGTGAAGACGCCGACCTACGGCTCCGACCCCGCCTGGTCGCCGCTTATGGAGTAGGCGATGCGCTGCTGCCTTCTTGTCGCCCCAAAGTCATGGAACCGAGCGGCCAAGGGACAAAGTAGCAAATTGTTAACCATAATCTTTGAGGGGCGGTTAACCGAGTGCGGTTACTGTCCGGAAACCCTGATGAAATCGCAAGGAGACCGGCCATGAGCCGAATTCATACCCCGGCAATGAGCCGCATGCAGAATTTCGCCCGCAACCCCGTCATGATCGCGCTTATCGCCGGCCTCGCGCTCGCAAGCTGCGCCAAGAAGCCGCCGAACAGCGCCGGCGACCTCGGCCTCGGCAGCGGTGCTGGCGGCGCTGCAACGCCGGGCTCGGCCCAGGACTTCACGGTCAATGTCGGCGACCGCATCTTCTTCGATACCGACTCCTCGTCGATCCGCGCCGATGCCTCGCAGACGCTCGACCGTCAGGCCCAGTGGCTCGGCCGCTACCCGAATTACCAGATCACCGTCGAAGGCCATGCCGACGAACGCGGCACGCGCGAATACAATCTCGCGCTCGGCGCCCGCCGTGCGGCTGCCGCCAAGGACTATCTCGCTTCGCGCGGCGTCCCGGCGCAGCGCCTGAAGACGATTTCCTACGGCAAGGAACGTCCGGTCGCCGTCTGCGACGATATTTCCTGCTGGTCGCAGAACCGCCGCGCGGTTACCGTGCTTGGCGGCGCCGGCATGTAATTGCCGAGCAACAATTCGCTTTTTCGAAAGGCGGTCCCGCGTGGGGCCGCCTTTTCTTTTTGACCACACTTTGGCCAGACTCCGTTGCTTTTTGAAAGCAATTGGAAAAATCTCCTGTTCGTGCCATCGAGGTGCGAAGAATCACTGGGACAGGACGATACATATGAAGAAATTTGTCGTGGCAGGCATGCTCTGCCTCGCGGCTGTGACCGGAAGCGAACGGGTGGCCTATTCGGCCTCCTTCTTCGGGCTACATCTCGGCGGCCGATCCGCGGAAAACCAGGCGGCGGCGCCCGTCATCAAGGTGCAGAGCGGCGATGCAGAGGTCCGCGTGCAGCAGCTCGAAGAGCAGTTGCGGCAGCTGAACGGCCGGATCGAAGAGATGAGCTTTCAGCTTCTGCAGATGCAGGAGACGATCCGCAAGCAGCAGGAAGACAATGAATTCCGCTTCCAGCAGCTCGAAAAGACCGGTGCCGGCGGCGGCGCCAAGGCCCCTGTCAAGAAGAGCGAGACCGATGCCGCTCCGGCAGCCTCCGGCGGCGACGATATCGCCAAGGTGATCCAAGCACCGCAGGGAGCCGAAACGGCTCCCTCCACCAGCGTGCCTGAGAATAGCGGTCTTGGCCAGCCGCCGAAGGAGCTCGGCTCGATCGATTTCGATCAGAACGGCAATCCGATCGGCGGAAGTGTCGACGAAAATGCCACGATCGGTTCCGGGCCGATCCCCGATGCCAACACCAAAACGCCGCAGCAGACCGCCTCGCTCGGCAGCGAGGCCGACCAGTACAAGGCCGCTTATGGCCACGTGCTATCCGGTGATTACAGCACGGCCGAGCAGGAATTCACGCAGTACATCACCCACTACCCGAGCAGCGCGCGGGCAGCGGACGCCAATTTCTGGCTCGGCGAAGCGCTCTATTCGCAGGGCAAGTACAATGAGGCGGCCAAGACCTTCCTCAATGCGCATCAGAAATACGGCACATCGGAAAAGGCGCCGGAAATGCTGTTGAAGCTCGGCATGTCGCTTGCCGCCCTCGACAATACCGAGACGGCCTGCGCGACGCTGCGCGAAGTGTCGAAGCGTTATCCGAAGGCCTCTCGCGCCGTCATAAGCAAGGTTGCGAGCGAACAGAAGCGCCTCGCCTGCTAAGGTCTTCCGGAATGTCTCCGGAAGCCGCATCGCCTCAACTGGCGATCCTCCAGTTTCTCACGTCGCTTCAAAGCCCCGCGCGCATTCTCGTCGCGATATCAGGCGGCAGCGATTCCACCGGCCTGCTTCTCCTCCTCGATGAAGCCGTGAAGGCCGCGCCCCATCTCAAGATTTCCCTTTACGCTGCAACCGTCGATCATGCGTTGCGCGCCGGTTCCGCAGACGAGGCGCGCGAAGTCGCAGCCCTCTGTGCATCGCTCGGTATTGCCCACACCATCATGATCTGGCAGGGCGACAAGCCGAAAACCGGCATCATGGCTGCGGCCCGCGAGGCACGTTATGGCTTGCTTGCCACCGCCGCCAAAGAGTTCAAAGCCGATCTCATCGTCACGGGGCATACGTTCGACGATCAGCGCGAAACGCTGCAGATGCGTGGGATGCGAACAGAGCAGGTTTCGACCGGTATTGCGGATGCGGTGCTCTTTGACCGGAGTTTCTGGATTTTACGGCCGCTTCTTTTTTCCACCCGGGCAGATATCCGCGCTTTCCTGAAAGAGCGGGGCGTGCCGTGGATCGACGATCCCAGCAACGAGGATACGACGTACGAGCGCGTGCGGATGCGCCGGCAGCTTTCGGTCGATGCAGGTGTCGAGAGGACTATCCAAGCGGCCTGCGAAGAGCGACCGGCTCTATCGTCAAAAGGAGCCGAATGGCTGGATCGTCATTTCCGGCTTCACGGCGGCCTGCTCGGGCAGGTGATGCCTGACGGGTTGAGGCAGGATCGGGCAGTTCTCAATTATGCACTCGGCCGTCTGGCAGCTGTTTTCGGTGGGCAGCCGTTTGCGCCGGGGAGGGTGCAAATGGAGCGTGTCCTCGCATTTGTCACCGGCAGTGAGCCCGGACGGATGACCGCTGGCAGGGTGGTGTTCGATCTCAGGCGTGACGGGCTTTATCTGGCGCGCGAGAGCCGGGGGATATTGCCTTTGCTATTGCAGCCGGGAGAGGCTGGGGTTTGGGACGGAAGGTTTTATGCGCGCAATGGTTTGTCCACATCGATAGCGGTCGAGGCCGCCACTCTATACGCCCCCTCATTCCTGTCCTCGGACTTGACCCGAGAGTTGTCAGAGGAATCCAGCGCGCCCAAGTCCTTGGGCGCGAACGACACTTCACGTTTTATTGAGTCAATCACCGCGCAGACGCGCGGTGGCTGGATTCCTGTGACAAGCACAGGAATGAGAGGGCGTATGCATCACCTTCCCAAGGCGGCATGGAAGCGCGCCGTCGCCTCCGCGCCAGTTTTATCTGCCGAAGGAAACCTTTTAACTGAGGAATGCGCCCGCATGGTCGAACTAACACCCTATTTCGCACCCTTCGACCGCTTTTTGACACGATTTGACTTCATCTTTGCCAACAGGCTTTCGGCGGTTTTCGCGACGGCGCCCTATGCGAGGCTGCCTTTAAGAAGTATTGACGGAAAAACCATCTGACCTGGGGTGTTGCCTTGGCAATCGCACGGCGCAACCCTATGTTAGATACGAATAAGACGGTCGCCATGAGGCGGCCGTTCCATGCTGGGGAGTTCAATGAACCCTAACTTACGTAATTTCGCCTTGTGGGCGATCATAGCGCTTCTGCTGATCGCCCTTTTCAGTATGTTTCAGACGGCGCCGGCGCAGACGGGCTCCCGCGAAATCCCTTATTCGCAGTTTCTGCGTGAGGTCGATGCGGGCCGCGTGAAGGATGTCGTGGTCACGGGCAACCGTCTCTCCGGAAGCTATGTTGAAAATGGCACCACCTTTCAGACCTATTCGCCTGTGATCGACGACAGTCTGCTCGATCGCCTGCAGTCGAAGAACGTCCTGGTTTCCGCCCGTCCTGAAACGGACGGCTCTTCGGGTTTCCTCAGCTATCTCGGCACGCTTTTGCCGATGCTTCTGATTCTCGGCGTCTGGCTGTTCTTCATGCGGCAGATGCAGGGCGGCTCACGCGGGGCGATGGGCTTCGGCAAGTCCAAGGCCAAGCTGCTCACCGAAGCGCATGGCCGCGTGACTTTCGAAGACGTTGCCGGTGTCGACGAGGCCAAGCAGGATCTCGAGGAAATCGTCGAATTCCTGCGTGATCCGCAGAAGTTCCAGCGTCTCGGTGGCAAGATCCCGCGCGGCGTGCTGCTCGTCGGTCCTCCGGGCACCGGCAAGACGCTGCTCGCCCGCTCGGTCGCCGGCGAAGCCAACGTGCCCTTCTTCACCATTTCGGGCTCCGACTTTGTCGAAATGTTCGTCGGCGTCGGCGCAAGCCGGGTGCGCGATATGTTCGAGCAGGCGAAGAAGAACGCGCCCTGCATCATCTTCATCGACGAAATCGATGCCGTCGGCCGCCATCGCGGCGCCGGTCTCGGCGGCGGCAATGACGAACGCGAGCAGACGCTGAACCAGTTGCTGGTCGAAATGGACGGCTTCGAGGCGAATGAAGGCGTGATCCTGATCGCCGCTACCAACCGTCCCGACGTTCTCGACCCGGCGCTGCTGCGTCCCGGCCGTTTCGACCGTCAGGTCGTGGTGCCGAACCCCGACATCGTCGGCCGCGAACGCATTCTCAAGGTGCATGCCCGCAACGTTCCGCTGGCGCCGAATGTCGATCTCAAGATCCTCGCCCGCGGTACGCCCGGTTTCTCCGGCGCCGACCTGATGAACCTCGTCAACGAAGCCGCCCTCATGGCGGCCCGCCGCAACAAGCGCGTCGTCACCATGCAGGAATTCGAGGACGCCAAGGACAAGATCATGATGGGCGCCGAGCGCCGTTCCTCGGCGATGACCGAGGCGGAAAAGAAGCTGACCGCTTACCATGAGGCCGGACACGCCATGACCGCGCTCAATGTGGCCGTCGCCGATCCGCTGCACAAGGCGACGATCATTCCGCGCGGCCGTGCGCTCGGCATGGTCATGCAGCTTCCCGAGGGCGACCGCTACTCGATGAGCTACAAGTGGATGGTCTCACGCCTCTGCATCATGATGGGCGGCCGCGTTGCCGAAGAGCTCACCTTCGGCAAGGAAAACATCACTTCGGGTGCCTCTTCCGACATCGAACAGGCCACGAAGCTTGCCCGCGCCATGGTCACGCAGTGGGGCTTTTCCGATCAGCTCGGTCAGGTCGCCTATGGCGAGAACCAGCAGGAAGTCTTCCTCGGCCACTCGGTTTCGCAGTCGAAGAATGTTTCGGAAGCAACCGCGCAGAAGATCGACAATGAAGTGCGCCGCCTGATCGACGAAGCCTATACGCAGGCCCGCACGATCCTGACGGAAAAGCACGACGAATTCGTCGCGCTTGCCGAAGGTCTGCTCGAATACGAGACACTGACCGGCGAAGAGATCAAGGCGCTGATCCGCGGCGAAAAGCCTTCCCGCGATCTCGGTGATGATTCGCCGCCAAGCCGCGGCTCAGCCGTTCCGAAGGCCGGCGCACGGCCTGCCACCAAGGGTGACGAGCCCGAAGGCGGCCTCGAACCGCAGCCGCATTGAACAGCGGCACTACCTTGAACAAGGCCGGATTTCCGAAGTGGGAGATCCGGCCTTTTCCATTGGTAACGGGATATAATCATTTTTCTTGCTAATTTACGTGCCGTTCGCCGCATTTTGTGGCATTCCGCTGAATTGAGGCAAGCATGAATCACGCTGCTGGATTGACGACATTCCACTGAAGCCGGATTCGCTTGGAACGGTGCGCTGCCTTGAATGGCGCGCGGAAAGCACAGGAGTGCAGATGAAAAGACGCTATTTCGGTACGGACGGCATTCGCGGCCAATCCAACGTCTTCCCGATGACGCCGGATCTCGCCATGCGGGTCGGCATTGCCGCCGGCACGATCTTCCGCCGCGGCAACCACCGCCACCGCGTCGTCATCGGCAAGGATACGCGCCTTTCCGGCTATATGCTGGAGAACGCCATGGTCGCCGGCTTCACGGCCGCAGGCCTCGATGCCTTTATTCTCGGCCCGATCCCGACACCAGCTGTTGCCATGCTGACACGCTCGCTGCGTGCCGATCTCGGCGTGATGATCTCCGCTTCGCACAATCCTTACGAGGATAACGGCATCAAGCTCTTCGGCCCTGACGGCTACAAGCTTTCAGACGACATCGAGGCCGAGATCGAGGATCTGCTCGAAAAGGACCTGAACGCGCAGCTTGCCAAATCCGACGATATCGGCCGCGCCAAGCGCGTCGACGGCGTGCATGACCGCTATATAGAACATGCCAAGCGCACGCTGCCGCGCGACGTGACGCTGCAGGGCCTGAGGATCGCCATCGATTGCGCCAATGGGGCTGCCTACAAGGTGGCACCGGCCGTGCTCTGGGAGCTCGGCGCCGAGGTCGTCACCATCGGCAACGAGCCGAACGGCACCAACATCAATCTCAATTGCGGTTCCACCAGCCCCGTCGCGTTGCAGAAGAAGGTCGACGAGGTGCGCGCCGATATCGGCATCGCCCTCGATGGCGATGCGGACCGCGTCATCATCGTCGACGAGAACGGCTCGATCGTCGACGGCGACCAGCTGATGGCCGTCATCGCCGAGAGCTGGGCCGAGAGCCAGCAGCTGCGCGGCAATGGTATCGTTGCGACCGTCATGTCCAATCTCGGCCTCGAGCGTTTCCTCGATGACAAGGGTCTCGGCCTTGCCCGGACTAAGGTCGGTGACCGCTACGTCGTCGAGCATATGCGCCAGCACAACTACAATGTCGGCGGCGAGCAGTCCGGCCACATCGTGCTTTCGGATTACGGCACGACCGGCGACGGTCTTGTCGCGGCGCTGCAGATCCTGGCCGCGGTCAAGCGCACCGGAAGAACTGTCAGCGAGGTCTGCCGCCGCTTCGAGCCGGTGCCGCAGCTGCTGCGCAATGTCCGCATCAGCGGTGGAAAGCCGCTGGAGGATATCCAGGTGCAGAAGGCGATCGCCGACGCCGAAGCTGAACTCGCCAGGAACGGCCGCCTCGTCATCCGCCCCTCGGGCACCGAGCCGCTGATCCGCGTCATGGCCGAGGGTGACGACCGAGCCCAGATCGAGCGCATCGTCAACGAACTGATCGGCACGATCTCGAACGTCCGGACCGCCGCCTGATTTTTTCGGGACGAAACGTCAAAAGCCGGTACGCAAGTGCCGGCTTTTCGTTATTGGCGCCTTCGGTTAGAAGATCCACTCCGGATCGACTTCCCGCCGGAACCGTTTCCGCCGTTTCGAAGACAAGAGGTCAGTGACTTGCCAGCTTGGCTTCCGGTAGGGAGCGAGCCTCGGCAGCCGCAGCATCTCGGCGCGCAGTGAGCACTGAGACGGCATCCACGGAAATTTGCCGATGCCTCGGTGACAGCGCTGTCAACCTCCACACGCGGATGCTACACGGCGGCGTTTGCATTCAAAGGAAATATCATGAAAAAATTGGTGCGCCTGCTGCTGACGATCGCTCTCGCATCCGTCGTCTTTACCGGTTTCCGCTGGTATCGCTACATTACGAATACCGACAGCCCTTACGATGAAGTCGGCATCACGCTCAACAATGCCATGCCAGGCCCGATCAATGCCTGGGGCTGCGCCAAGCTCAAAACGACCTTTGGCACTTCCTTGCCACCGTACGGCTGCGCCGCCGAAAACGCGACGCAATGGAAGTAACGGCAGGATTCGCCGAGTGAAGCCGACCGACTTGATGGCGAAGGAAACCGACTTGGCGATTTGACGGGGCGGGGTTGTTGGCGTTGCGGCTGGCGGTCTTCGGCAATTCCGGGGCTGCCAGCCTTTGGCCGAGCTTCACTATATCGAGGAACTTGCCGCCAATCTCTCTCTTAACGTTTCTTCCTATTTATAGTTAAGCAGCTTTTAACGTTTCCAATTCATTATCCATACGAAGCGTACCAGATTGGCGGCGATTGAGCCTGCCGACGCAACGAGATTTTGGAGTGGGATCCATGAAAAGAAGCTTGTCCGGCATCTTCGCCGCATTGTTGATCGCGACAAACGCCTATTCCGCGGACCTCGCCCCTGCCGAGCCTATCCCGGAGCAGCCGCCTGAGGTGACGGTCACCGAAGCGACCGGCTGGTACCTGCGCGGCGATGTCGGCTATGCCTTCACCGATCTGCGCGGCGCCCGCTATTTCCAGGGCAGCAACGCCACGGAAGTCGATTTCGACGACGCCGACCTGGACGACGCATGGACAGTCGGCGGCGGTGTCGGTTATCAGATCAACAGCTATCTGCGCACCGATCTGACCTTCGACTATCTTACCCAGGCGGATTTCAAGGGCTCGACAGTCGGGCAGTGCGGCTTCCCGCTGGTGGATTGCACCTCGAGCGACCGCTCCTCGCTGACCGCCTATACGCTGCTCGCCAACGCCTATGTCGATCTCGGCACCTACGGCTACGTCACGCCTTATGTCGGCGCCGGTATCGGCGGTTCCTACGTCAAGTGGAAGAACCTGCGCAACGTCGCCTGCGCCGATGACGGCAGCTTCTGCGACGACCAGGTCACCCATGGCGGCAAGGGCAACTGGCGCTTCACTTACGCCCTGATGGCCGGCGCCTCAATCGACGTGACCTGCAACATCAAGGCCGATGTCGGCTACCGCTACCTGCATATCGATGGCGGCAACATGTTCGGCTATGCCGAAAATGGCGGCCCGGGCCGCGACAAGGGTCTCACCGCCCACGAAGCCCGAGTCGGCGCCCGCTATCTCTTCGGCGGCTGCGCCCAGGCGAGCTACGAACCGCCGCCGGAAATCCCGCTGCAGCAGCCGATCTACAAGTAAGTCCGATCTCACTTACATCAGAAGCCGCCCTCCACAGGGCGGCTTTTCGTATTGCGGCCCTACCGCCCTGCGTCAAAATATGTTCCCCCCGCGACACTTCGATCTTGACTATGACGCGCCGGATCCATACACACGGCGGCGGGACACCCTTCCCCAACGAAGGGCTTTCTATCTGAGAGGATAGCATCATGGCGAAGACCGCAAAGCCGGACATCCGTCCGCACAATACCCATTTTTCTTCTGGCCCCTGCTCGAAGCGCCCCGGTTGGTCGCTCGAAGCCCTTTCCGACGCGGCCCTTGGCCGTTCGCACCGCGCGAAGGTCGGCAAGGCCAAGCTCAAGCAGGCCATCGACCTTACCCGTGAAATTCTCGAAGTGCCGGCGGATTACCGAATCGGCATCGTTCCGGCATCCGACACCGGCGCCGTCGAAATGGCGCTCTGGTCGCTGCTCGGCGAACGCGGCGTCGATATGCTCGCCTGGGAAAGCTTCGGCGCCGGCTGGGTCACCGATGTCGTCAAGCAGCTGAAGCTCAAGGATGTGCGCAAGCTCGAAGCCGGTTACGGCGAGCTTCCCGATCTCTCCGCCGTCGATTTCGACCGTGATGTCGTCTTCACCTGGAACGGCACCACCTCGGGCGTGCGCGTGCCGAACGCCGATTTCATCCCTGATAACCGCAAGGGCCTGACGATCTGCGACGCCACCTCGGCCGCTTTCGCACAGGAACTCGATTTCGCCAAGCTCGACGTCGTCACCTTCTCCTGGCAGAAGGTTCTGGGCGGCGAGGGTGCCCACGGTGTCATCATTCTTTCGCCGCGCGCCGTCGAGCGTCTGGTCACCTACACCCCGGCCTGGCCGCTGCCGAAGATCTTCCGCATGACCTCGGGCGGCAAGCTGACGGAAGGCATCTTCCAGGGCGAGACGATCAACACGCCGTCGATGCTCTGCGTCGAAGACTATATCGATGCGCTTGTCTGGGCCAAGCAACTCGGCGGCCTCAAGGGGCTGATCGCGCGTGCCGATGCCAATGCCAAGGTCATCCACGATTTCGTTGCGGCAAACGACTGGATCGCCAATCTCGCCGTCAAGGCGGAGACGGCCTCCAACACCTCCGTCTGCCTGAAGATCGTCGACAAGGACATCGCAGCGCTTGACGACGACGGCCAGGCGAATTTCGCCAAGGGTCTGGTCGGCCTGCTGGAAAAGGAAGGTGTCGCCTATGACGTCGGCCATTACCGCGACGCGCCATCCGGCCTGCGCATCTGGGCCGGCGCCACGATCGAGGCATCCGACATGCAGAAGCTGATGCCCTGGCTTTCCTGGGCCTTCGAAACGCAGAAGGCGCAGTTGACCCAGGCTGCTGCCTGAGGCGATCGCATCCGGCTCCGCCACAGGGCGGAGCCCAGCATTCCCGATTTTATTCATCGCTGAACACTTTTGAAGGAGGCCCTCATGGCACCTCGCGTTCTCGTATCCGACGAATTGTCGGAAACCGCCGTCCAGATTTTTCGCGACCGCGGCGTCGAAGTCGATTTCGAACCGCAGCTCGGCAAGGACAAAGACCGTCTGCTCGAAGTCATCGGCAAGTATGATGGCCTGGCCATCCGCTCCGCCACCAAGGTGACGGAAAAGATCATCGAGGGGGCGACGAACCTCAAGGTCGTCGGCCGTGCCGGCATAGGCGTCGACAATGTCGATATCCCGGCCGCCTCGCGCCGCGGCATCATCGTCATGAACACGCCCTTCGGCAACTCGATCACTACGGCCGAACACGCGATCGCGCTGATGTTCGCCGTCGCCCGCCAGCTACCGGCAGCCGATACCTCGACGCAGGCCGGCAAGTGGGAGAAGTCGAAGTTCATGGGTGTCGAGATCACGGGCAAGACGCTCGGCGTCATCGGCGCCGGCAATATCGGCTCGATCGTCTGCGCCCGCGCCATCGGCCTGAAGATGCACGTCGTCGCCTACGATCCGTTCCTCTCCAAGGAGCGCGCCGAGGAGATGGGCGTCACCAAGGTCGAGCTGGAAGAGCTTTTCGCCCGCGCCGACTTCATCACGCTGCATGTGCCGATGACCGACAAGACGCGGGGCATCCTCAACAAGGAAGCGCTGGCAAAGACCAAGCCCGGCGTGCGCATCATCAACTGCGCCCGCGGCGGCCTGGTCGATGAGGCAGCGCTTGCCGAAGCGATCAAGTCCGGCCATGTCGCGGGTGCCGCCTTCGACGTGTTCGAGGTCGAGCCCGCCAAGGAAAGCCCGCTCTTCGGCCTGCCGAACGTCGTCTGCACGCCGCATCTCGGCGCCTCGACGACCGAGGCGCAGGAGAACGTCGCTTTGCAGGTGGCCGAACAGATGGCGGATTACCTCGTCAATGGTGCGGTTTCCAACGCCATCAACATGCCGTCGATCACGGCTGAGGAAGCGCCGATCCTGAAGCCCTTCATCCGTCTTGCCGACGTTCTCGGCGCCTTCGTCGGCCAAGTCACCGAAGAGCCGATCAAGGAAATCGAAATCCTCTATGACGGCATCACCGCCAACATGAACACCCGGGCGCTGACGAGCGCCGCGCTCGCCGGCCTCATCCGCCCGCAGGTCGCCGACGTCAACATGGTTTCGGCGCCGATCATGATCAAGGAAAAGGGCATCGTGCTTTCCGAGGTCAAGCGCGACAAGACAGGCGTCTTCGACGGCTATATCAAGCTGACGGTGACCACCGAAAGCATGACACGCTCGGTCGCCGGCACGGTGTTTTCGGACGGCAAGCCGCGCTTCATCCAGATCAAGGGTATCAACCTTGATGCCGATGTCGGCTCGCACATGATCTACATCACCAATACCGATGTTCCCGGCATGATCGGCTTCATCGGCACGACGCTTGGTGCTGCCGGCGTCAACATCGCCAACTTCCAGCTCGGCCGTGACAAGCAGGGCGGCGACGCCATCGCGCTGCTCTATGTCGATGGTAAGGTTGATGACGCCGTGCTTGCTGAGTTGACCGCCCACCAGGCGGTTCGCCAGGCAAAGCCGCTGACCTTCAATATCGACTGAGTTTCCTTCTCTGGATCTCGATCAAGGAAGAACGAAAAACCCGGCGCGGGAAACGGCGCCGGGTTTTTTCCGTGTCAGGAACCAATGAATTTAATGGTGCCGTCGTTTCCGGCGGAGGATTTTGCCGAAACGGGCGACATCGTCTTCAGCCTTCGTGCGGTGAAGGAAGGCGAGCCTGCTGCCGTCGAGACCCTGGAAGAATTCGTCCCAGGAAATCTCTTCCTGCGTTTCAGAGGAAAAATCGACGCGGACGGTTTCGCTGTCCGGTGCGTTCTTGATCCGGGCGGGATGGCCGCCGCGCTCCTCGATCCAGTGTCTGATCCTGCTGTAATCCGTCGTCGTGCCGAACCTGCCCATGAAACCCTCCTCAGCAATTCGATTGCGACTTCGATGCCCAAGAACGTACGATCGAGCGAATTGTTCCATGGTGCCTCAAATATTTTATCGAGGACCGAGATCGCGATGGCAAACCGCCGCTTTTGCACATTCTGAAGGCGAAAGCCTAAAGTTTAACCCTGAGTATGATTCTGATTTTATTCAACTTTTCCCAGTATATCCCTGTCATCGGCATCAACCGCACGCGAATTTCCATGGCCCCCTTGCAGAAGACCGAGCAGACCGAAGCACCGAATGACGACTTCCGGTCATTGTTTGCAACGCATCCGTCGCCGATGTGGGTCTATGATCCGGTATCGCTGCGCTTTCTCATCGTCAACGAAGCGGCGGCAGCACTTTACGGCTATGGCGCGGACGAGTACCGGCGCATGACGGTTCTGGATATCCGCCCTGAGCATGAGCGGGAACGGATGAGTGACGCCGTCAGCGGCCGTACCGACATGGAAAAGGCGGAACGCTGGGTTCACCTCAAGGCAAGCGGCGAGACCTTCGAAGTGCTGACCTATGGCCGAGAAGTGCGTTTCGAGGGCCGGGCCGCAATCCTGGCGATCGTGCAGGATCGCAGCGAGGTCAACGCCGCCAGACGCCAGATGAGCGATACGCGCTCGCTTCTCGACAGCATCGTCGACAACCTGCCGGTCGGCGTCTTCGTCAAGGACATGGAAGCGGACGGGCTTTACGTTCTCTTCAACGAGGCCTGCGGCGACATCGTCGGCATGAGGGCGGAACACGTGGTCGGCCGAACCGATCGGTCGCTGTTTCCCCCCAGTCAGACAGACGCCTTTCGCGAGCAGGACCGCCGGGCCTTCGAAGCCAATGCGGCGATCAGCTTCGAGGAGACGATGCAGCGCGCCGATGGCGTGCCGCGCATCCTGCGCACCGTCAAACGCGCCCTGCCGACGCCGGAGGGCCATGCGCCGCGTTATCTGCTCGGCATCTCGCAGGACGTGACGGAGGAGCGCGCCGTCGAGGCAAAGCTTGCCCATCTCGCCACGCGTGATCCGCTCACCGGCCTGCCGAACCGGGCGGCATTTTCCGAACATATCAACCAGCGGGCGGTCGAAGCGACCGCCGACAGCGCGATCGCGCTGCTCTATATCGACGTCGATCACTTCAAGCATATCAACGACAGCAAGGGACATGCCGCCGGCGACGCGCTGCTTTGTCAGGTGTCGGAGCGGCTGCTTCAGCTGGCGGGGGAGGGTGATCTCGTCGCCCGCCTCGGCGGCGACGAATTCGCCGTCGTACTGGAGCTCGACGAACCGGAGCGGGCAGGGCGTTTTGCGCAGCGGCTGCTGCAAACTCTTAGCCATGCCTTCGATCTCGACGGTGCCCGGGAGCATGTCACCTGTAGCGTCGGCATTGCCTTGGCGCCCGACCATGCCGGCGACGCGGATGTGCTGATGCGGCATGCGGATCTGGCGCTCTATGCCGCCAAGGAGAGCGGACGCTCGATTTACCGTTTCTACGAGACGGAGATGCGGCTTGCCGCCCAACGCCGGCACGTCATGACCGCCGAGCTGTGGGAAGCGCTGGAGAAGCGCCAGTTCGAGCTGCACTATCAGCCGATCGTGCAGCTCGACAATGACGGCATCGGCGGCTTCGAGGCGTTGATCCGCTGGCGCCATCCCGAGCGCGGGCTGGTGGCGCCGATGGAATTCATTCCGCTCGCCGAGGAAACCGGCCTTATCGTGCCGATCGGCGACTGGGTGATCCGGGAAGCCTGCCGCGCGGCGGGCGGCTGGCCCGTGCATCTGAGGATCGCCGTCAATCTCTCCGTCAGCCAGTTTCGGCATGCGAGCCTGCTTTCGACAGTGGTCGCGGCGCTCGACGAGACGGGTCTCACTGCCGACCGCCTTGAAATCGAAATCACCGAGTCCGTATTCTTGACTGATGCCGACCAAAGCTTGCCGCGGCTCCGCGCATTGAAGGCGCTCGGCGTCCGCATCGCCATCGATGATTTCGGCACCGGTTATTCGTCGCTGAGTTATCTCAGGTCCTTCCCCTTCGACAAGATCAAGCTCGACCGCAGTTTCGTTTCGGGCATCGAGACTGATGCCGGCAATCTCGCCATCGTGCGCGCCGTCGTCGGCATCGGCTCCGGCTTTAACGCGACGACGCTGGCCGAAGGGATCGAGACGGAAGAGCAGTTGCAGAAGCTGCGCGCGGAGGGCTTCAGTGAGGTGCAGGGTTATCTGCTCGGCCGGCCGATGCCGCAGCACGAGGCGGAGGCGCTGATCGACGGCCGTGCGCTGAAGGCCGCTTCGTCTCGCAGATAGAAGCGCTTAAGCGACAGCTGGGAGTGGCGTCCGAGGAAAGGCATGCCGCCGGATGCCATCAAGCATTCGTCATTTTGAGAAAGGCGGGCGAAGCCGCATAATTGTCGTGGGCTGGAAAGGAGGATGTTTTATGAAACGCTTTTCATTCTCGATGATCGGACTGGCGCTCGTAACCGCCATCATCGCCAATCCGGGCATTGCATTCGCCTGCAACAAGCTGATCGGCACCTGAGCCGCACCCCCGCTCGAGGGCGCGGCCTCGGCTGCGCCTTCTCTTCACGCGGGAATGCGAAATATTGCTGCCTGAATGCTGCCCCTTGCGCCCAAGGGCAATCCTTTCTATATCGGTGCCTCATCGAGAGACGGCGGCCGATCCCGCCGGAGATCAGCAATCCGCCGCAATTGCAGCGCAAGGGCGGATCGTGACCGCGCAGAATTGGCACCATCGTTGAACACACTGGATTTTGACAAGAAGCCGGAAGAGACCCGCGTCGTCGTCGCCATGTCGGGCGGCGTCGATTCATCCGTCGTCGCCGGCCTTCTCAAACAGCAGGGTTATGATGTGCTCGGCATTACGCTGCAGCTTTACGATCATGGCGCCGCCGTTCACCGTGCCGGCTCCTGCTGCGCCGGCCAGGATATCGACGATGCGCGCCGCGTCTGTGAAACGCTCGGCATCCCGCATTACGTGCTCGATTACGAAAAGCGTTTCCGCGAGACGGTGATCAACCCCTTCGCCGAAAGCTATGTGGCGGGCGAAACGCCGATCCCTTGCGTTTCCTGCAACCAGACCGTCAAATTCGCCGATCTTCTGGCGACCGCCAAGGAGCTTGGCGCCGATGCGCTGGCGACCGGCCACTATATCCGCTCGGGACGGAATCCTTCGCCGGACAATCCCGGCCGCCGCGCGCTTTTTCGCCCGGCCGATGCCGACCGCGACCAGAGCTATTTCCTCTTTGCCACGACACAGGAACAGATCGATTATCTCCGCTTTCCTCTGGGCGGTCTGCCGAAGGCCGAGACCCGCAGGCTCGCCGAAGAGATGGGCCTCGTCGTTGCCAAGAAGGCCGACAGCCAGGACATCTGCTTCGTGCCGCAGGGCAAATATTCCGACGTCATCACCAAGCTGAAGCCGAATGCGGCGCTTGCCGGTGAGATCGTCCATCTCGATGGCCGCGTGCTCGGTAGCCATGAAGGCATCCTGCACTTTACGATTGGCCAGCGTCGCGGCATCGGCATCGCCACCGGCGAGCCGCTCTACGTCGTCTTTCTCGACGCCCGCTCGCGCCGCGTCATCGTCGGGCCGAAAGAGGCGCTGGAAACGCACCGCGTCTACCTGCGTGATGTCAACTGGCTGGGCGACGAGACGCTTGCGGAAGCCGCCGCCGGCAAGGGCTTTGCCTGCTACGCCAAGGTCCGCTCGACACGGGCGCCGGCGCCCGCCGTCCTGCATATTGATGCAATAGGCACCTATGTCGACCTGACGGTCGGCGAGGCGGGTATCGCGCCCGGCCAGGCCTGCGCGCTTTATTCGGCGCCCGGCGACAACGCCCGCGTCTTCGGCGGCGGTTTCATCGAACGCTCCGAGCGTGAACCTTCGGCGGAAGCCTGCCTGAAGGCCCTTTTGGCCAGCCCCGTCGCCGCCTGAAACCCATAGGTAACGACGGCCGGCAAAGCCCACCGTTTTTCTCGATTCATGCGCTTGACACAAAGCCGAAGCGCACCTTATAAGCCGCTCATCCCACGAACCGGCATCGCTTCGCGAGCGGGTATCGTTGACCAGTGGCGGAGTAGCTCAGTAGGTCAGAGCAGAGGAATCATAATCCTTGTGTCGGGGGTTCAAATCCCTCCTCCGCTACCATCTTCTCATTGCAGAATTGGCGATTTTTCCGGCTCGATTTTGAGCTGGTCCCGACGACCGTGATAGCACATTGGTGGCAGCGCCAAACGTCGCGGCGAGGGGACAAAACCAGTTCGTCCCTGATCTGCGGCATTTCCGCCAACGCCGAGGACAGGCCTATCTGTAGAGCGTCAGGAGCAACAGAGGCATCTTCGTCGCCCAAAGGTGGGATGCGACAGCGATAATAATAGCCCATACGGCGAGCGAGAACATGACCGCCGCTAACCTCATCCCGACTGGCTGCATCATTTCCTCCATCCCAGCATAACCGTGCCTCCTCGCACGATCCAATGCTAGCAAGATCCAGGCCCGTCAGCTATCGCAAGAAATTGGTACCCAGATAGGCGCCGCAGAGCGCAGTCGGTGAAGGCGCACAGATTTCGGTGATGCGGCGCCCTTTCCCCATCCATCAAACGATGAAATGAAAGTTGTCGTATTGCGCGCCGTAATAATCCGGGCCGCTCGTTTCGTTGATGACGGGTTCGGTGTCGAGCACGAGAGAGTCGATTTCGCCGTAGGCGCTGAGATCGATCACTTGCGGGTCATGAATGCTGTCGGCGGTGACGTTGACCGTGACCAAGAATACGGTATCGCCGTCCAGCTTACCTTCGATCGTCAGAACGTTGTCATAGTCCGATGTGCCGTTTGCGACACTGAATTGCTCGATCTGAAAGTTGCCGCCATCGGCGGCTTGGATGGGTGTCCAGAACACGCCTCCTCCCAGATAGTGGTTGCCATCCGCTTCCTCCCGCACAGAAGCGTCGTCACCATCGTACCAGGCGCCCCAATCGAAGCCTTTGTAACCAGTTGGGAAGTCACTTTGGCCAACATCCTCGAAGTTGGCGAACACATCGTCGCGTTCCGGCAGATCTATTGCGATACTGAACGCGCCGACGTCGGTGGCGCCTTTGCCGTCTGATATCTTGAAGGTGAATTTTTCGACCAGCTCATCTCCCGGTCCGAGCGCTGCGACCACCGGGTTGGAGTGATCGAGCGCGTAGGTGTAGCTGCCGTCGGAGTAAACGGTGAGCGTACCATACTCTCCTTCGATCGTCGTGCTTGTGGCCGGGGATCCATTGGCCGGTTGCGGAATGCGCTGTCCATTCACGAAATTGAGGCGTACTGCATCTCCGTCGATATCGGTGGAACTGGTATTTTCGAGGATGTCACCGCTAATCGGGTCGTTGATATCGAAAACAGGCAAGTATACGTCACCTGCGACCGGCTTGTGGTTTGCCATTTCTACCTCCCGTGTGATGTTCAATTCGACTATGCAACCCTATCGGGTATCTGGCAACCGAAATTGATGCAGCGGTAGAGCAATTCCGCCCGTCAATCCAACAGATTTCGATCGGGTACACCTCAAGCATTCAAGTAAAGAAAGCGGCTCGGACGTCGATCCTGTTTATGAACCAGGATTTGCGTCTGGTCTTACGTTGCTGCCGCTTCATCGATCATGGTGTTTCTCGCCTTTTCAGGCGATCCATCAATTCGGCCAGCGGAAAACTTTCGGGCATGATAATAATGACCGCTCAATCATGACGTCGTCATGACGATATACTGCATGAATTGCTCGGCGCGCCAAGAGCAACCTTGAAGACGGAATGGGACCGATCAGCAGAGCCTGAGCTTCTGCCGACCATCCCATCAATGCAGGCCGCCGACCCCGAGCAGGCTTTCGACAGCCTCGTGATCCCTGGTGAGATTTTCCGGCGTTCCGGTCCAGGCCAGTCTGCCGCGTTCGAGAATGACGACTTGATCGGCGAAATCGAGCGCGCTCTGGATGCGCTGCTCGACCAGCAGGATGGTCATGTCTCCCGTCTTGGCGAGGTCGGTGAAGGCCGCCATCAGTTCCTCGCAGATAACGGGTGCCAGGCCCTCCAGCGGTTCGTCGAGCAGCAGGACGGAGGGGCGACCGAGAATGGTGCGAGCCGTGGAGAGCATCTGCTGCTCGCCGCCGGAAAGCTGGCTGCTGAGGTTGCGGCGGCGCTCCTTCAGGCGCGGGAACATCGAATAGGCTTCCTCCAGCGCCGTCTTCGGTCGCGCCTTCAAGCCGACGAAGAGATTTTCTTCGACCGTCAGCGTCGGGAAGACGCAGCGTGCCTGCGGCACATATCCGAGGCCTTTATGCGCGCGTGCAGCGCTCGGTGCCGTCGTGACATCCGAATCGCCGAGGCGGATGCTGCCCTCGTATCGCCTGGTCTGCCCGGCAAGCGTCGCGAGCAGCGTGGTCTTGCCCATGCCATTGCGGCCGAGCACGGCAAGCCGGGCGCCTGCCGGCACGGAGAAGGAAATGCCTTCGAGCACTCTCGTCGGCCCATATCCGGCCGACAGATTCTCGACCTCAAGCGACAGGGCTGGCATTGGCATAGCTCCCGAGATAGGCCTCGCGCACGCGCGCATCCTTGGTGACGTCTTCCGGCAGGCCATCGAAGATGATCGTGCCTGATGCAAGCACGATGACGCGTTTGGCAAAACGGAAGACGAGATCCATGTCGTGTTCGATCATCAGCACAGCGAGATCGGCGGGCAGATCGGCGAGCGCCTGCTCGATGCGGCCGGTATCGCTCTGCGGCACGCCGGCTGCCGGCTCGTCGAGCAACAGCACTTTCGGCTTCAGCGCCAGCGCCACGGCGATCTCGAGAAGTCGCTGCTGGCCATAGGCGATTTCGCTGACCTTGCGATGCATCAGGAAAGCCAGTCCGAGTTTTCCAAGGAGATCATCGACCTCGGCCATGACATCGGGCATGCGCAGGAAATTGCCGAACATGTGCCCGGTCTTTCCATCGCGCTGAAGGACGGCAAGTCCCACATGTTCGGCCGGCGTCATGTCCTGGAAGAGCCGCGTCACCTGAAAGGAGCGGACAAGGCCGCGTCTGACCCTGCCGATCGCATCGACCTTCGTCACCACCTCGCCGCCGAGACGAACCTCGCCGGAATCGGGCGATAGATTGCCGGTCACGAGGTTGACGAAGGTGGTCTTGCCGGCGCCGTTCGGGCCGATCAGCGCGATGCGATCGCCAGGCGACATCGTGAGCGAGACATTATTGGTGACGGCCAGGCCGCCGAAGGCTTTCTTGAGATTGGCGACTTCGAAGACCGGGCTCATCAGCGCTGCTCCCTGCGGCGGCCAACGAAGGCTGCGGCCGTGCCATAGAGACCTTTCGGCGCAAAGAGCACGACGGCGATCAGCAGCGCGCCGACCATGGTCAGCCAATGGAAGGGATTGGCGGCGGAGACATAGTCCTCGAAGAGCATGAAGATGAGAGTGCCGGAAAGTGCTCCGAAGAGAGAACCGGTGCCGCCGAGCACTAGCATGACCAGCGCTTCGGCCGACTGCGTGAAAGACAGGCTGTCGAGGCCGACGACCTGTGTCGAAATCGCGTTCAAGGCGCCGCCGACACCGGCAACGGCGCCGGAGATCGCGTACATCCTGATGAGAGCTGCCTTCGGCGAGGCGCCCATGGCGCGGATGCGCAGCGGGTCCTGCTTGATGGCGCGGCAGAGCATGCCGAAGGGCGAGCGAACCAGGACCCTCAGCAGCACGAAGACGATCAGCAGCAGCGCCATTCCGAAGAAGAAGGCGGTGTGACCGTAGAGATCGAATTCGAAGAGACCGAAGACCGGGTCCGGCGCGATGCCGGAAAGTCCGTCGCTGCCGCCTGTCCATGACGAGGCCTTGTTGGCGAATTCATGGAAGAGGTTGATCAGCGCAATCGACAGCACCAGCTGCGGCAGTCCATGCGCACGCAGGATGATGGCGCCGCAGAGCAACCCGGCAACCGCGCCACCGGCAATGCCGGCCAGCATCATCAACAGCGGGTCATTGATGCCGTAATGCGCCGACAGGATCCCGGCGGCATAGGCGCCGGAGCCGAAAAGTGCTGCATGGCCGAGCGTTGCGACGCCGCAATAACCGGTCACGAGATCGAGAGACAGGACGAGCAGCGCGATCGTGATCATCCGGGTCAAAAGTGCGAGATTATCGGGGAAGGCGAAATAGCCGATCGCGGCAACGGCTAAGATGACCGCTATTCCGATAAGATCGCGGCCGATAAACCCGCGCCGATGTTGGAAACCTTCGTTTTCGTTGTTCATGACAAGCGCCATCTTATTTCGCCCTTCCGGCAAGGCCGCGCGGGAAGACGCAGATGATTGCGATCACGGCGAGATAGAAGAAGAATTCGCCGAATTCAGGCATCAGATACCGTCCTGTGGTATCGATCGCGCCCAGCAGCAGACAGGCGATCAGTGCACCTGGAATGGAGCCCGCGCCGCCGACGGAGACGACGACCAGGAAGGTCACCATGTAGCGCAGCGCGTAATAGGGTTCGACGGGCAGGAGTTCGGCGCCGACCACGCCACCGAAGGCGGCAAGCCCGACGGCAACGGCAAAGCTCACCGCATAGATGATCTCGGTGCGCACACCGAGTGCCGCAGCCATTGCCGCATCATCGACGGAGGCGCGCAGCTTGACGCCGAAGCTGGTCCTGTCGATCGCAAACCAGAGGGCGAGCGCCACGACCAAGCCGCAGAGGATGACGAAAAGCCGGTGAACGGGAATGGTGCGGAAGCCGAGATCGGCTGACCCCTGCAGTGCACCGGCAAGCGGTATGGTCTTCAGCGTCGGCCCCATGACATAATTGGCGATGCCGATGACGCAGAAGGTGATGCCGATGGTCATCAGCACCTGGGTCAGTTCCGGCGCGCCATAGATCCGGCGGTAGAGAAAACGCTCGATCGGAATGGCGACGATGATGGTGATGACAACGGCGGCGATGACCGCCGCGGCATAACCAAGGCCAAGGTCGCGGGCGACATAGGAGGCGATATAGCCGCCGATCATCGCGAAAGCGCCATGGGCGAGGTTGACGACACGCATCAGCCCCATGGTCACCGAAAGGCCAATCGAGATCACGAACAGCACCATGCCATAGGCAAGAGCGTCGACGGCTATGCTGAAGACTGTCTGCATGGAAATACCTTGCTTCCAAGCGACGGGCTCGGCCTGATCGCAGGCCAAGCCCGTCACCTGTCTTGACACTCGATGTTACTTGACGGCCGCCAGGCCCGGATCGCCCTGCTTCTCGAAAGTCTGGATCTCCTTGTTGATGTAGGTCCCGTCATCGGCTTTCGTCACTTCGCGCAGATAGATGTTCTGCGTGATGTGACGGCTTTCCGGATCGATCGAAACCGGGCCGCGCGGGCTCGTCCAGGCAAGGCCCTTGACCGCATCGACGGCCTTCTCAGCATCCTGTTTGCCGCCCGTCGCCTCGATCATCTTGTAGATGACATACATGCCGTCATAGGCGCTGACTGAGGGGAAGGAAAGTTCGGCCTTGTTGCCGATCGCTTTGGTCGCCGCCTCGACGAAAGCCTTGTTCTCAGGAGAATCGTGCGACACGGCATAGTGGAAGGTCGTCTGGATGCCGAGTGCGGCATCGCCGAGCGCCGGCAGATCGGATTCCTGCGTCAGGTCACCCGGCGCGAAGAACTTGATGCCGGCAGCCTTCAGGCCATTGTCGTTGTAAGCCTTGACGAAGCCGAGCGTCGTCGGACCGGAGGGCAGGAAGGCGAACACGCCCTCCGCTCCGGAATCCATGATGCGCTGCATGATCGGGCTGAAGTCGTTGGTCGCAAGCGGCATGCGGATCGCCTCGACCACCTGGCCGCCGGCCTTTTCGAAGCCGGCCTTGAAAGCGTTCTCGGCGTCGATGCCGGGGCCGTAATCGCTGACGACGGAAATCACCTTCTTGACGCCGGCGTCGAAGGCGACCTTGGCAATCGGCGTCGAAGTTTGCCAGGTGGTAAACGAGGTGCGGACGACGAGCGGGCTCTTGGTGACGATCGCCGAGGTGGCGGCGTTCATGATGACCATCGGCACATTGCCCTGTTTCAGGATCGGCGTGACCGCCATGGCATCGGGCGTGAAGTAGAAGCCGGCAAGATACTGGACCTTTTCCTTGACGATCAGTTCCTGCGCCAGCGCCTTGGATTGGGCGGGGTCGGCCTGCGGCACGTCGCGATAGACGATCTCGACCGTATCGCTGCCGACCGTGTTGCCGTTGACCGCCATATAGGCGTCGATGCCGGCCTTGAAGTTCTTGCCCTGCAGCGCGAACGGACCGGAGAACGGGCCGATGACGCCGACCTTGATGGTGTCTGCATAGGCCGTGCCGCTGAGCACGACGGCCGCAACGGCGGCCAGAAATAGCTTCTTCATTCTCTCTCTCCCTTTTTGGCGCACTCCCGCGCCGTATTCGCTAGCCGCTCAAAATTGAGCGTTAGCTTGTCATGCGAAATGGTGATGTAAAATGAAATAAATGCCGTAATCCATGGCCAAACGATTATGAGTGTGGGATGCGGAACTATCCTCGTCTCAGAATGGCAATCCCACATAATTCTCCGCGAGCGCTGTCGAGGCGGCGCGGGAATGGGTGAGATAGTCGAGTTCCGCCTCCTGGATCTTCTGGTCGAAATCACCGGTATCCGGAAAACGATGCATCATCGTCGTCATCCACCAGGAAAACCGCACGGCTTTCCATACACGGGCGAGCGCCTTCTGCGAGTAAGCGTCGATGCCACTATTCGAGCCTTCACGGTAATGCTCGATCAGCCCGGAGAAAAGATAATGGACGTCGCTGGCGGCGAGGTTCAATCCCTTGGCGCCGGTCGGCGGGACGATATGGGCGGCGTCGCCGACCAGGAAAAGCCGGCCGAAACGCATCGGTTCGGCGACGAAGGAGCGCAGCGGCGCAATCGATTTCTCGAAGGACGGCGCGGTCGCCAATGCTTCGGCATGATGCGTCGGCAGCCGCCGTCTCAACTCGTCCCAGAAACGGTCGTCGCTCCAGTCCCCGATCTTCTCGTCGAGCGCACATTGGATGTAGTAGCGGCTGCGGGTGGCCGAGCGCATCGAACAAAGCGCAAAGCCCCTTGGATGGTTGGCGTAGATCAGCTCATGGCTGACAGGCGCCACGTCGGCAAGGACCCCCAGCCAGCCGAAGGGATAGACCTTCTCGAAACTCCTGATCGCCCGCTCCGGAACGGTCTTGCGGCTGGCGCCGTGAAACCCGTCGCAGCCGGCGATGAAGTCACAATCGATGCGCTTGGCAACGCCGTCTTTCACATAGGTGACGAAAGGAGAATGGCCGTCGAAGTCATGCGGCGCGACATCGACGGCATCGTAGATCGACGGGGAGCCGCTTTCTTCGCGCCGCTCCATGAGATCGCGCGTCACTTCGGTCTGTCCGTAGACGGTGACACGCCTGCCGCCGGTCAATTCGTGAAGGTCGATGCGATGGTCGCGTCCGTCGAAGGTCAGTGAGAAGCCGTCATGCGGCAGGCCTTCGGAATGCAGCCTCGCGCCTGATTTGGCCTGATCCAGCAGCCCGACGGTGCCTTCCTCCAGAACGCCGGCGCGAACCCGGCTGAGGATGTAATCCTTGTTCACACGATCGAGAATGACATTGTCGACGCCGGCTTCGGTCAGAAGCTGGCCGAGCAGCAGGCCGGATGGTCCCGAACCGATGATGGCGACCTGAGTTCGCAAATGCTTCCTCCCTGCATTTTTGCGTTTTGCCAGATTCTGCCTTGCCGCGCTTGCCGCAGCAATGGACATTCCAACCTAAAAATTGCACTAATCGAACATTGGATCGGGAGAATTCTCACGGAGCCCCATGAGCAAACATATCCCTACCTATGAACTCTACGGCGAAAAGACCGGGCGAGAGCCGGATTTTTGGGTGCATTGCGAAACTATTCGCTCCCGCAGCAGTTTGCATCAATGGGAGATTAGCCCGCATCGTCACGAGAGTTTCTTTCAGATATTGTACATCGAAAGCGGTTCGGGCGATGCGATCTTCGGCGAAAAGAGCCATGCCATCCTTCCGCCGGCGATCATCACCGTGCCGCCCGGGCTCAATCACGGCTTTCGTTTTTCACGCGATATCGACGGCCTGGTGATCACCCTGTTGAGATCCCATCTCAGCCATCCGCCCGGCGATCGAAGCCAGCTCGGCGAATGGCTGGCGGGGCCGCATCTGACGCCGCTCGATCCCGATCATGCCGAGGCCGTCTATGTGATGCAGACGTTGAAGCGGCTGGGCGACGAATTCGAAAATCGCCGCAGCGGCCGCAACGAGGCCTTGGCCGCCTATGTCGCCCTGGCGCTGCGGCTGACGGCGAGGATTTCCCATGAGGGGAATGCGCACGAACTTCCGCCCAACGAGAACGAGCGGCGGATGGACATGCTGAGCGAGCTCATTCAGCAACATTTCCGATCACACAAACCCGCGTCCTTCTACGCCAGGGAGCTTGGGCTTTCGCCGACGCATCTCACCCGCATCGTCCGGACGATGACCGGCAACACGCCGCATGAATTGATCGCCGGCAAACTCGTCGAAGAGGCGAAACGCCAACTGGTTTTTACACTGGGCAGCGTTCAGGAGATCGGATTTCGACTCGGCTTTGCCGACCCAGGCTATTTCTCGCGCTTCTTCGTTAAATACACCGGAGAAACGCCGCGGGTCTGGCGCATGAAGGAAAAAGTCCGGCTCGAACGTGCATAGGGTTCCGGCACTCCAGGTGCGACACGTTCGCGGACAGGCATCCGCGAGGACGCCCGGAGGGCATCGTCTTACCAGGCTTCGACGCCGTCTTCCGTGTTACGGGCGCGTTCGCCGGCGCGGGTCTCGTATGCGTCTCGTTGCTCAGCTGATTTGACGGCATCGTCTGAGCCATCGCGCTGGGCTTCGGGCGTCATGTAGAAGGCGAGCGCCTTTTCCAGCCGGGCGGCGGTAAGCGTGGCAGCGAAACTTTTCATGTCGTTTCCTCGGTCGACGGCCTTGAAGCTTGCCCGAGACACATAGCCTACGATGCGGTCTTGCAGGAACAGTGCGCCGAGGGTTTTCACCAACTTTAGACTTCGCTTGACCATCGCTTCCGCCGGATGATCTCCGCCGACCAGTTCCGTGCGATTCCGTTTGGTTTTCGCTTCACGCCATCGGCCATGTCCAGTTCCGTACCTCCGGCATGTCCTCACCATATTCGCGGACATAGTCGTGATGTTCCGCAAGCTTGCCACGGAAGGCGGCGAGCGCTTCTCCTGCTTTTTCCTTCAGGCCCGGCACGCGCTCGATCGCTTCGATGGCGAGGTGGAAGCGGTCGAGTTCGTTGAGGACGGTCATGTCGAAGGGTGTGGTCGTCGTGCCTTCCTCGATGAAGCCGCGGACGTGGAAGTTGCGGTGGTTGGTGCGTTTATAAGTCAGGCGGTGGATGAGATAGGGATAGCCGTGATAGGCGAAAATGACTGGCTTGTCGGCGGTGAAGATCGCATCGAATGCCTCGTCGGTCAGGCCGTGCGGATGCTGATCCCTGGATTGCAGTGCGAGGAGATCGACGACGTTGACGGCGCGGATCTTCAGTTCCGGAATTGCCTTACGCAGCAGGTCGACGGCAGCAAGCGTCTCCATGGTCGGCACGTCGCCGGCGCAGGCCATGACGAGATCAGGCAGGATGGTGTCGTCCTCGTTGCTCGCCCAGTGCCAGATGCCGATGCCGGCCTCGCAATGTTTCACCGCCTCGTCCATCGATAGCCATTGCGGCTCCGGCTGCTTGCCGGCGACGATGACATTGATGCGGTCATAGGTGCGCAGGCAATGGTCGCCGACCCAAAGCAGGGTGTTGGCATCCGGCGGCAGGTAGATGCGGACGATATCGGCCTTCTTGTTGGCGACGAGGTCGACGAAACCGGGGTCCTGATGGCTGAAGCCGTTGTGGTCCTGACGCCAGACATGCGAGGTCAGCAGGTAATTCAGCGACGAGATCGGCTTTCTCCACTCAAGTTCCCGCGTCACCTTCAGCCATTTGGCGTGCTGGTTGAACATGGAATCGATGATGTGGATGAAGGCCTCGTAGCAGGAGAACAGGCCGTGCCGGCCAGTCAGCAGGTAGCCTTCCAGCCAGCCCTGGCAAAGATGTTCGCTCAGCACCTCCATCACACGTCCATCCCGGGACAAGTGGACGTCGTAGGGTTCGATACCCTCCATCCAGACACGGTCGGTGACTTCGAAGACGCTGCCGAGGCGGTTCGATTCCGTCTCGTCGGGGCCGAAGATGCGGAAGTTGGCGGCATCGGCGTTGCGCTTCATCGTGTCGCGCAAGTAGTGACCGAGGATTTCCGTCGACTGCACCATGGCGCTACCGTGCTTGCCGATATCGACCGCATAGTCGCGGATATCGGGAACATCGAGTTCCTTGCGCAGCAAACCGCCATTGGCGTGCGGATTGGCGCCCATGCGGCGCTCGCCGACAGGGGCGAGCGCCCGCAGCTCGGGTTTCAGCCGGCCGTCGCTGCCGAACAGGTCTTTCGGATCATAGCTGCGCATCCAGTCCTCGAGGATCTTGCGATGCCCTTCATTCTCGCGGCAGTTGGAGACCGGCACCTGGTGGGCGCGCCAGAAGCCTTCGACCTTCTTGCCGTCGACTTCCTTCGGTCCTGTCCAGCCCTTCGGGCTGCGTAGCACGATCATCGGCCAGCGCGGGCAGATATCGGGCGCCTTGCCATTGCGGGCTTCCTCCTGGATTTCGCGAATGCGGTCGAAGACCCTGTCGAAGGTTGCGGCCATCTGCTGGTGCATATCGCGTGGCTCGTGACCCTCGACGAAGAAGGGCTCATAGCCGTAGCCTTCAAAGAGGCTCTGCAAATCCTCGTGACTGGCGCGGCCAAGAATGGTCGGATTGGCGATCTTGTAGCCGTTCAGATGCAGGATCGGCAGCACGGCGCCATCGCGGGCAGGGTTCAGAAACTTGTTGGAATGCCAGCTCGCAGCCAGTGGCCCGGTTTCGGCTTCGCCGTCGCCGATGACGCAGGCAACGATCAGATCGGGATTGTCGAAGGCGGCGCCATAGGCATGGACGAGGGCGTAACCGAGTTCGCCGCCCTCGTGGATCGAGCCCGGTGTCTCGGGTGCCGCGTGGCTCGGAATGCCGCCGGGGAAGGAGAATTGCCGGAAGAGCTTGCGCATGCCCTCTGCATCCTCGGAAATATCGGGATAGATCTCGCTGTAGATGCCTTCGAGATAGGTGTTGGCGACCATGCCCGGCCCGCCATGGCCGGGGCCGCACATATAGATGATGTCGAGATCGCGGGCGCGGATGAGACGGTTCAGATGTGCATAGATAAAGTTGAGGCCGGGTGTCGTGCCCCAATGGCCGAGCAGGCGGGGCTTGATGTGCTCTGGTTTCAGCGGCTCGCGCAACAGCGGATTGGTCAGCAGATAGATTTGGCCGATGGAGAGATAATTGGCGGCGCGCCAATAGCGGTCGATCAGGGTGAGTTCGGCATCGGTAAGGGCAGCGGTCGAGACATGCTTTTCCATGGGTTTCTCCCGTTCGAGAACGTCTTCAACGTCAATTCTACCGGCGGATGCCGGAATGCTGTTGATCTGGATCAGTCACTGCGAAGAACGGACAGCGCCTCCTCGGCGATGGTCTGTTCCTCATCGGTGGCGATGACATGGGCGGCGATGCGGCTTTCCCGCGTGCTGATGGTGAAATCATTGGCAGCATTGGCCTTTTCGTCGGTTGCAAGGCCAAGCCAGGACAGCCGCTTGGTCACACCTGCGCGGATCTCCGGTTGATGCTCGCCGATGCCGGCGGTGAAGACGATGGCGTCAAGGCCACCAAGCGTTGCCGCCATGCGGCCGATTTCGCCGGCAATGCGCAGCGTGAATAGCTCGATCGCCTGGCGCGCCTCCGGCCGGCTGTCCTTCAACAGCTCGCGCGTATCGGCAGTGATGCCGGAGACGCCGAGCAGGCCGCTGCGATGATAGAGCAGGTCTTCGATCTCCTCGAAGGACTGCTTCCTCTGACCGGCCAGATGCAGGATGACGCCGGGATCGAGCCAGCCCGGACGCGTCGCCATCGGGATGCCATCCAGCGTCGAAAAGCCCATGCTGCAATCGCGGCTGACGCCGTTATCCAATGCGCAGAGGCTGGCGCCGCTGCCGAGATGGGCGACGACCACCTTTGCCGGGTGCGGCGCCTTGCGGCGAAGCTCGCCGGCGATGAATTTGTAGGAGAGGCCGTGGAAGCCGTAGCGCTTGATGCCCTCGTCATGCAGCGCGCGGGGAATGGCGAAGCGGCGAACGAGATCGTCCTGCGTGGCATGGAAGGCGGTATCGAAGGAGGCGATATGGGCAAGATGCGGTTTCAGATGCTTGAGGGCGCGGATGAAACGCAGCGCCCGCGGCTGGTGCAAGGGCGCAAGCGGGGTCAGCGCATCGATGGCATCGATTGCGGCGGCGTCGAGCGCGATCGCTTTGGTAAACCGGTCGCCGCCATGGACGACGCGGTGGCCGGCGGCGCGCGCGGCGGTCATGTCGAAATGATCGGCGAGAAGCGCGAAGGTCTCATCGATGACGCCGTGCAGATCTTCGGTCACCGCGGCCTTCAACGGCATCTCGACTATCTGCGATGCTTTCGTCAGGCCGAGCGACAGCGGTTCGGCGCGGAAATCGATCACGCCCTTGCCGATGCGCCGCGCCTTGGGGCCGTCTATCGCGAAGATGCCGATCTTAACGGTCGAGGAGCCGGTGTTGAAGGTCAGCAGCAGGTCGGTCGATGACATGTCTTCCAAGACTCCGCGCGGGTGTGAGATGACCGAACTTAGCGTCGGATGTCCAGGCGGGAAGGATTTATTCGCTCGGGGCGCGCTTTTGTCATTGCGTAGACAACCATCGTCAGCCGCTTGGGATCGCAACGCGGCATCTATTATGGAGGCGACGGTACCAGGCGCATCACCGTCAATATCGCCCAGCATCAGTGGCTTACGGGCGGTTCAGTCGGGGCGTCATGAGAGCTTCACGCGGCGGATTTATTAACAAAAGGCAAATTTGCAAAACGGAATAAGGAACTATGCCATGGCCGATATTGCCCCCAGCCAGGTTCATAGCGACGCTTCCCACCCGCTCCACAGTTCGAATTCGGCCAACAAGTGGTTCTTGCCGCTGTTCGCGCTCGTTCTGGTCTGCGGCCTTGGATATGTCGCTTATGCACTCGGCCGCGACCTGACAACCGCAGTCGCCGTTCCCTGGATTCTCCTAGGCCTTGCACTGCTCATCGCGCTCGGCTTCGAGTTCGTCAACGGTTTCCATGATACGGCCAATGCCGTCGCCACGGTGATCTACACCCGTTCCATGCCGGCGGAATTCGCCGTTATCTGGTCCGGCTTCTTCAACTTCCTCGGCGTGCTGACCTCGAGCGGCGCCGTCGCCTTTGGTATTCTGGCGCTGCTGCCGGTGGAATTGATCCTGCAGGTCGGTTCCGGCTCCGGCCTTGCCATGGTCTTCGCGCTGCTGATTGCCGCGATCGTCTGGAATCTCGGCACCTGGTATCTCGGCCTGCCGTCGTCGAGTTCGCATACGCTGGTCGGCTCGATCATCGGCGTCGGCCTTGCCAACCAGTTCCTGGCGCCGGCAGGCACAGCGACCAGCGGTGTCGACTGGTCGCAAGCGACCAATATCGGCCTGTCGCTTTTGATCTCGCCGCTCATCGGCTTCGGTCTTTCCGCTGTCCTCCTGCTGGTCATGAAGCTTCTGGTGCGCAACAAGGCGCTCTACGCAGAGCCGAAGGGCAACCAGCCGCCGCCGCCCTGGATCCGTGCGATCCTGATCTTCACCTGCACCGGCGTCAGCTTCGCCCACGGCTCCAACGACGGGCAGAAGGGCATGGGCCTCATCATGCTGATCCTGATCGGCCTGGTGCCGACGGCTTTCGCGCTGAACCGCACGCCGGATGTCAACTATCTCGAAGCCTACAAGTCAGCATCAGCCCATGTGGAAACCGCACTCGGCAAATATGTGAAGCCGGGCGTTACGGTTGCGGACTACAAGGCCGAAGTCGGCAACGCCGTCAAGAACAAGACCTGGACGGATACGACGACGCCGGCCCTGCAGCAATATATCCACCAGACAAGTGCTGAAGTCGCCGGCTTCCCGACGCTCGAAGCGGTGCCGACCAATCTCGTCGGCAACGTCCGCAACGACATCTATCTGATCGGCGAGGCGCTGAAGTTGATCGACAAGCAGAAGCTGCTGCCGATGGATGCCGGCGACCTCAGCGCGGTGACGAGCTACCACAAGGCGGTCGACAACGCGACGAAGTTCATCCCGCTCTGGGTGAAAGTGGCGGTCGCGATCGCGCTCGGCCTCGGTACGATGGTGGGCTGGAAGCGCATCGTCGTCACCGTCGGCGAAAAGATCGGCAAGACGCATCTGACCTATGGTCAGGGCGCGGCAGCCGAAGTCGTGGCGATGGTCACTATCGCCTCGGCCGACCATCTCGGCCTGCCGGTCTCGACCACCCATGTGCTGTCATCAGGCGTTGCCGGCACTATGGCGGCCAACGGTTCCGGCCTGCAATGGTCGACCGTGCGTAACATGCTGATGGCCTGGGTGCTGACGCTGCCGGCCTCGATCGCGATCGCCTTCGTGCTGTTCGTGATCATGCGCCAGGTTTTTTAAAGCAAATTCCCGGCAAAGCGCGAAGCGGTTTTGCCGGGAATTGCGTCAAAACAAAAGGTAGAGCGTTCCGTCAGCCCGTCGAGGCCAATTTGGTATTGCGATCGCTGATGAAGATGCCCGCCTCGGCGGCGGGCATCGCCTTGCCGAAAAGATAGCCCTGGCCGATGTCGCAGCCAAGCTGCAGCAGGAAGGCGAGCTGGCCGTGCTCCTCGATACCTTCCGCCGTCGTCTTGATGTTGAGGCTCCTGCCGAGGCCGAGCATGGCGCGGACGATCTTTTCCTGCCGCTCGTCGTCGCGATAGGTGGCGATGAAGCTTTTGTCGATCTTGATCTTGTCGAAACGATAGCGGGAAAGCTGGGCGAGGCTCGAATAGCCCGTGCCGAAATCGTCGAGTGCGATCTGGATGCCGGCGGCGTGCAGCTCGTCGAGAATGAGGGCGGCGATGGCGGGATCCTGGATCAGCGCGTTTTCGGTGATCTCCACTTCCAGGCGCTGCGGCGGCAGCCGGCTTGCCGAAAGGACCTTGAGAATACGCGATGTCAGCAATCTGTCTTCCATCTGCACCGGCGAGACGTTGAAGGACAACGTCACATGATCCGGCCAGGCGAGTGCGTCGCTGCAGGCCTGGGTGAGGAGATCCTCGAATAATGCCGTGATCATGCCGGTTTCCTCGGCGATATCGATGAAGACCGGCGGCGGGATGTTGACGCCGTCGTCGCCGATCCAGCGCGCTAAGGCCTCGAAGCCGCAGAGCTGGCCGGTCTTGAGGTCGATCAGCGGCTGATAGAAGGGCTTGATCGCCTTGTTGGAGATCGCGGCGCGCAGCCTGGTTTCCAGCGCGGCGCGTTCCGTTACCTTGTCCTGCATCGAAGGTTCGAAGACGAAATAGTGGTTGGGTCCGCGTGATTTCGCCTCGTACATGGCGAGGTCGGCACGGTGGGCGGCATCTTCCAGCGGCTCGGCTCCCTCGGCCCAGCGGTCATAGCCGACGCTGGCGCCGACTTCGACGGCAAAGCCATCGATATGGATCGGCCGGGTGACGGCCTGGATCAGCAGCTTGGCAAAACGCTCCTCGCGCTGCGCCGTCAGGGCGAAGGCGACGATGATGAATTCGTCGCCGCCGAAGCGATAGACGCAATCGGCATTGCCGAGCGCGCAGATGCGTCTGGCAACCTCGATCAACAGGATGTCGCCGCCCTTGTGGCCGACGAGGTCATTGACCTTCTTGAAGCCGTCGAGGTCAACGGAGAAGATGGTGACGTTGCGGTCCCACTCCTCGATCTCGGCCTCGTCGTCCTTGATCGGCCGGGAGAGGATCTTGCGCTCGAAGGCGTAGCGGTTCGGCAGCTTGGTGAGATGGTCGTGGGTTGCGGTCCAATCGGCTTTTGCCTGGGCGGCCGCGCGCAGTTCCATTTCCTTACGCAGGTCGGCGATGCGCAGCACCGAATAGACGAAGCTCATGGCGCCGGCGATGCCGAGCGCCAGAACGAGCTTGTCGGCGCCGTACTCGCCGAAGCCGGTCATGAAGGCGACCAGGCTGTCGTCGAGCTGTAGCAGCGTGCCGAGAAGCCAGAGGGTCACTCCAGACACCACGATCGACACGCATTGCCGTCCGGCCCTGCTTTGGAAAAACACCGGCATTATGCCTTCTCCATCTCTACCTTCGCGGAAATATCACGAAAGTCTGAAATGTTTGTTGAAACCAGAAGGCGAATTATCAGAGGCGGCAGCCTGTTGCTGTGCCGCAGAGAGACCCGACGGGGCCTGTGGGGAACCAGGGCGTCGTTATCAGCGCGATCGCCTTCGTGGTTCGGGAGACCGGCTGATGCGGGAAAAGAACGAAGGCGAGCGTGCTAATGCATCGCTCGCCCTTTCTCGTGCTTCAGGCGGTGACGATCAGCAGCGGAACGCTGAAGATGAGACCGACCAGAACCGTGACTGTGGCGACACGCATAAAACGCAGGCGTCGCGTGCGCTCGCCACTCCAATCATATGTCATTCTTCCATCTCCTTGGGACAAGGAAGTAGTCCCCGCAAAGCCGGGTTCAACATAGATGACGCGATTTGCTTGTGCAAAGCTGGATAAGATCAGCAGTCTCTAATGCTGGAAGCGCAGAGACCAGCGCTGTCCGTTGCTGGTCATGCGGATGACGGAAAGCGGCTCGACGTCGCTCAGCCAGAAGGAGGAGAGCGGCGCCTGCAGTACATGCACGATCGCTGCCCGGATGACGGCCGCGTGGCTAACGGCGATCACATGGCCGCCGAGGCTCGATTGCTCATCCATCCAGCCGGCGATGCGCGTGCGCAGATCAACAAGGCTCTCGCCGCCATGCGGGGCCCCTTCCGGATCGCTCATCCAGCCCATGAGGTTTTCCGGCTCTTCGGTCCCGATCGTCGTGATCGACCTGCCGGCCCAGCGGCCATGGTCGCAGTCGCGAAGTGCGAGGTCTATGCGGGCTTCGAGGCGGAGCGCTTCCGCGGTCTGGCGGGCACGCAAAGCCGGGCTCATGGCAATTCGATCGGCGCGGGGCGGGGGGATCATCCTGCCGGCCTCCTCCACTGCCTTATCCTCGAGCGGTTCGTCGAGCGGGAACAGGGCCTTGCGGCTTGCTGCCGTCGCGCCGTGGCAGATCCAGGTGAGGCGCGTGTTCACGGTCGTTCTTGTCTCCCGGAATGCGGCGACAGCGTCCTTCGCCGGCTTGTGAAGTTTCGTTGACAGTCTCTTCGGCGTGCAGATATAACCGTGCAGTTGCGGGTTTGGAAGCCGGTGTAAGTCCGGCGCGGTCGCGCCACTGTGACCAGCGTGTCGAAAGCTCTTCGCGCTGGAAGTCAGACCCTACTGCACAAGCACTCTTTCGACTGAACGCGTCATTCCCGGAGGAATACATGTCTGACACCACTTTCGCGCCCGTTGCGGTACCGGCGCCGATCCCTGTAGGCGAGATCCTGCCCTGGGCGATCTTCGGCGGCCTGCTGATGCTCATCGTCCTCTATTTCGTCGGCACCGAGGAAGGCGCAATGGCGCTGTTCAACGGCATGTATGTGCACGAATTCGTGCATGACGGCCGCCATCTCCTCGGCTTTCCCTGCCACTAAAGCGCGTCGCGATCTTTCAGATTCGCTCATCGCGCTATAGGTTTTTGTTTTACGCATGTCTTTATCGCAAAACCGCGGCACACTTTTGCGCGACGTGCCTTAAGGGAGTTCCGGACATGGTTGGAAACCTCTTGCTTCGCGGCATGCTCGCGGGCCTGATTGCTGGCATCCTGGTTTTCGCTTTCGCCCATACGTTCGGCGAGCCGCTGGTCGATGCGGCGATCGCCTTCGAGGAGGCGAGCGCCCAGGCGGCCGGCGAAGCTGCCGAACCCGAAATCGTCAGCCGCGCCACACAGGCCGGTCTCGGCCTTTTCACCGGCGTCATGGCCTACAGCGCCGCCGTCGGCGGGCTCTTCGCGCTCGCTTTCGCTTTCGTGCACGGCCGCTTCAGCAGCCTTTCGCCGCGCGGCACCTCGGCCGTCATCGCCATTGCCGCCTTCGTGGCGGTCGTCCTCGTTCCCGGGATCAAGTATCCGGCCAACCCGCCGGCAGTCGGCAATCCCGATACGATCGGCGCCAGGACCGAGCTGTTCTTCCTGATGATCGTCGTCTCGCTTGCGGCGCTGATTGCCGCAGTGGCGCTGTCGCGCCGCCTGTCCGAGCGTTTCGGTCTCTGGAACGGCGCGATCATCGCCGGCATCGCCTATCTCGTCTTCATCGGCGTGGTGCTCTATCTGCTGCCGCCGATCAACGAGGTGCCGGAGAACTTCTCGGCGATGGTGCTCTGGCGTTTCCGCACCACTTCGCTCGGAATGCATGTGATCCTCTGGGCAACGCTCGGCCTCGGCTTCGGAGCGCTGGCGGAAAAGCGGCTTGCGGTCGGGGGCGGGGAACGCGGCCGGCCGGCCACGGCATTGCACTGAACGCATCGAAGGACGCCGCTTTGCCGGCGCCCTGAACTTTTCGGGCGAGTATGAAAAACGACAGAGCCAGACCACTGCTGTTGACGGCGTTCTCTGCCGTCGCGTTTTTTTGTGTGGTCGCTGGAAGCGCTTTTGCCCATAGCCGCAGCGACGGCGGCAGCCATGCGGGTCTGGATATCCCGCAAATTTCCCACGGCGAGATGGCTGTCATGTCTGACTATCGCAGTGGGATTGTCGATCTTGCATCCCGTGCTGTCGATACGAACGAGCCGTTCCGCCGCGTGCTGAACTATGCAGAGATCCAGTATTCCTACTGTCTGTGGGGCCGGATGCCGGGCAGCGTGACGGATGAGGAAAGCCCGTTCAACGAATGCGCTCATGCCTATCTCGCCGCGACCAAGGCGGTCTTGCTTTCGATGCGCGAGATGCCGCGGGAGGCTGCCGCGGCGGGTGAAATCATTTCCGCGGTCGACGCCGACATGGTGCGGCGCGGGCTTGCGCTGATCAGCTGCCGGTTCAGCGACGAAGCCTTCAACACCGCCGATATCGTCAAGCCGCGCTGGAGCGAGATCCCATTCCATGCCGCCAGCATGGCGTCGCTGACGGGGCTTGCCGCGTTGTTCGGACTTGGCGTGTTTGCGCTTCGTCGCTTCTCGCGACCGAAAGCTCAGTCGTCGGAATAGCGCTGCTCGCGCCACGGATCGCCGTAGATGTGGTAGCCGTTCTTTTCCCAGAAGCCGGCCTGGTCGGCAGGCATCAGCTCGATGCGGCGCAGCCATTTGGCGCTTTTCCAGAAATAGAGATGCGGCACGACGAGGCGCATCGGGCCGCCGTGCTCCGGTGTCAGCGGCAGGCCTTCCCAGGCGGTGGCGAGGATCGCATCCTCGGCAGCGAAATCGGAGAGCGGCAGGTTGGTGGTATAGCCGTCATAACTCGTCAGCATGACGTAAGCGGCTTCAGGCTTCGGCATGGCGAGGTCGAGCAGATTGCGCGTCGAAACGCCCTTCCATTTGTTGTCGTAGCGCGACCAGGTGGTGACGCAGTGGATATCGCTCACCCCCGTGCTCTGTTCGATCGCCTGGAAGTCGGCCCAGGTGAGGGTGCGCGTCGTTTCGACGAGGCCGCGCACCTCGAGCCGCCAGGTCTCGGTCGAGATGACAGGCTGCTGGCCGAGATCGAGCACCGGCCAGTTCTTGACGAGGTGCTGGCCGGGCGGCAGGCGCTCGGCTTCGGGACGGCTGATACGGCCGGTCAGGAACTTGCCCTCTGCCGCCCAGCGGCGCTTGGATGTGGTGAGTTTGTTATCGGCGGGCGTCTGGTCGTCGCTCATGGGCGGGGGCCTCCTTGCGGTGCAGCAATAGGACATCCACCCCTGCCGGGTGTCAAGTTTCGACGGCCCCTTGGAAATCCCTACCCACCCCTCTAAACTCGGTCCGTCGGGTATGCCTCGCTGGGGAGTGGAGGCAGAAAGGGGAGGAGCCGGTTCTGTCTTCGAAATATCGTGCGATAGCGGCGTTGCTGGTGGTGCCGCTGATCATCTTCTCCTTCTTCACCTATGGGAGCGCGATTGCGACGCGCGCCTATATGGAGGAAGCCTCGGCGCAGGCAGGAACGGCGTTGCGCCTTGCCGTTTCGGCACTCAGCGGCCATCTCAACCGCTACGAGGCGCTGCCGGCGCTGATCGCCGATCACGACGACATCAAGGAACTGGTGAGCGCGCCTGAGGATGTGGCGCTGCGCGATGCGGCCAATCTCTATCTCAAGGAGATCAACGGACTGCTGAAATCCTCCGATATCTATGTGGTCAAGCCAGACGGAGAGACGATCGCGGCCAGCAATTACGATGGGCCTGCAAGCTTCGTCGGACAAAATTTCAGCTACAGGCCCTATTTCCAGGATGCAATCGAAGGCCGGCAGGCACGGTTTTACGCGCTCGGCACCACCTCGCTGAAGCGCGGCTACTATTTTGCCGCACCGATCCGGACCGGCGCGGATATTCGTGGCGTCATCGTCTTCAAGGTCGATATCGATATGATCGAGTCCTCCTGGGGCGGCGGCGAATACAGGATTTTCGTCTCCGATCCGGAGGGCATCATCTTCATGTCCGGCAGCCCGGAATGGCTCTATGGCGCGATCCTGCCGCTGACGGCCGACCGCGTCGCCCGCACCGAGGCGTCGCGACGCTATGCCAATGCCAGGCTGGCGGCGCTGCCGGTGACGCGTCACCACTTCGAGCAGCATGAGCTGATGACGCTGGCCAGCGAGCGCGGTTCGAGCGAATATCTGGTGCTCTCGCATTACATGCCGGCCGAGGACTGGACGGTGAACGTGCTGATGGAGACGAGTTCCATCCGCGCCCAGGCACGCACGGCGCTTGCTGCCGTGTTTCTCATTCTTTGCATTGCCGGGCTTACGGTGGCCGTCCTTCGCCAGCGGCGGGCGCGGCTTGCCGAGCGCATGCAGATGCAGGCCGAGGCCCGCAACGAGCTGGAGCGGCGCGTCGAGGAGCGCACGGCCGATCTTGCCCGCGTCAACAGCCGCATCGAAGAGGAGATTGCCGAGCGGCGGCTGACCGAGCAACAACTCCGACAGACGCAGGCCGATCTGATCCAGGCGGGCAAGCTTGCCGGGCTGGGGCAGATGTCGGCTGCGCTTTCGCACGAATTCAACCAGCCGCTCGCCGCCGCCAAGACCTACACGGACAGCGCCTCCGTTCTCATCGACCGCGGTCGGACGGAGGAGGCGCGGGACAATATCCGGCGTATCGGCGGGCTGATCGACCGTATGGCTGCGATCAGCCGGCACCTGCGCAACTTCGCCCGCAAGCCGAACGAGAAGCTCGGCCTCGTTTCCCTCGACGAGGCGATGCGCGATACGCTGGAGATCGTCGCCTGGCGGTTGAAGGCGGCGGATGCCGAACTGCTGCTCGCTCTCGGCCCGCGTCCGCCGGTGGTGCGCGCCGGTTCGGTGCGTCTGCAGCAGGTGCTGGTGAACGTGATCTCGAATGCGGCCGATGCGGTGGAAGGGCTGGATGATCGGCGCATCGAGGTTTCGGCCTTCGAGGAGGCCGGAAAGGTGGTGCTGACGGTGCGGGATCATGGACCGGGCGTGCCGGCGGCGATCGCCGAGCGTATCTTCGATCCGTTCTTCACGACGAAGGGCGTCGGCAAGGGGCTCGGCCTCGGGCTTTCGATTTCCTACAACATCATCAAGGATTTCGGCGGCAGCCTGACTGCTGCCAATCATCCCGAAGGAGGCGCGGTGTTCCGCATCGAGCTGCAATCGGCGGCAGGGCTGATGCCGGAGGCAGCGGAATGAACGATGCAAAGATCCTGCTGGTCGACGACGAGGAGGAACTGCGCCGCTCGACGGCGCAGGCGCTGGAGCTCTCCGGCTTCAGCGTCGAGACCTATTCGAACGGCGACCACGTGCTGGAGCTGATCGGCTACAGCTTTCCCGGCGTCGTTGTCAGCGATATTCGCATGCC
Source organism: Rhizobium sp. WSM409 (assembly GCF_057653825.1). Classification (NCBI taxonomy): domain Bacteria; kingdom Pseudomonadati; phylum Pseudomonadota; class Alphaproteobacteria; order Hyphomicrobiales; family Rhizobiaceae; genus Rhizobium; species Rhizobium sp. WSM409. The sequence goes on along the minus strand of NZ_CM172794.1, from coordinate 3,531,528 downwards.
CGGCATCGACGGCATGACGCTGATGCAGAAGATCCGCGAGCTCGACCCGGAGGTACCGGTCATTCTCGTCACCGGCCACGGCGACGTTCAGCTTGCGGTGAAGGCGATGCGCGAAGGCGCCTATGATTTCATCGAGAAGCCGTTCACGCCGGAGATGCTTGCCGGCGTCATCCGCCGGGCGATGGAGCGGCGCGGCCTGGTGCTCGAAAACCGGCTGCTGAAGGCGGTCGCCGGCAAGCGCGACGATATCGAGGCGCGGCTGCCGGGGCGCACGCAGGTGATGGTGGATCTGCGCTACCGCATCCGGGCGATCGGGGCGAGCGATGCCGATACGCTGATCGTCGGCGAGACCGGGGCCGGCAAGGAGGTGGTGGCGCGGGCGCTCCACGACATCAGCGCCCGGGCGAGCCGGCCGTTCATCGCGATCAATTGTGCCGCACTGCCGGCGAACCTGATCGAGAGCGAGCTCTTCGGCCATGAGGTGGGGGCATTTCCGGGTGCGGTAAGGCCGCGTTATGGAAAGTTCGAACACGGGCGCGGCGGCACGATCCTGCTCGACGAGATCGGCTCCATGCCCTTCGACCTGCAGGCGAAGTTCCTGCGGGTGCTGCAGGAGCGGGTGATCTCCAGGCTCGGATCGAACGAGGTCGTGGCGCTCGACGTGCGCTTCATCGCGACAAGCAAGGTCGATCTGGAAGCGGAGGTGGCGGCCGGGCGTTTCCGCGCCGACCTCTTCTATCGGCTGAACGTCGCGACGCTGCACGTGCCGTCTCTGTCGCAGCGGCGGGCGGATGTTCCGCTGCTTTTCCTGCAGCTGGTGCGGGAAGCGGCTGCTCGCTACGGCCGCGACGAGATGGTCGTTCCGCCGGACGTGACTTCCGACATCGCTCAGCGCGACTGGCCCGGCAATGTGCGTGAATTGAGGAATGCCGCCGATCGTCTGGTCCTCGGGCTCGACAATGGCGGGCGCCAAGCCGAGGAAGCGACCGGGCTTGCTGAGCGTGTCGCCGAATTCGAACGAGGGGTCATTGCCAGCGCGCTGGTGGCGCATGGCGGCAGCCTCAGACCGGTCTATGAGTCGCTCGGCATTTCCCGGAAGACACTCTACGAAAAGATGCAGAAATACGGTCTCGACAAGCGGATGCTGACCACCGAAGGCTAGCTCGGAGCTGGGGCGGCGCTGCAATCTCGCGGTGCGATGGGTGGATTTCCACCCACCGCCAGAGCCGTTTGTTTCCGAATCGACCCATGCTGCATCGCACTCTGGCAAAATCGTCTTTCGAAAGCGGCTGCAATGATTGCGGGTCGATTTTTCCCGGCGGCAAATAGGTGATCCGAACCGGCGCGGAGGATGTGTCGGCGGGCTTGCTTATTTCATCAGGGAGGAAACGATGAAAATTCTAAAGGCCATGCTCGGCCTGACCGCGGCTGCTGCGGTCTCACTTCTCGCCAGCGTCGCTTCGGCGCAGACCTATCCCGAACGCACCATCACCATGGTCGTGCCGTTTGCGGCCGGCGGCCCGACGGATACCGTTGCGCGCCTGGTCGCCGAATCCATGTCAAAGGATCTCGGCCAGCAGATCGTCGTCGAAAATGTCGGCGGCGCCGGCGGCACGCTCGGCGCCGGCCGCGTGGCGAGTGCCGATCCCGACGGCTACACCATCCTGCTGCACCATATCGGCATGGCGACCAGCGCCACGCTCTACCGCAAGCTCGCCTACGACACGCTCGGCGCCTTCGATTATGTCGGCCTCGTCACCGAGGTGCCGATGACGATCGTTGCCCGCAAGGACATGGAGCCGACCGACCTCAAGGGGCTGATCGACTACATCAAGGCCAACAAGGACAAGGTGACGGTCGCCAATGCCGGCATCGGTGCGGCTTCGCACCTCTGCGGCATGATGTTCATGAGCGCCATCCAGACGCCGCTGACGACCGTTCCCTATAAGGGCACCGGCCCTGCCATGACCGATCTGCTCGGCGGTCAGGTCGACGTCATGTGCGACCAGACGACCAACACGACGAAGCAGATCCAGGGCGGCACGATCAAGGCCTATGCCGTGACCTCGCCCAAACGGCTCGACGTTATGAAGGACATTCCGACGGCCGTCGAAGCCGGGCTGCCGGGTTTTGAAGTCGGAATCTGGCACGGCATCTATACGCCGAAGGGCACGCCGCCTGAGATCAACGAACGTCTGTCGAAGTCGCTGCAGGTGGCGCTGAAGGATCCGAATGTCGGCGCCCGCTTCGCCGAGCTCGGTACGGCGCCATCCTCTGACGCCGATGCGACGCCGGCGGCGCTGAAGGCCAAGCTCGAAAGCGAGATCACCCGCTGGAAAACGGTGATCGAGGCCGCCGGCGAATATGCTGACTGAGGCTTGTCCTCGTCCAGGATATGCCGAAAGAGCCCCTCACCCCAACCCTCTCCCCGTGAACGGGAGAGGGGACTTGCGTCACCCAACGGCGGCAAGGGGCGAAGGGCTTGCAGCATTTTCCCTTCTGCCCGTTTATGGGGAGAAGGTGCCGGCAGGCGGATGAGGGGCTAGCTCCTTTGTGACGGCGTTACACGAACAATCTCCAACCCCAGGAGACACCATGAAGTCCATCAGTTTCGATACGACCAATGCGATCTGCGGCGCGCTTTTCGTCGCGACCGGTGCTTTCTTCGCCATCCAGTCGCTGGGGCTCGACCTCGGCACGGCAGTGCGCATGGGCCCCGGTTATTTTCCGCTGGTGCTTGCCGGCGTGCTCGTGCTTCTCGGCGCGATCATCTTCATTCAGGCGCTGCGGGTCGAGGGCGAGCCGATCGACCCGTTTGCCTGGCGCGGCATGCTCTTCATCCTGCCGGCACCGGTATTCTTCGGGCTGACGGTGCGCGGTCTCGGATTTGCACCGTCACTGTTCCTCACCGCCTTCATCGCCTGCTTCGCATCGCAAAAGATGAACGTGTTCCTCGCGATCGTGCTGTCGCTGCTGCTGACGATCTTTTCGGTTGGGGTCTTCAGCTACGGGCTCGGCCTGCCTTTCGAGCGCTTCGGCCCCTGGGTCCGGTTCTAGGAGACGATGATGGATCTTTTCAGCAATCTCGCGCTCGGCTTTGCAACAGCCGGCACTCCGGAAAACCTGTTCTTCTGCCTGATCGGCGTGCTGCTCGGCACGCTGATCGGCGTGCTGCCCGGGATCGGCGCCACGGCGACGATCGCCATGCTTTTGCCGATCACCTTCCAGCTTGAACCGGTCTCCTCGCTGATCATGCTCGCCGGCATCTATTATGGCGCCCAGTATGGCGGCTCGACGACGGCGATCCTGATCAACATGCCGGGCGAATCCTCCTCTGCCGTCACCGCGATCGACGGCTACCAGATGGCCCGCAAGGGCAGGGCAGGCGCAGCGCTTGCCATCGCAGCATTGGGTTCGTTCTTTGCCGGCACTGTGTCAACCTTTCTCGTGGCGATCTTCGCACCGCCGCTGACCGCAATCGCGCTGCAATTTGGTTCGGCGGAATATTTCTCGCTGATGATCGTCGGTCTCGTTTCCTCGATCGCTCTCGCGCACGGTTCTGTCGTGAAGGCGCTGGCGATGGTGGCGCTGGGGCTGCTGCTCGGTCTCGTCGGCACCGACATCTATACCGGCACGCCGCGCTTCACGCTCGGCATCCGCGAATATGCTGACGGGCTGAACTTCGTGGCGCTTGCCGTCGGCGTGTTCGGAGTGGCGGAAATCCTGCGCAACCTCGAAGGCGAGTCGACACGCACGGTGCTGATGGCCAAGGTCACCGGCCTTTTGCCGTCCCGCCAGGAATTCAAGGAGATGATCGCACCGGTCATTCGCGGTACGGCGATCGGTTCGGCGCTTGGCATCCTGCCGGGCGGTGGCGCCATCCTTGCCTCCTTCGCCTCCTATACGGTGGAAAAGCGGATGTCGAAGACGCCGGAGGAGTTCGGAAAGGGCGCGGTTGCCGGCGTCGCAGGACCGGAATCGGCCAACAATGCCGGTGCGCAGACCTCGTTCATTCCGCTCTTGACGCTCGGCATTCCCGCCAACCCCGTCATGGCGCTGATGGTCGGGGCGATGATCATCCAGGGTATCGTGCCCGGTCCGAACGTCGCCACCGAGCAGCCGGCGCTGTTCTGGGGCATCATCGCCTCCATGTGGATCGGCAACCTGATGCTGGTCATCCTCAACCTGCCGCTGATCGGGCTCTGGGTGAAACTCCTGACCGTGCCTTACTACGTACTCTTCCCGATCATCATGGCCTTCTGCTCGATCGGGGTCTACAGCGTCAACGCCAACGTCTACGATCTCTACGCCGTCGCCTTCTTCGGGCTCATCGGCTATGTGCTGGCAAAGCTTCGTTGCGAGCCGGCGCCGCTTCTGCTCGGTTTCGTGCTCGGGCCGCTGCTCGAGGAAAACCTCCGGCGCGCCATGATCCTGTCGCGCGGCGATCCGACGACCTTCGTCACGCGGCCGATCAGCGCCACTCTTCTCGCCATTGCTGTCGCCGTGCTGATCGTCGTCTTCCTGCCGAGCGTCAAGAAGAAGCGCGAGGAGGTGTTCGTCGAAGAAACCTAGAGCATGATGCCGAAAAGTGTGCGCGGTTTTCGGACGACATCATGCTCTAACTCCTTAATTGAGAACAGGATTCAGATTTTAGTCCTAGCCAAAAATCATCCTGTTCCGGGGGTTGAACTTACGGTCTGGTTGATGAACAACAGATAATCTGACGCGGGCGCCAGTTGGGCGCCCGTTTCGCTTGACAGGATATCCAGGCCCCAGGAGCATTGCCCAATGAGCATTCCCGCCCGGATCAGCGACGATCTGCCGTTTCTCACTGCCCTGCGCCGCGACCTGCACGCCTATCCCGAACTCGGTTTCGAGGAGGAGCGCACCGCCGGTATCGTCGCGACGCTTCTCGAAGAGGCTGGTATTGCGGTGCATCGCGGGCTTGGCGGCAGCGGCGTGGTCGGTACGCTGCAGATCGGCAACGGCACGCGCAGGATCGGGCTGCGCGCCGACATGGATGCGCTCGCCATGCCTGAAACGGCGGAGCGATCCTATAAATCGACCGTGCCCGGAAAGATGCATGCCTGCGGCCATGACGGCCATACGGCGATGCTGCTTGGCGCCGCGCGACATCTTGCGGCAACGCGGGATTTTTCCGGCACGGTGCATTTCATCTTCCAGCCGGCCGAAGAAGGGCGAGGCGGAGCAAGGCGCATGGTCGAGGAGGGGCTGTTCACGCTTTTTCCCTGCGATGCCGTCTACGGGCTGCATAACATGCCTGGGCTTGCGGTGGATGAGATCGCCGTGGTCGAGGGACCGCAGCTTGCCTCCTCCGACAGCTGGCGCATGACCTTCCGCGGGGCCGGCACGCATGGCGCCAAGCCGCATCTCGGCCGCGATCCGATCACAGCCGCCGGCACCTTCCTGTCATCGCTGCAGACGATCGTCGGACGGGTGGTCGATCCGCTGCAGCCGGCCGTCGTCAGCGCCTGTTTCCTGCAGGCGGGCGACCCGAAGGCTCTGAACGTCATTCCTGACATCGTCGAGATCGGTGGCACGGCGCGGGCCTATTCGCCCGATGTGCGCGACCAGTTGGAGACCGAGATCGGACGATTGGCGCATGGCACGGCGGCCATGTACAGTATCGCTGTGGACTATGCATTCGAACGGCGGATTCCGCCTGTCATCAACGACGCGGATGCGACCGCACGGGCGTTGGCAGTGGCCGGCTCGGTCTTCGGCGGGAAGGTGCAGACAAGCTTTCCGCCGTCGATGGCAGGCGACGATTTTGCCTTCTTCGCCCAGAATGCGCCGGGTTGCTACGTCTGGCTCGGCAACGGTCCGGCGGTGGATGGGGCGCTGCATCACAACACGGCCTATGACTTCAACGATGAAGCGCTTGGATATGGGGCGGCCTATTGGGTGGCGTTGGTCGAGCGGGAGTTGAAGGTTTGATTATCTGCTGCCTAATTGCCCAAACCGGAATCGATTTTAGGAATTAGGCAGCAATTCAAAAGCGCCCGTTGCGCGCCTCTCTGCATTCTGCGTTGGTCAACAACTGCCTTCCGTGCAGCGACATTCGCCAATGTCCATCAGTCTACCGGCGATTCTTCAACCCGGGCCGTCCCGCGCGTGGCATGGATGAAGGCGAGCACGAAGCCGATCGCCAGCACAAGCACGATGGTCGGCGCCGGCGCGCTGTCGATGAAGAAGGACAGGTAGACGCCGACAAAGGAACCGATCACGGCGATGGCGACGGAGAGGAGCAGCATCGTGCTGAACTTGCGGGTGAGCAGGAAGGCGATGGCTCCCGGCGCAATCAGCATGGCGATCGAAAGGATGATGCCTACCGCCTGCAAAGCACCGACGATCGTCAGCGAGATGAGGGCGAGAAGGCCGTAATGCAGTAGGTTGATCCTGAGGCCCACCGCTCTCGCCTGGGCGGGGTCGAAGGCGTGCAGCAGGAAGTCCTTCCATTTCACACCAAGAATGGCGGCCGTGATCGCAGCGATGACGGCCGATTGCCCGATGTCGCGCCAGGAGACACCGAGCATGTCGCCGAACAGGATGTGGTCGAGATGCACGTCGGACTGGATCCTGACATAAAGAACCAGGCCGAGCCCGAACATGCCGGAGAAAACGATGCCCATCACCGTATCCTGTTTGATACGGCTGTTATCTTTCAGGAAACCGGTGGCGACAGCGCAAAACATGCCGGCCGCGAAGGCGCCGACCGCGAAGGGTATGCCGACGATATAGGCGATGACCACGCCGGGGAAGACGGCGTGGCTGATGGCGTCTCCCATCAGAGACCAGCCTTTCAGAACCAGGAAGCAGGACAACAGCGCCATCGGAATTGCGACCAGCACCGAGATCACTAGCGCATTGACCATGAAGCCGAACTGGAAAGGCAAAAGAAGCGTCTCGACCATGTTCATGGCGCTGCCTCCAGCGCCTGCGCAGCGCGTCTACGTGCCGCCAGCATGCCGTGTTTGGGTGCGAAGAAGAACGCGATCAGGAAGATTGCCGTCTGCAGCACGACGATGATGCCGCCGGTTGCGCCATCGAGGAAGTAACTTGCATAAGCGCCGACGAAACTGGTCATCGATCCGATGATGACCGCGATCACAAGCAGCCGCGGGAAGCGGTCGGTCAGCAGATAGGCAGTTGCCCCGGGCGTTACCACCATGCAGATGACGAGGAATGCACCGACGGTCTGCAGCGCCGCGACGGTTGAGGCAGACAGCAGCGTGAAGAAAATGACCTTGAGAACGGTCGGATTGAGACCGATCGATCGGGCATGGCTCTCATCGAAGAAAGTGACCATCAGGTCCTTCCATTTGACGAGCAGGACGGCGAGCGACACGAAGCCGATGATGGCGAGTTGCAGCGTATCCTCGGGCGTGATGGCGAGAATGTTGCCGAGTACGATCGTCTGGATGTTGACCGCCATAGGCTTGAGCGAAACCATGAACAGGCCCAGCCCGAAGAAGGAGGAGAAGATCAGGCCGATGATGGCATCTTCCTTCAGCTTGGTGCGCTGGTTGAGGAAAAGCATCGCTGCGGCAGCGAGCCCTCCGGAAAAGAAGGCTCCGATCGAAAAGGGAAGTCCGAGCATATAGGCGCCGGCAACGCCGGGAACGATCGCGTGCGAGAGCGCGTCGCCGATCAGCGACCAGCCTTTCAGCATCAGATAACAGGAGAGGAAAGCGCAGACGCCGCCGACAAGGGCGGACACCCACATGGCATTGAGCATGTATTCATAGGTGAAGGGCTGCAGGAGGTCGTCTATCATTCCCGGCCCCCGTTGCCACTATCGGGCCTCCGGGCAGTCGCTCTGCCACCCTGCAGAATCAGGGGGCGCTCATCATCAGTTATGACGCCGATCGACGTTGGCCTGCCGTTCTGCGCTTCGCTCAACACGAAATGTCGCAGCACGCCGCCAAATGCCTTTTCCAGATTTTCCTGCGTAAAAGTCTCGACGGTCGGGCCGTAGGCGAGCACCGTGCCCTTGATCAGGATGGTCCGGTCGCAGAACTCCGGCACGGAGCCGAGATTGTGGGTGGAGACCAGCATGACGCGGCCTTCATCCCGCAGTTCGCGCAGGAGCTTGATGATCTGGTCCTCGGTCTTTACGTCGACGCCGGTAAAGGGTTCATCGAGCAGAATGACCCGGCCGTCCTGCGCCAGTGCTCGCGCCAAGAAGACCCGCTTCCGCTGGCCGCCGGAGAGTTCGCCGATCTGGCGCTTGCGGAACTCGCTCATGGCGACGCGGGCGAGCGCGGCCGCCACTGCCTCGTGGTCTGCGGCCTTCGGGATGCGCATCATGCCCATGTGGCCGTAGCGGCCCATCATCACAACATCCTCGACCAGCACCGGGAAGTTCCAGTCGACTTCTTCCGATTGCGGCACATAAGCGACGAGGTTCTTGCGCAGCGCCTCTTCGACCGGGATGCCAAGCACGCGAATGTGGCCCCTGGCGAGACGCACGAAACCCATGATCGACTTGAAGAGCGTCGACTTGCCGGAACCGTTGACACCGACCAGCGCGGCGATCGTGCCCGTGGGGATCTGGAAACTCGCGTCCCTCAGGGCTGTATGTCCGTTGCGGTAAGTGACGGTTGCGTCCTTCACCGTGATCCCCGATCCCGCATCCGAGGATGCGGGCCGGACAAGATTGCTAAGCTCAATCATTGCGACAACCCATCGGCAAGACCCTTCGCAACGGTATCGGAGGTCACGCGCAGAAGATCGATATAGGTTGGCACCGGGCCGTCGGCTTCGCTCAACGAGTCGACATAGAGGACGCCGCCATAATGCGCGCCGGTTTCGCGCGCCACCTGCCGGGCCGGTTTATCGGAAACGGTGCTTTCGCTGAAGACGGTTGGAATCTTGTTTTCCTCGACCGCATCGATCACCTTGCGGACCTGCTGGGGCGTGCCCTGCTGGTCGGCGTTGATCGGCCAGAGATAGAGTTCCTTCAGCCCGAAATCGCGTGCAAGATAGGAAAAGGCGCCCTCGCTCGAGACCAGCCAGCGCTTGTCCTCGGGAATTTTGTCGAGGGTGGCGCGGATCGGAGTGATCGTCGCTTCGATCTTCTGCTTGTAGGCCTCGGCGTTAGCGTTGTAGGTCTCCGCATTCGCCGGATCATATTTTGCGAAAGCATCGCGGATATTGTCGACGTAAATCAGGGCGTTCTTCGGCGACATCCAGGCGTGGGGATTGGGCTTGCCTTGGTAGGGGCCTTCCGAGATGCCCATCGGTTCGATGCCATCGGAGACGACGGCACCGGGGACGTCGTGCAGGTTCTGGAAGAACTTTTCGAACCAGCGCTCCAGATTGAGGCCGTTCCAGAGAATGAGCTGTGCACCTTGGGCCCGCTGGATGTCACCCGGCGTTGGCGCATAGTTGTGGATCTCCGCGCCCGGCTTGGTGATCGATTCCACGATCGCGGCATCACCGGCCACGTTTTTTACCATGTCGGCAATCACCGTGAAGGTCGTCACCACCTTGAACTTCGAATTGGTTGTCTGTTGGGCAGCGGCGGGAAAGGCAACCAGCACGGCCGCGAATGCCACCCCTATCATTCCGGCCAGGACCGACCGTCTTTCCCTATAGAGCATATATTTCTCCTCTTGCTGCTATTACGACCGAATTGCAAAAGCTGTTGAGGGTCGAACAAGTTGCGATTCAGAATGATTTGCAAAAAATGCTTGACGACCCTTGCTTCGACTATTGTGCAATTAAGAATGATTTGCAACAATCATCCGAACCGGGGGCCGAAAATGCCGGTAGCAGGACCCGACGGGCTGGCTGCGATCAACCTCATCGAACACCCATACCGGGATTTGCCGTAACGGTGCATGGTTCGATCGGTTAGGCGTTTGGGGGCACACGGCACGCTTGCTGGCGGAGCCGCGCTTTCCTCGGCTTACAAGATCTCAGAGCATGATGCCGAAAGGGAAAGCGGTTTTCGGACGGCATATGCTCTCACTATCTAACTTAGAACAGGATTTTCCAGCACCTTGCCGGTCACCACATCGGCAATCCCACGATCGGTCTGGTGCGGGCCGATATTGCAGGCGAGTGTTGCGCCGAAACAGGCCTTGAAGACCCGATAGGGCGGCTTCCAGTTGACGATTTTTTCCATCGCCTTGCGGATGCCGGCGAAGGCCAGGGCGGTGTCCTGCAGCGATGCATCCGTCACCAGGCCGGAGAGCGGCAGCGGCAGGAGTGCCTCGATCCTACCGTCCTTGGCGACCGCCATGCCGCCGCCGGCTGATATGACGGCGTTGGCGGCGAGCGCCATGTCGTGCGCATTGTCGCCGAAGACGGTGAGGTTGTGGCTGTCATGCGAAACGGTAGTACAGAAGGCGCCGCGCCATTCACCCCAGCCGGTGAGGAAGCCGATGCGCGGGGTACCATCTGCTTTGCCGTGGCGATGGACGACTGAAATCATGGCGCTGCCGGCCGGCGGCACGACGAAGCCGTCCCTGACCTCGGTTTCGGCCTCGCCCCATTGCGTGAAGCGCGGGCGGTCGATGGTGGCGACGCGGACGCGCTCGCCCTGCGCCGGAATGCGGAAATCATTCTCGGTCAGCCGCGGCAGCTTCACCGAATTGACAAGCGGCGCCGTATCAATCTGCTTGACGGCCACCTGCATGCTGCCGTTGCGGGCGACGAGGCGGCCGCCTGATATCACCTGCCGCGCCCGGAATTCCGCGAGGTCTTCGAAGAGCACGATATCGGCGCGGCGGCCGGCAGCGAGGAGGCCGAGATCGGAGCGCTTCAGACGTTGTGCAGCGTTGAAGGTCGCGGCACGGATGGCCCATTCCGGCTTCATGCCGTAGCGCACCAGGCGCCTGACGACGTCGTCGAGGCCGCCGCCTTCCTGGAGTTCGTCCGGAAAGACGTCGTCGGTGCAGAGCGTGACGGTCGGAGGCAGGTGGCCGAGACCGTTCAGCACCTCGACGAACTCCCGCAGCAGATGGTCGTGAGAGCCGCGCAGCTCGATCGCCAGGCCGGCGAAAAGCTTGGCGAGGAGATCGGCGCCGGAGGTAAGTTCGTGGTCGGAGGTGATACCCGATGCCATGAAGGCGTTGAGATCGGCGCCTTCGAGGCCGCGGGCATGGCCGCAGACGAGCTTGCCGGCGGCAAGGCCGGCATTGACGATGGCAGTCATGCGCGGATCGCCGTCGATGACGCCGCGCATGTTCATGACTTCGGCGACGCCGCCGATGGCGGAGGAGTGCAGCATCTCGGTGATCATGGAGGCATCGAAATCGGCGCCGGCAAGTTCCAGGCCTGGCGCGGAGGGCACGCAGGAGGGCGCGAGAAGGATCATCCGCAGAGGCAGAGAGCGTGCCGCCTCGATCGCCCAGCGCACGCCGTCGAGCCCATGGACGTTGCCGAATTCATGCGGATCCCAGACGATCGTGGTGACGCCGCGTGGCAAGACAGCGCTCGCATATTCGGCCGGTGTCACCATCGAACTTTCGATGTGCATGTGCGTGTCGATCAGGCCGGGCGTCAGGATGCTGCCCGCCGCATCGATGATCTCGACGGCATCCGTGCGGCTTGCCGGCGCATGAACGCTTGATATCAGCGCGCCGACGAGGCCGATATCGGCTTGCCGGATCAGGCCCGTCACCGCATCGAGCAGCCGGCCGCCGGTGATCAGCATGTCGAAAGGGGCGTCGCCGCGCGCAGCGGTGACGGCGCGGGCCCGCAAGGCAGGATCGTTGAGATCGGCGGGTTCTTGGCGAGCGGGGACGTTCATTTGCGGGCCTCGTTGACCAGGGCAGCGAGAATGATGACACGCGCCATGTCGGCATCGATGTCGGCGGCGAATTGCGCATTGAAGGTCGCATGCGTGGCGCGGGTCTCGACGACGGTACGGCCGCGGGTCAAGGCGCCCTGCAGCTCGACGTCGATACGGGCGGGGCGGAAGTTGACGATATCCGGAGCGACGAAGGCGACGGCGGCGCAAGGATCGTAAATCGCCATGGCCGGGCGGCCGCGACTGGTGCCGATGCGGATATAGCCCGAAAACATATCGGCGATCAGCTCGGCATTGGCGCCGCCGGCATTGCGCACCGGCTCGGCGTCTTCGGGCCTGGCCAGTACCTTGCGGCATAGGTCGAGATCGACCATGCGCAGCGGCAGGCCATGGGCGATGATGATCGACAGGGCCTCGGGATCGGCGAGCGCGTTGAACTCGGCGGAGGCCGTATGGTTGCCTGACGTGACACCGCCACCCATCCAGACGAGTTCGGTGATGCGGGCAGCAAGATCCGGCCGGGCAAGCGCCACAGCGGCGATGTTGGTCAGCGGGCCAAGCGCCAGGATGCGGTGCTCGCCTTGGCGCTCCAGCCAGCGGCAGAGTGCCGCGAAGGCATCGCTTTCGGCAAGGGCGGGAGCCTTGGGCAGGCTCCTACCTAATGTCGGGATGCCGGTTTCGCCGAGGATCGCCTGAGCAGTTTCGAGCTTGCCGAGCACGGGCGTGGCGCGGCCAGTGTGAATGGGGAATTTCCAGCCGAAGGCGCTGGCGGCGCCGGCGGCGTTTATCCTCACCTGCGCCAGCGGCGTATTGCCGAAGACCAGCGATAAGCCGTCGATCTCGAATTCAGACTGTGCCACCACCATAATGGCGGCGATGTCGTCGAAGCCCATGTCCGTGTCGATCCAGACGCCCATGATTTCACCCGAACTGTTTGAGGCTTGCCGCGCCGGCAACCGGCAGATCGAAGGCGAGCGCCGTATCGAGGAGGGGGGCTGCCCAGGCAATGAAAGCTTTTTTCATCTTACATGTTCTCCATCTCTGAAGTCTTTTGTGCCGGTTTCGCAGGCCCGGATGATTGGCGGACGACTAGCTGCATGGCGACGCGTTCGATCTTCGCGGTAACGAGCACGCCCTCCCGGATGCTGCTTGTTCTTATGGTATCCACCAGCGCGGACACCGCAATTTCGGCAATTCTATCCATGTCCATCCGGACCGTCGTCAGCGACGGCGTAACAACAGGCGACCAGATGAGGTCATCGAAGCCGGCGACACTGACGTCAGTGGGAATGTTGATGCCCGCCTGCTGCAACTCCGTCAGCGCCCGCAGCGCCTGCAGGTCGGAGAGGGCTGCGAAGGCGGTGAAACCTTGGCCGACTTTTTCGGCGAGGCCGAGCGGGCAGCCGCTGCCGTTCTCCTGCTCCAACCTGTCGATCCACAGCGTTTCCGAATGCATGCCCGGGCGCATGCCGGAGCGAATGCCGCCGGCACGGTCGTTCTGGACGTTGGATTCCTGATTGTTGCCGATGATGAGGATACGGCGATGGCCGAGGCCTGCGAGATGGCCGGCGATTTCATGGCCGCCCTGCCAATGGTCGGCGGCAACGGTGTTGCCGGGCGTCGAGGGAGTGTCGATGACGGCGACCGGACAGGCGGCGGACGAAATGCGGGTGGCGCGGCGGGGAATGACGACCATGCCATCGACGCCGCGCTCGACCAGCCGGTTGATAGCCTCGGTCTGGGCGGCGACATCACCGCGGGAATCGGCGATCAGCACGCCGTAACCTGCGGCGGAGGCAGCGAATTCGATCGCCTGCGCAATCTTCGGGAACAGCGGATTGGCGATATCGGGCAGCACCAGGCCGAGAACGCCGCTGCGGCCGGTCCGCAGCGCCCGCCCGGCCTGGCTCGGGACGTAACCGAGCTCGGCTGCATGCTCGCGGATTCTTTCAACCAGTTGGCCGGAAACCCGGCCCTTGCCGGAAAGCGCATTGGAGACGGTGGCGACGGAGACGCCGAGCGACGTTGCTATCCTGCTGAGGTTCGGTCCCGGGCGCGGTGCTGCCATGATTGACGATCACCTTGATTAATCGTTTAATCAAAGTGATAGCTCAGCTTATCCCGCCTGTCGAATCCGAATTCATCTTATCCGCAGTTATTCGGCTACGGCACGCGGCGGATAAGAAAAAGCCCCGCGAGACAATCGCGAGGCCTTGTACTTTCAGATCGATTGAAGAAGTTGTCAGCCCTTGACAGCCACAACCTTCACCGCCGGTGCGGTGGTCTTGCCGCCGGGGGCGAAGCCGCCGCCGACTGCGATGTTCAGCGACACGTAGTCCTTGGCCATCTGCTGGACGGCTGCGGCAAGGCTTGCCTGGGCGAGCGAAACCTGGCGCTGGGCGTCTAGAACGTCGAGCAGCGAAGAAGCGCCGTCCTTGTAGGATGCGGTCGAAAGTTCGAGCGTTTCCTGTGTGGTCTTCACCTGGGCTTGAAGCGCCGAAACCGTGCGGGCGTCGCGCCGGACAGCCGAAAGTGCATTCTCGACCTGTTCGATCGCGGTCAGTACCGTCGACTTCCAGTTGAGATAGGCCGCTGCGGCATTGGACTGCGCCGTCTTGACGCCGGCGCGCAGGGTACCGCCATCGAAGATCGGCAGGTTGAGGGTGGGGCCGAAGGACCAGGGCGTCAGGCCGCCGTGGATGCCACGCTGGTTGATGTAGGCCGGCGAGATCGAGCCGCTGAGCGAGATGCTCGGATAGAGCTGCGCCTGGGCGACGCCGATCTGGGCCGTTGCAGCTGCGAGGTCGCGTTCCGCCACACGGATGTCGGGACGGTTGCGGATCAGGTCGGCCGGGATGCCGGAGGTGATGCCGCCGCGGAATACCGGCTGGCCATAGCCCTTCAGCAGATCATCGACAAGGGTTGCAGCCGGCAGGCCGAGCAGCGTGGCGATGTGATGGGCCGAAATGCGGATGTTGGTTTCGAGGCCGGGAATTTCGGCGAGCGTCGACTGCACCAGGCCCTCGGCCTGAACGACGTCGAGCCGCGAGGCGGCGCCGGCTTCCAGCTGGAACTTGGTCAGTTCGTAGGTTTCCTGACGGGACTTCAGGTTGGCCTTCGAAAGCGCCAGGCGCTGCTGATAATAACGAACGTCGATATAGCTGGAGACGAGGTCCTGCACGAGGGTCAGCTTGGCAACGTCTGCCGATGCGTAAGCAGAATCGAGCGAAGCGAGAGCGCTCTCGGTGTTGCGCTTGTAGAGGCCGAAAATATCGAGCAGCCAGGTCAGCTGTGCTTCGCCGCCGCTGGTGTTGCGCGTGTCGAACTGCGTGCGCAGCTCGCCCTTCTGGCCGCTGACCGTGTGCGAGGCGCCGACGGTCAGGTTCGGCAGGGCGCCGGCTCCTGCGACGGTGACGTTGGCGGAAGCCGCATTGATGCGTTCGATCGCCTGCTGGACTGACAGGTTCTGGTCGAGGCCGGACTGGACGAGGCCGTCCAGCTTGCGGTCTCTGAAGGCGCTCCACCAGGCTACGGTGGTAACATCGCCATCACTCTTGGTTCCACCCTCTCCGAATTTGGCGGGCAGCGGCATCTCAGGAGGAACATGATCCGGGCCCACAACGCAGCCCGACAACAATAACAATAATGCCGGTGTGGCAAAACGAAGAGATACCATTCATTTCATCCTGTACTCGAGCAAGTCAATTCTTGTCCAAAGCTTCATGCTTCACTATCGGCCGCCGCGCCTCGTTCTACCAAAAACACCATTCCGAAGCAGTCGGGCGCAATGTAGCAACGGCAACAGCATTATCACAGTGCATTTATATCACAGTCCTGCCGCATTTTTGCCGCGTGTGGCAAAGATGCGTCGGATGACGACGAAAAACGACGGCACGAAGAAAATTCCGAGCATTGTCGCCGCCAGCATGCCGCCGAGAACGCCGATGCCGATGGCATTCTGTGCCGCCGAGCCCGCGCCTGTCGCGATCGCCAGCGGCACGACGCCGAGAATGAAGGCAAGCGAGGTCATAATGATCGGCCGCAGGCGCAATCTCGCCGCTTCCAATGTCGCCTCGTAGAGCCCCATGCCGCTTTCCATGCGGTCCTTGGCGAATTCGACGATCAGGATGGCGTTCTTCGCCGCCAGCCCGATAGTGGTCAGCAAGCCGACCTTGAAATAGACGTCGTTCGCCTGGCCGAAGAGGGTTGCCGCCGTCAGCGCCCCGAGGATGCCGACAGGCACCGCCATGATCACCGAGAAGGGGATCGACCAGCTTTCGTAAAGCGCTGCCAGGCAGAGGAAGACGACCAGTACCGAGATCGCGTAGAGCATCGGCGCCTGCGAACCGGACAGCCGCTCCTGATAGGAGATGCCCTGCCAGGCGACCGTATAACCGCCGCCGAGCTGATTGGTCAGTGCTTCCATTTCGTTCATCGCATCGCCGGAAGAAACCCCGGGTGCGGAAGCGCCGTCGAGCGGAATGGCGCTGACGGCGTTGAAGCGGGCAAGCGAGGGCGCGCCCTTCACCCATTCCGTGCGGGTAAAGGCGGAGAAGGGCACCATTTCGCCGTCATTGTTGCGGGCGTACCAGTGGTTGAGGTCGCTCGGCTGCATGCGGAAGGGCGCATCGCCCTCGACGTAGACCGGCTTGATCTCGCCGTTCAGCGTGAAGTCGTTGACGTCACGGCCGGTGAAGATGATCGACAGCATCGAATTGACCGAGGCGATGTCGACGCCCATGGCGCCGATCTTTTCCTGATCGAGCACGATGCGCATCTGCGGCTCGACTTCCTTGTTGCTGCTGCGCAGCGCCACGATCTTGCCTGAGCTATTGCCCATCTGGATCAGCCGCTTGGAGGCGGCCGTCAGGGCGTCATTGCCGTGGCCGCCGGTGTCGACGAGATACATGGAGAAGCCGCTCGACACCCCGAGACCCTGGATCGCCGGCGGCAGCAACGCGAAGACCTGCGCCTCGCGGATCGCAAAGAAATTGCCAAGCGCACGGTTGACGACTGACTGGGCGCTCAGCGTCGGATCGGTGCGCAGCGAGAAATCCTTGAGTTTGGTGAAGACGATGGCGCTGTTCTGGCCGGAACCGCTGAAGCCGAAGCCGAGCGCGCCGAACACGGAATCGACGGCGTCCTTCTCGTTTTCACGATAGTATTTCTCGACCTTTTCGACGACTGCCTGGGTCTGCTGCGTGGTCGAGCCCGGCGGCGTGGTGACGATGGTCAGCAGCACGCCCTGGTCTTCCTGCGGCAGGAAGGAGCTCGGCAGGCGGGTGAAGAGATAGGCGCAGCCGGCGCCGACCAGAAGGAAGACCAGCATGACGCGGATCGGACGCTTCAGCAGATAGCCGATGGTGGTGATATAGCCGTTGGTCGAGCGCGTGAAGTTGCGGTTGAACCAGTCGCCGACGCGGTGCTTCCTGTGTTCGCCGACCGGCTTCAGCATCGTGGCGCAAAGTGCGGGCGTCAGCACGAGGGCGACGAGCGCCGACAGCAGCATGGCCGAGACGATGGTGATCGAGAACTGGCGATAGATGATGCCGGTCGAACCGCCGAAGAAGGCCATCGGAATGAAGACGGCGGTGAGGACGAGCGCGATGCCGACGATGGCGCCGGTGATCTCGCCCATCGATTTTTCCGTTGCCTCGAGCGGCGAAAGCTTTTCTTCGGACATGATGCGTTCGACGTTTTCGACGACGACGATGGCATCGTCGACGAGAAGGCCGATCGCCAGCACCATGGCGAACATCGTCAAGGTATTGATCGAATAGCCGGTGACCGCCAGCACCCCGAAGGTGCCGAGCAGCACCACGGGAACCGCAATCGTCGGGATCAGCGTCGCCCGGAGATTCTGCAGGAAGACGAGCAGCACCACGAAGACGAGCACGATCGCCTCGATCAGCGTGTGCACGACCTTCTCGATCGACAGTTCCACGAAGGGCGTGGTGTCGTAGGGATAGGTGATCTCGACACCTGCCGGCAGGCCGCGGCCGATAACCTCGAGCGCGGAGCGCACACGGGCGGCGGTATCGATGGCGTTGGCGCCAATTGCAAGATTGACGGCGAAACCGGTCGACGGCTGGCCGTTGTAGCGCGAACTGCCGCCGTAGCTTTCCTGCCCGATCTCGATGCGCGAGACGTCGCTCAAGCGCACCGTCGCGCCGTCCTTTTCGACCTTCAGGATGATGTGCTCGAAATCGGCGACGGTGGTCAGCTGGCTTTGGGCGGTGATGGTGACGTTGATCTGCTGGCCGGGGATCGTCGGCTGGGCACCGAGCGAACCGACGGAGACCTGGGTGTTCTGCGCCTGGATGGCTGACGTCACGTCGCTCGGCGTCAACTGGTATTTCAGCAGCTTGAACGGATCGAGCCAGACGCGCATGGCGTATCCTGAACCGAAGACATTGATGCTGCCGACGCCTTCCAGGCGCTGGATCTGATCCTCGATCGAGGTCGACATGATATTGCCGAGGTCGACAGAATTGCGCTTGCCGTCGGTCGAAACGAGCGAGCCGACGAGAAGGATGCTCGAGGTCGAGCGGGTGACGCTGATGCCGGCATCGATGACGTCGCTTGGAAGCTGCGACTGAACCAGCTGCAGCTTGTTCTGCACCTGCACCTGGGCGATATCGGGGTCGGCGCTCGTTCCGAAGGTGAGCTGGATGCTGGCCGAACCCGTCGATGAGGTCGAGGTCATGTAGGTGAGGTCGTCGAGGCCGGTCATGCCGTCCTCGATGATCGTCGTCACCGATTTCTCGACAGTCTCGGCGCTGGCGCCGCGATAGGTGGCGTTGATGCGAACCGTCGTCGGGGCGATGTCGGGATATTGCGAGATCGACAGCGTGAAAATCGCCAGCAGGCCGGCGAGCATGATGGTGATCGCAATGACCCAAGCGAAAATCGGACGTCGGATGAAAAACTTGGCCATCGGTTATTCCTGTGCGGCTGAGACGGTGACGATGCGGGCCTGCAGCGATTACTTCGCTGCCGGCTTCTGCGCGTCACCGGCCGCGGGCTGCTCGGCAGGCATGACCACGCCGGTGTCGTTGATCTTCATCGGGACCGGCTTCACCGGCATGCCTGAAGTGATCGATTGCAGGCCGCTGACGATCAGCTGATCGCCGTCCTTGATGCCTTCGGTCACGAGCCAGGAATTGTTGGAGGG
Source organism: Rhizobium sp. WSM409 (assembly GCF_057653825.1). Lineage (NCBI taxonomy): Bacteria > Pseudomonadati > Pseudomonadota > Alphaproteobacteria > Hyphomicrobiales > Rhizobiaceae > Rhizobium > Rhizobium sp. WSM409. The sequence continues at coordinate 3,512,572 of NZ_CM172794.1, read as the reverse complement.
CGAGCTGTTCTCGAAGGCGCGGGTTTCGACCTTGCCGTCGGCGGAAACGAATTGTGCCGTCAGCCGGCCGTTGGCGTCACGGCTCGTCGCCAGCTGCGGCAGCGCATAACCGGCCTCGGCGCCGAGCTCGACGGTTGCGCGGACATACATACCGGGCAGCACGATACGGTCGGGATTGGGAAAGAGCACGCGGATGATGAAGGTGCCTGTGGTCTCACTGACCACCTGCTTCGACATGTCGAGCTTGCCCTGCTGGTTGTATTCCTTGCCGTTTTCGAGGATCAGATGGAAGACGACATTGGCTTCACCCTTGATGTCGCCGGCGGCCATCGCATCGCGCAGCTTCAAGAGGTTGGTGCTCGATTCCGTCAGCGAGATGTAGATCGGATCGAGCTGGCGGATCGTCGTCAGCGCCGTCGTCTGGTTGGCAGAGACGACATTGCCGACATTAACGGCCGTCTGGTCGATGATGCCATCGAAAGGGGCGACGATCCTGGTGTGGTCGAGGTCGATCTGTGCAGCGGACAGCGCGGCCTTCGCCGACTCGACTTCGGCCTTGGCCTGGAGCAGCGTCGTCTTGGCCGTTTCGAATTCGATCTGGGTGGCGCCGCTGCCGACGAGGCGCTGGTAGCGGTCGAGATTGCTTTCAGCGCTCGGCACGCTCGCCTGCGCCTTGGAAATCGCCGCCTTGGCCTGCTCGACGGCAGCGATATAGGGAGCATCCTCGATCTGGTAGAGAAGATCGCCCTTCTTGATTTCGCCGCCTTCCTTAAAGGCGATCTCGCGGATCAGGCCGCTCACCTGCGGCCGAATATCGGCGGTCTGAAAGGTCTCGGCGCGGCCGGGCAGGATCGTGGTGATCGGGAAGGTGCCCTTCGTCAGCGCGATGACGCCGACGGGGGCAGCCTGCTGCGCCGCGCCTGCACCCGCATTGCCGGCGGGCTTGGAGCCACTGTCGCTGCAGGCGGCGAGAAGGGCTGCGAATGCCAGGGCCGAGGAGATGAGGAGGGCACGCCGTATCATGCTGAATTCCTGTGCGGTGGCAATCGCCGTTCAATCCACGAGCTCGGCCCACGGGCTCGGCTTGATCGAGCGCAGGCTTTTATAAGCGTCAGGATTGGGTTGGCTTCAAATGCCGTTATCCGAATTTAAGAAAAGCTTTACGAAGTGACGTAATTCAGCAATCATCACTTAGCAAGCGCTATTTTGCAGTGCGGCATGGACGAAACACACGATTTTTTCGGCGCGGTGCACGAGCGTCTCCTTGTCGTCGCGAGCGATCAGGACAGGGTGCAGCACGCAGGCCAGGACATCTGCCACCGTATGCGCCGCGCTTTCGGGATCGCGGCAATGATAACTTCCCTCCGCCATGCCTTCGCGGATGATCTCGCCGAGCTTTGCCTCGATGCGGGCGCGATAACGATTGCCGGCCTCGAGTTTGGCTTCGATCGTCGAAAGCACCATTTCGAAGATATAAGGGTTCTTCTGGATGTCCTGCAGGTGGCTTTCCAGCAGGCGCAGGATGAAGCGGAGCAGTTGTTCCTTCGGCGGCAGCTTCTCATCGAAGGCGGCGAAGCGCTCGGCAGCATCGTCGAGATGGCGTCCTGCGATCGCATCGACGAGCGCCACCTTGGAACGGAAATGCTTGAAGACATTGGCGGGCGACATGTGGAGCGCACCGGCGATATCGGCGATCGACACCGCAACGAAGCCGCGCTCGCGAAACAGCATCTCCGCCATGGAGAGAATGTCTTCCCGCGTTTCCTCGGCCTTGCGTCTTGGCCTTCTTACCATCTGTTCCCCGCCGGGCTGAGCCCGATACCCCTTTTTTTCGATGCTAGCGCATAACCCCGAAAATCGGAATCGATTTTCGGAAAGGATTATGCGCCAATTCAAAGTGATAGAGCGTCCTTAGCGCGTCCTGTTGGACGCTCGGCGCTCTAGCGCGATTGGGCGAAACGCCGCAAGCCGGTGAACAGCTTGGCGGCCTTCGCGTTCGCCTTTTCAAGGAAAATAGCGGGCGAGGTTGCTTCGGACACGGGCAAGCGGCGTCTCGCCGCTATCATCGGGAACGAAGCGCTCGCCGGTGATCGACTCGTAGGCTTTGATGTAGACGGCCGAGGTCTGGTCGATCAGTTCGGCGGGGATTTCCGGGATTTCGTCCTTATAGGGATCGCAGCGCTCCGCCACCCAGGCGCGGACGAAATCCTTGTCGAAACTTTCCGGGCGTTTTCCGGCGGCAAAGCTTGCCGGATAGCTTTCGGCAAGCCAGTAGCGGCTGCTGTCCGGCGTGTGGATCTCGTCGGCGAGGATAATGTTGCCGTCACCATCGGTGCCGAACTCGTATTTGGTATCGACCAGGATCAGCCCGTTTTTCGCCGCCATCTCCTGGCCACGGGCAAAGAGGGCGAGCGCATATGTCGACAGCGTCTGCCATTGTTCATTCGTGAGAAGGCCACGCGTGACGATTTCGGCCGGGGTCAGCGGCTCATCGTGGCCGCCGTCGAATTCCTTGCTGGTCGGCGTGATGACGGGTTCCGGCAGGATCTGATTGTCGCGCATGCCGTCGGCCAGACGCATGCCGTACATCTCGCGTTCGCCCTTCTTATAAAGCGTCAGGATCGAGGTGCCGGTGGTGCCGGCGAGATAACCGCGCACAACGATCTCGACCGGCAGGATGTCGAGCCGCTTGCCGATGACGACATTCGGATCGGGATAGTCGAGAACGTGGTTCGGGCAGATGTCCTTCGTCGCCTCGAACCAGTAGCGGGCCGTCTGCGTCAGTACCTCGCCCTTATAGGGGATGCAGGTCAGGATGCGGTCGAAAGCGCTGAGCCGGTCGGTGCTGATGATGATGCGGCGTCCGTCCGGAAGATCGTAATTCTCGCGCACCTTGCCGCGATAATAGTTCGGCAATTCCGGGAAATGGGCTTCGGAGAGAATTCGCACGGCGCTCGACTGTCCTTAATTATTGGGTGAAGACTTCCTGCTCTAGTTTCATTGCTGGGGAAGTCAAGCCGATCGGGTATCGCATCACAGCCAGAACAGACCGGTAAGAAGCAGGGCGAGGCCGTAACTTGCGACGGCAAGCGGCCAGCCGGCGCGCAGGAAATCGCCGAAGCGGTAACCGCCGATGCCCATTGCCAGCGTGTTGTTGTGATGGCCGAAGGGCGTCAGGAAATCGAGCGACGCACCGGCGGCGACCGCGATCAGATAGGCGTCCGGCGCATGCCTGCCGGCTCTTGCGAATTCCAGTGCGATCGGGGTCAGGACGATTGCGACCGTCGCGTTGTTGACAAAAGGCGTCAATGCCATGGCCAGGAAAAGGATGAGGGCGATGCCGAAGAGCGGATGGGTGATCGGCACGACGAGGCTGAGCCAGCCGGCAATGGTTTCGGCCGCTCCGGTGGTCGCCACCGCTTGGCCGATCGGGATCATCGCCGCCAGCATGATGATGATCGGCCAGTTGAGATCGGCCATCGCCTGACGGATGTTGAGGTGATTGAGCAGAGCGAGCACGAGCACGACGCCGGCAAAAGCGACGTCGGGACGCAGGCCGGACGCCGAGGCGGCGACGCCGCAGGCAAAGAGCGCGAAGGGCCGCCAGGATAGGAGCGGCGCCGGTTCGCTCGGTGCTGTCGAGGCGAGCGGCAGGCACTCGCTTTCCTCTAACGCTTCGCCGACTGCAATGCGCGGCCCCTCCAGCGTCAATATATCGCCGATCGACAATTGCAGGTCGAGGAAGCGGCCCTCGATGCGTAGCGCGCGCATGGAAAGGGCGGCGACCGCGATGCCGCGATGGTGGAAGACTTCGAGCGAGCCGACGCGCGAACCGACCAACGTGCTCTCCGGCATCACGACGGCTTCGACACGGGTGAAATCCGGCTGCAGGCCATGCGGATGGGCATCGGCGATCAGCGCCTGCGTGGCGGCAAGGCCGGCAAAGACCGCATCGGCGCCTTCGGCAAGCAGCACGTCGCCGGGTTCGATCACCGACTGGTCGAGCGGACCGAAGACGAAACTGTCGCCGCGGATCAGCGCATGCGGCTTGATGCCGAAACGCACCGGGCAATCGGAAAGTCGCACACCGATCAGCGGCGAGACGTCAGGGATGCGACGCTCGACGACGATGCGGCGCGCGGCCGGAGAGATTTTTACCGGTGTTTCGTCGGGTTCCGGAAACAGGCGCTGCACGCGAAAGGCGATGAGCAGAATGCCGGCGATGGCGATCGGCAGGCCGACATAGGCGAAATCGAAGAAGTGAAAGCCGGTTCCGGTCGCCTTGGCGAGCGCATCGCTGACGAGCAGGTTGGCCGGCGTGCCGATCAGCGAAACGAGGCCGCCGAGCAGGGCCGCGAACGAGACCGGCATGACGAGCTGGCGGCGGGGGATCGTCAGGACCGTGCCGAGACGTAGCGCGACCGGTAAGGTGATCGCAAAGGCGCCGATATTGTTCATGAAGATCGACATGAAGCCGGCAAGCGCGGACGTGCAGGCGATGACGGTGAAGTCCCTGGGTCTTGCTGCCGCGAAACGGGCAGCGAGACTGTCGAAGAGCTTGGCGCGCGCCAGCACCTGGACGATCAGCAGGATCTCGACGACGGTGATGACGACGGGACTGGCGAAGCCCGTGAAGATCTGATCGGCGGGATAAAGGCCGAGCGCATAACCGCCAAGCAGGCCGGCGATCGAGACGACTTCGATGCGGATGCGATTGAGCGAGAAGAGAATGAGCATCGCCAGCAGAAGGATCAGCAGGGATGCTTGCTCGAACGACATGGGCAGATCCGTTGTTTCATCGATCAGGCGGGACTGTAATCGTTCCTCATGCGCTGTACAGAGGCGCCTTCAGGCAAAGATTGAACAATCCTCATATCTCGCGTCAGGCTGGTGGTGCCTGCCATCGGCCCTTGGCGTTCCGCTCCAGAATGGGGGTTGCGAAGACGCCGACGGTGCGCGCGCTCCATTGCGGCCCGGCGGCTGCGAGGCTTTCGCGCCAGCGCTCCGATTGCAGCATGGCTGCACCAATGACGACGGGTTCGATGCCGCAGCCTGTCAGTAGATGAAGACCGGCAACGATCGAGGCGCCGCTGGAAATGACGTCATCGATGAGGGCGACACGCCGTCCCTGAAGCAGCGGCAGCATGCGCGGATCGATATAGAGGCGTTTCTGCTGTGTCGGCGTGGTGATCGAAGACAGGGCGACGGAGAGCTCGTCGCGATACCAGAATTTGCGCGAGGTGCCGAGCGGAACATAGCGGCCATGGCCGAGCTTCTGCGCCACGGCGGCGGCCAGCGTCAGGCCGAGCGTCGGCAGGCCGGCGACGACGTCGATGCGCATGGGCCTGATCTTTTCGGCGAGGCTTTCGGCGAGCGCATCGAGCACGGCGAAGCTCGCCTGGTTGACGATCAGCGAGGCGAGGGCGCGGTCGCCATCCGCCAGCTCACGGATCGGCAGGCGAAGCTGGCGGCCGTCTTCGAGCGTGGCGACATAGAAGGAGGTGAATTCACCATTGCCGGCAAAGGTGCCGGGCGGGTGAAGCTCCTGCCAGAAATCATGCGGCGCCATCTCCGTCACAGCGGTCAATTGCGTCTCGTCCTTTCCATGCCGGTTTTCCGGCGCAGTGCCTGCAATTCCGGTTCGGTCAGCGCACGCACGGCGCCTTTCGGCAATTCGCCGAGTTCGAGCCCGCCGATTGCGACGCGCACGAGGCGCAGGCATTCGGTTCCGAGCGCCTCCAGCATGCGGCGGATCTGGCGGTTGCGGCCCTCGTCGAGCTCGACCTCGATCCATGAATTCCTGTCGCCCTGGCGCAGGCGCCGCGCGGCGGTCGCCGTCAGCAGCTCGCCGTCGTGGCGGATGCCCGCTGTCATCGCGGCAATGTCCTCGTCGTCCATGATGCGGTCGATCTGGACATGATAGGTCTTCGTCACATGCGTGACCGGATCGAGCAGGATCTGGGCGAATTCGGTGTCGTTGGTGAAAAGCAGCAGGCCCTCGCTCGCCTTGTCGAGCCGGCCGACCGGAGAGAGATGCGGGATGTCGAAATCCCTGAGGCAATCATAGACCGTCGGCCTGCCTTCCGGATCGTGGCGGGTGGTGACGAGACCGCGGGGCTTGTTGAGCATCAGATAGATTTTCGCTTCGGCAGCGATGACAAGGCCGTCGATGCTGATGCTTGCCGTGGCAAGATCGACCCATGCGGAGGCATCGCTGACGGTTCGGCCGTCAACCGCAACACGATTTTCGGCGATCAGGCGTTCGGCCTGCGTGCGGGAGCAATAACCGAGCTTGGAAAGGGCACGGGGAAGGGTGACCCGTTTGGCCGCGGCGTTATCGGCGGGCTTTGTCCGTTCACGCGTCTTGTGCGGTGGGCGCCGCTCCCTCATCTGCCATCCTTATCCTGCTTTTGATGCCGTTTTCTTGGCATGAACGACAGAAGGATGCCAGCAGCGTGAATAAAAAACGAGGGGAATAACAGGCGCTGCAAAAAGGGCTCAGCGCTTTGGATAAAGCGCCGTCGCGGCTTTGTTAGGGTGGCGCTGCCTCAGCGGCAGACCATGAAGCCGGCCAGTTCCTTGCGGCTGACGACGATACCGGCGGCGGCCTTGACCGGGTCCGGATGTGTGTAGGACAGACTAGGCATTTCCGGCAGATCGAGTGCCTGGCGCATATTCATAATGCCGACCGCATAGCGGCCATCGGCGCTGTCGACACTGACTTCGATAATGCAGTTGGCCCTCTTGTTTTCCATGGTAGTCCTCCCTTCGTTTTTTATGTTCCCATAGCTGGCATTAAAAATTGGTTTTTCTAAGACATAAGCATTTACGCACCCTGCCGAAAAACGGATCGGCGGGTGCGCAAAAGACTGGTTTATGGGTGGATATGGCGTGTTCAGCGCCACCAATGGCGAGGCTGCGGCTGCGGACTGCCGGAAAGCAGGTATCCGGCAAGGAAGCCAATGGCGCCTGCAAGCACCAGGGCAGTGGTCGTTGCAGTTGGATGCTCGCGGGCAGCGTCGGCGGCAGCCACACCTTCGGCCCGGATCTGGGCGACGGCGTTCTTTGCCCGGGGCAGGGCTTCGTCATAGACCTTGCCGGCGCGGCCACGCACTTCGTAATAGGCTTCAGCGCCCTGAGCGGAAATCATCTTCTGCAGGCGCGAGACTTCCTGTTGGAGTGCGGCGATGTCCTTACTGACAGATGCTCTGATATCATCGGTATTGGCAGCCATGTCGGTCTCCTTCCTTCAATGGGAAAGACAACACCCAACTCGGTGATAGGTTCCGAAATCTCAGCCGCTGATTTGTGACGGAAATTTAAAGCTTGCCGGTCGGAGGCGCTTTAATCCTCCGTTAACCATAATTTCGCGCAAGATCCTGTTTTCTTATGATCTTTCGGGGGTCGAGAACGACTTGCCGATGGATTTTTGACCAACTGATAAAGGAATTTTCGGGAATGCGTCCCGAAAGGGCGCCCTGTGGATAATATCGACCGGCAAAAATGCCAGCCGAATCAACCTGTTACAAAAATGTCAAAAAACTTTGGTTGGGTGTGTTGACTGTTCTCCTG